>NZ_VOQS01000005.1:0-1334428 GCF_007995085.1 Paraburkholderia azotifigens
GGAGAACCACATCTGCAGCTGGATAGGCAGATTGCTGTCCAGCAGGCCGCCCATGCAGATGACCACGATCGCCAAATGGGCCGAAATGTAGCCTAGCTTTGTGAGAGCACCACGTTTACCTGCAATCAGAATCTCGCCGGTGTCGGTATTGCGGTGACTAGCTTATAGCCCAACTGACGTCCGAGGCGCATCAGGACTTCGGCCGTTTCAACGCCACTTAGGGCAGCTGCGCGGAACTCACTTTTGTGGTGGAACGCGCGTAAGCTCCTTCGCGGACGCGGTCCTTCCAGCTGCGCGCGTCCCGGACCATCTTCGGGGCGTTGTCAATTACACAGAGTGAGACCGAAATGACAAGAAGACCAGGATCAGCATGAACCACCAGGACCCGTACGTCGTACAGATCTAGCCCGCGGAAGACGTCGGCCCAAAATGGGCCGAACTGGTTCACATAATTGACGTACGTATCCTCCTGTGTGAGGACAGTGCCGACGATGCTTGCGATCGCCAGTATCACCAGCAAAGCTATGGCAAAGCGCATCGACCTGAGAAGATCAATGGCGTGCTTGAGCTCGTATGGATTTCTACGAACTCTCAAGCAAATCTGGCCTTCGGCCGTCGGACGCTCGCTCAAGGGCACTCCAGATAATTGTGATTAAGACGGGTGTAAAGGATCGGTATCGCTGTCACTCCGAATGTCGGCGGCAGCGGGAAATTAAACAATCTCAATTCTGATTTCTACACGAGTTTTTGGTGAGAACAAAGAGTGGCTGACTATACATGCGTATATCGAACGGTCAGGCGTTATCAACTCGTCTCGCGAGCTATGTTCCCCATTGGGGCGGGCTGAGAGACCGTCGCAGCGCGCTGGCTCGCGGCATCAACGTGGTGCAACCATAAGGGCATGATTCATATACCTGTGGATCGTTGAATGATGAGCGCCAAAAGTATTTAATTCCGTAGCCAACACAGGCTACGGACTGGGACGTCGCAAAGCGTACTAGATTCCGGTTATCTCGTTCACGTATAGGAGAATCCGCATGTTGAAGCGACTCTCAATTCAGTATTAGCGCAGTTGATTTTAGCACCGGCGCTTGGGCTGACTCGGATGGGCAAGACCTTCCCACGGTAAAGCGGCAACTGCCGCAATACACCGCAGATGGCCAGCTTCTGCTTCCAAAGAACTTCACCAAATGGATCTACGTCGGAAGTCCGTTGACGCCGAACGCTCTAAATGGAGGGAAGGCAAACTTCCCCGAGTACCACAACGTCTACATTGAGCCGGTTCGTACGCAATCTACAAGAAAACCGGCGAATTCCCTGAAGGGACGATTTTTGTCAAAGAACTTCAGCTGACCACGCCGCAGCAGTTTCCTGACGGTTCGAGAAATGAGCCGTCCGGTCGCGGCCTGTTCCCTGGGAAGTTCAACGGCGCCGATGTCACTGTGAAAGATTCAAAGCGTTTCGCCGCGACAGACGGTTGGGGATACTTCAACTTCAATCACTTTGAGCCGAAGGCAAAGATGGCGAAAGTCAAGGCGAAAGAAGAATGTGCATACTGCCACATTGCCAGTGCGAAGAAGGATGACGTCTGGACGCAGTTCTATCGACTGCTCGACGATGATGGCACCTGAACCCGAACTACAAGCCTGAGACTCAATAAGATCGTGCGCCGCGGTTATAGCCGCTAGCTAGATCCATCGGCGCATATGCTGACACCGCGCTGGTCATCGGGGTGCCTTCCGTCTTGATCAGCGCGACGAGGCAGGTGCGGGTGCGTTGCGCTCCCTGCGAATGCAATGTCTGCTTGTGCGGAGACTCGTTAGCGTTTAGTAGCTCAGTGCCGCATGATAGAAGTGGGGCCGGTGGGTACAGTTTTCGCAATAAACGGCCGGCGGATCGGCAATCGCATTGCGCGATTGCTATTAGTCACGCGAACCCGTGCCGTGGTTGGAGCGAGTCCAGTGTGGGCCGTACATAAATCTGCCGTGGTTTCGCGGGTCGGTTCGGCGAGCTCGCGATTGCGCGCAAGCAAGGACTCACACCTGGCTGGGATTTTTTCGCGCGCGCGTACCCGATCCGGATTTCGGTGTTGACGTCGCGGGTCCGTTTAAAGCTTTGCATGCTCGACATGTTCAACCCTGTCCAGAATTGCCGTGGGAAAACCAAGTGAACCCGAAAGAAGACGACGATCAAGCCGTTGAACGAATTGTTCTCGATGGCCCGAAGGGCGCGATTGTGCTAGCAGGTACTTCGACAGCAATCGTGATCCTCATATGGATCGTATTTTACGTACTTGTTTTCCTTCCGCGTGGCGTTATCCAATGAGCGACAAAATCAGGGAAATCCGTCAGTCAGTATCGTCCATAAATTGAACGAAGGTGGGCGATTTTGATGTCGACAATCATGCTCATCATGATGCTGACGGTCGTCTTCACTGGATTGCATTGGGCCGATGATGCCGCCGTCCAGAGTAGAAACGATACGCATCGCATCCCTGGAACCAATAGTGAGTTTTCTGAAAGTAACCTGGGAAGCGCCGCTTCAAAAGACGGATCTGTTATCGTCCGGGTACTGGCGCAGCAGTATTCGTTCACACCTCAATGTATTCTTCTTCCAGCCAACACGCCTATCACTTTCAGAGCTACCAGCGCTGATGCGATCCACGGCATGCTTGTAACGGGGACTAACATCAATTCAATGATCGAACCAGCTACATATCCACGTTTAAAACGGTGTTTCCGCAGCCAGCCGAGCATTTGATGCCTTGTCACGAATACTGCGGACGGGTCATCAGGCGAGTGGCGCGCGTCAAATCATAGAGCGCGCCGCCTTTTTCGAAATGCTTAAACGAAAAGGGCGAACGGAGGCTGAACTGTGTTAATTAACAAGCGGCTTGTGCTTCTTCATTTCTGGCTTGCTTTCGCGAGTTTCGCTGTTGCGTTGGCGTTGGGCGCCTGGCAGATGTACGTGAGAAGTCCGCTACATCCGTGGATAAAGGATCCGGAATTTATATCGATCCGTGTCGGCGCACGGTTCGACTATGGCGTACGTCTTCCCGACTCTCGTCGCGATGGCCCTCGGATACGCAGTCATTGAGCTTTCTCTTAAGCGAGCCATTGTCGGAGTGAAGCTGGCGTGGGTAGGCTTCGGCGCCGTTACTTTGGGCTTTGTGCTGGCCGTTATCACAATAGCGAAGGGTACGGCTTCCGTTCTGTACACGTTCTATCCGCCGATGATCGGCAGCTCGATTTACTACATAGGCGTCGTCCTGATCGTTGTAGGGTCATGGATATGGGTTGCGCTGATGGGTGTAACCTCGCGATATGGAAGCGCGCGAATCCGGGAGTTCCCGTTCCCCTTCCGATGTTTGCCTGTGTCGCGAGCGCATACCTGTGGGGATGGACGGCCGTCGGTGCTGCAATCGAAATCATTTTTCAGATTATTCCGGTGCTTTGGGATGGAAACACACATTGATGCCGGTCTCGCACGCGTTTCTATTCCTGGACGCTGCATGCAATTGTGTACTTCTGGCTGATGCCGCCTACATTGCGTATTACACAATCGTTCCACGTGCTATCGGCGGGAGACTTTATAGCGATTTGATGGCACGGGTATCTTTCGTAATGTTTCTGGTTGTATCAATGCCGATCGGCATACATCACCTGTTCGCCGATCCACAAGTGGGATCGGGCTTCAAATTCATGCACTCGGTCTTCACGGCATTGGTCGCAATTCCTACCTTGCTAACGGTGTTCACAATCTGTGCCTCGGTTGAGATTGCAGGGCGGCTACGGGGCGGGAAGGGAGTCATTGGTTGGTTAAAAGCCCTTCCATGGGGCAACCCATGATGCTCGCCATCAGTTTTTCGTTTGTGATGTTGGGTTTTGGAGGAGCAGGCGGACTCATCAACATGAGTTACCAGTTAGATTCGACTATACATAACACCCAATGGGTAACGGGACACTTTCACCTCATCTTCGCCGGGGCGGTCGTGATCATGTACTTTGTGATTGCTTACGACCTGTGGCCGCAGATTACTGGGCGCGCGATCACAGACGTGCGACTGATCCGTATCCAGCTATGGCTCTGGTTCATCGGAATCATGGTATTACAATCCCCTGGCATTTGGTGGGCATCATGGGTATGCCGCGCAGAATGGCATACTTCGACTATACGAATGGCGAAATTTCGTCTCAGGCGATGCCTGTGATCGTATCGGTCATTGCGGAGTCATCTGTCTGGTCGCCGGTCTCCTCTTTATTTTGATTTTGGTTCGCGCCCACCGCTCGACGGTCGATCTAGTTGAGGACTACACCTTTAGTGTGCCGATTCATCGAACAGAGAGTGTGCCATCTGCGCTGAACGGCTTTCGACTTTGGCTCGCCCTGATGATCGGTCTGACATTGTTTAACTACGGATATCCGATTGCGTCACTGATTGCCCGCCCAGACACCTCCGTGCTGGAATCCCGATCGGCCAGGGGCATTGACATGGACGCGAAGCCAGTGTTTTCGCTGACGAACCGATGGCTGGTAGGCAGCGTGTGCGGTACCTCGCCGTCGCGGCCACCGCTGCTGCGATAGGGTTTGTCCTTCTGCCGTCGGTGCAGGGCGGCCCTCAGTTTCGAGGCATATGGAATGCGATCTGCAGCGCGGCGGGGGTATCCCGCACTGGGCGGAGAGTGAATCAATCGTCTATCCTGCTGACGGCGCGGTAAGTGCGGTTACTATAACGCCGCAGACACTTGCTCATGACGACCCTGAGGCGATGCGGCGCGGCGGGGTGCTCGCAGCACGATGCGCTGCCTGCCACAACGCATCTCAGGCCGTTGCGCCGCTTCTGGTCGGGCAAGACGCTGCATTCGTCTATAAGCAGCTTTCAGATTTTCAAAGTGGTGCGCGAACCAATGTAATAATGACCCAGATGGTCAAAGGACTATCCGAGAGAGATATGCGTGACCTCGCACACTACTTCGCTTCATCAGGCATTCGACGGGCGGCGTTGCGACGGAGGTAGTGCCGCCGATCGTCGCGCGTGGAACCCTATAAAGAATGTCGTTTCCTGTGCTGTTTGTCACGGAGGCATTGATCACAAGGCCGGAGCACCATTTTTGCAGGGTCTTTCAGCATCCTACCTGGGTGCTCAACTACATGCCTTTGCAGCAGGTCAACGACATAATGATTCCGGCGAGCAGATGCGAAATATCGCCCGGAATCTGACCGAAACAGAGATAAAGGACGCGGCGGCATACTATAGCGGGTTCACGGATTCGGAAGGACGAATATCCCAGCCCTGACACCATCAGCACGGGCGCTGACTTTGTTATCGTGGTCAGGCAGGACGAAGTCAGTTCCCCGAGAATACCGGAGCAGCCAGTTCCTAGTAGACTAGGAACTGTTTTTTCGTAGTCGATTTGGTCTCGGACTCGCCCATGAAAAACGCGCAGTTACGTGAGCTTCCTGTCCTGGAACGCTTTCTTGCCGCTCTGGACATCGGCGTGGCGAATTTCACGCTCTGTGACATTCGTGATGGCTGGAGCGCTCGGTTCGAGGCCTGCGCGACGGCGAGTCTGCATTACTGCATGGACGGAAGCGGTGTTTTAATAACTCAACACGGTGAACGAGTATCGCTCAGCGCGCACAGTTTCGTACTTCTGCCGCCAGGTATCGGTTACAAAATCGAGAGCGGCAAATCGTGCGCGACGCGCGAAACGAATCGCTCGCGTGTCGGTGACTGGCCTTGGCAAGAGACTGTTCCGACTGTCCAAGTCGGTGGTGGCGACAACGGTATTTCCACCGCATGTGGGGAACTGCGTCTTGACACGACTTCGGGCAGTGACCCGTTCAAGACGTTGCGACACCCGCTCGTCGCTCAGTTCGAAGGCAAGTCAGGATTGAGAGACCAGTTCGTTTTGCTGCTCGCGGAGTCCGCGCGTCCGGGGCTTGGCTCGCGTACCCTGGTCGAAGCGCTGCTGAAGCAGTGTCTGATCCTCGTGCTTCGGCGACAGATAGATAACGGGGGGTGGACCTGCCGTGGGCAGCCGGCGTCGCTGACAGGCGTCTCGCCCGTGCCTTAGAAGCGATCCTCGAGCGATCGGCGTCTGCCTTGTCAGTCGAGCGTCTGGCAGACATCGCCGGAATGAGCCGCTCAGCGTTCGCTGCGCAGTTCATGAAAGCGTTTGGCCAGTCGCCAATGGCGATGCTTAAAATTGTTCGCTTGAAGAAAGCCGCGGAATTGCTGGCTACCACCAACTATCCGGTAGCAGAAGTGGCGAAAATGGTAGGTTTCTCGAGTCGAAGTAACTTCTCACTGGCGTTTAATGCCCGGCACGGCTTGGACCCGAGCACATTCCGACGTCGCCTGACATCTGTGCGAGAGCGCCTACCCGAGTAGCCTCTGTAGCCGGCGAAGAGACGAGAGACGGCCGGAGGGCATCGCCGGTCGGCGGGCGCGCTTTCTCTCGACCATGGTGGGTCATCCGCATTTTCAACACCCGCCTGCCTGCCACTTTTTTGCTAGGCGTGGGCTGAAATGCACGGTGTTACTGTTGCTGCTCGTTTGAAGTACAGATATGTCTGTAGCTCGTCGCCGAGACGAAATGGCCAAAAGGTTTCGCCGAGCAATGAAGAAGCGGGTTATTCATGGACGATGCAAAGAAGCCGGAGAAATGGGGCTAGGTGAGTGACAAAAACGAAGCCCGCAAGGAGCGGCTGACCAACTGGTTGACTGGCATGGGGAAAGCAGGTTGAAACCACACAGAGACGGTGCGAGATGAGAAACAACGTCATAGTCACAGTGGGATGCTTTTTCCTAAGCGCCGCGGCGAACGCACAAAGTAGCGTTACTCTATTTGGCGCGCTAGATGAAGGCGTTAATTTCACCAACAATGTTGGAGGCCACAAAGCGTGGCAGACATCCAGCGTCGATCTTGTTATCAGTCGCTGGGGCATCAAAGGAACAGAGGATCTCGGCGGCGGACTTCACGGAGTCTTCGACCTGGAAAGCGGAATTGTTCTCGACAACGGCAGCGCATACTACGGCGGGCGTCTGTTTGGATATCAATCGTATGTAGGCCTTCAATCGGACGCCGTCGGGACACTTACAGTGGGAAGACAGTTCGACACCGTGACTGATACGATTGGGCCGATGACGGCCAATGGAAATTGGGCCGGTTATCTATTCTCTCATCCGGTAGACAATGACAACACAGATGCGTCGTTCCATACGAATAATTCAGTAAAGTACACGAGCCCCGTCATCGCTGGCGTTAGCGTGACCGCACTCTATGGTTTTAGCAACGCTCCCGGGGGATTCGCGGAAAATCGTATGTACGGTGTTGGATTGAAATATGCGTATAAGTCGTTCACGGCGGCGGCTGTTTTCCAAGACCTCTCTTCGCCAGGGGCGAGCGCGAGCGGGACAGTGTCCTCAGATGACTACGGCTTTGTCGCGAACAATCAAAAGATATATGGAGCTGGTGTGTCCTACGGGCTCGGCGCCACCGCGGTTGGCATCGCTTATACGCATGTACACTTGCAGCAGCCTCAGTCGTCGATATATGTAGGCTCGCTAGGCAAGGACCTCGCAAGCGTTACTTTCGACAACGTGGAAGTCAACGTTAAATACAACTTCACTACCAGTTTGTTCGTAGGTGCGATGTACACCTATTCACACGCCAATCTCGGTCGAGATGAGTCAAATCGTTCTCTTCATTGGAATGAAGTCGGTTTAATGGGCCAGTATTCCCTTTCAGGTCGGACAGCCCTATATGCTCAGGTGATCTATCAAAAGGTCAGTGGAACATCCGATACGATTTTAGACAATGCATATGTGCCGGGATCCGCGGGCGTGTCCAGCAATTCTCATCAGGTTGTCGGACGGCTAGGCATCATGCACGCCTTCTAATTGACCTTCCGAAACGATGAAATATGCTGCGGGAGCCGTTAAGGAAGGCGATGAACGGTAGGTGAGTACCGAACGTTACTTGAGGACGCGGTGTCGTACATGTCGGCGATACTATGTATTTCCTGCGGAGGCAATATAACTCCACTGTTCAATGGGCATTTTTTCGAGAATCGCCAGGTCATCAGTGTGACTGCCAGATTTTCTGAACTTTTCGCCGATGACCTCGCACCAACCGCCGCAAGTCGTGATTGGTGGAAGTCGTTGGTGACGGATACGAAAGGGAAGCGACGCTAGCACCGCTGGTCCCACGCGGGGAGAGAAGAATCCGCGGATCGTTATAACACATTCGCAGTTCCTCTCTGATGATCGGGTTTTTTGCCGCCTTCCGGGCGAGGACTGTACATCGCTAATCCTTTCCGGCGACTCATCAGAAAACCAGAATTCAATTGTCTACAGGAGAAGTTGGTTATGAAAATTCCATCTGTCATCGGCACCGCCTTCGCAGCGGTTGCGTTTACTGTCGCGTTGCCCGCGGTGGCGCAGGGGGTAGGCGAAACGGTCACGCCGAACTTTGATCACGGGATCCCCAACATTCCCGGCAAGTCTTTGACGGCCGTAGTCGTTGATTACGCTCCCGCCGGAGCATCGCCGGCGTACAAGCACGCGAAGTCAGCTTTTATTTATG
Organism: Paraburkholderia azotifigens; assembly: GCF_007995085.1. Classification (GTDB taxonomy): domain Bacteria; phylum Pseudomonadota; class Gammaproteobacteria; order Burkholderiales; family Burkholderiaceae; genus Paraburkholderia; species Paraburkholderia azotifigens. The sequence continues at coordinate 8,591 of NZ_VOQS01000005.1, forward strand.
CCTATGTCGTATCGGGTGCTATCGAGTCGCAAGTGAACAACGGTCCGAAACGGGTCTATCACGCCGGTGAGAGCTTTTTTGAGGAGCCGGGCGCGATCCACCGCGTTAGCCGCAATGCGAGCAATACCCAGACCGCTAAGCTACTCGCGGTATTCGTTGTGGATACCGACGACAAGCCCCTGACGACCCCAGCTGAATAATGCGCTAACTTGGTGGTGCACCAATCTGTCCATGCAGATTTTGACCGCAGGGGTAACGGTGGTCTCTGATGAGGGGCACGGCGTTGCACCGCTGCTAGTGTTGCTTTTCGCACTCCGGCGCGGCAAGCCGCCCCGAGCGGCGAGCCAGCGCTCGGGCGTCACACCTCTTTACGGCGTTGTCCAGATCCAATGGGGCATCGTTGCAGTGCCTCGGTCCGCCTTCGCTATGGCAAGTCGCATGCGTTGCTATCGATCCGGTCGGCCTGTCCATGGCGCGAGGACGACCACTCTTGCGCAGCAGTCACCAGAGTGCCGTTAAGAAGACTGAGTAGCGCGGATAGCCGATGGCGATCTTTTACCGACAGACCGGGGCGCAGCAGAAGCTTTTGTGTCTCGGCGGTCCAGTAGTCGCGACGGATCAGCGTCGGGCGGTGAATCAACGTCTTGACGGATCGTTCGAGCTTTGTTATTTCGTCTTCCAGAATCACCTCACTCTCCATTTGAGGACGCTAGCCGAAACGGTGCTCCATAGTCTCTTTGGGGGCCAGAAAGTGCTAGCAACGCGGCATTTTGCGAGTTACCAGTGCGTGACTATCAGCCACAACAGCAAGGCAGAGCCGGCAAGTATGAAGAGCCAGCCTAGCAATCGATCTAGTCGCATCGGTTTCAGTTACCGCTAGGTCGCGTCGCCGGTGTGCCATCTTTTTTCACTGTGGTTCACCTCATTGGTTAGTCGGCAAATGGATACCGCGGATGCGAGGCGCTTTGCCTGGTCACCGAACGCATGAGCGGCCGCCGTCGTCTGCTCGACGATAGCGGCATGTTTGCCCGGTGATGGCATCCATATGCGATGTGGTTTTACCTACCTCCTGCGCCACGGAACTTTGTTCACTCGAGGCGGCGGCAATCTGATAGATGATTGGATTCATTCGCTGTCGATCGCGGGGGGCGGAGCCCTCAGGCGAAAAATGTGGCGCCATCCTTCGCCCTTACCGCAGATTCCCACACGAGCATCTTCACGTCGTTGGCGGCCGGCTTCGGCTCCTAGTGCGACGCTACGAAGTTCGCTGCCATGTGTCGAGGACTGCCACGCTCAAGCGAGGTTCGCGTAGAGAGTGTCGAGAGTTTTTTGCAAACGGCATGAGCAGATATGTGCACCTTCAAACTAACAATAACGGCCAGGCATGAAGTTTACTTAAGCTTGCATCCCTACCTTTTGAATCGTTACGCAGTAACGAACTACGAAAATCGGTGCTACAGCGCACAGCAAATGGCAAATAGCAGCGACAAATTTAACGGGCGGCATCCGGACGTTTGAGGTGGTACTTATGTGAGGAAAAATTGGACAGGCGGGACGGAAAAGTGACCGGCGCATGGAATCGCCGGCCAAAAGGGTTCCGGGAATTCCGAGGGCCCATTAGTCCAGGAACCTGAGAGTCTCGCAGTATGCCATATCAGTATGAAGAAAAACTTAAGATTGCCTTTGTTTTCGGTGAGAAACCCGGATAGAAGGTGAGATCTTAGAGAGTTCGGCCTTTCTTGCAGTCTTCTTATTGGAATCGGACATCTTGCGGAAAGAGGAGAACCACCTCTACATTGGGTAATGGCTGGAGGAACTATGTCTTAAGCGTTGTTCCTTGACGCATAACGCCCGACTCTTGGTCATGTCTTTCGAATCCCTCGCTCTAAAAAATATGCGAAAGTAGAACGTTCGCGTCGGCCGGCGCGAATCTTTGATTATGAAAGGAGTTACGCGATGCTTTTCCCTCGTCAGACGGCACCTGCGCTTGTCGTTGATACCCTGGACCATGGTTCGTTCGATCTCGCCTCGGAAGTGCCCGGGCGAATGACGCTGATTTGTTTTTATCGCGGGCTTCATTGTCCCACCTGTGCAATGTATCTAAGGGAGCTGGAACGACTCACGCCAGAATTCGCTGAGCGAGGCATTACGACGATTGCCATCAGTTCCGATAGCGAACCTCGCGCGAGAGAGATGCAGAAAAAGGTTGCGGCTAACAGCTTGCGCATCGGTTATGGTCTACCGCTGACGGAAGCCCGAAAATGGGGACTTTATATCTCCACATCTCGTGGCAAATCGTCCATCGGGGTCGATGAACCTGAAATGTTCTCCGAACCCGGCTTGTACCTGCTACGTCCGGACCGGACGATTTACTATCTTTCGGTCCAGTCCATGCCGTTCGTGCGCCCCAATTTTAAGGAGCTACTGCAGGCTCTCGATTTCGCGATTCAGCATGACTACCCGGCACGCGGCGAGTACACAGGCGACCTTTAAGCCCGTTTTGTGATGCATTGAGCGTTGTCCATGAAGGGCGAGCGCTCAATGCGCAGCTAGAACCTCCCTAGGAATGGCCCGCAGTCTGCAGTGTGCACCATCGCGAGTGTGCACGACGTGTGTACGCAGTGCGATCGTCGTGCGCGGTCGCGAGACACGGAGCCGATGATCGCCTTGAAGACGCTTTTCTGCCCAGACTTGATGGCTGCAGTGTCACAGGTCGCCTCCGAGAGTTGACGCCAACCGGCATGGCCGTTCGCATCGGCATCTGAAAGGTGCCGTTGGTAACGGCGAAAACACCGTAGGCCGTCAGTGGGACCACCGTTACTGTTGCGTACAGACTTGCAGCATCGAGCTAACGCTCACGAATGATCTCGGTGAGAGACTTTAAGCTACAAGCCGGCATCGAGACGCCAAATCTGCTGCTAACCAATCCGTGTTCCTTGCAGGAAGCCGTCCGCTGGTCATATGCGGCGGTCGCCACTGCTCGAAGCGGTGTGTTCTACGAGCGGCTTGGGATATCGATAGCCTTCGCAACGGCTGGGCGCGCGAGGAACGCCTCGAATGCACGCGTCACGTGCGGGAAATCGGCGATGCCGACCAGGTCTCCAGCTTCGTAGAAACCGACGAGATTGCGCACCCACGGAAACGTAGCCATGTCGGCAATCGTATATGCGTCTCCCATGATCCAAGTGCGGTCGGCGAGGCGCTGATTGAGCACGTTTAGCAAGCGCCGCGACTCGGCAACGTAGCGGTCGCGCGGGCGTTTGTCCTCATAGTCCTTTCCGGCGAACTTGTTGAAGAACCCGATCTGACCGAACATCGGGCCGATTCCACCCATCTGGAACATCAGCCATTGAATCGTCTCATAACGTCCTGCCGCGTCAGCCGGGATGAACTGCATGGCCTTGTCGGCCAGATAGATCAAGATGGCGCCTGATTCGAAGAGGGCGAGTGGCTTGCCACCCGGCCCTGCCGGATCGAGGATTGCCGGAATCTTGTTGTTGGGATTGAGCGAAAGAAATTCGGGCGACATCTGATCATTCGTATCGAAGCGCACTAGATGCGGTTCGTACGGTAGCCCGGTCTCCTCAAGCATCACCGAGACCTTGATACCGTTTGGCGTGGGTAGCGAATACAGTTGGATGCGCTCGGGATGCTGCGCGGGCCATTTGCGCGTGATCGGGAAGGCGGAAAGATCGTTCATCGGTGTACTCGCCCAAAAGAGCAGTGTTTATGCGAGGATGGATGGCTGTATGTTGCGGTCGCATGGTCGGTGGCGTACCGCGCTTCGTGAGCCGTTTGTAGAGATAGACGGCTACCAAGTTTGTATCTTGCAGGGCGATGGCCCAGAAGCACAGAGCCAAAAATCGCTTCATTTAATAGGCCGCCAGACCTCACATGAGTTTCAGTATGCGCCGTCCGAATTTTTCAGCAGTGCTTTCGGAGTCGATATTAGTAAAGCCGAGTAGCAGGGCCGGTTCTACCTGTCTACCGATGCTCCAGTCGCTTAAGGCTTGCGCATACATACCGTGACTGCGTATTCGTTCGGCGAGGGAACGATCAGAGCCGCCGCGCCGCATGCGAAGTACCAGGTGCATTCCTCCTGGCTGCGGTTCAATCCGCATGTGCGCGCCGAGGATTCGCTCAAGGCCGGTCGCCGCCGCCTTCCTGCGCTCGCCATATAACTTGCGCATACGCTGAATATGGCGGGCAAAATGACCTTCCGTCAAGAATTCGGTAACTATAGCCTGCGTAAGTTGCGGACCGCCGCCGGAAAAGATCTGGCTGACGTACTCGAAACGTTCTATTTCTGTTTTGGGCACGACAAGATATGCCAGTCGAATACCTGGAAACAGGACCTTACTGAACGTGCCGGCATAGAGCACACGCCCGTGTCGATCGAGGCTTTTGAGCGCTGGGAGCGGACGGCTTACGTACCGGTACTCCCCGTCGTAATCGTCTTCTACAATCCACGCCTTGTTTTGTGACGCCCATTCGAGCAGTGCTAGGCGCCTCGGTAGAGACAACGACATGCAAAGGGGACTCTGATGCGCAGGCGTAACAATGGCAGCACGCGCATGTGACGCTGTGGCAATTCCCTGTGCGACGATCATCCCTTCCTCGTCTACGGGGACGGGCGCGGGCGAAATGTTTGTGCATTGCAACAGCAATCGGGTGGGCGGAAAGCCGGGATCTTCGACCCATACACAATCGTCTGGCTTCAGGAGCGCATGAACGATCAACTCCAATGTGTTGCGATACCCAGAGGTGACGAATATTTGTGAGGGAGAACAGTCGATGCCACGTGCGAGTTGAAGGTACGTGGCGATCGCAGTGCGCAACGCGGCCAGACCATGTGCGGCGGGGTAGGCCATGTCGGCTATCTGCGCGGCTCGTATGCAACGCGCCCCCAAGCGGGTCCACAGCCTTCGCGGAAAGGCGTCTAATGCCGGGATTCCCATCTGGAGCGGTAGAAGCGAAACCGGGCGAATGTTCAACGTACCGGGCGCGTAAGCGAGCGGATCTCCGGGATCTCCGGGAGTTGCTGGCGCCGACAACGGCGGCTTTATGCCGGGCGCTACAAAAGTGCCCGCCTGCCCGCGAGGCTGGAAGTAGCCCTCCGCAATCAACGTAGAGTAGGCCGCCTCAACGGTTCCCCTGGACAAGCCCAACTCTGTGGCCAACGCGCGAGCCGACGGCACTCTGTCGCCGGGCGCAAGGCGGCCATCGGCGATCGCATTGCGAAACCGGACGTAGACTTGCCGGTAGAAGGGTTCCTTAGAAGTCGCATCCGGTGCAGATAAAGTGCCAGTTTTCGTGCAAATCATGGCCTGGTGAGTGCTCGGAGTCTTGGCTCTATGCGATATGCCATCAAGTCCATAGTATAAGCCTTGGTGGCACTCCGCCGCTGGTACTTAGGAGCCTATGATGCCGATTCTTACTGCCGAGATGCTCGACATAATCCAGCGCACGATCCTTTCGTTCGTCGCGACAATAAACAAAGACGGATCGCCGAACCTCTCGCCGAAGGCGTCGCTTATCGCGCACAACGACGCACTGTTTTTCGCGGATATCGCCTCGCCTCAAACTATCAAAAATATCCTGCGTAATCCGGAAATTTCTATCAATGTGGTCGATGTTTTCTCCCGGCGGGGGTACCGCTTCAACGGAAGGGCAACTGTGTTGCCGGTCGGGGATGTCGATCGGGATTTCGTCGCTGAATGGGTTTGGCGGACGAATGGCCGGGATTATCCGGTTGATCACGTCGTCCGGATCGATGTGCGTGAGGCGTTACCACTGTTGTCGCCCGCCTACCGCTTTGGAGCGGGAGTTTCAGAAAAAGGGCTTCGAGAAACATACATGGCGAAATACGGTGTCGAGAAACAGAATCAGAGCGCGCTGGAGTAAGGAAGACCGCGAACGACTTGGAGGCTCAGTCTGCGACAAACCGGCCATCCGGCCGGTTTGCTGACACTGGAGACCGGCAAGCGCCGTTGACGTTCTTAATTTCCTCTTTGGCACGAGGGACGAACATCAGTCGCCGAAATCTTACGGGCGAATCACATGTACAGTAAGCGCGCAGCAAACCCATCTTGACGAATTGGGCTAGGCGGCGATCAACGTTGGCTGCCAGCGATGCGGCAGCAATGCTGAGATGTCGCTGGCCTTATGGGTCGGCAGCCGCGTGAGGACGTCCTTCAGGTAGGCGTGCGGTTCGTGCCCGTTAAGTTGTGCCGACCGTATTAGGCTCATGACTGCGGCAGCGCGCTGGCCTGCTCGTAGTGAGCCCGCGAACAACCAGTTGGCCCTGCCGAGGGCCCATGGACGGATCTGGTTTTCGACCCAGTTGTTATCAATGGGCACGAGCCCATCGTCGAGATAGCGCGTGAGCGCCTCCCAGCGTTTGAGACTGTAATCCAGCGCTTTCGCAATCGCCGAGCCCTCCGAAACCAGCTTTCGTTGTACCACCATCCATTCGTAAAAGGCGTCGCACACCGGTTTGGCAAGACTCTGACGTCGCCTTCGGCGTGCTTCGGCATCCAGCATGGCCGCGTCGCGTTCGATTTCGTAAAGCCTGGCGAAGTAAGGCAGAGCCTGCCCGGCGATCTGGCTGCTGTGATTGGCGTGCAGATCGAAGAACTTGCGCCTCGCGTGCGCAGCACAGCCAATTTCAGTGATGCCTTGCTGGAATCCTGCCTTGTACCCGCTGTAATCGTCGCAAACCAGCTTGCCCTGCCAGCCGGCAAGGAAGGTGCGGGCGTGTTCGCCCGCACGACTGTTGGCGAAGTCATAGACCACGCCGCGCAGTGTGCTGAACTGCGCCGGTGTATACGCCCAGAGGTAGGCCCTGTGTGTCTTGCCCGAGCCAGGGCTGAGCATCTGCACCGGCGTCTCGTCTGCGTGCAGCACACCCTGTTGCAGGATTTCCTGATGGAGCGCATCGACCAGCGGCTGAAGTTGCATACCGCACGCACCGACCCACGCACCCAGTGTCGAGCGCGGTATCGCGAGCCCCGCGCGCGCAAAGATCTGTTCCTGACGATACAGGGGTAAGTGATCCGCGTATTTGTTGACCAGCACCGACGCCAGCAGTCCCGTGGTGGGGATGCCCTTGTCGATGACGTGTGCGGGCACCGGTGCCTGAATCAGCGTTTCGCAGTTCTTGCACACCCACTTCCCACGGATATGCCGCTCAACGGTGAAGACGCCTGGCGTGTAATCCAGCTTCTCGCTGATGTCCTCGCCAATCCGTACACGCTCGCAGCCACACTGGCACATCCTGCTATCGGGCTCGTGAAGGATCTCTGTGCGCGGCAGCTGTGCTGGCAGCGCTGTGCGTTTAGGCTGCTGGCGCGACGGGTCGGTGGGGGTGTCCGGCTTAAGCTGCTCGAGTTCCAGTTCGATGGCGACCAGATCCGCGTCGATCGCTTCATCCAGCAGGTTCATCTGCTCGCTGCCCAGCTGTTCGCTGCGCCGGCCGAACTGCTGGCGCTTCAGGATCGAGATCTCATGAGTCAGCTGGTCGATACGGGTCTGCCGGTAATGCAGTTCCCGTTCCTTCTCGTCGACCTCCCGGGTCTTGTCCTGAAGCTCCCGCTCTCTCTCCTGGACCTGGGCAATCAGCTGCTCTGCAAGCGTGCGCAACTGTTCCGGGCTGAGGGCGTTGAGATCGGCGGGCAGGTTCATGCAGGCCAGTCTGCCAGAACCCCAGACACCGTGGAAGCGCAACAGTTTACGTCCCTGCTGGCCTCATACGACGCGGATCACACCGTTCGGGCCGATACGCTGCCACGGCAAGCCCACCACAAGACCTGCGAGTTGTTCCTGCGTGAGCGCATGATGCTTCGGTTCGCTACCAGAGTGAGGCCACACGAACTGCCCCTCGTTCAGCCGTCGCGATGCCAGCCAGATGCCGATACCGTCGTGGATCAGCACCTTCAGGCGGTTGGCCCGCCGGTTGGCGAACAGGTAAGCATGGTGCGGATGCGCAGCACCAAATACCTTGACGACACGCGCCAGTGCCGTATCGAAGCCGGCGCGCATGTCCAGCGGATCGACCGCCAGCCACGCCTCATCGATGCGGATCACGCGAGCCACTCACGCAGCCAGGCGGCGCAATGTGCTGCCTCTGATGTCGGCCAGCTAACCGTTATCGACTGATCTCCACGATGAATCTCGATGCGGATCTCAGACGATTGTGGACTTGGGGTTGTCAATGCCACTGGCACAAAGGCTGGCAGCGACGGTGGTGTGGCCGGCGGGCGGCCCAACGGTCTTCTGGGAAGTCGACCTTCTGCCTGATCGATCCAGCGTCGAAGCAAATTCGCATTAAGCCTGTGTTCCAGCGCGACCGCCGCAACCGATACGCCGACTCCCTGACAGGTCGCTACAACCTTGGCCTTGAACTCCTCGCTGTAGCGTTGACGACGACGACGCTCCGGGAGTGATTCCGATTCGATAGTATTCACGTGTCCGCTTATTCGTTAAGTGGACACGATACTCCCAAGCGCTACAGCCAGACTCAAGATGGGTTTGCCGAGCGCTTACCATGTACAGAAAGTACCCCTATAAAGGTTTTGAAGTAACCGTAGACCTGGAGTCCGTCTGGGCAGCAACGGGCGGCGCGGTCCCGTCGCTGCCCATTGGCTTTGTTGCAAAGGTGAGCATCGGAGGGAAGGGGATGCCAAACTCGCTCACGCTTCCTATTCACGTGACAAACGACAACGAAAAACCGTTCGGAACGGAAGCGGCTGCGCTCATGGCGGGGTTCAGCGCCGCGCAACGAATTATTGACCGTACATGCTGTCAGGCTGATCGTGGTTGACGCTGTTGCCAAAGGCTCTTTAGCCTCGGCTAACCGTCGAGTGGCTAACCATAACGACTTCTTGCGGTCGTGTGTCGGCAACCCTCCTGACACATGCTGTGCGTGTGACTCCTTCGCGCGGCGGCGCTACGGGCGTCGCCAACGACCAAACCCGCATATGACCACCACGAAATGCGGATTGTTCAGCTCACTAAGCTCTGCATGATGTGATGATACGAATGAGCATTCTTTTGGCTCGGGACAGACTGGTGAGAGGCATCGATGGGGCATACAGTGGAATCTCCTGATACGACGCGCGAACGCGCTTCGTCGATATAGGCAAAAGGTGATCCGTATGCTGAAGATCTCATCTCGTTATACTCATTTCGTTTTTGGTGTTCTTCAAGCGGGGCTGACCAGTGCTATCGCGGCCGCGATTGCGAGCATTTCGTTTCTCAAAGGCGGCATGTTTGTATCGCATTGGCTGACCTCATGGGGAATATCGTGGCTGACCATGCTTCCCCTGGTCGTAACTGCTGCCCCGTTCATTCGAAAGCTCGCGGAGCGAATCGCAAATTGAAGTGTCCTTGCGCTGAGTTCCGGGTTGCGCTGATATGCGCAGTGAAGACAGAGCCTTGTTGTTCAAGGTCTGACATTCCACCACAAAAATAGGTGCTGTCGCCTATGTCGCGTTGATGACATGCACTACTTGTCAGACGGGCGCATTCTCTTATTTCGTGTCTCTTGCAACGCTTCGAGCCGCGCACGCCGGGATGGTCCTTCTCGTACTGCAGCGTCATCCGGGACAGGCTCCAGACTGGGGCGTGCAAGCATTTCGCCGTCCGTGCGTCGACAAGCGCCGGAGCGTCCACGTTGCCGATGAAGATTGCGGCGAAGTCGTTCAATTAGCGCCTTGAAGGTCGTAGCTGATTTTACCAGCGGTGCCATGCTCCCTTGCATGGCACGTACACGCGCTTTCTTTCTTGCGAAATGAAGAGCCGCGATAAGCCGCCTTGGCCGAGTCAAGGAGCTCACGGAAAATCCCGTCGAGGCGCGAACATGCTGCAGGTACATCTCGCTGATGGGATTGAGCGTGTCGAGGGTCCAACTTTTTGCCGATTTGCTTTTCCCGGCAGGGAAGTTTGTTTTCGCGGGCCGTGGTCCCGCGAGACAATAGTTTAGATACGAACGCCGAGCATGCCCGCCACGATGATTACGGTCCAAATCGAGCTTGCGGCGATAAGGGTCCAGCAGATTCGGTTTGCTTTTTGGATACTTACACCGTGCGCCAGCATCACGGTCCGGAGACCGCAGGCGATATGCGAAAGAATAAACAATACGCCGAGCGAATAGTGAGGAATCAAGCGTTCGGACCATGCGTCGCGAATCAGACCTGTCGGTTCATAAGTTGCCCACGCATAGTCTGTATCTGTCCCGAAGTAACGAGCGAGGATGAAGACAGAATTAATATGGGAGGCAATGAAAATGACAAGATAGGCGCCGGTCGCGGTCTGGACTGCGCCAAGAAAATCGTGTTTAAGGTTAAGCTTCGGTGCCAATAGTACAAGCCCGCTTACGATTTGAAAGAAAAAAAGCGCAATCAAAATAGGTTCCAACCATCCGGCCCGATAAACGTGGCGCAGCACAAGCATGACGGACTTATGGACATCGGTGCCGAAGATGCCGACGGCGTGGTTACCCAGATGAGGAAAGAGGTACACTGCGATAATGGCGACGGATGCTGCACCGTGGAGCACGCGGACTCGACTCGTGTTCACGGTCGGTCGGGAGAGTACGGTATCGCTTCGCTCGGTGGAAAGTGTCAATAGGCTTCCTACAATCACGGCAGCCCACAAGCCGAGCCAAACCTTTCCGTCTGCGCCGTTTATTTTCATAAGGTAAAGCAGAACCCCTGTGATGACATATAGCGGCGGTGAGGCAAATGTCAGGTGCGCGAGACGACGCAAGATGACGGTTTGCCTTCCACTTACATCGAGCCGGCCGAGCGTCAACAGGCTGACAAACGCACTAGCAGGAACCGCATATACCAATGCCATAGCGAACAATGCGCCAGCGGTGCTGTGGGTGCCGGTCGCTTCGTAGAATTTCGTGAGATACCACGGATATCCCAGCGCCAGCACGGTCGGCGCGAAGTGCCAATAAAGTGAGGAGGTCCGATCAGCTCGAGCAATCGTAGAGTTCATAGTGTGGTTCCGAGTGTTTCACCGCGCGCAGCGCGGAGATATGCCGCGTAGATGACGCCTAACGATTCTAAGATTTTGCAATTGAGGATGTGGGCCGAAGTTGCCCGCGTGAATTGGGCCGTAGAAAGACATTCGTCTGGGAAAACGAACGGTCGACGGAAATGTCAAATTCAGGGGAGGCCGCGTGGACGACCTTTTAATCCGGCTAGACGGCGTGGGTCCGATCCAGCAGCAAGTGTACGAAGGCATCTACTCTGCCTTGACAGACGGACGACTGGAAGCGGGCCAGCGTCTGCCTCCGTCCCGAACCTGGGCGATCCAGCTCGGGGTGTCTCGCAACACGATAAGAGAGGCCACTGCGGCATTGATAGCGGAGGGCTGGCTCGAGGCCCGCGTCGGCTCAGGGTTATACGTACGCACGAGTCCACAACAGAGTCATTCTCCCGCTATTAGTTCCGGGTCACGATTACGTCTAGCCGAATGGTCTGAGCGTCTTCCAGTGAAGACATTCGTGCTGCAGGACAAGGACGTTGAAGTAGATTTTCGGCCCGGAAAAGTTTCCGAGGAAGCCGAACAGGTTTTTCGGCGCAGGCGCTTAGGTCGATGGCCGTCCGATATGGAGCCGGGGCGCCTGTCGGAATATGGCCCTCCAGAAGGAGATGCACGTTTGCGGGACCGGATTGCGGCCTATTTGCGGCAATCGCGATCGGTTCGTTGTACCGGGGGGGATATCGTCATTACGACCGGCACGCACCAATCACTTGATCTTCTCTCGAGACTATTGCTGGGACCACAGACGTCGTTTGGTGCGGAGGATCCGGGTTTCCCCGTCGTCGCCGAGATTGTGCGGCTGTCCGGGAGTGAACCTTTTCCGCTTGCAGTGGACGAGCAAGGGGTCAAGGTCGAGGAAATTCCTGACGGACTCGTCGGACTTTACTGTACCCCTAATCACCAGTTTCCGCTGGGGGTTACGCTCACGCCTGCGCGACGGAAAACGCTGCTGGCACGTGCGGCGAAAGACGATTTCGTGATATTGGAAGATGACTACGACTGCGAGTTTTACCATGGAAGAATGCCCGTACCATGCCTCCAGTCAACTGACAGGGAGCAACGCGTCATTTATCTGGGCTCCCTCTCAAAGACCTTGGCGCCGGCCTACCGGCTTGGATTCATTGTCGCCCCTCCTTGGCTGCTCGATAGCCTTAAGAGGGCAAAATGGATTGTCGACAGGCAAACGTCCATGCTTGTCCAGAATACCTTGCTGCAGTTCATGACAAGTGGCGATTTCGCTGTCCATCTCGCGGGTATGCGTGTGGAGTACAAGAAGCGGCGCGCGATTCTGCTCGAAGCGATCCGGAGCCGTCTCTCCACATGGCTCACGCCCTTGGACTCGACGTGCGGACTGCACATTTCCGCACGAGTGAATGCTGGTTACGACATCGACTCGCTGTGCCGCGCAGCGGATGAAGAAGGTGTCGGGATATACAGAGGGGACACATTCTCCAGCGCGGGGCGTGCGTCCGATATGCTGGTGTTCGGTTTTGGCGGAACACCGGTACAAGAAATCACCAAGGGCATTAGCCTGCTCGCCGCGGGCTGGCAGAGCCAAAAGCGCTCGATCCCCCTACGCTCGTAGCGAATCAACGCCTTGACACCTTGACGTCCTCCCCACCCCGAGCCAGCGGCTGCCGCGCTTTGCGCGGGAAGGACGGGATTCCTTCTGCAAGACGGCGACGTCCCGCCGCGAGAATGTTCACTGCCGCGTTGATGTCGCGATGATGGTACGCGCCACATTCCAGACAGGCCCATTCGCGAGACCTTCCCGGCCCTTCGGGCCAGTTCGCCTGTTACAGCAGCTGCAGGTCTGGGTTGAGTACTTCTCATCGACCTCATCGAACCATACGCCTGCGCAATCGCACTTGTACTGCAGCTTGGTCCGGAACAGGCTCGAGCTCACATCGGGCACGGATTTCGCCATCCGCGTCCTCACGAGCGCCGAAGCGTGCACATTGCCGATGAAGATGGCGCCGTACTTTCCCGAGCTCCGCTTCGAGCTTGCGATAGTGCCGCTCGAGCGTCATGACCCTGGCGTCGCTGGTCGCGGCAAAATCCCGCAGGCCCAGATCAATTCCGACAGACCGCTCGAGCTCAGCGGTCGAAGGCCTCCGTGTCTTTCCGACCGGGATCGTTACGTTCAGATACCACTTGTCGCGTGGATCCTCACTGATGTTTCCGGCACCGAGGTCATACTTCAAGAGGCCATAGCTGTCCCACAGCGAAAGCGCTTGCCGGCAAAAAACACCTGTCCGTTACGGTGGCGGATCGCACTGGCCTTGAACGGGATTTACGCCAGAGAGCGGCGCGCCCCACCTCACACGCGCCGGCGCAGTTTCATCCTGCACTCCTGTTGGCGGCGTGTCACGTATTCGTCGCCGATGGCCTGGATGGTCTGGGAGTACAGCGAAGTCCTACCTTGCCGGCGCCTTTCGTGAACGGATGAAAGTCATAGCTCGACAGGAAGCGTCGCTCGCGCTGCAGACCTTTATCGACAGCTTGGCGCAGTGATTCGGTACGAAGTTGACCTCGCACGCAAGCACCCGCAACAGCTATTCGTGTTTGTCTATATCGGCGAGCACTTTCGACCCCTTCCGAGGCCCAAAGAAGCCTGGTTCTGGCTGCTCGCCGCGGAAGGTCGTAATGCGTGACTCGAAGGCATCATTCCTTGAACAAGTGCGAAGAGTGGGTCACTGCTCCGCCGGCCCGGATTGCTGCGGCAACGAGAGCCGCTTCGGCGAGCTGCTCGCTGGTTGCACCAGCGTTGCGGGCGTCTTTGGTATGCAATTCGATGCAGTAAGGACATTGCGTCGTCAAGGCAACCGCGACGGCGATGAGCTGCTTTTGCTGGACGCTAAGCGCGCCCTCAGCGAACGCCGCGTCGTTGAATGCCCAGAATGTTTTTGCGGCCGCAGGTGCGTTTTCATCCAGTTTCTTAAGGCGGCTGAGGTTCTTCATGTCGATCATCATTTTCTCCATAAGCAAAGGTTGATGAGGGAATAATATCGAATGTCTGGTTCTGTTTGGTCTCGATTTGGTTCGAATTCGTCCGGGCGAGACTGCTCCTCTTCTGGTGCAAGTCTCGGGCAATGAGGCTTCGAGATTTCCCCTGCTTGCCTACACGCGCACGTCGTGGCTCTCGCGTGAATGCCTGCACTGCCGGCGTTTCTGGCTTGCACGTTCGCTTATGGTGTCGCGCATGCATTAGGATCGGCGCATACGTTCGAGGTTGGCGTTTTTGCAGTGGTCGCCAGTGCAGCGCTGTTCGTCTGCACGGGAATGATCTACGCGTGTCTGCGCTTCTTGCAGGAGTGGGCGACGCCGCTGACGCTTGTTAATTTCGTATTGCTAGGGTTCACGCTCGCATCCGCGTGCGCGGCACTGCTCGCGACGACGCTTTTGCCGACGCTTGCTGTCACAGCGTGCGTGCTGACACTGGCGGGCCTCTTGTCGCGAAGTGCTTTGCTGGCTCGCAATGCGCGACTCAGACCCAAGTCGACGTTGCAAAGTGCAACGGCCATTCGCGGCGCGCGCGTCGAGCAGAAGTCACGTGGCTTCACGGCGGGCGCGTTCAATCTGCGCGAGTTTTTTCACGGGAAGACGCATCAGACGCTCATGCGTATCAAGTGGACTTTCGTCATTGCCGCGTTTGTCGTGCCGTTCGGTCTTGTCGCGTTCGGTGGCAGTGTTCTTTCGATCGGCGTGTCGTTCGCGCTGTTGTGCGCGGCGTCGGCGATTCAATACGCAGGACTCGTCGCAGAACGGTGGTTTTTCTTTGCGGAAGCGCGGCATCCGCAGAATCTCTATTACGGGCAGGCTTAATCTAAGTGTGAGGCGGGGCGGCCCCGATGTGCCTGTTTCGGCAAGTACAGGTCCGTGTTGAATCGCCATCATCGTCGGAACGGTGGCTGCTTTGCGTTCTCTAGCTCGTCAGTTATAGATCGACGAACATCGTAGAATGCGACAAGCAGCCGAATCTCAACTTCAAGGGCAGCGTTCGGGCGCGACGCGTGAGGCAGTCATGGAGTCGGCGCCCGCGCCGCTTCGTTGGGAAGATAGGACGCCGTTGTAGCGGCGGCTACAGTCAAGGCCGTGCGAAGCCTCCGCCGCTGACTTGAGATGCGTAGCCGGGCGGGCCCGAAACTTACGCTCGGCGATGGCTCTGATCCACACGAAGCCGTTTTCGAACGTCCCGAGAACGTCGGTGTCGCTAGCTCGAGGCTCGAGCCAAAAATACGTTTCCAACGCTCTCAGGGCGATCACGCAGGTGACCTTGCCGTTCGGAAGCACCAGGCTGAACGTCACGCCTCGACGATTCGCAAGAATCTGAGGTTGGTTTTCATCGATATCCATCGCCGTTAGGTGCAGTCGGATGACGTCGAACGAGTTTCAAACGCGGCGGGGTTTCACAAGGTGTGCGGCCTACTTAGGTTCCAGAGGTCCGCGAAGTGTCTCGTCTTCCTTTGGGGTTGGGATTGTACGCTTCGAGGTGTTCGCGCGAGCAGGTCATCAAAGAAAATGCCCGCGCGAAGCGGGCTAAATCCATATCTGGAGGCGATATGGAGGAGACGGCGTGAGTATAGGCTTATCAGGGGAAACCCGCACAAGAGGGACACCGAGCGTTGCTGCGACTGCAACGGAACCGACTCAGCGATGTGCCTCCGCTCCCGTGCCGCGCACATGATTGACCACTGGACGCAAACTTGGCGTCACGATGCCGCTCTCTGTGGCAGATAAGCAGGAGGGCCTCGCTTCAAGGCAACACCACTCCTAAGAGAGGCTAAAATTGGTCGCTACAAATATCAAAAAACTTTTTCTCGTTAATAGTTCACACGGATATATTCGAGATTTCTTGGCGGAAAAACTTTTCGTCCAGGAGGCGGCCGGCTTAGCGCCGGCCGGGGCGTCTCACGACGCCGTGTTTTCCAGCGCGCTGCGCTGAACCGCCAGCGTTGAAGCAGTGCTGTTCGTCGGCCCAGCGACACGCACTTGCCACTAATGCGGCATTTGTGAACGGCCGATGAGGCGGCGACAACCAAATGCTTGAGACGATTGATGGCGGTTCGTCTGCATCGTACGTACACCGTAGTCTTCGGTACATGTGACGGTGAGCATCTCACAACGCGGAGTGTGGACATTTGCCCTGCGACGACAGCTCTTCGACGCAGACCCGCCTATGCGGGGCGTGACCGGCTACGCTCGGAACCGAGTCGCCCGAGGTTCACGAGTCCAATCCGTTTGTTAACCACAAATCTTCCCGAGCGGGCAGACCACACAGGACATTAACTGGTTTGGTTAGGGGCCGTTGCGGCCGTCGGGCCCCTGCGGCCGGCGCGAAAGCAAAAAGAAAGTTCCTGCATCGCATCTGTTATGACTCGGTCGTGAGGTTCGCCTACTCTGTCGATAGAAGTCGAGTCTTGCTTTCTGCAAACATTTCTGTTCCGACTCACCGGCTGCACTGAGGTGGGGCAGATCCAAGCCGTCGAGGTCGAAGTCATGGAAGTGCATCGAATCGTCGTGCGGGCACGGATCGGCGAACTGCGTGCGGTTCCTGTATGGCGCGACGTCATGCAGCTTGGTCTCCGCGTGGGCGAGTGGACAATCAGCGTGGACAGGGAGCTAAACGTCGAGTCGTTGAGCCTTGATGTTCTCGGCATGCGCCAGACGGACGTCAATGAACTTCGTACACGATTGCGATCGGCATTACCATCAGCATTGGCCGTCGACGTATACCAGCCGGGTATTCCAGAGACGAATACACGGCTGCGCCGCTAATGCGGGTGAAACGTCCGCTGCTTCGCCGCGCCATCTGCCTGTGGTGGCTTTGGCAAAGCCGATATCGTAAGACCCATGGGATACGGGAAGCGTCATGCGTTTGTAGCGCGTGTTTCCATTCTTGAGGGAGGCAGCGAAGCAACCTCACTTGGAGATTTCGGGCAATTCGCGAATCCTCAGTCGGTGTTCGCGTTCGCACTACGGTGTGGTACAGCATTGCGGACGATGAGCCATTGCCGCGCGCACCGTTGGGTTGCCGTCAAGGCACCTGAGCCCATAAAACTGTGAGCGCTCTTCAGCCAGAATCAGAGGGGTGGAGCTTCCAGAACTGACAATGAGGTTTTGTGCGGACCGAGGACTGCCATCATTTTTAGGTCGTTTGGCGTCGCGCTCGGGCATGCAGGAGATGGCATCGATGATTCATTCTGAAATGTACCGATTTCCCTACACACGTAAGGGGGGAATGCACCGTACGTACGACGTGACTATCAATCTTCTTTGCCGTGACTCGGGCGTGTTCGCCTATGAAGCATGGGTTCGCCATGGCGGCAAGTTCAAGGGAAATGGCCTTGTATTTCCATTAGTGTCGCGAACAACGGCGCAGGCAGCAGCTGAAGAACGAGCGCGCATCGAGGATCATATAGAGAATCTGCTCGGCGTCGCTGAATGAAAACTGCGGCCACCTGAGTGCAGAAGAAGTTCGATTACAAGTTTTCAAAAAATTGCTTCCGGTATCCAGCAGTAATCGGCAAATCCGTGCGAGCCTGATATTGCCTGTTTAACCGTTCGCTTCACGAAATATCAAGAGGAGATAACTCATGCGACTGTTATCGATTGTCGATACAGCTGCCGAACTGCGCACACGGTAGGTACAGCGCGACGCTCGAATTTGCAATGACCATTCCGCTACGATCTTGTCGTCCGGTGCGCCAACTGACGTTGTTCAAGAAACGAACCCTGCACGACTGACGGAATGGAACGCGCCATAACGGAGGATTGCAATCGCCTCAGCGTCTGACTGGGAAGGGGCGCGAGCGTAGGCGACTGCCCATCGGCCGCAGACATCGCGATAACGGATATGATAGGTGTGCATGGCAGCCTCCCGTGGCATCACGGTCAATGAGTCGTTGATCGGTCAGTCGCCCGGGCGATGGGCGCGCGAAGGTTCTGGCTAACGGTCTTCTTATGTATGTTGTAAAAGCGAACGGTCACCGATCGCTGATAGAAGATCGTCTTGACGGAGTTGGACTGATCTCTTGCAATAACGGTAGACGAACGACCAACAGAAACCTATTGTACGAACGGTCACGGCAAGCACCCCGTGAGCATAAGGCGCGCACACCTACGGATAGCTCTCTGACGTCCGGGCGAGCGTATGTAAGGCGTGAGGCGCTCTCGTTGAGGTCGTCACCGTAAGTCCGTCATACGCAGGTATTGGAGGGCGATTCCTATGACTCGTGAATGTAGCGGCGGCAAGGCACTGTGAGCGCCCCGTGTTTGCCGTGCGGCGATTCGCAGCCGCAATGTTGCTGTACCGTTGGTGGCCACCTTTCGACTTTGTACCGGGTCCGACGAATGAAGCGTGTCCCGTGCTGTCTGCCGCCGAAAGTGCTCGAGGTGTGTTCTGTGAATGGCTGCTTGAATGGGCGCCCCGGACGATAGGAATCTTCAACGCGCGACTGTTTCTATGCAAAAATGGAGAGACAAGATGCGAAAGAGTTGCAGTAGATGGACTCGTCAAGCCAGGTTGACTGAATGTTGCCGGATCGGGTAAGTGCCCGTCTGGCAATCATATGCAACGGTCGTTAGCAATCGAACGCCACGGTCGGTCCGGTTGCGCAGCCCCAGGTTACGCAGCGCATGAACCTGCATATCAAGCTAGCGGTCGTAGAACTTGAAGGGATGCGCGCCGATCGAAGACGACTGGGCAGATGATGCCACGCCATTGCGCACTGGCTGTCCATTTCCAGGCCATAGCGAGCAAAACGCAATTTCCAGGAGGCCATACGCCTTCGTAGGCCACCATCACTGCCCAAACTTGCATCCCTTTATTGGTTGCGTTGATGTGAACCCGACGTCGAAGTCCCATCAGCAATGCCACCTTCCCCTGCAGCCGAGGTTTGCACGGCCGAATCTGACTTCGTAAACCCTTCGGTCTCGACAGTAGCGTTGCCGCGATGCGATGTGCCAACTAGCGCCGCATTGGATGCAAGAGTCGCGACGCTTTGGCCTCGTTGTGATGCCGGAGCACCCTGTGCCGGGTGGTAGAACGGTGCAGGTCCATAGCCACTGGCGAAGACCGGTGTGACGAAAGAAAATGAAGCGGCAACCAAAATCGAGGCAAGAACCTTCTTATCCATTTTTAACTCCATGTGCGGTTAATGTTGAATGCCGTCACTTGATTACCCGAGCATCAATTCGGCGTTGACGACAGCGTCATGGTGATACGCCTTATGTTGCAACGTGTTCATCCAGTGGTTAGGAGCCTCTACTTTATGCCTGCCGCGTTCCATTTTCGAGACTTCCCTGGCTCAATAAAGTGCTCAAAAGTATCGAAATGGTGACGCGATTTTTCCTGCGTCGCGCCGCTGGTTCGTACGGCACAAGTCGTCTCGTATTGGTTCGGATGCTTTCGCGTATCGACGAGCAGTCGTGAATGCCTTTCCCGACGTAAGCTGGCTGCAACGACGCCACACCGACTCCGTAAGACGTTTCCGGCGTGTGGTCCGTCCGCTGCTATGCCCCGTTTGACTTGATGCGCGCCTCAGAGCGGGCGAACCGGCACATTGCTAGTCTTGATAAATGGAGAAATCGGGACGATCTCCTATGAGGCTCAAGTGGCGACGCCGACTACCGCACCGCGCCGACGTCACGCTTAACGAGACAGGGCGGGAACGTCATGCGAGTCCAAATCATCTAGAATATCAACTGGGGTCGTGTGCCGGTGACATGAACTGTCCGACGAAAAAGACGTGACGTGACTGCGTCAGTTTGCCATTCTGGCGGAGCAGAACGGTACCGGTGGCCGTCGCACTAGGGGTCGTTTATCGAAGCGCACAGCGCCGTCGATTACGTATGATGCATTCGCTGCATGCAAGCATTATCAATCGGGAGGGGGAGATGAGTTCCGGTTCGCCTTCGATTTCAACCCAGAGTCCACATGACCAGGAACCGGTGGTCTACGTCGTCGACGACGACGAGTCGATGCGCGTCGCCCTTGGAAACTTGCTTCGATCGGCCGGGTTACGCGTAGAGGCCTTCGAATCGTCAAGGGACTTCCTCGCTTTTCCGAAGTACGGGGCGCCCAGTTGTCTTATTCTCGATGTCAGGTTGCGTGGCGAAAGTGGCCTCGCCTTCCAGGAACATATTGGGAAGAGCGAGGTCCACATGCCGATCGTATTCATGACCGGGCACGGAGACATTCCGATGACAGTCCAGGCGATGAAAGCGGGTGCAGTCGATTTTCTCGCGAAGCCGTTTCGCGACCAGGATATGCTTGACGCCGTCACCAATGCGTTGGCGCTCGATGCTGAGCGTCTCGACGCCGAGAAATCGATCGCCGCGCTCCGTATTGCTTATGACACGCTGACACTGCGCGAAAGAGAAGTTATGGCGTTCGTCGTGGCCGGCCTGATGAACAAGCAGATTGCCGCCGAAATGAATCTCAGTGTGATCACTGTGAAGATTCATCGTGGGCACCTCATGAGAAAGATGGCTGCGCGGTCCGTTGCCGATCTTGTCAGAAAATCGGAATTGCTGGGCGTCAAGGCTCGCTCACTGAAGACGTGTTGAGAACAGCAGTATTGGAAGCGCAATTCCGACCCTTTGTCGTTGGGCCTACGGCGCGTCAAGCGCAACGCTGAGCCAATGCGCGATGGCGTCGGGATCAACCGGCTTCTCGAGTACGGCTAGCGCGCCTTTTGCCAGGGCATTAGCTTTCAGGTCCGCCGACGGGAATGCCGTGATGAAGATGGTCGGCGGGGCATACCCGAGTGCAATAATGCGGTCGTGCATCTCCACTCCTGACATGCCCGGCATCATGACGTCAGAGATGAGGCATGACGTCGAACCAAGCTGGCCAGATAGGAGAAATTCCTGCGCTGACGCGAAGAGGCATGTATGTCTTCCGAACGAGCGCACAAGATTCCCCGTCGCGAGGCGGGCTGCCTCATCGTCGTCAACAATCGAAACTACCTGAGCAGAACGCAACATTAGCCTCGATCTATAGGAAAGGGAGCTCACGCAGCAAGAACGCCGCGGCATGCAACCGTCCGCGTCTACGACACCCAGCGTAATTGTCATAGCAGCGGCCGGAAATCATACAGAGGTATTAGTGCTCAGCGTTTGCATCGCTCAATCCAGTTCATCTTGTGTCGAGGCTGACCAGCGCATGCAGGTTCACTTATGCCGCGAGCACATACCTAGGTATGCGTCGCGACATGCGTCTCTTCCGAGCGTATGAGTGGATGATTACATATCCGGGCTAGCACGTATGCATGCGTCGCTCTCGCGCACGAGCGGGTGTTCGCGATTCATGATAGACGACAGTTGCGTGGCTCGCGTGGCCGTTCCCCTGCCCTTCTCACGGACGACATGCCTCGGCGAACGTCCGAATCCGACTTCGCCGGATATACCTAGGTATCGACGTTCGACGCCTAGGTAGGTGCAATGCGACCCTTCCGTACAATGGTCTTCGGGCGTCCGAGCGCCTACTCTTATGTCATGTCGGCGCGATCGCGCAGTATGCTAACAACGCAGTGCGATGCGACGATGGTTTGGAGGGGGGCGCTATGTTCGCGATGTACTGCGCCCCTAGGTCTTTGTGGGCGCCAATGCATACACCAAGTACACGTTTCAGGAGGAACTGTAAGCGGCATCGCGTCCGTGCCGGCGCGAGGGAAGTGGGCTTGGTTATGGCAAGGATCAGGAAGGATATGGCTGAGCATGTCTGCGCGGCGGCAGCGCGCCCCTTTGGTTGCATGAACACTCCCGTGAAGGACGGGTTTCAGCGAAACAATATTATTCCAATGTGCAGCATCTCCGACTGATTGTCAGATGCGACGCTCAGCGCACTATCGGTCGGAAGGAGGAGGTGAGATGAATTCAGGTTCACATTTGAGTTCGGTCCGAGGCATCCAACATCACAAGGAGCCGGTCGTTTACGTGGTGGACGACGAGGAGTCGATGCGCTTCGCACTCGGTAATTTGTTCCGGTCGGTCGGGCTGCGGGTTGAGACATTCGAATCCGCCGTGGACTTTCTCGGCTTCCCGAAGTGCGGCGCGCCTAGTTGCTTGATCCTCGATGTCCGTTTGCGCGGCGAAAATGGCCTCGCCCTACAGGAGCATGTTGTCAAGAGCGGTTTGCGCATGCCGATCGTATTCATGACCGGTCATGGTGACATCCCGATGACCGTGCAGGCCATGAAAGCGGGGGCAGTCGATTTTTTCTCAAAGCCGTTCCGCGACCAAGAGATGCTGGATGCCGTCTCCAATGCGTTGGCGCGCGATGGCGAGCGGCTCGCCGCCGAACAATCGGTTGCGGCGCTCCGTGTCGCGTATGAGTCGCTTACACCGCGCGAACGGGAAGTTATGGGGTTCGTTGTAGCTGGGTTGATGAACAAGCAGATCGCCTCCAAGGTGAATCTCTGTGAAATCACTGTGAAGATGCATCGTTCTCATCTGATGCGAAAGATGGCGGCGCGAACCCTTGCAGATCTCGTCAAGAAATCGGTAACGCTTGGCGTTAATGCGCAGTCGTAGAACGCCCTGAGCCAGTGCGCGATGTCCCCCGTGTCGACCCGCTTGTCGGCACGAATGCGCGACTTGCCTTGGCCATTGCTTCCACGTCCGTCGGAGTGACCTAGCGGGCATGGTCGCTGCGCATAACATGGTCGCTGGTTCGTGTTAAATATACCGGAAGATGCGGACCGCTTGCACGATTCGGGAAATACGTAACGTCAACAGTACCTGAAATGTCGGCGATTTGAGGCGGCGTCCGCAGGCTTGAAAGTAGTGTCGGCTTTCACCGAGCAACTTGCTCGGAGTACTATCTATTGCACGGAATTCACTGAAGTGTATGCTGATGTAAGTTTGGCTGCCCATGTAGGGTAAAACGAAGAGGGCGGCGGCCTGAAGAGGCCCTGCGCAGATGACAAGCTACATTGATTCCGTTGCCGATGGGTAACAACCTCCAGATCCTGTGGGAAGATGGCGATCGCGTCGTCTGTCGAGGGCGGCGCGACGGGGAAGATGGCAGTCGAAACGTACTTTTGGTGCGACCCGCCGGAGAGCATCCGTTACCTGCCGCCTTTGACCGCCTCGTTCATGCGTTCGGCCTGAAGGACGAACTCGATGGCTCGTGGGCGGTGCGGCCGCTGGAACTGGTGCGGGAAGGTGGCCGGACCCTGCTGGTGCTCGAGGACCCAGGCGGTGAGCCGCTTGCCCGTCTGCTTGGCGCTCCGATGGAGATGGGGGATTTTTTGCCGCTCGCTGTTGGCATCGCCGAGGCGCTAGGCAAGCTGCACCAGCGAGGTCTTGTCCATAAGGACCTTAAGCCTGCGCATATCCTCGTACATTGCACCGACGGAAAGGTCCGGCTCACCGGGTTCGGTCTCACCTCCCGGTTGCCGCGTGAGCGACAGGCGCCCGAACCGCCCGAGACGATCGCCGGCACGCTCGCTTATATGGCACCCGAGCAGACCGGCCGGATGAACCGTTCGATCGATTCGCGCAGTGACCTCTATGCGCTCGGCGCGACGCTCTACCAGATGCTGACGGGCGTGCTGCCGTTTACGACGTCCGACCCCATGGAATGGGTGCACTGCCATATCGCCAGAAAGCCGGGGCCGCCGTGCGAGCTGGTCGATACGGTCCCTGCTGCGGTCTCCGACATTGTCATGAAGCTGCTCGCCAAGACGGCGGAAGAGCGTTACCAGACGGCCGCCGGTGTTGAACATGACCTGCAGCATTGCATCGAGGTGTGGCGACACCAGCACCAGATCGATGCATTCCCGCTGGGCGAACGCGACATCCCCGACCGGTTGCTGGTCGCCGAGAAGCTGTATGGGCGGGAGCTTGAGGTCGCGACCCTGGTCGCCGCGTTCGACCGGATTGTTGGTAGCGGCCCGCCGGAGCTAGTGCTGGTTTCCGGCTATTCCGGCATCGGCAAATCGTCGGTTGTCAATGAATTGCACAAGGTGCTGGTGCCGCCGCGTGGGCTCTTTGCGTCGGGCAAGTTCGACCAGTACAAGCGCGACATCCCCTATTCGACGCTGGTCCAGGCGTTCCAAGGCCTGGTGCGCCCGCTGCTCGGCAAGGCCGACACCGAACTGGCGATCTGGCGCGATGCCTTGTTAGGGGCGCTCGAGTCCAATGCCCGACTCGTGACCGACCTCATTCCCGAACTGAAGCTGATCATCGGTGAGCCGCCACCCGTCCCGGCTCTCGAGCCAAGACTGGCGCAGCGCCGTTTCATGCTCGTGTTCCGGCGTTTCATCAGTGTATTTGCCCAGGCAGAACATCCGCTTGCGCTCTTTCTCGACGACCTGCAGTGGCTGGATGCTGCAACCCTCGACCTGCTCGAGGACCTGCTGACCCACCCGGATATGCGGCACCTGATGGTGGTCGGTGCCTATCGTGACAATGAGATAGCTGCCGCACATCCGCTGATGGGCAAGCTCCAGGCCATCAGGAACGCGGGAGTCACTATCAACGAGATCAAGCTGGCGCCGCTCGCTCGTGTACATGTCAGGCAGTTATTCGCGGAGGCGCTTCACTGCGCACCGGCACGCATCGCACCACTGGCGCAGCTGGTTCATGACAAGACAGGCGGCAATCCGTTCTTTGTCATCCAGTTTCTGCACGCGCTTGTCGAAGAAGATTTGCTCACCTTTGATCATGATGCGGGGCATTGGTGCTGGGACCCGGGTCGCATCCATGACAAGGGTTATACCGACAATGTCGTGGACCTGATGGTCGGCAAGTTGACCCGCCTGCCGGCTGGGACGCGGCATGCGCTGGAGCAGCTTGCCGTTCTCGGTAACGTCGCCGGTGTCGCGACGCTGTCGACGGTTCTCGGCATTCCGGTGGCACAGGTGCACGCGGCGTTGTGGGAGGCGATGCGTCAGGAACTGGTCGAGCGGTTGGAGGGCGCCTATAGGTTTGTTCACGACCGGGTGCATGAGGCCGCCTATTCACTGGTCCCTGAAGCCTCGCGGACCTCTAGCCATCTGCGGATCGGGCGATTGCTCGCGGCGCGCACGCCTCCGAACAAGCGGGGGGAGGCGATTTTCGAGATCGTCGGTCAGCTCAATCGCGGCGCCGCGTTGATCACCGAAGAGGGAGAACGGAAGCGGCTCGCAGAATTCAACCTGCTCGCTGGCCAACGCGCCAAGGCGTCGACGGCCTATGCCTCAGCGCTCACCTATCTCATCGCCGGTACGGAACTGTTGAGCGACGATTGCTGGGAGCGTCTGCATGAACTGATATTTGCGCTTGAACTGAACCGGGCCGAATGCGAATTTTTGACCGGACAGTTATCCGTTGCAGATGAGCGCCTCGCGGGGCTAGCGAATCGGGTGAGGACGACGGTCGAACGAGCCAGCGTTGCGTGCCTGCACACAGACGTCTGCACGACTCTCGACCGGAGTGACCGTGCCGTCGCTGTCTGCCTCGCCTACCTCCGGCATGTCGGCATCGAGTGGTCGGCTCATCCGCACGACGAGGAGGTTCGACGGGAATACGAGCGCATCGGAACACAGCTTGGGGGCCGGAACATCGAGGAACTCATCGATTTGCCCGTGATGGAGGACGCGGACTCACTCGCGACCGTTGAGGTGCTTGGCAAGCTGTTCGCCCCAGCCCTTTTTACGGATGCGAATCTGGTTGCGCTGACGACCTGCAAGGGGGTCAGTCTCAGCCTCGAGCATGGCAACTGTGATGCTTCATGCGTGCTTTATGCCAACGTCGGCAGGGTCGCCGGACCGCGTTTCGGTGACTACCGGGCCGGATTCCGGTTCGGCCAGCTCGGCTGCGACCTCGTCGAACGACGCGGGCTAAGACGGTTCGAGGCGAGCACGTATCTTTGCTTCGCGAATTTTGTCATGCGCTTGCTAAAGCCAGTACGCGAATGTCGCAATCTGCTGCGCCGTGCTTTTGAAGCGGCGAATCGAATTGGAGATCTCGCGTATGGCGCTTACACATGCACCAACCTCAACTCGGACCTGCTATTCGCTGGTGAGCCGCTGCACGAGGTGCAAGGCGAGGCCGAACGCGGTCTTGCGTACGCCGGGAGGATGCGGTTCGGTCTTGTCATTGACTTCATCACCACACAACTGGCGCTGATACGGACGCTTCGCGGCGTGACGCCGACGTTCGGCTGCTTTGACGACGGGCAGTTCAATGAACTTCAGGCCGAAGCCCATCTATCCAGCAACCCCGCATTGACAATAGCAGCATCGTGGTACTGGATCCGGAAATTGCAGGCGCGCTATCTCGCCCGCGACTATGCGGCAGCCATGGATGCTGCGTCGAACGCGCGACGGCTGCTGTGGACTCCGACCTCGGTGGTTGAGCAAGCCGAATATCACTTATACGGCGCGCTGGCGAAGGCCGCATGGTGGGAGTACATGCCGGCCGGCGAGCGGCCACAGCATCTCGAAGCGCTCACCGCGCATTATCGGCAGCTCGAAATTTGGGCGCAAAACTGTCCTGAGAGTTTCGCGGACCGCGCCGCGCTGGTCGGTGCCGAGATCGCCCGGATCGAAGGTCGCGTAGCCGATGCCATGCAGTTGTACGAGCAGGCCATCCGCTCGGCGCAGGACAGCAGCTTTGTCCACGGTGAGGCACTCGGGAACGAGCTCGCGTCGCGCTTTTACGAAGCCCAAGGTTTTGAAAAGATTGCGCGTCTGTATTTGCGAGATGCCCGCTACAGCTATCTGCGTTGGGGAGCCAACGGGAAGGTGCAGCAACTTGAGGAGCAATATCCGTATCTGAGGGCGGAAGAGCTTACGCCTGGGTCGATGATCACGATATCAACACCGGTCGAACATTTGGACCTTGCGACGGTGATCAAGGTCTCACAGGCTTCCTCGGGCGAGATCGTCCTGGACAAGCTGATCGATATGGTTATGCGCACAGCGGTCGAACAGGCAGGCGCGGAACGGGGCGTGTTGATTCTCTCGGACGGCGGAGAAGAACGGATAGTGGCAGAAGCGACAACCTCCGGCGACGCGCCCCGATTGGAGTTGCGCGATGTTCCCGTCAGCAGCGAGGTCCTTCCAGAATCGATCCTCTATCATGTCCTGCGCACCGGGGAGAACGTCTTTGTGGACGATGCAGCGGCGGGGTCTTCGTTCGCCGCAGATCCTTATATCCGGCAGCAACGTGCCCGTTCAATTCTCTGCTTCCCATTGATGAATCAGGCCAAGGTTACTGGAGCGATCTACCTCGAAAACAGTCTGACCAGTCGCGTGTTCAGCCCATCCCGCATCGCCGTGCTGAAGGTCGTGGCATCGCAGGCCGCGATTTCACTGGAGAACGCCCGTTTGTACCGCAATCTGGCCGAACGCGAAGCGAAGATCCGGCGCCTCGTCGACGCCAACATCATCGGCATCATCGTCTGGAATGTCGATGGCGAGATTCTGGAGGCCAATGACGCTTTTCTACGGATAGTAGGATATGAGCGTGAAGATCTGATCTCCGGCCGCGTGCACTGGAGAGACCTGACGCCGCCAGAGTGGCGTGAGCGCGACGAACAGGCCCTGGCAGAGCTTGGGGCGACGGGCCGCGCGCAGCCGTTCGAGAAGGAGTATTTCCGGAGGGACGGGAGCCGAGTCCCCGTATTGATCGGCGTGGCGAGCTTTGAAGCGGGCGCGAACGGAGGCGTCGCTTTCGTGCTCGATCTGAGCGAGCGCAAGCATGCGGAAGAAAAGGCGCGGGAGAGTGAGCGGCGCTATCGCGAGGTGCAGACGGAACTGGCTCATGCGAACCGTGTCGCGACCATGGGGCAACTCACCGCATCGATAGCCCACGAAGTCAACCAGCCCATCGCCGCAACGGTGACCAATGCACAGGCTGCTCTGCGTTGGCTGAACGCCCAGCCTCCGAACATTGACGAGGTAGGACAGACGCTCAGGCAGATTGTCAAGGATGCAGGTCGAGCGGGAGACGTGTTAGGCCGGATCCGTAATCTGGTCAGGAAGGTGCCGCCGCGCAAAGAGCCGGTGGATATCAACGAGGCGATCCGCGAGGTGATTGAACTTACGCGCGGTGAAGCCACGAAGAGCGGTGCCTCCGTACAGACGCGACTGTCCGAAGGCTTGCCATTAATCGAAGCAGAC
Organism: Paraburkholderia azotifigens; assembly: GCF_007995085.1. Classification (GTDB taxonomy): domain Bacteria; phylum Pseudomonadota; class Gammaproteobacteria; order Burkholderiales; family Burkholderiaceae; genus Paraburkholderia; species Paraburkholderia azotifigens. The sequence continues at coordinate 36,763 of NZ_VOQS01000005.1, forward strand.
CGTGTCGAGCTACAACAGGTGCTACTCAATCTGATCATGAACGCGCTAGAGGCGATGAGGGGCGTGAGCGATAGAGCGCGCGAACTGGTTGTCAGTACAGATGCGGCCGAGTCGAACCGTGTGCTCGTGTCTGTGCGCGATTCTGGGCCGGGTTTTGGTCCGGATGGCGCTGAGCAGGCTTTTGCACCCTTCTACACAACTAAGCCAACTGGTCTGGGGATGGGGCTGGCGATCTGCCGTTCGATCATCGAGGGACATCGGGGGCGGTTATGGGCAAGTGCAAACGTGCCACGCGGCGCGGTCGTTCAGTTCACCGTGCCGGTTCATCCGGACGCTTCATCGTGATTGCCGCACATGACAGCTACGGACGCCTGATCGCATATCGTCTTCTGTCGTTCAGGTTCAACGAAACCGCTAGTGTTCGTGTGTGTACGAATCTGTTCACCCATGTTCCCATGGCTCGCGGCCTTCCTGCTGATGACCCGTACGTCAAGCCCAATAGGGTTCCTTAACGATATCTGCCGAAGACCGGCATCAGAATAGCCCTTTTGCTTTTGGTACGGAATTTCCCGCCGACGGTTGCACTGTGCCCCGCTTCGGTGGCCTGGAAAAGTCAGCGGATGAGTTTTCAAGCTGGCTATGCTGATTCCGGTCGCGGCGTGGCCTGCGCGTTCAGTTACCTCTCTGGGGTGCATGCACCGCGACGAAATATGCTCGGCCGACGGCATCTTCGCAGATAGATTGAGTCAGATTTCCGGAGGTGTGCTGGTCGATTCATGTTACAGAAGATATGTTCATTCTTGGATCTTTCCTGTGACTTGCCTCGAAATTACAATGGCAGGTTGAAAACAGAAACGCTTTTGGGGCACCGGTCTCTGGACACGCGCTGTATAACATGGGACTACTGCAAAGGGACGCGCTCATCCTTTCGAGCTGCCTTTTGCGCGACCAGAAATTGCAGGCTCGCACTGAAGGGTAAGGAGAATCGAAGACTGGCATGACGAGTCTTTCGCCTGCTGGCGCTCGTATTTTTGGAGGATCTCTATCGCAACCACATCTTCGGGCGCCATACTGATTTTTTTGATCGGTTGCGGGCGTCAAGGAGAACCAAGCGGTAGACGTCATGGCGCAGCAACGTAAGGAAAATATGCAGCAGCGACAACGCAGGAGACAGCGATGCGTGGCATCGAACTCTCGAGATACTGTCGTCGGGCAGTGATGACAGGCGTGACGGAGTTACAAGCCGCATCACCGCTCGAACGGCCGACTAACTCCACCTCATCGTCCTCTGAGCGAGCCAGGTCGGTGCTTCTACGGTCATCATCCCGGCGCGTCACAAAAGCGCGAATCGCTGGTCGTTGTCCATTCAGCCGCTCAGTCATCCTGGAAGGCGATGAGGTCTACCGGCCGGTATACACAAGTGTCGAGCCACGAAACTCGCAGACAATGATTCTCGCCTCAGCTGTGTACAGGACCGTCGGTCGCCATGCCGGATAGGTGGTGCCGATGCGGCAGTTCGTTGATCTCGAACGGGACGCCGTTCAGCACCGCGCGGTCAGATGCGTGCGTGCGAGCTGCCGCTCATTCAGCGAGGCATCCGCCTCACTGACGGTTTTGATTTCCGACCCTGTGACGACAGCACGCGCGCGCAAAGCGGCGTTGAATTGCGTGGATGCATAGAACGCGGGATTTGGCGAGGACTATTGTGAGAGCTGGAAGCGGCATTTTCTGGGCCGGAGACGCCACGCAGTCTTGTGAGCACGTTCACCCGGCTTTTGGATTTAGGAGATCTCTGATGGCGTCGTTCGATTTCGACGAGGCGGATGTCGCTCACGGTCGTGCAAATTTTCGTCGCTCGAACTCGTGAAGCTCATGTATGAGCTCCTGAACCCAGTGACGTTGGTAGTCGTTGAGATGCGGTGATTGGAAGAGAGTGTAAAGTCGGTTGCGCCAGTAAGCCAATATGGTGGCATCAGGTGTCCATCGAAAAACGAACGCGCGCAAAACCTGCTCCACGTGCATGATATCTTGCTCAATCATGGTATTTGTTCCCACTGCTGAACTGGCTCCGCGTTGATGCTGCCTTCAATTTGACCTGAAGCGGAGCGAACAATACACCGCCCGCTGCGCCAATCGTGTGAGCGTTTTCTTCTTCCTTAAGAAACCTGACCCGCGCGACCTTTCCAAGCCTAGGTGCGCACGCTCAAAACGACAGGCGTCGGCTTAAAAAAGTCGTAAAGCGCGGACGTACTCCGTGCCTCTCGATTCATCATGTTTTGATCGCGAGATATGCATCTTGCCTGCGCGATTCTTCATTGACACTGATGGCGATCGTTGTGATCCCGTCGCGGACGGAATGCGTCAGGTGTTCCAACTCATTCAGATACTCTCTGGCGGATAAGCATAACGCGGCTCCTTTTTCGATGGATAATCTGCGCTGGTTATCGCGACCGCTCAAGCGTAGAAGAGAGCGGTTGATGTGTACTCTGGTGAACCTGACCGCCGAGCCAGGGCGGCGCGATCCGGCGCACGGACCAAGCGGTTCGCATTGTAGACGCCACGCTCACGATGAATTGCTTTTTCCTCGTTTGAATGCGAGTTTCGACGCGTTACTGCATAACAGTCTGGCCCGTGAAGTACTCACCCTGTTGGGCGTGTCTAGTTCGACCGTCCGGATCACGCGATCGTCCTCAACTTTGATGAGGCCTTTCATTAATTCCTGTCTCGTTACTCTGTAACGACCCAAGTTGGACAAAGACTTCATGACGTCCCGAAAGAGTTGATGTAGATTCCGCGAATTCGATTTGGCGGAAAACGTTTGCGACTCGACGCGCTTCGCGATGGTCGGCTTGAGAAGACCGGCAAAAGAACGAATGCGGAACCGAAGGCGGAATGGAAGTGACGGGGCAGAAATCAAAGACGGGGATCCAAAGCGATGCTGGGCCAAGGTAATAGGCATTGCCCTGGAAGAGAAGAAAAAGCGAACAAAAACTAGAAGGACAATTACGATGCGCGATCGCCTTCGGCATATTGCGGGGAAACACGCAGTCTGGTTTGCATTGCTATGGTTTCTGTCTATGTTCATCGCGACTTACGGCGTCGCGAGTGACAGGCTTCCGCCGTCCAATCACATCAAAATCAACCTGGGCGCGACACCCTGGAAGTATGTCAAGGACGCTGACGATCCGAACTCGATGTTGCCGACGTTTGACGACTCCCGCTGGCAATCGATCGGCGTGCCACAGACGCCTGCCGACAATGACACGTTCATCAACCTGCCTTCGGGCGGCGGCCAAGGACAACTGACAGGCAACATCAACTGGTATCGCAAGCACTTCACGCTGGATGCGTCGCTTGCGAGCCGGAAGATACTGGTCGAATTCGAGGGCGCCCACACAGGCGTGCAGGTCTACATCAATGGCCAGTTGATTCGCGGCAATAGCCTTATCAACCCGGACGCGACCCATGTGATCGGTTTCATTCCGTTCATTGTCGATATCACGAATTACGTGAGATTCGACGGCACGGACAACGTGCTGGCCGTCAAGGTTGCGCGCGGCGACAAGTTTTTCGAGTCGCCGAGCTTTGCCGGCGCATTCCGTTTCGGGCAGGACGACACCGGTATTTTCAGGCCCGTGTGGATGCACATCACGGATCGCGTGCACATTCCCGAGAACATCTACGCGGTGCTCAATACATGGGGCACGTACGTCTCGACGGTCTCCGCCAACGACACGTCGGCGACGATCCGTGTGCAGACGAATGTCGCCAACGAATATTCGGCCGACAAGCAGGTGAGGCTGACGACGCAAATCGTCGACGCCGGCGGCAACGTCGTGGCGAGCGCGGAGGACGCGAAGACGCTGCCTGCAAACGCAACGGGCGCGCTGAACCCGACGCTGTTCGACCAGGTGCTGACCGTGGCCAACCCCACGCTCTGGTATCCGAACAACAGTACGTACGGCCGTCCGTATATGTACCGCGTTATTCACTCGGTCAGCATCGACGGCGTCGTGGTGGATTCGAAGGAAAGCCCGCTTGGCATTCGCACGCTCACGTGGGACCAGAACTTCCCCGTGATCAACGGTCACCCGCACTACCTGTGGGGCGCGTCTGGCCGCTATGACTATCCGGCACTCGGCTCCGCCGTGCCGGCGGAATTGCAATGGCGCGACCTGTATTTGCTCGCGCAGGCAGGCGGCAGTCTCTATCGCCCAGGCCATTCGAGCCAGGGCCGCGACTTCCTCGAAGCCGCCGACGCCTACGGCATCATGATGATCCAGCCAAGCGGAGACGGTGAAAACGGCTTCGCGAATATCTGCTCGTCTGCAGTGACGACGGGCTGCACAACGGCCAGCAACGTGCAGCTCAAGAAAGAACTGCATCGCGACATGATCGTCCACGATCGGAATCACCCATCGGTGCTGGCGTGGGAGGCAGACAACGGCGCAACCGACACGGGGTTCGCGCAATCCCTAAAGGCGCTGTCGCAGGTATGGGACCCGGTCAATACACGGGCGCAGGCCGATCGCACGCCGAACGCGGCGAACGGCGACATTCTCGGCTGCAGCGGTCAAGGCTGTGACATTAACGTCAAGAAGACTTTCCCGGGTTCGCCGGCGTGGGGCTCGGAGTACTGGGGCGACGGCGTCGGACGCTGGAAGTACGACTTCGAAATAGCGTTCGCCGCGACTTACATCAGGGACTGGGTGCACAGCGTGGCCGGCAAATCGTTCGGCATCGCGCATTGGTATCTGGCCGACACCCCGGGTGAAATCAACACCCAGACGGATGGCGTTGCCAACGTCGATGTGCGTTCGAATGGCGCGTCGATGATGGACTGGAACCGTCTGCCGCGTCTGCTTTACTACATCTACGAAGCGGTCTGGACGCCGTATCAGATCAAGCCGGTCGTCAAGCTCGCTCATACGTGGAATCGCTCGGGCGTCGTGCGCATCAACGCGTTCAGCAATTGCCCCGCAGTCCGTCTCGTGCTCAACGGTCAGCAGATCGGCGGCGAACAGGTGCCGAATCCGTCGAACATGGACCCGAGCGCCGACCTGACGCAGAACACCACGCTGTTGCCCGGCCAGGTGCACTGGGACAACGTCACGTGGGCGCCTGGCACGTTGCGGGCCGAATGTCTCAATGCGAACCGCCAGGTTGCAGCGTCAGACCAGCTCGTGACGGCTGGCCCTACCGACCACATTATGCTCAGTGTCGATCCGCGCCTCACCAAGCCTAATGGCGACGTGTTCGCGGTGACGGCCAACGGAACGGACGCGGCCATCATCACTGCGCAAGTCGTCGATGCGAATAACGTACTCGTGCCCGATGCGAGCCAGACGCTGACTTTCGCAGTCAGCGGTCCCGGCACCTATCGAGGCGGCGCGGATCATTACGTGACGGCGACGCAGGGGCAGGGGTATCACGCACCGGGCGACGCGAATCTGTCGGCAGAAGGCGGCATGACGAAAATCGCCGTGCGCACACAATTCACGCCGGGCACGGTGACCGTGACGGCGACATCGCCGGGTCTGGGGAGCGGCACGGTCTCGTTCAATGTCGTACCCGCCACCGACGCGCAAACGTTCAACGGCAGCGACCTCGTCGTCGGTCCGCAGCAACCGACGGCGTTGGAGATCCTCACGCAACCTGCCGACCAGACGATCACGGTGGGTCAGACGGGACAGTTTTCCGTGCTGACAGCGGGCGCATCGCCGATCAGCTATCAGTGGTTCAAGAACGGCACGCCGATCGCGGGTGCGACGGGCTACACCTACACGACGCAGCCGGTCCAGGCGAGCGACAATGGCGCAACGTTCAGCGTTTCGGTCACCAACGCAAGCGGCTCGGTCCCGTCGCGTGCAGCGAGCGTGAACGTGGTCCAGCCGGCCGCGCCGACCATCGTCACGCCGCCATTGTCGAAGAGCATCACTGCTGGACAAAGTGCTGAGTTCACCGTCGTCGCGGCGGGCTCGCCCGTGCTGACCTATCAGTGGCTGAAGAACGGCACGCCGATTCCTGGCGCGACGCAACCGGTGTACGACACGCCCGTCATGCAGACGGCGGACAGTGGCGCATCGTACAGCGTCGTCGTCACGAACAGCGCTGGCACGGCATCGGCGACCGCGACGCTGACGGTCACTGTTGCTACACGCCCCGTCATCGTGTCGCAACCGGTGGGTGGGAGCGTCCCGTTCGGCCAAAGCGTGACGTTGAACGTGGTCGCGACGGGTTCGACACCGTTGTCTTATCAATGGACTAGAGATGGTGTGTCGGTCGGATCAAATTCGCCGAGCTACCTTATTTCTCGGGCGCAAGGCAGCGATGCCGGCAACTATGTCGTCGCGGTGACGAACAGCGCAGGCAGCGTGCCGAGCTCGCCCGCCACGCTCAGCGTCAGCGGGGCCGACAATTCGAATCTCGCGCTTAGCGGCAAGGCAACGGCGAGCAGTCAGCAGAATGGCGGCCTCGCGCCGCAGTATGCGATCGACGGTTCGGTCACGTCGCGCTGGGCGTCGGCGCCGGGAGTAGACCCGTCGTGGATTGCAATCGATCTCGGGTCCGTGCAGACGTTCGACAAGGTCGTGCTCGTGTGGGAGAACGCGTACGCGTCGCAATACGACATTCAGGTGTCGAACGACAACCAGAACTGGACGAGTATGCTCGGCGGGCCGGTTCAGGGTTTCGGCGGTACCGAGACACATTTCTTCCCGAGCACGTCGGCGCGCTATGTTCGCATGCTCGGTCTTCAGCGCGCGACGCAGTACGGCTACTCGCTGTTCGAATTCCAGGTCGTCGATGCGCCGCAGTGCGGCAGCGCCACCGAGCGCTACACGTTGCTGGGGGCGAAACCCGGTGTGTGGCAGTCGACGATAGCGGGCCTGCCGTCCGGGCCGTATGTGCCCAATGTTCGCGACAACGTGAGTAGTCTCGTCTGGCAGCAGTACTACACGACGTTCCCGGACCAGGGCGCGCAGTTCACGCAGTCGGTCGCGCAACAGTACTGTGCGGCGATGGGCATGCGACTGCCGACGCAAGCCGAGGCGTTGACGATCGCTCGCACGAACTACGCTTCGTGCGCGTTCCCGTCGCCGTGGAGCACCTGGACAACGACGCCCGTGCCGAACGCTTCGACCGACGCGTATCTCGTCGCTTCGTCAGGACAGTCTTGGCCCGGCATCATCAACAACACGCCGGGCTGGGCGCTGTGCGTGTCCGGCGCATCGGCTGCGATGCCGGTGATTACCTCGCAGCCGGCGAACCAGTCTGTGGCCGAAGGTCAGAGCGCGAAGTTCACCGTGGGGGTGACGGGCACTGGTCCGCTGAGCTTCCAGTGGATGCGCAACGGGCAGGTGGTGGCCATCACCTCGAACCCGTCGTACACCACGCCCGCGACGACTGTGGCTAATGACAACGGCGCGACCTACAGCGTCGCGATCAGCAATGGCGGCGGCACCGTGCCGAGTACGACAGCGACGTTGACCGTGACGGCGGCGACGACCGGTGGCGGCGATGGGGGAACAGGCGGTACAGGCGGCACTGGTGGAGCGCCTCCGCCCCCGCCGCCTCCGAGCGCGAACCTCGCCTTGGGTATGGTCACGACGTCGAGCGGCAATGAAAACGCGGGTTATCTGCCGGGCAACGCGACAGACGGCAATCTTGGTTCGCGCTGGTCGTCGGCGTTCATCGATCCGTCGTGGATCGACGTCGACCTGGGCTCGGTCCAGACCGTCGATCGCGTCGTGCTGCGCTGGCAGGACTCGTATGGCGTGAAGTACAAAGTTCAGGTGTCCACGGACAACTCGACCTGGCAGGACGTGTTCACGCAGCCGAATGGCAAGGGCGGCATCGAGGACATCCGCTTCGCCGCAACCCAGGCGCGCTATGTGCGCATGTACGGCACGCAACGCGCGACGCAGTACGGCTACTCGCTGTTCGAGTTCGAGGTCTACAACACGGCCAACACGCCGCAGTTCCCGCTGACGTCGGCCGCGAGCGGCAGCGGCACGGTCACGCCGAACGGCAGCACGTCGGTGTATCAGGGCGGCACGCAGGTCTACACGTTCGCGCCGGCGGCTGGTTCGGCTGTGACGGGTGTGCAGATCGACGGCAAGAGCATCGGCCTCGTCGACAGCTATACGTTCGACAACGTGCAGGGTGCGCACACCATCAACGTAACGTTCGGTCCGGCTGCCGCCGCGGTGAACCTCGCGATCGGCTCGACGGCAACGTCGAGCGGTCTCGAAGGCGATGCATACCCCGCGTCGGCTGCTGTCGACAACAACCTGAATACGCGCTGGTCGTCGGCCTTTATCGACCCGTCGTGGGTTCAGCTCGACTTCGGCTCAGCGAAGACGTTCAACCGCGTGATCCTGTTCTGGCAGAACGCGTACGGCACCGTGTATCAGATCCAGACGTCGAACGACGGCGTGGACTGGTCGCACGTCGCCTATGACCAGCAGAACGGGAAGGGTGGCATCGAGGACATCACGTTCCCGGCTGTCACGGCGCGCTATGTACGAATGTACGGCACCCAGCGCAACACGGCCTACGGTTACTCGCTGTTCGAGTTCCAGGTCTACAACCAGCCGGTCGTGCCGGTCATCACGACCCAGCCGGCGTCTGTCACGGTGACAGCCGGCGAGACGGCCACCTTCACAGTGGGGGCGAGCGGTGCAGGTCCATTGCGCTACCAGTGGCTCAGGAACGGCGCCCCCGTTGCGACGACAACGACGCCCAGCTACACAACGCCGGCTACGACGGTGAGTGACAACGGCGCGTCATACAGTGCCGTTGTCAGCAACGCTGCGGGCAGCGTGCCGAGCGAGTCCGCAACCCTTACGGTAACAGCCGCTACAGCTGGCGGCACCGGGGGAACTGGGGGAACTGGGGGAACTGGGGGAACTGGGGGAACTGGGGGAACTGGGGGCACCGGCGGCACTGGCGGCGGTTCCACCAGCGCTAACCTCGCGTTGGGCATGAACGCAACGGCAAGCGGCTCGCAGGACGCAGGCTATGCGCCCGCCAATGCCGTGGACGGCAACGCTGGCTCGCGGTGGTCGTCGGACTTTAACGACCACGCGTGGATGACCGTCGACCTCGGGCAGCCGAAGGCGTTCGATCGCGTCGTGCTGCGTTGGGAGAATGCGTATGGCAAGGCGTATCTGATCCAGACGTCCAACGACAACGCGACGTGGTCGAACATCGCCACGCAGAGCGCGGGTCAAGGCGGCAGCGAGGAGATCAATGTGCCGCTCACGACGGCACGGTACGTGCGCATGCAAGGTGTGCAGCGCGCGACGCCGTACGGTTACTCGCTGTTCGAATTCGAGATCTACAACTCGGCCGCGACGCCGAAGTTCGCGATCACGGCAAGCGCGGGCGCCAATGGCACGATCAGCCCGGCGGGCCAGGTGGGCGTGCCTCAAGGCAGTTCGCAGACCTTCACGGCGGTGCCGTCGGCGGGATATGCCGTCGGTTCGGTGATCGTCGATGGGCAGCCCGTGGGCCTGCAACCGTCGTACACGTTCACGGATGTCGAAGCCGCGCACAGCATCAGCGTGGGCTTCGTGCCGCAAGCTGCGAGCGTGAATCTCACGTTGAACCGCAAGGCGACGTCGAGCGGCGACGAGAACGGCAACATGCCGCCCTCGGCAGCCGTCGACGGTAACCAGAACACGCGCTGGTCGTCGGCATTCGTCGACAACGCATGGATCACGATCGATCTCGGCTCCGAGCAAACCTTCAACCGCGTCATGCTGCGTTGGGAGAACGCGCATGCGAAGGCCTACCAGATTCAGGTCTCGCACGACAACGTGGACTGGTCGAACACGGTCTACACGCAGAACGCGAGCAACGGCGGCGTGGAGGACTTCTCGTTCCCGAGCACGACGGCGCGGTATGTGCGCATGCAGGGCGTCCAGCGCTCGTCGCCGTACGGCTACTCGCTGTTCGAATTCGAGGTGTACAACAACGCGAGCGCGACGCAGCCGCAGGCGGCCATCGTCGAGCAGCCGGCGACGCAGACTGTACCCGCCGGGCAGGCCGGCCACTTCGCGGTACTGATGTCGGGCACAGGGCCGTTCGCTTATCAGTGGCTGCGCAACGGCACCCCCATCGCGGGCGCAACGGCGCGCACGTTCGATACGCCTGCCACCGCGGCGACGGATAACAACACGGTGTACAGCGTGAACGTGACCGGCCCAGGTGGCACGGTGACATCGAACAACGCGACGTTGTCCGTCAACACGACCGTGCCGAAGTACAGCGTCAAGCCCGGCGTGATCGGCGTGGACCTCGTGAACAACACGAACGGCGCGTACACGGACGACCAGGTGTATGTCGCAGTGATCGCGCGTGATCCGGCCACCGGCCAGTTCGCGTGGCTGAAACCGGACGGCACGATCACGCCGGCGTCGGCCTCGGACAACGATGCGCCGAACCATCTGTCGTCGGGCGGGCAGAACTTCAGCAACTACTTCTTCACGCTCGCACAGAGCAAGACGCTGCAGTTGCCTCCGTTGTTCTCGGGCCGTCTCTACGTGTCGCTCGGCAGTCCGCTCTACATCAAGATCCTCAGCGACGCGAACGGCAATGTCGGCTACGCGGGACCGAATCCTCAGACCGGCACAGACCCGAACCTCAATATCAACTTCGACTGGTACGAGTTTACCTACAACGACGGCGGCATCTACATCAATACGACGCAGGTCGACGAGTTCGGCTTTCCGTTGACTCAGGACATCTACGGCAACAACGGCACGTGGCATCAGCAGACAGGCATCACGCAGCACCGCGCGGATCTGTTTGCGGCCTACGCCAGCGAAGTGTCGACCGCGTTCCAGCCTGTGCCGCGCACGAACTACCGGATCATGGCGCCCGCCAAGAGCAGCTTCGCGGCGGGGCAGCCGAACGGCAACTACTTCGACGCATACGTCAACCAGGTGTGGAGCTATTACACGTCGAATGATCTCGTCGTGACGGTGGGCGCGCGCAAGTTCGTCGGGCGCGTCCAGAACGATCAGCTGGTTTTCACTGAGGTGAACCAAAACAACGGCGCATACGTTGGCGGCCTCTACAACGTCGGCAAACCGACGACGCAGGCCATCCTGGAAGGCAGCGGCGCGCTGGCGACGGGCAACACGATGGAACTGGCAATCGAAGCGCAGATCTGCGCGGCGTTCAACCGCCACGTGATGGAAGACGTGACAAAGTGGAGCACGCCGTCGGCGTGGTACGCGGCGTCGCCGTCGAATGAGTACGCTCGGTTCTGGCATGACCACGGCGTAAGCGGGCTGGCCTATGGCTTTGCTTACGACGACGTCGCCAACGCAAGTTCGACGGTGTACGCACCGAACCCTGAGCACATGGTGCTGGGTATCGGCTGGTAATGTCCTGCTGTACCGCAAGAGGTCTGCAACACAAGCCGGGCCCCGAACCGGGGGCACCTGCTCTTTCAAGGATAGTAGCGATGCTGTATCGGAAAGACATGTTGAACACGGGCGGCGCACTGGGCGCTGGCAAGGCACGGGGCTTCACGCTACTCGAATTGCTGGTGGTGCTCGTCATCATCGGGATGCTCGCGGCGATCGTCGGGCCGCGCTATTTCTCGCAACTGGGCAAGTCGCAGGCGACCGTGGCCCGCGCACAGATTGACGTTCTCACCAAGGCGATCGACAACTTCCGGCTCGACGTGGGCCGTTTTCCGACCGCGGAAGAAGGTCTGCAGGCGCTCGTCGTCAAGCCGGCGAGTGCGGACAAGTGGGCCGGGCCGTACCTGAAGAAGGAGGTCCCGCTCGATCCGTGGGGACATCCGTACGTCTATCAGGTGCCGGGCGCCAAGGGCGACTACGCGGTGATCGCCTACGGCCGCGACGGACAGCCAGGCGGCGCTGGGGAAGACGCCGACATCAGCAGCGAATGACACCAACAGACAATGCGCGGCGTCCTCTCCCGACAACGCACGCGCCACGCAGCCGCGACACATAGCACAGCACCATGCAATACCAAGTGAAAGCGCTCTCGCCCGAGAACGAGATCATCTCCCTTGTCGTCGATGCACAGGACGAAGCCGGTGCTCGTGCGCAGGTCGAAGCCCAAGGTCTTCATCCAACGCGGCTTGCCCCGGTGCGAACCTTCAGGCGTGCGGCCGGCCCGCACGGCCGCATCTCGGTCGTGCTGTTTAGCCAGGAACTGCTCGCGCTCCTGATGGCAGGCCTGTCCATCGTCGAGGGGCTCGAAGCGCTGCTAGAACGCGAAGGCGGGGCCAGGCTGCGCGGCGTGTTGGAGCGGTTGCTCGGAGGTCTGCGCGAAGGCAAGCGGTTCTCCAATCTCCTTGCGGGGCAACCTGATGTATTTCCACCCCTTTACGTCGGCATTGTGCGCGCGGCTGAGGGAACGAGTGATCTGCCACGCGCGCTTCAACGCTACGTCGGCTATCAGGCACGTATCGACATGGTGCGCAACAAGCTCGTCAGCGCTGCGATCTATCCGAGCATCCTGCTCGTTGTGGGCGGCGGCGTATCGGTGTTCCTGGTCGCGTTCGTCGTGCCGCGCTTCGCTGTCGTTTACGAAGGCACGGGGCGTGCGCTTCCCTGGATGTCGCAGATGCTGCTCGACTGGGGAAAGTTTGCCGCTGCGCATGGCTTGCCGCTCTTCGCGGGGGCCCTCTGCGTCATCATCTTCGCGGGCATGGCGGTGCGCACGGCCATTTCGAAGATCGGATTCGCGGCCCTGCTCGGACGCGTTCCCGTGCTGGGGCCGCACCTGCGGATCTATCAGTTGTCACGGCTCTATTTGACGCTCGGCATGCTGCTCGACGGCGGCATCCCGATCGTGGCCGCGATGGAAACGGCGGGTGGTACGCTCGCGCCCGCCTTGCGCGAAAGCATGATACGAGCGCGCGCCGCCGTGCAGTCGGGAGAAGCACTGTCGGTCGCATTTCAGGCCTACGGACTGACGACGCCCATCTCATTGCGGATGCTTCGCGTCGGCGAGCGCTCAGGCGAAATGGGCGCGATGCTCACGCAGTCGGCGGCGTTCTACGACGGCGAGATCAACCGCTGGATCGACCGTTCCACGCGGATCTTCGAGCCGCTGCTGATGTCGGCGATCGGTGTGGTCGTCGGCACGATCGTCGTTTTGCTGTATATGCCGATCTTCGATCTCGCGGAAAGCCTGTCATGACGATGCGAGACATGGTCGAACCGATGTTCGACGCCGACACGCTCGCGCGCGCACGTGCGCAGGCGGGGGCGACCCAGCGGCATATCGTCGACGAACTCGAAATGCTGACGGGCATCGAGCCGCGCCAGTTGCTGCAGTCGCTGGCACAGCAGGTTGCGATGGAGGTCATCGAAACTGCCGCGATGCACGCGCTAGTGCCTGCATTCGAGCACGTGCCTCTTTCGCGGGCGATGCAGCGCCGCTGTGCGTTGTTGCGCGGCGACGGCGGCGTATTGATCGGCGTGGTGACAAGCCCGTTCGACCTCGACCTGCAGACTTGGCTCGCGGCACAGGCGGGTGGCGCCATCGACGTGAGGCTCGCGCTACCTTCCGATCTGCAGGCGTATCACACGCGGATGGAAGAGTCGGCGCGCGCGATCGACAGTCTCGTGACGGAGGGCGGCGAAGCGCAGGCCGACGCACGCGCCGCGCAGGAGCTGTCGTTCCAGTCGGTCAGCGAGGCTGCAAGTCCCGCGGTGAAGCTCGTCAATTCGACACTCTACGACGCGCTCAAGGCGGGCGCTTCCGACATTCACCTCGAAAGCACGGCCATGGGGCTTGCATTGAAGTACCGGGTGGACGGCGTGCTCGACGCGGCGGCGACGCTGAACGGCGTCGAGACGGCGGAGCAGGTGATATCGCGCCTCAAGGTGCTCGCGGAACTCGACATCGCCGAGCGGCGCGTGCCGCAGGACGGCAGCTTTCGTGTAGCGGCGGGCGGACGCGATATCGACTTGCGCGTGTCGATCATGCCGAGCATTCACGGCGAGGATGCCGTGATCCGGATTCTCGACAAGCGCGCGATGATTGAGGCCTACGGTTCGCTCACGCTGGAAGCGCTCGGCTACGACAGCGAGTCGCTCGTCGCCCTGCGTTCGCTGGCCGAAGAGCCCTACGGCATGCTGCTCGTGACGGGCCCAACGGGCTCGGGCAAGACAACGACGCTCTATGCGGCGTTGACGGAGATTCATAACGGGCGCGACAAGATCATCACGATTGAAGACCCTGTCGAATATCAGTTGCCCGGCATCCTGCAGATTCCCGTCAACGAGAAGAAGGGTCTGACGTTCGCGCGGGGCTTGCGCTCGATCCTCCGGCACGACCCGGACAAGATCATGGTGGGCGAGATCCGCGACCGTGAAACGGCGGAGATCGCCGTGCAATCCGCGCTGACAGGTCACCTCGTGCTGACGACGGTGCACGCGAACAACGTGTTCGACGTATTCGGCCGCTTCAGTCACATGGGCATCGATCCGTATGCATTCGTGTCGGCGCTGAACGGCATCTGGGCGCAACGCCTGTTGCGCGTGAACTGCACCCACTGCGCCGCGCCGTATGTTCCGGGCGATGCCGAACTGGCGCGGCTCGGACTCAGCCGCGCCGATGTCGCCGACTTCGCGTTTCGCCACGGCACAGGCTGTGGCGACTGCCGCGGCACGGGGTATCGGGGGCGGCGCGCGATCGCGGAGATTCTGATTCTCGACGACGAGATCCGCGACATGGTGGTCGAAAAGCAGCCGATCCGCGTCATCAAGGACGCTGCGCGCAAGAACGGCACGCGCCAGTTGCGCGAGGTGGCGCTGGGTCTGGTCAGGCGCGGCGAGACCACGCTGGCCGAAGTGAAGCGGGTGACCCTCAATGCGTGATCTGCTCGAACGTCTCCAACCGCGCGGACACTGCCGGGTCGTCTTGTCGCAAGAGTCCGTTTCGGTGCGGTGCGTGGGCGCTTCCCGCACGGCGGCGGCCGTCATCGAGAGGCCGCTGGGCGTGATGGCGGAAATGCCGAATACCGACATGCTCGCCGCGCTGATCGCCTCCGCGCTCGATCAGGCGGGCGGCATTGGCTTGCCGGTTCACGTCACGCTCGGCGACGAGCTAGTGCGCTACTTCATGGTTACACCGCCTGCCAACGCGGCGCGCATGCAGGATCTGCGCGCCGCCGTGGCAGTGCGCTTTCAGACGCTCTATGGCGACACCGTGGCAGCGTGGCAATTGACCGCTGACTGGCGGGCCGTTGAGCCTTTTCTTGCGTGCGCTGTTCGGCGTAATGTCTTGATGGCGTTGCCGCTGGGCGTAGCCCCGGGCGGCGGATGCCTCGTCTCGGTCACGCCGAATTTCGTGAGCGCATGGAACCGCTTGCGCAAACAGCTCGGCGCGAATGCGTGGCTGGCGACGCTGCGTGACGGGGCCCTGACGCTCGGCCTCGTGGTGAATGCAGCGAAGCCTCGCCTCGCGAGCGTACGCACGCTGGTGCTGCCCGAGCCGGTGCCGACTTTGCCGTGGCTACGCGAACACGTTGCACGCGCCGCTTTGCTCGACGACGTGACGGCGCCGGCCGTCCTACACATTCACGGTCCGCAGATCGACGCATGGCATGCGGGGTCTGCATCGTCTGGCGAAGCAGGCATGAATGTGCACTGGCACGAGTCCGGCGCTGCCCCGCATACCCCCAAAGGCCGTGTTGCATCGATCCTCTTCGGCCTCTCGCGCTTCGCCGGGAAGGGCGCGACATCATGAAGCGTCTGCCTCTCGATCTCGCTCCGCTCACCATGCGGCGCGAATTCCATCGGGTGCGCCCTCTTGCGCGCATGCTGGCGCTGTTGGGATTGGTGCTGTGCGCGCTCGCTGGACTTCGGATACACGAGCGCCTGCTGCGGCTCGATTCGCTTGACCGTGAAGGCGAGCGGCTTGCAGCGCGCGCTGAGCGAGCCGCACGTGCATCGACGAGTGTGAGGAGTGAACCGATCGACATGAAGCAGGGCGTGGCCGTCAACGCAGCCGTGGCGCGTTTGAACCTGCCGTGGGACGCGCTGCTCGATGCAATCGAAGCGGCCACACCATCACAGGTCGCGCTGCTGTCGATCACGCCTGAACCGGGCCGCGCACTGATCAAGATTGAGGCAGAGTGCAGCGACAGCAAGGGCATGATTGACTACCTGGCCTCGCTCGGACGGCAGCCGCTGTTCGGAGCCGTCAATCTGGTCAAACACGAGCTATCCAAAGACGGTCAGGACAGCGTCATTCGCTTCGGCATAGAGGTGCATTGGCGGGGGATAACGTGGTGACCGTGCTGCCGAAGTTTGTGCGTGCCATGTTACGGCTGCGTCTCGCACTTGCGCGATCCTGCACCGGCGCTCTGATGGCAGGCGTGCTTTTGCTTGCAGCCATTCTCCTATGGACCTTGGTATTGCCGGGGATATCAGCGCGTGTCGATGGACGCGAGCACGCTTTGGCGCACGCACGGTCGATGCCTGCGCCGAAGTTGTTTGTGTCTGCGCCGGCGCTTGCATCGCAGCGGCTTAACGCCTTTTACGCGACGCTAGGCGACGGCGCGCACACGGAGGAGATAGTGTCGCAACTGTTCGAAGCGGCTGCCCAGACGGGCGTCGTGCTGGACAAGGCGGAGTACAAGCCGGCTCACGATGTTGCGGGCCGCTTTGACACCTATACGATCGTGATGCCCGTCAAAGGTGACTATTCGAGCTTGCGGCGCTTCAGCGCGATCGTTCTCGCCAACGTGCCGTACGCCGCGCTCGACGACATGCGTTTCAAGCGCAACTCGGCGAGCGATCAGGCTATCGAGGCGAATCTGCGTTTCACCGTGTTTTTGCGAACCGCTACATGGGAGCCGGTGGCTGAAAGGGCGCTGATTTCGGCGCTCGCATCGGCGCCCGTGCCAGCCTCCGCAGTGGCGTCTGTGACGGCATCTGCAACGGCGACGCCATCCGTACCCCCGCAGGCACCGTCATCGGCGGTGGTCCACCTGGAGTTGCCGCCATTGCCGCCATCGATGGCATCCACAACTAAATCCGCATCGGCACGCGCCCCGACAGCGATTAGGACGCTCTCCGCTTCCTTGCAGACACGAACGCCGGCAGCCGGGGTGCGGCGATGAAACGCAAGCACATCGTGCTCGGCGCGCTGTTCGCAGGGAGCGCGGCCGTTCTGGCATTTACGGGGGGCACCTCAGCCGATCAGATCGTCGAAGCTGCGCCGCACAGGCATGTCGCCCCCCAAGCTGCCAGTTCAAGCGTCCCGTCGTCCGTCGTGATGATTGCGGCACTGCGCGCACGTGTGGAGCGGGTCGGAGCGACAGGTGGCGACAGCGGTCGTGCGTTGTTCGGCGCGCTATCGCTAGCGCCGCCTCTGCCTACCGCAGCGCCCACCGGCACGGACATTCCACCGCTGCCTCCTGCGCCTTCCGCGCCCGACATGCCTTTTACGTATCTCGGCAAGCAGGCAGCTGATGGTCGATGGGAGGTCTACCTTGCGCGCGGTGAGGAAACGCTGATTGTGCGCGACCAGACGATTATCGACGGCACATATCGAATCGAAACGATCTCCCCCCCGACCCTGACGCTGGTGTATCTGCCAACCAGACTGGTCCAGACGCTGGAGATCGGCAGCGCCGATTGACAGGCGCGGTAAGAAGAAACACCGAGGAAACAACTGTTGCGTACGCTATTCCCTACACGAAACACACACGATGCCTCAGGCAGCTTCGCAATGCGCGACCTGCTGCGGCGCGCGCTGCTTGTCGCGTTGCCTGTGCTCCTGGCGGGCTGCGCGGCACAAAAAGCCTGGCGGGACGGTCAGCAGTTCGTAGCGCAGGGCAAGGTCGACGAAGGGCTCGCCAAACTCGAAGAGGCCGTCAAACAGGAGCCGCAGGACGCGAGCTACCGCGCCACCTGGATCGCTGAGCGCGAGAAGGCGCTGGTGCGTTACGACGAACAGGGCGACCGCTTCGCCGCAGGCGGTGCGAGGGACGCCGCCCGCAAGATGTACGAGCATGCGCTCGCCATCGAGCCGAATAACGAGCGAGCCTTGGCCGGCGTCGCCGCACTCGAAAGCAGCGCGCGGATCGACGGGCTACTCGGCCGGGCGGAGGCGCTCGCCGCAAGGCAGCAGCCCGACGAAGCGCGCCGCATACTCAATGTCGTGCTGACGGAAGCGCCGGCTAACCGGCGCGCCCTTGCACTCAAGCGTCGGCTCAACGCCGATACTGGCGCTGCGCGGGTCGAGACGGCGTTGGCTGTCGCCTACCGCAAGCCGATTCGCATCGATTTCAGGGACGCGCCGCTCAAGCAGGTGTTCGAAGTCATCTCACACAGTTCGGGGCTGAACTTTCTGTTCGATAAGGATGTGAAGACCGACCAGCGCACCTCTATCTTTCTGAAGAACAGCACCATCGACGCAACCGTGCGTTACGTTCTCGCGACAAATCAGCTCGCGCAACAGGTGCTTGACGAGAATACGGTGTTGATTTACCCCGCAACGGCTCCGAAGCTCAAGGACTACCAGGAGCTGGCGGTGCGAACGTTCTTTTTGTCCAACGCTGATGCGAAGACGGTCGCCAACACGCTCAAGACGATCGTGAAATCGCACGATGTGGTAGCGGACGAAAAGCTGAACATGGTCATCGTGCGTGACACGCCCGACGCGATCCGGATGGCGGAAAAGCTGGTCACGCTCCAAGATGTCGCGGAGCCCGAGGTGATGCTCGAAGTCGAGGTGCTCGAAGTGCAGCGCACGAGACTCCAGCATCTTGGTATCGCCTGGCCGGGCTCGGTCACGGTGACCCCGCTGCCCGTCGGCGGCGTGGTCAGCCCCGTCGTCAGCGGAAGCACTCCTGGAAGTCCGTTCGGCGGCACGAACGGGGGATCGTTCGGCTCCACGCCGTCGACAAACGCGTCGCCGTCGCTGACGCTGCACGATTTGTTGAACCAGACGTCGCGCACGCTCGGGCTGTCGTCGTTGCAGGCGACCATCAACACGAACCTCCAGGATTCTGATGCAAAGCTACTGACCAACCCGCGCATCCGAGTGCACAACCACGAAAAGGCGAAGATCCTGATCGGCGAGCGCGTGCCGAACATCACGTCGACGGCGACCTCGACGGGCTTCGTCTCGCAGTCGGTCAACTACCTGGACATCGGCCTTACGCTGAGCGTCGAACCGTCGATTTACCTCGACGACTCGGTCGGCATCAAGGTGTCGCTCGAAGTCAGCAGCCTGCTCAACCAGGTGTCGGGCGCGGCGGGCACGACGGCGTACGAAATCGGCACGCGCACGGCGAGCACCGTGCTGCAACTGAAAAACGGCGAGACGGACGTGCTCGCCGGCCTGATCGACAGTCAGGAACGCACTTCCGGCAACAAGCTGCCCGGGCTCGGCCAGCTTCCTGTTCTCGGCCGCCTGTTCGGCGCAACGACCGACGACGACAAGAACACGGAGATCGTGCTGTCGATCACGCCGCACCTGATTCGCAACATCCAGCGTCCCGACGCCGATCTCGCCTACTTCACGTCCGGCACCGAGTCGAACATGCGCAGCATGATCCAGTCGAACGGATTTCCGGCTCCTTCTGCGTCGCCTTCACCTTCACTCAACGCATCGTCAACGATCGAGGGCGCGGCGCGCCAGACATCGAGCGGTTCGCCGAACGGGCTCAACAACGGATATGGCGCGGGTAATGGAACGAACGGTGCATATGGGGCAACTGGTGCGTACGGTTCAAGCGGCGCGTACAGCACGAATGGAGCGTATGGAGCGGGCACAGGGGGCTACTCCGGTGTCGGCGACGGCAGCGCGCCGTACGTGGGCGGCGCGGGTGCGGGAGTGGGCACTGCGCAGATGACTGTGCAGGGGCCGCCTCAGGTGAAGGTGGGCGATTCCGTGAGCGTCGCCATCACGATGCAGGCGGACCAGCCCGTGACGAGCGTGTCGTCGAACGTGAGCTTTGACAGCACGAAGCTGCAGTTCATCGGCGTGACGGAAGGCGACTTCCTCAAGCAGGGCGGCTCGCCGACTAGCTTTTCCAACCGCCTCGCGCAGGGCGGGCATCTCATACTCAGCGACTCGGTTCAAGGCGGCTCCGGTGCATCGTCGACGGGCACCTTTGCGGTGCTGAGCTTCAAGGCGCTCGCGGCGACCTCGCAGACGTCGGTACAGATCCAGCCCGGCTCCATCATTGGCGTGAGCGGCACACCGATCACGATGGCGCCGCCGTCCGCCTACACTTTCGGCGTGGTGGGAGTCCAATGACGCGCGCCTCTCGTCAGGCGGCTGCGAGCGGCCGCTGCGCGCGGGAAGTCGAACATGCAGCCGAACGTGGTGAACTCGCCGAACATGCAGCCGGAAGTGCTGCCGTTCATGCGTATGGCCGCAGGTTCTGCCATCCGCCGGCCGGCTTCACATTGATCGAGCTGCTGGTCACGCTCGCCATTCTCGGGGTGCTCGCTTGCATGACAGTGCCCGTCGCGCAGATCATGCGCCAGCGCGAGCGTGAGCAGGAATTGCGGCAGGCGTTGCACGAGATCCGCTACGCGATTGATGCCTACAAGGCTGCGTCGAAGGAAGGGCGCGTCGACGTGGAAGCGGGTGCAACGGGGTATCCGCCGAAGCTGGAGCTGCTGGTCGATGGCGTGCAGGACAAGACCGATCCGAAGGGCCACAAGCTGTACTTTCTGCGCCGCATTCCGCGCGACCCGATGAACAACGATCCCGATCTCACCGACGCCGCGACGTGGGGCAAGCGCTGCTATGCAAGCGAGGCTGATGATCCCCAGGAAGGCGACGACGTGTACGACGTCTACACCACATCGAAAGCCGTCGGGCTCAACGGCATTCCATACCGGAGCTGGTGACCTATGACATACCGTTCGCGCGGCGCGCGCGGCTTCACGCTGATCGAGCTGCTGCTCGTGCTCGCCATCGTGTCGCTGCTGCTTACGCTTGCATTGCCGCAGTATTTTCATTCGATCGATGCGTCGAAGGACAAAGTACTCGCAGAGAACCTGCTGGTCACGCGCGATGCGATCGACAAATTCTACGGCGATGTCGGGCGATATCCGGACTCGCTCGATGAACTGGTGGACAAGCACTATCTGCGCGCGCTGCCATTCGACCCCGTGACGGACAGCGCGACGACCTGGGTGATCGTCGCTCCGCCCGACGAGCAGGTTCCCGGCAAGGTCTATGACATCAAGAGCGGCGCGCCCGGCTCGACGTCGGGCGGACAAGCGTACGGGGCGTTATGAAAAAAGACCTGCCAACGCGTTCCGTACACGTGGCGCAAGGCGGCTACGCCTATCTGGCGCTGCTGATCCTGATCGCCATCATCGGCGTGGTCGCGGCGGCGGCTGTGCAGCTCGGCGGGGTTTATCAGCGGCGCATGGCCGAGGAGGAACTGCTGTTCGTAGGCGGGGAATATCAGCGCGCACTACTGAGCTATGCCGCAGCTACGCCCGTCGGCCAGCCGAGGCAGCCCCGCACGCTCGACGATCTCGTGCGCGATCCGCGCTACCCAAATCCGATGCGTCATCTGCGCAAGCTCTACGCGGACCCGGTGACGGGCAAGTCGAACTGGGTGCTCGTCAAATCCCCCGACGGACAGACGATTGTCGGGATACACAGCGCGTCCGTCGCGAAGCCGATCAAGATCGCGCAATTCCCGCCGGACTTCAAAGGATTCGAAGACAAGCGGCACTACGCAGACTGGATTTTCTTTGCGCGCGTACCCGCAGCGGCGCGCGCGTCCAGCGTCGGCATTGCGATACGTCCCTGACCAACGCTGCGGGCTCCGATGCAAATCGGGGACGCCGGTAGGCTATGCTCAAGTTTTGAATAGTGCGCGGACCATGAGTAAGCCGACAGACATTGACAGGCTGCTCACCGTCCGCCACCTTAACCGCGAAGTCATCGTCGTGCGTGCGTTGATACCTGCGTTACAAGCGCAGCTTTCGCGACTTGGTAGAAGTAATGGCCGAGACTATCGCAGGCAAACACGACGACCGTGCGGTGGATCATACGCTTCCGGAGTTCGTAAAGCGCTCGGGCCGGTTTGAAAAATCCGTTAATGGTTCGCGGAGCGTAGGCGATACATACGATTCGAACACTGCACGCCTGAACTGACATGGCCCAGTCCCCCAGTTTTTTGACCCTTCTGGCGGCCCCAGTGAATCGATATCGTGTGTCGGATGCGGGCTGTGCGCGCGCCTTTGACGTCATGAAGGGTCGCCTCGCGAGTTTCATCGCGACGAGTTGCGCGCCGACTGCTCCCTGGTAACGTGAGTAAAGTTGGACGGGGTACGACAAAGCGACGCTTGGAATAAGCAGTGCCACATATGCGTTAGAAGTACGCGCTGTCTCGTTTAATGGGATCAGGTTAATACCGACATCGTTGAGTCAAAAATGCCAACATCAGACAGAGAAATGAAGTTCCGAGATTGCCTTCCATCGTATATAGGACGCGAGCCACAGCTTGACGATCTTAACGGATATTGTCGCCGCCCGATGCTCGAGATGGAGTCTCATGCACGGGCCTTTTACCAGAGCATTTGCCGTCGACGGACTGAACGTGATTTTTCAGCGGAGCCGGTCCCTGACGAGGTGATTCGACTAGCATTGAGAACAGCCGCGACGGCGCCCTCGGGCGCCAATCTATAGCCATGGCATTTTGTCGTATTGAAAGATCCGGCTTTGAAACGACGTATAAGGGTGGCCGCTGAAGAGGAGGAGAGAGTTTTCTATCGAAGCAGAGCGCCGCAGGAATGGCTGGATGCGCTGAAGCCGCTAGGCACGGACGAAAGCAAGCCCATTTTGGAGATTGCGCCCGTTCTGATAGCAGTGTTTTCCGTTAATCATACGAGCTTGGATGATGGTCGCCGTGTCAAACACTACTACGTTCCCCACTCAACCGGCATCGCGACCGGATTTTTGATCGCGGCTCTGCATGAAGCGGGCTTGGCGACTATGACCCCTACGCCAAGCCCTATGGGGTTCCTCAACGGTATCTGCCGGAGACCGGCATCAGAAAAGCCCTTTTTGCTTTTGGTTACGGGATTTCCCGCCGACGGTTGTACTGTGCCCCGCTTCGGTGGCGTGAAAAAGTCAGAGGATGAGTATTCAAGCTGGCTATGCTGATTGCGATCGCCACGTGGACTGCGCGTTCAGTTACCTCTCTGGCCAACGGCGTCTCCGCAGAAAGACTTGATTCGGATTGCGAGATGTGCACGTCGATCTTGGTACAGCAGATACGTTCATTCTTGGACCTTTCCCGTTAGGTCTATCGAAATTACAATCGCGAGTCCGACACAGAAACAGTTTTGTGGGTCCGATCTTTTGACACGCGCCACATAGCACAGCACGACTGCGAAGGGCTAGTCCGTTCGATGTGCAAGAAAATAGCAGGCTCGAACGGAAGAGCAAGAGAATCGAAAACTCGCAACAAGTCTTTCGGCTCTTGCCGCTCGTATTGTGTAGGATCTATCGCAACCAGACCTTCGGGTGCCATACTGATCTTGGATCGGTTGCAGGCGGTCAACGATAAGGAAACGGTAGACATCATGGCGGAATAACCGTAAGGAGCATATGTTCAGCAGTGACAAGGTAGGAGGCAGCCGAGCGTGGCATCGAACTGTCGAGCTGTTGTCGTCCGGCAATGAGCACAACAGGCGTGATGGAGTAACGACCACCCGCGCCGCAGAACCAAACCTGTCGTCGACATACCGCACGGGCACCAAACTGCAGGTGCGTATTCTCGAACGGCCGACTAACTCCACTATCATCGTCCTCTGGAGCGAGCCAGGTCGGTGTTTCTATGGTCATCAATCCTGGCGCGCAACAAAAGCACGTATCTCTGGTTGCTGCGCATTCAGCCGCTCAGTCATCCAGGAAGGCGATGAGGTCTACAAGCCGGTCTACACAGGTGTCGAGCCACAAAACTCGCAGGCCATGATTCTCGCCTCAGCTGTGTATGGAACCGTCGGTCGCCATGCCGAGTAGGCTGACCGGATACGTTGGCCAGTGCGCCTGTTACGGCAGCTATAGGTCTGGGTTGAGTAGTTTTCATCGACCTCGTCGAACCACACGGCGGCGTGAACGCTCTTGTACTGCAGCATGGTCCGGAACAGGCTCCAGCCCGCATCGAGCACGGATTTTGCCATCCGTGTGCTTGTGAGCGCCGAAGTGTTCACGTTGCCGATGAAGACGGGCGCCGACGTTGCGCTAGTTCCGCTTTGAGCCTGCGATGGTGCCGGCCGAGCTTGATGACACTGGCATCGCTCGTACGATGCCGACACAGCGCTCGACCTCGCGAATGCCAGGTGTGTAACGCGATCTAGGCGCAGCACAGACTCCGGCGTATTTAGGTTTCTTTGAGCTGCCGAAGCGCAGTAGCCGGTCTTTCATGACCGGGACGAGGCGTGCGACGCTGCCACGAACAATGTCACCCAGCAGTCGCTGCAGTCCCTTCTTCCGATAGTTCAGACCGCCCAGATCAGTGACGACCTCGATATCCGTGGTGCCGGCGTCGGCGCAGTACCTTTCGAGTCTCGCGGCCTGCGCTTTGAGCCGTGCGGCCTGGTCGTGCGAGAAACGCGCCCATAGCAGACCGTCTTTCGCGAAGCAACCGTCTCTGCGGCGTGGCCGTCTGTACCGCCTCACGCTGGAACCGTCGATGTTCACCGACAGTCCGGCCGAACGGCAGCATCAGCCCTTGCCGATACCAGCGCCGCAATGTGCCAACTGCGACGCTCAGCTCTGCCGCAGTCTCGTTAATCGATAATAGTCGCATGAGATATCTCCTCTTGATATCTCATGTAGCAACGGTGTAAGCCGGCCGCTATCACGTGCCCTTCGCAGGGCCGCTGGCCGTCGAGAGCGCACGCACGATCTCGAGTGCGCCTTGCGCTTCGAGCTGGCTCGCGACTTCGCGGCCCAGTTCGAGCGCGGCGCCCGTCGTCGGCGCGGCGGCCGACGCTTGCGCGCTCAGCACGCGCTGGCCGTCGGGCGTAGCGACGACGCCGCGCAGATGCAGCGCGCCGTCATGCCAGGTCGCGTACGCCGCGAGCGGCACCTCGCAGCTCCCGCCGAGCGCGCGCGACACCATGCGCTCCGCTTCGACGGCGGCCGCCGTGTGTTCGTGATGCAGCGGCGCGAGCCATGCGGCGAGATCGGCACGGTCCGCGCGAATCTCGATGCCGAGCGCGCCCTGGCCGGCGGCGGGCAGGCTGTCGGCGGGATCGAGCAGCGAACGAATGCGCCCGGCGAGACCCAGCCGCTTGAGACCCGCCGCAGCCAGAATGATGGCGGCGTAGTCGCCGCGATCGAGCTTGGCAAGACGCGTATCGAGATTGCCGCGCAGCGGCTTCACGACGAGTTCGGGATAGCGCGCGCGCAGCATCGCTTCGCGGCGCAGGCTCGACGTGCCGACCACTATGCCGGGCGGCAGCGCCGCGAGCGAGTCATACTGGCCCGAGACGAACGCATCGCGCGGATCTTCACGCTCCATGATGGTCGACAGCGCGAAG
The DNA here is from genome assembly GCF_007995085.1 of Paraburkholderia azotifigens. Taxonomy (GTDB): domain Bacteria; phylum Pseudomonadota; class Gammaproteobacteria; order Burkholderiales; family Burkholderiaceae; genus Paraburkholderia; species Paraburkholderia azotifigens. Next base: position 62,304 of record NZ_VOQS01000005.1, read on the forward strand.
CCTTCGGGCAATTCCATCGGTACATCTTTCAGCGAGTGAACGGCGAGATCGGCGCGGCCGTCGGCGAGCGCGTTCTCCAGCTCTTTCACGAACAGCCCCTTGCCGCCGACCTTCGACAGCGTGCGATCGAGTATCTGATCCCCGCGCGTCGTCATTCCGAGGATTTTTACGTCACAAGATGGATATAATTTGTGCAGCGCAACTCGCACGTGCTCGGCCTGCCACATGGCAAGCCGGCTTTCCCGCGACACGATTACAAGCGTGGCGGGCGGCGTGGGTGCAAGCGTCTCGGAATTCATTGCCTGAGTCATTGGAATGCGGGATCGGATAACAAATGATGTTAGCACGCGCTTCGGCGCCTCTCGCTGGCCGCACGGCAATGCCAAAGCAGTTTGACACTGTGGTCGTCGGCAGCAAATGCGTCGACTGTACTGCATCACGTCAAATGATGACGAAGTTGACTCTGGGCGAAGGCGAGTAAATGGTCAGATTCTCCGGCGCAATCGCGGTCTAGCCTCTATCCGTATAGACGATGCCGAACAATCAATTGAGTTGTATCGACGCCTGATTTTCTAAAGCGTATGTGGCGCGAAGGATGATCATCCGTAACGGAGTCTTTGAGCTTGACCGTCATGGAGAGAGGTCACTGCACTCCATTCCGTGCATCGAATTCCGCGCCCAATATCGTGAACACAATATCCCTTACGTCCTCCCGGGCCTCGGCCTTCGGCTCTCGCGCATGGCGCGGAAAGGACGGGCATTCCTTCTGCAAGCCGGCGACGTCCCGCCGCGAGAATGTTCACTGCCGCATTGATGTCGCGACGATGATATGCGCCGCATTCGGGGCGGGTCCATTCGCCTATTCCGCGACCTTCCAGGCCCTTCGGGCCAGTGCGCTTGTTACAGCAGTTGCAGGTCTGGGTTGAATATCGCGCGCGAACTGCCACGTGAACTCTACCGGGACGGCTTTTTCACTTATCGACAAACTGGTTTTAAAACTTTCAATTTTCATTGTCCCGAATATAGCCTTGTGCATCGCTTGAAGTCATTTCGGGCCTCAGCAGTGGTCTGAATTACCGCAAAAAAAACTTAGGAAGGTCTGAATAACCCGTTTTTTTCGTTGGACTTCTAACCGAACACTTAGATTGAAGATCGCGTCGTCATTCGCACGTCGCTGAGTCGCTACCGGTCGCATCTTTGCTCGCCGGCGCTGTGCTCATGCGGTGCAGTTTTCGTCCTTCGTTGCACCGCTTCACAGCATCTTGCGCGCCATCCAGAGATTGGCCAGGGCGAACTGCGTTTCGATGTGCGCTGTGTTCTTGGCCAGTCCCCGATACCTCGCCTTCAGATATCCAAACTGGCATTTCAGTACGCGAAACGGGTGCTCCACCTTCGCTCTCACGCCCGCCTTGAGCCGCTCGATCTTGTTGTAGATCCTGTCCAGCCGCTTTTTCTTGTCCAGCTTGTTTCGCTTGCTCGGTCTCATCGCGACGTACCACTGGACCGCACCCGTTTCGCCTCGCTTCTCGATGCCCACATAGCCCGCATCGGCAAACGCAACCTTCTCTTTGCCATGCAACAGTTCATGCGCCACCGTGATGTCATGAACGTTCGCCGGCGTGCACTTCACGGTATGCACCAGCCCCGACTCCACATCGACTCCGATATGCGCCTTCATGCCGAAGTACCAGCTGCCACCTTTTTGCGTCTGACGCATCTCCGGGTCTCGCGTGCCGGGCTTCTTCGTCGAATTGGGTGCCGAAATCAATGTCGCATCGACTGCTGAGCCCGCCTTGAGCATCAGGCCTTTCGCCTGCAGGATCTCGTTGACCGTCGCCAGTATTCTGATCGACAGTTCATGGGCCTCAAGCAGGTGGCGGAATCGCAGGATCGTGCTCTCGTCTGGCAGCCGTGTCATGCCCGTGCCCAGGAGCGCGAACTCCCGATACAGCGGGATGTCGTGTAGCGCCTCCTCCATCGCCGGGTCCGAGAGACTGAACCACTGTTGCAGGAAGTGAATGCGCAGCATCGTCTGTATGGGAAACGGCGGGCGCCCAGTCTTGCCTTTGGGATAGTGTGGCTCGATGAGAGCGATCAGTTTCTGCCACGGCACCACGCGAGTCATCTCGTCGAGAAACTCGCGCTTGCGGGTACGTTTCGTTGACAGATCCAGACCAAGACCAAGCTGTGTCATCACGCAACTCCTTTAACTATCCTGCTTCCAGGATAGTCAACCCTCACGGCAATGCCAGGACCTTTTGCAGAGATTCCCTTACAGCGATTACTTCATGAAATCCTTCGGCGTATCGCCCGGCTCGTGCTTGTGACGAAAGACAGACTGCTGCGCTTTGGGAGTGAGCTGCTATTTCTCATATGCGAGTTCTTTCACGCCGGGATCGTCGTTCTCGATGCGTTCCGGATGCCAGTCTCGAACAGCGGCTCACTGAAGACCTCGTCGAAATCCTGACCGTCTTATCGTTCCGAACTGGATGCCGAGTGCATATTTGGAAAACCGCCTGATTCGAAGAATTTCGTTACGCGGTAACAACTCAACTTTCGCCATACCGGATAGCATCCAAATACCGGAGGCGGGGCGACGTTACCACGCCGAACGGACGCTGCCGACGTTTAACTGTTTTTCGCGCTAGCAGCACTACGCTGTCGCCCTCGAATGTGAATGCGAGAGTGACGAGCCGGTGGCCTCGCTAACCGTGGAAGTCGGCGGCTATCAATATGATTGAGGACCTCTTTGCGGGCGATGGTGCGCGCTCTCCCGGTATTGACCCGAGGTTAATCGTCTCTGCAGAACGGGGAAAGGAGATTGCCGGCGGGCAAGTAGATGAATAGGAGTGCAGTTTGGTCACGTACGCGACGAGACTGTTCGCGCGAGGCAAGAAGCGGTCCAAGAGTATCTGAGTCATATCACGGCAGAAGCGAAGCAGACACTCATTCGATGCACTTTGAGAGCATGATTTGATATCATATTTCGATCCCCGCGCAGGTCTAGCGCTTTATCCGTCGGCGACCACGCAGTTCGCATTCCGTGAGTTTGCAATGACAGCAGGAAAGAATGGCTTTCTTGAGAGGGAGAGCGCGTCGTGAGGTGTCCACCTGTATTGGACGACGAGAAGACCAGGCTTGCGGCGCTAACAGCTTATGGCTTATCAGCAGATCAGGCGTTGCCTGATCTCGACCCTGTGGTCAACATTGCTGCCAGGGTCTTCAATATGCCCGTCGCGGCAGTGAACATGATCGGCGCGGACCATGTCTTCTTCGCTGCGAGCACTGGTTTATCGGCCGAGGATCTCGACATGCGTCGGGATGTTTCGTTTTGCGGGCATGCCATAGCGCATGACGGGGTCTTGGTCGTCCCGGACGCGACGCTCGATGAACGCTTCAACCAAAATCCGTTAGTCACAGGCTCAGCTGGAATACGGTTTTACGCGGGGGTTCCGCTGCGTTCACCCCAAGGACACGCAATCGGGGCCCTGTGCGTAATCGATCATAAGCCTCATCACGACTTCTCGCGCGACGACGAGGTCCGGCTCCGTGAACTGGCGCAGATGGCTGCAGATCGGCTGGAACTCCGTCGTGTCGAGGTTGCGGCGCATCAATCACCCGTAGGAGCAACTACCGAGCCAGAGGGGCACGATGAAGAAGTCGAAGTCCATCGACTGGCAAACACCGATACTCTCACCGGACTCCCCAACCGGCTATTCATTCGCCGGCAAACAGAAAAGTTGCTGGCTGGAACAGGGCGCGCGGGCGTAATCCTCCTCGATCTCGACGGCTTCAAGGAAGTCAACAATGAACTCGGCTGTCTGGCGGGCGATCATCTCCTTTGCGAAGTAGCTCAACGGCTGCTCAGGGTGACGGCTACTAACGGCACTGTCGCGCGGGTGGGTGGGGACGAATTTGTTATTTTGCTTGAAAACGAAATCAATCACGAACGCGCGATGTCTGTCGCGCGCTCGGCAATATCGGCTCTTGCCGGTCCAATCAGCGCAAATGGTCAAGAGGTTCGCGTCACCGCATGCTGTGGTGTAGCGATAGCGCCGTTCCATGCGGTTGAGGCGTTGGAGCTGATCAGCAACGCGGACCTGGCGCTGACGAGGGCGAAAAGTATCGGACGGGCGCAATCGTTTGTTTTTGTTCCTGAACTGCGGACGGAAGTGAGGGCGCGGCGACTTAATAATATCGAGTTGGATCGCGCGCTCAGCGACGGCGAGTTTGTGCTTTTCTATCAGCCGCAGGTCCTGCTTTCAGATGGCTCGCTGACTGGAGCTGAGGCGCTGATCCGCTGGTGGCATCCGCAGCGTGGGTTGCTTTCGCCGGCCGCCTTCTTGCCCGCGTTGGAGAGCGGTCCTCTCGCTTCAAGCGCGGGGTTGTGGGTATTGGATCAGGCCTGCGCGCAAGCTGCCTTGTGGCGAAGACGCGGTGCAGAAAATTTCCGTATTGGCGTCAATCTGTTTTCTATCCAGCTTCGTGTGGGTGACCTCGTCACCGATGTCATGTCAGCGTTGGAGAGGCACGGTTTGCCACCGGAAGCCCTCGAACTTGAGATAACAGAGAACACAGCCTTCGAACGAGATACGTGTGCGCTGGAAGCTTTACAGCGCTTGCGGCAATATGGTGTAGGCGTCGCTTTCGACGATTTCGGCACCGGCTTTGCCTCATTGAGTTCGCTGAAGCGGTGCCCGGTCAGCCGGCTTAAGATAGATCGGTCTTTTGTTCAGGGGATGCTCGGGTCGAAGGAGGATGCCGCCGTGGTTCGCGCAATCCTCGGCATGGCGCGAAGTTTCCGGGTGGAGACAGTTGCCGAAGGTGTCGAAAACGAACAACAGCGGAAGGCCCTCTGGGAAATGGGGTGTAGCGAAGGGCAAGGTTATCTTTTCGGCCGCCCGCTGTCGGCCGTTCAGTTCGACGAGATCTTCCGGATGGGGTGGCAATCTCTCGCCTCGCAAGGCAATCGCGCCGTGCCCCATGATAACGACGCCCAGCACCACAAGACACCGTCGGGAACAGTCTCGCGCTCATAAGATGCCGGGCAGTGAAATGTCATATGGGCAGGTATTGATTAATAGAGATAGCTGACTGTCTGCGCAGCAGACAATGGCCATCCTGCGGTAGCGCGCTATGTGGCGTGTGTGCGTACGCGCGCCGGGCGATATCCGAATAAGCCGCAGTACCCGGCGCAAAGCGGCGTATCACTTCAAAAAAAATTTAAGAGAGGTATCCGGGAAAAACGACGATACGCACCACAAAGAGACCGCTAAACAAATGCCGAACTTGCGGTCATACGTGGTATCTGAAAGGACGGTCGCTCTCTGTCGGATGTCCTGAATGTCGAAGTATTGACACCAAGAAGGCTGATACCGGCGTCGGCGCAGTACCTTTCGAGTCTCGCGGCCTGCGTTTTGAGCTGCACAGCCTGGTCGTGCGACTAAACGCGCGCGTAGCGGACCGTCTTCCCGAAGCAACCGTCTCCGCGCCGAGGGCTGTCTGCACCGACTCACGCTGGTACCGTCGATGTCCACCAACGGTCCGGCCGAACGGCAGCATCAGCCCTTGCCGATGCCAGCGAGCAATGTTCCAACTGCGACGCCCAGCTCGGCCGCAGTCTCGCCAATCGATAATAGTCGCATGAGATATCTCGTCTTGATATCTCATGTGCCAACGTTTTTTAAACGTCGTGGTTTGTGCAGATTCAACGGGTTACTGCTGCAAACCCGTAGACCGCGACCGCGAACACAACTGATGGTTCTGTGTTGGGACTATTGTAAGCGTCCGGTGAAGTCAGGTTGAGGTTCGTGGCCTGCGCATAGGAGCATCGTGTCCATCATAAAGCGTGATGGAGACGTGTACACGATGGCTGACGACGATCGGATTGATGATGGAGTGGTGCCGGCAATAGAGCGTCGCAAACACAGCCGGGAATTCAAGGAGATGGTGGTGCGCGCGGCGCTGCAACCGCACGTGTCGATTGCAGCGGTGGCGCTGCATTACCGCCTGAACGCAAACCTGCTGCGCCGATGGGTGGTGGCAGCGCGACAGCGTGCGGGCGACCATCCGGCGCCGGATGAAGCGCAGCCGCCATCGACGGCGGCATTCGTGCCACTACAACTGCAAGCACCAGTTGCTGCAACTGATCGGGGCGAGATCCGCATCGAGATTCGTCGCGGTGCTGCCACGATTACGCTCTACTGGCCGGTGTCGGCGGCCGATGATTGCGCGGCCTGGCTACAGGGGTGGTTGCGATGATTCGCATCGACGCGATCTGGCTGGCAACTGAGCCGGTTGACATGCGTGCGGGCGCCGATACGCTGCTCGCACGCGTGGTCAAGGTATTCGGCGCGGCGCGCCCGCACCATGCCTATCTGTTTGCCAACCGACATGCGACGCGAATGAAGGTGCTGGTCTACGACGGCCTGGGAATCTGGCTGGCCACGCGGCGCCTGAATCGCGGGCGGTTTATATGGAGCAACGGCGAGCAGTCCGTTGCATTGCCGCTGAATCAGGAACAGTTACGGGCACTGGTCACGGGGCTGCCGTGGCGGACACTGGCAAGCGATCACGCCATTACCGTGGTGTGAGGCCAACGCGCACGTAAACAGTTTCGCTTCCTGATGCGTGGCGTGTCTGGCAGACTCAGTGTCATGGATCTGCCCGTCGATCTCGCCACGCTTAGCCCCGACCAGCTTCGCATCCTGGCCGCGCAACTGGTCGTCCAGCTTGCCGACAGGGAACGCGAGGTCGGTGAGAAGGAACGGGAGCTGCAGTACCGGCAAACCCGCATCGACCAGCTCACGCATGAACTCTCAGTCATCAAACGGCAACAGTTCGGCAAGCGCAGCGAGCAGCTTAATACGGAACAGATGAGCCTGCTCGACGAGGCGATCGATACGGATCTGGCCGCGATCGAGGCCGAGCTCGAGCAGCTTCAGCCAGATACGCCCGAACGCAAATCACGGCAGCAACGTGCGCGACGCGCACCATTGCCGGCGCATCTGCCGCGCACCGACATTCATCACGACCCGGATACCACGACATGTCACTGCGGCTGCGAGCTCGAGCGCATTGGCGAAGACATCAGCGAGAAGCTTGACTACACGCCAGGCGTGTTCACAGTCGAGCGACATATCCGCGGCAAGTGGGTGTGCCGTCAATGCGAGACGCTGACACAGAAACCCGTGCCCGCGCACATCATCGACAAGGGCATCCCGACGGCCGCGCTGTTGGCCTGGGTGCTGGTATCGAAGTTCGCCGATCATCTGCCGCTGTACCGGCTAGAGCGCATCTGCGCCCGCGCAGGACTGGCGATCCCTCAGTCGACGCTGGGCGACTGGGTGGGCGTGTGCGGCGTGCGACTGCAGCCGCTGGTCGATGCACTGCGCGAACAGATCTTGCGTCAGGGTGTGCTGCATGCGGATGAAACGCCTGTGCAGATGCTCAGTCCGGGCAAAGGCAAGACACATCGTGCGTATCTGTGGGCGTATGCCACGACGCAATACGCGTCGCTTAAGGCGGTCGTGTATGAGTTCGCCGACAGCCGCGCTGGCGAGCATGCGCGCGCCTTCCTGGGTGACTGGCAGGGCAAGCTGGTGTGCGACGACTATAGCGGCTACAAGAACAGTTTTACCCGGGGCATCACGGAGATCGGCTGTGCCGCGCATGCGCGACGCAAGTTCTTCGAGCTGCATGCAAACCATCAGAGCGAGATCGCCGGGCAGGCATTGAAATACTTCGGCACGCTATACGAAATCGAACGGGAAGCCGCGGTGCTTGATCCCGATGCACGGCGTGCGCTGCGGCAGAGCCGTTCGAGACCGGTGATGGATGCGTTGCATGGGTGGATGAGCGCGCAGCGGTGCCTGGTTCCGGAGGCTTCAGGAATTGCGAAAGCCCTGGACTACAACCTCAATCGCTGGGCGGCGCTCACGCGCTATCTCGACGATGGGCACGTACCCATTGATAACAACTGGGTTGAGAACCAGATCCGTCCCTGGGCGACGGGGAGGAAGAACTGGTTGTTCGCGGGCTCGCTTCGCGCCGGCGAACGTGCCGCTGCCATCATGAGCCTGATCCGCTCGGCACAATTGAACGGGCACGATCCGCTCGCCTATCTGAAGGACGTGCTCACGCGCCTGCCCACACATCGCGCTTCCGACGTCGAACGGTTGCTTCCTCACTGCTGGGCTCCCGCATTGCCCGATCGCAGCTAGCCAGCTCGCTCCCGTGCCTTCACCGGGCGCTTACGGACTATTAAAGATACCGCGAAATGCACTTAAGCAATTGTGGCTTTCTTGCCGTTAGCGACAACAAATACGCCACAGTAGCGCTATGACAAAAACATGGCGGGTGACGATAGCGATAAGAGGGGCGGACGGTTGTGATCGGGCGGCTGAACGCCACCGGATTCAAATGCAGCGCGGATGCGATGTGTGGGGGCATTCAGGCGGCGTCAGCCTGTGCTGCCGCGCGATGGTGATGGCTCTAGTTTTTGAAACGTTGACGGTTTTGGGTGCGGTAGCCACATTCATGGTGCTACGAGATCCCGACTGCAAGACCTACGAGCGATTAGACGGGAAGAGAACTTCACGGCAGAAAAGAACGCCATGGCCCAGTTCGGCCCGAAAGGCGCACGGACGCTCTCGGGCCGGCACTACGCGAATTAACGGCAACTACTCGAAGTTACGTAAGTGCTTCCCGGCGGGGGGCGTCGAGGCTGGGGTGTGCATGCAAAAAGCACCGCTGGCGACGGCGGAAAAGCAAAGCCTCTCAGAGGACCGTCATTCCTACGCCCCACATCTGTGACGATTGGTCGCGTGACGCAATTGCGATTGCGCGGCGTAATTTGAAGCACTACTAGGCGCGCAGTCAGAACAAGAAATTGAGATCGAATATCATTCGCGTATTGAGCCCGCTTAGAAGTCGCTCCATTCCTCAATGGCGGTTGGCGCAGCCTGGTTCGGTTGTGATGTTATGCGCTTCAAGGGTGCGGTGAGCCGTGAAGCGGCGGGACGGGGCGGGGCGGCCCTGTGCGTTTCCTCGACAAGCCGGCTCGGGTCGGTGTACCGTGATGCGTTCAGTCTGAACATCGATACGGAGGCTTTCAAATCCGTGGCCTGTGACTCAAGGGAGCTAGCGGCGGCGGCCGCCTGTTCGACGAGTGCCGCGTTCTGCTGCGTGACTTCGTCCATTTGCGTGACTGCCTGATTGACTTGGCCGATCCCCTTGCTTTGTTCCTGTGATGCGGAAGCGATTTCACCCATGATCTCGGTCACGCGTCCTATTTCTCGGGTAATCTCGCGCATCTTCCCACCGGCTTCACTTACCTGACCGGCACCGGCTCGTACGCGTTCCACTGAATCGCGGATGAGGTCTTTGATTTCCTTGGAGGCAGTGGAAGAGCGCTGCGCTAGCGAACGCACTTCAGAAGCCACGACCGCAAAGCCTCGTCCATGCTCGCCCGCACGTGCCGCTTCTACAGCCGCATTCAGCGCGAGGATGTTGGTCTGGAAGGCGATGCCTTCAATGATGCCGACGATCGTGCCGATCCTGTCCGAGTTAGCGTTGATGTCTTCCATGGTCTCGACCACGCGCGAAACGACGGCTTCCCCTTGCTCGGCGGCCAAAGCAGCCTGTGCGGCAATCTGATGTGCCTGACTGGCATTGTCGGCATTCTCAGCGACGGTACAGGTCAACTGCTCCATACTGGCCGCCGTTTCCTCCAGCGAGGCGGCCTGTTCTTCCGTGCGCCGCGATAGGTCTTGGTTTCCCGCGGAAATCTGGTGCGTTGCAGTAGAAATAGAGTCGGCAGAAGCCATGATGGTGCCTATTGTTGACGTGAGCTGTTCGTGCATGCGCTTCATCGAGAACAAGAGGCTTACGCGGTCATTCGGTGCTGTCTTGACCACGACGGTCAGATCGTTAGAGGCAATCTTGTTAGCAATCTCAGCCGCATAGGACGGCTCGCCCCCCAATGAGCGAAGCATGCCGCGGTTGAGTATCACCACCACGGCCGACAAGGCTCCGGCAAGCATAGCCAGAATTCCGAGGCTGCGATACAGCGACGAGAGAAATGCTGCATCCAGGTCGTCCACATAAAGCCCTGTGGTAAGAATCCAGTCCCACGGCTGATAGGTCACGTTGTAGGCAATCTTGGGCAAGGCTCCGATTGCTCCAGGCTTCGAAGCGGAATACGAATTAAAGCCCCTGCCGTCGCGTTTGACGACATCAACGGTTTCTCTGAAGTGGTAGACGCCGTTTGGATCCTTACTGTTTCCGACGTCCTTGCCGTTCAATTCGGGGATGAACGGGTGCATCAAGACTGTGGGTCGCGAATTAAGAACGATGAAATAGCCGTCGTGGCCGTACCTCATGTTCCGGATACTGTCCATGGCCTGCTTTTGGGCTTCTCCCACGGAAGCGGTGCCTGAGGACACATGGTCGCCAAACGTCTTGACAACACTCAGTGCGAGCTCCGCTGCGTGTTTCAGGTCCGATTTGCGTTCTTCAAGTCGCATTTCTCTTGTCTGGTATGCATTGTAGGTCGATACTCCGGCGAGACACAGCAGGCTGAGGATCAACGGCAACCAGAGTTTCTGAACAAAGGACAGTTTCATTGGATTACGACGATTTAGATTTCGTGTAAATTTTTCACGATACCGATTCCTTGATGAGCATGCAGTCAAGCTTATCGTCAGGAAGCTGTACATTAAGTTGAGTACAATTGATTGGCAACGGACCGATGGTATTTACCGAGCAGAAAGGCAGTGCGTAGAAGCCCCAGCGCAACTTAACAACCGTACAGGAATTGTCGCGCTAAGTGATCTTTTGTTATTCATCTATCTCGTCTGCGAAGAATCGATTGATTGCGTTCACCGGCTTACCGTCACACCAATAGCTCGACCGAATCTCGTAACTGATCCGATCGAGCGATTCCGGAGGACTCTCCTGCGTTGTCAATTGCGCGCCCTTGAACAACGGTTTCAAGCAGCTATACCGTCCCTCAGAACTTATGGCGAAGCGCCACACGCATTACAGCCTGGCGGCTGTTAGAGGAATCGCCCAACCCGCCGATGTTAGCGGCCGCGGCGCTTCCCGTCGAACTTACACCAGTTGCGTGCTGTACCGCTGCGGTGAAGTACATGTCAGTGCGTTTCGAAATGAAATAATCGGCCAGGAAAGAGACCTGGTGATAGTGCTGGTTGCCGAGTGTCACGCCATGCACCTCCACGCCAGTGCTCGTCGTATAGTTGTAGGCAAGGCCCGTGAAAAATGACGGAGAAAACTGCCACCGCACGCCGGTCTCGACATCGTTGAATTTCGCTGATACACCACCGAGTGAGGCGACATTGCCATACTGTGTATTCGAATATGTCAGGCCGACCAAAGCGGGACCGATCGCGTAGGTACCGCCCACCGCCGCAACCTGATAGGAGCTAGCGGTCACGTAATTGCTATTCATAACTCCACTCAAGGAGTTGGCGCCGTTCACATTGTTAGTGAACAGTCCCGTTCCGGCGGTTGGGCCGGTCGGATTCTTGAAGAAGTTGAAGCCGGCACCGAGCGTGACGGGACCGTGGACATAAGATGCACCAAACGAGTAACCGCTGCTGCCACTGAAATTGCCCGGCTGCCCCCCAAGCTCGCTTCGGCACCGAAGCTTAGCCCGCCGAAGTCCGGACTGGCATATTTGATACTATTGTTGACGCGCAAGGTATTGACTAGATTGTCGAGGTCCACCGGATGACCGAATGTCGTTGATCCACCTATGTAGCCGGTGCTCGTGACGGGCTGCACATAGGCGACGACGAGGTCGTATTGACGGCCAAGTGTCACCGTACCGTAAGTCTTGTTGCTAAGTCCGACGTAAGTAGTGCGGCCAAACGGAGTGCCGCCTTGAGCAAAGGCGCCGGTATTCAGATTTATACCGCCCTGAACGTCGAAAATGGCTCTAGTACCACCACCGAGATCTTCAGCGCCGCGAAATCCCCAGCGACTTCCGTTCAGGCCATTGATCGAATCCACTGTCAATTGTCGGCCACCGACATTGACCCCATTAACAACATGTTTTGCATTGGTGTTGAACTGGAACCCTTCGTCCAAAATCCCGTACAGCGTTACGCTGGTCTGCGCGGGAGCAGTCATCGACCAGACGCTCGAAACAGTGGCAACCAATATTAATCTCTTCACTTCGTAGTCCTTATATATAGCTTTGTATTTGTTTGTATTTAACTATCTACGCGACAGTAAGCCACTTCTGCGGCTACGACGTGCGCGAGTCGTACTTTCACTTCATGGTAGTGCTGAGACTAGAAGAATCATCAGCCTGCGAGAGGTCGCTCGGTCAGATGCAGGCTGATCCGAGCGATATTCGGCGCGTCGTCAGTTCTCGTAATGCTTCAGCAGCGTTGACGCTGCCTGGAATTGCGGTGTAAAGGGCAGGTCCGCGTCTCGGAAGGGAACCGTCTTGCGCAGTGCGTCAAGCAGCATCTGCGTTTGTGGTGACAACGTAAATCGAGTGTCTTTCTGCTGGCGCAACTGCACCGCCTGTGCTGCGGAAATCAGTTCGATACCTGTTAACTGGAACGAGTTATCGATCTGGGTCCGCAGACGCCGGAGTACTTCCGGTGCGTTGGTGGCGATGTCTTCTATGTCACCAGCGGCAGGCAGGAAGTCCATTGACACCGGCATAGCCAGTGCTTTGTTCGTCGCAGCCAGAGCAAGTGGTGGCTTCTCCATTGCACCGAACGCGTGCAACGTATGGTCGGTGCCGAGAAAGCGGCTTAGATGCGTGAAGTGTGGGTCGTTGAGCTTAACGATACGCTCGGCAGAAGCGAGCGAACCGTGCGCGAGCGCGATAGCCGTCCGCTCGAACGCAAGCACGAACGGCAACGGTTCGAAGTTGGCGTTTGGCAACACGGCGCCGTAGACGTCCTTGCCCTGCAGGTAGCTGCGTCGCGCTTGCCAGAGATCACTTTCGGGTTTGACGCCAACGTTCACTCCTGGATTATCGTCTGATGAGTTGAGTTGCAACTGGATGAGCTGCCGGTCTTCGCTGTAGCTCTTGTCAATTTCACCAAGCAGGTACGGGGCATCCCGATAACTTAGCGGATCTTGAAGGGCACGGTCGTCGTCGCGTTGCCAAAGGCTGCTACCTGCGAGGATCGTGCGCAGTTGCGCTCCTGCGCTGACAACCTCCGGATAGGGATGCAGGGCAAGGGAGTCTTCGAGAAACGGTGATACGTTGCCGTTTAGACCTTGCAGGCTCAGCGCGTACACGAGCTTTTGGACATGTGCTAGCTGCTTGAGGTCGACGAGCGCCAGTGCAGCCATGCCAGTAGAATATGCGTTCGAGCTGAGAATCCCGAGTGCGTCCTTGCCCCACGGCTGAATCGGCTCAATGCCGGCCTCCTTCAACGCTCGGGAAGCAGGGAGCTTTTCGCTCTTATAGTACACATCGCCTTCGCCCATCATGGTCAGTCCGACGTGGCTGAGAATCGTGATGTCAGCTTCGCCGACCGAGCCTTCCGTCGGCATCGCGGGCGTAATGCCCTTGTTCAGAAGCTGAACGTACATGTCGGCTACGGCCAGACGCACGCCTGACGCACCGACCAGAATCTGGTTCAGGCGCGTTGCCAGTACCGCGCGGGCTGTCCGCGTATCCATGTCCTGTCCCACTCCAGCAGAGTGCGCGTGCAGGAGCGCTGCATTAAAGCGTTTAGACGCGGCAATGACTTCAGTCGTTAGTTGGCCTTGAGCGTCAACCATCTGACGGTCTTTGTTAAGGCCGACGCCTACCGTGAGACCGTAAATGCGTTGTCCCTGGGCGGCGGCCTCAAGCATCAGCCCATGCCCTTGGTCTACGCGGAACAAGGCTTCGCGCGGGACGATCACTGATTCGCCGTCTGCGATTCTCTCGATCATTTCTGGAGTTGTCGCTTTGCCGTCCAGAACGACGGAGGCATGACATGTCAGTGCTGGTAGCAGCAACAAGGTACCGATGATTATGTTGACAGGGTTCCTCATGAATATCTTTCCAAGTTTAGTGAGGGTGGCGTTGGTCTCCGCTTTCTTACTGCCTTGCGCGCTCGTGCGTGACATCCAAGCGTCGAGGACACGGGCGATTAGTATATACATATCGCAGAAACGGCATGTGCGAAATCTGCCGGACACCGGGAAAGTACTAATACCCGATGGAATTAAAAGTCGGACGCGGCGCTCACAGTTGCACCTCTAAAACGTCATGCGGGCGCAACGCGTACATGCGCTCGATGCATGCCGCAGTAAGGCATGCGGGCCCGTGCGGGCCGTGCTGGATTTAGTACCCCGTTCTGCATGCTTCGGCGGGCGACCGCCATTCCTGGGCGCCCATGCCAGGCAGTAGGAAGCTGGCCTTACGCTGATCTTACGACCGCTCCGTAGCATCGGATACAGACTCGACATTACCAACTACGCCGAATCTTTGCCTTGGCGGCACAAATTGCGCTCCGGTTATTTACAAGCGGCAAATGTATAGACATATCTGCGCGGTGCTGGTAGGCTTTTTCATCGGTGCGACACGACGCGCGCAACAAACACTCGTAGAGTTATGGAGGAAAACGGTATGCAACCCATTCATCTTGACTATCTGAACGGTCCTGACATTGCGCGCCTGGCGCTGACAAACCAGGAGATTCTGGATGCGGTGGAGAAAGGACTGGATGCACAGGGCCGAGGGCAGACGGTGATTGAACCGCGCATGCACCTGATTCCGGAAAGTTCTGAGAAGGGGCACTTCAATGTCCTGCGCGGGGTAATCCATCCCTTGGGGCTGGCTGGAGTTAAGACGGTTGGAGACTTTGTCGACAACTATAAGCATGGTCTGCCGTCGGAGTTGGCTCTGCTCAATCTGTTCGATCCACAAACCGGCGTGCCGAAAGCCATCCTGGACGCAACGTCGATTACTGACATGCGCACTGGCGCGATAACCGCGCTCGGCGGCAAATATCTCGCGGGAAAGAACAGCAAAGTGCTCGGCCACATCGGTGCGCGGGGAACCTCATACTGGAATGTGCGGCTTCTTGATCACTTCTTCAATTTCGAGGAAATCCGCGTGCACTCGAAGCGTACCGAAAGCCGTTATGCGTTTGCGGCGAGACTTTCGGAAGATCTTCGCAAGCCAGTACGTGTCGTCGATAGCTGGGAGGCATGCGTGCGCGACGCGGATATCGTTGTCGAGGCATCTCGTCTGCCGGCACCTGAGCCGCTACTCAAGACCGAGTGGATCAAGAAGGGAGCCTTCGTGGTGCCGTACGGAACGATGAGTGCTGTGGAGTTTTCGTTGACGGACATCATGGACAAGATGATCGTCGATGACTGGGGGCAATGCAGAAAAGGTTTACCGTTTGGCGCGCTGCGTGCGCACGTAGACGCAGACAAGCTGAGCGAGGAGACACTGCACGCGGAGCTCGGCCAAATCGTTGCCGGGCTGAAGTCAGGACGCGAACGCGACGATGAAACTATTCTTTTCTGGCATCGGGGTCTTAGCCTGAGCGATATCGCACTCGGTCACGCCATGCTCGAAAAAGCGAAGAAACTGGGTATCGGTCAGACGCTGCGCTTTGCGTGATTCGAGAATGAACATTGCGATCTCTACCGGTATCACTTGCAACTCATTCGGAAATACATGAACGATCCAAAACACATCGACCCGCGTCTGGACCCGACCCGCACGATCCGCGCCCCGCGCGGCAGCGAAAAAACCTGCAAGACCTGGATCGCGGAAGCCGCGTACCGGATGATCCAGAACAATCTGGACCCGGAAGTGGCCGAGCATCCGCATGCGCTCGTCGTGTACGGCGGCATCGGGCGTGCCGCGCGCAACTGGGATTGCTTCGACCAGATTCTGTCGTCGCTGAAGGATCTCGAAGAGAACGAGACGCTGCTGATCCAATCGGGCAAGCCCGTCGGCGTGTTCCGCACGCATGCGGACGCACCGCGCGTGCTGCTCGCGAACTCGAACCTCGTGCCGCACTGGGCGAACTGGGATCACTTCCACGAACTCGACCGCAAGGGCCTGATGATGTACGGCCAGATGACGGCGGGCAGCTGGATCTACATCGGCAGCCAGGGCATCGTGCAGGGCACGTACGAGACGTTCTTCTCGGTGGCGAACCAGCATTTCAACGGCAATCCGAAGGGCCGCTGGATTCTGACGGGCGGCCTGGGCGGCATGGGCGGCGCGCAGCCGCTCGCGGCGACGATGGCGGGCTTCTCGATGATCGCCGTCGAATGCGACGAGACGCGCATCGACTTCCGTTTGAAGACGCGCTACGTCGATAAAAAAGCAAAGACGCTCGACGAAGCGCTCGCGATGATCGACGAAGCGAAGAAGACGGGCAATCCGGTTTCCGTGGGCCTGCTCGGCAACGCCGCCGACGTGTTCGCCGAACTCGTTGCACGCAACATCACGCCCGACTGCGTGACGGACCAGACGAGCGCGCACGATCCGATTCACGGTTATCTGCCGCAAGGCTGGAACATCGAAGACTGGCGCGAGCGCATGAAGACGGACCCGCAGAGCATCGTGACGCCCGCGAAGCAGTCGATGGCCAAGCAGGTGCAGGCGATGCTCACGCTGCAGGAGCGCGGCGCGGCCACGCTCGACTACGGCAACAACATCCGTCAGATGGCGCTCGAAATGGGCGTGCAGAACGCGTTCGATTTCCCCGGCTTCGTACCCGCGTATATCCGGCCGCTCTTCTGCGAAGGCAAGGGTCCGTTCCGCTGGGTCGCGCTGTCGGGCGACCCCGAAGACATCTACAAGACGGACCAGAAGGTCAAGGAACTGATCCCCGACGATCCGCACCTGCACAACTGGCTCGACATGGCGCGCGAGCGCATCGCGTTCCAGGGCTTGCCGGCGCGTATCTGCTGGGTCGGCGTGAAGGATCGGTATCGTCTCGGCCAGGCGTTCAACGAAATGGTCAGGAACGGCGAACTGAAGGCGCCGATCGTGATCGGCCGCGATCACCTGGATACGGGTTCGGTGGCGAGCCCGAACCGTGAAACGGAATCGATGAAGGACGGCTCTGACGCCGTCAGCGACTGGCCGCTGCTCAACGCACTGCTGAACACGGCGGGCGGCGCATCGTGGGTGTCACTCCATCATGGCGGCGGCGTCGGCATGGGCTTCTCGCAGCACTCCGGCGTCGTGATAGTCGCGGATGGTTCAGACGCCGCGCACGAGCGCCTCGGCCGCGTGCTCTTCAACGATCCCGCGACGGGCGTGATGCGTCACGCGGACGCCGGCTACGAACTCGCGCAGAGCACCGCACATGAAGCGGGTCTCAGGCTGCCGATGCTCGGCCGCTGAACGTGCGGCCATCACGATCAATCTCTGCGTAGATTTTGTAGCGCCGCCGTCGAGAAACAGCGGCTGCGGCACGCACTGGTGTCGAATTTCACAAGCGGGCGGCACTCAATGCGTTTGGCTCGTGGGCGCAGCGGGCGATGTATTACTGCGCAACTCATGCGACGGATCGGGCTTGCCTATGTACGCCCGTCCTCGCTGTGGTCGGCTCGGATTGCGCGTCACGCTTAACCTAGTCATGACAACCGCCACCGCGCATGCAACGACAGCCCACCACGATATGACTCAATTCACTCAATCGCTTTTCCAATCACGCGTTCCTGGCGGCAGGTTGGCGCCGCGACGTGCTGCTGCAATGGGCCAAGCACGGCGCGCTGTTTCCGTTACTCCCGACCCGCAGCCGCCTTTGGTCGTCGAGCGCGCGAGAAGTCCCGTCTTGCATAGCATGCCGAACGTGCACTCGCACGCGTCTCAGCGCGTGATCGCTGACCTCACCGAATATCGGACCGCATTAGGTACAGGCACCCTCGACAGCTTCTGAATCTGGCGCGGCCCGGTGTAGCTCTTCGCGGCGCGCATCACGCCCCACGTGCTCGCATCGATCGCACATTGGCTGCACATCAACATGTTCAAGGCGGGCTACACATCCGTCTGCGAGTTTCACTACCTGCATCGCATGCAGGACGGCCAGCGCTATGGGAGCCAGGCCGCGCGTGGGCGATGCAGCCGGCGCAAGTGGCATCTGCGTTACGATGCTGCCCGCGCTGTATCAGTACCCGGGCTTCGGCGCACACCAGCCGCGCGACGACAAGCGGCGCTTCGACTCGCTGCTGTCATCGTTTTCGTGCTGGCAGCTTCAGATGTCGACCCGGGGGGCGAGGCTTTTGTCCGATCGAGGGGACCGGTCACCAACGTGGTTGCGCCAACCGGCGGAATGCGACCAACGTCGCCTGGTGACCAGGTCCGGAAGTTCGCGTCCCGGAGCGCAGGGGGCATTGAAAGGAACACCGCAAAGGTGCCCGCCCCGTCCAGTTATTGCGTAATGTCTAGACAACGGTCATGGTCACCCAGGGGTGATAAAAAATCTGCAAGTCTTTGAAGCGGTTAGCGCAATGCGCAGCCCGAGCCTAATGGGTCCGCGCCGTATTACACGTTGGCGTGGAGTAGGGGAGGAACACTGTAAGGGTTTACCGCATTCCGACGATACACGCAATCTTATATATTTGTATATACATGCAATACGCCTCAACGTCCATGATGCTGGGCGCGTCGACGCGGACCGGCGGCATATCCGCCACAGTCAGGTCAGCATAAGGTTATCTGGAGCAATGTGATGAATGAAATTGTTGACTATCGTAGGGCATGGGTTACCGTGGGCATGGTGTTTCTATTCATGCTCATTAACTTTGCCGACAAGGCAGTTATTGGCCTTTCAAGTACCTCGATAATCAAAGAACTCGGACTGACACATGCACAGTTTGGTGCGCTCGGGAGTGCCTTTTTCATTCTTTTTTCGATTTCAGGCGTTGCTGTCGGCTTCTTGTCAAATCGCATCAGCACAAAGGCAATCATGCTCACGATGAGCATAGTATGGGCAATCACGTTGCTGCCGATGGCGGGTACCGTGACCTTTACCGTGTTGCTTGCAAGCCGCATAGTGCTCGGGGCGGCAGAAGGGCCGGCGTTTCCAATTGCCTTGCACGCGGTCTACAAATGGTTCGGCGACGCCAAACGAGCGGTCCCTAGCAGCGTAGTCGCATGCGGTGCCGCATTCGGCACGGGCGTCGTGGCGCCACTGCTCACCTGGATCATCGTGCATTTCGGCTGGCACGCTGCCTTCATGGTGCTCAGCGTGATTGGATTCTGTTGGGCCATTCTTTGGGTAGCGTTGGGCAAGGACGGTCCACTCGATCGTCGTGCAGGGAAGAGCGGCGTCGACTCGACGCTGAAAATTCCGTACGTACGATTGTTATTCAGCCGTACCGCACTGGGCGTATTCATTGCAGGTTTTGCTGCTTACTGGATCATCGCGCTGAACATCGTATGGCTCGCAAATTATTTGGTCCGAGGTTTGCATCTCACGCCTTCGTACGCGGCTTGGATCGTACTGCTGCCGTCGGTGATGCAGTTGATACTCTCGCCCATATGCGCGTTCATTTCGCAACACATGACGAACGCTGGATATTCCAGTCGCTACTCCCGAGGCCTATTTGGCTGCGCGTGCGTAGCGATAGCGGGCGTCGCGATGATATGTCTGCCGCTGGCGCCGGTCGGCCCGCTTAAGATCGCGCTGATCGGCTTGAGTTTTTCGATCGGTAGCGTGGTCTTTCCGCTCGGAACTACGTTAATCGGCGAGATCAGCCCACCATCGCAACGGGGCGCCATGCTCGGTATTACGAATTCGATTCATACTCTTGCGGGCCTTATTGCGCCTGTCGCAATGGGAGTCATCGTCGATGTTGGCGTCGATCCGGTGGAGGGCTTTCGGACCGGATATGTAAGTGCAGGTCTATTGGTCGTCACGCTCGGTTTGATAGCTGCCTGTCTTATCGATCCGACGTCCGATCTTGGCCGGTTTCGGCGACTTGGCTTTGAGGCTAGCGAAAACCGGGATGATCATCGCAACCATCTCGCGGACGTACAGACGGCTAACAGTCAGTCTAAGAACGTCTTCGCCGATGCACGCGGGCTCGCGCAATAGCGACGCTTTTCCATGACTTGATGCGCCGTTGGGGGCGATTGCCCGCTGCTAACGCCCTGCACGCGCCCGGGTGCAGCCGTCAGGTCCGCACATATCTAATTCGTCGTTCTTCAATTATGTCGACCTTGGAGAAGCGAGGGGTCGTGATGATCGCTTTCGGACACTCGGCAATGCGTCCCGGAAGTGACTCTCCCGAGGTTTGCGACGTCAAGTTCGTCATTTGTATCGTGCCATGGTTTTTACCGCAGAACTTGTCGGGACACGGCCTAATGAACGCGAACTAACCTAAAGCTTAATACCTGCCGCTCAGTTTGTATCTGCTAGCAGGATGCCAGAGGGTAACGTCACTCGCGATTTGCCCCAGAGCGCGCGTCCGGCGTCGCAGCACCAGACACGGCTCGCCTATCGGCATCAACAGCGCTTGCCTTACCATTGCATTAGTCTTTCGTGCCGTTATCCAGTATTCCGCGCCTTGTGCCGGCGCAACGCGCATCATATATTCATTTGGGGTCTCGGCCTCAAAATCCTGTTCCAGATAGTCAGGGAAGACTAGGCTATTGACGTACCGGTCCTCGAATTGTATCGGCGTATCGTTGTCGAAATGCACGATGCGGGAGTGAAATGCTGTCCCGGTTTGGGGCAGCTCCAGCGTTTGCAACGCGGGGGTGTCATGAGTTGACTCAAGAAGCAGGATCTTGCTGCGATGCGCGTCACCACGCGAGCGGATCTCGTCGGCAATACTGCGGATCTCGATCACGGTCGATTGATATCG
Organism: Paraburkholderia azotifigens; assembly: GCF_007995085.1. GTDB lineage: Bacteria > Pseudomonadota > Gammaproteobacteria > Burkholderiales > Burkholderiaceae > Paraburkholderia > Paraburkholderia azotifigens. Next base: position 83,136 of record NZ_VOQS01000005.1, read on the forward strand.
ACGGTCGGTGATAAAGGTTCCGCGTCCGCGTACACGTGTTAGAACGTTTTCACTCACAAGCTCCCGAAGTGCACGATTTACCGTCATTCGCGACAACGAAAATTCGCTCGCCAAGGAAAGTTCGGTCGGAATCATGTCTCCCAGGCGCCACTGGCCTGTTTCTATCATCTTCCGAACATAGTCCTTCAGTTGCTGATACGCCGGCGTCGCCGTCGTCCCATTTTTTTCGGTATTCATAGGGATGTATTAAGGAGCTGGAAGGACAATTGTATAGGCATTTCCAGACGGTCTTCGGTCTGGAGGGAATTCAGCCGCGAATTCGTCGCGGCACGTCTCCGCAAAGTGAGCTTCGTTGTATCCTGAATTGGCCTAGCCCCGCGCTCCAAATGTTCCGCATGCAGCGCACGACGGTTGGCGTGTTCGTCAGACCGTTTGTCGAAGGGTCGATACGCTCAGGCCTGCCATGCATCTGTGCCTCATGATGCGCCTTGAGCGCATCCTCGATGAGCTGGCGCTGACGCAATCCGGCCTGAGTCTTTTCGTAAGTTCACTTATCCGCAGATCCTACGTTTGTCCGGATGCCTGCACCGCTTTGTTGGTAGTGGGCTAGGTGCCGCAAGATCCTATTGGCTTGGCAAGACCGTCGTTATGCCTCTTCGCCGAACGAATGCACGTGTCAATCGCCGTAGCGAGGAAAAAGTCCCGCCATATCACTGATTGTGCACCGATCAAGCATGACAACCATATCGGTGCGCAGTGCGAGCCCGGACGGTGACCATCCTCCACGGACCGGTCCGGCTCTGGAGGAGAAGCTACTTTCCCGCGTGATGCGAGCGAACGCCTCGCCGTTTATCGCGAGTTACGGGATGGTGCATTCGACGTGTGAACCTGATCAAGCCGTGGATTTTCTCAGCACCGGAGACAAAAAACCTCGCCTTGCTTTGGGGCCGAATGACGGCCTCCGGAATTTTTCGGCGTCCGAGATACACGAGCTACATGCTATCGCCTGTCGAGGCGTTGCTGCCGAACGTATATCCGGAGCTTGCCAGCTCGTACTGGCATGCGTAGTTCGAAATACTGGTGCGTGCAAATGCCGGGCTGGGCGACAGTCACGGGCGTGCAAAGTCCTCTAGAGACAATTCCAGGTACGAGGCTGGGTGAGCGCGCAGCTTTCGTTCAGCGATAGCTTGAATGCGCGGGAAGCCGTTCTCGTTTTGAGAATTCGGACCTCACTTGCATGCGGTTGCAGCCAGAAGTAGGCCTCCAGAGCAGCGAGCGTGACGACACAATCGACCGTGCCATTTCGATGCGTGAGCGTGAATCTCACTCCGCGTCGATTCGCGAGCGCTTGGGCTTCAAGTGCAACGGATTCCATGCCAATAACGTCGATTGTGATACTCGTGTCCCAATTGTTGCACATTCAATGCGATTTGCGTACTCGCCCGGCGCAATCGGGCAGGCGGTGCCATCGCCCATCGTCCGCAGCAACGGCTAACGCGCGAAAATCGGCCTCGACCGATTAGCCGCGCCCTTTAGTGGGCTCGATTGGCAGTGGTTCTCCGGGAGCCGGTCTTAGCCAGAATGCCACGAATCATCGCCAGAGACTGTGCGCCCACTGCGGTCGTGGTTGCCGGGCCGGTCGAATGGAAGTAGGGCGGACGAACGCCTATCTGTCGGCAAACTGCAGAAACAAACGGCTTGGGCGTAGGACAGCGCGCGATCGCGGAGACAACCGACGCGTCGCCGACGCGCATGCGAAGCCACCCCAGAGTCTGGCGATCGCGCTCGTTGTAAATCCTGACCAGATGTTCCATCATCGCCTCCGCGAAGCGTGTATACTGTATATCTAACCAGGTAGTAAATTTATACAGTATTTAGCGGTTTGGCAAGCATCGTGCTGATCAGTGGTTCAGGCGTGTGTCGTCGACCGACTGCTGCGATAGCCCTTGATGCGGGCCGGGTTGCACGGCCGCCTCTCTCCCGTCCAAGGTCGGGCGAGTACTCGAGAGAGCGAGCGGAGCGGCAACGCGGATGTGCGCAACTCAGGTATTTCGGCGTCGAAGCTGGTGTTCACCGTATCTACTCACTCAAGTCTGTGAGTAGCGGTAGGGATCCGGCTCACCCGCCTTTGATTAGCAGATCCGGGCAGGCAAACCACTAGTTAGCCTCATGTTATCGGTTGCAAGCCTGCGTCTCGCGTGACGTTCGCGCAGTTAAGTCCTGCTGGCGTGCGTCACCATCAAGGGAACTCTTTACTTGCACGGCACGGCGTAGACGCTTGTTCTAAGGATATGTGGTTTTCGCAATTGTTATACGGTCCGCCTTCCTGTAATGTCACCGTTCGCAAGTGCCCATTCATTCGCGAACACGCGCGTTCTTCACGGTGAGTTCGCCATGATACTTGGCCGGACAGTCGCCCGAGATGCGACGATTATCAAAGAAGTTCTGAGAGATTTTTGTACGAGATGAACCGAAATGCTCACACCATCGAGCACTTGGAACGGTGTCGTGAAAACGGCCGCGTCCGACGCGCGCTTGCTGCGCGCCTCAACACTGCGTGCAGAAGAGCCGGCGTGAGTTCGGCACGCGTCGCCAAATCGGCTGGCGTCAGCGAACGGGATGTCAAATTCTGGCGGCGCGGGATCACTTCTCCAACACCGCAGGCGCTCAAGCGGATAGCAGCCGTCATCGATGTGGATTTCTATTGGCTATGTACTGGACAAGACGCGACCGTCGCAAGTCGGTCATATGCCGGTCATCATTTTGATGGGGCTACACGACGATATGACAACGATGTATCTTATCGGACGCGGAAAGCCGATATTGCGGCTAGACGCCTCACAGCGTAGTTTTCAAAGCAACCGGTAATTGCCGGGTTCGATCAACGCAACCGCATTTAGGAATGACGGAGAATGGCAACAGGCAAAGTGAAGTGGTTTAACGATGCGAAGGGCTTCGGGTTCATTACGCCGGACGATGGAGGAGAAGACCTTTTTGCGCACTTCTCCGAGATCCGCGCGAACGGCTTCAAGTCGTTGCAGGAAGATCAGCGGGTTAATTTCGATGTAAAGCAGGGCCCCAAAGGCAAGCAGGCGGCGAACATTGAGCCGCAGTGATCGAGTGATCACGCTGGCAGGACCAGCGCTGAGCTCTGCAACGAGGCCCGTGGCTTGGCGCTTCTGGAACTGGTAAGCGAAGGGACTTTCCGCGACAAATGCGGCGAACGTTCGGAATCGTTGTTAGATGATGGACCGTTGGCGGCTGCAGCGTATTCAACTTCTCATCATGGCGGCACAGCAGCTCGTGTGCTGCAAGAAGGATGCGGGCGCGTTGCAGGCTTTTTCGCACTGGCAGCTGCTGTGCGCTCCCCTCATAGTTCTTGCCAGCGACGGGCTATCGAGGTCGCGACTAACGCGGCTTATGCCACCGCCGATACGTGCTGACGCTCGCTCAACGGCGTCTTTTTGACGGTGTTGGTGGTATGGCCGTATTGGCTGGTTTTCCACTGGCGCACGTCAATGATCCGGCGCTGCGCACCGGCTCGTTCGGCCTTGGAGGTCAGCTGCTCATGCAGCGCCGGGTGCGTGGTCGAGCGGGCAACTGATACCGTGGACCGACTCGCGCACTTCGAGGCCTCCGGCCGAACTGAACACGGCATCTCACAATACCGCATCCGCGAGGTGGAAGGCCGGTTTTGTTGTGTCGGGAAATCCGGAAACCCCGCAGCGGCAGCCCATCTCACGTTTCGCCCTGACGGAAGCGGGTGCATCAAAGTGAGCCCGCCAGACACACGATAACTCGTTAGCGATCGCCAGACAACGTGGCTTGGTTGTCAGCAATCGGTTTGAGAACGTCGGCGGTCACTGCGTCAGCGCATTGTGTCGGGAAGTCGCACCGTTCCCGTCCGCTCCCGACTGTCGCGGTCGAACTACAGCAACCGTGCTGCGACAGGTACCGAAGACCAAGGGCGCCATGCGGCTTCAGTGCCTCAGCGTAAGCCGTACCGGCATTTTGCTGGGTACCATTGTGAAAGCGGCGACTTCCTGGATAGTACTTGCATCGACGGCAAGCCGGGAAACGAAGCCAGCAGACAGCATCGAGATAACTAGTCGCATCTCAACTGTCGAAAGATGTCTCCCCGGACATACCCTCGGTCCTCCGCCGAACTGCAGATGGGCACGCACTTCGTGCGTGCGATGCTCGGAGGCTCGATTGTGCATCCAACGCTCAGGATCAAACTCGTCCGGATGATCGAAGTTGTTCGGATCGAGCATCGAAGGCCGGGTCAGAAAGAACATTCTTGACCCAGCTGGAAGATGTACGCCGCGATGCACGACGTCATGTAGTGGCTCAAACGCATGGACCGGTACCACCGGTCTGAATCGACTCGTTTCAGTGCAAACAGCCTCGCACAAATCGAGCAACTTGAGAGTATCGTAAGTCGGACAAACATTGGCGTGTGCTAACGCCGCGCGGGACTGCTGGGATATCCGATTTTGCAAGGCGTCGTCGGCAGTCAGATAAAGCAGCGCCCAAGCAATGGAATTTGCCGTCGTATCTTCACCCGCGAGCAACATGGTCAAGACATTCGCCGCGACTTCATCATCTGTGATACCAGACCCCGGAGCGTCCCGGACCCTAAGCATGGCATCAAGCAAGTTACCAGGTTCAGCGTCAGGGCAATCTCGGATGCGCTCGCGCGCACGTTGCATCGTCAGTCGCACGTATCGATGCACTTCAATCAGAGAGCGGTCCAGTTGACGATCCCGTGGCAACTTGATGTAACGCCAGTAGCGAACTGGCGCGTTTATCCGATTCATTAGCATTGGGAAAATTACCGCGAGATGCTCCTGGATGACGTCCCCATCCTGCTCCAGTGTTTTCGGGTCGTCACCGAAGGCGAGCGCGCTTGTGACGTCAACAGTATAACGTTTGAGATCGTCAGTCATCTCAACTACGCTGCCGCGGCGTGCTGCGCGTTTCCATCGTATCCTCAGCCGTTCGGTTATCGCTGTCAGGGTGGGATAAAAGGCCTTTATGTGGGCTATCGAAAGAGCTTGCATCACCAGTTTTCGTTGCGGTTCCCATGCTGCTCCTTCGACGGAGAAAACGCCGTTGCTCCCCATTTCCTTCAGGATGTCCTCAATCGGGGCGTACCTCCGATATCCGTAGGGGCGATCACGCATGATCATGTGGCAAAGTTCCGTGTCGTCCCAAACCGTGACAGGTCGACTTCCGATTTGGAACCGGAACGGCGTGCCGAGCTCTTTGGCCCATTCTTCCAAAATAAGATGCGCGCGTGACGGGGTCAGTTGGTGCGCGTTTCCGATAAGAGGCAAGCCTCGGGGCCCCGGCAGGTCAGCGACTTTACGTGTCGTGAGGGGCTCGGCAGACGCTGTAGCCATTTTTGTCACCATTTAATAAAGGTTCGCCACATGTGTGGGTGCGGTGAATTGCCCCGAAGGCCCGCAACTGAACAATAGGCAATGCGACTGCGGACGCTGAAATCGATGATGTAAGAGACGTTTGACGAAATACTCGGTCAACTCGTGATGCCACATGTGAGGTATGGGCTTTTCCGTGTCACATTCGACGGTGGCGTCTAGCGGCAACGCCATACAACACCCAAGCGCGCATTAGGTCTTGTGCCTGGACTGCATAGTTCTATGATCGGGTCCGATAAAGCCGTTTGCGGGATTGATTTAGAACAACCGGCCGAAACCGTGATTGCGTAATTCGTGGAAGCTGGACACGCGTTTCGCGTGAAGGTGGACGGCTGATTCGCGCGAAGCTGGACAGTCGGAGCGCAGCGACGCGGGGTTTCCGATTTTTACTCTGATCGGGGTTTGTCGGTCAAACTCTTTTTGTGTTTGCGCATCGACTCGCCGCTGAGATTGACGCGATAGGTGTTGTGCACGAGTCGATCGAGAATGGCGTCGGCGAGCGTCGGATCCCCGAGTACCGCGTGCCAGTTCTCAATTGGAATCTGACTTGTCACAAGCGTCGAACGGTGGCCGTGACGATCATCAAGAATCTCCAGCAGGTCGCGCACGGCGCCGTCGCTCATGGGCGCCATCGCGAAGTCATCCATCAGCAGGACGTCCGTCTTTGCCCACTGCGCCAGCAGGCGTGCGTAGCGGCCACTACCGTGGGCAATGGCAAGATCCTCGTTCAACCGGGGCATTTTCAGATACAGCGTTGAGAAGCCCTGACGGCATGCCTGGTTGGCCAGTGCACAAGACAGCCAGGTCTTGCCAAGACCGGTGGCGCCTATGATCACCGTGCTGTTGCGCTCGCGAATCCAGTTGCACGTCAGCAGCTGGCCGATGAGACTGCGGTCGAGTCCCCGTGCCGAGCGGTAGTCGATGTCCTCGGGCACGGCATCGGGGAACTTCAGTTTTGCGCGGCGTAGCCGCGCCGTCGTCTGCCGTGATTCGCGCACGCTGGACTCTCGCTCAACAAGCAGACCCAGTCGTTCCTCGAAGCTCATTGCTTCGATGTCGGCGAGTCCCTGCTGCTCGGTGAGCGCGGCGGCCATGCCGCTCAGGCGTAGCTCGTGCAGCTTCTCGATGGTCGGATGTCTGAGCATATTTCTCCTTCAATGGTAGTAGTTGGGCCCACGCACGTTGGCGTGCGTAAGCGGTAAGTCGGCCTGTGCAGATGTCGGCGAGGGTTGCTGATCCAGACCGTTCTTCAGCGTTGAGGCGATGAACTTGTACCCCGGCGCTTTGAGATCGATGGCGCGGCAGCAGGCCACCTCAAGTCGCTCGTTGCCATAGTCCTTTGCGAGCCGAAGCACACCAAGACAGGTGCGATAGGCCTGCTGCGGATGCTGGCGACCGCCCAGCAGATGCTCGATGACTGCGGCGGTGTATGGGCCGATGCTGTCCGCCCAGTTGCGCAGGCGCTGTGGGTCCCAGCCAGTGACGGCCTGATGGTTAGCGGGCATGTGTTCATTGAGCGTGGTATGGGCGCCGCGCCGGTCGCTCTTTGCGTGCGCGGCGATACGCTTGCCGCGATGGAAGATCTCGACCGTCGATGTGGTGTAACGAAGGTCAACCTGTTCGCGCGCAAAGCGATGTGGGACCGAGTAGTAATGACCAGTCAGTTCGACGTGATAGTCGATGCCGACGCGGGCGACCTTCCAGTCGGCGTACTGGTACGGCAGCACAGGCAACGCCTTGAGCGCCGGACGGTCAAGTTCCTCGAAGGCGCTGCGGCGCGAACCCGGCAGCTTCTTGAAGGCCTTGTTGTTCAGGCTGGCGAGCAATCCGGCGATTGCCCGGTTCGCCTCGGCCAGACTGAAGAAGCGCTGCTTGCGCAGCCGGGCGAGAATCCAGCGCTGGACCAGGAGTACGCCCTGTTCAACCTTTGCCTTGTCGCGGGGCTTCCCGCTGCGAGCCGGGAGGACAGTGACGCAATAATGCGCGGCCATTGCTGCGTAGGTGCGATTGATCAGCGGATCATAGAAGCTGGGCTTGTGTACGCCTGACTTAAGGTTATCCGGCACGACAATCTCAGGACAGCCACCGATGAATTCGAACGCACGCACGTGCGAGCCGATCCAGTCCGGCAACTGCTGCGTCCAGGTCGCTTCGGCGTACGTGTAGTTCGACGCGCCGAGCACTGCGACGAAGAGCTCCGCCTCACGGATCTCGCCCGTCGCCGCATCGATGATTGCGACCCTGTCGCCGGAGTAGTCGACGAACAGCTTCTCGCCCGGAGCGTGCGTCTGGCGCAATGTCAGGGGCAACGAGCTGGCCCACTGGCTGTAGTGCGTGCAGAACCACGTGTACGCATAGCCGTCCGGATGCTCGGCCTTGTACTCGTTCCACAGCAGATCCAGCGTGACGCCCTTGCGCGAGAGCTCGCGACGGACGGTGGGCCAGTGGGGTTCGGGCCGCTGCCCCTCGACCTGTGGTGGCGGCGGGTACAGCAGCGCTTCGAGTTCATCGTCGGACAGCGTCGCCGACACCGCCCAGGTAAGCCCTGCGCGCTCCATGCGCCGCACATACTGTCCGACTGTCGTTGGAGAGGCACCGACTGCCCGGGCAATCTCACGCTGCTTAAACCCGCAGTCGAAATGCAGGCGCAGCACTTCACGAATTTTACGCATGGTCAACGTTGGATATGCCATGTGGCCTCTCGACGAAATCGTCGAGCGTGCCACGGTTGACCCGCGTCGCTACATCAGAGCGTTACTGTCCAGCTTCGTGTGAAATCGCTGTCCAGCTTGCCGTGAAATCCGTGTCCACCTTCGCGTGAAATGCCTGTCCAGCTTGCCGCGAAATCACTGTCCAGCTTGGTGTGTCACGGATCGGCGTAAAGGCGCCGGGGATGATCGCCGTAATGGCGCCAGTTGGAAGTGGTGTTAAACGCGGATTCGAACGGCCTCAAGAATGCGGTTTTTTACTGGATTTTGCAACGGCAACTTCGCCGTTTTCAGGCATCGGTTTGGGCTTGCGGAAGCTCTCGCCCTCGATGACGATGCGATAGGCACCGTGGCGTAGGCGGTCAAGTGTCGCGGCGCCGAGGACCCGGTTGTCGGGGAAGGCATCGCCCCATTCGCTGAGGTCGAGATTGGATGTCAGGATGGTAGCCGCCCGCTCATACCTGGCCGCCACCAGGTCGTGGAAGTCTTCGTCGTGTGGCGCGCGCAGAGGTTTGAGCGCGAAGTCGTCAACGATCAGCAACGGCACGCGCACGAACTGCTGGAACTTGCGTTCGTAGAGGCCCGTGGCGCGAGCCGCATGCAGTTTCCTGATCAGATCGGTTTGCGTGACGAACAGCACGTCACGCCCCTGACGTGCAGCGCAGTGGCCCAGTGCCTGGGCAATGTGGGACTTGCCGACGCCGGTTTGACCGACCATCAGGATGGCCACCTTCTCGTCGATGTAACGACCGGTGGCGAGATCGTGGATGTGCGCGCGGTTGAGCTTCGGCAGCCGATCGAAGTTGAAGGTCTCCAGTGTCTTGCCTAGCCCGAAGCCGGCGCGCACGAGACGCGCGCCGAGCTTCTTCTGGTCCCGCCGCGCGACTTCATCATGCAGAAGCATGGCGAGGAATTCCGTGTAGGCGAGCTGTCCGTCGATTGCCTGACGGTTGCGCTGCTCGAGCGAGTCGAGCACGCCCGACAGGCGCAGCTGCTTGAGGATCGTATTTAGTTCGGGACTGGGATTCATGATGTTCAATGCAGGAGAAGGGAGTGGAGGTCACGACCGAAGCGGCCGCCGTTCAGATAGGTGTCAGCAGGCGCCGTTGACGTTTGCGCCGCTGCTGCGGCGGACTGGCTGTCCAGTCCCTTGTCGAGGATGGTCTTGACGGTGCGGTACTTCGGGCTCGCGAATGCAAGCGCACGCTCGCACGCGGCGTCCAGCCGCTGATCGCCGAACTTCTCGCGCATACGGACGATGCCCTGCGCGCCACGCAGGTTCACCAGCACCGTGTCGTTGAACATCGCGAGAACCAGCGCGTGACAGGATGGCCCGATCTCCTTGGCACGAGCCAGGCACCACTGCGGATCGTGTTCGAGCCACGCCTGCGCCGCCGGCGGCTGGTGGTCTCGCACCGTGTGGCGCTCACCTGCCTTGCGCAGTCGCGGATGGGTTGCGATGAGTTCGTGCTGGTGGAACAGTTGTACAACCGTATCGGTCGATTTGAGCCAGAGGCTCTTGCCAACCAGCGTGAACGGCACGGAGTACAGCGCCTTCTTGTAGACGACGTGTCCGTCCGTATGCACCTTGACTTCGCTCCATACAGCCAGCACCGGCGCAACGTCAGGCAGCGTCGTGAGCAGCGGCTTCTCGATGGCAAAGCGCGCCAGCGGCTGCTCGCGCGTCGTGCCATGTTCGCGCGTGCTGGCCTGCTGCATTATCCATTCGCGCAATTGCCGGTTGGCATCGGTCAGGTCGCGGAACGTGCGCAGTGGCACAAAGGATTTCTTGACATACTTGACGCCCGACTCAACGATTCCCTTCTTCTGTGGGTCGTGCGGTGGACATGCGTCGATCCGGAAGCCGTATCCCTCAGCGAGCGCGGCGTACGAGCGCTGGACCTCTGGGCTGTACATGCAGGCTCTGGTGATTGCACACTTCGCGTTGTCGATGATGACGCGACCCGGGCAGCCACCGAGCCACTCGAAGGCGCGACGGTGACACGCCAGCCATGTCTCGACGGTCTGGTCGAGCACGAGCTCGACATACTGGTGCCGCGACCAGCAGAGGGTCATGACGAAGAACCACGTCTTGATCTGCGCGCCCGATTCATGTGCCAGTACCGGCCCGGAGCCGAAGTCGACCTGTGCGGCCTCCGCTGGCGCAAACTCAAGGATCGTTGTGGCCGGCACGCCGCGTTCGGCCCTCAGGCCCAGCAGGATACGGCGCACCGCCGAGTAGCTGCCGGCGTAGCCATGGTTGCGTTTCAGCGCGTGGTGGATCGTAGTGCCCTGGACGCCGGCGTCATGCCAGTCACGGATCTGCTCACGAAACGGTTCGAGCGTGGACACACATGTGCTCGGCAAGTGCGGAGTGCGACCGAACACGCCGGCGATCACGGTATCGTCAGGCAACGGCTGCCCGGGATTCAGCCAGCCGCGCTCGCCGGCCATACGACGAACAGCGGTCAACTTCTTGCGACCCATCAGGCCGCTACGCGCGATGTCGCGATCGGAATCGCCTTGCCGCATGCGGACAAGGACTTGACGGTACTCAAACAATTCGAACCTCCGGTTGGTCATGGACACTCCGTTCAGAAAGAACGGAGCGTACCCATCTGGAAAGTTCGAATCGCGTTCAACACCCGGCGCCGGTGGCGCCTATACGCCGATCATCGACTGGCTCCTTTACGCCGGTCACGGACTGGCGCCATAACGCCGATCCTACGCTGGCGCCTATGCGCCGATCATCCGGTGGCGCCAATACGCCGATCCCGGAATGGCTCGATAACGCCGGTCAGTGACATGGTGTGAAATACGCAACCGTGATCATCGCAAAGCCGGTAGCGGCGCCCGATGCGGTCACGATCCCGGCCATGTCCGTCTCCGTCACATGCAGAGAACGTTAGACCGTGGGGCGTACGCATGCAAGGGAAGTAGCAGCGGCCGTCGCGGACAGGAGTCCGCGCAACGTCCGATGAGAATCTCATGACGCGAGGCATACTAAGCGGTGTGCTGGGGGCGACTTTCCGTTGTTGGAACAAGTTAGCAAACGGACCCCGGTGCCCGACGCATGCTATGTCGAAGGCCGTACCGTGGGTCATCATGCGTCATCGCGCGCATGACGGTTGAACATGTACCAACCGACGTACCATCGAGTGCATTGAGCAAAGCGCTGCAATGCATGCACGGGCAGTGATAGGAACCGGCCCGCTACGTCGGAAACGGAAACTGGCCCATACTCACCAACCTGTTGCGAAGATGCGATCGCGTTCGTCGCAGGAAGGAAGGGAAGGTTGTTCGCGGACGCCGTTGCCGGTGCACGCGCCAACGCCGAGCTTTTCTTGCTCGACGAGGCCTGCAATGCGAACTGGATCGATCCTTATCGCTTTCTCATCTGGCTGTTGGCCAAGTTGCCGCTCGCTGCTACTGTTGACGACTACGCCGCAACGTTACCAGCGAATCGCGGCGCGCGAACGCACCCAATGCATCAGGGCATATCATCGTCGTATGCAAAATACCGGATTCCGCTGCCTCGCGGTATCTCAATGTCGAGCTACCGAGCTGGAATTCAGTTTTTGTCGCGTTGCCAAGTCAACTGCTTGCCGGAGTATTGCACCGTTTGTTCCCCACGACGGCAAGTCCAAGTCGCACAAGACAGGCCTCTGCCGCGAGCACGGCCCGGTGCTAGCGTATTACGCGGCGCTTGATGGGACGTCAGATATGGTTAATACGCCAAAACCTGTCGCAGCCGGCGGGACATACGCCCATCGCGGCGACCGCAATTTATACAGATTTCACGCTCTTTCGCCTTCGTCGCCTGTGGGACCAGCGATCTTGCGGCTTTTGAGCTCCGCCGCCACCGAGGTTGCCAGCTGAGAAAACAACTCGAGCTTCTCGATTTTCTCTTGCAAGGCCTGTCGAGCAAGTTCGTCCGCATCAGGAGCCTCCTCGTTGCCTGACAAAAAATCGGCGAGGCGAATCTCCAAGGTAGCATTTGCTCCTGCGTTGATGGCAGCATCCAGCCATGGGGCAACCTTCTCCGATGCCTCGCGAGACGCAACGCCAAGTAGATACTGAATCAGGACGCGCGCAGAATAGTCCAGATTTACGGCTGCTTCCAGGAACCGATTGCCCGCGAGATCTGAGTTATCCGGCGTTTGAACGTCGGGGCGGCTGTGGATGAATCGGAAACGGTTCCCGCTGTCCACCTCGAGGGACGTAAGTGTCCTGAGGAGCGGCGCTAATTCACGAAATGGCTTCGTATGGTCGGGCAGGTTGTTTCGGTGATTCCACAACTCATAGATGGCCTGCGCGCAGGCATCCTGCGCAACAGATCGCGCCTCGGGCGCCGCACGCTCCGCTGCGTCGATTCGCTCGGCAATGTAGTGAGCCATCCACTGTGCCAGCAGGTCGTCTGCGAGATTGAGCTCGATAACCAGACGTTTTCCAAGTTCAATCACGGCGTTTGAGCGATCGGGCGATTCCATCTTCACCTATCAGGTAATAGCGTGCGTAAGGCCATGGATACGGTTCGAACACGTCCTGGTCCGAACCCCCGCGGGGCGGCTTGCGACGTATCGATACGCTGAGCATCAAGTACGTCCCGGGATTTTGCGTCAAGAGTTCCAGCAAGAATTCGCGGTTGCAGCTCAGGCGGTTTCCCGCTATGTTTTCGTCTTCCGGCTTATAGCCGACTGCTCGAGTCCACGATTCACTGCGGATAGATGCTCCTGCAGCGGAGCTCCAGCGCCGCCTATCCGCCTGCGCGTTCAGCCCTAGCTTGTCGACGATGGACGAAGTGGGTCTCGGCCCAGGATATTCGACCTTGCTTGCCCAAGGATCGTATCCGTCTAAACGAGCAGTATTGTTCCTGCTATCTATCCACGCCGCAAGACGGAAGCTACCGGAACTGACATCGCGATCTTCGGCCGCTGGCAAGTAGATATTGTCGGGTCGAGGCGACGTCTGCAGCGCGGCCAGAATTGCCCCCGCCGTATCTTTGGGGACAAGAACGCTGCGTACCGAGACTGTTTCCTCGTCGTCGCGCTCGCCGCTGCTCCAGTAGCCCCAAAGAACGTGCAAGCCGTCATCGGTCAACAGTTGACGGTCCAGATGCTCGCCCGTTACGCTCCAGCACCACGTTTTGTCTCCGTACCCTCGCGGATCGGGCGGTGGTTCCGTGAGGTGAGGGTCGCGTCGGTCTGCGAGCCAGTGCCCATCGCTTCGGGTTAAGAGTTGTCCTTCCAGCCATTCTTCAAAGTCATCAGTCGTCTGGTCGGCGGCCTTACCGACAGAATGTGTCTCCAGCAGCCGGGCTGCAACAATCATCATCGCGTGATACGAGTTGTATGCGGTCAAATCGTCAACTCGAGGCGTAGTGCCGTGAGAGTGGTTGGTATCCTCATAATGGAGGATTTTCCGCTCGTAGCGCGCGTCTTCAAGATCTGCGCCATAGCTCGAGGCCATCCGATCGCGCAGTACATCCCGGGCGCGTCTCTCCATCGATTCCTGGTTGATGCCGAAAACCTGACCTAGCGGCGCGAACCAGTATGGGCCGATGTCGATACCGAAGTAATACTTCTCGTGTCCCGGCAGGTCAGGTGCATTGGCGTCGTCGTAGTCATCGTCGTCAGACACACCACGGGACCTGGTATGCACGTGCAAGGGCTGTCTCCGGATGTTGGCCTCGTCGGGTGCCGCATCGGTTGTCGTCGGTATGACGCCTGACATGCGCAAGATCTTCAATGTTTCGACAGCAAAATGCCTGATCAGAACGTGTTCCTCATCGGCAGACGCTGTCAGAAACGGAACAAACGGTTCGACGGCAATTGGCCGGTCGATGGCACCTCGAGCAAGCGCAATGAGCAGCCACTGGCGGGCATGCCATTCGTAGAACACGAGTCCGCCGTCGGTGAAGGGAGCCGGGGAGCCGGCGGTTGCGCGCACGGCAAGTGCAGACAATAACCCGGTCCAGTTTAGTTCCACACACGTTCTGACCGCATGAGCCGTCTTCCAGCGCTCGCTTGCTGCTGGCGAGCCGAGGCCGGCCCATAGATAGCCAGCCAAAGCTTGCTCGCACGATTGCGCTGGCGTGAGCTCCTCGCGCCAGGGGCCGTCGCCGTCTTCGGAACGTAGCATGCCATCGAGCAGACTCAGCCCAAAATTCAGCGCACTGTCTGCTTCATCCTGGGTGAGACAAGATGTCAGCGGATCCACGAGAAGGAAAAATCCCCGTGCATCAAGGGTATCAATTCTTGCCGCATATCCCTGCAAAATCGCCGTGACAACGTCTTTGTCGGTCACGATGCCTAGCGTGTACAGGCGTTCCGACGGGAAGACCTTTCCCCAGCCGCTACGCTGCGAGTACTGCGGTGTGTTTCGACACGCCGCCAAGGTTGCCTCGCGTAGCGCCTCGCGAACTGACAGCGACCTGAAACCGAGTGGTGGAATGGCGTCGAGCAGATCTCGAAACTTGAAAATCCCGAAGTCGGGCCATGAAGCAACGGCGCGGATGAACCCGGCCATCCGGCTGTGGCCGCTGCGCACAAGCCCCTGCTTGAAGAATTCTTCGACTGAATACGGCGGGTCGAAGCTCTTCAGATCGCCGTACGCTCGACGCAACGACGCCTGGTTCGTCAGATCGAGTCCAGCGAACAAGCTGCCCCAGTCGGGTTCTTTGCGTTCACTGCTATCGTAATGTTGCGGTGTCGGCTCAGGCTGCGGAGACGCCAAACTGTTGCGTCGTGCTGCGGCCGCGAGCAGTCGATCGATATCGGGCAACTGGACCCCGAGCGCGCGCCCCTGCTGGGCCATACCAGTCCAGGTTTCTTCGTTCTGCGGGTCGACACGCACGTAGCGATATGCGGCGCGAAGAATCTGTTTCTTCCGTTCCATATCTGTCTGCGCATCGATAGCTCGCTTGATGTCGTTCAGGCTATTCAACCCCGCGTCCAGGCCGGCTAAAGCGACTGTGACAATTGCGGGAAGTTGACTCACTTCCACGAGGCTTCGGATTGCCTTTTCGATCTGGCGTTCGGCAGAACCGAAGTCCCGGTCACGCCATCGGCTCAGGATAGCGAGGGTCGAGGACGGACAAAGGGCTAGCAGCGCCTCGACGGTTGTTTGCCAGTCGAAGTGTTTGTCACGATAGACATACCTATACGTCAGCTCCGCGGCTCTTGCCAGACGGTAGGCAGACTGCGGGCGGGGTGTCTGTTTCTTCGAGCTGGCCTTTGCCAGATGAAGCATTGCTATCCATCGGTCCAGATTTTCGTCACCGATGTTGTCGGAGATTTCGACGGCCCGGCCAAAATAAGCGGCAGCCTCGGCTTTGTTGACCGGCAGCACGGCGCGAGCCAGGAGCTGATAGGCATCGGTTCTCGTTTCAGCATGTTCCCTGGAAGTTTCCAGGGACTCGAAGGCTGCGATTGCCAGCTCCATCGCGAAATCAGACAGCCCGGGCGAGTGAGAAGCGATTCGACACATCACCGTCAGGGTATCTGGCGAGATGTGGTTATCGTGAGTGCTGATCCAGTCGCGAAGCACCGCCACGGAAGCTTCGGTAGTAACGGATGCGTCCCGCAGCACCCGGATCCATTCGATAGCCACGACATTCCGAATGTGCGAACGAGACTGGTAATCTTGCGACGCAACGCTCTTGTCCAGCGCATCTTTGACCGCCGCATCAAGATTTGACGGCGAGCGCCCGCATGCGACCTCTGCGCTGAGTACAAACCAGGGCAGAAGGCTGCCTGTAGTTCGTTCGAACGCAGTCGTATCGGACCCGCGGCTATAAGAGTCCCTGGTTTCCAGTTCAGAACGGACGTCCGGCGGGGCGATGGAAAGTAGTGTAAGCCGGTCGTTTCGCAATGCAGCCTCAAGCGCGTACGCTCTGAGCAGCGGTGAAATGTCCGCGCCGAATCTGTCGGAGAGAACGGTCGGTGGCGTTTCCGGCAGATGTCGACGAAGAATGCCTGACCAGCTCGCGTCGTCTCGTGGAAGCACGCGTAGCGACATTGAGACGGCAGCGGTAACAGCTTCCAAGGTATCCCAGCGCTCGTTCCACTGGTCTGAACCTTTGATTTGCACCCGACGGTCTGCCAAGGTGTGCATCACCTGGGCGAGCGGTGCGGGCGGAAGACGATGTCCCACGCGTGATGCTTCCGCCACGATTCCGAGCGACAGCCAGAAGTTGTTCGCGCCGACCAACGCCAGCGAATCGAGTTCGCCGTACTCGCCTAGGTCGAGCAGTCGCCGCGCGAGCAATCGTGCTGCGTCAAAGGCCAGGCGACGAGGTCTCCAACTGCCCAGAAACTTGGCGGCCGCTTGTGGTCCCAGTACCCGCATTCGTGCCAGTGCGAGTTCTGCACGATCGCTATTCGTGACCGTCTTCCGGTCATCTGCTGGGCTCCGGGCCCAGGCGTACAGCCATTCCATGGCCATGCGCAGTCTGCTGCCAGCTTCAGCCAGGAATTCCTTGCGCCCCGAAAGAAGCCCAGCCTCGTACGCATGGTGCGATCCGATCCAGCTGCTACCAAACGTGCGCCGCGATACCAGCTCATCAATCCTGTTCGGAGAAAGCAGCACGCCCGCGATGTCGCTGTTCTGCTGTATCAACGCGGTTTGGCGCGTTGCTGCTGCCACCTGGCCGCCGGCTTTCATCGAAAGCTTTGCAGCATCAGCGTATCGCCCTGCCTGAAGGCAAGCCTTGAGTGCAAATGTCAGGCGTTGTATCTCCACATCCCGTCGTTCTATCGCGTTTGTAGCCGGCAAACCGTCTTCCGATAGTGCCAGCGCGACAAGTTCATCCATGAGCCCGGCGGAGAGCATCAGTTGAGGAAGGGTCGAGGCGACGTAGGAGCTGTCACTGGCGAGAGGCCGCAGTCGCGCCAGGAATGACTCCAGGTTCGCGTGTGCTGGCTTGAAACGATCACGGAACCATGTCTCGGTCGGTTCGTCGGTGAAGTGGAGGCTGTTTCCCTTTATGAGTAGCGGGCGTCCGAGATCGAGCGCGAAGCTACGCACAGCGCTTTCAGGAATGCCAGAAATCTGTGCCAGAACTGAGACCGGTACGAGCGGCCGAAGTACCGCCAGGCCTTGGCAGATGAGGTCGATCTGCGCTGCTTCGGTCTTGCCTGCCTGATGTTTGAGCTTATCGATCGCGCCTTGCAGCAAATCGGCGATAGCGTTATCCACATTCGACTGGGTTGGCCCCAGTTTTATGAGCATTTCCGAGATGTTCAATTTTTGCTCAATTGCCAGAGCCTGGACTCGAGCGTTCGAGCTGCTCAGAAATGCAAACTCAGCGACGTCTGTTTCGGTCGCATCGGGGTAGTGCCGTAGCAGGAACGCCTTCGTTTCCGCGAAACTGAAAGGGCGTAACTCGATTTCGTGCGCGTCACTGGGTGCGCCGAGTCGTGCTCGACGGTGCGTCCTGCAGGTGAAAGCGAGCCGCACGCCCTCAGGTACTGCCGTGGAAATGAGATCGCGGACGAACGGATTGTCGCCTTGCTCCTCGGCTGCCATGTCTGCGTTGTCTGCAGCATCGACTATCAGGCACAGGCTCGCCTCGGGGTCGCGTGCGCGAAGCAGGTTGATAGCCTGTTCGATTCGCCCGACAAACGCGCGCATGAGATTCTTGGCATCTGCGTGCGCGGACGGAATCAGCGGAAGGCACAGACCCAGTGCGGCCAGTTCGTTCGCAATCTGTACCAGTGCATCACGATGGCGGTGCCGAAGATGCAATGAATTTCGATAGAGTCCATCGCCAAAGCAATCGTACAGCACGGCGACGGAGCCTTGAGGCATCGACGTAGCAAGGCGCGAAGCGATGACAGATTTGCCCACGCCGCCATCGGCATGGAGAACGATCGGGCGTGTTGTCGAGAGTAGCGCCGAGCGAATCTCGGCTTCCTGCTCCCGGGGAAGTACCACGGCCGGCGCGTTTATCAGGCAAGGCGCGGGCTGAAGTTGTGGCTCTGAAACCTTCAGGGCGCGCAGAACATCGTGCCGTCGGATTGCCGGATCGTTGGCGAACTCCGAGGACGCCTTGCGTGCGACCAGTTCCTTCAGTTGCACGGGAGCATCGTAGTCGGCCTCAGACAGGTACACGCCGACGTCTTGGGCAAGCAGATTCCGCTGGGCCCACAGATTAGGCTCTTCGCCTTCGACCGAAAAGATGCTGAAGAAGTCGGACGCTTGGTCACCACTCAACCCGGCGTATCCCAATAAGGTGGCCTGGACCGTGGGATGCCGCGGTGCACGGCCGGCCGCCAGGTCTTCGAGTGCCTCAAGCACTTTCTGGTCGATTGGGCGATTGGTTGTGAAACGGAAGCGGAATCTCGATTTGACATCTGGCGCCGCGAACTGCAGCAAGAGCGCGGTGAAGCGTTTGGCGAACCCTTGTAATGTCTTCTTGAGACCGCTCGCGGTCCACACGGTCTGCGCGTGTCGCGTCGAATGTTTGAGCTGCGTGTATTCAACCCGAGGCGCCTGAGCTAACGCTTCACTGCCCCAGTAGAGCCCAACGTCGATCAGCTCGTCGCCATCGTCCACGGAGGACGAGCCTTCTGACGTCGATGCACCTTCGATGGATACGGCGACAAGACCGTTTAAACCCCGTAGCAGCGCCAGACAATGACGGGCCGCCCAGTGATAGTGGAACTGGTCTCCGTCGCGGCTGGGCCGCACCAACTCATGTTCCGCCATGTCTTTCGTTGCTCCTCGTGTCGTCCGTCAAGTTTACCGAAAACGAGGCGACCGGGAGGCTTGCCGGATCAGCGCGGCGAAGTCTCAGTGTGCAGACGATGCTTCGCGCAACACGAAGCGGCGCCGTAGTTCCATCAGACAGCGGGGCAGACGGTGTCGTGAGCATAAGGATCTGACCTTGCCCGCACCGACAGTGCTTCTACGCAGATTGTCGGCGAGTCATTAAGTCAGCACTAAAGATTTGTATCAGCTTGCCGTTACCTCCTGAATGACGCCGGTTCCACGTGCGTTGAACTGCTACATCAGCTGGGAAGGGTATCCATCCGATGCGGGAAGCATGTTCATGGGCTGCCGGTTAATTTAATTTATGGCTGAATGTCTATGGTTCGAAAACTCCTGGTACCTGGCACCTCCAGTTCAGACCTAGCTGCTTCGCTGAGGCAACCGGTGCGACCAACAACAACGCTCTCTCAGGACCAGGTCAACGTGAGGCTTCGCGTGAAACGCTCGGTAGCGTATATGGACGCTATCAAGAAGCTGGACGCAGGTGGACATGTCCATAACCGTCAAGCAGTGGATGCGCTGGCTGCAGCCATAAGCGAAGAGTTTCCAGACGTCACGATCGACCAGCATCCGATTGGAATCGTGTCGAGGTGCTATCTAGGCGCTCCCTATGAAGTTCACACGCTAGATCGAACGGGCAACATCATTCAGCACTATAAGAGCTTCGAGCCGCTACCACCTTTGCTCACTCGAGGCAGGGCTCTGGCTTTGCATGGGCGGTACGAGTTTGTAGAAGTCTACGCGGACAAGGTAATTGCCGTCACATCAAGTGGCGATACGTCAATCGTTAAGGGATGAAATGAGCACCACAGAGCGAATAATCCAGGCCGCAGACCTTACGTATATCAACAACAGTCTGAGAAGCCTGAACCGTGACATCGAGGCAGTCTCGCAACAGGTAGCTGGTGTCGGTGGCGAGCTCGCTGACACAAGGTCCGAACTGGCCCGGCTTGAGCAGGCTTTCATGCAGTTCGTGGCGGCAGACCTGCGTGCAAAGGAACTGGCGCTTGCGGAGACTCGCCAGATCAAGATCCGTCAGGAACTCGAGACGACGTACGGTTACTACGCCGAGGTTCGCCGGCAGGCCACTGGCATCCTGCAGGCGGCTGATGTCAATGTTGTCAGAGCGGAAACCATCAAGTCGGCGACAGAAGGGCTTATGTTGTCGGCGCCGCGCTACTGGCTTGCTCCGGCACTTGTGGCGCTCGCCGCGTGGCTCAATGATCAGCAGGATCTGGCAAAACGTGCGTTGGCAGAGGCTATCCGCCGTGATGACGAGAAGACGTCTCTGTTCTTCGCGCTTATCAGCCGTCGCTCCGGACGTGGGAACGCCTGCCGTGTCTGGCTAGACCGGTACTTTGGCATGCAGGATCCGAAGAGCCTTGACCGGCAAAGCGTGATTCTGGTTGATGCACTGGCCAGCGGCATATTCGGTGGAGAGGTTCGTCTTCAATGCACCCGCCGTGTGGAATCGTGGGTCGAGGAACTTGCTGCCGAGGTCGGGTTTGTAGAGACGCAACGCGAGCAGTGGAGCGACGGGCTGCTCACCAAGCTTCCGGATGAGAATCGGGCAGGGCGATACACGCATCTTTCGAGATTCAGTCCGACGTGGACGGAACTGAACGCCTCGCTTAACGAGGCGGCGCTTCACGAAGTCGTTCGCGATCACTTTGTTGGCATTTTCGACGGTCCGCTTGTCCCGGCGCGCAACATTGAGGCCGCTGTTGACGACCTGCTGGATTCCCTCGTCAGCAATTTCGATGACGAGGAACTGCCGCTGCGGCGCGAAGACCGACTCAACCAACTGGTCATCGAAGAATCCGGCGACCGGGTTGCCGCGCAACGCCGACAATCACTTGAGACGACAATTCTCGACGAGCGGGTCAGTTTCACACAGTTGCTGACGAACGCAGCGATGAATCCGCAACTGAGCAAGGCCACGCGTGCTACGCAGCGCTACGCTACGGCCTTGTCGCGTGCGTGGATCCGTGACGCGCACGATGATTTGACAGCGTCCTTCCGTGCTCGCGTGCCGGGGGACATTGCTTTGTCTATCGAAGGGTGGTCGGGTTCGACCCGTAGCGGCGAGAATGAAACGGAATTGCTGGGTGGCCTCGGTGCATATCTGGACGCGGCGCGCGATGCAGCGCTTGCAAAACTGAAGCTTGGTTTCAAGCACTGGGCCGCTGTAGTGTTCGGTGTGTTCATGCTGGTCTGTGCGTTCTCCGCGGGCTGGCTGCTCGCCCTCGTCGGAGTTGGTTCGATCGGGTGGTTCTTCGCCGAGAAGAAGAAAATCGACAACGCCAGGATTCGACTGGCGCAGGAAGCAGCCAAAAAGAAAGAACAGTGCGAGCAGGCCCTGAAGGCAACGCTCGCCGAGTTGGTCGAATGGCGTCGGGAGTATGCACGTCGAGACGAAATTGCGGCCGAAGTGACCGCATTCATCGATTCAATCTCGCCGGAACAACACATCCTCGCGTCGCACGACAACGTTCGCCGCGTTATGTCCGCAGCCTGAAAGGAGCCACTGCAATGAGCCGTCAATTTCTCAACAGCGCAGCGGATACTGCGACCACCGACTCGCTGGCCCAGAGCCCCCAGCAGACGCAAGATCTGCGTCAGGCATCATCGGGGGCGAGTGGCCTGATGTCGGGCCAGTCTTTCAACGATGCCCTTGCTGGGGCGTTTCCTGAGTGGGACCTTCTGCCAGCGACGCCATTTGTGCGACGCGTGAAGTGACGAATGGCTCTCGCATGAAAATACCGAAGACTTATGCCGAGTGGTCGGTATGCCTTGACGTGTTTGAGGCGGGCGGCAACGATGACGAGGCGATTGAGGCGATGCGTGCCGGTTCGTTGAGCTGGACGGGGGGCGTTGCTCCCCTGTTTGCGAGAAGAACCAGCGAAACCGTCGACGTCCGGCTGAAACGAATCGCTGACGGGATGTCACGAGCCCTGCATCTAGGCGGCGACGCGACGACGCTAGCTCGGGCAATGCTGGATGCACGACAGAAGCTTGTAAGCGTATATCAATTGGCAGCCCTCCCTGTATTCGCAGACGAACTGAGAGAGAGTTTGCAAAAGCAGGTTGCACAGTACGCGGAAACGGCACAAAAGGCATTGGAAGATAGCGCGAAGCACGACCGCAGCGGGCAACTGGCAAGTACGATCCGCAACAGCAGCCTGCTCCATTTCCGGGTCAGTGCGGCTGCCACAGAAGCAACTGGCGGAGGGTCCCAAGCCGCCGCGTCTCGCACTTCTACGAATAACAACACGAGCGTAGCTACACAACAGCGGCGCCGGAACATCCTGACATAAGCATGAGCGATACCAAAGAATTTCGCAGCACGCTGACACGCTACCTGAAAGCCCGAGTCCCGTTCATTTCGATTCGAAGCGCGGAACGCTCGCGTGTTCTCGATATCCTTCGTGAGATCGCACAAGGTCTGAGCAACGCACCTGTGTACGTTCACACGTTGTCTCAGGGCACGAAGGAGCTGATCAGCAACCGCGAGATTAATCCGGACCGCACTGCCGTTGGCGCACTTGACCATGCAAGCCAGCAGATTTCCCAGAGGCAGAATCTGACGTTCGTTCTGACTGAGTCGCCGGATTCGGAGGATGATACGCCGTTTGCGCGGCAGTTGCTGGACACAGTCATGCTGGCTGCGGAGAACGGCGGCGCGGTTGTGATTATCACGACCAAGCCAGTTTGGGGGCAGTTGCAACGGCTCGGCATGTCGTTGACTTTGTCCGCTCCCTCTGAAGACGAAATGCTGGAAATCATCCGGGAGCAAATTGGGGCGTACCGGTCGGACTACCGGATTGAGTGGGACGAGGCGGATGAACGAGAGGCTGCCGCCATCCTGACTGGCATCTCCAGGATTGAGGCGGAGAACATTATTGCCACGTTGCTTGCCAACGGTTGCATCGTCAAGGACGACCTTGCCCAGCTAACTCATGCGAAAGACCGTATCTTTGCCGATATTTCAGGAATTGAGCGTGTGCAGGTTCGCGGCTCGGAGCTCAACGTCGGCGGTTTGGGAGGGCTGAAGGCCTGGCTCGACAAGGAGCGTCCGCTACTGACGGCCGATTTGCGGGAACGCGGAATCCGGCCTCCGCGTGGCGTGCTGCTTGTGGGCGTTCCCGGCTGCGGAAAGTCACTTTCTGCGAAGGCTATCGCGCACAACTGGAAGATGCCGCTATATCGTCTGGACCTCTCAACCATTCACGGCCAATATCTTGGTCAAAGCGAAGGGCGGTTAAAAGACGCTCTAAGCACAGCCGACCACGTTGCACCATGTGTGCTCTGGATCGACGAGATCGAGAAGGGACTCGCCGGCGCAACCCAAGGCTCCGGTGACGGAGGCACGTCGACGCGGTTGGTCGGACAGTTCCTTTATTGGCTGCAGGAGGCACGCTCCCGTGTATTCGTCGTTGCAACCGCAAACGACGTGTCGCGACTCCCGCCAGAACTCCTTCGTCGCGGCCGCTTTGACGAGCTTTTCTTTGTGGATCTGCCAACGGCGGAGGAGCGGAAGGACATTATCAATATCTACATCCGCCGTGGTCTGAAATACCAGCCGACCGATGCTTTGATGACTGAACTGGTGGAAGCGTCCGAAGGATTTGCGGGTTCGGACCTTGAGTCTGCAGTTCGCGAAGTGGTGAAGGAAGCGTTTTTGAGCGGCGATGCGGTGGTATCTGACGACCTTTTCCGCCGAAGTTTTCACAATGTTGTACCTCTCTCGAAAACGAGTCCCGAGCAGATCGAAAATATTCGCGCGTGGGGCCGCGAAAGGGCCGTCCCGGCCTCAGGACAACCGATTGGCGGAGCAGGGCAGCAGCAACGGGCGCGGCGCGCTGTCTTGGCTTGATAAGCAGCAAGGTAATTCATCCAGCTTTTTTTGTTGTCGGTTTATTGGGTGCCCTCCGCTGACGAGCCGTAGGTGGTTCGACAAATACCACGCTTGTTCGAACTAGCCTGGCCACTATCTCATGGCAGCCAGCGAGGTTTATTGGCAGCCTTGGCCGAACTGAAGCTCAGTGTGCTCGGGAGCGCCGCAAGCAATCTTGGCGGGTAGGCCTCGCGGCTATGTCGGTCCGGCGATTATCTATGACTGTAGGTTCAAGCAAATTGCGTAGGGCAAGCAAGCGCGGTCTAAGCGCCATTAGGGCGGTCGTGATATGCGGGAGGGCGAGCATACTTTCGGTGTCGCGACCGATGAATGTCGAATGAGTTACAAACTCAACACTTTGGTATCACTGTTATGGCATCTACGAACAATTCTGCGGACGTCAAGGCATCTGACGACGAGCGGGAAGTCGACGCGTTGGCTCTATTCCGCGAGGAAATCATCACGTACGGTTTTCAGGTGTTCGTGTTCGCGTTGACAGCGGTATTTATCTGTGGATTCTTCCAGAATAACCAGGCTTTGCTTGCACATATGAGCGACCGGATTAATGACCTGTCAATGAAGGAGCTCGGTTTTTCTCTTCTTGCAATCATTGTGGCAGCAGGCTCAATCGTGTTGCTCTGGTATCTGACCGGCTGGGAGTGGTTGGCGACCATAATGGGAAAAATTGTCGGAGAAGTCCCGAGGACGCTCTATTTCTTCGGGAGCAGCGTGGGAGGACTTCTGATTGCGGCCAGCGTTGGCAGCATCTCTGACGGACGGATTCGTTTCGGATCAGGAGGCTTGCTGTATGCGTCTATGTTTCTCGGAGGGTTCTTTGTAATCGGATACTTGTTCAGGTTGTCAACCATCGAACGAACAAGATGACGACCTTGATGAAGAAATAAATTGGTAGAGTGAGCAAGGTGGCGGCTGTGAGCGCAATGAAGGGCCCAGCCAACACCAGTCCTGCAAGCTTCAGATGCTTTCGCATAGATATCTCCTTGGAAGGTAGCGTCGAAAATTGCGACGGTTTTGAGGTGTATAGCCCCCGTTTTTATCTGCGATGCGGCCGGTGGCTTGGCCAGGTTTGAAAAACGTCCAGCGCGTCGATTCAGATGGCCGGGGGCTCACGTGGGGCTGCCTGGCGCGGTGTCCATGCAGCGTATAGAAGTGTGGTGCGCGAGCAGTGGCTCGCCAGCCGGGGCGGCAAGCCATCCCGGAGTGCGAACGGCACCCATGGTGATGGCGCCCGCGCCGCGCCCCTCAGCAGGTGCGACCGTTTGCCCTGCGAAAGCAAAACCGCGTGCACAGATTTTCGCACCTTAGAATAAACGGCTTGAAAATGTCGTTCCATCAGCAGAGGTGAGGCATTGCGGTTAGTGTCCCCGGGACACGAATTTCGATGAAAATCCCGAGGCAGCGTGGTGCATGCGAGCTTGGGGAAAGCGCAGGGCAAAACGAACGATGAAAAGCGAAAATCTGAAAAGCTCTCAACGCAGCGAAGCGCTGTGGGCTGTAGCTGAAGCGATTGAAGGTGCAACTCGAGCTATTCGCCGAGCGAGAAACAAGCTGAATCCGGAGGACTGTCCTCCAGGATCGCAACTCCGACAGATGATAATCGTCGAATTCCTAAACGATTGCATTCAATCGATTGGGGAAGATGTTGAAGGGGAAAGCTCGGGCGGTTGATAAGGTAGCCGCCTTCGCGCATCATACTGCCCGCAGCGTTCATAGGCAGTACCGGTGACTCTCTCAGTGAGCTTCATCGACAAGCTATTTTTCGATGTTTTTCTACGTCACTTGCGGATCAAGCGACGACTAACTATCTCGTCAAGGCATGAAACATCAATCTCCTCACGAAAACAAGTTCGGATTTCTTCGAGCCCAGTTCGACTACGCCTATCGAGCACGTAGATTTGACATCGACCTCGCCTTCTACAGCGGACTGACTCTCTGCCATTACACCGACCTTAACGGTTTCGTCGGCATAGTTGATTCGGCCGGATTCTGGCTCTCGGACCATCGGTTTTTGAATGATGCGCAGGAATTCGAGGATGGACGAATCTTGACGATCAGCCTGCTACGGAGGATGGCCGAGAAGAAGCGCTATAAAAATTTTCGCGACGTACTCGGCAATGTCGCCGCGAGTCTTGAACAGCACAAGGAAGATCCCTACTACGTATGCTCGTTTTCGAAGGTGCCTGACAGCCTCGATCAATGGAGGGCATATGGTCAAAATGGAGCCGGAATATCGATAGTGTTTGGCAATTCCTCAGGTGGGCGCAGTCCGTTTAACCTTCCTCCAGTATTGGTCACGCGGAAGGTCGTCTACGACGACCACGCGAAAGCCAGAATCCTACTCGCTGAGATACGCAAGTATGCATTCGAGTATGAGCTTGACGTCAAGCATGGAAACACCATCCGCGAAGATGATTGGGTCTCCCAGATGACGACGTGGTTATCGATGAATTTCATCAATTTCAAGCACAAAGCATTTGCTTCCGAGCAGGAAGTCCGGCTTATTGTAGCCACCGATCACATCAAGGAATTTCACGAACTTAAACATAGGGCCGGAAAGTACGGGATCGTTCCTTATGTCTCAACTGGTGGCTGGAATCAAGATAACCTAGCATCAGAGAGCGAGTCGTTTCGCTTGCCGATAGAGGAAGTTCGGGTCGGGCCGGCTGCAAACCGGGATGCTCTAATCCGCAGCATCGAAGTCTTTCTTACGGACAAGGGATATAAGAACGTGCTGGTGAAAAGGTCCGATGTGCCTTTCCGAGGCTGATTCCCGGGGGCGGGGCACGATTGAAGCCCGACGGCAGGCGCTCCGGCAGAGTGCTTGCCACTTGGGCTAGCCCCGTTGAATCCGTGCCGGTTGTCACAGGCTCACCTCGCTTACGCCAACAGTCTTCCAGTGGCTTTCCCTAGGCAGCAGACATCGATACTTGCTCGTTTGAACCAGCAGGCTCTGGTGTGCCAGGTCCTCCACTCGATCAGCCATGAGACGGCTTCCTGTCACAGGAGTCGATTTTGCTCGAAGATTTCTTAGGGGCGGCGTCGTGCAGCACTCTTCAGAGACAATCGGACTCGCGTTAGCGATTTGGTGACCATCAGTTTCGAAGAACACCTTCGCCTATTCCTACTTCCTCGTGCAGTTCGCCAGCACATACGGATCTTCGAAGTAGCCTGAAGGGACTGACGTCGTGGCGACCGGGAAGCAGCGCCGATTCGATGAGCTTGCCGATGTCGTGGCGAGATACGAACAACACTGGTGCGGCTAAAGTAACAGTTACGAATCCGTCGTCTTGAGTCACGCCGATTTCACGTCGAATCTTTGCTTCTGCACACGCTCGGAAGGTTCTACGGCCATTATCATGTCTGATCTAAAGGCTCGACGACTATGGCTGTAGGCCGGTATGAGCGCGGCGCCGGCTACGATGGATTGTCAACGAGAATTTGTCTGTCAAAGCGTACCGTGTCATCGCGCTGTCTCTCGGTATTCGTATGCCGCAATTCGATGTACTACATTAACTATGCTTTTGGAGCCGGCTACAGGTATGCGAAGTTCTGCCTGATGCCGATTCGGCGAATTGATGGTCGCTTGAATGGTTCCATCGTTGATCCTCAGGCCAACGCGCACCTCAAATACAGGTTTAGATCGTCCCCCGGCGCTCCTTGTAACGAACGCGGTTGCGCATTCGAGGTATGGGTAAGGACCAGATGGCTCAATGTATCCGCCTTGTGTGATGCACTTGACCATACGCTTCCACAGGTTCGCACGCGGATCTATCTTCAGTGCGGCAGTGTAGATTGGCCGCAGACTTGCAACCTCCGCGATATCGCCAGAAAAAATCTGTACGGTGGTCATCGAATAGTCGGAGGCCCATGCCCACGCCATTTTTCTAAGCCATCGATACTTATTTCCGGACAGACTGTCGATTGGCGATATTCCACCGAGGTTTCCGTGCTTTGACACCAGGTAGTTCAGGCGCGACGCGGGAGGCGCCGGGACCAGGATGCGGCAGACCGAATGCAGCCGTCGCAGGTTTATAGATTTATCCGCCAGCAGAGCAGGGATGTAGCGTACCCCATCGACCTCAAGCTCGAAGACGTCTCCGTCGCGGAGCATTTCTTTGAGACGCTGGGTACTGACGCCCAGCTCCAGACAGAAATCGTCCCGTTTGACAAGGGTGCCGCGCGCGACCATTTCGCGCCTACCTGCGGTCGATTGTCGTTTGAAGTCAGCCCATAACGTCATTTGCTTTCTGCTCCGGAAGTTACAGGATCGCGGGAACGAGGTCAGCTTGTAAATGGAAGGACCTATGGATGATTCGGGCTTGCCGTGTCGCGGCAAGCGCGGAGCGCATCTGCTCGACGTCTCATATCGTCTTCGGTTGCAATTGGAAGGCGGATGAACTCACGCTCGGGCATCTCGGCGTAGCTCTGCGGGAACAGGAGAAAAATCCGGACTGTCCATGTATCGTCGTCTGTGCGCCTGGCCGAGTAGGGGTGGAGTATCTCCCCGTCACTGCCCACGCGGTCGAATCGCAGTACCTCGCGATTCGGATAGATGTCGCCATCCCGCTCGCTCTCGTCAACGATTCGAACGAAATTGGAAGCACTAAATCCGGGATGGGCAGAGTTGCGAGCCTGCGCGAGTCGTCCCTCCAAAAGCGCTAGCTGGTCGGGATAGGAATTTTCTATGTATGTCTCATCGAAGACCATCTCCCGGACAATGTACGGAGGTCCCTGATACCAGACCGGGTGGTCACGATCGAGGTAAATCGCGATGACTGTTCTTTTGCCAATGTCCGTGCACCTGCAGCGGAGCCCGCACGGGTCAAGGAATTCGAGGCCGATGTGAAATTCGCTGAGCTTCATGATGGCCTGTGACTATGCTGTTGTTCGTGGCTTTGCCGACAGCTTCCCGCTGATCCTGGTTGCATTCTTCGTTTCAGACAATTGCGCCTTGGTTCCGGCTGGATTCCGCGAAACGTTGCTCGCGTAGTTCATTAAGGATGACGTCGGTCGCCAGAAAGAATGCAACTCGATAGCGGCCAACCGATCGGTCGAAAATAAAGCGGCGAGTGCTTCGGCTTGCCACTTCCTTCGTCGCGTCAAAGCGCTTGGACTCAGTTCTTCGTCGAACTGGCTGCGTGCTCCCAGTCGGAAAGTCTGCTCGAAGTCCGCCCAGCTACCGTAACCAAACACGCGTGCAGTGACGTAGTATGCGAAGGAGGGCGAGCTTGTGCCTGCGATCTTCGCCAATGCGCTCGCTTTCTCGCACGTGAAGTCGACTGTTGGCGGCATGAATCTGTCGATTGGCGTCGGAGTCACGATGCTCGCTAGTTGTGCTCCTTCCGCGTCGATGTCTTCAGGCAGGACGCAACTTGCCGTTGTCCCCAGAGCTGCCCCGTGAAACCGACCTACAAAAGGCGACGCTTCGTCGGGCCGAGACCATTCACCGTGAGCGGACTGGCTGGGGTCGACTTCGCGCCAGTGGACGAGATTCCACGATGACACGAACTCGATGATTGCTGCGAGTTGCAGATCCGGGAACATCTCTGTGAGCGTCGCGATCTCACGATACCGCTGATAGTCCCGTTGCTCGCTGCGCTTGACGTGGGCGGGGAATGTGGGCTTTGACGGCTCTCGACCGGAAAAGACGTTGTTTGCCGCGCGACCGATGCATCGCACGACAGCGGTCTGAGCGTGACTCAGCTTCATCGTCTTGTCAGGACTGAATTTCGAACGAAGCTGTTTCGCGTGGCGTTTCAGGCTGTCAACAGTGCAATGCGGCTCAAGCGTTGTTCCAATGTCGGATTGGGACGAGTCGGATGTGGCATCTGTCATAGATATCTGTCCTTCGAATGAGGTGCCAGACATAAGAAGTTCTTCCTGTGGGTCCATTTTGAGAAAGTCATAGGTCTACGGCTGACGCATTGGCATCCGTCGAATTTCGGAGATGAGCATGCGCCTTGGGCGAGTGATGCTTCGATCTGACGAGACCTCCGTCGAACCGACGCAGTCGTCCCACGAGCTATCGAATACTCTCGCTTTTTCCAGGACCAAACGCCCATATGCAACAGGGTTCCACTCGTACTCGACGACGCGGATCTCGTCCTGAAGGAGGTAAATGACCGGCAGGAATCGCCGAAAAAGCAACAGCGTCTGCTCGTTCGGCAATGCCGCGATTGCGAGCATGCCCTTGGAGAAGGTCAGGTAACGCTGATATCGCCCCAGCTCAATCTCAATGTCGTGGTAGCCATGGAACGTACTGCGCGTTAATGACCGTAACGTGGTGCCCGGGCGGGCATTTACCACAAGCATGTAGGGCTCACGCGTATATCTGGTAAGCAGCGAGGGGGCATCCCTGGTTCTTAAGAGGTATGCGACATCCGATGGTCCCGCTTTCGCTCGCTCGACGTCACATGGGGGCCATCGCATGGGACGATGCCGAGAATGGGGCGGCGTCAGGCTGTTCTGATGCTGCAGATAGGAAGCCCGGCACGCCAGACGGTCAGCAAGCATTGCTACCAACACGGGTAGCTCATCTGAGCGCTCAAGTTTCCTTTTCGCGATCTGGTCGCGAACACCTGGGAAGAACAGGTCCGTATCCGTCTCGATGTCCTCCTCGTCAGTCCTGCCGGCAATGAATTCATTGGCAAGAGCACCAGCCGCAGAAAGCTTTCGGCAGTAGGTATCCAGGAGTCGACGAAAGCCTTCCAACGCACCGGCTGCTTCAACGTAGTCCATGACGTGACCATAGTCCTCACGGACCCACCGCTCGGCGACAGTAGCGTCCAATGGCCCATAAAAGGAAAAACTCGGGCTGTCATAGAACTCGTGGAGGAGGGGGATCGCGATCCTCATCGCGTTATGCTCATGCTGAGACATAGGGGAATTTGATACCGAGTAATCGAGACAGCCGAGCTTCGCGGGCTGCGCTTCGGGTATGGTGTTCGTCGAACTCTCACCCAGCGACTGGTCTGGAGCTGATCGTGCATCGATGGCTTCAGCGCACGACTGCCAGCCATCCTTGCGTCCGTGGCCGCCTGCGATGGATGGTCCATGGTCTCCCTCCGGTCCACTGAATCCGAGTAGCAACCACATCGCCGCGCCTTTATCTTTCCTGCACATCGATCGTACGGGGTTCCTGGAGGCGAGCCGGCCGAACGTTCCAACTACCGATTTTGGGACGCCTCTTGCTATCCGTCCGATTCGCGTGTACGCTTGTTCAAGTACTCAATGTATATGTTGAATGTGAAACGCGCAAGAGCCAAGTAGATGTGAACGATTGTTGCCATCACAGAGGGAGGCATGTATGTCAATCTGGAGCAGCGAGCCAGTCGAGGACATGCCCGAGGTAACTCTGAAGCACTGGTCTATCAGGGAGACGGACTCCGGAGCCAGACATTTCGTTGGTTACAACGTCCTTCGGCGGCGCGGGCGAATTAGCACAGCAATCACTAGCTTCGATGCCCGGACGCGGACAGGCGTTACGGAGAGCGGTAGGACATATCGTCTTGAGGGCAGCGCTGGCGTCGATTCTGATGGTGAATATGTCTGGAACACGGTCGCGCAATTGCGAGGAGTCGAAGACTGGCAGGATGTGACAACCACAGTGGTTCCGGATTGGCGAGAACCGCTATCGCTCGTGGAGCGCACGAAGCAGCGGGAACGCTGTGATCCAGATAAGGCACTCGAAGAATGAACGTTACGAACCTGCCAGGAGTCTTTCCATGACTGTTTGGAGAGTACCCGGTGGCCTCGATGTAGTTTTGAAGCTTTGGAGCATTCGCGAGACTGATTCCGGGGTTCGACATTTCGTCGGCTACGACGTCGTCAATGCAGAAGGCCGTGTCAGCACTCCGATCATGCAATTCGATCCGATGACGGGCACGGGAGTTACGTCTACCGGTAGTCGTTACCAACTCGTCGGTCGCGCAGGCCACAACCGCGACGCGGAATATGTTTGGGAGCTCGCAACGAAGGCTTGGGACATCGGATCCTGGACCGACATCACTCCGACGCTGGTTCCGGACTGGAGGCGCGGATTCACGTTGCCAAGTTCGGTTGAAGATGACGCCGACATCGGTGGTGGATAACTTCGCGTTCGGAAAACACAATGAAATCCGCGAAACGCGATAGGACGAGGAAGTCAGTCACTTCAAAGCGGAGGAGAAGTGATGAATTAACTGTTGCAGAGGCGTCGCGACTGCTGCACGTGTCGAGGACGTATCTCACTGCTTTGATTGATGAGGGGAAATTTCTTGAGGTTCATACGACGCGTAGAGGTCGTCGACGAATCTCCCGCGCTGAAGTCTTGGCGTATAAGGAGCAGATCGTTAAGGCACAGGCGGATGGTCTCGAGAGGATGATCCGGGCGTCTGAGCGTATGGGGCTCTACGACGGGGAGATGCGAGAACTATCGCTTCATCGGAAGTGAAAGTTAAACGCGTTGCCTCCGTCTGCGACAAAATGTATTGGCGGGACGCGTATGACCCAAAGGTCGTTCGCGCAAGCTCCGTCCTTCAGGGCGGAGTTAGCGAAACGCCTGAAAACTAAGCGTGCTGGACAGCCCGGTTTCTGCACCGGCGCGCGTTGATCCGTCGTGCGCCGCACACTGCATTTCTCCCTCAAAAGCAGACTGATCTCGCGGATACATCCCTGCCTGTGGCTTCGCCTCACGAGGTTACGTGAGTGCTTTCGCGCATGAATAAAAAAAGTCGCTACACGCTGCATTACGGCTCCACCGGTCTGGCGTTTGCGCCCGGCCGCAAGCAACAATGCCGCGCAAGGAGCGCACCACCTTCATCGTTACATTGCCGTTGGTCACGTCGCCAGACGACGTGTCCCGACTTCGCGCGCGCCTGGAATGCGCCAGGCGGATGTTCAATGTGATGCTGCAGGACGGCCTGCGGATTGTCGAAGCAGTCCGGGCCGACGGGCGCTGGGCCGCCGCGCTCAAGCTTCCCAAAGGCGCGGCGCGCAACGACGCCTTCAAGGAAGTACGGGAAGCCCACGGCTTCACGGAGTTTGCCTTTCACTCGCTCGCGGTCGCGCACAAGAATGCGGCAGGCTTTGCTGATCGCATTGGTTCGCACGAAACCCAGACCATTGCCACGCGGGTCTTCAAGGCACTTGAACAGTACCTGTTCGGCAAACGCGGCCGTCCACGGTTCAAGGGGGCGCGGCGGCCATTGCATAGCCTCGAGGGAAAGAACAACAAGGGCATGCTGCGCTGGATTGCGAAGACCTCGTCGCTCCAGGTCGAAAGCGGCTGGACCATCAAGGTCAGGATGCCGGATCTGCGCAAGGATGAATGGCTTGCCGCTGCGCTCCAGTTCAAGACCAAATACTGCCGGGTCGTGTGAAAGATTCTCCACGGCAGGCTGCGCTTCTTCGTTCAGCTCGTTCAGGACGGGAAGACGCCGATCAAGGCCCGTGTGCTGCACCGGCTCGCGCCCGAGGGTTCAGTCGGCGGCATCGACATCGGTCCACGCGTGGGTGACGGGCGATGAGGCAGGTCTGCAGCGTTTTGCACCCGAGGTCGATCGTCCGCATGACGAGATCCGCCGCCTGCAGCGGCACATCGACCGGCAACGCCGCGCCAACAATCCCGGCAACTATCACCCGGACGGCCGCGCGAAAAAGGGCTGCCGTAACTGGGTGCGCTCACTTCGACAGCTGCGGGCCGAGCGACAACTGGCGGAGATGCATCGTTATGAGGCGGACGTGCGCAGGCAGGCGCACGGGCGCGACACCAACTTCCTGCTCAGCAAGGCCCGGGTATGGCGCGATGATGGCGTCTCGCTCAAAGCCTTGCAAAAACGCTACGGACGCAGTGTCAGCGTCCGCGCGTCGAGCTGACCCGCAAGGCCGAACGAGCCGGTGGGCAGCGTCAGATCATTGATGTGCGCCAGTTGAAGACCAGCCAGTACGACCATTCAACTGACACGTTTAAAAAGAAGTCGCTGAGCCAGCGGCAGCACGTGTTCGGTGATGGTAGGGGGCGTGTGCAGCGCGACCTCTACAGCGCGTTTCTGGCGAGAAACTCCGAAGGGAACACACACCAGCCGCCAGTGCTTGAAAAAGCCTGGGCTGCGCTTGAATCCTACCTGCAGCGGGCAGGCTGGTGTGTCATTAAATCGCAAACAGCTGGCAGTGCCAGCCTACAGTCCGACTTCGCGGGCTGTCAGAGCGGTTAGCCTGAAGGCTTGTTGAGGTGCAACAGCAGCCAGTGCTGCTGCCGGTCTGAGCAACGCGGTTCTTCAGGGACCAATGCGTTGTGCCCCGGTGCACCCACCATGAACCCTCCCCGTTCACGGGGAGGAGGATTCAGTACGAGCCTGTGCGCACGACCGCGACCGGGGAACAGGCGTCGACCTGAACTGGGCGAAGGACGCCATTCGGCTTGCGCACGCGCGAGGGCTAGCTCGGGATGCGTCCATCCACATCAAAGATATCGAAGACTTCGACGATTGTCTGCTTTCCCGTCGAACGAAGTCCCGTACCCCGCTGTTCTGAGCGGGCGTGTGCATCGGCTACGCGTGACGCTCGCAGCAGTGCTTCACTCGTGGCATTGGAGTATGAGTATTCCGAGATTGCAATTTCGTCTGCAAACATCCAGATGATTGCCAGACGTTTGTATTGCAGTGGATCAACGCCCACAACGGCTGCTTCCGCCAGCGCCACCGCACCGTCTGCCAGCATCAGGCAAGCCCGCTGCTTACGATCTGGAGTGACGCGCACTTCGCTGAAAATGCGCTTGAATCCGATGTCGACGTCGTTGCGTGAAGTTTGAGGTACAGCAATGAAGGCGCAGCGTTCTTCCGTCCGCTCGCGCACAATGAATATGCTTGTCATCGGAACCACATACGCGCTCGATGAACTGCCTCGCTCCTCCATATGAGCCTGAATGGCGGCGAGCAAATCAACGTCGAGATTGTCGAGCAGGGTCCCGACGTCGGTCGATGGGATATGCATTCTCGAGGTCATCGTGACGAAGGGCGATAGAGAGTGCGACGTCTTGTGTGGCGCTCGATTGTTGTCTCATGAACCGACAATTCGTTGAGCAGCAAAAGGATACACGCGACCACGAAAAATACAAAGAAATCAATAAATTAGGCTAATTATTTAGTTCGCGCGCATCCGTGCTCAGCCGGATGTGGCTGGACGATGATTGCCGGGATTTCGCGCAAGACAGATGGCTGTACGAGTGGGAGGGAGGGGCTAAAACGGCGAGGCTATAAGCTGGATGCACAAACATCCAGAAAGCCCGAAAGCGCCCATCCCGGTCCCTAAGCCGCCCTTGAAATGGACGGGAGGCAAGGCCCGCATAATTAACGAGATTGTCGGAAGACTTCCAGTCGGCCGCCGGCTCATTGAACCGTTCGTCGGCGGCGCGTCAGTGTTCCTCGCCTCAAGTTACGACCGGTATCTGCTTGGGGACGCCAATCAACACCTTATCGACCTATACCGGTCGGTAGTCCATCGATTCGATGATCTACTCGCGTTGACATCGTCATACTTCATTGAAGACTACCGAAGCAAGGAACGCTATTTGGAGGTGCGC
The DNA here is from genome assembly GCF_007995085.1 of Paraburkholderia azotifigens. Taxonomy (GTDB): domain Bacteria; phylum Pseudomonadota; class Gammaproteobacteria; order Burkholderiales; family Burkholderiaceae; genus Paraburkholderia; species Paraburkholderia azotifigens. The sequence continues at coordinate 118,539 of NZ_VOQS01000005.1, forward strand.
AGCGCGTTCAATCGGTCGCAAGACCCGCTCGAGCGTTCCGCGCAATTTCTGTATTTGAACCGCTTCGGTTTCAACGGATTGTGCCGGTATAACCAGTCCGGCGAGTACAACGTGCCTTACGGCAAGCCAGCCCGCGTTCCGCGTCTGCCTGTCGAGCGTTTGGTGGCATTTCGTGAGAAAGCGGCGCGTGCAACGTTCGTCGCCGCTGATTTCATAACCGTTATGCGGCAGGCCGTACCCGGCGACGTGGTGTACTGCGACCCGCCTTATCTGGACAGGGATTCGGCGGGGAGGAGTTTTACCGGATATGGTGCCTCTGGGTTCGGCTTTGACAGGCATCGGGAGCTTGCCTCGATGGCGCGGACGCTGGCGGCTCAAGGGGTGCCGGTGTTGATATCGAATCACGATTGCGAAGCGGCAAGGTCACTGTACGAAGGCGCCCAGTTGTTTCAGTTCGAGGCTCGGCGTTCGATAAGCGCCGACGCTACTCGACGAGCTACTGCAACTGAACTAGTGGCGTTCTTTTCTCCGCGCCACGAGCAGGATGAAAGGCCGATCCCGTCCTCCTTCACTGGATTGCAATCTAATCTCTTCGAGGAATCCGTTGTTGTAGGATAAGCGAGCTTAAACATCGCATATACACGCCAACCAATGATAACAAGACAGAGATTTGTTCCACTTTGGATCCTGCCGATGGGATGGCGCAAGTTCGACTCGACCGTTTGTACTAAAGTGCGCAAATCTGCTCACGCAGTCTGCTTTCGCAGGGCAAACGGTCGCCCCTGCTAAAGGGAGCGGCTCGGACGCCACCACGATGGGTACCTTTCGCACTCCGGGATGGCTTGCCCCCCGGCCGGCGAGCCATCGCTCGCGCACCACACCTCTGTACGCTGCATGAACGCCGCGCCAGGCGGCAACACGTGTCGATCTGGCGCTGCTGGTTACGTATTGCCCTGAGCAGATCCTTGCGTTCCGTCTTCAGCAGCTCGCGCGTGCCATCGAGCAGCCCCTGCAGGTCGATGGCTAACGGGCGGAGATGCCGTGCTCCCGGCAGAACGCCGTCTTGTGCGACTTCGCCTTGCCGCCTTGGGCCGCAATCCGCGCGTACAGCTTGCGCTTCATCGTGCCGTAAAGCGCCGCCATCACATCGAGTGTGCGCGCATCGTGCGATGGCAGGTTCAGGCGGGTCTGGGTCGTCGACTGCATCAAGCTGCCAACGCACGCAGGTTCTTGCGGCTACGCGCACCGTACAGCCGTGAGGAAAAGACGGTCAGGATTTCGACCAGATTCTCTGTGAGCTGCTGTTCGCGGCTGGCGTCTGGGACGGCATCAAGGACAATGATTTCGACGCGAAAGAATTCGCAAACGCGAAATAGCAGCTCACTGCCAAAGCGCAGCAGGCGGTCTTTCGTGACCAGCACGAGACGGGCGACGCGTCCCCGAAGGATTTCCTGCAGCAATCGCTGCAGCCCCTTCTTACGGTAATTCAGACCACTGCCCAGGTCGGAAATGACTTCGATATCTGCGAAGCCAGCCTCGACACAGTGCTTCTGCAGCCGCGAGGCCTGTGTCTTTGGCTACCCCCTGATCGTGCGATGAAACCCGGGCGTAGCAGATCGTCTTGCCTGTCACAACAGGCCCCATACCAATGGGCGCGCGCACTGCGGCATGCTGGTAGCGGCGATGTCCACCGATAGTCCGGCAGGAAGGCACCAATAGCCCTGCCGATGCCAGCGCCGCAGCGTTGCAACGGCAACACCCAGTTTAGCCACCGCCTTGCCAATTGATAAGAGTCGCATCCGATATCGCCGAAAATATACCGGTGTAGAACCCGTTTTTAAAACGCAGTGATCAGGTTTGTGCGGACTCAACGGTTACTGCTGCAAACCTGTTACACGAGAAAGCCATCGAGGGTTGCATTGACCGGTACAGGTGCGATAGGGTGTGCGCATCGCCCCTTGTTAAGGGCATGCTATTCAAATGGAGAGTCTCGCATGAATAAGCAGGAACTCGTCGATGCAGTTGCTGCCGCCACCGGCGACACCAAGTCCAGTGTAGGCGAAGCGATCGACGCCATCCTTGACGTCGTTACGACGACGTTAGCGCGAGGGGATACGGTTCAGCTGATTGGCTTTGGGTCTTTTTCGACAGGAGCTCGGGCAGAGCGTGCAGGTCGCAACCCGTCGACAGGGGAGACCATCACGATTCCGGCTGCGAAGACTGTTAAGTTCACCGCTGGCAAATCGTTCAAGGATCTCGTAAACGGCGCATGACAAGGATTGCTGATATCGTCGAATGATTACGACGCTGGTCGCGAACCATCGATTTGATTTGGCGATCTCAATAGCCGTCAGAAATGTGCTCGGTATGCGCCTGGTCTTTGCCGCGACACCGAAGGTAAAAATCGAGGCGTAACAGCGCATCTCGACGATCACATGGTGGCCTGCTAGCGGCGGAATCAGAATTTAATTCTTTTGCGAATAATTCCTTCGTCGTCGTCGCTCCTCATCTGCATGCTGGAGCGCCGGCTGGCGACGTCGGCGCTGCCAAAAGCTCTTTTACGCTAACTTAGACGCGACGCCAATGGTCTGGCTTGTTCTTGTCGTTAAGGTGCCGCACTCGGGCGACATGAAGGGGCTTGTCTGGGTGGTTTGATTTCGCCCAGGCTATCGCCGCTGCCTGGGTCCTCGTTGTATGCAATGGGGCGCCGCTATGCGCCGACTCCACTGTAAATATCCCAGTTCCCTTCTCATTGATGAAAAGACTATTGTTCGCCACGATTTTCTCCATGCTCTCTCAGATTTAAATTACTTTCGGTTGCCAAACGGCCGTTGGCGTGACGATGTTATCCGAAATCTTGTAGATATGCCGAATTCCGAGAAGCGGCCTGGGACCCAAGAGAATTCAAAGGAAGCGGTACGGGATCGCCATTTGTCATGATAGGACACGATAAGTCCTGAATTGGGGGTGAGTGGGTCAAAACAGGTCAATCCGGGGGAGCCATCGTATGCGCCAGCGGAGTTATCAATTAGCCGAAATTGTTTTCAATATATATATTGTTGAAAATCCTTCGCTATTACCCGACACTCTGGGCTTTCCATCCGTCAATCATCGATGGTCCACCGCCCACCCATTGGGAGGGTAATCCGTGAGGCGCGTCTTGCCTTGGGTTACACGCAGGCTAAGCTGGCTTCCCTCTGTGACATCACACCCCAGTATCTATCCCTGCTCGAGCTGGGAGAGGTGAATGTGTCGTTTGACACACTTTTATCAATCAGCGCTGCGTTGGACCAACCGCTGTCTTCAATGATTGAAAAAGCGGAGACGTTGCACGCAGGATCACAAGTCAGTGAGTCCACGGCCAAGTCACACGAGAGAACGCGATCCAAGACTGCGCGGGCGGTAATTAAGCGAGCAAAAAAGCTGTGAGGCCGCGGATCGCCGGAAGCAGGTTCAAAGGCGACGCCGTCTCTGATGGCGTTAAACGCTATTGATCGTAAATTATCTTAGTTTGCAACTATTGAATTCGCCCTGATGCGTTCGGCGATGCTAGGCCTCTGTGCACAGTAGCCAGCTCCCGGGGCTCGCACAAGGAGATTCTTCGCCGGTCACCTACTTCAAAGTCCGCCTGTCAAATGCCGTCGTCAAAGGCTGCTCCAGATCGTGGCGTACTACTTTGAGAGGGACTTGACCAGCCGCCATCGCTCATTCGATGAGAAGGTTGTCGCCGTGCTCCGCGACCAGTTGCTGGAGCCGGGAAAATTCTCCGCACCAGATGGTCTCGACGTCCTTATCCTGGCTCGTCTCACGCTCGTTCGTGAGCGCGACAGCACGCACTTGGAGCCGGCTCGACTCGGCTTGACCACCAACCTCTACGCCGTACCCGGGCAACGACGGTTTGCGGACCACGACGCGTCCGTCATTTGCCCACACGGTGCTCACACCTTCGTGCACTTCATATCCAAGCCGGGCGAGGCCTTGAAGGATGACGTCGCGCCTCGACTGCGCCGCTTTCCGTTGCGGTTCTCGATCGAGGAACGATTGGCACGTCTCGGCAAGCGCGGTAATTACCTCGACAGCCGTTGCACCATCGCAGGCAGCGACCTGACTGTGGAGCGATGCGGCTTCGTCAGGTTGAAACTGCCGCAGTTCCGTCGCCAAGTTCGTCAGGCGGTCCGATGCGGCGCGTTGCGCCTTCGCCAGAGAGATGCCGTTCGATAGCTCAAGGATAGGCCTCGGCAAGTACCAACAGTTCAAGAAGAAACGCGCGGCGTCCGATATGCGGATTCAGGATGCCAACCGAGAGCTGTGCCAGGTCGTAATCAGCGAGATTACTCCGCGCAATGAATTCGTATTGCAATAGCTGGGGACAACCTGCGCATATTTCGACGGATTCTTTGGGTGGCGGCGTGCAATTCACATGCGCGCGCGACAATAATTCTCGAAATGACGAATAAAGAGCGAGGTGCGCGTAATCCTTTTGGCGCGGTTCTGCTTCTAACAATCGTTTGCTAAACGTTTGCCGTGGGCGCTTGAGGCGAACTATCTGCTCCATGAGATACGACATTCGATGTGTTGTGCGCTGACAGCCCTGCGAGAGGCAGGCGTTAGCGCCATGAACAACTAAAGATGCGCTCGTTCTCTCCGTAAACAGCAGGGAGACTGAAAAGAATCTTTGAGGATGGGGTGGCTGTGACGGGACGGAACACGAAGAGGCCGCTGAACGAATGCGCGAGTTGCGGAAAAACATGGTACCCACGCGGTAGTGACGTCTCCAGTCGATGCCCGAAATGTGGGAGCAGCAAGACTCGCGTTGCAGGCCTAGGTATCGTCGGTACGTTGGGTACGCTGTTGCTCATGATGACGCTACGGGGCCACCAAGGAAATCATGATGCTGCTCCCGTGACCATTCCATCCGCGAGTCAGGTGCAATCGGGCGGCGAACGTTCGGATGCGCAATTGGCAAGTTCGCCGACGACTTTTCTAGATCAAGCGTCAACGCCGCAAATTATCGACACGAGAGCAGGTGCAACGTCGAAACAAGGCCTTGATACCGCCAGCTCCACATACATCGATTCGGAGGGTCCCTCCTCGCAGGAAGCCCGGAGCCCGGCGACGGCGAGCTTTAGCACTTCAGCGTTATCATCAGCGGTTGGGACGAGCAACGTATCGTTCTCGCATCACTAATACAAAGACCTGAGAGACCAGCTATCGCATCATGAGTCTGCGCCCGCAAAACGAATGTAACAACTGTTCATACACCTGGTTTCCGCGAGGTAAGTCCGTTTCGCTCCGATGCCCCCAATGCGGTGGGCGCGACGTGGATGTCGTGCGGCCGCCGGAGCGCTCATCTTCCGGATGCGCGCCAGTAATGTTGGTGGCGATCGCAATTGTGATTGCTATAGGTTGGGCCGCCTCAAAGTCGGGGAGTGGTTCGTCTTCAACGACTTCGTCTGCGCAACCCGTGGCGGCAGCCCCGGTAGACACGAGCGATGCGATTGCACAACAGACTGCGTCCGATGCCAGCACGGTCGCAAACGCGCAGGCACCGGTGCCCGCTGAAGCAACTTCCGATGCCGCCGTCGCAAACACGCCTTTGGTACAACCCGACGAAGCTGCAAGTACGGCGGCAGCCGTATCTGGTACGACAAGGCCCACGTACACCACAAGCTTCGATTGTACAAAAGCGACTCATGAGGATGAGGTAGCCATCTGTGGAGACCCTGGCCTTGCAGCTATGGATGTGGAGCTTGGGGAACTGTATCAATCTGCGATGAAGACTATTTCGGATCCGGTGGCACTTTCAAGTTCTGAGGCCGGTTGGGTCATTGCGCGGCAAATGTGTGATAGTGATTTAACCTGTCTTCGCCGAGCGTACGGGGAGCGGATTGGACAGTTCAAGGGATCACTCGGCTCACCGCCGTTGCTTCCGAACCAGCCGTCAATCGAAAAGCCATAAACTCCGTTGCCTGCGGGGCGGTACGGCGGCTAAGGCGGACAACAACAAACGTATGCTTTCAGGTGTTCTGACATAACGAAGGTCTCGTCAGGGCACGTCATAGATATCAACGGCGTACGGCTAAAGCAAGACCGTTGAGCTGAGTTTTTCGCGAGATCGGTGGCACAGGTTTGTTGACAACGCATTCGTTACACGGTAACGAATGCGACGCCCGAAGACATTTACTTCGCGGAAGTGACACGATAGGACAAGACTCTCCCGGGTTCTGAGCCGTTCAGGGTTAAAAACATTTTGGGGAAAAGAGCAAATTTCGGTCCAAAAAGATTCACTCGTCGTATACACTTTCTCGGCGAGCGATTAGCACAGAATCAATCAAGAAGAGAGAGACCAGCATGGCTGCACAAGCAGAGCAACTAGTTACGTTTGATGAGGCTCAGCGCCTCGTTCACCGGGATGGAGCACTCGAAGAAGCGGTTCTCCGTGTGTCAAAGATTGACTTCGCAATGCAATGCCGAAAGCTTGTCGAAGAGCATGGCTGGTCGATTGAAACCTGCGCCGAGGTCGAAGACCTGTACCGGAAATTCCTTGCATTGAATATTCGTTATCCAGAACTCAAGCTTTGCCCCAACGGGCCGGTTGACGAGTTCTGGCATGCGCACATTCTAGATACCCGAAAGTATGCCGCCGACTGTGAGCAACTCTTCGGCGAGATGCTACATCACTATCCGTATTTCGGAATGCGTGGCCCGGAAGACAAGGCCGATCTCGATCAGGCGTTTGCAGGTACCGTCGACCTGTTTATCCGTCACTTCGGTATAGACCCCACGGCAGGCGACGCACACGCACGTGCTTGCCGCCCTCAGCGCTGCCCCTGATCAAACAGCAATGGTCGGCGAATCTTCGTTTTTCGTCGATCCGAACGATGACGATCTCCTCGAGTCCCGGAACAGCGTGTTCTGGGAGGCGATGCTGGACAACATCCGCCGGGACAGGTTCGGGCGCGTCCCGAAGCGTGTGCTGGACATCGGTTGCCACAGAGGTGGATTGCTCGCTCGTATCGCCGAACTCTGGGGCGGTGACGCACTGTTCGGTATCGAGCCGATACCGGCAGCGCGGGCGCGCGCGCAGTTGCGACTAGCCTCATGCGCCAAAACTGTTCAAATTTTGTCACCCGAACAGTGGAAGCTGGTTCCCGATCGGTCGCTTGATCTGGTTGTGTGCCATGAAGTGCTCTTCACCATCGAGGACCTGCGTGGGCTCGTCGGGAACATAGCGCGCGTGCTTGCATCTGGCGGGCGCGCGTATGTCGTTGCTGGTTGCCACGCGGAGAATCCTGTCTGGTCGATGTGGCGTGACGCATTTGAGCGTGAAGGCAGGCAGGTTTATACGCATAGGCCGCTTGAACTTATGGGGTTCGCCGGAGAATTTGGGCTGAATCCGGCCGTGCGGCCGCTGCGCGAGACCGGGTGGGCAACATATGATCCCGCCGACAACGTGTTTGCCTTTCCGTCAGTCGGTGCGCTCCTGGATCATCAGTTCCGGCATAAGCTTCTTTTCAGGTTGGCCCAAAAATGACGTCCGTTCCACAAGTCGCACTTGCGCCCGGCGAGATTGATTCGATACTCGCCGTCCGGTACAGGTTTGATGGACTCGAAGCAATCGAACATGCGCTCCAGGATACTCAAGCGCTTCCGGGTAGTGACTCACAGATTCTGCAACGACTGCGGGCAAGGATAGTGGCCACTTGGGGTGTTCACGACCATGTGGTTGTGAGAAATCTGCCTTCGTGTTCCGATGGGACGACCGGGCTGGTCCTGGCAAGCCTTTGTTTCGCTAACCTCAAAAGATATCGCGGCGGAAAGATCGTCAAACATTTCCGCATGTCGCCTTGGACAAAGGCCCTCTCTCATACGCTCGCATCTGGGTTCTTTCACACGGACCTTAACACTGCCGAGCACCCGCCGGCCGCGACAGCGATGCAGTGTCTGGAGGCTGACCCTGGGGCGCCAGATTATGGCCAGCTACGCGTGGCACGGGTTTGTGATCTGATTGAGCGCCTCCGGCAACGCGACTCGACGGTTGCAGATTTCCTGCTACAGGAGCGCGTCACCATGGTGAATGAGATCTCTCCAAAAGGATGGGAAGGGTCAATGGTGGGCGAGGGGCTTATTCGGTTCCATCCTGAGAGCCTGCTGGCGGCGCAACGGCATTTTGGTAAGAATCCTCCGACGCTGGAGCAGCACCTGGCAGCGATACATCAGGCGGCCATCGAGGTTTCGGAACCGATCAATCTTGAGCCAGGTGAAATGCTGCTCGTCAGTAACCGTCGTGCTTTGCACCAGCGCGGCGCCTGCACAGTGCGATTCCGAGAATTTCCTAGCGTATTCGAATCCCGTCGAGTGAGTGTTTTCCACGCGTACGAAGAGCCGGCATGAAACTGGCCCGAGCAATCGAAGTCGTGGGTGCGACTACTAACAATCTTCGGGATGTAGACGTTCACCTACCGGAGAACTCCATCACGGCTGTGGTGGGTGTGTCGGGATCAGGCAAGAGTTCCCTGGTCGACAAAACCATTGCGGCGGTCGGGAGCGCGCGAACCCGTCGATTCCTCGATATCCCCGCTCCTGGCGCGAGCGAGGACGTGCCAGCATTTGTCGGGGCCACGCCACCGACCGTTGTTGTCGCTCAACGGGCGTTCCTGGCTTCGACGCGTAATACGGTTGCAACATCGACTGCACTGATGCGAGTTTTAAGGCGACTATTCTCGCGGTTCAGCGCTCCGTTTGCCGCTGATGTTGGTGAGCCGGCGCCTGTGGCCACTGCGGAGATTGTCGCCGAGTGGCTTATTCGATACATGAGCGGCAAGGCTATCGTCTGGGTGGTGCCGGCCTACCAGATTCGCACAGACGGCCTTGATGAGGTACGTAACCTCGCCAGTGCGGGACTTGGTGATGTCGTTATCTACAGCGAAACCGATAAAGGGAAGAAGGCCGAGACGGGCACGACCTATTCAACGGCGAGATTTAAAGGGTTGCGCTGCGATGTCCGCCATACCATCGAAGCCAAAGTTGGCGAAGTAAGTCTCAGCGAAAAGAGCCGTCGACAGTTGCTCGACATTTTGCGCAAGGCATGGGAGATCAGCGCGGATGGTGTATTCATCGAGTTGCCGGCTTCCGACGAACCGGCGTTAAGCCGATCCTATACTCACGGATTAGAATTACGTAAACATCGGGTGCATCCGTCGTCACGACGGGTGTTTCGGAAAGCAGACCCACACTTGTTTTCGTTTAATGCGCCGACGCACGAAGACAGCGGGGCATGCCCGAGTTGCGAAGGTCTCGGTGTCAGCGCGGATGTGCAGGAGGAGTTGCTTGTCGCACATCCCGAACGGTCAATGCGCAGCGGCTCGCTGGCACTGTGGACCGACAAGAACTACCGATATGTAAATATTCAGCATTCCACGATCGAAGGGCTGCGCGGACGGGACGGTTTCGACCCGGACGTTCCGTGGAATCGCCTTCCGCTATCAGCCAGACGACTGATCCTCGAGGGTAGCGCGGACCCGGTAATCGACCTTGATCCGAAAACGAAGAGGAAGACGAGCGCTCCTCATCCGTTTTCGGGATTTCGAGCTGCAATTCTCGAGAGGATTGGTCGACAGTCGGCGTCTGCAGACGCACTGAAGCGCTTCGTGTCGACGGGTCGTTGCCCAATGTGTGAGGGTACCCGTTGGTGCGCTGAGACTCGGGCGCTGCGGGTCGGTGGACGCTCGATTGACGAGGTCCTCAGCGTATCTTTTTCCCAACTCGCTGATTTCGCTGATGCATGGAAAGCGGTTGCGGTGAAAGAAGCTTCATCTGCCTCAGCCGCGCGGGAGATAGAAAGCCTGATTCAAAATGTAGCCCACATCGCGCGTTCCTTCTCTAACGTCGGGCTGGGTCATCTATCGGGCGGTCGCAGCTTGCTCGAAGTTAGCGACGGCGAAGCACGGCGAATCCGGCTGGCGGGTGTATTGAACAGTCGCCTCTCCGGCCTTCTCCTGGTGTTGGACGAACCTGGCCGAGGCCTTCATGAAGCGGATCTCGACAATCTTGCGATAGCCATCTCCGACGTCGCCAAATCTCACACGGTATTGATGAGTGAGCATCGCGCGCGTCTTGTTCAGAATGCCGATCAGGTAATTCAGCTCGGACCGGGCGGGGGACCTGAAGGTGGACAAGTGATCGCTCACTCGTTGAGTAACTGGACCTTTCCGGTACCAGGACGTGATCTCTCCGGCGCCTACAAGCGCAAACCGCAGTTCCTGGAAATTGCAGGAGCCAGTGTCAACACAGTGCAGAGTCAAACGGTGCGAATTCCTTTAGGGACTCTCACATGCATTGCCGGCGTTTCGGGCTCAGGTAAATCGAGTTTTGTGCGAGGTGCGCTCGTTCCCGCACTGATTGAAGCGTTGCCGTCGGGCAGGGTTGAAATCGAAGACTTCCGGGTGGTTCGCGGAAAGTGGAAGAGCTGCAAAGGGGCAGACAACATTTCGGCGCTGTATGCCCTTGATCAAGGTTCGCCGTCGTCGCAACCGAGGAGCCTGGTCGCCACTTATCTCGGATTCGCAGACGCGCTACGACGTGAGCTCGCATCGACGGATGCAGCGCATACACTGAAGTTGCAGGCAACTGATTTTGGAACGAACGCAGGCCGAGGCAGATGCCAGGCGTGCATGGGCCTTGGCACAAGCTCGGATGGGGAGGCATGTACGGTGTGCGGCGGTCGTCGCTTCGGGCACGATGCGTTGTCGGTAAGAGTCGGAGGGCTAAACATCGCGGAGTGGCTCGATCTCCCGCTGTCCTCGCTCCGTGGTGCCCCGTTTCCATGGGTCGCCGATAAACTGATCGATTCGCTGCTCGAGTTGGGGATTGGGCATCTGTCGTTGGGCCGCAGCCTCAATACACTGAGCGGTGGCGAATTTCAGCGACTGAGACTTTCGCGAGCCATTGCCGTAGAAGGGTGTTCGGGGGCGCTGTTCGTACTCGACGAGCCGGGGGCAGGTTTGCATCCGCAGGACGTCGAACACCTTTACCGTGCCTTGCGGCACATCGTGAGCGACGGTAAGAACACTGTCGTTGCAGTCGAGCACGACCCCTATCTTTTGTCCCAATGCGACTATCTGGTCGAGTTTGGTCCGGCCGGCGGTCCTGACGGAGGCAAGGTTATCGCCGAGGGGTTGCCGAGCGAGATTCGCGGAGCTAAAACGCCGACTGGTCGGGCTCTGAAGAGTCCCGCGCGCGTGACCAAAAAAGGGAAGAAGACGGCAGTGAAGTCGGAACCGGAAAGGCCGGGCAGTCTGGAGGAGGCGCTGGCAGCTCGTCAGGAGATCCGACAAATCATGGGTGATGACGTCAGTCCTCCGGACGAAGGTAAAGCCCTACAACCCGGTGCGATTTTCCATAGAAGTGCGCGAGACGTACGACCGCTTGAACTCGGCGATCTTGACAGGGCAGTCGTCCAGTTTGCTATCGAGGCAATGCCACCCGTAGAACTGGCGCTCAGGCGTTTGCTCGATGCGTGGGAGCGCCATCCGGCGGCAAGTCTTTATGTCAACCCGCTTCTGGATGCGGTGTCCGTTTGGGGAACGACCATTCCCGCTGCGGTTATCAAGCAGTCGAGGAGTGACGCGATCGCAATGGGACTCGACGACTTCACGTTGGGTCAGAAAAGCGCGTTGCTACTGCGGGTTTCGGGCCGTCGGCTGAGGCCAACCGAGGCGAGTCCTGATGGGCGTGTTCTCGCTCTTCGCGACGCATGGGCACTCGGCAGCGGTTTTGTGGATTTGCTTGATGATTCCGGGCAATCCATCGCTAGCGCGACGGACCGCCTCGTTGATCTCTCGCTGGGCATCGCAGGCCCACGGCGACACCGAGTCGATAGTTTCGTGCGTTCCAGTTCGCTCGGCCGTTGTCCGATGTGCCGTGGGGGCCGGTCTGTTCGTGATGTTGACGAAAAGCGCATCGTCTGCAACACCAAATCGTCCATTTTTGCCGACGATTTTCTGGCTCCTGTCATTGCTAAGCAACTCAAAGGTTTCCGCCGGAGTGAACTGATTCCTTTCTTTCGCCGTATGGCTGACGAAGGGATATGGCGAGACGTGTCGTGGGGCCAATTGACTCCCGAAGAGAAGGCCGTCGTGCTTTGGGGTTATTGGGTACGCCCCGGTCTTGGAACATTTATTAAACATGGCAAGGGTGCGGACGGAAGCGAGGTCAATCACTGGCTCCGATGGGATGGTCTGGCAGATCAACTCGATTCCCGACTCATGGCAAGTGCTTCCGGCGGCGGAGAGCGAACTTGCCCGATGTGTAACGGCACTGGACTGTCGGCGAAGGCGAGGCTTCTAATGCTAGCGGGGCGGTCCTGGCAAGCGTGGATGGAGGACGGCACTATCCGCGAGCTGGTCTCGGCGCTCAAAGCTATCAAACCTGTGAACACCCGTCACGCGATGGAGCATGGGCGAATCTTGCATTGTCTAAGTTCGTTCAAGCCTTCAGACCTGCGGCTTAATGAGGCAGTCGAGTCGAAGCAGCGCGAAGCCGCCCTGTCGGCCGTAGCCAAGGCTTTCACCGGTATGGCCGCATATTGCTTCTGATATGTACAACCTTTTTGATACCTTTGCGCGTCGCTACGATTGGCATACGCCACCAGATCACTACTTCCGCGATCACGAACTGGTCATATCATTGGCAGCCGAGTACGGACCGGATGCGCGGCTACTGGATGTCGGATGCGGGACAGGCGTCCTTATTTCAAAGGCGATAGCGGCCGGAATCCAGGCTTCAGGCTTCGATGCATCCGCCGATATGGTTGAGGTTGCCCGGGGGCGGATTAAGAAAGACGCCGTCTGGGTTCAACGAATGCAGGAGCTTGATCAACGAGACTGCTATGACCTCGTGGTATCGCTCTCCTGGTGCGTGCACTACTGTGCGGATCGCAACGAGCTGCAAGACGTGGTGGAGAGGATGTATCGCTCACTACGCCCAGGAGGGCGCCTACTGTTACAGGTTGCCCATGCGGACAACCTCAGCAATGAGTGGCTTGAGGATAGAGAGATGGGGCCGGCAGGACTGCCGGACGATGTAGTTCTTCGCTTTCGCTTTCGAACAGCACCTGGGCGGTCCGATGTAATGCTGGCGGACTATGGATTTGTATGTCATAGCCTTGGGGAAGCATTTAGCGAGACACACGAATTGAACGTCGCCAATGCTATAGAAATTGCGGACATGTTGCATGTTTCACGGTATGACGACGTCCAAATCTGGGATTCTTGGAAGCGCGATCCGTTTGCAAGCAGTGGAAACGTTTTCGTTACCGGACTCCGACGTCCCTAAACTATTTGATACCATCACCATGGATGAGAAAAACAATGAAGCCCAAGGAGTGCTTTGGCGAACTCATGTGCTCCTGGCTACTGTGTGGCGCCGCCTCAAACCTCGTACCACCCGGCGTAGCCGTTGCTCCATGACAGAAGTACTTCGCAAAGAACGGGAAGCACTAGAAAAACGCCTGCGAAGTATCGGAGACCCTCGACCAGAAGGAAGGTGGGAACGGAATAACTGCGATTTCCCGAAAGACTAGTTCGGGACCAACCGAGTTGCGCGAAAGCTCATGTTCATCGTGATCGTCGGCATGGCTCCGTTTTTTGCAGCGAGGGAGGTCTCCGAAACATGAGACCGGGCAAGCGACGAATGCTGGATCGAAGCGATCGTCTGGATCCGATATACGATGAGATCGAACGGCTGAAGGCGGGAATTCGAGCCAAGGTCGAGCACCCGTTTCGCGTCATCAAGAGGCAGTTCGGTTATGCGAAGACGCGTTATCGTGGTTTGATGAAAAATACCGCTCAGATAACCACGTTGTTTGCGTTGAGCAACTTATGGATGGCGCGCAGTGCGTTATGGAAGTCTTGAAATCAGATCGGTGTGGCGACAGGTCGACAGGTTTCGTCGCCATAGCGTGGGACAGACGGTGATACCTGGCGCTCTTCACCCCAAGTCACCACCATCTGCGGTCGGGCTGTGACTGATGCGAAAGAACATCGCGCCGAAAAACGAGTTGTGCAGACCTTCCTTAACAGCGGGCCTGTTCGCGCGACTCGGCCCCCTCCTCGCAAGCGAAACGGCCGCCCGCAGTCAAGTGGCGTCGCCCCCCGGTCAACGGCCATTCTTCGATTTGAACATGCCTAGGTGAAGCCTGAGATAGTATGCCTGCTGTTTGTTGGGGACTTCTCGCAAGTTCGCGGGAATGCCGAGGATCGCGCGATCCGCCTTTGTGACCCGGTGAGAGATCTGCATTTTGCCGGTCTCCGGTGCGAAAGCAATCAGGTGGTTGTCGAAGAGTTTGTCTAGCGTAGCAATAAGCGGTAGCCCATTGAACGGATCCAGACGCTGTTCATCAGTGCTGTCGTTCCAGCACTTGGCATGACTCGCAATCAGAGCTGACCGGATGGTAAGACCGGTCACCGCGCATTTGCCCCCCACAATTTCAACATCTTCTTGCGATAGATGCCCTGACCCAGTCGGGCTTTAATCAAAGCTTCGCGCTGAGTCGGCTTGAGATCCGAGCGCCGGCCAATCGCTTCGAGATCCGTATGGATTGTCTCGGCACTATCCGAAGGTAAGGTCGCGCTGCCGGTACCAAGGTTTGATTTGCGGGTTGCCTTCGGTCCCCAAACTTGCAGAACCTTGTTACCTTGAGGTGGCGCCTTTCCTTCCAGGAATGCCTTGATCCCACTATCGATCAAGGGGAGTTTCCGGAATTTATCTACCTCGAAAATTGTGCGATCCCCGTTAGGCCGTGATCCGGTTACAACGCCTGCGAAAAGCGTGCGTGGGTAGCCGTCCGACGTATGTGAGGCCGACGTCGGTAGGGTGGGAAGCACGACAAACATAAGGTCGCCGCGGGAAACGCGATTGGGAGCCACATCCCAACTGCCAGTCTCATTTTTCTTGACGAAGTCACGATTCAGTCTGTCGAGTTCGGCATCACCAGGCTTTCCGGTAACGAGAAACGCTCGCCCGCACTCGGGATACCGGTCTTGGTAGCTCTTTATCGTTTCTGCTTCATACATGGTGGCTTGGAATGACAAAATTGGACGAAAATAATCCTACATCAGTACGGTTTCAGATGCTCTTAATCCGGTGTAACACCAGTTCAGAACGATCGAGTTCGCATCGAGTGGCCATGCCGAGCGACTGCTCGACTTTGAAACCCGCCGTTGCGCCTCTGGCGGCCCGACTGTCGGCACCGGGTCGATTATGCTAGTCCGCTATTCCCAGAAACAGACATTCGACTGCAAGTCATCGCGAATGAACGGCGTTGATCGACGCCGCCATCCCCTGCGATGACTACAACAAGATCGCTTGCTGCAGAAGTTCCAGGGCTTTCAGTTCGTCAAGTCGACCCGTGCGTGCTTTGCCTGCGAGCGTCTTGATCAATGCTTCTGCTATCGGCGCAATACCCTGCAAATTGTCCAGGCTGGTCGAGGAGGTGAAGGGCACCGGAGGCAAGTCTTGATGCGAAGGCGCAGCGGCAGGCATCGACCCAGCCGGTACCGCTGGGGCTACCGGAGCTTCCGCATGACTTCCTGCCGATAAACGGCTGGCAAGATCGACGGCTAGGTCATTTACGGGAGCTTCGGAGCTGGCGATGGTCGTTTCTCTTTGTTCCCCAACATGCGCAGGAACGGGTGAAGGATGTTTCGAATCGCCCATGGTGGTCGAACGCTTGCGCCTCGTGCGGGCCTCCTGGCTGATGGGTTTCCTCTGTATGCCATCCGTTACTGGCGCCGGCGGCGTGTCTTGCTTTACTGACGCACGCGCACGCGCACGTGGAGCAGGGGCAAGCATAACGGAAACGGATTCTGGAATTTCGGCTTCCGTTCGCGGGCTGTCCAGCCAGCCGACTGGCAATCCGAGTCGTTCCGTAAAGCGGTTTGTCTCAACACTGTCCATGCGCTTCTTGCCGTGGAGTCGATCAGCGATGTTGAATCCGCTCATGTCCATAATCACACCAAGTCGTACTTTCGATCCGTTCCGGCTCGTGAGAAGATGGAGATTAGTGCGTCGGATGTTCTCCACTTCGCCACTGTCGTTCAGTGCCAGGGGGCGCTGTTGTAGCGCTTTAGTAGACGCCGCGTCTTTTGTAGTCGAATCTTTGCGCGGGCCACGAGTCTTAAGCTGTTGTTTGGTCATCGCACTTTGACTGTTTTTGACGGTTCCCGCTGACCCGCCAGCTACTTTCTTTGGCATTTGTGTTTCCTCGGACACACTGACTGCTGAAGCCGCCGCTTGATTGGCAGTTTTGGCGGCAGGCGGCGCGGGCGCTTCGGACTCTGCGTCGACTGCTTCATTGATTTGAACGAAGTCGAGCGGTGACTTCAGACGGGCGATGGTCTCCTCCGTGAGCGCAGGGTTAGGCTGGTCAAAGAAGCCATGCGGTAACCCGAGCGTGGTTTCCATGTGAAAGGCAGTCTCAGGCGTGAATCTTTCACCTTTCAATAACTCAGCCACGCGCCCCATGTTCGATTCGAGTGCGATGGCGATATTCTCTGCGCCCACAGCGTTGACCAGAAACTGGAACGACCGTGTCGCGAAGATAGAGGCAATCTGGGCGGAGTCTTTGGCAGACGCCTTCACGTACGATGGTCTTTGCCGTTGAGGCGGAGAAATTTTCTCATGATGAGGTTGGCCTTGGCCTTGGCCGTGGCGTCGGGGTCCCGCATATCGCCCGCGGGCTTGGCTCATAGAATGCGGCTCCATGCGGTGTGGATTCTGGATATTCCAATTATAGACGAGCCGGTGTGGCAAAAAACAGCCGGTCAGCGGACGTATCCAGTACTGACAGCTGACATGCAGTTCACGCCCGATGAACGTTCCTGCATGGCTGCTGCCGATGTGCGGAACATGTGGGCAATCCGGTGGGACGGGCCTTTGAGCGGTCACCCATGACGCCCGCCTGGCAATCGTATGCAAGAGTCGTCGACAATCAAACGCAACAGCCGCTCTATATGGCAGGCCCAAGCTACGCAACGCCTTAACCTGCATACAAAGCTAACGGTTGCGTGGTTTCTTGATTGATCCGCGAGCTAAATCGCGAAGTTCGACGTCGATCGCCGCGCCTAGCCTGTGCATCAGCTTCTCGCCATTGCGCGATCTGCTCGGGCGTAATGCTGGCGATAACATCTGGATGGTGTACTGCCATCCGCACAGTTCGCCCCGCCTTCCGAACCTCTCGGTAGGCTAAAATCGGGATGCGGCGGATGTACCGCCAACACTCGTATTCGATTTTGCTGATGTTGAGGCGCGCGGGAACGGCGTCTGCCTTGATGAGGCTCTGTTCGAATGCGGCGTCGGCTACGCGCTTCTCAAAGAGCCGTTGCCGGCGACTGACAGCACCATTGGACGGTCGAGGAGGCGGTGGCGCGATCTGCATCTTGTTCGACACCCGCGTCGATAGTGATGCTTTCTGAAGCCTTTTCGGATTCGGGTACCGGTCGCGAAAATATTGAAGTGAGAACGTTTCGGTGGCCGCAGTCGTGCTGCGTGACGCGATGTGACCCGATTGGGTGATGACCGAGGCATCCTATCGTGGACGGATCGCACGAATATCGGCGCTCGCACCGATCGAGGTGCGCCGCGCCAGGGAACCGATGTCGAACGGGTACTCAGACTGCGAGACGTAGAGGTTCCTGATGCTCGAAAAACAAGTTCCAGCCGCGCAGGTCCGGTATGCGGCGATGACCGATGAGGTGTTCAGCTGCCGACACTTCCTGACAAGGTAATTTGGGACGAGAGACGGTGCGTCGCAATTGAGAAACTTTGCCGCATCCTCGCGTTCGCGGATCCCAAAAAGGTTCTGAAAACAATCTACAAGCGCATCGGGATCTAGCCAATGTTGCGCGGCGACGATATGGCTGATGTGCTGCTCTGCTATACACGGCATTCAAGAACGCTCCCGGCAAGGACGAGTGTTCGCATCCATGGGGGTTTCATTGGACGTTCCGAGCTTTAGTCTGCGATGTCATCGCGTGTCCAGTGCGGCAGGATAGGCCACTCGACGGAACCTGCGTTTTCGCCCGTCAAGTCATGGACCGCACGAATTACGTAAGCGTGGCGTGGAAGCAGGTCGCGGTGAAGGTCGCGGACCAGGTTTTCGAACGGTATCTTGGAGTCGAAAAAGCCGCCGAGGTCGAGCTCTGTGTGAGCAATGCGAAAGCCACAGTCGAGATGGAATGGTTGCACCGGATAATTGACCAGCGTGCATGAGGAGCGGCTCGCGTAGACTACGAGTAGCTCAGCTCGAAACCGACGAAAGACCGGTCCTGCCAGCGTCTCATAGTCGAACATGACCCGCTGTTCTGCAGTGAGCATCATGCGAACGTCGTTGCACGTTGGGGCGTCAGTGAAGACTAGCGGTTCAAACGAGAAGTTTTCCGTGCTGGAATGGAAAATCCACGATTCATCAAATACAGCAGCGAGCGGGACCACGACGCAGTAGCGCTCCGCGACTAGCTCACGCATCGTATCTGGAAGCTCGGAGCTATGTAGCAGGAAGCACGTGTCGGGCTGCGCTTCGGCGTGTTCACGAGCGAGCGCGAGGGCCGGCGAGAGATTCCCGACGCGATGGCGTTTCGGAGCTAGGGCTACGCGCTCTTCGCTATTCCAAGTCCATGTGAAGTCTCGCAATGACCGCATCACCAGCGTGGCGTCAGGAACCGTATCTTGCACGTCCGCCGTGTTCCAGCCCGGAAATGTTTTTGCCAGAGCATGATTGAGGTGCTCGTTTGCGCAATCCTGCGCTGACTGCCACGATGCTGCATGCTGGGCGTGCCCCTCCATCGCGCGAAACAGCGTCACGCTCCGCTCGGCCAGAGTCAGGTATCGGCCGAGGCGGCGTTCGAAATACCGACGGAGTCCGATCCTTTTAGCGCGCCTGCGAAGTCGGGATTGTCTTCATATAGCCAGAACGCAATGGCGCCTGGCTCAACAAGATAAGAGAGGTACTCTGGGTTTCTGCGCACGAGGTCCCGGAGTAGGACGCTCGCATGGTTGAGCGCGATGAGCGCGAGTTGTGCAGCCGCAGGGGTAGGACTGTGTAAAATTACTGGCGTAAGTATTGTACGAACGAAAACAAAAAAATAGACCGCCAGCAAGGCTGGCCCCGAGATCTCGACACATAGCGCGACGTTTTAGCCGAGACAGGGTAGCTTGATGGCCCAGGCTGTATGCTTCCCTTGGACGCGGGAGCGCGCTCGATGTCCTGGAATTTCCTTGTGGCGTGTCGACGAGCTAGTGCGGTTGGATCGGGGCCATCCGTGACCGCATGAAATGGACTCGGGCCTTAAGACAGCATGTCTGCTATCCATGAGCCTGCGACTTCAGCCAATTGGGCCGGCACCGCGTTCCCGAGCTGACGCATAGCTTGCGACCAGGAACCCGTCGGTAGAAACGCGTCAGGCATCCCCTGAAGTCGGGCTGCTTCGCGTACCGTGAAGTGTCGGGCGCGCCCGTCGTCGAGAATGACCATATTTTCCCCTCCAGGCACGCCATGAACGCCGGCCTTCAGGGCTTTCGCGGGCGCGTCCAGTTCGCTTCCGGTATGCCCGGGATACTGCTTGCCGAACCCGCGCGGCTCGTGCCCACTAAGTCGGCCCGCAGGTGATGGTTCGCCAAGGCCAGCGAATGCATCGCGACAGGTTTGCCACGGTAGAACGTGCGGTTCATGACCGGACTCGGTGAGGGAGGAAAGCAGCTTTCGGTCGGCGTGACGGATAGTGCCCGGTCGGGAGAGACCGTGTCTCTGCCAGTACGTCCCGGACATCCACTTGTCCCAAACCAGTCTGGCGGCTGAGTGAGTTGGGGCGGGGAACGGGCGAAGGGTGCCAACGTCGCGCCGAATACCGGCAATCAGGACTCGCTCGCGCTTTTGGGCTGCGCCATAGTCGGCGGCATTCACGGGAATCATGGCTACTTCGTATGCCTCCGGAACTGCATCGGGATGTCCTCCGCGTTTCAAGGCGTCGACGATGCTAGCAAGGTACGGCGCGAACGAGGGACGAAGAAGTCCTTTCACGTTTTCAAACAGAAATGCACGCGGTCGCATTTGGCGGACCGCCCGGATTGCCTCGGGCCACATGTCTCGGTGGTCGGCTTTCCCCGCCGACAGGCCGCCAGCTGAGAAAGGTTGGCATGGAGGACCTCCTGCCACGAGATCGACGTTACTGAGCGCTGTCCAGTCGATGTTTCGTACGTCGTCTTCGAGAATCGATGGCGACGATTGCTCGGTATCTTCGACGAAGTGATGGCGTAACGTTGAGCACGCCTGCTTGTTGAATTCGGCCATCGCGACGTGATGGAAGCCAGCTTGCGACAGGCCTGTCGCCATCCCGCCGCATCCCGCGAAAAGTTCGGCGCAAGAAAACTGGCGTTCGGCAGGACGGTGGGTGTGGTGACGGGGCTCAGGCGGGTTGCCGTAAGAGCGCTGATGGGTTGTGGACATGGCACGAGTTCTGAAAGAAAACTCGTGTAGCCGCTGTTTTTAGCCGGGTGAGGCGGCGCGGTGAGGTGCGCCTTGAACAACGCATCTTGAGGCGTCTGTGGTGCGTCTGGATAGCCATAGCGCCCCGCAAAGGGGGCGGCGCCCGAAGACCAGACGGAGAAGATCGCCTGCGAGACTTCCGGCGTTCGGCCTACGACCGAAGATGAGCGCGATAGAGCGCCTCGCCGATTCGACGTACGAGCCCGACTACGAGCGCATTGCCCATCAACATTGCGCGCGTGACATCCGAAACGCCGGGGTGAGCGGTGAATCCGCGCGGAAATCCATTGAGTTGCTCCAGCTCCTCCGGTGTCAGCCGCCGGATACGTCCGCTCGCTTCCCGAATTGCATGTTTCGTTCTCGACGGCGAGCTCCCTCCTTCCGACGTGATAATGGTCCGAGCGGGCTTGTCGAGTGCGTCCGGAAATAGCATCGCGCCCTCGGAGTACGTGTAGTCAAAGCCGCCCTTGTTGCGCGGGATGGTTTTGGCTCCTTTGGTAGCTCTCCACGCGGCCTCCTGTTCCGGCTTCACGTAAAAGTCGGTGGCCACGAGCCCGGTTTGGTGAATGACGTCACCGAGCGTCAACGGGGCGGCGTGCCCGCAATACTCACTGAAGTCAGCGATTTGCGCGGCCCGCACACTGACGGTGTGGACACGCCCGCCGAGCATCAAGCCAGAGTTCGAGAAGCGGGATTTTCCGTTCGACAGAGGACGGTAGGACAGTTGCTCGTCGAAAGGGTCGGCGCGCAGCGTCAACGCTGGTTCGACCGCGTCAAGCGGATTAGTTACCTCGCATGGAAATGCCGACGTCAGGACAGAGGCTGGTTGCCATTGTGACGCGTTCGCGCCCAGGGTTGCCAACTGATGCTTGTAGATACTCGTGCTTTCGTGATACGCCACGATGAATGCTCGTCGACGTCGCTGGGCATGACCGTAGTCCGCCGCATTGATGATTCTCCATTCTGCTGCATATCCGAGAGAATTGAGCGTTGCAAGGATAACTGCGAAGTCGCGCCCTCGGCACGAAGCAGGCGACGCGAGTATGCGGTCGACATTCTCGAGAACAAGATATTTGACCGGCGTCCCGTTGTCCAGACATTGCCTGAGTAGCTGGGCGATCGACCACCACAGGACGCCTTTTTTCCCTGCGAGTCCATCGGATGACGAGAGCGGCTTGGCCACGCTGTAGTCTTGACACGGAAAACCTCCTACGAGCACGTCAGGACCGGCGTTACGGACGGCCTCGCGCCCAGACTCCGATGCGAGCACTGTGAAAATGTCCTGGTTGATATGCGCCCCCGTCGGCCAATGCTTCCGGTAGATGTCGCTTGCATGCTGACGTTTACGTGACGGTTCGAACTGATTCGAGAGCGTGACCTTGTACGGAGAGCCGTGCACCGCCTCGAGACCCAGGCGGAACCCGCCAACACCTGCGAACAGTTCCACCACGTTCAGTTGTTCCTTTGCTTGTTTCTCTTGCGCTGCCATCTTGTTTCCTCGTTGTGTTGGAAACAAGTGCAGCGATGCTTTTTATCGCGGTATCTCGAAGGTTGTTGGTTGCGGGGGGCAGCGCCGCTATCAAAGTCGCAGGGGGAATCGACAGCGCGCTGTTTAAGTAGTCCGGAAACCAGAGCCCGCGCACTGGCCTTATCTGTCAACGCACATACTGACCATTTGTTCCTGAGCGAGTGAATGCCTTTTCGGTGGATCGCAACACCTGTATCTGGCAAGTGCAACGCAGGGCTATGCTGAACAACGAGAAAGGCAACAACGTGGGGTATATCGTTTAAGTGTGGTCGACGACTCCCGATCCGTCGGCTAAGCGTGACCGTCAAATCGGCGAGAATTGAAAAGAACTAAAGGCGATAGAAAATTATTTGATAAGGAATTATTCATTTTCTATTTGCCAATTGATAAGCATTGCCATGTTTGTGTAATACCGTTAGTATGCGTCGCATTGCAATCGGGTGAGCGCAACGGAAATCCTACTGGGCGGAAACATGGAATTTAAGAAGTTTGAGGCAGCGGAACAGGGTGATTTGCTTCAGTTCGGGCGACTTGCCCGAGCTGGGGAGATGGTTGAAATTGCCGAAGGTGCGGCGGCGCTGCGTGCGAGTGCACCAGTTTTCGTGATGACAGTCGATCCCGCGAAATTGGCGCCGCACCTGGCTGGAGACGCGGGTATCGCCTTCGGCGCGTTCGAGTCGGATGCCTGCATTATTGTGACGGTGACCGTGCAACTGGGAGGTGCTCTCTTCAAATGGCTGGCTGATCCTACCGACTCTGAGGTTTGGAAAGCGATCGACAACATGAGGCGCACAGAGCAGATTGCATTTTCACTGGAGAGCGATTCTGACTCGTGGCTTCAGCCCTTTGGCGTTCGGTCCAGACTTGGTATCGACAAATATCGAAAAGAATTGGGGATGAAAGGGAAGCCATTTCTCCAGGAGGCTATGGCGCGCATTGCAGGCGGGACGATCCATGAGGGCGATCCGAGCATCCTCGTCAGCAGTCCCGTGACCTATTCGCAGGTGGCAATCTTGGCAACGCGCGGCGTAGTGATGGCCGCAGAAAAGCTTCACGCGGACTTCTCTGCGTGGAACGAAGCGCGCAATTCGAAAATCGAAACCAAGCAGTAACGCAAACCGCGCGGAAGACGCGTGGGGTCAGCGTTTCGTCGTCGAAAGCGCTACGCGGAAACGTGATTTCCCGCGTCAGCGGCGACGCGAGGGCCGCTGCCTACGATCGCGGGAAGCGGAGGCATCGAAGTGCTTCGAAATTGCGAGTGCGATGTAGAATGTCTTCTTTTCCTCCGCATATCACGCACATGTCGGCTTCCAGTCCCATGCGAATGATGGCTCCCTTGTCTGATGAGGAGCTGGATGAGCTAGATCGGTTCCTCATGTCGGACGAGGTATCTGATGAAGCGATGATGCTGGATATGCTCGACGGATACCTGACGGCCCTTGTCGTGGGACCGGCTACCTTGCAACCGAGCAAATGGCTTCCCGGGATATGGGGCTCTGCTGAGGAGGATGCGCCACACTTTCAGACAGCGGAACAGGGACAACACATCCTCGACCTGATCTTGCGCCACTACAACGGCATTATCTGGAGTCTGCAGGCCGATGCGGATGCTTTCGAGCCAATGTTCCATGAGACGACGTACCCGGACGACCCTCGCGCATACGTCGATGGCGAAGCCTGGGCACACGGTTTCATGCAAGGCATCGAACTGTCCCGGCAGGCTTGGCAGCCACTCTTTGACGATGCGCAGGGCCAAGCCTGGATGCGTTCCATCTATCTGCTAGGTGCTAACCATGTGTCTCAAGAGGAAGAGGGGTTGATGAGGTGGCCAGCTCAGCGGGAGGAGCTGGCGAAGGCAATTCCTGCAGGCGTCGCCGCGATCTACCGATATTGGTTGCCTTATCGAAAGGCCGTTCAGGAGAGGCAAATAGCTACGACTATTGAGCGCACGACACCGAAGATCGGGCGCAATGATCCGTGCCCTTGCGGAAGCGGAAAGAAATTCAAGAAGTGTTGCGGAGCGGCAGCGGACCTTCACTGATCGCTGCCGCCGGCCCCACGATGAGTGTATCGTCAGTCATAGTGCAAACATCGTTCAGTAAGCTGAAAGACCTCGAAGACGCTGGCGTGGTCGGCACTCGGCGGGGCGTTAAGTGCATCGGCGATGCGAGACGCTTCAGCCATGCTTTCACGAACATCGTTGGTGATATCGTATGTCGTGTGATAGTGGTAATCGGTGATGATCCATAGCACATTAAATTCATCGCGTTTGCTCAGCTCCATCTCGAAAAAAACAACTTCGGAAACAGGAACCTTCCCGTCAGCGAGAAGCAAACATCCGACATGAATACCGTTGGGCTGCACGCGCGCTTCCCCGCACAGGTGCTCCGACCTGAACTCGATAGCCCGCTTGTCGACGGGCAACACAGCCACAAGGCAGTCCGTATCTTCGTCATCGGAATCACCAGAAACGTCTGAAAGTGGGACCACATAGAAAGCGGGGAATGCTGCCTTAGCCGCTTCTGCACGGATTGACTCCACGAATGCCTCCATGAAGTCATCCTCATCGAAATCGTCGTCAAAATTGCTGGTAGCTGCGTACGACATCTTGAAATTCCTTAGTTTTTTCGTGGCCTGAACTCGGTCGCATCGTGCGCATGTATGTATAGCTACGTCGTTTCCGAGCACTCGTAGCAGGGACGTGACACATCTCTTAGAACGGAATATCCTCGAGTTTGTCCGGGTCCTCAGTCAGTGGACGTTCCGTGTGCCAGCAGTCGAATACGCTAAATCGCTCCTCAGCCACAACGGCGAAGCCGTCGGGCAACCTCGCGAAGGTGTCTCGCTGGGGAAGGAGTTCATGTGATTCAGGGCGACGCGCAAAATCTTCGATAATGTTGCCATCAACAAGGGCGTTAAACCGATGCACGGCCAGAGCGCACAAATCGCTCGAAATGAACAAGATGGGCATCTCAGTATCGAATTCGCGCAAATGACTGGCCATTCGTGTCGCATCCAGCCTGATGGTCCCGGATGCGAGTTCAAGCACGAGGATTGACCCCTCATGCGGTCGATGAACGACAGCAAGCGACGGAGCATCGTGTGTCACGTGGGTCATCACGTACTTGCTCATCCATTCGTCAGACACCTTGATGGCGAGATGCCGGCGCGACATGACTTTTTGCAAAGGCGAAGGAAGTAGGAAATCACGGAGCAGATAAACAGTCCGGTCCGCGAAGTCGCTCGCTCTGATTTCTTCGATAGACTTCGACGTTTCGGCAGTCCACGTGGTCATCCCTGCGGTCGCTTCAGGTTTCACGGTTCGAACGTTCAATGCCAGAGAAAGCAAGCGGTCATACGACGCCCCAATGTCTGTCGAACAAAGTGCGGCTTCCTGTTCACTGATATGGCCCGGTAACTGCGAGTCGTGTTGCTGATTCGGAGTCGCAGGAAGCACGGGATCGTCGAAGGGCTTTCCGTTCAGCGCCGCCTCAACCAACGTGGCGACGCGGCACATGTCCCGAAGGAAAACGGGAGCGACGCTGACATAGGCCTCGAGGATATCGTCGTCCGACCACCGGCAACGTTCCTCAATGTCGTATCGGCGATGCATCAGGAACTCAATCGCGGAAGCAGGGGTAAGGTTTTGCCAGGCCGAGAGGTATCGGCCGTCGGTCGATGCAACCTCTGATACTTCCTTCTCAAGTTCGAAAAGCAACTCGGACAGCGTGATGGCTTCTGGGACCGGTAGTTCGAAGTCTTCGGGGTAGTGCATAGTGATAGATGTCCTTCTTGCTCGAAAAGTTGTATAGCGAGGTCTTTTAGCCGTCTTCGGCAGTCTCTTGTACCGCCCCTGAAAGCTGAAGCGCCGCCATTGCGATGGGGACTGCCTGCGGATCAACCTGGGCATGACCACGTGGAACATCGAGGTCATGAAATGCGAACTGGACCAATTTCTGGAACGAGATAGCTGCGTGGCTCAGTTAGAGCGTGTTAGGCACTTTTGGTGAGGTTTCCGAAATGGACGAGCATCAGAACGGCAAAGATGACGAAGTGAAGCCCGGCAAGTGTTTCTGGCAAGCGCTCGTAATCGCGCGCGAGTCGACGAAAGCGATTCAACCAGCCGAAGCTGCGCTCTACAACCCAGCGGCGCGGCAACAGGACAAAGCCCTTTTTCGCTTCCGCCAGTTTGATCACTTGAAGCTCAATTCCCTCGTCAAGCGCGGCCTGCGCAGGTTCCTCGCCGGTATATCCCTGATCGGCAAACGCGACTTTCACTGTCTGGCCGGTGGCCTGCTGGACCTGACGCGCAAGCTCGCCGACCTGTGCACGCTCCTGTTCATTGGCTGGTGTTACATGCACAGCAAGCAACTGCCCCAGAGTATCGACGGCCATATGGACCTTGCTGCCTTGTTTGCGCTTGTATCCGTCATAACCGGCTCGCGGCCCGCTCTCGCACGTCGACTGCAGCGTGCGCCCATCGAGAATCACCGCGCTGGGCTGCCCCTGGCGCCCCTGTGCGACTCGTATGATCGAACGCAAATCGCTGACCATGGCCTCGAAACAACCCGCCTGAATCCAGCGTTGCGTTTGCTGATAGACCATCTCCCACGGCGGGAAGTCATTGGGCAACAGGCGCCAGGGTGCACCCGCGCGCACGATCCAGCGAAGCGCGTTGAACATTTCGCGCAGTTCGTATCGACGCTGCGGTGCGTCTTTGTTCATCAAGGTCAAATACGGCGCGGCGAAGTGCCATTCTTCATCCGATACATCCGTTGGGTAGGGGCGGCGTTTGCTCATTCCGCCAGGTTACCAGGTTTGGCAGCAAGTGCCTAACACGCTCTAGCGGCGAAAATCCAATTCTGGCTACCCATCAGAAAGGAATCGAGTCTTCCCACGGCCCGTCAGGCATATGACGAACGGGAAGGGGTTCAGGCCCGTGCAGAAGGGGCATGGGCAGCACTTCGGAGGCGATAGTTGCGTTCGCGAAGCTGTCGGATGCAAAGCAGCTTTCCGTCCATGTCAGTTCTTCGCGCATCTGGGCAAGGAGCCTGCGCCCGAACGCCATTGGACTCCACGGGTACTCGACTAGGAGGATTTCATCGTCTAGCAGAAATACCACTGGTAGGAAGGTTCGAAACAGCAACAAGGCTTGCTCGTTACGGAAAAGAGAGATTAGAAACTGACCACCAGGTACCAGGAACCACGGTTCGATGGTTCCGGAATCGCCGCGCACCGTGATGCAGCTTGGACGATGCGGATTTATGAGCGAAGATGCCTTGAGACCAGTGGGGGCTTTGATAAAAAGTGCATATTTTTCGAAAGTATGAACGGCAAGGTGCCAAGGGAAATGCTCCTCTCGGAGAAGGAACGTAGTTCCGGCTGGTGCAGTTTGCGCCGAAGCAAGGTCGCACCGGCCCCATCCGTCGCAGCGAAGGTGGGAGTGGAGGGCGATTGCCGAGTTGTCGTGCCGCGCAATGTCACTGCGGCGGCAAAAGCGGTCAACAATCAGCGCAACAGAGGAAGGAAGCTCCTCGACGTCCCTCAGTCGACCGTCCCAGATTTTCTGTAAAACACCTGGAAAGAACCGCTCGCTCTCATAGGCTCGCGGTTCGTAACGCGCATAGAACTCTTCGTGTAGAAACGCATCAGCAATATAGCCCGCAGCCGACAGTTTTGCGCAATATGCATTGAGGTGCTGTCTGAACTCTTCATAAGAATGCGCCGTATGAAGTTGGTGGACAAGTGCAGGATAGTCGTGCGCCAACCACTCCTCGACGATTGGCGAGTCAAGATGCTCATAAAACTCACCCCCGCATTCGTAGCAATTGATGAGTTCAATTGCGGTGTTCAGGGCATATCTGACAATCGACCCAGTCCGTCCTTCTGCGGCACGATCGGCCGCACGGCGGGAGTCAGTGATGTGAGCGGCGATATTGTCTGGTTGTGAGGAAACAATCATGGGGTATCGAAACTTGCGTAAATTAACGTATTCCACCAAGTTTTAACCACGGTTGGAGGTCAAAACTCCGAGGTGTAAGCAAGGTGATTTTCACCACTCGGCTCAGGTTTCAGTAGGGCTCCGCTCAAGCGGCGAAACGGCGGTACGATAGGTTTCATTCATGACCGCGCTTCGATAGAAACGTGCGACGCCCGTGCCGACCCGTTCGCCGTGAAATCCTTGAGCAGCTTTTTCCAGGCAGTAGATGATTTCCAATGCAGCTTCTCCACAACGATATCCGTCACGAGCGGCGTAGGCGGCGTCGTCATGCAGGCCTTGCCGTGTCAGTTCGGCATGAATCCATTCGAAGGCCGTCGCGGTATCGGACGGGCGTTCGTCCTCGTGCATGGCAAGCATGCGCTCGGCATTTGACTCATCGAAAGCGTTCAACCGGAGGAGGTCTTCGATCTCCTTGATCAGGTCTTCAGCCGCGTGGGTTGCCGTTTCATTAATGGCCGTACGCCAGTCCGGAAGATGTTGGTCCAACGCGTCGGTAACAAGCGAAATCTCGAAATCGCGCCAGAATCTCAGTTGTGGCTTGTACACGTATTCGAGCGCGAGAGCGAGATTCATCGAGACGAGGTCTGATGCTTTCATCTTGCAATCCCGCAGATAACCGACCAGGGCGTCGGCGGTATAGGAATGAATGTTGGGAAGCCCGGTGTGGTGGTGAATAGTCATACGTAGTGCTTAAGATATTAGCCGTAATGTTACAGAACGATTTCTCAGAATACTACTTCCTTCAAGAAGAAAAATCAACAAAATCAATAATTTAGATAAATATTTATACGAGCCTGATCAGGCGGCGCAAGCAATAAGTCATCAACGGCCGTTTTTCCTTTGCACTCAGATAATTGCGAATTTCGACCTCTACTGGTGTCGGGGCTAATCTCTACGCGTACTGCCCGACGGGCGAAACGGTGCACACCGCGTTACCTTGTTTCGACGAGGGAGGTCTTAGATCGCGTGCAGCAAAAGTCTCTTGCTTCTCTAGATTTTGCGGGAGGCGTCGAAGGCCGACAGAGGGCGAACGGGCATTGAACACGTGATTCAATGACCTCGCTGACGGCCTCGCTGGATGGAGGCGGGGGCAGCCTTCGTGAGGGCGGATAAAACTGGGTGAAATACTTGCTTTTCGTACTCAACTCGCAGACATGAAAAACTCACCAAACGAATACGGTTCGCCCGATATCAACAAGCCCGAGCAAGCGGGCAGCAGCGCCAGTGTCGTAGATGCGCTACGTAGTCAAGAAGCTGAGGCTGAGTATCTGGTTCGAAGCGCGATGGACTACGTGAATGAACTGATTCGCGTCAACGAAGGTCGGTGGATTTTTTACAGAAACATTAATGCTTCGCTTCTCGAGCAATGGCTGAAGGAAGACCACCCAAATTTGCATCGATGTGTGATTCGGATTGGCGCATATGACGTGTTCAAGCAGCAACTACTGGAATACTGTGGAAGATTCTCAGCGGCGAGAGCCCTCGCGCAAAGGTACTTGATAAGCTATTTCTGGTCATTGCAGACCTCTCTGGTGATGCCGTTTCGTCTCGAAGAGGGGGGCGACCGCGAGGAGATATACGAGCTGTCTGACGTCGACACGGAATCGTATTTCCCAGGTGTCGCAAGTGACATCGATAGCGGGCGTTTGACACATACCGAGGATTTGCCAACGATGGTTGCATTGCTTGTTGACCGCTTCCTGCGCCTGAGACACTCAAACCGTCATAACAATGAGCGCATCGCGCTTCACACGAGACTCACGGAACAGTGCGGTCGGTGGTCCGATTGGGGCAAAGTGAACGATGCTCCGCTTGGAACGGCTTTTCTTGTCAAACGACGCGCGTTTAGCGAGGAGCTGTACTCGCTTACGTCCGAGAGATATGTGCTTGTTATGAGGATGCCAGAAGACACTACGTTGGATTTTCTCATTCAGGGTGCCCGCGTTGCCAGGCTTGTCGACACTAGTTGTGAGCAACCTGAGCACTATCTTGCGCTGTCGGAGGGGAGAATAGCAATCCCGGTTCTGCGCAATGACGAGCTGCTGCTCAAGTTCCGCAACTTTATCCCGATTGTTTTTCTGGTAGGAGAGAAGATGTGGCTGGTCGAGTACGAATGGAACCCGACCGCGTACGGGAACGATTTCATCGACGATGTACGTAGTGGCACTATCCAGACAAGCGATACCAACGCTGTCGAGGGCGATGAAGCAATGGTTGAGGAGGCGAATGCGAGAGGAACAGGAGACGCTGTCGTGATTGCCGAGATTCGTGCAATGCCGGTTATCCCGGAAACACCGTTTTACCTCCTCCCTGACTACATAGAGCGTGTCTGGAACGATTCGATACCGTTTTGATATCGATTGCCCTGCCAGTGCCGACGACCTGTCGGCCTGGCCTGACAGCGATTCCGCGAGAACAGTACCCAGACTGTCCGATCAGCCAGAGGATGTGGAAAACCTCGAACCTATCGCGTTTCCAGCGTGCAAGCGCAAGCAGAGAGGGCGGATCTCCTCGCTTTCAACCGATCCATGCCCTCGGACGTGGTAATCGAAGTCAGTGTCGGCAGCGCACCGCTCGTTACGCATGGCCTGCGGCGAGTCTCATCCGAAAGCCAAGGCGGGAACTTCCTTCGCCTTAATCTCCGCGAAGCTCACAGACGATTCCATCGTTCGGGCGCGTAGCTCATACGCCCCCTGACTTGCGGATCCAACACGCGGTTGTCACTGACGGTAGGCAGCAGGAGCCGTCCCGAGAGAGACATCGGTGGCTCGATATCACGGCGCATTCACTGAGCCGTTAGCTTGGCAACTACCGTGTAGCGGCCGTGCGATTGATACTCAAACCGAACTCGATGGTGTCAAAAATGGTTGGCTTGAGTTGGCTGCCGTCGGGTCGGGACAAGGTCTGGCTCTCGGCCGCGTAGGTCCAGTCCCCATCGTTTAGCTTGTAACAGTCCCGGTATCTCGGATGGGACCGCGTCATCGACGCGAAATCCGTGAAGCGATTGAACCGGTACACAACAAGAATTACCACTTTCTCGAAAACGTACGCAACGGGTAGGTCCGACCGGAATTGCGCGAGAGCAAGCATTGCATCGTCGTAGGGCATCCAGAATGAACCGTTCACCTTCAAGTGGCTCCGGGTTTCATCGTTCTGACGTCTTGAAAAGAATGGGCACGGGCCATCATCCTTTGCGAGCCAGTCCCGATGCTGACGCCAGTCTTCCGGCAAGCGTACCGCGAGGCAGTGCCGCTCGCCGGAGAGGTGCCAGAGAGACTTCGGCAACTCCATACGGTCGATTAGAAAGAGAGTGTTGCCAGAAGGCGCATCGGCACGAAGTCGACTGATCGCCGCGCTGCTCCAATCGGTCTCATAGACGGCTTGCGTTTCGTTCGGATGTGACGGACGCAGGCGGCAGCTGAACATCGCGTAGACGTCTTCTGCTGAAACTCCGTGAACCATGTCATCGGGCATTGTCGACATCATCAATTTGATGATACGGATAGCGAGAGCGCGGTCACTGTGCATCGTAATCTGCCCGCGCACATAGTAACCGAGCGCTGCCCAGACAACCTGGATGCGGATATACGATTCGAGCAGACGTGTGGCAGCGACGTGAAACTCATCGATGCGGTCCTCAGCGTGCAAAGCCCTCACGAGGTCGGGTTTGTCCTGTTGCAACCATTCGGTCACGACGTTTATGTCGACTGTTTGCCAGAAATGGTCCTCGCGTCCGTTGTCCATACGTGTCAGATGTCGGAAGGCCCAGTTCACGGCAGCTTCGACATTGTCGGTAGGGGGAGCGGCCATCTCGAATCTGGGGGCGCGAGTTGCCCATTCGTGGTCGAACCAGAGAGGTTTCACCGGCCGACGGAATTCATGCCTAAGGGCTCGCTCAGCCCGATTCAGCCGACCGTCGATGTCGGGTCGCTGCGCGATGTTGAGCGCTGCCTTCGCGAAAATGTCGCGAAATTCTTGTGAAACCGGTGCGTCCGATTCGGTTAGCGCATATTCAAGGTGTTCGAACTGAACGCGATGTTCGGGGATGTTCCAGCAGTACGGGTCATATTCATCCCGGTCGACGAACTGAGTCGAGAACTCGCGCAACTTTGTGTATTCGTCGAGCAACGTGATGAGTTTGTCTGCGAGTCCTTCTTTGTATATCTGGAACGTCAACCTGGGATTCTGTTTTCGAAGGATCCACATCAGCAGGTTTGTCGGGGCTCGGTAAATGCCCGTCGAGATAGAGTCATCGAGCAGCGCCAGATGCGAAGTGGCTGCTAGGAGGGCGTCTTTGAGCAGAAGGTCTGCGTTTTCTTTTGTCATTGGAGGTCTTACCCTGTTGGTGAACTTGGAGTCTGTTTTCTATAGGCTCCGCGTTTTATCCAGTCCGAGATCCCGCGCCACGAGCTAACTGTTGCTGGGTAGCGCGCGTGTCGACTTTCGTTCAACTTGTCTCTTAAAACTCAGCGCCTTTCTTTCACGGCTTTTCGTGCGTTCCCCACGACCGGTCGCCATTTGTTACTAGAGAGACGATTGACAGTTCGCAAAGATCGCATGTTTCAGCATGGTGTGAATCACTATCGTGTGTTTTTTCGATTTTTAAATGCGATAAAAATATGGATTAGTCACTATGTTGTATTCGTGGACGAGCGCATTTACCGAGATTTGAGTGCAATTTTTTGGGTACGAATCAACGTCTCGGTGAGGGAGCAGGGAACGGTCGCGTGATCTCGTTGACTGTAAGATCGGCAGAAGAACATCAACGATAACAGTGGGTTGCATAAATACTTATGCATCGTGGGCTGGCAGCAGTGAACGCTCTTCTGGGCTGTATCCGACCAGGCTCTTCGTCCATATTTCACGTTGCGTATAAATTCGAGATAAAAAGTCAGCGAATGCGATTTACCCATCGCGCTTCAGCTTGGTGCATTTTTTATCCGCAAATATGGGTTAATCACTATGTTGCCTTTTCGGCCCGCGGAAAATAAGATGTGCGGCATGTAATTCATGAGAGCGCAAAACACGTATTTAAAAAATGAAAAGCAACATTACTCAAAAACAGGCATCCGTATATCTTTCCACGTACGCCGGCGGCGGTTCCGAGTCGCTGGACCCATTCATCGGAGACCCGTGTCTTGTTTGTGCGGCCGATTCTGACGCGTGGCTTGGCAAGGGAAGTTTCAGGGTCGGGGCGATTGACAATCCGAAGGCGCCCGTCCTGTTCGTTGAGAACAGGACGGGCGACAACAGATTTCACTACGTACTGATGGACCCGTCTGACCCCGCTTTGCGGCGTTCACTGGAGATTTGGATGCGTAAGCGCTGCTTCGTTGTGGTGGTGAGGGCAGCCGGAGGTGTTGCCGTCAGTGGCTGCAGTCTGGCGGACGACGGTATTCAGATTATCGAGCGCCTGCTCAGCCAGAGTCAGAAACCAAAATCCAAAATGTACAAGCGATTTGTTCAGTCTGCGCTGGAGCATCAGGCGCTAGAACAATATGCGCGCACGCAGTTGCAGAAGGAGGTTGGCTTGACATGTACTCCAGCAGTCGAAGTCCAGGTTTTGACTAACGGAGCAATTCGCCGGAGTGATGAGAGCGACCCGGCACACCCATTTGTTCGAGGCTCGTCAGGTAGCGAAGCGGGTTCGCCGCGGCAGCCAGGCGCTCAAACGTTGCGTCCTTTGGTACCCCTTGGAATGGTACATAAGGCTCGCGATTTCGCGGATATGTCCTCGTCGGCGGCAAAAATGAACCCAGAAGCGCCTGTCCTCACCGGTACCATTGACGTCAAGCGGTTCGTGGAAGCATCAAGGACGGACGGGTGCTTCGGCTTTGGAAATTTCAAAGTGGGCGACCGCCTGGTGCTGTCGTTTCGAATGCAATCGGGCTCGGCACAGGTTTACTGGCTCGCGGATTCCGCTGATCCGGAAGTCTGGCGAACGATTGACAACATGAAAAAATGTGGGGAAGTAGGGTTCATGTTGACTCAAGGCAAGGAAGCCGTATTCGTTCCGTGGAAGCTGGAAGGGCAGAGTGACGTGATTAGTACGTTCCGTGCAGGATGCCTGTCGCATCCTGATGGCTTGTCAGATGCGGCTGCATATCTGGCTGGTAGCGGATTTGTGGAGAAGCAGGCGACATCTGATGTTCCGGGTATTCCACTGAGTTACGTGCAGGTGAACCTGCTGTTTACACCGACAGCTGAGATGATAAATGACGCGTTGAGTGCGATTGCAGGTTCTGCTCCGGCACGCCACGATACGAGTGTCTTTCCGGACTTTGCAAGTGCGGGGCACACGCTCCACTAGCCGAAGGGGACGGTTAGGTCCGAGTGTGGTTGCAACGGAGATGGTGAAAAAGTCGGAACGTTGGGCTGTTCACCATTCCGGATACTCTTGCTCGGACCTTCTGCAGCGTTCTCACGATATTGGTGAGGCGCGAACTACACGTCAATATTGGCCGGACTCGACCACTAGCAGGCTGTTGAAAAACACCTTGCCGGCTTGAGCACTTCGTTTCATTGAGTCGCTGCGCCGATTGGGTTGATATCGCTTTAGTGCTCGAAACCTTTCATTTCATTCAGGTGGACACAATGCCATTTCCGCGCCGCATGTTGCGCCTATGCCGCTTTCGCGGCGAGCGTGCGCATGCGAGTCAGGTTGTAAGCCGCCTGAGTCAACAGGAAGAGCTGGTCAACATGGCTGATTCGTCGATTTAAGTCTACGAGAGTCGATGCCGCAGCTTGTGCCCCCATCCGCAGCATTCGCCGGCAACTCAGAGAGGGCGGGGATTTCCCCTGCTAGCACGCTTCACGCCGTTGCTGGTCGCTAATGTAGCGATGCCCCCCCGGAAACGCACCTGGTGAGCGTGCACGGTGCGGAAGTAAAGGGTAGAAGAAGCGCGAGGTCGCGTCGAGGACCGGAACCCCGACGCTTTGCTGCTTGCTGCTGGTTTGTAGCGTCACGGCTCTTTGGGCCCTGGCGGATGAACTCCGCCGCCCTCCCAAACACCCGTTGCAAGCCAATACTCGTAGTGGAAAAGCCATTCGGCGGCCCATGGGATGTACGTTTCAGCAAACTTCATGTCGCGGCGCCACTCTCGGGCTTTTGGCCACCAGAGACAGAGCTTTGTCTTGGGGCGGTCGTACTTGTAGATATGAGGCGGCGGCTTCCCAGCATTTGATGCCACGATGTCTGGAGAGATCACGTACATGTCGGGGAAACCGTTACGCCGGATCACCAGCAGACATTTGTATAGTTGCGAGAAAGGTGACGGGGCAATCTCGAAACAATAGCGTAGCTCGACGCCACGAATCCGCGTGAGTTGGGCGCCCGGCAGGGCGAGGGCTTGCAGCTCACGCGCGTGGTGCTCCAAGGTCGGCATCGGAGCATTGCGACGGGTCGTCATGTCCCGAAAAAATTGTGCTTACGCGATTGAACTGTCACAGGCATGGCAGTCCCAGTAAAGAAAGTCGCCTTGCCTGCAGCGCGTTCTTTCTGTTGTTTCTCGAGAAGAGCTTTTTCGACGGCCTTCGCCGGGCGTTGCCCAAAAACTAGTCGAACCTCATCGATCACCGAATCGATGCCTTTACGTTCTTCGATAACCGCGAGAATGCGCTCGATGTCGTCCACCAGCTTTGCGATCCATTGACGAAACGCTTGTTGGCGTTCCGTGGTGTTCATATCTTCCGCGAGGTTGCTGGCCGGCGCCGCCGGGTTGGGCAGTTCCCAGAATTCTTTCCGTCCGTCTGAAGTGCTCACGAACTTGGTAGGCATGGCTTCCACAACGTCCAGCAGCAGTTCGAGCGGCGTCGTGTGGAAAATGGGTGCCTTCTCGGCGTACGCATGAGCGGCAAGTGTCGTGATGAAAATCGACGATGGCGCGTAGTCTTGTACGCCGCTGCTGCCGCCGAAACTCACATTTCGATGGAGCTTCAGCACCTGCACGATGCGGCACAGCAACGGCTCGAACACCTCGTCGGGATCATTCAGCGGTACAATTTCCGCCGATTTTCTGACGGAATCAAACACTGCAGCTTCGATCGCCTGCAAATTGGCTGCTATCGCCGTTCTTTCCTTGAAAAATTTCGTGTAGCCGAGCGGGTTCGTGGATTCGAAGCGCGCAACCGACTTATCGGGAATCCGCGCATGCGTCGCGCCGTACGGATTGCTGTGCGCGGGGTCGTCGTCAATGACCGGAGCAATGTCTGCACACATTCCACCTGCGTAGCAGAGCGTGACGCAACGATCCCACTTCTTCAGTGTCAGGCCGTGCGTGTTTGCGTACTCTTCGAATGCGACCTGAAAGTGATTCAGCAGACGGGCCGGCCCGCGTTCATCGCCATATCGTCGGAGCGCGGCCGGTTCGAGGCGCGCAATCAGGTCGATATCGAAGCCGTCGCGGGAATCATCTTTCGGACGGACCATCGTTCCCAGTTGACGTGAGCCGTGCGGATGGATCTGCTTGATCAACCCGTCGAACTCGACGCGCTGAGCCAGGAATTGTGCTGTGCTGTTATACGAGGACTCAATCTGTTCCAACTGTGTCGACGTCGGAATCTGCTGTTGCGCGATAGAGTCCAGTAGAAAAAAGAAATTATCGGACATCGCGCGGGACACGCCCGCCCGCCGCGCGGGTTTTGAGATGAGGTCTCGCTGCATTGAATATCCCCGAAATCAGACTGGCGCTATCGCATGTGTATTTCGATAGCGTACACTATATCTTGTGTCGATGAATAATATGATGGCAAGTATAGTGGTTTTATGCGCGAACCGGTAAAATTGCGCATCGGGAATTCATGAATGATTAAGCGTTCGCCTAAGATGCTCGTGATGACTGGGTGCGCTACAAACGGTACGGAACGTTAGTTATGGGAATTGCGACACGTCAGAATGCCGCGGATATGCTGCGGCTGCAAAAGGCTCGCCGTGTTCTTTACGGCCAGGTCAAGACCCTGCAAGGGTGGATAATCGGAGTGACGTTGCTGCTGCCAGTCGCCAGTGCGACGGCCGCCGCACTGCGGCCTGAGTGTCGGCCGTACGTAGCCATTGCCGCGCTGCTGCTGGTGGTGCTCGACGCCAGCTTTTTCGATCGGTGGGTGAAGCGCAGCCTCAATGAGGGCGCCAAGCTTCAGGAAGAGTTTGACTGCTCGGTTTATGAACTCGGCCGCAACAAATTCGTCACGGGTGGCAAAGTTGACGCGGAAGATGTCGCGAAGTACGCACGGAGACCGTTGAAAGCGAGAATCGAAAGGACGTTCCGCGATTGGTATTCGCCAAGCGTTGATGAGATTCCACTGTCCGCCGGACGGGTCGTGTGCCAGCGTTCCAATCTTCGGTTCGATATCAGCCAACGACGGCAATACAGTTCGTTACTCACAGGCGCGATCGTTGCGATTGTCGTGAGCACGATCTTGCTCGCCTTGTATTTGCAACTTGCACTTCCTGATGCGGTATTAACATTTGGTGCACCACTAACGCCGATCGTGAACTGGTTACTTCGCGAGCGTAATCGTCACGTCGATACTACGACGACTGTGGAACGCCTGAAAGGTGAATCGGAAAAACTGTGGGATGAGATATTGAGGTCGGCCGATGACGTCTCATTCGAGAGCAAGACACGAGAGTTGCAGGATGCGATTTTCAACTTTCGCGCGACCAGTCCGCTAGTCTTTGATTGGGTCTACGGTTTATTGCGTACCGGCTTGGAGTCCGACATGTTGGAAGGCGCGCATGCATGGGTAGATGAGTACAAGAAGGCGAGGGCGGTGAAAGTAGTCTGATTTGCCTGGTTTTGCGGATTGTTCGAGAATCCCTTTTTATCCGCCCGTATCTACAGTCAGTATCGTTCGTCGTTGGTTATCATGCGTGGCACCGTTGTGGACAAAGGAAGAGACTCATTGGAACAACTTGCAAGGACGAAGAGGTATCTCAAGAGAGTAGAAGATATCTATGCAGGTATCTTTTCTTCATCGGGTCATGACGCGGAGGCTTACGATGATGACGTGATTTCGTTCTTCATTCATTGCTACCACGTCAGGGACTGGATCATTCACCTTAACGATATCGGCATCACCGCACGACAGGTGGACTCATACATAGACAGTCATCAAGCGCTGCGTATTTGTGCGGATCTGGCAAACGGATCCAAGCATTGCATATTGACACGGTCCTTGCGAACTGCTCGCCAGCCGCTGATCGCAGGACGAGAGAGGAATACTTCCTTCTGGCTTGTTGGCGATGGAGGTCGAGGTGGAGAGGTGATGCAGTCCAAGTATACGGTTGTGAGCGGCCCCGAGCATTTCGATGCCCTCGAGCTGGCCGCGGAGTGCGTTCAGCTATGGGAAACATATATACGAAACTTTGCGCGAAGCATTTCTGAGATTCAGGCAAACACCTCGCGATAATGCGATCTCGAATCCCATAAAGAAAAACGAATCTGAGATTGCCGTACCGCGACTTGACGTCGAGCCCATTCTTGAACAAGGATCACGGTTCGATGTAACTTCGCCAACCCGGGAATCGGTCAAGAAAGTCGTTGGGTGTTTCGAAACCGACCAAGGCCAGTGATTTCCCATTGGTTGTTTTGGGGAAATCTGGAAACAGCACCTCTTGGGTTTTGAAGCCAAGCGCCGTTTCCACATCGCGTTTCAACACAATACGCTCATCTGTATCGACACGAAACTTTAAAAACATGCGGGGTCTCCCGTCTACGCGCAAAGATAAGATACCATTCCTGTGCATGTGCAGTCGGATCATCCGATAACGACATAGAACGGTTCTGACTTGCCGTACAGCCTTCCGTCGCTTTTTCCAACCAAAAATGCCTCAACGAAGTGAACGCCTCGATAGGACAGACCTTCCGTCCTCGAAAAACCTGAGTCGCTGGGATAGAAATCACCTCGCAGCGAGTTCGCATTGTAAGCTTCTCGGTCGGTGTTTGTGACTCGCCATTCGACCTTGTAGCTGCTCGGAAAAGGCGCACCGACGTTGTTCGTCGCGGTGAACCGGACTGCGCGACCAGGCTGCAACGGGTCGAGCGACTCGACCGCCCGAAGATACGCCCCCGTGTGGAGGTCAACAGATCGGCCGTGATTTTGACGGTGAGTTGCTGCGTCGCCGAACGCCATTTGGGTCGACGAACATATGGCAAGCGCGTTATACGTGCCGGTAGGGCTGCGCGACCTTTCTGCCTGATCAGATCAACAAGATCGCGGAACTGCCCGAAAAGCGCGACAGTATTGCTTCCAGCGACAACGGATTCGCTGATGCGCGAGGATTCCTTGGCTTCGCTGGCGGCAAACTCATCTCCGAAGACTCGCTGCCACTTGCCGATCGATTCATCGCGATCGGTCTCGTCGTATGCGTCGTCAATCCAACCGCGATAGAGATTAATCTTGTCGCGAAAGTTCGAGTACCGCGTTTGGTCCCAGACACGGCTCTGGACCTCCGAAGAGAGTACAGGGTTCAAAACTGTAGGCACGGACTGGTGCCACTGCAGCCAGTCGTCAAGGCGGCCCATCACGGTCTTCAGGCAGGTAGGCGTGTCTGCAAACGCGGCACTATCTTTGTCCGTGTCGTAGATAAGAGAGCCAACGAGCGTCGTGAAAAGAAACGATGGACATGTGAAGTTCGATTTGATATCTCGCAGATACTTCAGCAGTCGTGTGACCTTTTTGAGATCGTTGCCGCCGGCGATGGCGTTGCGGCCCGTTACCCAGTCGGTGTACGCCAGTGGCGCTGACGTCTCGAACGCGTTCGAAATGCGGTTGCAGACTTCGTACGTATCCGGAAAGAGCCGACCCTTGACGCACGGGGCGATGTCAATGCGACGATCGCCCGCATATTCAATGGTTACGCAGTGCGAGTAGCGACGCACCTTATCCTTGTAGATGTGGTGAGCGTCAAACATTCCACCTAGCTTGTTAACGTAATCTTTCGCTTCCCAACCAGCCACAGATTCAACGATAACCAGCAGGTCGGCGTCGAATTCGTCTCCCGAAACCGGCTTGATGATAGTTCCGTGATCCCATGAACCGTGGGCGGCGAAGCTCAAAATTCTAGGACTCCAGTCAGAACCCTTGATAGCTGTCTTGACTGCATCAACACTGGTTGTGAGCAGGTCGATCCGGGTTTTGTTGAGGTTGACTTCCTCGTCGAGGAAAGTTTTGAATTGATCTACGAGCCTCATGGCTTATGTCCTCTTCGCATCTTCTTTTTCGCTGTCACCAACAGGCATACGGCCGCCTATGCGCAGCACCTCGTTCGCCGCCCGCTGGCACGCTCGCGGAATTTGGGGTGAAGGTTCGGATATCAAGATCCATAGGTCTACGTTCGTTACGCAGTAACAACCTGCGAAACGACTCGCGTTCGGAGAAGGATCGGGGCGCGACACCAGTCCCAGTCGCGCAGAGCTAGTAGTTCACGGCAGAGTCAGAAGCTCGCGAGCGTTCCGGGGACGAAGGTCGACAACTGGTGAGAGTATCCGGGAGTGGACGGCTCTTGTGGCACGCGACGCATTGATGTCGCGAAGTCCCACCACAGCGACTGGAATGGGTAGCGCAGATAAAACCATCGCACACACAGAGAGCAGCCACCGACGTCGGAAGCTCGCTATCACGCGTCAGTGTGGTAGAAGCAGAGTGGCAGAGACTGCATACGCGCGGTTAAATGTTCCGTAGTTGCGGCCTTCAAATATGCTGGGCGGGACTTGAAGGAGGCCTTGCTAAAGAAGTCGGTGATCGTGTCGATATCCAAGGTTATCTCCGATACATCGACGGACCATGCAAGAAGCGCGACATCCTTTCACCGGTAAACCCATCACCGCAGAGCAATATTTTCTTGAGTTTGGCCGTCCAGTGGCGTCCTCGTCAGCGGTCGACAACCGTCCGCGAGCGAAATGCCCGTTCTGTCCGCAGCGGATGTCTGTAGTCGGTGCTGCGAAGGGAGGGCACTTTGCGCATCTTCCCAAATCGCTTTGGTGCCCTAGCAAAGAGAAGACTGCCGAGCCGTACTTGAAGCTTACTCCGACTGAACCAGATGACGAGGCTGCGGCGCGCCTGAAAGCGGATTTCCGTGAGACTTGGCCGCTGCACTACGCGCGACTGGAAGAGATTGCGCCAGGCTTTTCTCACAGAGAATTTATCGTATTGCTGTCGCGGGCCAACCAATTGAACATCTGGGCTTACAAAGACCTGCAACTTCAGCATTTGCCCTATATTTTACCGCTTTTGGCGGATTTTTCTCCCGCAACCGGTCGGCAGTTGCGCAACGATGCCAACGCGAATGTGCCCGTCCGAAGGCTATGGCTACGCTTCATGTATAGCTCAGAGGTGCGTCGTGCCGAGGATTTATGGATTCATCCAAGCGGAAAGGTAGAGTTTTTTCGTGTTAGCTATCGCCCGCCGGCGCGATCGGCGCCACGCCCCAAGGACATTCTGAAAAGCGTCGAAATTGAGCGTACCGATGCATTCCTGTCTGCGACCCCGCGGCTTCTCCCGGGATTTGTGATTGCCGAGATAGAAAAGTGGCTCGATCTTCACATGGACTGATGGCCGAGCGAACGACTCAGACTGATAGCGGCCGCTTTATTGGTGATGACGAAGTCTGGAGGAATGTTCTCAAGAGCGAGACGTTCTGCCACATCTCTAACACCGTTGAGCGTCGTTTGCGATCTCGCACACCAAACTTGTACGCCTGAAAGCCTGTCGTTATGTCCGGCAGCACCGCAGTGCAAGTCGCCCGAGGCCGCCCACGCGTCAAGTATTGACCGGATACGCTCGTCAGTTTCGATTGTCTTGTTGAGCAATTCCAAGATCGTGGTTGCCGACGCAGGCAGGTATTGCCAGGAGAACTCCAGATTAAGTAGAGGGTCCGCCTGTACGTTGCTAGCAACTATCAGGATGTTGCATTCGTGGTGAGTGTGTGGCACGTGTTGATTCCGGAATGGTGGGTCATTGATACGTATAGGAAGAGCCGTTTGTTCTAACGTGCACAAATTCGCCGCAGATTGAGCAGCGAGTGAAAGGTTGCGCAGCGG
Source organism: Paraburkholderia azotifigens (assembly GCF_007995085.1). Lineage (GTDB taxonomy): Bacteria > Pseudomonadota > Gammaproteobacteria > Burkholderiales > Burkholderiaceae > Paraburkholderia > Paraburkholderia azotifigens. Next base: position 160,649 of record NZ_VOQS01000005.1, read on the forward strand.
CATACGAATGCGGCTCAGATGCTATCCGGCAATGACGGCTGCGAAGGGGAGGGGCCGGCAAGGCGAGGTTGAGCTGTCGCCGGATTAACGCAGCGGCAGCGCAGCTCACTGATCGCGACAACTACAACTTGTGGCGAACATTAGCTTGGAGGCGTTGCTGTTAGCCTGCGTGGAGGGGTGGTGTGTACGTATGGAGCCCGGCGGCCCGCCAGTTAGCTGCCGGTCAAATGCGGGTCGCAATTGCTTACGCTTCCGCGTGTCATTGCCGATCGAACTTGCAACAAGAGTGCTGGATTCCGTCGCGGATGGACGGCGCTTATTCAAGGCTGTCGAGCGCGCTTGTTGTTACCTCGTAGGTTAATCAACCCAAGGGGCAAGCGGCACCCCCATTTCAGATTTCTTTGTGTCGCGAACTTTGCCAGTTCAGATTTATTTGTCAAATCACATGCCGCAAGACGGTGGCATAAGGCTTCCAGCCCGATAGCTCAAACTATGCTAGATCGCGTGCTTTTGCGACGCAAGTACGGGCGCGTTTTGCATGGCGAAGCGATTTCGACAGTGTTGACGAGAAATTGTATTAAAAACAGAGGGTTATGTTTCAGTTCAGGTTTCTTTGTCACTCAGATTTCTGGCTTTTGCAGGGCGTAGACCAGATTTATTTGTCTGATTCGGCGAGTTCAGATTTGTTTGTCCCGGAACAGGTTTCGTTTGTCTTTAACCAGAACGTCCTGAGCCAGAGGGGGTTGAGCATGCGGCATTGTCATCGGCATTTGCGATGACAGTCAATGGTTTCAGGCGGCTTCCCGATTGCCAATGAAATCGATACCATGGCCGTTGCATCTGGGCGAGCGCGCCCGGGCCAGCGCGATCGCCGCCTGCGCGTCGCCCCTCCGAACTTCATCATGACCCGCGATTCCTCACACACCGCGCTACTGTGGATCGTCGCCGCCGCGTTCTTCATGCAGGCGCTCGACACGACGATCGTCAACACGGCGCTGCCTTCGATGGCGCAAAGCCTTCACGCGTCGCCGCTCGCGATGCAGCCCGTCGTCGTCTCGTACTCGCTGACGATGGCGCTTCTCACGCCCGCGTCCGGCTGGTTCGCCGACCGCTTCGGCACGCGCCGCGTGTATTTCGCCGCGATCCTCGTGTTCGTGCTCGGCTCGCTGTGCTGCGCGGGCGCGCATACGCTCGACCAGCTGGTGATCGCGCGCGTGCTGCAAGGCGTCGGCGGGTCGATGCTGCTGCCGATCGGGCGGCTCGCCGTGTTGCGCAGCGTGCCGGGCGAGCAATACGTGTCGGCGCTCGCTTTCGTTTCGATTGCGGGGCAGGTGGGACCGATCGTCGGGCCGACGCTCGGCGGCTGGCTCACGCAGGCCATTTCGTGGCACTGGATCTTTCTCGTCAACGCGCCCGTCGGCGCAATCGGTCTCATCGCCGTGCAGCGCTTCTTGCCGCACGACAACGCGACGCATCCGCCGCCTTTCGATTTCATCGGCTGTGGACTGCTGTCGCTCGCGATGATTCTGCTCTCGCTCGCCATCGATCCGCCGATGAACGCGCATCGCGTCGAGTGGTCGGTGGGTCTGGCGTTGGCAGGCGTGATCGCGGCGCTCGCGTACATTCCGCATGCGCGCACAAACGCACGGCCGCTGTTCAGGCTCGCGCTCTTCAGCGAGCCGAATTTCAGCGTGGGCCTGATCGGCAATCTGCTGTGCCGGATCGGATCGAGCGCGGTGCCGTTCATGTTGCCGCTGCTGATGCAGGTGCAACTCGGCTATTCGCCGTTGCGCTCGGGACTGATGATGCTGCCCGCCGCCATCGCGGGCACCGTGTCGAAGCAATGGATTGCGCCGCTCATCAAGCGCTTCGGCTATTCGGCGTTTCTGCTCGTGAATACGATGATCGTCGGCTCGACGATCGTGGCGTTCGCGCTCGTCTCCAGGGAATCGACGCCGCTGCTGGAAATCGCGTTGCTCGCCCTGTTCGGCGCGGCCAACTCGATGCAGTTCGCCGCGATGAACAGCGTCACGCTGAAGGGCCTCTCGCACGCGGACGCGGGCAGCGGCAACAGCCTCTTTTCGATGGTGCAGATGCTCGCGATTGCGCTGGGCGTATCGATCGGCGGCGGCCTCGTCAATCTGTTTTCCGCGCGCTGGGGCTCGTCGTCGGCGGGTTTCACATTCAGCTTCGTGTGTGTCGGCGTGATCACGTTGCTGTCGGCGCTCGTGTTCCGGCGGCTCGATGTGTCGGCGGCGCGGCCGGCCGTTGCGGCACGCACGGCGCGCTGACGCGCTTCAGGCTGTCGCCTGCGTGAGCCGGGCGCGCTCGACGAGATGATCGACCATCCGCTGCGCGGCCGGCTGTAGCGATTCGAAATCGCGAAAGCACACCACGAATTTGCGCTTCGCCCATTCGTCCGTGAGCGGAATGACGCGCACATCGAGAATGCGCGCGTAAGTGTCGCCGACCACCTGCGGAATCACGCTGATGCCGAGCTTCGCGGCTACCACGCGAAACGCAGCATCGAAGTTCGACACCACCGCGCGATAGGACACCGTGCCGCCCACGCGCGCGGCGGCGCGCTGCAACATCATGTGCACGGCGGTTGTCGGCGGCAAGCCGACATGTTCGTAATCGAGCGTGTCCGTGAAGCGCAGCGTCGCGCGCTTTGCCAGCGGATGTTCCGGATGCACGGCAAGGGCAAGCCTGTCCTCGCGATACGGCCGATGCTCGAGACCTTCCAGATCCACGTTGTCCCAGCACACGCCGACCGACGCGGCGCCTTCCCGCAAGCGCCGCACGAGATCGTGCGACAGCCACTCTTCGACATGCACGCGGATGTTCTCGTGCGCGGGCATGCTCATGAACGACGCGACGTCATCCAGCAGACTCTCCGCGATCGCCGATGCCGACGCGCACACACTCACGCTGCCGCGCAGGCCGCTGCCGAACGCGGCGACATCGCTTGCAATCCGGTCCATCGTGAATAGCACATTGCGCGCGTGTTCGAGCAGCGCGTTGCCTGCGGGCGTCGGCAACACGCCGCGCCGCGAGCGCGTGAAAAGCGGTACGCCCAGATCGCTCTCCAGTTGCGCGATCCGCTTGCTGACGGCGGATGGCTCGATGTGCTCGTCGTGCGCGGCGCGCGCCATGTTCTTGTGCTCGCAGACGGCCACCATCAGCCGCAAGGTTTTCAGGTCGATGTCGCGCATCGGTCGTGTCTCCGTGTGAGTTTCCGTACGGGAAACCTGGCGCTTCCAAATTAGCGCTTTATGTATCAGATGGAATGTCTAAAGTTAGCACAACGCCGGCACTTGCAACGACCGGCACGCACACGGAGACATTTCCATGCCCCCATTCCCCTCGGCCGTCGTGATCCGCGAAGTCGGCTTGCGCGACGGGCTGCAAAGCATTCAGACCATTCTTTCGACGCAGCAGAAAATCGAATGGATTGCCGCTGCACATGCTGCCGGCCAACGCGAAATCGAAGTCGGCTCGTTCGTGCCCGCGCGTCTGTTGCCGCAGCTTGCGGACACGGCTGAACTCGTCGCGTACGCGAAGACGCTGCCGGATTTGCGCGTGTCGGTCCTCGTGCCGAACCTGAAAGGCGCCGAACGCGCGATCGATTCACGGGCCGACCTGATGCTCGTGCCGCTCTCCGCGAGCCATGCGCACAGCCTCGCGAACCTGCGCAAGACGCCCGATGAAGTGGTGGCGGAAGTGGCGCGCATGCGTGCCGCGCGCGATGCGGCGGGCTCGCAGACGCTGATCGAAGGCGGCATCGGCACGGCGTTCGGCTGCACGATCCAGGGCGCCGTCGATCAGTCCGAGGTGCTGCGTTGCATGCAGGCGCTGCTCGATGCAGGTGCGGACCGCGTCAGCATTGCGGATACCGTCGGATACGCGAGCCCCGCCGCCGTGCGCGATCTGTTCGAAAAGGCGCGTCGCATCGCGGGCGAGCGCTTCTGGTGCGGCCACTTCCACGACACGCGCGGCCTCGCGCTCGCAAACGTCTATGCGGCGCTGGGGACGGGCGTCGCGCGCTTCGATGCGACGCTCGCGGGCATCGGCGGCTGTCCGCATGCGCCGGGTGCCAGCGGCAATGCATCGAGCGAAGACCTCGCGTTCATGCTCGCGGACATGGGCATCGATACGGGCATCGACATCGAACAGTTGCTCGCGTTGCGCGCACGCGTTGCGCAATGGCTGCCCAATGAGACGCTGCGCGGCACGCTGTGGCTCGCGGGTTTACCGAAGACATTTCAACAGCGCGCAATTCAAACCGCTATTGCCTGAGGATCGACATGAGCACTTCCACACGACTGCCGCTCGAAGGCGTGCGCGTCATCGAATTCACACATATGGTCATGGGTCCGACGTGCGGAATGATCCTCGCGGATCTCGGCGCCGAAGTCATCAAGATCGAGCCGCCCGGCGGCGACAAGACGCGCAAGCTGCCGGGTCTCGGCATCGGCTTTTTCCGCACGTTCAATCGCAACAAGAAGAGCGTCGTGCTCGATATCAACACGGCCGAGGGTCATGCCGCGGCAGAAGAACTGATCGGCCAGTGCGACGTGATGCTCGAGAATTTCCGGCCCGGTTTGATGACGAAGCTGGGCCTCGACTTTGACACGTTGTCGAAGAAGTATCCGCGGCTGATTTACGTGTCGCACAAGGGCTTCTTGCCGGGGCCCTATGAAAAGCGCCTCGCGCTCGACGAAGTTGTGCAGATGATGGGCGGCCTCTCATACATGACGGGGCCTGCGGGCCGTCCGCTGCGCGCGGGCACGTCGGTCAACGACATCATGGGCGGCATGTTCGGCGCAATCGGCGTGCTGGCCGCGCTGCGCGAGCGCGATTTCACGGGACGCGGACAGGAAGTGCAAAGCGCGCTGTTCGAGAACTGCGTGTTCCTCGCGGGCCAGCATATGCAGCAATACGCGATGACGCATGAAGCGCCGCCCCCGATGCCGTCGCGCGTTTCCGCGTGGAGCGTGTACGACGTCTTCACGCTCGCGAACGACGAGCAGCTGTTCATCGGCGCAGTGAGCGACAAGCAGTTCGTCACGTTGTGCGATGTGCTCGAACGCCCCGATCTCGCGAACGAACCGCAGTTCGCGGACAACGCGATGCGCGTCGCCTTGCGCCCCGAACTGCTCGCGCGGCTCGGCGACATCCTCAAGCACCATCGCGCGGAAGAACTCGTGCCGAAGCTCGAAGCGGCAGGCATTCCGTACGCGCCGATCGTGCGCCCCGATCAGCTGTTCGACGATCCGCATCTGAAGCAAAGCGGCGGCCTCGTGCCGATGCAAACCGACGACGGCGACACCACGGAAGTCGTCCTGCTTCCGCTGACGATGGGCGGCCGCCGGCCCGGCGTGCGTCAGGCGCTGGCGAAGGTCGGCGAACACACGCAGGAGATTCTCGCGCGGCTGACGAGACGAACGGCGGCGTGATCGATTCAAGAGGAAGTCGATAAACGAACGACACACAAACCATCAGGCAAACACACCAACTCAAAGCCGATGGGGACAATCAGGAGACACCTATGCAGCGCACTCTCACCGCAGATGACCCGTCGTTTGCGTCAACGGAAGCCCACACCAATCTGCGCGCCGCTGCCGCCTTGTCGGCGCGAATGGACCGCTTGCCGGTCACGCGTTATCTGTGGATGCTCGTTCTGCTGATCTCGCTCGGCGGGTTTTTCGAGGTCTACGATCTGATCTTCACCGGCTACATCGCGCCGGGTCTCGCGAAGAGCGGGATGTTGAAGACCACGACGGAATCTTTCTTCGGCCTTCAAGGCATTGCAGGATTCATCGCGTCGACGTTCGCGGGCCTGTTCGTCGGCACGTTCTGTTTCGGCTGGCTGCCCGATCGCTTCGGGCGGCGCAAGGTCTTCACGGTATCGCTGCTGTGGTATTCGATCGGCTCGGTGATCATGGCGTGCCAGACTTCGCCGGAAGGGCTGATTCTGTGGCGCTTCATCACGGGCATCGGCGTCGGCATCGAGATCGTGACGATCGACAGCTACATCACCGAACTCGTTCCGCAGCATATGCGCGGCCGTGCGATGGCGTTCAATCAGGCCGTGATGTTCGCTGCCGCGCCTGCTGCCGCGATTCTTTCGTACTGGCTTGTGCCAACGACGTTCATGGGCATCGACGGCTGGCGCTGGGTCGTGCTGCTCGGCGCGGCAGGTGCGGTGATCGTGTGGTTCATCCGCCTCGTCGTGCCGGAAAGCCCGCGCTGGCTCGCGAGTCATGGTCACGTCCAGCGCGGCGAGCGTGTCGTGCGCAAGATGGAAGAGATGGCCGAACTGCAAAGCGGCCGGGCATTGCCCGCGCCGTTGCCCGTCGTCGAACAACCTGTGCATCGTCGCGCGTCGCTGGCCGAGTTGTGGCAGGCGCCCTATCGCTCGCGTCTGATCATGCTGATCGTTTTCAACTTCTGTCAGGCGATCGGCTATTACGGTTTCGCGAACTGGGTGCCGACGCTGCTCATCGGACAGGGCATCACCGTGACGAAGAGCCTGTTGTATTCGTTCATCATCGCGATTGCGCTGCCTTCCGGGCCCTTGCTCGCGATGCTGTTCGCCGACAAGGTGCAACGCAAATGGCTGATCGTGGGTTCAGCGTTCGCCGTGGTCGTGTTCGGCTTGATGTTCGGCCAGATGAAAACGGTGGTGCCGCTGATCGTGCTGGGCGTGCTGATCAGCCTCGCGGGGCAGACCATCTCCGTTTGCTATCACGCGTATCAGGCCGAGCTGTTTCCGACGCGTATCCGTTGCCGCGCGAATGGTATCGTGTATTCGGCGAGCCGCGTGGGCGCGATGATGTCGGGTTTCATCATCGCTCATCTGCTGCGCGAGTTTGGCGTGGCGGGTGTGTTCGTGGGGATTACGGCCTGCATGCTCGTCGTGATGATTTCGATTGGTGGTTTCGGTCCGAAGACTAACGGCATGCGGCTCGAAGATCTGTGTCACTGAAGTTACGGAGGCGGCTGAAAAGAAAAACGCCGGCCGGGTCTTCATCGACCCGGCCGGCGTTTTGACTACGTGGCTCGAATTACGCGTTGCCCGCTGCCTTCAGTTGCAAACGGAACTTGTGCAGCAGCGGTTCCGTATAACCGCTAGGCTGAGCGCAGCCTTCGAACACCAGCGCGCACGCCGCCTTGAACGCAATCGACGAATCGAAGTTCGGCGCCATCGGCTTGTAGAGCGGATCGCTCGCGTTCTGCTGATCGACGACCTTCGCCATACGCTCCATCGTCTCGCGCACGAACTCCGCCTTGATGACGCCATGACGCAGCCAGTTCGCGATGTGCTGGCTCGAAATGCGCAGCGTCGCGCGGTCTTCCATCAGGCCGACGTTGTGAATGTCCGGCACCTTCGAGCAGCCGACGCCCTGATCGATCCAGCGCACCACATAGCCGAGAATGCCTTGCGCGTTGTTCTCGACTTCGTTGCGGATTTCTTCGTCGCTCCATTGCGCCTTTTCGACGACGGGAATCGTCAGCAGGCCATCGAGCAGTTCGTCGCGCACGCCCGCGAGATCCATGCGCTCCAGTTCCTTCTGCACGGCCTGCACATCGACCTGATGGTAGTGCAGCGCATGCAGCGTCGCGGCCGTGGGCGAGGGCACCCATGCCGTGTTCGCGCCCGCCTTCGGATGACCGATCTTCTGTTCGAGCATCGCCTTCATCAGATCGGGCATCGCCCACATGCCCTTGCCGATCTGCGCGCGGCCACGCAGCCCCGCAGCGAGGCCGACGAGCACGTTGCTGCGCTCATAAGCGGCGATCCATTTGCTCGACTTCATATCGCCCTTGCGCATCATCGGGCCCGCTTCCATCGAGCTGTGCATTTCATCGCCCGTACGGTCGAGGAAACCCGTGTTGATGAACGCAACGCGCGGCGACGCCTCGCCGATACACGCAGCGAGGTTGACGCTCGTGCGGCGTTCCTCGTCCATGATGCCCATCTTGATCGTGTTGCGCGCGAGGCCGAGCACGTCTTCGACGCGCGAGAACAGTTCGCTTGCGAACGCGACTTCGGCGGGGCCGTGCATCTTCGGCTTGACGATATAGATCGAGCCCGTGCGCGAATTGAGCTTGTGCGTGCGGTCGTGCAGCGCGCACAGCGTCGTGACGACGGCGTCGAGAATGCCTTCGGGGATTTCCCTGCCGTCGCGGTCGAGCACGGCCGGATTCGTCATCAGATGGCCGACGTTGCGGATGAACAGCAGCGAGCGGCCATGCAGCTTAACGGGCTGACCGTTCGCGCCGTGGTACTCGCGGTCCGCGTTCAGGCGGCGCGTGAACGTCTTGCCGCCCTTCGTCACTTCTTCCGTCAGATTGCCGACCATCAGGCCGAGCCAGTTGCGATACAGCAGCACCTTGTCGTCGGCATCGACGGCCGCGACCGAGTCTTCGCAATCGATGATCGTGCTGACGGCCGCTTCCATCAGCACGTCCTTGATGTTCGCGGGGTCGGTCTTGCCGATCGAATCGTCAGCGTCGATCTGGATTTCGAAGTGCAGGCCGTTGTGCCTGAGCAGCACGGCGGACGGCGCATTCGCGTCGCCCTGATAGCCGATGAACTGCGCCGGGTCCTGGAGCGTCGTCGTGCCGCTCTTCAGCGCGACGCTCAGCTTGCCGTTTTCCACGCGATAGCCGGTGGCATCTTTGTGCGAGCCGTTTTCGAGCGGTGCGGCGTCGTCGAGGAACTTGCGCGCGAAGGCGATCACGCGCGCGCCGCGCACCGGGTCGAACTTCGCGGTGCGCTCGGCGCCGTCCGTTTCGTCGATGGCATCCGTGCCGTACAGCGCGTCATACAGGCTGCCCCAGCGCGCGTTCGCCGCGTTCAGCGCATAACGCTGGTTCGACAGCGGCACGACGAGCTGCGGCCCCGCCTGTTCGGCGATTTCGCGATCGACGTTGTCCGTCGTCGCCTTCACGCTGGCGGGCGTCGGCACGATATAGCCGATGCTTTCCAGGAAGCCGCGATACGCGCGCAGATCGCGGACGGGGCCCGGATTCGCGCGATGCCACTTGTCCAGTTCGACCTGCAGGCGGTCGCGTTCGGCGAGCAGTGCGCGGTTCTTCGGCGCAAGCTCGTGCACGATGGCATCGAAACCTGCCCAGAACGCGGCGCTATCGACACCGGTGCCAGGCAGGGCTTCCTTTTCGATGAACTGTTCGAGGTTCGCGGCGACCTGCAATCCGCCGCGTTGGGTCATTTGAGTCATGGGCTGTTCCAAGAGGGGCAAATTCGGGGCTAATCGTTTTTCGTTCGACGTGGCACTCAAGCATTCGCGTTGCTGGCAACGGCCGCGGCACCGGCCTTTGCCACTTGTGCATCCTGATCGGCCTTGACGCCGGACACGCCGACAGCACCGATCACCTGACCATTTACCACAACGGGCACGCCGCCTTCCAGCGTGCCCGACAGCGGCGCGCTGAGGAACGCGGTGCGGCCGCCGTTGATCATGTCCTCATATTGCTTCGATTCGCGGCGGCCGAGCGCGGCGGTGCGGGCCTTGTCGCCCGCGATGTAGGCGCTGATCGGCGCGCAGTTGTCGAGACGCAGCAGCGACAACAGATGGCCGCCGTCATCCACCACGGCAATCGCGACGGCCCACTGGTTGCGTTCGGCTTCGGCACGCGCCGCTTCAATGATTTTCGTCGACTCGGCGACCGTCAGCACGGATTTTGTCTGCATGTTGCGATTTCCTGAAACGATTGAAATGGTTTCGACGGGCAAGCCCGACGGCGACCGCGCCCGCACACACGACAGCCGATGCGCGCGCACTGCCGGCGTGCAAGCGAGGTCCAGTCTTATATATGACTTGATGCCCATTGTTCCGTGTTCTGGGCGGCTTGTCGACCCGGTGGAACACTGGTCATACCAGTTTTTCTCGTCCTATTTACGCCTGCGAGGGGCTGACACGTGCCGCGCAAGCGCCGCGCCAGGGAAAACCCGCGCTGCAGGCCAACGCGCTTGACCCTGCGAGGTACGACGCGAATACTACTAAGATATTAGTGAATCACGGATGCCGCCAGATCATGTTCGCGCTACACGATCATCTGATTCATCTCGAAGCCGCGCCGCTCGCATGCGATGTCGATCTGCAAACCGTGGGCGTGTGGCTTGCGACCGGCGCGGCATGCAGGCCGCCCGTGTCGGGCGCGATCTACGGAACGTTGCTGAACGATCGTGCCGCGCTCGAGGCGCTCGGCGATGCCGTCCACGCCGCGCCGTACAAGGCGCCACCGCAAGCGCCCGTGCTCTACGTGAAGCCGCGCAATACGTTTGCCGGTCATCGCGCGAATGTCGTCGTGCCGGATGATGACGAGGGCGTGCAGATCGGCGGTTCGCTCGGCATCGTGATCGGGCGCACGGCGTGCCGCGTGAGCGCGGAGAACGCGCTCGAGCACGTCGCCGGCTACACGATCGTCGCGGATCTGTGCGTGCCACACGAGAGCGTGTATCGCCCTTCGGTCAGGTTTCGCGCGCGCGATGGCTTTTGCGTGATAGGACCGGCGATCGTCGCGCGCCGGCATGTGGCCGATCCGGACGCGTTGCCCATTACGGTCAGTATCGAGGGTCAAGTGCCGTTCAATGCCGGCACGTCGACGTCGATCCGCAACGTCGCGCGCCTGATCGCGGACGTGACCGACTTCATGACGCTCTCGCCCGGCGACGTGCTGACGATGGGCGTCCCGCACGGCGCACCGATCGCGCACGCGGGCAACGCGGTCAGCGTCGCAATCGGCGACATGCCGCCGCTGTGTTTCTCGATGAAGGCCAATGCCGAAGGAGGCGAACGATGATGCGCGGCCGTGTTGCCTACGCAGGCGCAATCCATGAAGCGTATCCGCACGAACGCGGCGTGCGTCTCGCCGATGGCCGCGTGTGCCGCGAGGAGGACGTCGTGTGGCTCGCGCCCATTCAGACGGGCACCATCTTCGCGCTCGGGCTCAACTACGCCGAGCACGCAAAAGAGCTGCAATTCTCGAAGCAGGAAGAGCCGCTCGTGTTTCTCAAGGGACCGGGCAGCGTGATGGGCCATCGCGGCGTGACGCGTCGACCGTCGGACGTGACGTTCATGCATTACGAGTGCGAACTGGCCGTCGTGATCGGCAGGCCGGCGAAAGACGTGACGCACGATGAAGCGCCGGACTATGTCGCGGGTTACATGATCGCCAACGACTATGCGTTCCGCGACTATCTGGAGAACTACTATCGGCCGAATCTGCGCGTAAAGAACCGCGATGGCGCGACGGTGCTCGGCCCCTGGTTCGTCGATGCCGCCGATATCGCCGATGTCGCGCAACTCGAATTGCGCACCTACGTGAACGGCACGCTGCATCAGAAGGGCAATACGCGCGATCTCGTCACGGGCGTCCCCGCACTGATCGAATACCTGAGCAGCTTCATGACGCTCGCACCCGGCGACGTCATCCTGACGGGCACGCCCGAAGGCATCGTCAACGTGAATGCGGGCGACGAAGTCATCTGCGAAATAGACGGCCTCGGCCGTCTCGTCAATGCGATCGTTTCCGACGCGGACTTCTACCGCGACTGATCATTCAGGACATTTCAATGCGAATCGAACATCTGATCAACGGCAAAGCGAAGACTGCACGCGAGTACTTCGAAACCGTGAACCCGGCGACACAGGAAGTACTCGCCGAAGTCGCGAGCGGCACCGCCGAGGACATCGACGCCGCCGTGCGTGCCGCAAAAGATGCATTCCCCGCATGGGCCGCGAAGCCCGCGAGCGAGCGCGCGAAGCTCGTGCGCAAGCTCGGCGAGCTGATCGCGAAGCACGTGCCGGAACTCTCCGATACGGAAACGCGCGACACGGGCCAGACCATTTCGCAAACGCGCAAGCAACTGGTGCCGCGTGCCGCCGACAATTTCACTTATTTCGCCGAGATGTGCACGCGCGTCGACGGCCACACGTATCCCACCGATTCGCATCTGAACTACACGCTGTTTCATCCCGTCGGCGTGTGTGCGCTGATTTCGCCGTGGAATGTGCCGTTCATGACAGCGACGTGGAAGGTCGCGCCCTGTCTTGCGTTCGGCAATACGGCCGTGCTGAAGATGAGTGAACTGTCGCCGCTCACGGCTTCGATGCTCGGCAATCTCGCGCTGGAAGCGGGGATCCCTGCTGGCGTGCTGAATGTTGTGCACGGCTACGGCAAGGATGCGGGCGAGCCGCTCGTCGCGCATCCCGATGTGCATGCCGTCTCGTTCACGGGATCGACGGCGACGGGCAACCGGATCGTGAAGGCAGCGGGCCTGAAGAAGTTCTCGATGGAACTGGGCGGCAAGTCACCGTTCGTGATCTTCGACGACGCCGATTTCGAACGTGCGCTCGACGCCGCCGTGTTCATGATCTTTTCGAACAATGGCGAGCGCTGCACGGCGGGCTCACGCATTCTGGTGCAGAAATCGATCTATGCGAAGTTCGCGGAACGCTTTATCGAGCGCGCAAAGCGTTTGACGGTAGGCGATCCGTTAAGCGAGAGCACGATCATCGGTCCGATGATCAGCCAGGCGCATCTGGCGAGAGTGCGCAGCTACATCGAGCTTGGGCCGAAGGAAGGCGCGACGCTCGCATGCGGCGGACTCGACGCGCCGGTGCTTCCCGACACCCTGAAACAGGGCAATTTCGTCACGCCGACCGTATTCGTCGATGTCGACAACCGCATGCGCATCGCGCAGGAAGAGATTTTCGGGCCGGTCGCCTGCCTGATTCCGTTCGAAGACGAAGCGCAGGCGATCCGCCTCGCCAACGATATTTCATACGGTCTCTCAAGCTACGTGTGGACCGAGAACACAGGCCGCGCACATCGCGTCGCGGCTGCGATCGAAGCAGGCATGTGCTTCGTCAACAGCCAGAACGTTCGCGATCTGCGTCAGCCGTTCGGCGGCACGAAGGCATCGGGCGTCGGGCGCGAAGGCGGCACGTGGAGCTATGAAGTCTTTCTCGAGCCGAAGAACGTGTGCGTGTCGCTCGGTTCGCATCACATTCCGCGCTGGGGCGTCTGAACGGGAGATCGCGATGGGCAAGCTCGCATTGGCCGCGAAAGTGACTCACGTGCCTTCGCTTTATCTGTCGGAACTGGATGGGCCGCATAAGGGCTGCCGCCAGGCCGCTATCGACGGACATCATGAAATCGGCCGACGCTGCCGCGAACTGAATGTCGATACGATCGTCGTGTTCGACGTGCATTGGCTCGTCAACAGCGAATACCACATCAATTGCGCGCCGAAATTCGAAGGCATTTATACGAGCAACGAGTTGCCGCATTTCATCAACAACATGGCGTATGCGTACCCAGGTAATGTGCAGCTCGGCAAGCTGATCGCGGACGTCGCCAACGAAATGGGCGTCAAGAGCCGCGCGCATAGCGAAACCTCGCTCGACCTCGAATACGGCACGCTGGTGCCGATGCGCTATATGAACGCGGATCAGTGCTTCAAGGTTGTATCGATTGCAGGCTGGTGCATGTGGCACGACCTGCCGACGAGTGCGCGTTTCGGGCTGGCAGTGCGCAAGGCCATTGAAGAGCGCTACGACGGCACAGTGGCGATTCTCGCCAGCGGCTCGCTCAGTCATCACTTCGCGAACAACGGCACGGCGGAGCAATTCATGCACAAGGTATGGGATCCGTTTCTCGAACAGACGGACCGGCATGTCGTGTCGCTGTGGGAGAAGGGCGACTGGAAGACCTTTTGCGGGATGCTGCCGCTCTACAACGAGAAGTGTTGGGGCGAGGGCGGCATGCACGATACCGCGATGCTGCTGGGTGCGCTCGGCTGGGACCGCTATGAAGGCAAGGCCGAAGTCGTGACACCGTATTTCGGCAGTTCGGGCACGGGACAGATCAATGCGATTTTTCCCGTCACGCCGCTGCCCGCCTGATCGATCAAAGGAGATTTGACGTGCCGCATCTCACGCTCGAATACAGCGCCAATCTGGCGAATGATGGGAGCATCGGCGCGCTTTGCGAGAAGCTCGCGCAATGCCTCGATGCACAACGCGATAACGCCGGGCAGGTCTATCCGCGTGGAGGAATACGCGTGCGCGCAGTGCGCTGCGAACAGTTCTGCATCGCCGATGGAAGACCCGATGCCGCCTTTTTACATGCGAACCTGAAGATCGCCGCGGGCCGTTCGGAGAGCGTGAAGAAGGCGACGGGCGATGCGCTTTTCGACGTGATCAAACAGCACTTCGCGGAGACATTCGAAAAACACGGGTTGGCGCTGTCGCTCGAAATCAATGAATTCAGCGAATCGGGCACCTGGAAGCACAACAATCTGCATGCGCGCCTGAAGGGCTGAGCACGGGAGGAGAGCACTATGCTGGACGAGAAGACCATTCGCGAACTCGCTGCGAAACTCGATCACGCCGAGAAGACGCGCACGCAGTTGCGACATTTTTCCGCTGCGTATCCCGAGATGACCATCGAAGACGGCTACGCGATCCAGCGCGAATGGGTGAAGATGAAGCTGGCCGAAGGACACGTGATCAAAGGCCGCAAGATCGGCTTGACGTCGCGTGCGATGCAGCGCTCGTCGCAGATCGACGAACCGGACTATGCGCCGTTGCTCGACAGCATGTTCATCGAAAGCGGCCGGGACATACGCGCGGATCGCTTTATCGCGCCGCGTGTCGAAGTGGAGTTGGCGTTTATTCTCGGCAGACCGCTCAAGGGCCCGGGCGTGACGCTGTTCGATGTACTCGAGGCAACGGCCTACGTGACGCCTGCCGTCGAAATCATCGACGCTCGCATCGAACAGTTCGACCGCGACACCAAAGCGCCGCGCAAGGTCTTCGATACCATCTCCGATTTCGCGGCCAATGCGGGCATCGTGATGGGTGGCCGTCCCGTGCGTCCGATGGATGTCGACCTGCGCTGGGTCGGCGCATTGCTGTACAAGAACGGCGCCGTCGAAGAGAGCGGCCTTGCCGCCGCCGTGCTGAATCATCCTGCGACGGGCGTCGCGTGGCTCGCGAACAGGATTGCGCCCTACGACGAAGCGTTAAATGCAAACGACGTGATACTCAGCGGCTCATTCACCGCGCCCATCGCCGCGCGCGCAGGCGATACGTTTCATGTCGATTACGGCCCGCTTGGCGGCATTGCGTTGAATTTCGTCTGAGTTCAACCCGCTTTGGAACGCGTGCGTTTCGGCGATCCTTTCGGCACCCCTTTGCGCCGGACGAAACGCTGCTCGACGACCGCTTTCCCCCATTGCGTCCCTTCGGCTTCTTCGGCCAACTGGAAGCCGAACGCCTCATACAGATGACGCGCGGCGTCGAGACCTTTGAACGTCCACAGGTAGGTTTCGCCGAAACGTTCATCGACGAAGGCCATGGCACGCGTCATCAGCTGTCTGCCGATACCTGTGCCACGCAGCGTATCGTCGACGATGAACCAGCGCAAATGCGCGACACCCGTCTGCGCATTGCCGTCGATAGCCAGCGACGCCAGAGTTCTTCCATTGTCACAGACGAGCCATAGCTGCCGGTTTGGATCGGGCAGCAGTTCCGCAAATTCCGCCAGCCCTGTCGCGACGATTTTTTCGAAGTAGACGCCGAAGCCCGAGTGCTGCGAATAGTAGCGCGCATGAAGGCTCGCGACGTCGCCAATACAGCCCGGCCGATAGCCTTCGACGATTTGCGGTGCGGGCGCGGCGCCCGGCGTTTCTTTCGCGTCGTTGTCCTGTGCGAGCGCGCTTGCGTATAGCGACAGTGCGTGCACCAGCGACTGCTGATCGGAAGGTGCGAGCTTGCGCAGCGCGCTCGACACCTGCTCGGTCGCGAACTTGTCGATCTGCTTGCGAAGCTGCTGACCCGCTTTGGTCAGATACAGCTCCGAAGATCGCGCGTCATCGCTCGATGCCGTGCGCTCGACCAGTCCCGCCATTTCCAGTTTCGCGATCTGCCGGCTCGCATTTGACTTGTCTAGCCGCAAAAGTGCTGCGAGGTCGCGGGCCTGCATGCCGGGCGTCGCGCCGATTTCAAGAATGGCGTGCACGGCAGAGGGCGCCAGATCGCTCTCCGCCAACGTGGAGCGCATGAAACCCAGTTCACGCACGAGCTTGCGCGAGAACTCGCGCAGCTCGAGGATGGTTTTATCGCGCGATTGAATGGGTATGTCGACGATATCCACGGCTGGTCCTGTCATGTGTAAGTTGCGTTTCGCAACTATAGTAGTTGCGAAACGCAACTTATGCAAGCAGCGAAACCGTCAGGTCATTTTCCATTTGATCGAACAGCCGAGCGTCGGCGGCTGCGTCTCAGGCCCCGTTCCTGTTTGTGCGATCTGCTTCATGGCTTCGAAGAGATCGCGGCGCGCGTCGGGAATCGGGTCTTTGCGCGATGCGTCCAGTCTGCCGCGATATCGCAAGGAAAGGCCCGCATCGAAGCCATAGAAATCCGGCGTGCACACGGCGGCATAGGCGCGCGCGACCTGCTGCGACTCGTCATGCAGATACGGGAACGGCAATTGCCACTCGGCGGCGAGTTCGACCATGCGTTCGAACGAATCTTCCGGGTACGCGACGCTGTCGTTCGGATTGATGCCGACGGTGCCGATGCCGAGCTGCGAAAGATCCTTCGCGTCGCGCACGATTCGCGGTAATGCGGCCTGTACGTACGGACAGTGATTGCACATGAAGACGACAACGAGACCTTTGGGGCCGCGTACGTCGTCGAGCGTGTACATGCGCCCGTCGGTGGCGGGCAAGGTGAAGCCTGGCGCTTTAGCACCGAGTTCGCCGGGTGGGGATTCCGTCGCCATCCATTGCTCCTTGATTGAACGTGTCGAAGAACAATCCGTCGTACATCGTGCGCCTCGTGTCTTTCAGCTGCCGGACGCTAACGCGCCATCGCGGCGGCCACGATTTCCTCCGCTGTGTGCGCGGCAACGGGCATTCCATCGGGCGTCATGTGAGACAGCTTCATCAGGCGCGGTTGCAGCAGCAGCGCGACCAGTCCTGTCCAGCCCGTCTGATGCGAGGCACCGACGCCGCGTCCGTTGTCGCCGTGAAAGTACTCGTGGAAAAGGATCAGATCCTGCGAGCGCGGATCGGCTTGCAGCATCGGATAAGCGGCCATCACGGGGCGCACGCCTTGCTTGTCTTTCAGAAACAGCGTCGTGACACGCCGTGCGAGATCGTCGGCGACTTCGCTGAGCGAAGCGCAGCGGCCCGATCCTGTTGGATGCTCGATGCGAAACTCGTCGCCATAGTAGCGATGAAATTCGTAAAGCGATTCGATCAGCAGATAGTTGACGGGCATCCACACCGGTCCACGCCAGTTCGAATTGCCGCCGAATACGCGCGATTCCGATTCGGCAGGCTGATACTCGATGCAAACGTTCACGCCCTCGTGATTGAAAAGATAGGGTTCTTCGAGATGCACGCGCGACAGTGCGCGTACGCCGTAGTCGGAGAGAAACTCGCTTTCGTCGAGCGCGCGCCTGAGCAGCGCTTTCATCCGGTGTCCGCGCAACAGCGAGAGCAAGGTCGTGTTGGCCTTGCCGGGTTCCGTCCAGCGCGACACGAGCCGCGCGAGATTCGGCCGGTGATCGAGAAACCACGCGAGCCGTTCGCGCAATCCGGGCAGATGACCATGCACCTCTTCATCGAGCACGTGCACGGCGAACAGCGGGATCAAACCGACAATCGAACGTATGCGCATCGGCACACGCGTTCCGTCGGGCAGATGCAGCACGTCATAGAAGAACTCGTCGCGTGCGTCCCATAGCCCCGTATTGCAGACCTCGCCGCAACTGACGGCTTCCGCGATATACAGAAAGTGCTCGAAGAACTTCACGGCAATTTCGACGTATGCGGTGTTCGTCATCGCGAGCTCGAGTCCGATCTGCATCAGATCGAGCGCATACGAAGCCATCCATGCCGTGCCGTCCGCCTGATCGATGCGGCCGCCCGTCGGCAGCGGAGACGAGCGATCGAAGATGCCGATGTTGTCGAGTCCGAGGAAACCGCCCTGAAAGATGTTGCGGTCGTCGGCGTCCTTGCGGTTGACCCACCACGAGAAATTGAGCAGCAGCTTGTGAAACATCACTTCGAGAAACTCGTGATCGCCGACCCCCGTCACCTCGCGATCGAGTTCGTACACGCGCCACGTGGCCCACGCGTGCACGGGCGGATTCGCATCGCCGAACGCCCACTCGTACGCGGGCAGTTGCCCGTTCGGATGCATGTAGCGTTCTTTCACGAGCAACTGCAACTGCTTCTTCGCGAAGTCGGGGTCGACCATCGCAAAGGCAACGGCATGAAACGCGAGATCCCATGACGCGTACCACGGGTATTCCCACTTGTCGGGCATCGACACGATGTCGCCATTGCACATGTGCCGCCAGTCCGCATTACGGCCGCGCCTGCGCTCTTTGGGCGGCAGGGGTTGGCCCGGATCGCCGTCATGCCAGCGCGTCACGTCGAACTGGTAATACTGCTTGCTCCATAGCATCCCGGCGAGCGCCTGGCGCTGCACGAGGCGCGCGTCGGCGTCGGCGATGTCGTGCTGAAGCGCGGCATAGAATTCGTCGGCCTCCGCCTGGCGGCGCGCGAAAAGCGCGGGCATGTCGAGCTGCGCGGTGTCCGTCGACGTGTCAGGGCGCCAGCGCAGATACAGCACTTCTTGTTGATGAGGGCCGAGATCGAGCACGGCATGCGCAGCGGCGCGCGTGCCCACGTCGCGCCGGATCGCGCGCTCGTCGCCGTCGATTAGATAGTCGTTGAAGCCATCCTTGAACGGCCCGTCGCCTTCGATGCCGAAAATGCGGCGCACATTGGTTTCGTTTTCGCAGAAGAGCCATTCGATGGGCTGTTGTGCCGACGCCGTCACGATCGTCGTGCCCAGCGCGGGATTGCGCGCCACGATACGCGCGCCTTCGGCGGCATCTGGCTCGAGCGTCAACGACGGCTTGCCTGGCTTGCCCGACCATGCCCAGCGATTGCGCGCCCAGAATTGCGGCAAGACATGCAGCGTGGCGCGCCGCGTGGAGCGGTTCTCGACGGTCACGCGCATCACGATGTCGTCGGGCGTGTGCTTCGCGTATTCGATCCACACGTCGAAATAGCGGTTGTCGTCGAACGCACCCGTATCGAGGATTTCATACTCGGGCTGATCCGCGCCGCGGCGCGCGTTTTCGTCGATCAGATCCTGGTACGGATACGCATCGTGCGGATACTTGTAGAGCATCTTCATGTACGAATGCGTCGGCGTGCCGTCCAGATAGAAGTACAGCTCTTTCACGTCTTCGCCGTGATTGCCTTGCGCATTCGTCAAGCCGAAAAGTCTTTCCTTGATGATGGGATCGCGCCCGTTCCACAGCGCGAACGACACGCACCAGTCGAGCGGATCGTTGCCGAATCCGCCGATGCCGTCTTCGCCCCAGCGATACATCCGGCTGCGCGCATGATCGTGCGGAAAGTAGTCCCACGCGGTGCCGTATTCGCTGTAATCCTCGCGTACGGTGCCCCATTGACGATCGCTCAGATACGGGCCCCAGCGGCGCCAACGGGCGAGATCCGGCCCATGAAGACGCGAACCTTCCTTCGACTGGAGCAGATTGATTGCGCTTAACGGCTGCATGGCACCTCCCGGCCGAGATCGATCGTCCGATACGTTCAAGCTGAACGACTGTGCGTTTCCGTCGCGACTGCGACGCGTGCGATGGAATCATGATGATAGGCGTCAAAGCGCCGCGTGGCGATTCAGGGGTGAATCTGTCGATCGATCCGCGTCGGTACGCTGATTCCGTTGCATACTTGCGCGAATCACACGAGGAAAGACATCGATATGGATGCGAACATCGCACGCGCCTGGCTGACCTTCAGTGCCCCCGTGGCTGCCGCGCAGGTTGCCGGCCGTCCGCTCGTGGCGCTGGAGTCGACGATCATCGCTCACGGCATGCCGTATCCGCAGAACGTGCGCACCGCGCGCGAAGTGGAAGCGCTGATCCGCGAACGGGGCGCGGAGCCCGCGACGATTGCCGTGATCGATGGACGGATCCGCATCGGACTGTCGGACGATGAACTCGAGCTGATCGGCCGTTCCGAGGGCGTGCAGAAGGTCAGCCGCCGCGACCTGCCCGCCGCGCTGACGGGAGGCGGCCTCGGCGCGACGACGGTGGCGGGGACGATGATTTGCGCCGCGCTGGCCGGGATCGAAGTGTTCGTGACGGGCGGCATCGGCGGCGTGCATCGCGGTGCACCGGAGACCTTCGATATTTCGGCCGACCTTCAGGAACTGGCGAAGACGTCGGTGGCCGTGGTGTGTGCGGGCGCGAAGTCGATTCTCGACATCGGGCTCACGCTGGAGTATCTGGAAACGCATGGCGTGCCTGTGCTCAGTTGCGAGCAGGACAATTTTGCCGCCTTCTACACGCGCGATAGCGGCTTTCCCGCGGACTTCCGGCTCGACGATCCAGCGGAGCAGGCGCGCTTCATCCGTACCAAATGGGACCTGGGGCTGGCAGGCGGCGTGGTGTTGAGCACGCCCGTGCCCCAAGCCGCCGAAATGCCGCGCGAGGAAATCGACAGATGGACCCGTCAGGCGCTCGATGACGCAGCCGCACAAGGCATAACGGGCAAAGCCGTGACGCCTTTTGTGCTGGCGCGCATCAAGGCGCTGACGGGCGGACGCAGTCTCGCCACCAACATTGCATTGATCAGGCACAACGCAGAAGTCGGCGCGAGGCTGGCTGTTGCGTTGGCGGGCCGTTGAGCCGCCGTTTGGCGCGTGCTGCTACGCGTCGCTCACCTGAATCTGATAAAGCCCCCAGGGACACAGCACGAAGCGATCCTTGAGCGGCTTGGCTGCGAGTTCGGGAATCCTGTCCGCATCGTAGATCGCCCATAGCGGACCAAGTCCGCCCAGCGGCATCGGCTTGCCGTCCATCTGCGTCGCGACGATGAAGCGCCACGCGCGGATGTTGTCGAGCGTCGTGAGCACCGCGTAGCCATCGACTGCGCGCAGCGAAATTTTCGTGTCGCCTGCGCCTGGTGCGCCGGCCTGCTCGAGCACATTCGCGAGCAACGGGCCGCTCAGCGTGTGCGGCTTTGCGTCGTATTCGATGGTTGGCCTGATCGTTACGGCGGGCAGGCTGGCGATCGACGGATAGTCGAACGTGCAGGCCGACGCGAACTTGACGAGTTGCTTTGCCATCAGCGGATCGAATGCGGGATCGAGCGCGCCGCGGTTCGTGTGTTTGACCGCGCCCGACACGGTCAGTATCGCGGGAGCCGACGCGCATGCAGAGGGTTTCGCCCTGGTGGCACCGAATGCGGGCGCGACGCTCACGCCGAGTGCGGCGGCGCTGGTCAGGAACTGACGTTTCTTCATGATCAATGGCTCCGCTGAAATCGACGGTGTTTTCGACCCTTATACACCGGCGAATCGTATTCCATCATGTCGGCTGCCTGTTCAGTGAATGCTTCACGAGCCGGCGGCTGCAATCGATTCGTCTGGAATCGCGCGGCGTAGAATCGTTCTGCATTCAGGCTCCCACTGCGAGGGAGGGGCGCATATGGAAGACGATTCACAAGGCCGGGCTGCGCAAGTCGTCGTCGTGCATCCCGACAGGGCGATCGCGACGACGCAACGCCTGCCGTACTTCGTCGGCATCTCGGCGACGACGGCGGGCTCGCGGGCGCTGTCGATGCATCTCGTCGTCGTGCCGCCGGGCGGGCATGCCGAACCTCACATTCATTCCGGTTACGAAACGGGCATCTACGTGCTGGAAGGGCGCGTCGAAACGCGTTACGGACCGGGACTGCGCGAGTCGGTCGTCACGGAAGCAGGCGATTTTCTGTTCATCCCGCCGGGCGTGCCGCATCAACCGTTCAATCTGAGCGCGACGGAGCCGGCGCGCGCGATCGTGGCGCGCAACCATCCGGACGAGCGTGAGGAGGTGGTGCCTTACGATCCATCCGGCGACAAATGAAATCTGTTCTGAACAGTGCTTGGCTCATATCGCGCAATCGGGCTGCAATGTGAACCTATGATTCGACAAAATGGGTGATTTTGTCATGTTATGTATGCACAAATTACGAACATTCGATGCCGCAAAACGCGCAAGCACTTCAGCAACTTCCGCCCTCGACGCAAGCTGCACTCAAACAGCTTGGAGAGGATCTGGCTCGTGCCCGGCTCCGTCGTAAAGAGTCGTTAAGGTCTTGGGCCAAGCGCATGAGGGTCAGCGTGCCAACATTGGTCCGCCTCGAGGCGGGCGAAGCGTCGGTGAGCCCGGGTGTGCTGGCGACAGCGCTGTGGCTCATCGGACGCGAGGGCGGGTTGGCCAGTCTGGCTGCGCCTGACTTGGACGAAGACGCAACAACCCGAGAAGTTCGTGCAGCCGAAGAACTGGGGCGAGCGCGATGGCTCAAATGCTCAGGCGTGCCGGTGTGCAGGACGATGACGCCAACATACGGGACATGCGAGAGCTATTTCGTCGAATGGTGTTTAATAGCCTCACGATGCAGGGCCGCCTGGCGACGAAAGAAAGTCTTTCGATGCGAAAGCGCGCGTCGAGAGGAAGCGGCGTTGTCGTCCAAGTCCCTTTTCGGTTCAGTCTGAGTAGAGGTGGACGAAATCTGAGCATCACCGCCACGTCGTGTTCGCGAGCGCACTTGCTGCGCAATGAGGGACCGCGCATCTAACCGCTGTTGAAATACACCTCGCCGATGCGCAGCACTTCGTTCCAACGAGCCGGCGCACCAGGCAGGTTGATGTCGATTTGATGCTGGACGTCCTTAATTCAGGCGGAACCAATGTCATCTTCCCGCCGATTTTCGCCCCTACACCACTCTATCGGCGAGCGTGCGCATGCGAGTCAAGTTGTAGGCCGCCTGAGTCAACAGGTATTGACGGGCGTACAACGCGCTGGCCCGGCTACGCCATAAGTCAGCGCAAAGGCTAACGATGACGTCCGTGAACCAGCAGTCGGTCGCGGTTCTTGCTGAACGTGGAGTGGCCCCACACTGCGTCGTCCATCGCCAGGCCGACAAACCAGCGAAACAGCATGTTGTAGGAGATTTGCTCCATCAGCATGCGCTCACTGCGAATCGAATACGACACTTGCAGCAGCGTCCGAATCAGCTTCTCCGGCGCGATGCTCGGGCGACCGCCCTTCGCATCGCTCTCGCGCATACGCGAAAAAGTCGCATCCATGCGACTGAGCGCATCGTTCAACCACAGCCGAACCGGTCGCAACGGGTGAGTAGCTGGAGCCTGGACATCGTGAACATCGACTCTGTGCAGCCGTCCGCTCCGCGCATCGCTTTAGTCTCAGTGTTGTCCGATTCTTTGCTTCAACGTTTACCCCTCCCGCCCGCATGACGTGTGCGGGAGGTATTTCAACAGCCTGCTAAAGCGTTCCACACAGGCGCTTACGCATACTGGTTACTACCGATATAACCAATCACGTTCACGTGATTGGAAGGTTTCATTACCCGTACATTGGGCGCGTCGGTACACTCGAAATGTCGGTGTGAAGGGGCATCTTGCAACCATCGAATCAGTGACGCTCACTCACGCTACTGGAAGCGGTTCGGGCCAGGCGAGGCGTTCGGGACGTCGCAGCGTACCGTTGCACTACGCCTTGGCCTGGATAGGCCATTCGGCAACACATTTCCTCACGTTGGTGCGTGCGACTAGACAGTTCGGAACTGGGTTGTCATTGAAATTCCAGTCGAACGACCGCAAACGTCACAGGTGCCGTAGCAGTTGGGAGCCGAAGCTGGACCGCAGCAATTATTCATTGATAGACATGCCTCAGGAGTGACATTGAAGATAGCTCAACACCTCGATCCGGCCACGATTCGCACGTTGGCGCTGGAAGAAATCGACGGACAGATTCTAGTGATCCGATTGAACCGTCCTGAAGTGTCGAACGCAATCAGCACACTGATGGGCCAAGAACTGATTAAGGTGTTCGGCGCGTTGGAGGTCGACCCCACGCAATATCGCTGTGCGATTCTGACGGGCACGGGTGAACGCGCCTTCTGTGGCGGAGCCGATTTGAAGCAACGTGAAGGTATGACCGACGAGCAGTTCAGTACGCAGCACTATCTGTTCGAGCGCATGGTACGCGCAATTACCCACTGCCAAATTCCTCTTATCTGCGCTGTCAACGGTGCGGCGGTGGCCGGCGGGCTTGAGCTGCTGCTAGCTTGTGACTTTGCCTACGCTTCGAAGAAAGCTGTGTTCGGATTTACGGAAGTGAAGCGTGGAATCATGCCGGGCGGCGGCGGCACGCAGCAGCTTCCGCGTGCGATTGGTACGCGTCGCTCAAAAGAGCTTATCTTCCGAGGCGCGAAGTTTTCTGCAGAAGAAGCGCTCGCATGGGGTGTTGTGAACCAGCTGTTCGAGCCGGGGCAGGTGCTGGGACAAGCGATCGAAGCTGCGCGCGACATTTGCACGAGCGCACCGCTCTCAGTTTCGCAAGCAAAGAAAGCAATTGACCTCGGGATGCAGAGCGACCTGAACACCGGCCTGTTTGTCGAAATAGAGGCCTACAACCGTCTCATCCCGACCGAGGATCGCCTCGAAGGTATCAGCGCATATAACGAAAAGCGACGTCCCGTCTTCAAGGGGCGCTAATCGTACCAGAAGAAAAAGCCGCCGCTCCTGCTGACGGCCTACTAGCCGGCTTTCAGCCGGAGGAGACATGCATGAATTCGTCGATCAACGCCCTGCCTGGTCCGCTGGCGGAGCAGACGTATCGCAAGATCACCAGACGGCTGATTCCCTTCCTTTTTCTGTGCTATGTGTTCGCGTTCCTCGACCGTGTGAATGTCGGCATCGCGCAACTCGACATGAAGCACGATGTCGGCTTCAGCGACTTTACATACAGCATTGGAGCGGGAATCTTCTTCTTGGGTTACGTGCTCATGGAAGTGCCGAGCAACCTCCTGCTGACAAAAATCGGAGTGAAGAGGACCTTTTCGCGAATCATGATCCTGTGGGGCGTTCTCGCTGCTGCGACTGCATTCGTAACTCTACCGATGCATTTTTACACCGTCCGATTTTTGCTCGGTCTAGCTGAAGCTGGTTTGTATCCAGGCATCATTTTCTACCTGACGCGCTGGTATCCCGTCGAGCGCCGCGCGAAGGCCATCGCAATCTTTACCTGTGCGACCGGAATTGCTGGCTTGATTGGCGGTCCGATGTCTGGCTGGCTCATGACGCATATGGAAGGCATTCACGCCATGCACGGCTGGCAATGGATGTTCATCGTACAAGGATTGCCAGCAAGTTTTTTGGGGATCGTCGCCTTCTTTTTCCTGGATGATGGCCCCCAGAAAGCCAAGTGGCTGAACGAAGCAGAAAAGGCACAGGTCACCGCGGACATCAAGCAAAGCTCTGGTGTCAGCGACAAACATTCGGAACATACCTTTGGTCGAGCGCTGCTTGACCCGCGTGTCTATGTAATGGGGTTTGTCTGGTTCGCACAGATTGCGGGCGTGTTTGCTATTGGCTTCTGGCTGCCCACTCTTATCAAAAGTACAGGTCTCAGCAGTCCGCTAGAGATTGGTATTTACTCGGCTATTCCGTATTTCGTGAGCTGGATTGCACTCATCGGGATGAACTGGAATTCTGACCGTACGATGGAGCGTCGCTGGCATTGCGGCATCACGATGATTATTGGGGCGGTGGGTCTGTTTGCGGCAGGTCTGATTCACGGCAGCCTTGCATGGTCTCTTGTTGCACTATCGGTCGCGACAGCCGGAATCCTTGCTCCCAATCCTCTCATCTGGGCGATCTCAACGGACTACATCCGAGGCAGCGGAACTGCCGGTGGTGTGGCCCTGGTGAACTGCATCGGTCTGCTCGGAGGGTTCGTCAGCCCAATGATTATTGGATCAATCAAGACAGCAACTAACAGTATGGCTGGGGGCCTTGGCGCCATCTCTTTGCTCATGGTCATCGGTGCGTTTGCTGCGATCGTGCTTGCTCCAAAGACGACGGGAGCCAAGTCAGTCAGCGAGCTTGCTGCTGACAAGTTAGGCGACTCCGCTGCGGCGAACGCAGTGCTTTGACAGATGCCGTTACGGGGCATCTGGTTACGAAGGAGATTGAGAAATGATGACGCGTGAAAAAGTGCAATTGCGCGAAGTAGGTCTACGCGATGGTCTGCAAATGGTCCAAACGATCTTGTCGACCGAGCAGAAGCTGGAATGGTGCCGACGGATGGTAGATGCAGGGTCGGTTGAAATTGAGGTCACTTCGTTTGTGCCCCCTAAGATCGTGCCTCAATTTGCTGACGCAGCTGAAGTCGCACGTGGTGCGCTGGAGATACCAAACCTGCACGCGGCCGCACTCGTGCCCAATCTAAAAGGGGCTCAGCGAGCATTAGACGTCGGATTGCGAAAAGTGCACTACGTGCTTTCAGCCAGTAACGAACACAATCTTAAAAACGTTCGCCGTACGACTGCCGAGTCGGTTGAAGATTTTCGCAGGATTGTTATCGAGCGTGATGCTGGCAGCAGTGCCCCGCACGACGTGAAGCTTGGTGCCGGTGTGGCAACTGCGTTTGGCTGCACCATCTCCGGTCGGGTCGAAGAAAGTGCCGTACTTGGGCTTGTTGAAACCCTTCTGAAGGCTGGCGCAGACGAAATTACGATTGCAGATACGGTTGGCTATGCAAATCCTGGGCAGGTCAGGGCTCTGATGCGTAAGGTTCTCTCCATCACTAAAGACGTTCCGGTCGCCTGCCATTTCCACGACACCCGTGGCCTCGGTCTCGCAAACGTCATCGCTGCGCTGGACGCAGGGGTGCGCAGTTTCGATGCCTCACTCGGTGGTCTTGGCGGGTGTCCGTTTGCACCGAACGCTACTGGAAACATCAACACGGAAGATACGGTGTTCCTGCTGGAATCTGAGGGTCTCGATACTGGTATGGACGTCAATGCGCTGCTTGCAATCAGGGAGACGATTGCGGGCTGGTTACCGGGCGAACCGTTCACGGGTGCAATTGCGCGCGCGGGCCTGCCAAAGACATTCGAGTTACGCGAAGCCGCTGTGGTCTAGTCCTGGTCGTGGGGACACTGCCGCAAAGTCTGAGGGACCACAAGTTTCGCAGTTTGCGTATGCGTCGTCGAAGAACTCAAATCAGCCCGGAAGCCATATCGCAGGCTCGGCGCAATACTCGGGTCCTTCATCAGGCTGACTCGCCTCCATCCGTCCAGTCAATTGCTGAACACTGGATTGGGCTGAAGCAAAGTTAGACCAGCCAGGCTATCCCAAGGTGTTTCAGATGTTGCGGCGATGGCTCGTCCGCGATGCTCTGCGCCTGGGCATAGGATTGTTTGAATCAAACAAGGGAGATTGCAGTGCACGTGCAGAAAATCGGCGACATAGAAATTCGCAAATTTAGCGAGATTGACAGTCTGGAGTTTGAGCCTAATTGGCTATTTCCTACCGTCGACCTCGAATTTGTGAAGGAGCAGCGTAGCTGGCTGGGTCCCCATCTGATTGAACCGACGGAACTGAAGCTGTATCTCAGTTTTCACAGCTATGTCGTCAAAACACGTCATCACACAATTCTCGTAGATACCTGCAACGGCAATCACAAGCATCGTCCGTCAATGCCGGCGTGGAGCAACCTGCAGTTGCCGTACCTCGAGAACCTTGCAGCACTCGGGATTCGTCCGGAAGACATTGATTACGTCATGTGCACACATCTGCACACCGATCATGTCGGATGGAACACGCGTCTCGAAGACGGTCGTTGGGTTCCAACGTTCCCGCGCGCGAAATACATTTTCTCGCGAACCGAGTTCGACTATCTGTTGAAGCTGCATCAGTCAAATCCCGAGAATCCGGTCAATCGGGGCTCGTTTGTGGACAGCGTGTTACCCATCGTCGAACACGGGCAGGCGACGTTCGTCGAAATGGATCATTCGTTTGAGCACGAATTGGGCGATAACGTATGGTTCTCGCCCGCAGCAGGCCATACGGCGGGCCATGTCCTGGTACATATCGGGCGTGAGCATGGTGAACATGCTGTCATGACTGGCGACGTCATCCACCACCCGATCCAGTTTGTTGACCCTTCGCTTGCTAACGCTGCAGATTTTGATGCAACTCTGGCCCATGAAGCTCGCCTCGGCGTTATGAGCCGGTACGCTGACACATCAACGAAAATTCTGACGGCCCACTTCCCGTCGCCGACGGCAGGTCATGTGGTGAGCCACGGCGAAACGTTCCGCTTTGTTTTTGACAAGGTTTAGCCAAATGGGCTTGCCGGCAGCGAGCGGATCCCGGCCTCCCAAGGGGGAAGCCGTGAGTCTCGATGTTTTGATTCAGCTGACCTCGGATCATTGATGCGTCGTGCCCGCGCCAGGATATCTGGTTCAGAACCACCTGTGCGAACGGACCGTGATGCCGGTGCAGGAATCGTGTTGACTCGAAGCATCAAGCTTCGCAGCATCGATCGAGCAGGCAGCAGTCGGCGCGACAACCACGAGTGTTCATCCACTTGTGTCGGAACGCTTTGACAAGAGGATGAGCGATCAGAGCTGGAGACTCACGTTTGCGCGATGCGGATTTGGCAAAGTTCAATGAACTTCTGGACGGGTTGCGTGAGCGTTGCTCCGCGACGCGTTGCTATGCCGTAGGGTGCTCCTCGTCTCTCAATGTAGATCGGCAATATCTTAACCAGACCACCCACCGCAAAATACTCGGCGACCTTACGGGGTATCAACCCGACCGTACCGCCACCGGTCTGGAGCAAAGCAAGCGTAGCGAAGGTGGACGACGTCTCCATCGCGTAGCGGGGAAATCCAAGACCCTCGTCATCGAGAAGCTGCTCGAAAAGCGAGCGCATCGGGAGCGTTGCCTGCGGGACAATCCATGGGTTACCGATGATGTCTGTCAGTTGTACCTTGGCTTTATCGCCTAGAGGATCTGCGCCGTCGACCACCACACATATCTCTTCAACCTCCAGCGGGATAAAGTCATAGGCTTCCGGGTGGACGCTAACACTGGGGCGCCCTATAACAAGGTCCAGCAAGCGCTGGTCAAGCATCGCTAAGAGACGCGCGCTGTTGTCTTCCCATACTTCGATTGATGTATCAGGCTGACTCTCGCGCAAGGCTTTCACGGTCGGGGCTAGCCAGACTGGCAGCGATCCCATCACAGCGCCAATCGCGAGTGTGCCGCCGCCGCCGCGCAGAATTGCGGCCATCTCATCTCGCATCGTTCCCACGTCCGCGCGAAGGGTTCGCGCGTGACGTATTACGCATCGGCCCAGGTCGTTAGGAACAATCCCACGGGGTGAGCGAGAGAATAATTCGACACCGAATATGGCTTCGAGCTCTTGCAGCGCTTTGGTTATCGCTGGTTGAGACAAAGAGATTTGCTGGGCTGCCTTGCGCAGGGACCCGTGGTCGTCAAGCGCGATGAGCAGCGCAATGTGAGCTCCACGAAGGCGCCTCAGAATCGCATCGTTACTGGTTATCACGGATATAACCTCAGACGTTCACCTGATTCAAACCTTTCATTATCTGCCTCAAAGGGCGCGTCAGTACACTGGAACTGTCGGTGGACGAATACGCATTTCGATAGGCGCGTATGCCAATGCTACGCGCCAAGACGGCTTCACGAGGCATGCGACGCCAGGTGATAACTTACACGAATCACTGTCGCGCAGTTTAACCGCGATCTGTGCCTCGTTGCATGTGGAGAGCCTAACTGGCGCCTTTCATTTGCAGCTTGTGGACGTCCGATCGACATTTTATCGAGGCTCATGTCTGTCAACGGAGACAACAAGCGTGAAACGGATAGGGATAGACGTTGGTGGCACCTTCACCGACGTCGTGATGGTGGACGATTCGACTGGCAAAGTGTGGTCGACCAAGGTGCCGACAACGCCTAAAGACCGGGTCTTGGGTACGGTCGAAGGTTTCCGGAGAATTCTTGAAATTTCGGGCGCAACGAGCGCCGATATCTCCTTTCTCGGCCATGGAACGACAATGGCCACAAACATGGTGGTGGAAGGCACGGGTGCCAAAACTGCCTTGATAACTACTCGAGGGTTTCGCGACATCCTTGAATTGCGGCGTGCATCTCGTCACGACCGTGCCGACCTCTATGACCTGCTGTTTGACAACCCACGGGCACTTGTTGAGCGTCGCTGGAGATTGGAGGTGACAGAGCGTCTGCGTTTCGACGGAACCGTCGAGACACCGCTCTCGCGTGACGAACTGATTGAGACTGCTGCACACATCCGGGAGTCGGACGTCGAAGCGGTTGCGGTGTGTTTTTTGCACGCACATGTCAATCACGAGCATGAGAAGGCTGCCGTCGCGACGCTTCGAGAAATGCTGCCAGACCGGTTCGTGTGTGCCTCGCACGAAGTCAATCCCGAAGCGATGGAATATGAGCGGGCCAGTTCGACGGTCATCAATGCGATGCTAGGACCCGTTTGCGGCCGCTACATCGGCCGTCTGGTGGATGCGCTTGCGCACCTTGGTTTTACCGGCAAGTTTCTCTTCATGCAATCAAACGGGGGCTTGCAAGCCCGGCGCGCGTTGCCGACCGTCCGATTGTGCTGCTCGAATCGGGACCTGCGGGTGGCGTTAGCGCTGCAATCCGCAATTGCGAGCGTGGTGACTTGCGCAACGCCATTCTCGGTGACATGGGCGGAACGACATTTGACGTTTCACTCATCCGTGATTTCAAACCCGAGATCCGGAATAAAAGCCTGCTGCAT
This sequence comes from Paraburkholderia azotifigens, assembly GCF_007995085.1. Lineage (GTDB taxonomy): Bacteria > Pseudomonadota > Gammaproteobacteria > Burkholderiales > Burkholderiaceae > Paraburkholderia > Paraburkholderia azotifigens. The sequence goes on from NZ_VOQS01000005.1 coordinate 191,423, forward strand.
AGCTACACGGTGCGCTCGCCCAGCATCGACATCGACTCGGTGGGTGCAGGCGGTGGCTCTATCGTTTGGATCGACGCTGGGGGCGGTGTACGAATCGGGCCCGAGAGTGCCGCCGCTGACCCCGGTCCCGCATGCTATGGGAGAGGCGGTAAGCGACCGACAGTCACTGACTGCAATCTCGTGCTTGGTTACATCGACCCAGACAATTTCCTCGGTGGCGAATTCCAGTTGGACGCGAGGGCGGCTTGGAGAGTGGTCGAAGAAGTCATTGCAAGGCCTTTGGGGATGAGTGTGCCTGAGGCCGCACAGGCCGTGCGCTCTGTCGCCAATGCGTTGATGGCCCAGGCGGTTCGCATCATGACGGTGGAGCGAGGTTACGACCCGCGAGAATTTTCGTACATCTGCTACGGCGGCGCGGGTCCAGTTCACGCAGTCGATCTCGCTCATGAAATGGGAATTCGTCGCGTTGTGATTCCACCTCTGCCGGGCCTCTTCAGCGCGTTTGGCATGATGGTCGCCGACCAGCAATACGATTACCAGCGGCCCGTCGACTGTGACCTCGCGAAGCTCGGAGACGAGAGGCTGCACGCCGAGTTCGACGAACTGCTTGCGCTCGGTCGAAGTGAAGCGGAACGCCACGGTGTCGAGGCGAATGCGACTCGTGCTGTACGCATGGCGGATTGTCGCTATGTCGGTCAGCCTGATGTTATTACCGTTGATGTCAGCGACGACGCATCCTGCGCAGCGATGGCGCGCGAGTTTGAAGCTTCACATCAGCGTCTCTGGAATTTCGTTAGCAAGGACAAGCCGATTGTTGTGGCGAACTTGCGCCTGCAGCTCATTGCAACGAGTGGTTGGCGGGGCGGGGTGGCGCATTCTGGCGAGGAGACAGGGATTACTCCCATTCGGATGCGTGACGTGTACATCGATGGGAACGTTAAAGTCTTGCCAGTCTTTGCCCGTAGCCGGCTTCCGGTCGGTGCCCAGATTGAAGGCCCGGCAGTCATCGAAGAGCACAGCAGCTGCGCAGTCTTGAAAGCATCGCATAGAGCGCGCGTTGACGAAGACCTGAACCTCGTGATTGAACTGGCGGCCTGAACATGAACATCGTTACATACGAAATCATCCGTAGCAGCCTCTACGCGGTTGCGCGTGAAATGAAAATTGCCATGATGCGTACGGCGGGCAGTCCGTTGATGCATGCAAGTGGCGATTCGTCCGCCGCAATCTTCGATGCTGAGATGCAACTCGTTGCGCAGGGCAACGACATTCCGACGATGCTCGGCTCGGCAGTGATTTCCACGCGGGTGTCGGTCGAGGCAATCGGTCGGGAAAATCTGCGACCCGGTGATGTGATTGTCAGCAACGACGCTTACGTCGGCGGCGGCAATCACCAGCCGGATGTCCAGTTCACGCGCCCGGTCTTCGTTGACGGTCAGATCGTCGCATTTGTGATGACACGTGGGCATTGGACGGACATCGGTGGGCAGTCGCCCGGCAGCTATGCGATTGCAACATGGGACGTGTTCGCCGAAGGCATCCGGATTCCGCCCGTCTTGCTCTACCGGAATGACGAGCCTGTTCGCGATGTACTCGAAATCCTGACGCGCAATAGTAGAAACTCGCACGAACTGGGGCTGGATATACAGGCACAGTATGCTGGCACCTACGTGGGTGACCGGCGCATTGCCGACCTGGTAGCAAAGTATGGTGCCAATGCATTGCGCGATGTGATGCGTCAGAGCCTTGATCATTCGGAGAAGCTTATCCGTGCGGAGATTATGAAGATTCCGGACGGCGTATACGAAGCCGAAGAATACCTCGATCCCATAGAGGCACCGGGCTGGAAACACGAGCGTCCGCTTCTGAAGGTCAAGGTCACTGTGAAGGGCGACCACATCACCTTCGACTTCACGGGTACTGGCGCTCAGGTCCGTGGAGGAATCAATTGTCCGTTCTCGGTGACCTGTAACAGCACCTGGTTCACCGTCAAGGCACTGACGGACCTAAGCATCCCGATCAACCAGGGGTGCTATCGACCTGTGACCATCATTGCCCCAAAAGGCAGTGTCCTCAATTGCGAGTACCCGGCATCGGTCGTCTCGGGTAACACCGAAACGTCACCGAGGGTCATTGATCTTCTTCTGAAGGCTCTAGCGCCGGCAGTCCCGAATCGCATCCTCGGGCAGAGCAATTGCGCGGCGTGCGCGGGCATATTTAGCGGACGCGATACGAACCAGTCGCGCGTCGCGGAGACTGGAGAAAACTTCGTCACGATGCACGATGTACACGCCGGCGGGATGGGTGCGCGGGCAAATAAGGACGGCGTCAGTGGCATTCGGGTCTATGTCGGCAATGCCGGTAGCCAGTCGATTGAAATGATCGAACGGACTTCACCGCTGCTGGTAGAAGAGTGGTCGCTCGTACCCGACACGGGTGGTGCCGGCCGTCAGCGCGGGGGACTAACCTCCCGTCGTGTGTATCGAGTCGATTATGACGAAGCCACATTTACCATCTCTGGGGAGCGTGGATACACACCGCCAGAAGGCCATTTTGGGGGGCTCGCGGGGAGCCAGTTCGTGTGCAAGGTGCAACGTGCCGACGGTCACGAATTAATCGTACCCGCGAAAGGCGGTCAGACGGTGGTGTATCGGAATGACCGGGTTACGGTGCAACCTGCGGGTAGCGGCGGTTTCGGCGATCCCCTCGAGCGCGAGAGCGCTCTGGTTCTGGCCGACCTCGCCGACGGTTACATCAGTCGCGACGCAGCAATCTGGCTCTATCAGCTCGACTCGGGACAAATTGGACCGGACCAGTTTGACGTCGTCGCGGAGGCAACGGAATCCGGTGACTGAAAACAAACGGAGTATGGAAATGTCGAAGCAACTTCCACTCGACGGCGTTTGTGTCGTCGAGATCGGGCATAGTCTGGCCGCCCCTTATGCCGGTATGGTGCTACGGGCACTCGGTGCGGACGTCATCAAGATTGAGAGCGCGGGAAGCGGAGACTATGCACGAGATTGGGGACCTCCGTTTATTGATGGCGCCGCAGCTCTTTTTCACGCCGTCAATCACGGCAAATCCAGTATCGCCATGTCGCTGTCAGATCCATCGCAAGCGGAATCTCTTCGTGAACTCATCGTTCGGAAGGCTGATGTGGTTCTCCAGAACCTGAAGGCCGGTGGAACAGAGAAATACGGGCTTGGTGCGGACCATATGCTCGCGCTCAAGCCGTCGCTGGTGTACTGCAACCTTGGTGCATTCGGAACTGTCGGTCCGCTGCGGGACAAGCCAGGCTATGACCCACTAGCTCAAGCGTTTAGTGGCTTGATGAGCTTTATGGGGCAGCCGGACGAAGCGTTGAGCCGCATTCCCATTTCGGTCAACGACATGGGAACTGGCCTGTGGGCGGCCATCGGCGTGCTGTCGGCACTTTTCAGGCGGCAATCGACGGGTGTGGGCGAGGTGGTTTCCGTCTCACTCTACGAGACTGCGCTCTCATGGGGGGGCATGCAGATAGCCGACTATCTGGCCTCTGGCGTCCTGCCGGGCCGGTGGGGCTCAGGAACGGCGGCAATCGTTCCTCATCAGGCGTTTGAGTGTTCCGACTCGACGATTATGGTTGCAGCGGGCAATGACCGGCTCTTCAGGAGGCTTTGCGAGGTTCTGCAGGTCAACGTGTTGGCGGAGGACAGCCGCTTTGCCACCAACGGTGCGCGCGTCAGTAACCGCGTCGAGCTTATCGACTTGCTGCAACACGAATTTGGCAGAAAGACGGCTACTTATTGGCTCGAACGCCTCGACGAGGTGGGGATTCCTTGTGGCCCGATTCAAACAGTCGACCAGGTCGTCGTGCACGAACAGACAAGGGCGCTGGAAATCTTGCAGAAGACCGAAGACGGTGCCGCCACGTTTGTCGGCCTCCCTGTCACTTTCGGTGGAAGGCGGCCTGCCGACACTGGGATCACGCCCAAGCTCGGCGAGCATAATCATCTTCTAACGGATGCACTTGAAGAGACACCGTTAGCTTAATGGCATGCAAATCTGCACATGCAGATCGGGGCCACAGGATAACGGTGGCCCCTTCCCGCGGGCACGGTCGAGAAGATGCGGCACGCAATACCGCACCTCCAGTCAAGATTTTGCGTATCAGGATGTTCCGGTTTGGTAGCTGATCTCACGGCGATCGGCGGTCAGAACTCGAATCGGCTCCCCTTGAATCCACGCACGGATGTTTTCAACAGACTCGCCGTAGTAGAACTCGTACGAACCTTCGGTGACGTACCCGATATGCGAAGTTGCGATTACGTTGTCCATACTTCGATACGGATGATCTGCTGGCAGTGGCTCTACATCGAATACGTCCATAGCGGCACCGGCAATCTGCTTGCGATTCAACGCAACGATCAGGGCCTCCTCATTCACGATCGGGCCGCGCGCTGTGTTTACAAGGAGAGCGTGTGGTTGCATCAGTGAAAGCTCGTGTGCACCAATGAGGTTGCGCGTGCGCTCTGAAAGGCGAACGTGAAGAGACAAGATGTCACTGGACGCAAGCAATTCGTCTTTTGATACGTATTGAGCACCATGCCTGGCGGCGGATTCTGCTGTCATGTTTTGGCTCCAGGCAATTGTCCTCATACCAAACGCCTGCGCGACACGTGCAGTCACGCTGCCGGAGTAACCTAGTCCCAGCAGGCCAATGGTCTTGCCGCTGAGGTCTCTGCCGACGGAGACCTGCCATCCCCCATTTCTGAACGAACTGACCTCTCTCGGGATGTGGCGTACTGCGGCGAGAATGAGCGCCCATGTGTGTTCGGCCGCTGCCGTTAGCGAGGACGCTGTCCCGCAGACGGTGATACCCAGTTCATCAGCGGCTTCAATATCGATTGCCGCGTTCCAAGGGCCCGTACTTGCCAACAACTTGAGGTTCTTGAGTCTCGATAGAACGCTCCTCGGAAACCAGGTCCGTTCCCGCATTACACATAGTATGTCGTATGGCTGAAGCCGTTCGACCAGAGCATCTTCGTCGTCGATATGGTCTGTGAAGACCGTGATGTCAGCGCTCTTGCGCAGGCTGTCCCAGTTTCCGAACTGCAATGAGGTGTTCTGGAAGTCATCGAGGATTGCGATTTTGTGCATAGGTAACTTTACTGTTGATGCCGGATGGGCAACTGCGCATCCGGCGGGCCGTTCAAAGTTGACGATCGCTGCTACTGGCTAGCTTGCTGGCAATATCTCATCAGCTCAGGATGTCTTGATAGCCTTGGGCTTGAATCCCACGAACATGACGATGATTCCGAGAAACAGTACTGCCGTCATCACGTAGAGGCCGCTATTTAGAGTCCCGGTCATTGTCTTAAGCCATCCAATGACGAATGGACTGCAGAACCCGCTGAGCAGACCAATGCAGTTCACGAACGCAATGCTTCCAGCCGCAGCGGGCGAACCATGAAGATAGTCGGCAGCGATTGACCAGATCAGCACATTTATCGCGAAGATGCCCACACAAGCGACAGTCAGCAACGCGATTGTCAATACCGCTGAACTCATTGACTGTGAGACAAGGAGAAGCGCTATCGCTCCGATCACGCCGGCGATAGTTGCGTGCCAGCGCCGCTCAAGCATCCGGTCGGAGTTTCTGCTGATTGTGACCATACCAATGGCGCCAATACCGTAGGGGATGGCTGATAGCCATCCGAGTTGCGAGAGGTTGGAGATGCCCGAGCTCTTCATGACGGTCGGCAGCCAGAAGGTGACCGAATAGGTACCGCAAACGAAAGCAAAATCGATGAAGGCAAGCATGTAGACCTTCGGGTCTGCTAGAGCCTGCGCAAGAGTTCCATGCCCGTGCTGGTTGTTCTTGTGTTTGCGCTCAGTTTCGACCCGAAACCCCTCTCGCAGCGTGTTCTTTTCGGCATCGGTCAGCCATTTGGCCTTGTCGATATTGTCGTCAAGTATGAACAGCGTAACAATGCCGAGGGCGACTGCAGGCAGAGCCTCGACAATGTAGAGCCATTGCCACCCGGCCATGTTTGCGACGTTCGCAAGCGCAGTCATCGCCCAACCTGAGACGGGGCCTCCGACCAGGCCGGCGATTGGGAAGCCAACCATGAAGCACGAGATGATGACGCCGCGCCGATTCTCAGGAAACCATGAACTGAGATAGAAAATCACGCCAGGAAAGAAGCCAGCTTCGAATACACCCAGCAGTAGCCGGACGATGTAGAACTCGGTGACGTTGGTGACAAATGCCGTGCAGGTTCCGACGATTCCCCAGCAAATCATGATTCGAGCGATGGTCTTTTTTGCACCCATGCGCTTCAGGAGCAGGGCGCTGGGTACTTCGAGGAGGCAATATGAGAGGAAAAAAATGCCCGCGCCTAGACCATACACGGCGTCACTAAAACCAAGGGCGTCCTGCATTTGCAGTTTCGCGAATCCAACGTTGATGCGGTCGAGAAATGCGACTACATAGCAAACGAAGAGCAGCGGCACGATTCGAAGTGCGACCCGGAGGTAAAGTCTACGTTCGTCTGCGCTCACTGCTGCTACGGGCGGCACTTCGTCTGATGACGCCGGAGTAGGTTCAAGAAAGGTCTGGCTCAATTGCTGTCTCCTGATTGTCCCGATTCGCCTGGCGCGAAAGGCCAACGTCCGAGAATCCTTGATGGAAGTGTGTGTGAAATGGAACTTCGGATGCAACGCCCGTCAATCACTTTCCTCGTGCAAAAGGTCGTCTGAACGTTCGCGTGCCGGAGGTTTTGTCAGCAGGTAGTTGTGCTCGCCGAGGCTGGGTGTATTGCCGGGCAAAGGTGGTCGTCGCCCGTCAAAGGAGACAGGCAGCGCTACGGTCGTGGTTCGGCCATCGGGCGTCTGGCGAAGAATGTCGAGCGACAAGGTCTGTTCGTCGTTGATCACGCAGTCGACTGTCTGTAGTGGACCACACGGAATCGATTCGGCCTCAAGCACCCGGAGCCAATCGCTCGTTGGTGCTTGAACAAACCTGGCTTCCAGAAGAGGAATGAGTGCCTTTCGGTTCAGGACCCGGTTGCCATTGGTTGAAAATCGGGGGTCATCGGCAAGCGAAGGGAGATCCATGACATCGCATAGGCGTCGATACAACGTGTCGTTTCCTGCCGCGACGAGGATTGCACCATCGGCACACGTGAAAACCTGATAGGGCACGATGTTCGGGCTACCGGAACCGATGCGGGCCGGCTCTGGACCACCGGCAAGGCAATCCGAAAGAGGCACCGTCATCCAGGCAAGAGCGGTCTCGTAAAGTGACACGTCGATAATCTGACCGCGTTCGGGGTCTCCACGGCCTTTGTCCCGGAGTGCGGCCAGGACGCCGATGACTGCCCACATGCCTGTGCCCATGTCATTGATTGAGACCGGGACGCGGCTGGGAGCATCGTCTGCGTGGCCCACGATGCTCATCATTCCACTGTACGCCTGTACTAGCGGGTCATAACCGGGCTTGCTTCGCAATGGGCCTGTGGCGCCGAAGGCTCCGAGGTTGCAATAGACAAGAGACGGACACAGCTCCGTCAAATCCTTCGCCCCCAGGCCGTAACGGTCGAGATTGCCTGGCTTCAGGTTCTGGAGGACCACGTCGGCATTGCCGACGATGAACTCTCGAATCAGTTTGGCGCACGCCGGGTCACTGAAATCGGCGCTAATGCTTTCTTTCCCATGGTTCATCGCATGAAAGAGCGCGGAGGAACCGTCAATGAAGGGGGGCCCCATCCACGAGCGTAGTCCCCTGGGCAGCGTTCTCGATCTTCACGACCCGGGCGCCGAGGTGCGCGAAGATGACACCTGCGTACGGTGCGGCGAGGCTGTGCCCAATCTCCACCACGCAAATGTCTTCCAGCGGAAGCTGTCGTGTGTTCACGGTACCTCACAAAATGAAATGAAACGTTTCCAAAATTAAATGTCAGACAAGAACAAGTCTTCGTCTTTTCACCAGATGCTAGAAATGAAACGTTTCCAATATTAGTGCGTCAATCAGCCTTGTCAAGGCGGTGGTTCCCTGGAAACTATGGGTTCGACATTCTCGCGGCACCGGCAACCGCCGTCGGACGGGGCTGGCAGACAAAGGGGGAATCTACGTTTCGTTACTTGACAAAGCGGGTGTAGCCGGGAAAATTGGGAACGTTTCACCCAGATCGGGAAAACGAAAGCGACGCGAGGCGATGATCGGGAGCGTGCGAATGCGTCGGAGGCAGGGAGCGTCGGTGCGGAGCGACCGTGCATCGTACCAATTGCTGGATTTCCCGGACCTTACGCGCTTGAATGATGGGCCTCTTGAGTGGACCTACGGAGCGTTTCCAACTGCTTTGCGAAGGCTTTTGCCCAAAGAATGAGCACAGAATCGAAAGGCAGTTCCACACGCCGGACGGCGACAGACGTTACGTCTGTTGACGACGAACGCAAGCCTTCAATCCGGGACGTGGCGCTTCTGGCGAACGTAGCGCTGGGAACAGTCTCGCGCGTGATAAACGAGCACCCGAACGTCCGGGAGGACACGCGCAAGCGCGTGAAGGCGGCCATCGTCGAACTCGGCTACGTGCCGAATATGGTTGCCCAGAGTATGCGCAATCACAGGTCGATGACGTTCGCATGTGTCATGCGCGATTTCACTGTGCCTGTGCTGAGCATGTTCGTCGACTCGATGCAGAAGGAGATTGAGGGCTTCGGTTTTTCGCTGATGGTCGCCTCCAGCTATCACGACATCAAGCGCGAATTAGAACTGTTGCTGGGGTTCCAGCAGCGACGCATTGACGGTCTTGTCATCGCGACATCGTCGGAGGAAGACCCAGCGCTTCTGGCGATGCTGCGGGAGGCACCATTCCCTATCGTGTTGCTGGACCGTGAGATGCCTGCCGAGCTTGATTCGGTCACGGTCAATCACGCGGCGGGTGTTCGACAGGCAGTGCATCACCTCGCCGATCTTGGACATCGCCGTATTGCAATCATTTCCGGTGAGCCAGGCGTTCATCCAACTCAGAGCCGACTGAAGGGTTTTGGCGATGCGTTCAAAGAGCGCGGGCTGACACTCGAACCGGAATTGATTCGACACGCGACTTTCGCACGCGACGCCGGCTACACAGAGACGCGGCATCTGCTGGAGCTAGCCACGCCACCTACGGCGATCATTGCCGGCGGAACGTCGTTGCTTCCTGGTGTGATGCAGGCTACCCGGGAACGCGGGCTCGTGATACCACAAGACTTATCGGTTATCGCTGGAGCGGACAGTGACGTCGCGCTTCTCGCGACACCCGCGTTCACGGTTGTTCGCTGGAGCCATGACCAACTGGGCAAGGCGGCCGGAAGATTCTTGATGGAGCGGCTCGATAACCCAAAATTGCCGAGGCGCAGACTGACAGTCGACGCTGAACTTGTGATGCGGGGCTCTTGCGCGGTACCGCGTCCACAGTTGGCACTACCTTGAGTCGGAGGATAGCGCTTCCGACATTGGCGCTGACGTCCTCAGCAGTGGAGACTCGCGCGGAAGGGATCACAAATCTCTAATCCGGGCATCGATTTGCAGTGCCATCCGCGCGATAGCCAGACGAATTTGCTTTTCACGCTTCTGGTCGACTCGGCCGATCGGAATGCTTGTGCTAACAGCCAGTCGTTTGCCGAAGGCAGTCTGCCCGGCATACGCGGCAAAGCAGGCCAATCCGGCCGCCGATTCCTCGTGCTCGCTTGCTTGGCCAGTTTCGCGGACAGCTTCGAGTTCACGGAGCAGGGCGGCGCGTCGAGTGATTGTACGTCGTGTCACTGCGGTGAGCTTTTCCGGGAGCAGATCAATCAACTCTGCTTCGGAGAGCGTTGAGAGCAGCGCTTTTCCTAATGCCGAACAGTGTGCGGGAAGCCGGGACCCTAGATCTGATACGAGACGGACAGGGCGTCGGGAATCCTCCCGGGCGATGTAGACGACGTCAGTTCCGTCGAGCGTAGCCAGTTGCACGACCTCATCATGTGTTGCAACAAACGCGGCCGCGAGCGCACGAAACACCGACTGATAGCCGTCGTGACGCACATACGCATTTCCCAGCTCAAAAAGCTTCACCCCGATGAGATAGCCGTCGCCTCGCCTTTCGATCCAATGCTGTTGCTGCAGTGAATTTAGAAGGAGATACAGCGTGCTTCGCGATAATCCGGTCGCCTCGCGCAGCGTGGCCACGCGAACAGGCTCTCCCGCACTCGCTAGAACTTTGAGAATGTCCTGTGTACGGCGCAGGGCTGGTACCTCGTATGTCTTTTCCATCGCAGATGTATTCAGTAGCGATCTGATTCGGATTTCGTCCAACCTGTTGGACATATTAGCAGCAGATTGGACGACTCTATACCATGGGCATAGGATGCGCGCTTCTTCTCCGTGACCGGCAACGAACATATATGGCTATTCCCTCAAATTCCTGTCTTCCTGCAGATGCGGAGCGTGCGGTACTAGTGGGGCGAGTGTGGCGTCCCGCACCGCATAACGGTCCGGCGGTGATTGCCATTCGACAGGGTGAAGTCTTCGATATCACTAGTACCGTTCGCACCACTGCAGACCTGTTTGACAGCAACGACGCGCTCGACGTCGCCCGCAGTGCGCCGGGGGAGTCGCTGGGGAGTGTGGACGCGCTGATCGCAAAAAGTCTCGACCCGAATGCGACCGGGCTCAGACTGCTTGCGCCTTGCGACGTTCAGGCAATCAAGGCGTGCGGTGTGACGTTTGCGGTGAGTCTGCTTGAGCGCGTGATCGAGGAGCAGGCCGGGGGAGACGCTAGCAAAGCGCAGGAAATTCGGGGGACGATTCACGCGCTTATCGGGGCGGACCTCTCAAAGATCAAGCCAGGTTCCGAAGGTGCGCTGAAGTTGAAAGCGGAGATGGAACGGCGGGGCGCGTGGTCCCAGTACATGGAGGTTGGAATCGGCACTGACGCGGAGGTGTTTTCCAAGTCACAACCGATGTCGTCTGTGGGTCTCGGAGCTAATATTGGTCTCTACAAGACGTCGGTCTGGAACAACCCAGAGCCGGAGATTGTGCTGGCAGTCAACAGCGCTGGTCAGATTGTGGGCGCGACATTGGGGAACGACGTCAATCTGCGAGATATTGAGGGCCGTAGCGCCCTGTTGCTCGGGAAGGCGAAGGACAACAACGGTTCGTGCTCCATCGGGCCGTTTGTTCGTCTTTTTGACGACCATTTCACACTGGATTCAATCCGAAAGGAGAGCGTGTCGCTGAAAATTGAGGGACGTGACGATGATTTCGTCCTTGAGGGCGTCAGTCATATGAGCCAGATTAGTCGCGATCCTGTTGACCTGGTGAGCCAGACGTATGGTCCGCATCATCAGTACCCGGATGGCTTCATGCTATTCCTCGGCACGATGTTCTCGCCAATTGAGGACCGGGATGCCAAGGGCGCCGGATTTACGCATCACTTGGGGGACGTGGTTACGATTTCGGCGCCGTCGCTCGGCGCGTTGGTCAACACTGTTCGCCGGTCTGATCAGATTGCTCCTTGGACATTCGGCGTTCGCGCGTTGTATGGAAATTTGAGGGCGAGAGGCCTGTGAAAGTGTAGGAATTTGAGGCGTCGAGCAGACTGAAAGTTCGATCTTGCCAAACCCTCTCGATGCGGCATTCCGGCTCGGAACCGGGAGGTGCGTGAAAATGCTGTTCTTGATGTCAGCGAGCGCCGGCTCTTTATAGCGCCGACTGCAGATTGGCGATACGCCACTCTGCGGCATGGCATGGTAGATATTGGTCCATACGCCAAGGTGGTCTGCACGCCCTAAGCAGACGAGCGGAGTCTCACGGAGAAATTGATGAAAATTGCAGTCGCGGGCGCAACCGGTCGAATGGGCCAGATGCTCATTGAAGCTGTCTTGAATGCAGAAGACGCAATTCTCGTTGGTGCATTAAGCAGAGAAGGTAGTCCGAGCTTGGGTCAGGACGCTGGCACGTTCGTTGGAAAGACCACAGGGATTGCGATCACTGACGATGTCGACGCCGCACTGGCATCGTGCGACGTCCTGCTCGATTTCACTCGCCCGCAAGCGACGCTCGCATATCTGGAAGCAGCACAGCGCCATGGTGTAAAGATGGTTATCGGAACGACGGGCTTCGATGCTGCGCAGTTGGACTTGATAAAGGCGGCCTCCAATACTATCGCTGTGATGTTTGCTTCCAGCACGAGCGCGAGTCTTAATGTCACGCTTGAACTGATCGAACGGGCGGCAAAGAGCTTCTCTCAGGGTTACGACATTGAAATTATTGAAGCTCACCATCGTTACAAGGTGGACGCGCCTTCGGGAACGGCGCTGACGATTGGCGAGACTGTCGCTGCTGCTGTTGGTCGCAATCTGGCAGACTGCGCTGTGTACGGACGACAGGGAGTTACCGGGAAAAGGGATTCGTCGACGATTGGGTTTTCTGCAATCCGTGGGGGCGACATTGTTGGTGAGCATACTGTGATGTTCATCGGCGATGGCGAGCGAATCGAGGTCACCCATAAGACACTCAACAGATTGCCATATGTCAGGGGTGCGTTGCGTGCCGCTCGCTTCCTGATTGAGCAGAAAAGCGGTTTGTTCGATATGCACGATGTACTGCGGAAAAATTGAGGACTTGACGATCACGGACAATCTACAGGGAGTAACGTCAACCGGTAATCATCCGCAGGGGACAGCCGCCCATTTTGCGACCCTGTGGGCCAGCTATGACTTTTCCACTATGGACGTTCCCGGGTTCCATGTCGGCACAGGCATGAGCATGTGCGAAAGACGTACAGCCAGGTCCGAACTGGCTAGCGATCTGGCAGCGTCAGCATGGGTCCGTCGGCGCTGACTCCGACCCACAACATGATGATCGGCCGTTCAACTCCGCTCGCTACGTCCTCCCGTTGGCTGGGCAAGGGCTTGATCCGTTGCCGCCTCTCTGTATCTCTACAACTGGCGTCCGTTCGAACGCGGGCCGATGCCATTTTTCTTGAGCAGCGCACGCAGTCGCCGGTTATCCGCGTAGAAGCAGGCGACAGCGACGATCGTGATGACGGGGAAAAAATACTGGCCGGAGTAATGCAGCAGGGCCCAAGCTCCTGCCGCGCAAACACATGCGACGACAATCAATGTGATCTTGTCGGTCATCCAGTTCATGCCGCCACCTTTGCCGAGCTGGAAGCCTGAAGGGCGTACAAAATACGCCCCGGCCTGTCGATAACCACTTCCGGATGGCGTCTGAGAAATGCGGACATCGAAGCGGGGACGGGCACGCCAGTCAGCCTTGCCCATTCATGGATCGACCACATTGCGCTGCTCGTGTCTGTACAGACCATCGAGGCGTTTGCCGCAATGACGAGACTGCCGACCACGGCACCGATATAGAACGCTGCGGTTTTTCGGCGTGTAGCGCAGATTGGTTTGTCTTGGTTCGTCAGCGCAGGTTTGTTTGTGCCGGAGCAGATTTCGTTTGTCCCTCACCAACAGTTGGCAGTTGCGGTTCGCGTGGAAAAAGGTGTAGCCGTTATCAGAAAACCTGAACGCTCCGATCCGAATTACGCGTTTTTCTTACGCCAGATAATCCTGCATAGTAGTCACACCACGATACCTGCGAGGCTGTGACTGCGATGAACATGCGAACCGATCACTCATTGCTGGCCGATCCCCAGCTGAGTTTCGCGACTGTCGCATCGGGCATTTGCATTCCGTATGTCGAGCGCGGCGCGGGCGAGCCGGTCGTGTTCGTGCATGGTTCGCTCTGCGATTTCCGCTATTGGGACGCGCAGATCGCGCCGCTTTCCACGCACTTTCGCTGCATCGCGCCGAGCCTCAGCCACTATTGGCCGGCCGCCGAAGCGTGCATTCAGAACGAGTTCGGCTGGCAGGTTCACGTTGCCGAACTCGCGGAGTTCATCGTCGCAATGGATCTCGCACCCGTGCACCTGGTCGGGCATTCGCGCGGCGGATGCGTGGCATTCCAGCTCGCGCGCGACTATCCCCGCCTCGTCAAAACCTTGACGCTCGCCGATCCCGGCGGCCCGTTGCAACTGGATGGCATGGTCGAAGCGTCGTTGCCCTCGCCGATGAACGCTTTGCGCGCCAAAGTGGCGGGCATGATCGAGGAGGGCGTCATCGAGCCCGGACTCGAACTGTTCGTCGATTCGGTGAGCGCGCCGGGCGCATGGCGCAAGAGCACGGACGCCTTCCGCATGATGGCGATCGATAACGCGAGCACGCTGCCGAAGCAGTTTCGCGATCCGTTGCCGGCCTATTCGCGCGAAACGGCGGCAGACGTGACGTGCCGGACGCTGCTTATCGACGGGCAGAAGAGCCCGCGCATGTTCCGCAACAACGTGGATAGTCTGGAAGGCTGGATCTATCGCGCGGAGCGCGGCACGATTGCGGGCGCATCGCACGGCATGAATGTCGCGAACCCGGCTGCATTCAACCGGATGCTGCAGTCGTTCATCGACAACTGACGGCGAGCCTGGCGACTCAGCCGAGCCGCAACACCATCTCGACTTCCTGATCCGCGTCGCCGTCGAATTCGTCGGCGCACGGCTCGTCTTCCACGGCCTCGAAGCCCGCCGACCGGTAGAGCGCAATCGCGCCCGCATTGTCGACGCCCGTATTGAGCGCGATCTGCGCGAGGCCCATCGCGCGCGCCTGCTCCACGGCGGCCGCAATCAGACTCCGCGCAATGCCGCTCCGCCGATGCTCCTGCACGACGAACAGGCCCCACAGAAATCCCTTCTGCTGCACGGGACGCAACGGATATCGTCGCAGTCCCGCTACGGCGACGAGGCGGTCGCCGGCAAACGCGCCGAACACAACCTGGTTCGCCGTCGAACAGATGCGCGCTTCGATCTCGCCGATCGACCGTTTTTCTTCTTCGACGCGCGTCGACAGGAAAGACTCCGGGGCTTCGTCGATCGCACTCAGCCGCAGCGACGCGTAAGCGGGCGCATCGCTGGCGGCTAGCAGGCGAATGATTGGGCGGGCGGGTTCCATCGCGCGATTTTAAGGCACGGATGTCAGCACGGCCTCGACCGGTCAAAATGCTTGATGATATACGTCGTCGTACAACTTGAAGGTACACAAAGCATCAGATAGCGGGTCAATCTGCAACGCGACTATGCGAGACATTTGCACCCAAGCTGCGTCCAGCCAATCCGCCAGGGTAAACGCCTGATTGCAAATATTGGTACAGCGCCTCAGTATGTCATCAGACAACCTATGAGCCGAGGTGCGCTTAGGCATCGTGGGTCGCGCAATCTTGCCGGCAGGACGCTGGTGCATAAGAGGGGAGACATTTCATGGCCAACGTTGTGCAAGGCGCAGCCGTCGCGCGGAGAACGCGAATCCGTTACGGGATCGTCGCGATGCTGTTTCTGGTCACGGCGATCAACTACGCGGACCGTGCGACGCTGTCGATGGCAGGCACTTCGATGGCGAAAGACCTCGGTCTCGATGCAGTGGCGATGGGCTTCATCTTTTCCGCGTTCGGCTGGTCGTATGTGATCGGCCAGTTGCCGGGCGGCTGGCTGCTCGACCGCTTCGGCTCGAAGCGCGTCTACGCGGCCAGCATTTTCATCTGGTCGCTGTTCACGGTATTGCAGGGCACGGTCAGCTTTCTGAGTGTGTCGGTTGCGATTACGACGTTGTTCGCGCTGCGCTTTCTGGTAGGTCTGGCCGAAGCGCCGTCGTTCCCTGCCAATGGCCGAATCGTGGCATCGTGGTTTCCTGCCGCCGAACGCGGCACGGCATCGGCCATCTTCAACTCCGCGCAATACTTCGCGACCGTGCTGTTCGCGCCGATCATGGGCTGGGTCACGCACCGCTTCGGCTGGCCGTACGTGTTCTACTTCATGGGCGCCGTGGGTATCGTTACGAGCCTCGTCTGGATGAAGACGGTGCACAGCCCGAAGGATCATCCGCGCATCAGCCGCGCCGAACTCGACCATATCAAGGAAGGCGGCGCGCTCGTCGACATGGACGGGCCCAAAAAGGAGGGCGCCGCGCTTGAACCATCTGTACCGGCATCCGCGCAGGCAACGACGGCGCAAAGCGCGAACGAAGCGCCGAAGTGGTCATACGTCAAGCAGCTGCTGAGCAACCGGATGCTGCTCGGCGTGTATATCGGCCAGTACTGCATCACGACGCTCACGTATTTCTTCCTGACCTGGTTCCCGGTGTACCTCGTCAAGGAGCGCGGCATGTCCATTCTCAATGCGGGCTTCGTGGCCGCGTTGCCTGCGGTGTGCGGCTTCATCGGCGGTGTGCTCGGCGGCATCTTCTCCGACTTCCTGATCCGCAAGGGCTGTTCGCTGACGGTGGCGCGCAAGGTGCCCATCGTCGTCGGCATGCTGCTGTCGACCAGCATGATCGCGTGCAACTATGTGGATTCGTCGGCCGTCGTCGTCGCGATCATGGCCTTCGCATTCTTCGGCAAGGGTCTGGGCGCGCTCGGCTGGGCGGTGGTCGCGGATACGTCGCCGAAGCAGATCGCCGGTCTGAGCGGCGGCATGTTCAACACGTTCGGCAACATCGCCGCCATCACGACGCCTATCATCATCGGTTATATCGTCAAGGCGACGGGCTCGTTCAGCGGCGCACTCGTGTTCGTGGCCTGCAATGCGCTGATCGCGGTCGTCAGCTACCTGCTGATCGTCGGCGAGATCAAGCGCGTTGAATTGAAGTAAGTCAGTCTGCAATGCCCGCTGCTGCACGCGATACGAATCTGGTGCGCAGCGGGCATTTTTATCGGCACCTCACCACACCGCCTGACTCGTAATCGCAAACTGCTTCAGTTGCGCATCGGCGGGAAGCGGTCCATTGCGCACCATTCTTTCGATGCTGTCCACATGCGGCAGTCCCAGCCCTTCGAGCCACGAAGAAAGGCCGAACGCGGCAGGCGTATCGATCCGCACGAACATCCCCGCATTCAATGCGAGCCAGTGGCTGATCAACGCTTTCGCACGGCTTTCACCGGGCGAGTCGGGCGCGATGACGGGGCCGATCACGTGACCATCGCCGAAGCGCCTGAAGAGCGCGAAGCCGATCAGTTCGCCGTCGCGATCGAGCGCGATGCCGCTCGCGATATCGAGCAGCGCCGGCAACAGATCGCGGCGGTCCAGCCCGCTCGCGCGCGAGGCCAGTTCGACGAGACGCGGCGCGTCATTGACACCGAGCGGGCGCAGCCGTTCGCCCGGCGGCAACGACACGAGCGGCGGCTGAAACGCGGCGCCCTGATGCTGATGAATCGTGCCGATGCTATGAAAGCCGAGCTTCTCGCAGAGCGGCTCGCCGGCCGGGCTCGCGTGAATCAGCAGCGTGCGCGGACCGAGTTCGTCGATCAGCAGTTCGAGCAGCTTGCGTCCTATGCCGCGCCCTTGCCGTTCGGGCGCGACGATCACCATGCCGAGCGTCGCGGCTTCGCGTCCGAAGCGCCAGGACAGCGCGGTGCCGATCACGCCGCTCGCGTCCTGGGCGACGAAGCCTTGCCCTGTGCGCGCCGCGAAGCGCCAGTCGTCGGGACGATGCCGCCATCTGACCGCGCTCGAAAGCGCATGCGCTGCCGCGATGTCATCGGAGGTGAAAGGGCGGTAGTCGATCATGCCGTTCTTGTTTGGGTCGGACACGCCGGCCTCCTCGTTCTGAAGACACATACCGTGACTCTCGCACCGTATCGCGTGCGTGACTAGGACGATCCTTCTATCGCGCCTGCGCACGCCAACGCGAGCGTGATGCGCTGCAAAACGCGGCGTTCGGGCGGCGATAACGCTTCGATTGTGCTGTGTGCGCATTTTTGTCGGTGAAATATGCGGCGGCCGCGAGCCTACGATTTCAAGCATCGAAGGCAATCGAGGACTCACGCAAATGGACCGGTTCGATCCACTCACGATCAACGTGCGCAGCGGACATTTCATCGGCGGCGAATATGTCGATCCACAGGGACCGCGCATCGAGGTCGCGCGTCCGTCCGATGGCGTCGTCTACACGTCGGTGCCCATCGCAGATGCGGCGATGATCGACCGCGCAGTGCAAAACGCATGGACGGCGTTCCGCACGAGCGGCTGGGCGCGCAGCGCGCCGCGCGAGCGCGCCCGCGTGCTGCGGCGCTTCGCCGATCTCGTCGCCGCCGATGCACACAATCTCGCGCCGCTCGAAGCGCTCGGCTCGACGCGCCCTGTTCGCGACGCTTTCAACTGGGACGTGCCGTTCACGGCGGAAGGCATCCGCTTCTATGCGGAATTCGCCGACAAGATTGGCGGCGACGTGGCCGCGACCGATCACGATCATCTCGGCATGACGATCGCCGAACCGTACGGCGTGATCGGCGCGATCGCGCCGTGGAATTTCCCGCTCGTGATGGCGTCGTGGAAGATCGCGCCCGCGCTCGCGGCGGGCAACGCCGTCGTGCTGAAGCCTTCGGAGATGACGCCGCTTTCCGTGCTGCGCCTCGCCGAACTTGCCGTCGAAGCGGGCGTGCCGCCCGGCATCTTCAACGTCGTGCAAGGCGACGGCCGCACGACGGGCGACGCGCTCGTGCGCCATCCGCGTATCGCGAAGGTGACGTTCACCGGCTCGACGCGCACGGGCGCGGCCATCATGACCGCGTGCGCCGAAACAGGCACGAAGCCCGTCACGCTCGAACTGGGCGGCAAGAGTCCGCAGATCGTTTTCGCCGACGCACCGCGTCTCGACGATGTCGCGCGCCGCATTGCGGGCGCGATCACGGGCAACGCGGGACAGGTGTGCGTCGCGGGTTCGCGGCTGCTGGTCGAACGGGGCATCGCGGAGGACCTGGCGGAGCGTATCCGGCGCATCTTCAGCGAGGCCAAAGCGGGTGCGACGTGGTCACCCGATACGACGCTTGCGCCGATCATCTCCGAGCCGCAGGCGGCGCGTATCGAGGCCATCGTCGGGCGCAGCGTCGCGAGCGGCGCGACGCTGCGCTGCGGTGGCCGGCGCGCGGACGCGGCGACGCCGGGCGCCTTCTATATGCCCACGCTGCTCACGGACGTCACGCCGCACACCGATGCCGTGCGCGAGGAAATCTTCGGCCCTGTGCTGACCTTGCAGACCTTCGACACGGAGGACGAAGCGCTCGCACTCGCCGCGCATCCCGACTACGGGCTTGCAGCGGGCGTGCATACGGCCGATCTGGGCCGCGCGCTGCGCATGGTGCGCGGCGTCGAGACGGGCACGGTGTGGGTGAACCGCTACGGACGCACCAGCGATTTCACGATCCCGACGGGCGGCTACAAGCGTTCGGGGATCGGCAAGGATCTCGGACGGCAGGCTTACGAAGCGAATCTGCGCTTCAAGAGCGTGCTGATCGACGCTCGCGTCTGACAAATGCAAGGCGACGGACAGCGACGCGATAGCCATGAAAACGCCGCCGCATAGTCTGCTGCCGATGCCCCTCAAAACGCGTGGTTTGTATCGCGCGAGCCACTCGAATCAGCGACATCCGTACTTTTTGCACTGTTTAAATTTTCCGCAGGGATGCGTTTTCCTGTTCCGCCACTGAACTCCGCCTGAGTTCACAACAACGATAGGACTGACACCATGATCGATTTCGAGCCGAAGTACATCACGTTCGACTGCTACGGCACGCTGACGAAGTTCCGCATGGCCGACATGGCCCGCGAGATGTACGGCGACCGCCTGCACGGCGCCGAGCTGGAGCAATTCGTCGCGTTCTTCTCGGGCTATCGCCGCGATGAAGTGCTCGGCGCATGGAAGCCGTATCGCGACGTGATCGTCAATGCCGTGCGCCGCACCTGCAAGCGCATGAACGTCGAGTTCAATGAAGCGGAAGCTGAAAAGTTCTATCTGGCCGTGCCGACGTGGGGTCCGCATCCCGACGTGCCGGAAGGCCTGTCGCGTCTCGCGAAGAAGTACAAGCTCGTGATTCTGTCGAACGCGTCGAACGATCAGATCCAGAGCAACGTCGACAAGCTCGGCGCGCCGTTCCATCGCGTGTTCACGGCACAGCAGGCGCAATCGTACAAGCCGCGCATGCAGGGCTTCGAGTACATGTTCGACCAGCTCAACTGCAATCCGGGCGACGTGCTGCACGTGTCGTCGAGCCTGCGCTACGACCTGATGACGGCGCACGACATGGGCATCAGGCACAAGGCCTTCGTCAAGCGCGGCCACGAGCCCGGCACGCCGTACTACGAGTACTACGAAGTCGACACGATCGGCGACCTCGCGACGAAGCTCGGCCTCTGATCCGCGAACGCCGCGCATGCCACGCACGCTACACGCGTCGTCACCCCCGCAAGGACACACGATGAAACTCGACTCCTACTGGCTCGACACCGCGCCCGCCGGCATGCCGGCGAGCGAAGGGCCCGTCGAAGGCCATGTCGACGTGGCCGTGATCGGCGGCGGCTTCACCGGCTTGTCTGCGGCGCTCGCGCTCGGCAAACGAGGCGCGTCGGTGACGGTGCTCGATGCGGGGCGCATCGGCGGCGGCGCGTCGGGACGCAACGGCGGCCAGTGCAACACGGGCGTCGCGCAGGACTATGCGGCGCTGCGCGAGCAACTGGGCGTCGAACGTGCGCAGGGCTGTTATCGCGCGTATGCCGCTGCCGTCGATACCGTTGAGCGGCTGATCCGCGAAGAACAGATCGACTGCGACTATCTCGCGTCGGGCAAGCTGAAGCTCGCCGCGAAGCCGCATCATCTGGCACATCTCGAACAGACGGCGGAACTGATTCGCCGCGAAGTCGATCCCGATGTCGAGATCATTGCGCGCGAGCGCATTCGCAGCGAAGTCGAATCGGACAGCTTCTTTGGCGGCCTGCTGCAAAAGCGCGGCGGCCAGATGCATATGGGCAAATTCGCGGCGGGGTTAGCGAACGCGGCCGTGCGCAACGGCGCGCGCCTGTTCGAACACGCCGCCGTCACGTCGATCGAGAAGGATCGCGGCGCGTACCGGATCGAATCGGCGCGCGGCACGCTGCGCGCGCATCAGGTGCTGATCGCGACGGGGCCGTCGCGGCATGGGCCGTTCGGCTGGTATCGGCGCAGGCTTGCACCCGTCGGCTCGTTCATCGTCGTGACGGAGCCGTTGCCTGCGGAGCAGCTCGCGCGTCTCCTGCCGATGCGCCGCTCGTATACGACGAGCCGCCTGATGCACAACTATTTCCGCGTGACGCCCGACTCGCGTCTGCTGTTCGGCGGACGCGCGCGCTTCACGGCGTCCGAGCAGCCGTCCGATGCGAAGAGCGGACACATTCTGCAAGCGAATCTCGCGCAGACCTTCCCGGGTCTCGCGGCTGCGCGCATCGACTATTGCTGGGGCGGACTCGTCGACATCACGGCCGACCGCCTGCCGCGAGCCGGGCAGCACGACGGCATCTATTTCTCGATGGGCTATAGCGGCCACGGCACGCAGATGTCGACGCATATGGGCCAGGTGATGGCCGAGGTGATCGGCGGCAATGCAGGCGCGAACCCCTGGCGCGATTTCGACTGGCCCGCGATTCCGGGGCACACGGGCAAGCCATGGTTCCTGCCGCTCGTCGGCGCGTACTACCAGATCAAAGACGTTTTCTATTGACGTTGCTTTTACGTTGTTTCCACACAGACAGCCCGAAGCTGCCGAATTTCCCCAAGACCATCTGACGCGGAGAGTTTCATGAGCATCGATAAATCGCCTGAAGCAGTCGCCCACGCCGGCCTCCGGCTCGAAGAGTTGACGCGGCGCGGCGCCTCGCGGCGCGACGTGCTGCGCGCGATGGCCGCGGGCGGACTGATGTCGCTGACGGGCGCGGGCCTGCTGGCGACCAGCAGCGCCGCATTCGCCCAGCAGCAAGGCAAGCCGAAGCAGGGCGGCAAGATCCGCGTGGCGACGCAGTCGGCGTCCGCCGCCGATACGCTCGATCCCGCGAAGGGCGCGCTCGGCACCGACTACGTGCGCGCGAACATGTTCTACAACGGCCTGACGGAACTCGACTCCCATCTCGGCGCAAAGATGGCGCTGGCGGAATCGCTGGATACGAAGGACGCGACCGTGTGGGTCGTCAAGCTGCGCAGCGGCGTGCAGTTCCATGACGGCAAGTCGCTCACGCCGAACGACGTCATCTATTCGCTGATGCGTCACAAGGACCCCGCTGTCGGCTCGAAGGCGAAGACGCTCGCCGACCAGATCAAGGAAGCGAAAGCGACGGGCCCGAATGAAGTGACGATCACGCTGGAAGGCGCGAACGCCGACCTGCCCGTGATTCTCGCGACGTCGCACTTCCTGATCATCAAGGACGGCACGACCGACTTCAAGACGGCCATCGGCACGGGACCGTTCAAGCTCAAGGAGTTTTCGCCGGGCGTGCGCACGGTCGGCGTGCGCAACGAGAAGTACTGGAAGCCGGGCATGCCGCATCTCGACGAAGTGGAGCTCATCGGCATCGGCGACGAATCGGCGCGCGTGAATGCGCTGCTGTCGGGCGACGTGCAACTGATCAATGCCGTGAGCCCGCGCTCGACGGCACGCATCAAGGGCACGCAGGGCTTCTCCGTGCTCGAGACGAAGACGGGGCAGTACACGGACCTCATCATGCGCGACGAAGGCGGGATCACGGGCACGGCCGATTTCCGCCGTGGTCTCACGCATCTGATGGATCGCGAGCAGATCCGCCGCGCCGTGTTCCTCGGCTATGGCGCGATCGGCAACGATCAGCCGATCGATCCGACCAACAAGTACTACCTGTCGGGCCTGCCGCAACGCGCGTTCGATCCGGAGAAGGCGAAGTTCTATTTCCAGAAGGCGAAGCTCGGCAGCGCGCCCGTGCAGCTGTACGCATCGCCTGCCGCCGAAGGCTCCGTCGAAATGGCGATGCTGCTGCAGCAGGTGGCGCCGCAAGCCGGCCTGAATCTGCAGGTGGTGCGCGTGCCGTCCGACGGCTACTGGTCGAATCACTGGATGAAGCATCCGCTCGGCTACGGCAACATCAATGCGCGTCCGAGCGCCGACGTGCTGTTCACGCAGTTTTTCAAGTCGGATGCGCCGTGGAACGAGGCCAACTGGAAGAACCCGAAATTCGACCAGATGCTGGTCGCCGCACGCGGCGAACCGGACGACGCGAAACGCAAGAAGATCTACGGCGACATGCAGCAGCTCGTGCATGAGGACGGCGGCATCGGCATTCCGATGTTCCAGAGTTCGCTCGACGCGCACTCGTCGAAGCTCAAAGGGCTCGGCTCGATTCCGCTGGCCGGCCTGATGGGCTTCATGTTCGCGGAGAACGTCTGGCTCGAAGCCTGAGTCCGTTTTGCCATCACGCGTGCCGACGATGTGCGGCACGCGGCTTCAAAGAAGGAGGCGATATCCGATGAAAGCTCACGCGCAACGACTCATCGCCGCGCGCCTCGGACTTGCGTTGCTGACGCTGCTGCTGGTGTCGGCGATCGTGTTCGCGATCACGGGCCTGCTGCCCGGCGACGCGGCGCAACAGGCGCTCGGCCAGGCCGCGACGCCCGAACAGGTCGCGGCCCTGCGGCATCAGTTCGGTCTCGATCAGCCCGCGCTGCAGCGCTATGTGCAGTGGCTCATGCATGTCGTGAGCGGCAACTTCGGCACGTCGCTGTCGAACAACCTGCCCGTCAGCGAGCTGATCGCGACGCGGCTGCCCAACTCGCTCGTGCTCGCCGGTTTGACGGCGCTCGTCTCGGTGCCCGTCGCGCTCGTGATCGGCGTGCTGTCGGCGATGTTTCGCGGCTCGCTGCTCGACCGCGTACTCAATGTGCTGACGCTGTCGACGGTCGCCGTGCCCGAATTTCTGATCGCGACCATCGCCGTGCTTGTGTTTGCAGTAAAGCTGCGCTGGCTGCCCGCGCTGTCGTATCTGTCCGAGGTGACGTCGTTCGGCGCGCTGCTGCGCATCTACGCGATGCCCGTGATGACGCTGTGCTGCGTGATCGTCGCGCAGATGGCGCGCATGACGCGCGCGGCCGTGCTCGACCAGCTGAACGCGTCGTATGTCGAGATGGCCCTGCTCAAGGGCGCGTCGCCGATGCGCATCGTGCTGCGTCACGTGCTGCCGAATACGATCGGCCCGATCGCCAATGCCGTCGCGCTGAGCCTGTCGTATCTGTTCGGCGGCGTGGTGATCGTCGAATCGATCTTCAACTATCCGGGGCTCGCGAGCCTGATGGTCGATGCCGTCACGAACCGCGACATGCCGCTCGTGCAAGGCTGCGTGATGGTGTTCTGCGCGGCGTATCTCGCGCTCGTGCTGATTGCCGATCTGTGTCAAATCATCTCCAACCCGAGGCTGCGTCAACGATGAACCGCCCCGCCACCTCTCACGCGACCACCGTTCTCTACGCGACGCCCGACGAAGACGGCAAGCCTTGTGCCGATGCTCGCCAGGAAGACGCGCCCGTCGAAATGCAGCTCGCAAGGCGCGGCATGCTGCGCCGCCTCCTGAACCGCTTCTCGCTGCTCGGCCTGATCGGTCTGACGATCGTCGTGTTCTGGCTCTGCGTCGCGTTCATCGGGCCGCTGGTTGCGCCGTACAACGGCGGCGCGGTGACGTCGACGGAAATCTTCGGCGTGTACAGCGCCGCGCATCCGCTCGGCACCGACTACCTGGGCCGCGACATGCTGAGCCGCGTGCTGTACGGCACGCAGTACACGGTAGGACTCGCGCTCGCATCGACGGTGCTCGCGAGCTGCATCGGCACGTTCTTCGGTCTGCTCGCGGCTGTCTCGGGGCGCTGGGCCGATGAAATCCTGAGCCGTCTGTTCGACGCGCTGATCTCGATTCCAAGCAAGGTGCTCGCGCTCGTCGTGATCGCGGCGTTCGGCTCGTCGGTGCCGATGCTGATCATGGTCGCCGCGCTCGCGTACATTCCCGGCGCGTTCCGCATCTCGCGGTCGCTCGCGGTCAACCTGATGACGCTCGAATACGTGCAGGTCGCGAAGGCGCGCGGCGAAGGGCTGTTCTACATTGCGCGCGTCGAGGTGCTGCCGAACATGATTCATCCGATGCTCGCGGACTTCGGCTTGCGCTTCGTGTTCATCGTGCTGCTGCTTTCCGGGCTGAGCTTTCTCGGCCTCGGCGTGCAGCCGCCGAATGCGGACTGGGGCTCGCTCGTGCGCGAGAACATCGGCGGTCTCGCGGAAGGCGCGCCTGCCGTGCTGATGCCCGCAGTCGCGATCGCAACGCTGACGGTCGGCGTGAATCTTCTGATCGACAGTTTGCGCCGTCACGGTGCGCGCGCTCACGGAGGCCGTCAATGAACATGATCGAAGTGAAAGATCTGCGCGTGGTCGCGGGCACGGCGCCCGATCCCGTCGTCCACATCGTGAAGGGCGTCGACTTCACGGTGAAGAAGGGCGAAGTGCTCGCGCTGATCGGCGAGTCGGGTTCGGGCAAGACGACGATCGCGTTGTCGCTGCTCGGTCATGCGCGCGGCGGCTGCTCGATTGCGGGCGGCTCCGTGAAAATCGGCGGCGTGGATGTGCTATCGCTCGACGATAACGGACGGCGCGCGCTGCGGGCGCGCACCGTCGCGTACGTCGCGCAGAGCGCGTCGGCGGGCTTCAATCCGGCGCGCACGATCATGGACCAGGTGACGGAGCCCGCGCTGCTGCACAAGCTGATGACGCCCGCTGCCGCGCGCAAGAAAGCCGTCGATCTGTTCCGTTCGCTAGCGCTCCCTTCACCGGAGACGATCGGTACGCGCTATCCGCATCAGGTGTCGGGCGGACAGTTGCAGCGTTTGATGGCAGCGATGGCGCTGATCACCGATCCCGCCGTCGTCGTGTTCGACGAGCCGACCACG
Source organism: Paraburkholderia azotifigens (assembly GCF_007995085.1). Classification (GTDB taxonomy): domain Bacteria; phylum Pseudomonadota; class Gammaproteobacteria; order Burkholderiales; family Burkholderiaceae; genus Paraburkholderia; species Paraburkholderia azotifigens. The sequence goes on from NZ_VOQS01000005.1 coordinate 217,229, forward strand.
GCCCTCGACGTGACCACGCAGATCGAAGTGCTCGCCGCGTTCAAGCGCGTGGTGCGCGAACTCGGCACGACAGCCGTGTATGTGTCGCACGATCTCGCCGTCGTCGCGCAGATGGCGGACCGCATCGTCGTGCTCAACGGCGGCCTGGTGCGCGAGAACGGCACGACGGCGCAAGTGCTCGACGCGCCCGCTGACGAATACACGCAGCAGCTTCTTGCCGCGACGCGCCGTGCGGAACCCGAGCTTGCGCCGGCGCTTGCCGAAGTGCCGCCGCCGCTGCTCGAAATCCGCAACCTGAGCGCGGGCTACGGACGTATCGATGCCAACGGCGTGCCCGCCGTCCGCGTTCTCGACGACGTGAGCCTGAAGATCGCGCGCGGCTGCACGCTCGGCGTGATCGGTGAATCGGGGTCGGGCAAGACGACGCTGGCGCGCGTGGTGGCGGGGCTGGTGGACCGTGCGCGCGGAGATGTGCTGCTCGACGGCAAGCCGTTGCCCGCGAAGCTCTCCGGGCGCACGCCCGATCAATACCGGCGCGTGCAGATCGTGTTCCAGAACGCCGACACGGCGCTCAATCCGAGCCGCACGATCGCCGATATCCTCGCGCGTCCGATGAACTTCTATCACGGCCTGCGCGGCGCGGCTGCGCAGAAACGGATGCTCGAACTGCTCGATCTGGTGAAGCTGCCTGCATCGGTGGCGAAGCGGCAGCCGGGCGGCTTGTCGGGCGGACAGAAGCAGCGCGTGAACCTGGCGCGCGCGCTCGCCGCGAACCCTGCGCTGATTCTCTGCGACGAAGTGACGTCCGCGCTCGATACCGTGGTCGGCGCGGCGATCCTCGATCTGCTCGGCGAATTGCGGCGCGAACTCGGCGTGTCGTACATGTTCATCAGTCACGACATATCGACGGTGCGCGCGATCTGCGATGAAGTGATCGTGCTGTATGCGGGGCAATGTGTCGAAGCGGGACAGCGCGACGCACTCGCGGCGCCGCCTTACCACCCCTACACGGGCCTGCTGGTCGATTCGGTGCCCGCGCTGCGGCCGGGATGGCTCGACTCGCGGCGCGCGCTGACGAGCGGCGCATTGCCCGCGATGGGGCCGGCGGCCGATTCGAACGAACTGTGCAGCTTCCGCGCGCGCTGTCCGGCGCGGATCGACGGCAAGTGCAACGTCACGCCGCCATCGATGAAGAAGCTGCCGTCGGGTGCGGAGATTCGTTGCCACCGCTCGGCAGAAGAATTGATTCGCATGCAGACGATTGACACGGTGGCGGCATGAACGCGCGCTTCGTGAGAGTGGCGGAAACGGCGCGCGAGACGTTCGACATCACCGTCGACGGCGTGGTCACGCAAGCGGCCGAAGGCGACACGCTGATGGTCGCGCTGCTGACCACGCACGACACGCTGCGCGATTCGGAATTCGGCGACGGCCGGCGCGCGGGTTTCTGCCTGATGGGCGCATGCCAGGACTGCTGGGTCTGGACGTCGGAAGGCGAGCGCGTGCGCGCGTGCACGACGCCTGCCGCGCCGGGCATGTCGATCGTGACGCGCATGGCGCTTGCCGGGGAGGGCGTATGGCCGTGGAACGGGACGTGAAGCAGCGGGACGTGAAGCACTTGAAAGTGATCGTGATCGGCGCGGGGCCGGCCGGCGTGCGCGCGGCGCAGGCGCTCGTCGAAGCGGGATTGCGTCCGATCGTCATCGACGAAGGACGGCGTGACGGCGGCCAGATCTATCGACGCCAGCCGCAAGGCTTTTCGCGTTCGTATGACACGCTGTATGGGACGGAGGCGGCGCGCGCCGAGTCGCTGCATCGCGACTTCGATGCATTGCGTGCGCAGATCGACTATCGGCCTGAAACGCTGGTCTGGAACATTGCGCCGAAAGCGGTGCATGTCGTCAGCGGCACACGCTATGACGAACTGGTGTTCGATGCGCTGATCGTCTGCAGCGGCGCGACCGATCGCTTGATGCCCATTCCGGGCTGGCATCATGCGGGCACCTTCAGCCTTGGCGGCGCACAGGTCGCGTTGAAATCGCAGGGCTGCGCGGTCGGCGCGCGCACTGTGATGATGGGCACTGGACCGCTACTGTATCTGGTGGCCGCGCAATACGTGAAGGCGGGCGCGACCGTGAGTGCGGTGCTCGATACGTCGACGCTCGCGCAGCGACTGCGTGCGTTGCCTCAGTTGCTTGCCATACCGCGAACGCTCCGCAACGGTATCGCGCTGTTGAACGTGCTGCGGCGCGCGCGCGTGCCCATTCATCGCGGCGTGACGCCGCTTGCCATCGAAGGTTCTTCGGAACATGGCGTGACGGGCGTTTGCGTGCAGCTCGCGAACGGCGCGACGCTCGATGTGAATTGCGATGCCGTCGCGCTCGGCTATCACTTGCGTCCGGAAACACAGTTGGCCGATCTGGCGGGCTGCGAATTCCGTTTCGACGGCGCGACGCAAATGTGGCTGCCGCACATCGACGCGGACGGCCGCAGCAGTGTCGCGGGCGTCTATCTGGCGGGCGACGGTGCGCGCGTGCGCGGCGCCGATGCAGCGGAGCGCGCGGGGCGGCTTGCGGCGTTGGCCGCGTTGCATGATGCAGGTCTCGACCGTGAAGGCGCCGTGGCGTTGCGCGCCGAACTCGCGCGTTACACGCGCTTTGCCGCGGGTTTGCGTACGGCGTTTCCGTGGCCTGCGCGCTTCGCGGCCGCGTTGCCCGACGAGACCATCGTGTGCCGCTGCGAGGCCATTACGGCGGGCGAATTGCGGCACGTGGTGCGCGATATGGGCGCGACGGAAGCGAACCGCGCGAAGGCGTTTTCGCGTGTCGGCATGGGGCGTTGTCAGGGGCGTTTCTGCGCGCATGCGGGCGCCGAAGTGATCGCCGCGGAGGCGCGCGTGCCGCTGGAGGCTGTCGGACGGCTGCGTGGCCAGGCGCCCGTCAAACCGCTGCCGATGGCTATCGCGCCTGTTCACGCGCCTTCCCGCGTTTGCGAAGCGGCGGATAGTTGCGCACAGGAGTACAGCGAATGAGCGATCGTGCCGATGTGATCGTGATTGGAGGGGGAATCGTCGGGACGTCGACGGCGTTTTTTCTGCGGCGCAGAGGGCGTTCGGTGATTCTGCTGGAGCGCGGCTTGACGGGGCAGCAGGCAAGCGGCGTCAACTTCGGCGGTGTGCGTCGGCAAGGGCGGGCGCTGACGCAGCTGGCGATGGCCAATCGCGCGCTCGAAACGTGGCGGCGTTCGAAGGAACTGCTGGGCGACGATGTCGAGTTCCTCGCGTCGGGCCACACGCGTGTGTGTTATCACGCGCATGACGCGGAGTACTTTCATCGCTATGCCGCCGACGCGCGTGCTTACGGACTCGATCTCGAAGTGCTCGACGGCGCGGCGATGTTCAGGCGTTTTCCGTTTCTCGGGCGCGAGGTGCTGGCTGCATCGGTATCGCCGCTCGACGGCCATGCGAATCCGCGGCTCGCGGCGCCTGCATTCGGGCGGGCGGCTGCGCGACTGGGCGCACGCATCGTCGAGAACACGGAGATCGTGCGCGTGGAGAAAGAAGCGGCCGGCTTCCGGGTCGAGAGTGCGGCGGGCGATGTGTATCGCGCGGAACAGGTGTTGATCTGTGCGGGCGCGTGGGCGAATACGCTATCGACGCAACTCGGCGAGCCTGTGCCGCTCGTGGCGCGCGGTCCGCAAATGGCTGTCACCGAGCCGGTGCCGTATGTGTTCGGGTCGTCGATGGGCGTGTACACGTCGATCAAGGAGGAGAGCGTTTATTTCCGGCAGATTCCGCGCGGCAACATCGTGCTCGGCGGCGGCCCGCCCGGTCCCGCCGATGCCGTCACGCGACGCGCAGGTGTGCTGCCGGGCAACACGGTGCAGCAGATGGCGCAGTTCCGCAGGCTCGTTCCCGCGCTGGCGCCGTTGCACGTGATTCGCGTGTGGAGCGGCGTCGAAAGTTATCTGCCGGATTCCGAGCCGGTGATCGGTCCCAGTTCGAAATTGCCGGGGCTTTTTTATGCGTTTGGTTTCAGCGGGTCGGGGTTTCAGATCGGGCCGGGTGTCGGCGAGACGCTTGCCGAACTGATCGGCACGGGCAGCACGCCGATTCCGCTCGATACGTTTTCGATTACACGGTTTGCGCGCGCCGAGCCGGCGCAAGTGGCTACTAGCGAGGCTTCTTTATGAGTACCGTCGATGAGTCGTCGATCACCTTGCGGGATGCCGTTGCTTTTATCGAAGCGAATTTCGATAAGACTGTGAGTCTTGCGCAGTTGGCCGAGATTTCTGCGCTCAGTGTTTCGCGGTTTGCTACTGTTTTTAGACAGCAGGTCGGGCTTTCGCCTTATAGGTATTTGTGTGGAGTGCGGGTGCGGCGCGCGCAGGCTTTGTTGCTGGCTGGTGTGCCTGGGGCTGTTGTTGCTACTGAGGTCGGGTTTTTTGATCAGAGCCATCTGGCTCGGCATTTCAAGAGGTTTTGTGGGATGACGCCGAGTGGGTTCGTGCGGAGGGCCAAATGCTGACGCTTTTTGGGGGTTTGGTATTGCGCTGGCATCCGCGTTTTCGTATCGGTTTGTTAGCGTTGCCCCTGTGCGGGGCGGCACTTACTTTCTTTGCCGCCGCAAAGAAAGTAAGCAAAGAAAGCGGGCTAACCCCGCCAATCCTTGTGTTTGCCTGCGGGCCCCCCACGGGTCCCGCACTCCACACGGCATCACAACATTTTGCGCGCGTTGCCAGCGTGCTAACTCACGCCTCACCCACTTCACACTCCCGCGTCACAGGCCGCATTATCGGGAAGTCCACGGCCGCCCAGGCGGCAAACTGTGTGTAGGCCGTCGCGACCTAAGTGCACCACTCCGGACTGAAAAGCGGGTCGGTGTCGTAGGAGAGTCAACGCGTAAGGTGCGACAACCTACACACAGTTTGCCACCTGGGCGGCGCAGACGGATCGCTGCCGCGGGCCGCGCTACGGGCGAATGGAGTGGGTGATGCGCCTGTTAGAGGCGTTGGCAACACACATGAAATAGCGTGTTACCGTGTGGAGTGCGGGACCCGTGGGGGGCCCGCAGGCAAACACAAGGATTGGCGGTGTGAGCGGCTTTCTTTTGCCTACTTTTCTTTGCCGCGGCAAAGAAAAGTAGGTGCTGCCCCGCACAGGGGCGACGCCTGAAGTACAGATATGAATTCGCGGATGCCAGCGCAAAAAAGGCAAAAAGCAAACCAAAACCAAAAAATGGCGACTGCGTCGCAGACAAAAAAACTAGCCAACCTTCAACCCACCCTGCCGCATGGCATCAAAAATCCCGAGCATCGGGTACTTCTTCTCAATGATCCGCATATCATTGCGAGTCTCTTCGATAATCCAGTCACGCACATCATCGACGATAGGTCTAAGCGGCCTATTAGCAGGCCGCACAAGACAACACCGCCGATTAGTGACAATCACCTCCTGCTCAGCAGGCACCAGAGCCCCTTGCGCAAGCCAATGCGAAACAACATTGAGCCACCCAAGCGCAATTCCCTGCCCGAGCAGGGCAGCCTGCACCACAATCGCGTAATCGCCGAAACTCAGCATGCCCGCGACATGTCGCCCATGCCCCGCATACGCGCCGAAGCGCTCATGCCAGCCGCGCTCCTCGTCATCCATGACGATCACGGTATCGCCGTGTACGCGGCCCTCATCGGTCTGCGCGTTCTCCAGATACCGCTCGTTGCAAACGGGCAAGAGCGTTTCAGGCATCACCAGCACCGCGTTGTCGTCGATCTCGCCATCGTGCAGAAATCGCATGCCAAGGTCGACGTCGTTGAGCGGCCCACCAATGCGCCCGGATATCAGCTGGAAGCGCAAATCGATATTAGGGAAAGCCTGATTGAGCCGGCTCATGCGCGGCATCAGCCAGTGCGTGGTGAAACCCGTCGACACCGATAGCGTGACCGACTCGACCCCCGTTGCGCGGGCCTCGATTTCCCTGATTGCGTTTTCGATGCCGTTGAAGCCTTCGGAAATCGCGCGATACAGAATCCTGCCGCTTTCCGTCAGCTCGATGCCGCCGCGCACACGCTCGAACAGGCGCACGCCGATGTGATCCTCCATCCGCGCGAGCATGCGGCTCACGGCAGGCTGGCTCACGTAGAGCTCCTGCGCGGCGCGCGTGAAGTTGCCGCAGCGTGCAGCCGCTTCGAACACGAACAGCGCATTGGCGCTCGGCAGTTTCTTGCGAAGATTTGGCATGACCTGATGTTATGCCCGATCCAACAATTTGGGAATTGCTGTCAAAAAGAACGGGCCGTATATTTTTCTCACCGCATCCCCTTTCCAGCGAGAGACACGCCATGGACGCACGAGCGAAAACGGGAGTATCGATCAGGTCGGCAACAAAGCGTTATGGTCCCGTGGTCGCACTGGACGACGTATCGCTCGATATCGCGCCCGGTGAATTCGTATCGCTGCTCGGGCCTTCCGGGTCGGGCAAGACCACGCTGCTCGGCATTCTCGGCGGCTTCGTGCAGCCCACCTCGGGCACGGTGTGGGTCGGCGAGCGCGACATTACATTTGCGCCGCCGCACAAGCGCAACATCGGCATCGTGTTCCAGAACTATGCGCTGTTCCCGCACATGAGCGTCGGCGAAAACGTCGCTTTCCCGTTGCGCGCGCGCCGCGAGCCGAAAGCGGGCTGGGCGAAGAAAGTCGCCGACGCCCTCGCGATGGTCGAACTCAGCGGCTACGAGTCGCGCAACATCAGCCAGCTGTCGGGCGGTCAGCGTCAGCGCGTGGCGCTCGCTCGCGCGATGGTGTTCGAGCCGCAACTGATCCTGATGGACGAGCCGCTGTCGGCGCTCGACAAGCAGTTGCGCGAAACCATGCAGATCGAATTGCGCCGCCTGCATCGCAAGCTCGGCGCGACCATCGTCAACGTCACGCACGATCAACGCGAAGCACTGACGATGAGCGACCGCGTCGCCGTGCTGAAAGACGGCAGGCTGGTACAGATCGACACGCCCGAACGTCTCTATGACCGGCCATGCGATGCGTTCGTCGCGAGCTTCATCGGCGAAGCTACGTTGCTCGACGTGAGCCGCGTGGGCGACGACGCCGTGCGTCTCGGCGATGCCGTGTTGCGCACCGCGCATCCGCTGCCGCGCGGTGAAAAGCTGCTGCTCGCGGTACAAACGGAAAAGCTCATCATCGACGGCGCCGGCGGACATAACGGCACGAACCGTCTGTCGTGCCGCGTGACCGAAGTGCTGTATCAGGGCGAGAGTCTGCGCGTGTTCGCCGCGCTCGCCGACGGCACGGCCATCAGCCTTCGACAGCCCGGCAGCCACGAAGCGCGCCGCCGCATTCCATCGCCGGGCGCGCAGATGACAGTCGCGCTCGACCCTCAGGACACGATCGTCGTGGCCGCCTGATTTGAGCCTGATTTCAAGCCTGATTTAACCCACCGCCTGTGCACGGGCATGCCTTCTTACGCGATACACGCAAACTGCAAAAGGATGATGCAATGAAGCTCACCGATTTCAAGGTTCTGACGTTCGATGTCGTCGGCACGCTGATCAACTTCGAGAAGGGCGTGCTCGCGTCCGTGCGGCGACTGGGCGGCGCGAAAGCGAAAGACCTGACCGACGACCAGATTTTCGGCCCGTACATGGACGGCCGTGCGAAATATCCGGGCCGCTCGAGCCACGAGATGGCGAACGTGTATCTGCATCTCGCGAAAGAACTCGGCCTGCCCGACGATGCGCAATCGGCGGCCGCATTCCAGCGCGACGTGCTCGAATGGCCCGCGTTCGAAGATTCCGTCGCGGCATTGAAGCGCCTGCGCAAGCACTATCGTCTGGTCGCGATGACGAACGCGGACCGCGTCGCGTTGTCGGCGTATGCACACACGCTCGGCGATCCGTTCGACGATACCGTCTGCTGCGACGAAACGGGCGTCGCAAAGCCCGATCCGCAATTCTTCGCGTATAACCGCGGCCGTCAGGCAGCGTTCGGCTACAAGTTCGGCGAGATCCTGCACACTGCGCAAAGCCAGTATCACGACATCGGCATTGCGACGAAGCTCGGTTACGCAACCTGCTGGATCGAGCGCCGCCAGGGCTTGAAGGGATTCGGCGCGACGCCTGTGCCCGAAGCTGTCACCGAGCCGACCTTCAGGTTCGCGACGCTCGCCGCGCTCGCGGATGCCGTCGAAGCCGAAGCGCGCGCTGCCTGATCATGCTCGCACCGACACCGCACCGGCCGCAGCCCGACTCGCTCTGGCGCGCGATGGCGGCGCGCTCGCCCGTCACGCACGCGCCTGTCAGCGCCGGCTCGCCGCTCGCGCGCGATCTGATCGTCGATGTGGCGATCATCGGCGCGGGTTACTCGGGCCTTGCGGCGGCGTATGCGCTCCAGAAGCGCGGCGTCGACTGTGCGGTGTTCGATGCGAACCCGATCGGCTGGGGCGCGAGCGGACGCAACGGCGGCGTGGTGTCGTCGAAATTCCGCTTGTCGTTTCCGTCGATTGCCAGCACGTACGATCTCGACACCGCAAAGCGCATGCACCGGCTCGCGCATGACGGCGTGCGCGTGGTCGAACAGTTCGTCGATGAGTTCAAGCTGGAACGCGCGCAGTTCGAGCATACGGGCAGCCTGCGCTGCGCGCATACGGAACGCGCGCTCGCTTCGATTCGAGTGGAAGCGGACTGGGTGCGCACACAGTTGGGCGATACGTCGATGACCGTTCTCTCGCGCGATGAGATCACGCACGAGACCGGCTCGAAGGGTTTCGTGGGCGGCGTCTTGAGCGCCGACGCAGGCACGATTCTGCCGCTCGAATATGTGCGCGGCATCGCGCGTGGCTTGACGGCGCGCGGCGTGCCCATCTACGAATCGACGCCGATAGTCGACATGACGCGCGTGCAGGAAGGCGTGCTGCTTCGCACGCCGGGCGGCAGCGTACGCGCGAAGCAGGTGATCGTCGCGACCAACGCGTACTCGAACCTGACGGAAGCGACCGCGCCATATCAACGCGAACTCGTGCCGTTCCGCAGTGCGATGATAGCGACGGAAAGACTGTCGCCAGAACTCGACGCGAAGCTGATGGTCAACCGCCGGAGCTACACCGAAACGCGCCGCATGATGAAGTGGTTTCGGAAGGTGGATGGACGCATGCTGTTCGGCGGGCGCGACGCGTTCGGCAAGGAAGGTCAGGACACGGGCTTCGCCGCGTTGCAGCGTGCGATGATCGCGCTTTTTCCCGATCTCGCGAGCGTGGGTGTCGAGTATCGCTGGTCCGGGTATGTGGGCATGACGTTCAACGCGTTGCCGCACGTTGGCCGCAGCGACAATGTCACGACATTCTGTCTCGGGTATAACGGTGCGGGCGTTGCGATGGCGAGCCTGATCGGCCAGCATGCCGCCGCGCTTTCGCTCGGCGAGAAGCCCGAGCTTGCATTGCTGGCGCAGCAAGGTTTGCGGCCAGTGCCGTTTCATTCGCTGCGCGCGCCGGGTGTCCGGCTCGTCGCAGCGTGGTATCAGTTTCTCGACGCCGTGGGTGCATGATGACGACAGTCAAACACGCTTTCCAGGATCAGGCTGTGATGCAGACCGCTACGATCGATCCGTCGGTTCGTCACCAGCAGCGCGAAGATCGCGCGATGCTGCTGCTGATGGCGCCCGCGCTGCTCGTTGTCGTGGTGCTGCTGGTGTTGCCGCTCGCGTGGCTGTCGTGGCAGTCGATCTATCACGACGGTGCGTTCACGCTCGTCAACTACCGGCGCATTTTCACGGGCACGTATCTCGACACGTTCCTGATGACGTTCAAGCTGAGCATCATCGTGACGGCCATTACATTGCTGCTCGGCTATCCCGTCGCCTATTTCGCGGCGTCCGTGCCGCCCAGATGGAGCGCGCTGATACTCGGCATGGTCATTCTGCCGTTCTGGACCAGCGTGCTCGTGCGCACGTATGCGTGGCTCGTGCTGCTGCAGCGTACGGGACTCGTGAACAAGGCGCTGATGTCGATGGGTCTGATCGACCGGCCCGTGCAGCTTGCGTACAACCAGTTCGGCACGATCATCGCGATGGTGCATATCCTGTTGCCGTTCATGGTGCTGCCGCTGTACTCCGCGATGCAAAAGATTCCTTCGAATCTCTCGCAGGCGGGCGCGAGCCTCGGCGGCTCGCCGCTGCATGTGTTCTGGCGCGTGTTCCTGCCGCTGTCGATGAGCGGCGTGGTTGCAGGTGTCACGCTTGTATTCGTGCTTTGTCTCGGTTTCTACATCACGCCTGAGCTGATGGGCGGCGGCAAGTCGATCATGGTGTCGATGGTGGTGAGCCGCAACGTCGAGATATACAACAGCTGGGGTGCGGCGAGTGCGGTGAGCGTCGTGCTGCTGGTCTGCGTGTTCGCGATCTTCTATGCGGCGAGCCGCGTGATTCCCCTCGAAAAGACACTGGGCGCGAAATGAACAAGATCTCATTCGGAAGGCTGACGCTGGGCGCTGGCGTCATGCTGATCCTCGTGTTCCTGATGCTGCCCGTGGTGATCGTCGTGCCGTTGTCGTTCTCGGACACGCGCTTCATGACGTTCCCGCCGCCTGCATACTCGCTGCGCTGGTATCACTCGTTCTTCGACAACCCCGCGTGGATCGAAGCGGCGCGCGTGACGTTGACGGCGTCCGTATGTGCCGCGCTGATCGCAACGCCGCTCGGCATCGCGGCGGCGTACGGCATCCAGCACGGCTCGCACTGGTCGATGAAGTATCTGCGCACGCTGCTGATGCTGCCGCTGATGGTGCCTATCATCATCGTTGCCGTCGGCGTGTTTTTCGTGTTCACGCAGGCAGGCTATGTGAACACGCTGGGCGGGCTGATCGTCGCGGATACGATGCTCGGGCTGCCGTATGTGCTGATTTCCGTCGGCGCGGATCTGCGCACCTTCGATCGCACGCAGGAGATGGTCGCGCGAAGCCTCGGCATGAACCGCTTCCGCAGCTTCATGACGGTGACGCTGCCCCAGATCAAGGCGAGTGTCATTTCCGGCGCGGTGTTCGTGTTCATTCAGGCACTGGATGAAACGGTTGTCGCGCTGTTCATTTCGGGCGGCTCGAATCAGACGCTGACGCGGCGCATGTTCGTCACGCTGCGCGACGAGATCGATCCGACCATCGCCGCGATCAGCACGATGTTGACGGCGCTAACCTTGTGCCTCGTGATGATCGTCGTCGTGAGCCGCCGCTCGTCGTCGATGGCGCGAGCCTGATTTCTTTCTACGGAAGCGGGATGTCCAACTCCTTGAAGTTCTATATCGACGGCGCGTGGGTCGAGCCGTCCGGCACGGCGCGCCTGCCCGTCGTCGATCCCTGCACGGAAGCGCCGTTCGCCGAGGTCGCGCTCGGCAATGCGCGGGATGTCGAGCGCGCGGTCGCTGCCGCGAAGCGCGCGTTCGTCTCGTTCTCACGCATCCAGCCCGAGGAGCGCGTGGCGCTGGTGCGGCGCATTCTCGATGCGTACCTCGAACGCTACGACGAGATGGCCGCGACGATCATGCGCGAAATCGGCGCGCCCGCGAAGCTGTCGCACGCGTGGCAAGCGGGGCTCGGCAAGCGGCATCTGGAAGAAGTGCTGCGTACTTGCGAAACCTTCGAATGGCAGCGCAGGAAGGGCACGACGCTGATCAATCATGAGCCCGTCGGCGTCGTCGCACTGATTACGCCGTGGAACTGGCCGATCAATCAGATCGTCTGCAAGGTCGCGCCGGCGATTGCCGCAGGCTGCACGATGGTGCTCAAGCCCAGCGAGGTGTCGCCGCTGAACGCCGTGCTGTTCGCCGAGATCATCGACGCGGCCGGCGTGCCCGCGGGCGTGTTCAACCTCGTGAATGGCGACGGACCGACAGCGGGCGCGGCGCTATGCAGCCATCCCGATGTCGACATGGTGTCGTTCACGGGTTCGACGCGCGCCGGTATCGACATTGCGAAGCTCGCGGCGCCGACGGTAAAGCGTGTGCATCAGGAGCTGGGTGGCAAGTCGGCGAACATTCTGCTCGACGATGTCGATCTCGAAGCGGCCGTGACGGCGGGCGTCAATGCGTGTTTCGGCAATAGCGGCCAGTCGTGCAATGCGCCGACGCGGATGCTCGTGCCTGCGTCGCGGCACGACGAAGCGGTCGCGATTGCGCGGCGCGCGGCCGAAGCACATCGCGTCGGCGCGGCGGACGCGTCGGAGACGACGATGGGGCCCGTGGTCAGCGAGATGCAATTCGGGCGCGTGCAGCGTCTGATCGGTATTGGTATCGATGAAGGCGCGCAGCTGGTGACGGGCGGCCTCGGACGCCCCGATGGTTTGACGCGCGGCTACTTCGTGAAGCCGACTGTGTTCGCCGACGTGAGCCCGTCGATGACGATCGCGCGGGAGGAAATTTTCGGACCTGTGCTCGCGATCATGCCGTATCGCGACGAGGAAGAAGCGATCTCGATCGCCAACGATACGCCGTTCGGTCTGGCGGCGTATGTGCAATCGGCGGATATCGAGCGCGCTCGCAACGTTGCATTCAGGATGCGCGCGGGCAGCGTGTATCTGAACTATCCGGCTTGGGATGCGGGCTCGCCGTTTGGTGGATACAAGCAGTCGGGGAACGGGCGCGAGTATGGGGAGTGGGGGCTGGAGGCGTTTCTGGAGGTGAAGGGGATTGTGGGGTTTGGGTGAGGGGAGAGTGGAGAGCGCCCAAGAGCGGGCGCTTTCATTACAAGCAATTATTGCGCGAATTACACCGCGCGCACGTCGAGCCGCTTTCCGAGCACCGCAAACGCCGACTCGACCATCTCGATCTTCGATGAGTGGCTGAAGTTCAGCAGCCGATCCACCTGAACCTGATTGACGCTGAGCCGGCGCGCGAGTTCAGCCTTGCGCACGTTCTGACGCAGCATCTCGCTAGCGAGTAGCACCTTTGCGGTGACGAGCGCCGGCAGCGTGACCACGGGTTGCCCCCGCCTGGGCTTCGAGGGCATTGGGATACTGCGTTTCTCTGCAAAGTAGATTTCGAACGCAGCTTCAAGTGCATCTAGCGCTTGCACTTTCGCGTCTTCTTCGTTGTCGCCGACGGTAATGGCTTCCGGGACATCCGGAAACGTGACGAGCAGTGTTCCGTTGTCGTCGGGTTTCATGACGATCGGGTAGCTGAGCATAGATGTGTCGATATGGACCATTCTTTCCGGGAACATGCACTCAAATACGCGAGTGAGAGAGCCCTTGCGGGCTCTCTGCTTTACTTGATGCCGAGTTGCTTCTTGATCGCTTCCACCAGCCCCGTACCGATTTCCTTCGCGCCGTGATCAGGGAAGATGGTGCTCCTGCCATCAAGCGTAACCCGGTAGTGACTCGAGCCGCTTCGGTGCTTTTCGAACGTCGCACCTTGCTGCTTGAGCCACTTCCTGAACTCGCTGTATTTCATGTTCTCCCTATCAAGTTGCGAAGGGAGAAATATACAACAATAATGTTACATTTATCTGTAGGAATTTGCAACAAAACTGTTGTATTTGACGTCGGGTAAGTTACGCGAAATTGAGCACATAGTCAGCACCAGGCTTGGCCCGTCTCTTAAGCATCTCCGCCACCCGCTCCGCCATCATGATCGTCGGCACATTGGTATTTGCACACGGAATCGACGGCATCAGCGATGCATCGCACACATGCAATCCTTCCGCGCCATACACGGCGCCATCGGCGTCCGTCACCGCGAGCGGATCGTCTGAAGACCCCATCCGGCAAGTCCCTGACGGATGCCACGTCTCACCGGCCGAGCGCGTGACGAACTCCGTCATCGCCTGATCGTCGGCGAGCAGGTCTTCGATCGACACACCTTGTGTCACCACGCGCCGGATCAACGACCCGCGCAGCGGCCCGGCCACATCGAGCAACGCGCTCAACGCCCCACGCTGAACCGCATTCCACACGCCAGGCACGGCGACAGCCGCAACGCGCGGCGAATAGCTCGACGGAAACACCACGTGCCGATGCCGCGCCATCGAAGCCGCCCCGAGCGTCTGCGCACCAAAGCGCAACGCCAACTTCAGCCGTTCGAGATCGCGCTGATCGGACAACATCGCGAAGTCGACCCGAGGCTCGTCGAAAGGACTCGCCGACGCCAGCTTCAGATGCCCACGCGAATACGATTTATTGACCCAGAAGAAGATCGTCCCCAGCCGATAACCAACAGAGTGCCAGCCCGAACGCGACAGAATCGCGCCGTGCATGTCGCCAGGCACTGTATCGGGCAGACCGGAAGAAAAGCGGACGATCGCCTGTTCGTGATGTTCGTCGGGGAAAGCCGTACGCGCGGCGCGCGGCAGGAACGCGGACACGGCAATCGACGGATGCTCCATCAGATTGCGTCCCACGCCCGCGCGATCGGCGCGCACATCGATACCGAGCGCCTTGAGATCGCCGGCCGGGCCGATCCCGCTTCTGAGCAGCAGCGCAGGGCTATGAATCGCGCCCGCGCTGACGATCACACGCGCCGCGCGCAAATCCTCATGCGTGCCGTCCGGGCGCAACACGCGCGCCCCCGTTGCACGCTGTCCATCGAACAGTATCCGATCGACCACAAGCCCCGTGCGGATCGAGGGATTCTTGCGCGCGCGCACTGTGTCGTCGAGATAACAGACGGACGTCGGAATGCGCTCGCCTTGTGCGCTCACGGCGATCGAGCCAATAAAAGTACCGTCTTCCCACGGACCGTTCTGGTCTTCATGCAGCGCAAGCCCGCGCTGTTGCAGCGTATCGAGCACGGCCTTCACGAACGGCGAGATGCGCGGCCATGCGGTGCGCTGAATGCGCAGCGGACCACTCGCGCCATGCAACTCACCACCGAAATCGCAATCCGTTTCCAGCTTGCGGAAGTAGGGCAGGCACGCGTCCCAGTTCCAGCCGCGCGCACCGAGCGTGTCCCACTCGTTGTAATCGGCAGGTGCGCCGCGATTGGCCATCAACGCATTGATGGCCGAACCGCCGCCCAGCAGCTTCGCCTGTTCATAGCGGCGCAGCGCGGCGGGCGCGCTCATGCGGGCCTTCAACTGCTGCCAGATGTTATCCGTGTCCAGATACGCGCGGCCCGGATAGCGGCTGCGGATCGCATCGGGCATGTTGTCCGGCGAAATATCGCGGCCCGCTTCGATCAGGCAAACGCTCTTGCTCGCATCTTCGGAAAGACGCGCAGCCAGCACGCAGCCAGCGGAACCGCCACCCAGAATCAGATAGTCGATCACGTCGAATGTCGAATGTCGAATGTGATGAGGCGCAGCGCATCAACCGATGCAAAGAAAAACGCCCGCCATGAACCAGGTTCCTGCGGGCGCGTGAAGGCAAGCGTGCAACTGCGCTTACTGCATGAACTTCAGCCAGCGCGCTTTGGCCTGGATGCCGGCGTCGGATGCCCACCATTCTTCCGACATCAACGCCTGCTTCGACGCGTTCTCCGGCGAACTCGGCAGCTCGCTTGCGCGCTTCGCCGTGATCTTGCCCGTCTTGAACGCGGCGGGATTGCCGGGACCATAGTCGATGTAGAGCGGCAGATTGGCCTGCAATTCCGGCGACAAGGCGGCGTTGACGAACTTGATCGCATCGGGCAGATTCGGCGCGTTCTTCAGCACGCACAATTGCGTGTTCTGCAGAATGCCGTCGTTGAACGTGAAGTCGACGTCGGGGTCGTCTTTCTTCACGGCGCTCGCGCGGCCATTCCAGATCATCGTCATGTCGACTTCGCCGTCATGCAGCAGTTGCGCCGACTGTCCGCCCGAGGTCCACCACACGGTGATATCCGGCTTGATCTGCTGCAGCTTCTTGAACGCGCGATCGACGTCGAGCGGATAGAGCTTTTCGCGCGGCACGCCGTCTGCGAGCAGCGCAGCCTCGAGCACCGTTTGCGGATCGTTGCGAAGCGCGCGCGTGCCCGGGAAATTCTTCACGTCCCAGAAGTCCTTCCAGCTTTGCGGCACCTTCTTCAGCGTCTTCTTGTTGTAGCCGATGACGGTCGAATAGAACTCGTATGCGACCGAATACGGCGTGCGGTATTTATCCGGCACGGCGGCCGCATTCGGGATCTTCGAGAAGTCCAGCTTTTCCAGCAGACCTTCGCGGCCGCCGCGCAGACAGTTCGACGTCGGCGTATCGACCACGTCCCAGATCGGCTTGCCCGTTGCACCTTGTGCCTTGATCTGCGGCCACGCGTCAGGAATGCTGTCCTGATTGATCGTGATGCCGAGTTCCTTGGCGGCGGGATCGAGGATCGCCTTGGTCTGGGCTTCCTGATACGTGCCGCCTTGCGAGACGAACGTGATTTTTCCCGCAGCGAAGGCGGGCGCCATGCCCGCGATGCTCAACGCGAGAGTTATGGCTAATGGGCGCAACTTTGGAATGTTGATCACGAATTTTCCTCGACACGGTTGAAGCGAAGGACATCTTCCAGGTCGTGCTGTCCTGCTTCCGGCTTATCGCTGGAAACAGAACAGCGCGGGAATGATTGAAAATATAGTGAGTCAATTTCGGCGGAGCAACGCCGGAATTGTTGGAGTCCCCATGACATAGCGTTATGTCAGACGCTTGCTGCGCACGTCACCAGGGCTCTTACCAATCGCATGTCGTCAGAAGATCACGTAGACCTTGCGCATCGTCTCTTCGACTTCCCACGTGCCTTCCGTGTGGGCTTCGAAGAACAGCGTGTCGCCGCCCGCGAAGTGAATGGTGTCCTCGCCGTCGGGCGTGAAGCGGCCCCGGCCGCTCAGGAAGTGCATGACTTCGGCCTGTTTGACCGAGCGGCGATAGGTGCCCGGCGTACATTCGAAGAGGCCCGTATCGATCGCCTCGCTGCCTTGTATGACCTTCTGCACGCCCGATACCCTGATCTCCGGCGTGCCGGGAAGACCGGCCGTGCCCCAGTCTTCCAGCCCCTGCAATCCGATGCTTTGTTTGATCTGCTGGACTTTCATCGCGTGTTTTCTTTGACGGTGGTTGGAAGGATGACAAACAAAGACGACAAACAAAGACGGCAAACGCTAAAGCGATCTCGGGATGCGCCGCTCGATCTTGCCAAGCCGCACCACAGTCACGCCTGCGCGCAGTTGTCTGAGCGAAGGCATCACGAGCATGCAGTCGGGATACGGCGTGCGCACGGCCTCGCCTTCCGACCAGCCGATCACGCTGCCCGCATCGGCAAACACTTCGAGTCCCGTGTAGTGGCGGGCGAAGCGGAAGTCGAGACTCTTCGCAACGACGGGCTCCGTCACGCGCACGATCAGCATTTCATCGGGCAGCGGCATGATCCAGCCGTCAGGCAGATCCGCTTCGTCGACGACACCCGACAGCAACAGAAAGCGCGCCGTCACGTCGCGTGCAACCGTCACGGCAGCCATTTCCCAATGCTGTCCGCATTCGATCAGCAGCGCGTTCTTCGGGCTGCGCGGATCGCCGAAGCCTTCGTAATCGCGCATGCGGCGGCCTTCGGGATGGCCCTCGTCGCAGATTACCGTGGCGGGCGTGCCGAGTTGCTCTGCCAGCGCGACACCTTTGTCGAGCGGTCCCGAGACGATCAAGGGCTTGCTCTTCTCGTGCATCGAATGCAGATCGAGCAGCAGATCGACGCTATCGATCACGGGCCGCATCGCGCGTGCGCGGCGCAGCTCGCTGGAATCGAGCTCGCTGTTGTCGAGCGTTTGCGCGGTCCAGACGCGGTTGAAGTCCTGATCGACGAAGCGCCCCGCATCCGGCCTGGACGGATCGAAGCGCGCATACGCATCGACGTTCGCGAACGCGAGCGTCAGCTTGCCGCGCGCTGGACGCAACTTCGCGCGCAGCAGCGCATCGACGACAATCGCGCCGCACACTTCGTTGCCGTGCGTGAGCGCGTTGATCATCACGTGCGGACCGTCGACGCCCGAATCGAAGGTGTGCACGTACGCAATGCCCGTGTCGCTATGCTCGTGCGCGGCGATGTCGGGAAACGCGAGTTCGATCGGATACGCGTGCGCGCTCATTCGAGTCCGCCCTGGCAGAGATATTTGATCGACAGGTAATCGTCGAGGCCGTACTTCGAGCCTTCGCGGCCATAGCCCGATTCCTTGACGCCGCCGAACGGCGCGGCTTCGCTCGCAAGCGCGCCTTCGTTGATGCCGACGATGCCCGCTTCGAGCTGCCGCGCAACGCGGTCGATACGGCGCACATCCTGGCTATAGAAGTACGACGCGAGCCCGAACGGCGTGTCGTTGGCGGCGCGGATCGCGTCGGCTTCGTCGTCGAAGCGGAACAGCGGCACGACGGGGCCGAAGGTTTCCTCGCAGCTCAACTGCATGTCGGGCGTCGCGTCGGCGAGCACGGTCGGCGCGTAGTAAGTCGGTCCGAGATCCGGCAAACGCTTGCCGCCCGTCAGCACGCGTGCGCCGCGGCTCACGGCATCGTCCACATGCCGCGCGATCTTGTCGATGGCGCGCGCGTTGATCATCGGGCCGATTTGCGCGGCGGGATCCGTGGCGGGCGCAACCTTGAGCGCGGCGACGCGCGTTGCCAGCAGATCCGCGAAACGCTCATACACGCCCGACTGCACATAGACGCGGTTCGGGCACACACAGGTCTGCCCGCCGTTGCGGAATTTGGACGCGAGCAAGCCCGTCACGGCGGCATCGAGATCGGCGTCGTCGAACACGATGAAGGGCGCATTGCCGCCCAGTTCCAGCGACAGCTTCTTCAGCGTGCCCGCAGATTCGCGCGCCAGATACTTGCCGACAGGCGTCGACCCCGTGAACGTGATCTTGCGCACGCGGCCATCGGCGAGCCAGTCGGCGACAGCGGGCACCGCGTTCTCGCGCGAGGCCGAAATCAGGTTCAGCACGCCCGCCGGCACGCCCGCTTCATGCGCGAGCATCACGAGCGCGAGCGCCGTGAGGGGGGTGTCTTCGGCGGGCTTGCCGACGACCGTGCAGCCCGCCGCGAGTGCAGGCGCGATCTTGCGCGCGATCATCGCGAGCGGGAAATTCCACGGCGTAATTGCAGCGACGATGCCGACGGGTTCCTTGATCGCGCTCATGCGCTTGCCGCGCTGCTGCTGCGGAATGATGTCGCCGTAGATGCGCGTCGCTTCGTCCGCGAACCACGCGACATACGACGCGCCGTACATCACTTCGCCGCGTCCTTCGGCGAACGGCTTGCCCTGTTCGAGCGAGATCAGGCGGCCGAGCACATCCGCGTTCTCGACCATCAGCGCATGCCAGCGATGCAGCACGGCGGCGCGATCTTTCGGCAGGGTATCGCGCCACGCGGGGAAAGCGCGCGCGGCGGCATCGGTGGCGGCGCGTGCGTCGGCGGCCGTGCTGTCGGCGACCTGCGCGATCACGTTGCCGGTCGCCGGATCGGTCACATCGAAGCGCTGGCCACCCGCCGACGCCACCCACTTGCCATCGATGAAATTGTCGCCGCGGATCAGTTCGCTTAACTCGTATCGCCTGGTTTCGTTTCGGTTATCCATCAGAACACTCCTTTGCATGTCAGGGGCATGAGGCGACGTGCATCACGCGAGCCGGTGCGCGATCGCGGTACCTACTTCCGCCGTATTCGCCTTGCCGCCGAGATCGCCCGTATGCGGGCCTTCCTTGAGCACGGCTTCGATCGCGGCGAGGATCGCGTCGTGCGCTTCGCGCTCCTTGCCCTGGCCGTTGCCGAGAAAATCGAGCATCATCGCCGCTGACCAGATCATCGCGATCGGATTGGCGATGCCCTTGCCCGCGATGTCCGGCGCGGAGCCGTGCACGGGTTCGAACAGCGACGGGAACGCGCGGTCCGGATTCATGTTCGCCGACGGCGCAATGCCGATCGTGCCCGTGCAGGCCGGACCGAGATCCGAGAGGATGTCGCCGAACAGGTTGGTCGCGACCACCACGTCGAAACGGTCCGGATTCAACACGAAGCGTGCACAAAGAATGTCGATGTGCTGCTTGTCCCACTTCACGTCGGGATAGTGCGCGGCCATTTCGGCGGCGCGCGCGTCCCACCACGGCATGCTGATCGAAATGCCGTTGCTCTTCGTCGCAACCGTGATCTTCTTCGCGCGGCGCTGTGCGAGATCGAATGCGAACTTCAGCACGCGCTCGGAACCCTTGCGCGTGAAGATCGACTGCTGCGTCACGAACTCGCGCTCGGTGCCTTCGAACATCGTGCCGCCCACCGACGAATACTCGCCTTCCGTGTTTTCACGCACGATTATGAAGTCGATATCGCCTGCCTTGCGGCCCGCGAGCGGCGACGGCACGCCTTCGAACAGCCGCGCGGGGCGCAGGTTGATGTACTGGTCGAACTCGCGGCGGAACTTGAGCAGCGAGCCCCACAGCGAAATATGATCGGGTACGGTGTCGGGCCAGCCGACGGCACCGAACAGAATCGCATCGGCGTCTGCGAGCTGTGCTTTCCAGTCGTCGGGCATCATCTGGCCGTGCTGCGCGTAGTAGTCGCAGCTCGCCCATTCGATATGCTGGTAATCGAGGCCGATGCCATAGCGCTTGCTGACGGCGTCGAGCGTGCGCAACGCTTCGGGCATCACTTCCTTGCCGATGCCGTCGCCGGGAATCACTGCGATGCGATAGTTGCGGGTCATATGCGTCTCCTCGTCGGGAAGGTGTCGGGAATGATTCGGGTCAAAGCCATACCGGCTAGTCTATTCCTGATTTACCGTCATAAAATCGCGCTTTCGGTTAAGCCACTATGCACGAACTGTGAATAAATCACCGAACCTCGACGACCTGCGCGTGTTCTGCACCGTCGCCCGCAAAGCCAGCTTCAGCGCGGCGGCGGATGCGCTGTCGGTGTCGGCGGCGTACGTCAGCAAGCGCGTGAACATGCTCGAAACCGATCTGGGCACGCGGCTCTTCCACCGCTCCACACGCCGCGTCGCGATTACGGATGCGGGCGAGCGCGTGTATGCATGGGCCGAAAAGATTCTCGACGACGTGGACCGCCTCGTCGAAGACGTGTCGACCACGCGGCGCGTGCCGCGCGGCACGCTGCGCGTGTCGAGCAGCTTCGGCTTCGGCCGGCATGTCGTGGCGCCCGCGCTCGCGCGGCTCACGGAGCGCTATCCGCAACTGAGCGTGCGACTCGATTTGTTCGACCGGATCGTGGATGTAGCGGGCGAAGGCTTCGACCTCGATATCCGCATCGGCGACGAGATCGCCCCGCATCTGATCGCCAAACGGCTCGCGTCGAATCATCGCGTGCTGTGCGCGTCGCCTGCTTATCTGAAGCGGCATGGCACGCCGCGTCAGCTGACGGATCTCGGCGCGCATCAGTGCCTCGCGATCAAGGAGCGCGATCATCCATCCGGCATCTGGCGTCTGACGGAGCGCGGCGAAACCGTGTCCGTGAAGGTGACGGGCCCGCTCTCGACCAATCACGGCGAAGTGGCCGTGCAATGGGCGCTGGCGGGGCGCGGCGTCGTGTTGCGTTCGATGTGGGACGTGCGCGCGCTGCTGGACAGCGGCGCGCTCGTGCAGGTGCTGCCCGGCGTCACGCAGCCCGCGAACGTGTGGGCAGTCTATCCGGCGCGGCTCGCTTCGTCGGCGAAGGTGCGCGTGTGCGTTGACTTTCTGGCCGACGAGTTCGGCCGCCTCGCCGAACCCGGCGTGCCTCAGTGATGGTTCTGCGAGAAGAGCGTTTCGAGCGGGTAATGCGTCTTCACGAACGGCGTCTTGATGATCACGTAGCTGAAGTACTTTTCGATGCCGATATCGCGTTCCAGCAGCCCTTCGATGATGCTCTGATAGTGGCTGACGCTGCGCGTGACGAACTTCAGCAGGTAGTCGTAGCCGCCGCTCGCCAGATGGCACTCGACGATCTCGTCGACATCCTTGATCGCGTTGACGAACTTGATGAAGTCCTCGCGGCGATGGTCGGCGAGCGTGACCTCGGTGAAGACGATCTGCACGTCGCCGAGCTTCTCCAGCTGGATCTGCGCGCCATACCCCACGATATAACCCGCCTTCTCCAGCCGCTTCACGCGGATCAGGCAGGGACTGGGCGATAGCCCGACTGCGTCGGCCAGCTCGACGTTCGTGATTCGCCCTCGCTTTTGCAGTTGCGAGAGGATGCGCAGATCGATTCGGTCCAGCTTGCAGTCGGTGCTCATCGTGAGTCGGTCGGTCCCGCATGTCGAAGGGTCGGTCGATGGTATCACGCAGCTGCACGGCGTTTAAATTCGTTCGAACCCTTCAAGGCGGCGCGCACGTCGGCTTCTGCGAGCACGTCGTCGAGCGTCTTTTCGAGGCGCTCGAACAGCATGTCGAACTCGCTTTCCGTATAGCACAGCGCCGGCGCGAAGCCGAGAATGTTGTCGCCGAATGCGCGAAATACGAGGCCGTTGGCATAAGCGGAGGCGGCGATGCGGTCGGGCAGCTTGAGCGACGCATCGAAGCCCTGCTTGCTGGTTTTGTCCGACACGAGTTCGAGCGCGCCCAGCAGCCCGCGATGCCGCGAGTCGCCGACGAGGGGATGCGCGAGCAGCGCGTCGAGCCCTTGCGCAAAGCGCGGCGCGCGCGCCTGGCCGTTCGCCAGCAGCCCGCCTTCGTGATAGAGGCGCATCACTTCGAGTCCTATTGCAGCGCTCACCGGATGCGCCGAATACGTGTGTCCGTGGCCGATTGCCGCCGCGACGTCGCCGCCGTCGGCGATGCCCTGATAGACGGCATCCGACATCAGCACCGCGCCCATCGGCGCATAGCCCGCCGTCAGGCCCTTGGCGACCGTCATCAGGTCCGGTTCGACGCCTTCTGCTTCGCACGCGAAGAGGGGGCCTGTGCGGCCGAAGCCTGTAATGACCTCGTCGGCGACGAACAGGATGCCGAGCTTGCGGCACGCGTCGCGCATCGCCTTCAACCAGCCGACGGGCGGCACGATCACGCCGCCCGAGCCCTGGATCGGCTCGCAGAAGAATGCAGCGACGTTGTCCGCGCCGAGCGCTTTGACCTTTGCTTCGAGCGCGGCGACGGACGCGGCGATCAGTGCGGCGTCGTCGGAGAAATCGTTGCGGTACGCATACGGCGACGGTATGTGATGCTGCGTCGGCAGCGGCACGTCGAAGTGGCGATGGAACGCGGGCAGCGCCGTCAGCCCTGCGCCAATCGACGACGAGCCGTGATACCCGCGTTGCAGCGCGATGACGTGCTTCTTCGCCGGACGCCCTGTCGCGTTGTAGTAGTGCGTGATGAAGCGCAGCGCGGAATCGACGGCGTCCGATCCGCCGAGCGTGAAGTACACATGCTGCAGCGAAGCGGGCGACAGTTCGACAAGCTGCGCGGCAAGTTCGATGGCCGGCTCCGAGCCGAAATGAAAATAGCCCGTCGCATAGGGCAGACGGGCCATCTGCCGCGTGGCTGCATCGACGATGCTTTGATGACCATACCCGGTGTTCACGCACCAGAGGCCGGAGAAGGCGTCGAGCAGTTCGTTGCCGTCGATATCGCGCAGGAACACGCCCTGCGCGGAGTCCAGCACGGTGACGCCGCGCGCTTCATGCGCGCGATAGCTGACGACGGGGTGGATCAGATGTTTGCGGTCGGCTTCGATGAGCGATGGATTCGGCATGGTGCGGTTCTCTTGTCGGAATGGGCTGCGGACCGTTCCATACTACTGAGAGAGCCGCATCGGCCGATGCGCCAAATAAATCGTTGAAAAGCGCAAATGCCGTTTTTTGCGGGCCGCGCGCAGCATTTTGTGCTGCGCGCGGCTTTGCGGGTTGGGAGCGCGTTGGTCAGTAACCGCGCGTGCGGTCGATCTCGCCGAGCATCGGCAGGCCGTCGCGATGACGGCGGATATTGTCCAGCACGACATCGACGGCGGTTTCAGGCCGTGTCGCGCTTGCGATGTGCGGCGTGATCCGCACGCGCGGATGCGTCCAGAACGGATGCGACTCGGGCAATGGCTCGGGATCGGTCACGTCGAGAATCGCGTTCTGCAGCTGGCCGCTGTCGAGCGCGTCGAGCAGATCCTGCTGGTTCAGCTGAGGACCGCGCCCGACATTGATCAACGACGCGCCTCGCGGCAGTTTGCCCAGCAGATTCCTGTCGAGCAGGCCGCGCGTTGCATCGGTGAGCGGCAGCAGGCAGACGAGGATATCGGTGCGGGCAAGAAACGCATCGAGCGCTTCGATGCCCGCATGACACTCGACGCCTTCGATCTCATGCGCCGAACGGCTCCAGCCTGCGCACGGAAAGCCGAACAGTCGCAGCCGTTCGAGCACGGCCGTGCCGAGCATGCCGAGCCCCAGCACGCCCACACGCCGCGTGGCCGCCGCGCGCACGGGCATTTCGCGCCAGACCCGCTCGCGCTGCTGGATCGCGTAGTCGAACAGATCGCGATGGATGGTGAGCACGGCCTGTGTCACATACTCGACCATGCCTTCTACGATACCCGGTTCGATCATCCGCACGACGGCGATATGCGGCGGCACGCGCGACAGATCGAACTGGTCGATGCCCGCGCCCACCGAAAAGATCACTTCGAGATTCGGCAGCGTGCGCGCCGGGTCGTCGGGCGGCTGCCACGCGGCGAGATAGCGGACGGACGCCGCGTCGCCCATATCCGGCCACAGGCGAAAGGGAATCTCGGGCGCCTTGTGTGCGAAATGCTGCGCCCATTGCTTGCCGCGTTCGGGATCGGCCTTGTAGAGAAGCGTCATGTTCTAACCGAGCGCCTGGTTGACGATGGCGAACTGCGTGACGGAAGGATCGCTGGCGGGTACGCCGTTGCGGGACATCTTCACGACGGTATCGACGCGCCTGAGGCCGAGTTCTTCGAGCCACGGCGAGAGGCCGCCGTCGCCGGGCGTATCGATGCGGGTGAATGCGCCTGCGTTTGCGGCAAGGCAATGTGCGACCAGCGCCTGCGCATGGCGGGTGGAATCGTTGTCTGCGTTCACGGCGACGACGGGGCCGATCGCGTGGCCACGGCCGAAGGGCCGCCGCAGCGCGAAGCCGGCCACTTCGCCCCCGCGTACCAGCGCGACGCCGACGGCAATGCCGAGCAGCGCAGGCAGCAGCGAACTGCGGTCGAGGCCGCCCGCGCGCGATGCAAGGTCGATCAGGCGTGGCGTGTCGGCGGCTTGCAGCGGGCGCAGTTGCTCGCCCGGTGCCAGCGCGACGTGCGGCACGCGGAAGTCGCTCGCCTGATGCTGGTTGATCGTCCCGATGGCCGTGAAGCCGAGCTTTTCATAGAGCGGCTGGCCGGCGGGCGTCGCGTGCAGCACGGTGATGCGTCCGCCGAGTGCTTCGAGCAGCCGTTCCATCAGTTCGCGTCCGATGCCGCGCCCTTGCTGATCCGGCGACACGATCACCATGCCGAGCGACGCGCCGCTCGCGCCGTACTTCCAGCACAGCGCCGTGCCGACGACGCCGTCTCCGCTTTCCGCGATGAAGCCACTGCCGACGACGGCGACGAACCGCCAGTCGTCCGCGCGATGCGGCCAGCTGACTTGCAGCGACAGCGCGTGCGCGGCGGCGATGTCGTCGGCGGTGAAGGGGCGGAAAGTGACGGGGGCGAGCTTCGGAACAGATTGGGGCGCGGACACGAAAAGCTCCTGTGGCTGGATACGCCCGTCACTTTGTCATGTGGGCCGCGCGATAGCTAGGACGATCCTGCTGCGACGCGCAGGCGGCCTGCGCAGGCCGTTTTGCGCAGCGCCGCAAAGCTGGCAGACCACGCTTTTTCACGCGAAACAGCCCGTCGCAATGCGGTCTATCATGGTAAGGACAGTGTTGATCAGCGCAGGAGCACATCATGCCCGCCGATTCATCCGCTGAGCCGAAAGGCAAACCTCTCGACCCCGCGCAAACCGAAACCGGCAAGCAGCCGGCCAAACCCGCGCACGACGACCTTCCCGACGCCGACGCGGCCGAGCCCGTCACGCACGAGCATCTTCCGAGCCGAAGCGACGACAACTGATCCGCTCGCCGTTGCTTCGCAGCTCGCTCCGGTTCGAACCTGAGGGGAGCGAATCATGCACAACATACTCGTTGGTTATGACGGGTCGCCGTCCGCGCGCCATGCGGTGACGTTCGCCGTCGATCTCGCGAAGCGCTTCGACGCGCGCCTGCATGTGCTCGTCGTGGCGCGCGCGCCCGACTGGGGCGCCATCGAACTCGAAAGAAAGGAAATGGTCGACTACGAGTTGCGTCACGCGAACGAAGTGCTCGACGACGTCAAGGCCAAGCTCGCGTCGTCGAACGAATATCCCGAGTTCGATCTCGTGATCGGGCAGCCCGCGAAGGAAATCGTGCTCTACGCGGAGCAGCACGATATCGATCATCTCGTCGTGGGCCATCGCGGCCATACGCCGTTCGACCGCTGGCTGATCGGCTCGGTGGCGCGCCAGGTGCTGGCGTATGCGCCGTGCGCCGTGACCATCGTGCGCGATCCGTCGACGATGAAGAAGCGTCACGCGACGAGCGGGCAGCACGCGGCGGATGAAATGCCGCTCGTTTGAGTGGGAACCGGGCGTCCGTCTACTCCGTATCGCGTCCCACGCCTAGCGGCTCGGGCCGCACGCTGAAGCGCGGCTCGTCGATCCACGCCGCGAGCCAGTCGTGAAACTGGCCCCAGTCGTCGGCGAGGTCCAGTTCGCGCGCTGCGGGGTGTGCCTCGTCGTGCGCGTCGTCGCCAACCCACGCATAGACCACGCGCGCGCCGTTCCACCACGCGATCATGCCGTCCGTCAGTTCGGCGATCGTGGCCGCCGGCATCGCCCGCAGCATCTGCGACAAACGCGAATCGAATGCTTCGAACTTCATGCGCGGCCTCTCAGTGCACGGTGCCGAAGAACGCGATCGCGCCTTCGACGGGTGTCAGTCCGGCCTTGAAGTAGCCTTCGAGCCGGTCGGCCGTCGCGTCGTCGAGCGTAAAGGGCGGGCGAACGAGGCCCACCTTGAACGCGTGGTCGTACCAGTCGCTGATCCATGTGCGCAGATCGATCACGTACTGCGGCAGGGCGTTCGAAGCGTCGTCAATCATGTGCGTCTCCCATCTGATGCTGTGCTCCCGCCGCAGGCCGGATAACGGCCGTCTTGCGGTGCGGTCAGGCCGCGATGCGGCACATGCCCATCTCCGGGCGGCGCCGGTCGGGCGGGAACACATGCCATGTCCCGTCGGCATGGCGAAAGAAGAACAGCGAGAACGACCCGGTCGGCCGTTCGAACTGGATGCAGACCCGGCGGGTGCCACCCATTCGCGAGCGCTCCAGCAGCCGCACGCGTGCCTTGTCGCCGCGCGTCGAGCCCACCAGTTTCTCGACCTGAAAGCGAAGTGATGTGTTGCCCGCCGCCATGCGTGTCCCCTCGATGCCCGATGAACCGATGCTAGGGACAACGCGCTGCGCCACCAATCGGCGGGGGCGGAATGTGCGTTCAGGAAGCGCTGATTTGAAGCGTCAGGATTTCCCTGGCCGAAAGCGCGTCGATCAACGTCATACAAGGGTTTTCACGCATCGGCAGTGGGCTTGGGCGGGCGAACCGCGTTCAGGATTTCCTGACGCGTGAATCAGGATGTCGCACGCGGATTTTCCAGCCTGCGCTGACTGCGACACAAAATCGGCTCGCGGATCATGAGCCATCGAAACGTATTGCCGAGCCGACGTGTCATGAATGCCTATCCGTCCGAGCGTGAGAATACCGCGGAGCGCGTCAATTCGCTCTGTCTGCGGTTGTTCGATGTGTGGTGCGACACGCGCTGCGTCACCGCGCTCGCGTATCTGATGCATTGCTGGCCCATGATCGACAGCACGCCCGGCGCGTTGCGGCGTCTTGGCGAAACAATGCGCGATCTGCAGCGGTATCACGGCGATCAGATCGACGACGAGGCCTTTCACGCGTTGTGCGAAATGGCCGCGCTGATCGACGAGCTGGTCGGGCGGCCGGCGCGTACGGTCAGGCTGACGGTGCCCGGCGAAGTGCCGGAAACGATGGGGTAAAGATCGGACGTTTGAAACCCGGTGTGGGCGCGGTAGACCGGTCTTTGGCATCGAGTGCAGAATAGGACAACCAGAACGGCGGCACTCGCGGGGGAATATGGCTCTCGACAGGTTCGACGCATGGTGGAGCGGGCTCCGTTACGTGCGGCGCAGCGTGGTGCTGCGGCTGCTCGGGACGGTGCTCGCCTTCAGTTGCGCGATCACGCTGATCCTGACCGCGGTGCAGCTGTTCCGCGACTACCAGAGCGGCTTCGAGCAGATCCAGAGCCGTCTCGTCGATATCGACCGTAGCTATCGCGACAGCCTCGGCGAAGCGCTGTGGCGCCTCGACCAGCCGCAGCTGCAACTCGAACTCGAAGGCATGCTGCGCCTGCGCGATATCCGCGCCGCCGAAGTGCGCGAGTTGCCGCCCGTGAGTTCGTCGATGGTGGTGAGTGCGGGCCAGCGCGAGCGCATGTCCGGCATGAGAGTCGCGCGAGAGTTTCCCATCATGTACCGCGTGCAGGACAAGGAGCAGCAGATCGGCACGCTGTATGTCGAAGCGACGCTCGCCAATCTCTATCACGACCTCACGCGCACCGCGCTCGTGATTCTCGTGAGCCAGGGCGCGAATACGTTTCTCGTCGCGCTGTTCACGTTTTACATTCTGTCGCGGCTCGTGACGCGGCATCTCGCGGCGATCGCACGCAGCGTCAGCGACTACGACTTTCACGAAGCGCCGCGTCCGTTCGTGCTGCAGCGCAAGCCGCCGCGCGAGCCGGACGAACTCGACCGCGTGGTGTCGGCGTTCAACGCAATGGGAACGCGGCTGCATCGCGCTTATCTCGACGAGCGCGAGGCCGCCGTCGAACGCGAAGCGCGGCACATGGCGGAAGCGGCGAACCGCGCGAAAGGCGAGTTCCTCGCGAACCTTAGCCACGAACTGCGCACGCCGCTCAACGGCATTCTCGGCTATGCGCAGATTCTCGGACGCGACGACACGCTGAGCCTGCGTCAGCGCGACGGCGTCGCCGTGATTCAGCAAAGCGGCGAGCATCTGCTGACGCTGATCGACGAGACACTCGATTTCGCCAAGGTCGAAGCGGGCAAGCTGCGCATCGAGATTTGCGACGTGCCGCTGGCGGGGCTCGTCGATACGATCCGCGAGATCATCGGCGTGAAGGCGGAGCAGCGGCGGCTCGCGTTCGAGTGCAGCGTCGCCGCCGACGCGCCATGCGGCGTGCGCGCCGACGAACACCGCTTGCGGCAGGTGCTGCTGAATCTGCTGTCGAACGCGGTGAAGTTCACCGACGGCGGCGGCGTGCGCCTGCTGATCGGGCGCGGCGAAAGCGGAGCGGTCCGCTTCGAGGTGCACGACACGGGCATCGGCATTCCCGCCGAGTATCACGAGAAAATCTTCATGCCGTTCGAGCAGGCGGGCGTCGCGGAACGGCGCGCGGGCGGCACGGGGCTCGGACTCGCGATCAGCCGCCAGTTCGTGCGCGCGATGGGCGGCGAGGTGAAGGTCGACAGCGTTGTCGGGCGCGGCAGCGTGTTCTGGTTCGAACTGCCGGCCGCGCTCATCGAACCGTGCATATCGCAGGCGGCAAGCGCCGCCGCGATCGTCACGGGCTATGAAGGTCCGCACCGCAAGGTGCTCGTGATCGACGACGTGCAGATCAACCGCGCCGTCATCATCGAACTGCTGTCGCGGATCGGCTTCGCCACGACGCAAGCGTCGAGCGGCGCGGACGGTATCGCGATCGCGCAGGCGGAGAGCCCCGATCTGATCCTCACGGACATCGTGATGCCCGGCATTGGCGGTCTCGATGTAGTGCGACGTTTGCGCACGATGCCGGAATTTGCGCACACGCCCATCATCGCGATTTCGGCGTCGCCGTTCGGCGTGGACGGCGCAAGCAGCATCGAAGCGGGCGCGAATGCGTTCATCACCAAGCCCGTCGATTTCGACGTCCTGCTGGCGCGCATCGGCGAATTGCTCGGCATCGAATGGATTCGTGCCGCTGTGCAGCCGGAGGCCGCACTGGACACGCCGGCGGCCTGCCCGGCGAGCATGCCCGCCGATGCGATGAGCGAGCTGCACCGCCTCGCGCGCGACGGCAACATGAGCGGCATCGTGCAATGGGCGGAGCGCATCGCGGCCAGCGATCCGCCGCACGCCGCATTCGCCGCGCGGCTGCATCAGCTGGCGCGCGCGTATCAGTCGAAGGCGATCCTGCAACTGGTGGAGCGCTATCTCGAAGGGAACACGGCGTCATGAGCCATCTCGCCGCATCCGCTGCGCAAACAGGGACGATCCTGATCGTCGACGATACGCCCGCCAATCTCGGCGTCGTGGTCGAGAGTCTCGAAGCGCGCGGCATCCGCGTGCTGGTCGCGCTCGACGGCCTCGAGGCGCTCGAACGCGCGGCATTCACGCAGCCCGATCTGATTCTGCTCGACGTGAAGATGCCCGGCATCGACGGCTTCGAGACCTGCCGCCGGCTGAAGCGCGACGCGCGCACGCGCGACATCGCCGTGATCTTTATGACCTCGCTGACGGGCAACGAAGATCGCGTGGAAGGTTTCGCGGCGGGCGGCGTCGATTACGTGACGAAGCCGCTGCGTGTCGACGAAATGCTCGCGCGCGTCGGCGTGCATCTCGAACTGCGCGCGATGCACACGCAACTCGTCGCGCAGAACCGGCAGCTGCTCGCCGAAGTGGCCGTGCGCAAGGAAACGGAGGCAGCCCTCAAGCAGGTGCGCGACGATCTCGAACGGCGCGTCGCATTGCGCACGGAAGAACTGGCGCGCGCCAATGCCAATCTGCAGGCGCAGATCGACGAACGCCGACGCGCCGACGCGCGCTTGCAGGCAAGCGAAGCGCGCTTTCGCGCAATCGTCGAAACGAGTCCTGTGCCGTTGTGCATCACGTCGATGCCGGATGGGCGCATCCTCTACACGAACGAGCCGCTGCGCGCGCTGTTCGGCATGAGCGCGGGCGTGGCCGAGAACATCGCGGACTTCTACGCGGACCCGCTGGAGCGTGAGCGGTTGATCGGTCATCTGAGAACGGAGGGGAGTCTGCGCGATACGGAGGTCCGATTCCAGCGTCCCGACGGTACGCGCTTCTGGGCGATGGCAACGGCGCGCGTCGCGACTTACGACGACTCGCCCGCGATCTACGTCGGCATGAACGACATCACGGGACGCAAGCAGATGGAGCAGGAGCTGGTCGAATCGCGCGAGCAGCAGCGCGAGCTTTCCGCGTACATGGAAGCGATCCGTGAGGAGGAAAGAAAGCGTATCGCGATGGAGATTCACGACGAACTCGGACAGTTGCTGACGGCGCTCAAGATGGACGTCTCGTTGCTGAAGATGCGCCTCGCGCACGACGCGGAAGCGACGAAGAAGGCCGACGACATGCGCGAACTCGTCGAAGGTACGATCTGGATGGTGCGCAACGTGGCGAGCCATTTGCGGCCCGCCGCGCTCAACTTCGGCATCGTGTCGGCGCTGGAATGGCTCGTCGACGAGTTCAACCGGCGTAACGCGATTCCCTGCGAACTGCGCATCGAGGGCGGCGAGCCCGCGTTGTCGGACGCGCACGCGACGGCCGTGTTCCGCATCGTGCAGGCGTCGCTCACCAATGTGGCGCGGCATGCGAAGGCGACGCATGTCGATGTGTCGCTGGTGTCGACGGCGGAGCTGCTCGAACTGCGCGTGCGCGATGACGGCAGGGGCTTCGACCGCGAAGCGGCGCGCCGCGAGTATTCGTATGGCCTGCTCGGCATGTATGAACGTGCGCGGCTGATCGGCGCGACGCTTTCGATCGACAGCGCGCCGGGTGCGGGCACCACGGTTTCGATTCACATTCCGCTCGATGGCGGTCATAAAACATGATCAGGATACTCATTGCCGACGACCACGCGATCGTCCGCGGCGGACTCAGGCAGATCATCGCGACGACGAGCGACATGGTCGTCGCGGCGGAAGCGGCGCAAGGCTCGGAAGTCGTCGACAAGCTGCGCAGCTGTGCCGTCGATCTTCTTCTGCTCGACATGACGATGCCGGGCATCAGCGGCGTCGATCTGATTCGCCGCGTACGTGCCGAACAGCCTGCGCTGCCCGTGCTGGTGCTGAGCATCCACGACGAAGCGCAGGTCGCGTCGCGCGCGCTGCGCGCGGGCGCGACGGGCTATCTGACGAAAGACAGCGACCCCGATGTGCTGCTCGCGGCCATCCGCAAGCTGGCGGACGGCGGGCGTTTCATCGATCCGAAGCTGGTCGATGCGATGGTGTTCGAGACGCATCGCGGCGACATGCCGCCGCATGAAGTGCTCTCCGACCGCGAATTTCAGGTGTTGCAGATGCTCGCCGCAGGCAGGAGCATCAACGAGATCGCCGATATCTGCGCGCTCAGCGCGAAGACGATCAGCACGCACAAGATGCGCCTGATGCAGAAGCTCGGCCTCGCCAACAACGCCGAAGTCATCCGCTACGCGATCCGCCATGGGCTGATTGTCGAGTAGCCGCGGCATTGCGCCGCACATGCGCCGCGCGCGTGAATGCGCGCAGTAAGTATTGTGTTTGCAATATGTCAGCGGGTTTATCCGAATGTCGACGCCAGTCTGGTCCGTGACACGATCTGCTCAAGCTCGACTATGCGCGAGCAACCCGCACGTTCCTGTATTTGTCACGCGTATTTATGCATCGCAGGCGTTTCCTATTTGCCGCGGCGAGTGCCGCGGGCGCGGCGCTGGCTGCGCGAGCCGCATCGGGCGAACACTTCGATATCGTCTATCCGCAGATCAGGCCGGGCAGGGATGTGCACGCGGCATTCGCGCTCGCGACGCTCGATCTCGCGATGAAAGCGGCCAATGCGACATACACCGCGCGTCAGATCGAACTCGTGATGGAGCGCGGCCGCGCGCTTGCCGAACTCGCCAACGGCACGACGATCAATCTCCACTGGACGAGCATGGAGGCGCAGGCCGAGCGCGGCCTGAACGTCGTGCATATTCCGATTCATCGCGGGCTGATCGGGTATCGCGTATTCATCATCAGACAGGACAGGCAGCCTGATTTCGACAGGATCGAAACGCTCGACGATCTGCGTTCGATGACGGCCGTGCAGGGGCTCGGCTGGATCGACACGGAAATCATGCGCAACGCGGGCCTTCCCGTGCAGACGCCTTCGACCTACGAAACGATCTTCAGGATGGTGGAGGGCAAGCGCGTCGACTATTTTCCGCGCGGCTTGGTCGAGGCTTACCCGGAGATCGAATCGCGCAAGGACACCGAGCCCGGACTCGCCGTCGAGAACCGTCTGCTGCTCGCGTATCGATCGGACTTTCTGTTCTATGTGTCGCCGAATCACGAGCGGCTCGCGGCGACGATCGCGCGAGGCTTTGCGGCAGCGTGGCGCGATGGCTCGTATCTGAAGCTGTTCAACACGCATCCATATATCCAGAATGCGCTGAAGCGCACGAATCCGGGCGGCCGGAAAATCATCCGGCTGGACAATCCGTTCATGTCGGACGAAGACCGCGCGATTCCCGACATGTACTGGCTGCATCTGTAGCTTCGTGTCCGATCAGGGCGAATGGACGAATTGCGTGGCAAAGCAGCCGTTGATCGAGGCTTGCGCTGCCTCAAGCCGGGTGGCCTGCATGCCGACATCCTGTGTATGGATATGGATCATGTACAGGCGCTGTTTCAATCCGCGCACGAAACCGCAAAAACCATCGCCAAGGCGCGCGGCTGGCGTGACAGAACGAATCCTTCGCTATACGACCGTATCTTCTATGCGCTGCTGGCCAATCATCTGGACGAAGCGGAAGCGGAGCACGACGAGCGGGATCAGGACGATCAGGGTTGTCGCGATTCAACGGACGAAGGCTGTTGAAGCGGGAAAACCACTTTCGCCACAATGGATCACAATATGATATAAAATGGAAGTGAGCCTTCGGGCGGCTGCAGCATGAGCGGGACGGCGCTAACGATGCAGGCGGAAATCATCGCGCTGCAATTCCAACTACCTCCGTGAAGGAACGAGCGTTTTCCCCGGGGACGCAACCGCTACGAAGGCCCTGAATTCACTACAGGGGAGTTGCCTTGCTCGTCACCTTCCAGTCACCGGCCACGCCGGACGTCATCATGCTCCGCGACCTCGCGCAATATCTGCTGGGGTTGATCGGCAAGCGGCTCGACAATCGGGGCGTCATTGCCCGCGACGATTTACCCGAAGCGATACGCCGTCTCGAAGCCGCTATCGTCGACGACAAGCAGACGGCCGCTGCATATGAAGCGGCCAAGGCGTCCAGCGCCGGACATCATCAGCATCAGCACGCGGGTTTCTCGCAGCGCGCATGGCCTTTCCTCGACATGCTGCGCGAAGCGCGCAGACAAAACGCGGACATTCTTTGGGGACTGTGATTCAAGGTTCGACGCCTGCCCGCTCAGGGCACGGTGTCGGGTGAAACCTCGAAGAGAATGCCGCAACCCACGCGGTCGAGCAGTTGCGCATGACGCTCGCCCGTCCACCAGCGCGCGAAGGGTCCGAGATGATGATGCCCGATGACGATCAGATCGGCGCGCAGCCGGTCGGCCATCGTCGCGATGCGGTCAACGGGATCGCCCACGCAGAAATGTCCCGTCGCGCTGATGCCGCACGCGGATAGCCGCTCGATACCGTCGTTCAATACTTCGCGTGCCGCCTGCTCGTCGATGTCGAATGCCATCGACGAAAGCACGTCGTAGCCACTCGACCACCACGATGAATCGACCACGGAAAGCAGATGCGTTTGCGCATCGAGCTGCTTTGCGAGCGATGCGCCGCAGCGCAATGCGCGACGGCCTTCTGACGTGCCGTCATAGCAGAGCAGGATGCGTTTGAACGGAATCACAGCGGTACCCGATGCCGCTCACGTAATGAGCGGAACAGCCTCGATCAGCGCAATGCCGAGCAATGCGCCGATTGCAGCGCCGATCAGCTTCGGATGCCATCGTTCGAGATGCACGGCAGTCAACAGACTGCCGACGAGAATCACGCCAAGCAGCGTGAACGAACCGACGAGAAAAGCGATTTCGAAATCGCTATTGATGACCATGATGTCGTCTCCCTGATGGGTACATCCGCTGCATCCTCTATTTCAATTATATATCACAACGTGATGTAAAAGAGCGATCGGGATCGCTGCGTAGGAGCGTCGCGCGACGGAAAATTTGCCTTCGACGCCCCCGTTTCGACCATCCCGACCGGCCGGTCGTCGACACGAATCGTCCCAACATGTAGAAAAGCGGGACGACAACCCAGGGTAACTACCGACATAAGACTGTTCAAAAATTGTCAAATGATGTGTTTAGAATGATGGTTCTAATGGTGCTTTGCACAAACAATGCTTTGTGCTCGAACGTCCATGCTATTTGCATCGCGCAGCGCGGCCCGCTGTGCAGGTCGCAATGAGCTAATTAGTAAGACTAACGGAGTCGCGTCAATGAACACTCGGAATTCCGCAGGTGTCATTTCGGCGTGGGAGCCCGGTATTTCCGCTCTCTACGCGTGGGCCAATCCCGTCGTTCGGGAGGCGCAATCGGTTGCGGTACTCAATCTGCATATGATTAACCAGCTGAACGGCGAAATGCTGAAAACCATGAGCATGCTCGGTAGTGCTCGCAACCCGGTTGAGTGGCCCGCGATCCAATGGAGCGCGGCCAACGGGATCGCCACGCTCGTTGCCGGATACGGCAATGAACTGGGCTGCATCGTTTCGCGGCTGAATGGAGCGCTTCAGGAAGTTGGACAAACACAAGCGAAAAAGAACGACATCCATGTGCGCTCCGTCGTCGACGCAATGAAGAGCCGCACGCATGCGGCCGCGTCCGCAGTGACTTCGGCGGTGGCGACGGCGCTGTCCGCTGCGCCCGCTTCCGAAGCGCTCGCACGACAGCAAACCGAAGACGCGATCGCGCGCGCCGCAAGCGCTGCCGGTACGCGTCCCCACAAAGCGGTTGTCGATTAATCACCTTAAGCACAGGTATACGCCGGATCATCTACCGACACGCGACGTCGCAGGGAATCGCGAAACGCGCATGCCGCAGTGAGCGGCGAAGACAAAGGATCAGTCGGGGAGACCAGTCAACGGCTGCATTTGCGAACCAGCTTGTTGACCATTGGGAAGATTCGCATTGAACGACTGATAGGTGTAAAGGATGACTAATCGAATTGCTGTGGTAACGGGTGGCATGGGCGGTCTTGGCGAGGCCATCAGTATCCGTTTGCACGACGCCGGCTACCGTGTCGTGGTGACGTGTTCGCCCGGCAACACGTGCAGCGACGACTGGCTTGCTTCGATGGAAGCGGCCGGCCGCTCGTTCTATGCGTATCACGTCGACGTCGCCGACTACGACTCATGCCATGAATGTGTCGCGAAGATCACGGCAGAGATCGGTCCCATCGACATCCTCGTGAACAATGCGGGCATTACGCGCGACATGACACTGCGCAAGCTCGACAAGGTGAACTGGGACGCCGTGATGCGCACGAATCTCGACTCCATCTTCAATATGACAAAGCCTGTCTGCGAAATGATGGTGGAGCGCGGTTGGGGACGAGTGGTCAATATCTCTTCGGTGAACGGCTCGAAGGGATCGGTCGGGCAGACCAACTATGCGGCCGCGAAAGCGGGCATGCACGGCTTCACGAAGTCGCTCGCGCTCGAAGTGGCGCGCAAGGGCGTGACCGTCAACACGATTTCACCCGGCTATCTGGCAACGAAGATGGTGACGGCGATTCCGCAGGATATCCTCGACACGAAAATCCTGCCGCAGATTCCCGCCGGCCGTCTTGGCAAGCCGGAGGAAGTGGCGGCGCTGGTCACATTCCTGTGTTCCGACGACGCCGGCTTCATCACGGGCGCGAACCTGGCCGTGAACGGCGGCCAGCATATGAACTGATCTTGTATCGACAATAACAAGGGCTCGCTCATGCCCGTCGGGAAGACGGCGCCAGGGCCCGACAAGGAAGAAGTGGTGGAGACAAAACAACAGCTTTATCAATGCCGGTGCACGAATCAGGTTGTCGTCGTGAACCGGACTTTCGGTCCGCGTACGCCTGCGGATCGCGATGCTGGCCGATATCGCGAACTGGTTTTCGAACAGTGCATGCACGCCGGCAGTTGTCCGAAGGCCGGCCAGTGCCCGCTCTGAAAACCGCGCACGATGCGGCAAGCGTAGTTGCTACAGGGGATGGCAATGAACGAAACATGGATTGGTCTTGTGCTGGGGGGATCCGTGCTGTTGATTGCGTTGCTGTCGATGGTGCAGCACTACCGTCGCGAGCGGTTGCGCGCGGAGTTGCTGAAGAATCTCGATCACCATAGCTGGTGCCGCTTCTCGCGCGCACGACGTTGACGTTCTGAACAGAGGCCGATCTACGCTGCAGCGATGTTGATGGTGCGCGCGACGTCGACGACGGCGAGCCGTATCGCGTCAATCAACGCGCGCGCAGCGGGAGACGGTGTGCCCGCTGCGCGCAACGTCAGGCCGATATCGCGCCGCGTGTTGTGCAGCTTTACATCGAGCACGGCCAGTTCGCCCGACTGACATTCATAGTGCAACTGCTGCGTGGACAGTGCCGCAAGCATGTCCGTGCCGAGCAGCAAGCCGCGGATTACCGCGAGGTCCGCGGTCTCGACCGACGGCATCGGCGGCTTCAGCTTAACGCGTTTGAATTGCGCCTCGAACAGGCCGCGTGCGGGCGCGTGACTGCGCGGCACGATCCATTGCACGTCCTGCAGATCGGCGACTGTCAGACCTCGTTCGTTTGCGAGCGGGTGCGTGCGGCGCGCGAGCACGACCATATCTTCCGACATCAGGCGCTCGTTCATCAGACCGCTCGACGCATCGTTCTCGCGCAACGCGCCGAGAATGAAATCGATATCGCCTGCACGCAGTCCCGCCACCAGCGTTTCATACGCGCTCTCATCGGTGATGATGCGCACGCCCGGATGCTTCGCGCTCATGCTCGCGATCGCCTTCGGCAGGATCAGCGTGCGGCCGAGCGGCAGCGCGCCCACGGTCACTGCGCCCTGAATGTAGCCGTGCAATGCGGCGATATCGTCGGGTACGTGACGCAGTTCGTTCAACGCGCGGCGCACGTGTAGCAGAAATGTTTCGCCCTCCGTCGTCAGCAGAATGCCGCGCGGGCTGCGGTGGAACAGTTGCAGTCCCGAACCGCTTTCGAGTACGCGTATCGCGGTGCTCACAGCGGGCTGGCTGATGCCGAACGCCTTCGCCGCACTGGGCATATGCCGATGGCGCGCGAGCGCGGCAAACAGTTGCAGTCGGCGCGTATTGAGCAGATACGCAGGCAATGAACCTTCCGCAGCGGGACGTCGGCGCGCCTGACGCGCGGCGCACCATCGCGCGAGTTCTTCGAGTTCGGCGAAGAGCCGTTCGCAGCGATGCAGCACGGCGCGGCCGACGGGCGTCGGCAACATGCCTGAAGGCTTGCGGTCGAAGAGCGGTTCGCCGAGCGCCGCTTCGAGTTCCTGCACGGAACGCGTCACAGCCGACTGCGCGCGAAACAACGCGGACGCGGCGCGCGTCGCGCTGCCCGTATCGGCAACGAGCTTGAAGGCGCGCAACTGCGCAATGTTGAGAAAGTCTTTGCTGCTCACGGAATAGCCCGTAGGGAAGTGCGAATGGCAGGAATCGACAGTGTCGTCTTCATGCCGCGCCCGCGATCAGATGCAGCGCGGGCAGCGACAGGTTGAGGCTTTCCTTCGATATGTGCGTGTGTTCCTTCATCAGCGCTTCGACGCGCGCGCCTTCGCCGTTGACGAGCGCGCCGACGATCGCATGATGCTGGCGGTGCGCGTACATGAGCATGGCGAATTGACGCTCGCGCGCGGATTCGTCGAAGGCGATCGTCGACGGCGCGACGAACGGGATTTTGTCGTTGAGGCTCAAGGCGGCGTTGATCGCGGCGTTCTGTGCGGCGTCGACGATGAGCGCATGGAAGCGTCCGTTCATTTCCGCGTAACGCACGTCGTCGCCTTCCTTCAATGCGCCGGCGTTGAAAATGTCGTCGCCTTCATGCAGGCATGCGTTCAGCGAAGTAGCCAGCGCAGCCGATACGCCGCTTTCCGCGACCATGCGCGCCGCAAGACCTTCCAGCACGCCGCGTACGTCGATTGCATTCAATACGTCGCGCACGCTGAAACGTCGAACGACGTAGCCACGCGCGCCCGATCGCTCGAGCAGGGCTTCGCTTGCCAGCACGCTCAGTGCGTAGCGCAGCGGCGTGCGGGATACGCCCAGCCACTGCGCGAGCTGCGCTTCGACGAGGCGCTGGCCGGGCGCCAGTTCGCCCGACAGAATCTTCTCGCGCAGCGTCTGCACAATTGCTTGCTGTGTTGTCTCGTTCATATGTTTCTACTCATTGGCTGGTCAGTATAGCGGCGCTCGCCTGCGCATCACAACGCTTCTAAAGCGGATTGCGACTTGCCTCGCTTGCCATCTGTTCTGTTTATCGGCACCTGTGTGCGCGCGATCAGCGACGGACGCTTCGAACCGTGCGCCGGGATACCAAAGTGCTTGATCTGTCTTGGAGTCAGCATGGGCAAGTCGCACCTGACCATCCCCTGGAACCCTGTCTTACCGAATTTTTCCGGGTTGGCATGTGGTTAACCCGCACTACCTGACAAGCACCTTGCGTCTATATCGTTGTATCCCAAGTT
Source organism: Paraburkholderia azotifigens (assembly GCF_007995085.1). Taxonomy (GTDB): domain Bacteria; phylum Pseudomonadota; class Gammaproteobacteria; order Burkholderiales; family Burkholderiaceae; genus Paraburkholderia; species Paraburkholderia azotifigens. The sequence continues at coordinate 256,929 of NZ_VOQS01000005.1, forward strand.
AGCCGCAAGTCCAAGGATCCTGAAGACGCGCGGCCGATCTGTTTGGCGCGCGAGCGCTGCGCATCGTGAAGTGACGGAAGACATCGAAATGTTCTTCAACGACCACGCAAATAGCTGCTTATTCGATTGCTGCGAGCGACGCCGCTGATCTTCTTTTAGTCGCTTTTCTCTTCGACACAACGAGACTCCGGGTTCGTCGGAAACCCGGAGCAGGGCACCTGTTTTCCGGAGACTTTATGCAACCCGCAGAATCAGTCGACATCAAGGCGTTCATCGACGCACGCAAGGTGTCGGCGTACCAGTGGCTCGTGCTTTTTTTGTGCTTCTGGATCGTCACGATGGACGGGCTCGACACGGCTGTGATGGGCTTCGTTGCGCCCGTCATCATGCACGACTGGAGCGTGAGCCGCGCCGCGTTCGGTCCCGTGATGAGCGCCGCGATGGTCGGCCTTGCGGTGGGCGCACTGGTCGCCGGCCCGATGGCGGACCGCGTCGGACGCAAGAAGGTGCTGATCGGCTCCGTATTCTGCTTTGGCTTCTTCAGCCTGCTGTGCGCATTTGCAGAGACGCCCACGTCGCTTGTCATGCTGCGCTTTCTCACGGGCCTCGGTCTCGGCGCCGCGATGCCCAACTCGACGACGCTGCTGTCCGAGTACGTGCCCTCGCGCAGCCGTTCGCTGCTGCTGACGATCATGTTCACGGGCTTCAATTTCGGCTCGGGTGCGGGCGGCTTCGTCGCCGCGTGGCTGATTCCGAATCTGGGCTGGCGGTCCGTGTTCATGTTCGGCGGCATTCTGCCCATTCTCAGTGTGCCGCTGCTGGTCTGGTTGCTGCCCGAGTCCGCGCGTCTGATGCTGGTGCGCAAGGTGGTCGCGCAGCGCATTGCGCGCACGCTGGGACGCGTGTGCGGACACCGCTTCGGCGAAGACGTGCGCTTCACCGCGCCGGAGCCTGTCGTCGCTGCGAAAGCGCCTGTCCGCATGCTGTTCGCGGACGGTTACGCAATGAGCACGCTGATGCTGTGGGTCACTTATTTCATGGGCCTGCTGATCATCTATCTGTTGACGGGTTGGCTGCCGACGCTCATCAAGGACGCCGGCCTCCCCGTCGAACGCGCTGCCGCGATCACGGGCATGTTCCAGCTTGGCGGCACGATCGGCGCAGTGGCCGTCGGCTTCGCAATGGACCGCATGGACCGCAACGCGGTGATCGGCACAGCGTATCTGCTCGGCGGCGTCTTCATCTTCGCGCTCGGCATGGGCACGCTGAAGTCCGACATGCTGCCTGTGCTCGTCGCGTGCGCGGGCTTCTTCATGAGCGGCGCGCAGACGGGCCTCAATGCGCTTGCGCCGAGCTGTTACCCGACGCGTGCCCGTGCGACGGGCGTCAGCTGGATGCTGGGCTTTGGCCGGCTCGGCGGCATTCTCGGTTCGCTCGTGGGCGGTGCATTGCTCTCGCTGGGCTTCAGCTTTGCGGCCGTGTTTTCGGTGCTCGCCGTGCCCGCCGTGATCGCGGCCTTCGCGATCGTGATGAACCGTGTCGCGTTGCGCTTCATCACGAGCCCTGTCGCGGATGCATGAAACGCGCGCCATTCATGCCGTGCCCGGCTCGAGCGACTGGAGAACATTGCGCCCGATCCACTAAAAGAATCCAAACAGCAGTAAAACCAGGAAGATGGAGGTCAGAAGAATGAAGAGGAGTACCAGCAGCGCAAAGGCAGTCGTGATCGGGGCTGCCCTCGTCGGCAGCGTGCCGGCATTCGCGCAAAGCAGCGTGACGCTGTACGGCATCGTCGATAACGGGCTGGCCTATCAGAGCAGCTCGACCTCGCTCGGCTCGACGAGTGGCGGTCACTCTGTCGTCAAGATGACGCCGGGCGTGTGGGCGGGCAGCCGCTTCGGCCTGAAGGGGGAGAAGATCTCGGCGGCGGCACCAAGGCGATCTTCCAGCTCGAGTCGGGCTTGAACTCGGGGACGGGCGCGGCGCAGTACACCAACGCACTGTTCGGCCGCCTTGCGTATGTCGGTGTGACGAACGCCAGCTACGGTACGTTCACGGCGGGCCGTCAATACGCTTCGTATTACCAGCTGCTGTCGCCGTATAGCCCGACTACGTGGATCACGGGCTTCTATGGCGCTCACCCTGGCGATATCGACGGACTCGACACGATCTACCGCGCGAACAATACGCTCGAATACACGTCGCCGAAGCTGTACGGCTTGACGGTGAGCGGCTCATACTCGCTCGGCGGCGTGGCGGGCAGCGTGAATCAGGGTTCGACGTGGACGGGAGCGGTCCAGTATGCGATGGGTCCGATCGGCCTCGCAGTCGGTTTCTCGCGCATCAACAACTCGACGTCGGGCGGCGGCGCGTGGGGCTCGGATTCGACCACGACGAACGGCGGCTCGCAGGTCGGCGTGTCCGCGTTGACGAACGGCTATCAGACGGCCCGCGCGCAGCAGCGCTTTGCGGTGGGCGGCGGCTATACGTTCAACAGCGCGTGGGACGTCACGGCGACGTACTCGAACGTCCAGTACATCCCTGGCATCAACTCGAAGTTCACCGACACGGCGATCTTCAATACGGGCGGTGTCGTACTGCACTGGAAGCCGGCTGTGGTGTGGGACTTCGCGGCAGGCTACAGCTATACGCGTGCTACGCGCGCGAACGGCATTACGGATAGCGCGTCGTATCAGCAGTTCAACCTCTCGCAGTACTACTCGCTGTCGAAGCGGACCGGCCTCTATGCGCTCGAAGCGTATCAGCGCGCGAACGGCAAGACGCTCGGCACGAACGGCGCGGGTCAGATCATCGACGCGACTGCGAGCATCGGCGACGGCTTCAATTCGACGCCGGCATCGTCGGCGAGTCAGTTCGCGTTTGGTCTGGGCATCATCCACCGCTTCTGACGCAACCTGCAGCGCCCGTTGATTTCGGTTCGGTCGACGACGGGTGCTTGCCTGCCCGTATGGACAAGCGAAAACGTCGCTGTGTGGTAGCGTAGCGGATCCGTCCGCTACGCTTATCGCACATCATGTCCGCATCCCCTCGCAAAGTCCCGCGCGTTCTGCTGACCAACGACGACGGTATCGACGCACCCGGCCTCGCCGTACTCGAAGCCGTGGCCGCCGAACTCGCCGAAGAAGTGTGGGTCGTCGCGCCCGAGCACGATCAGAGCGGCACTTCACATTCGATCAGCCTGCATTCGCCGCTGCGCGTGAGCCGCCAGGGCGAGCGCCGTTTCGGCGTAGTCGGTACGCCGGGCGATTGCGTCGTGATGGCCGTGCGCCATCTGATGCGCGATATGCCGCCGACGCTCGTGCTGTCCGGCATCAATCGCGGCGGCAACCTCGGTGTCGAGACGATGTTCTCCGGCACGGTCGGCGCGGCCATGACGGGGCTGCTGCTCGGCTTGCCGTCGATCGCGCTCAGCCAGACATTCCGCGACCGCGAGAACGTGCGCTGGGACACGGCGCGCGCGCTCGCACCCGGCGTGATTCGCGAGCTGTTCGCCATCGAGCACGAAGCGCCCGTTTGCCTCAACGTGAATTTCCCCGATATCGATGCATCGGCGGCGGGGCCGTTGACGCCGACGAAGCAGGGCGTGGGTCTCGTCGAGGGCATCGACGTGTTGCCGCATGTCGATCCGCGCGGGCTCGAATATCACTGGCTGCGGTTCCAGCGCGGCCCGCGCGAGAATGCGCCCGACAGCGAAACGGCAGTGGTGGCGTCGGGACGTGTGTCGGTGACGCCGCTTTACTTCGATCGTACGGACGAGGCTACGTTTGCGAAGCTCGCGGCGTCGTTGGGCGGGGCGTAAAGCGCTGAAAACCCCTTGCGCCGCGCATCAAACACGCAGCGCAACGCACCACGCTCAACGCTGGCGTCAAAAAGTACGTAGTCGTTGAGCGTCAGGCACTCTCCCGCACGACCAGCTCGTAGCCGAGATCGACGACGGGTGATGGGACGGGCTTATTGTCGATCATCGACAGCAGCAGGTTAGACGCCACCCGGCCGACCTCCGCTCGCGGCGTGCGAACCGTCGTGAGTCTCGGCACGCAATCCGCGGCCCCTGCCAGATCGTTGAAGCCGACTATCGCAACCTGGTCTGGAACCTGGATGCCTTGACGGCGCGCCTCGAATAGCGCGCCTTGGGCGAGATCGTCGTTGCCGAAAAAGATGCCGTCGACATCCGGCCGTCGCTGTAGCAACTGGCGAAACAGATCACATCCAAGCCCGATGGACGACGGCGCGGGCGTAAGTATCTCGAGGTCGGCGTCGTACAGTCCTTTGCGCCGCAGTGCCTCACGAAAGCCTTCCCCGCGCTGCATCATCCGTGAATCGAGCTGTGCCGCGACAAATGCATTGTGCCGGCATCCTCGCGCTACCAGATGATCGGCAACTGCTTCACCAGCCCGTGCCTGCGAGAAGCCGACGCAGTGCACGCCTTCGGCTTTTTCGAGTTCCATGATGTGCACGCAGGGCACGCCGCTCGCCTCGATCAGGCGACGCGCGCTTTCCGTCCGGTCGAAGCCGGTTACGATGAGCCCGCTCGGCGGAGCGGCAAGGTAGTGGCGGATCAGGTCTTCTTCCGCATTGCGCGAATAATGCGAATTTCCGATCAGGATTTCGTAACCGCGTGGACGCAGCACGCTATGAATCGATTCGAGCACGTCGACGAACACCGAATTCGACAGAGAGGGAATCACGACAGCCACCGTGCCGCTGCGCGACGACGCGAGTGCGCGTGCCGCGGGGTTCGCGACGTAGTTCAGTTCTGCCGCCGCGGCCTTTACCCGTCGCACGTATTCCGGTCCGACGGAATCTACGCCGCGCAGGACGCGCGACGCCGTAATCGAGCTTACGCCGGCCAGTTCGGCGACGGCGTCGAGCGTCGGCCGGCCGGTGCTTCGGGTTTTCCTGAGTGTTGGAGCTGTCATGATCGTTTTAGGATAGCGCTGTCTTGAGGGCTGCGCAACAGGGCTCGATCATCGGTATCCGGAACCGGGTATCGATTGACCGCCAGATTCGCGTCCCTTATTTTTTGCGTTTTTGAGACAGCGCTGTCTCACACGAGGAGGTGCATATGATCGAGCACATTTCATCGCTGGTCGTCATGGGTGTCGCGGGTTGCGGCAAAAGCAGTGTCGCTCAGGCGCTGGCCGCGAGGCTCGGCGGTGTGCTGATCGAAGGCGACGCCTTTCATCCGGCAGCGAATGTCGACAAGATGCAGCGCGGCATCCCGCTGACCGACGAGGATCGGGCGGGCTGGCTCGACCGGTTGTCGGAGGAAATCGAACGGGTGGCCAGTCGCGGGGAGCGCGCGGTGCTCGCCTGTTCGGCTCTCAGACAGCGCTATCGCAACCGTCTGCGCGCCGCGACGTCGTCACTGGGATTCGTGTTTCTCGATCTGCCGCAACCGGAAGCGCTGCGTCGCGTGGCGCAGCGCGAGAGCCATTTCATGCCGGCGTCGCTCGTCGAAAGCCAGTTCGCCACGCTGGAGCGGCCCGTTTTCGAGCCGTTGACGCTGACCGTCGACGGCACACGTCCGCTTGCCAGCATCGTCGGGGAGGCGGCAGCGTGGTGCGGGAGCACGTGCATTCCGTCTGAATTTTTGCAGCCTGCATGAGACAGCGCTGTCTCGACAAATTGAGTCAGCCGGACGGCTGGCTACAGGGATATTTCTAAAGGAGACCAAGTTGGCAAACACATCGGAAACTTCGGGGCAACGCGTCCCCAACAGGCGTTGGGCGATCGGCCTGCTGTTGGGCATTGGCGTGCTCATCAACTATTTCGACCGGATCAACCTGTCGGTGGCGGCGCCCCAGTTGAAGGAGGCGTTCAACCTGTCGCCCGCCGATATGGGCCTGCTGTTCAGCGCATTTTTCTGGCCCTACGCGTTGCTGCAGGTGCCGGCGGGTCTCTTCCTCGACCGTTTCGGCGTGACGCGCGTCGGCCGGTGGGGCGCATTCCTGTGGGGCCTGGCGTCCGCCATCACGGTGTTCGCCAGCGGCTTCGGCGGCGTGTTCGCGGCGCGCGCGGTGCTCGGCATCGCGGAAGCGCCCGGCTTTCCCGTCAGCTCGAAAGCGACGGGCTACTGGTTCCCGCGCAAGGAGCGCGCGCTGGCGACGGCCATCTTCGATGCCGCGGCCAAGTTCTCCAATGTGATCGGCGTACCGCTGGTTGCGGTCGTCGTGGTGAACGCCGGCTGGCGCTGGGGATTCGGCGTGACCGCGCTGCTGAGCTTTGCGTACTTCGTCGCGTTTCTGCTCATCTATCGCGATCCGAGCAAGGACAACAAGCTCTCGTCCGCTGAACTCGACTACATCCAGAAGGGCGGTGCGACGCCTGAAGGCACGTCGAGCGCGAGCGTGTTCGGCATGCTCGGTTATCTGCTGACCAAGACCAAGGTCTGGGGTTTGACGATCGGCTTTGCCGCATACGGCTACTCCTTCTATCTGTTCCTGACCTGGCTGCCGGGCTATCTGGTGCAGACGATGCACATGAGCATCCTGAAGTCAGCAGGGTTTGCCGCGATTCCGTGGGCCGTGGCCACGGTGACCGATCTCGTCGTCGGCGGCTGGCTGATCGATCACCTGATTGCGCGCGGCAAGGACGAGACGCGCGTGCGCAAAGCCGTGCTCGTGACGGGGATGCTGTTCGGTCTCGCGGTATTCGGCGCGACGCAGACGGTCAATCCCGGCTGGGCGATCTTCTGGATCTCGATTGCGCTTGGCGGTCTCGCGGCCGCGGCGCCTGTGGGCTGGTCGTTGCCGTCGCTGATTGCCCCGAAGGGCGGCGTGGGCACCGTCGGCGGCATCATGAACTTCGCCAACAACCTGATGGGTGTGGCCGCACCCATCGTGACGGGCTTCATCGTCGGCGCGACGAATTCGTTCGCCAACGCGTTCCTGGTTGCAGGCGTCATCCTCGCCGTCGGCATCGTGTCGTTCGTGTTCGTGATGGGGCGCATCGAGGCGATTCCCGAGCCGACCGGCCACGACGCCGATGCTCGCGCCGCGTCGAAAACGTCGACGCCGGCGGGCTGATTGGCGCCAGGCAGGTGCGAGGCGAGCGTCTCGCACCGCTGCAAAGCAAAATCAGAATAACGAATCAATAACAGCCTCAAAGAGGCATCTGGAGAACATCACAATGAAAAAAAACCGTCAACGACGCCTGATCAGTCTCGCAGCCGTCGCTTCCGTTGCGACGGCTGCTCACGCACCCGCATTCGCGCAAAACAGCGTGACGCTGTACGGCATCGTCGATAACGGTATCGGTTATCAGTCGAGCTCGACGACGCTGGGGTCGACGTCGGGTGGTCACTCGGCGTTCAAGATGATCACGGGCGTGTGGGCGGGCAGCCGCTTCGGTCTGAAGGGCGCTGAAGATCTGGGCGGCGGCACGAAGGCGATTTTCACGTTGGAAGAGGGCTTTAGCGCCAACAGCGGCGCGATGTCGACGAACAACCTGATGTTCAGCCGCCAGGCGTTCGTCGGCGTGACGAATCCCACGTACGGTTCGCTGACTGCGGGCCGTCAGTATGCGTCGTACTACCAGCTGCTCTCGCCGTACAGCCCGACGACGTGGCTCACCGGCTTCTATGGCGCGCATCCGGGCGACGTGGACGGCCTCGATACGATCTATCGCGCGAACAGCACACTGCTGTATATGTCGCCGTCGCTGCATGGCTTCAAGTTCAGCGGCTCCTATTCGTTTGCGGGCGTGCCGGGCAGCGTGAACCAGGGCTCGACCTGGAGTACGGCGGTCCAGTATCAGCAAGGCCCCGTCGGCGTTGCGGTTGGTTTCTCACGCATCAATAATTCCACGGCGGGTGGCGGGGCATTCGGCACCGACTCGACGACCTCGAATGCAGGGGCGCAAACGGGGGTGTCGGCCGTGACGAACGGTTACCGTACGGCGCAGGCGCAGCAGCGCTTCGCAGTCGGTGCGGGCTACACATTCAACAGCCAGTTCGATATCACGGCGACGTATACGAACGTGCAGTACATCCCGGGTGCGGGATCGTCGTTCCGCAACGAGGCAATCTGGAACACGGGCGGTATCGTGCTGCACTGGAAGCCGGCCGCGGCATGGGACTTCGCGACGGGCTACAGCTATACGCGTGCAACGAAGTCCAACGGTATAACGAGCAGCGCGCAGTATCAGCAGTTCAACCTCTCGGAATACTACGCGCTGTCCAAGCGTACCGGGCTGTATGCGTTGCAGGCATATCAGCGTGCCAATGGCCAGACGCTCGGCAATGGCGGTGCGGGCAACATCATCAATGCGACGGCGACACTGGGCGATGGTTTTAACTCGACCCCTTCGTCATCGCGCAGCATGGTTGGTGCAGGCGTGGGTATCGTGCATCGGTTCTGACATCACTGACGTATTCAACGCATGACAGGGCGCCGCAGATTGCGGCGCCTTTTTTTGCAATACTGGATTGGATGCCGGCCATCATCCCGGCGAACAACGCGTCGAGTGTGCTGGTTCCCGTGAAATTCGCGCACCGCCTCACACGACAACATTCACGGGCGTGCCGCCCACGAAGTTCGCAATGTTGTTCATCAATTGATCTGCGAGTGCCTGTTGCGCTTCATCGGAAGCCCACGCGACGTGCGGAGTCACGATCACATTCGGGCGTTGCGCGATCTTCATCAGCGGGTTGTCGTCGGCGGGGGCTCGCCCGACAGCACGTCGAACCCGATACCGCCAATCAAACCTTCGTCGAGCGCGCGCACGAGCGACGCTTCATCGACGAGTCCGCCACGCGCCGTGTTGATGATGAGCGGCTTGCGCTTCATCTTGCGAAACTCGGGCATCGCGAGCATGCCGCGCGTTTGCGGCGTGAGCGGGCTGTGTATCGTGATGATGTCGCTGGTCGCGAGTACGTCGTCCCACGGCGTGTAAAGCGGGCCGAGCCCGTCGCGGCCCTTGTGCGCGGCGAACAGCGGCCGCATGCCGAACGCTTTCGCGATCTCAGCGACACGCTGGCCGAGCACGCCTTCGCCGATGATGCCGAGCGTCATGCCGCCCAGATCGTGTATCGCGTGATTGAAGAAGCAGAACTGGCCTGACTTCTGCCATTCGCCCTTCAGCACATCATCGCGATAGGCGATCAGGTTGCGGCGCAGCGCGAGCATCAACGCGAACGTGTGCTCGGGCACCGTGTTCACCGCATAGCCGCGAATGTTCGACACCTTGATGCCGTGCCGCTCGCACGCTTCCTTGTCCACGCAATCCGTGCCCGTCGCGGCGACGGCAACGAGCTTGAGCGTCGGCACTTGCGCGATCACATCGGCGGTGAGCGGCACCTTGTTGGTGATCGCGATGGTCGCGCCGTCCAGGCGAGCGGCGACCTGATCGGGCTGCGTGTGATCGTACTCGACCAGTTCGTGTTCGAAGGCGGGACGTGTGAGCTTGATCTGAGGTGCGAGCGTCGCGCGGTCGAGAAAAACGATCTTCTGCATGCTGAGTCCTGTTGAGCGTAATGAGCGTGGGGGAAACGGATCAGAGACGGCGTTTTGCTTCAGCGACGATATGCGCTGGCGTGATGCCGAAGTGTTCGTACAGCGCGTCGGCAGGCCCGGATGCGCCGAATCCCGTCATGCCGACAAAGCCGCCGCGTTCGCCGAGATAGCGGTCCCAGCCGAAACGCAGGGCCGCTTCGACGCCGATCCGCACGGTGTCGGCGCCGAGCACCGCCTGACGATACGCGCGGTCCTGTTCGTCGAACAGTTCCCAGCAGGGCAGCGACACGACAGCGGTTGGGATGCCTTCCTGTTGCAGACGCTCGCGCGCCGCAACGGCCAGCGCGACTTCGGAACCCGTCGCCAGCAGCGTGACGAGACGCTTGCCGCCTTCGGCTTCGGCGAGCACGTAGCCGCCTCGCGCACAGAGGTTGTCGGTGCCGTGCCGCGTGCGCACGAGCGGCAGCGTCTGGCGCGCGAACACCATCGTGCTGGGCCCGCTGCGGTGCTCATACGCGAGCGCCCAGCACTCGGCGGCTTCGACGGCATCGGCGGGACGGAACACCTGCATATTCGGCATCGCGCGCAGCGACGCGAGAATCTCCACAGGCTGATGCGTCGGCCCGTTCTTGCCGACGCCAATCGAATCGTGGCTGAACACGAACTTCACGGGCAGGCCCATCAGCGCGGCCATGCGCATCGCGGGCCGTTCGTAGTCGGAGAACGCGAGGTACGTGACCGCGAGCGGTATCACGCCGCCATGTGCCGCCATGCCGTTCGCCATCGCGCCCATGACATGCTCGCGCACGCCGCAATGCACATAGGCGCCGCTATGGTCTTCGGCCGTGAACGCATGCAGGCTGAGCTTGTGGCTCGTCGGCGCTTCGAGATCCGCGCAGCCGACCATGCGCTCGGGCAACTGCGCGAGCAGATCGTTGATCTCGGCGGAAATCATGATGCCCGCCTGGCCTTCGCCCTTTTCGACGGCGTTCTTCTTGTAGTCTTCCAGCACGCGCTGCCAGCCCGCGGGCAACTCGCCTGCCTGGATGCGCTTGAATTCGGCGCGTGCATCGTCGGGTAGCGCGGCAAGGCGTTCATGCCACGCGAGATAGTCGCGTTCGTTGCGCCGTCCGGCGGCGCGCCATTCGTCGAGCACGCCGCGCGGAATCTCGAACGGTGCATGCGGCCAGCCGAGTTCGCTGCGCGCCGCATCGGCGTCGGCGTCGAACAGCTTGCCGCTGTGCCCGCCGCGCTGCCCTTGCAGGCGCGCGATGCCGCGCGCGATCACAGTGCGGCACGCGAGCATCGACGGGCGCGGGTCGCGTTTCGCTTCGGCCAGCGCAGCGGCGACCGCTTCGATGTCGTGTCCGTCGACTTCGATCACATGCCAGCCCGCGACGCGAAAACGCTCGCTGACGTCCTCGCTGATCGAAAGCGACGTGCTGCCGTCATCGGTGATGCGATTGTCGTCCCAGCAGAGAATCAGCTTGCCGAGCTTCAGATGCCCCGCGAGCGAAATCATTTCCTGACCGACGCCTTCCTGAAGACACCCGTCGCCGACGAACGCATACGTGTAGTGGTTCACGATGCCGTCGCCGAATTTCGCATTCAGATACGCTTCCGCGACGGCCATGCCGAACGCGTTCGCGATGCCTTGTCCGAGCGGCCCCGTCGTCACTTCGATGCCTGCCGCCGTATCGAACTCCGGGTGCCCTTCGCAATGCGAGCCCATTTCGCGGAAGCTCTTGATCTGATCGATGCCGAACTGCGCGTAGCCCGTCAGATGCAGCAGCGCGTAGAGCAGCATCGAGCCATGTCCGTTCGACAACACGAAGCGGTCGCGGTCGGGCCATTGCGGATCGGCGGGATTGAACTTCATGTGCTGCGTGAACAGCGCCGTCGCAATTTCGGCCATGCCGAGCGGCACGCCCTGATGGCCTTCGCCGGCGCGCACGATGGCATCGATGGCAAGAAAGCGGATCGCGTTGGCGATCGGACGCGTTGCGCGCAACGGCGTGAGTGCGGACATGACTTCTCCTTGCCGCTGCGCCCGTCAGGCGGCGGCTATCGTGAGGTTTGGTGGTGAGGGAAGCGCGCTGCGTCGGCGGACAGACGCAGCGCAATGCGTCAACGCGTCAGTGCAGGAACCCGATCGAGATCCAGGGCACGGCAGCGACCACGATCAGGCCGACGATGAGCGCGATGATGTAGCCGATGATTGGCTTCATGCCCTCGTCAGGGTGGATGCGGCTCACCGCGCACGCCGAGTAGTAGCCGACGCCGAACGGCGGCGCGAACAGGCCGACGCCCATCGAGAGAATCACGACCATCGCGTAGTGCACGTCGTGAATGCCCATCTGCCGCGCGATCGGGAACATCAGCGGGCCGAACAGCACGATCGCGGGTATGCCTTCGAGCACGCTGCCGAGCACGATGAAGACGAGCACGGAAGCTGCCATGAACATCGCGGCGCCGCCGGGCAGCGCGGCCAGGGTCTTCGCAAGCTGACCGGAGAAACCCGATTGCGTGAGCGCCCAGGCCATGCCCGTCGCCGCGCCGATGATCAGCAGGATCGCGCCGGAGAGCGCCGCCGTGTCGATCAGCATCGGCTTGAGGCGCGCCCATTCGAAGCGGCGATAGATCAGGAGGCCTGCCAGCACCGCATACGCGATGCCGATCGTCGACACTTCCGTCGCCGTCGCGACACCTTCGACGACGGCGAGGCGGATCACGAACGGCAGCGCGAGCGCGGGCACGGCAATCGCGAGCTTGCGGACCACTTCGCCGCGTGTCGCGCGGCGCACGCCCGACAGATCGTCGTTGCGATAGCGCCACCAGACGACGGCGCACAGCGTGATCGCGAGCACGATGCCGGGCAGCATGCCGCCCGTGAAGAGCGCGGAGATCGACACGCCCGTCACTGAGCCGAGCGTGATCAGCACGAGGCTCGGCGGAATCGTCTCGGTCTGCGCGCCCGTTGCGGCGAGCAGCGCGACGAGGTCGCCGGGTTTCGCGCCGCGTGCCTTCATCTCGGGGAACAGCACGGGCGCGATGGCGGCCATGTCGGCGGCCTTCGAGCCGGAAATGCCCGACACCAGGTACATCGTGCCGACCAGCACGTACGACAGACCACCGCGCACGTGACCGAGGAGGCTCGCGAGGAAGGCGATCATCGCGTTGGCCATGCCCGTCATCTCGATCAGCTGACCGAGGAACACGAACAGCGGAACCGACAGCAGGATCAGATGCGACATGCCTTCGTCCATCCGCCCGACGACCACGCTGAGCGGCGTGCTCGTCGTGAGCGCGAGATAGCCGAAGGTCGCGAGCCCGAACGAGAACGCGATGGGCACGCCCGACAGCACGCACAGCGCGACGAGGCCGACGAAGAAGATCAGCAGGTTCACGTTGCCCAGATCGTGCAGCAGCGGGCCCACCGCGACGAAGCCGCCTGCGATCGCCGCCACCAGCGCGAGTGCCGCGACCGTCATCTGCCAGTTGGCCGTGCGGACCAGCCGCAGACACGCGACGGCCAGCATCAGCGAGCAGCCGACGGGCAGCGCCGCCGCGCGCCATGTGTTCGAGATTTCGAGCGCAGGCGTCGTGATGAAGCCTTCGTCCTGCGCGAACTCGACGGCGGGTCCGATTACCAGCACGAGAAAAGCGAGCGGCGCGGCGATGGCGACGACATCGAGAAACGCGCGCACGGCGGGCGATGCCTTGCCGACGAGCGCTGTCATCCGCATATGCTCGCCGCGCCGCAAAGCGACCACGGCGCCGAGCATCGCGAGCCAGAGGAACAGCATCGACGCGAGTTCATCGGACCAGACGAGCGGCGTGTGCAGCAGATAGCGGCTCGTCACGCCCGCGAGCAGCACGAAGATTTCCGCGACCACCAGCAGCGCGGCCGGAATCTCCACGATATACGCGAGCACATTGTCGATCACGCTGACGATACGGCGCGGCGACGGATGAGGGAAAGTAATCGTGTGCATGGTGTTCATACCAGTTTTCCGACGTACTTTTCGAGCAGACTCCAGCCCTGGTCGCCATATTTGGATTTCCAGTCGCTGTAGAAGCTGGTCTTACGCAATGCATCGCGGAACGCCTGGCGATCCACATCGACGACGTTGATGCCCTTCGCTTTGAGGTCGTTGCGCAGCGTGCCGTTGAGCCTGGCGATGTCCGCGCGTTGCAGCATGCCTGCCGCTTCGAATTCGCGTGTGACGATGGTGCGCATGTCGGCGGGCAGCTTTTCCCATGCACGTCGATTGCCGAGAATCCAGTAGCCGTCCCACACATGCGACGTGAGGCTGATCGACTTCTGCACTTCATACAGCTTGGCCGTCGCGATGATGGGCAGCGCGTTCTCCTGTCCCTCGACGACGCCCGTTTGCAGCGCCGAATACAGCTCGTTGAAGTTGATGGGGGCAGGGCCCGCATCGAGCGCCTTGAAGAGCGACGTGAGCATCGGCGCCTGCGGCACGCGGATCTTGAAGCCCTTCAGATCGGCCGGCTGCTTGATGACGCGCGTTGAGGAGCTGACCTGGCGAAAACCGTTGTCCCACGGACGCGACACCGTGACAATGCCCGTCTTCTCGATCTGCGCGCGGATATACGCGCCGAGGTCGCCGTCCATCGCTTTCCAGACGGTGTCGTAGTCGGGAAACGCGAAGCCCGTGTTGACGATGCCCGCTGCGGGCGCGAGCGTCGCGAGAATCGACGATGCCTGGTTGAAGAACTCGACACCGCCGCTTCTCACCTGCGACAGCAGATCGGTATCGGAGCCGAGCTGGTTCGCAGGGAAGACCTTGATGTCCAGCTTGCCGTTGGTGGCCGAGCGAATCTTGTCGCAGGCCTGTTGCGCGCGAATGTTGACCGGGTGCGTCGGGTCCTGGCCCGTCGCGAGCTTGTACGAGAAGTCGGCGGCCGATGCGCGTCGGATCGACAAGCCCCACAGAGGCGCGGCGGCGGCGACGCTCGCGCCCGCTTTCAGAAAGGTGCGCCGGTCGATGCCGCTGCGGATGGTCGAGCGGTTGCTCATGATGTGCTCCTCCAATACGGATCTGTGATGTATCGGTGTATTTGTCTTTCCGGACAACACGCTCTGAGGCGCGTTTGCCTGCGTCCGGCTACTGCATCCTCGCGCGCGGCCGGCCGGACCCGGCCGCGTCGTTGACCCTGGGTCAGCCGTGAATCAGCATGCCGCCGTTCACGTCGATGACGGCGCCCGTGATGTACGACGATATCGGCGACGCGAGAAAGAGGAACGCGCCCGCGACATCATCCGGCACGCCGAGACGGTTCAGCGGAATGCCCGCGAGAATCTCGCCGCGCTTGTCGTCGCTGATCTTGCCTGCGTTGATGTCCGTCTGGATCAGGCCGGGCGTCACGCAGTTCACGCGGATGCCGTCGTTGCCGAGTTCGCGCGCCATGGCTTTCGCGAGGCCGAGTACGCCTGCTTTCGCCGCCGAATAGTGGGGGCCGCCGAGAATGCCGCCACCGCGCTGCGCCGAGACCGACGACATGCAGCCGATCGAGCCGCTCTTCTGCTTCTTCATCTGCGGCACGACGGCCTGCGACAGATACAGCACGCCGCGCAGGTTGACGTCGAGGATGCGGTCCCAGCTTTCGGAGTCGATGTCGAGCAGCTTGACGGCCTGCGTGATGCCCGCGTTGTTGATGAGCACGTCGATGGCGCCGAAGTCGGCGACGATCTGTTCGACGGCGCTCTGGCAGGCTTGCCTGTCCGTGACGTTGCATGCATAGCCGCGATGCTCGGGGCCGATGGAGGCGGCGGCATCGCGTGCTGCCGAAGCGTCGAGATCGAGGATCGCGATCTTCGCGCCGTGCTTCGCGAACATGCGCGCGGTGGCCATGCCGATACCCCGTGGCGATGCTGCGCCGGAAATGACGGCGACCTTGCCGTCGAGAAGACGCGACTCTGACATGATGCTGTTCTCCTGATAATGGATTCTTGAATAAGGGTGGTGATGTGGCTATCGGGGCTTAGCCCAGCCAGCCTTTGATGGTGTCGCACATCGTTTGCGTCGAGATGCCGTAGCGGTCGTGCAGCGTCGGCAGTGCGCCAGCGTCGAGGAATTCGTCGGGCAGCGCGATCTGCCGGAAGGGCGGCGTGACACCCGCGCCGAGCAGCGTGCGTGCAACCGCCTCGCCGAGCCCGCCGATCACCGTATGGTTCTCCGCGACGATCACCATGCGGCCCGTGCGTTTCGCTTCGCGCAGGATCGTCGCCGTATCGAGCGGCTTGATCGTCGGCACGTGCAGCACGCCGACGCCGATGTTGTCTTCCTCCAGCGCCTTCGCGACCTCGAGCGAACGCATCGTCATGATCCCGGACGAGATCAGCAGCACGTCGTTGCCGTCGCGCAGCAGCTTCGCCTTGCCGAGTTCGAACTTGTAGTCGTATTCGTCGAGCACGGCGGGCACATTGCCGCGCAGCAGGCGCGCGTAGACGGGACCTTTGTGTGCAGCGATCGCGGGCACCATCTGCTCGATATCGAGTGCGTCGCACGGGTCGATCACCGTCATGTTCGGCATTGCGCGCATCAGCGCGATGTCTTCGGCGGCCTGGTGGCTCGGGCCGTAGCCCGTCGTGAGGCCCGGCAATGCACAGACGATCTTCACGTCGAGGTTGTCTTCGGCGATCGTCTGATGGATGAAGTCATAAGCGCGGCGCGTGGCGAACACGGCATAGGTGGTGACGAACGGCTGCGCGCCTTCGTGTGCGAAACCGGCGGCGGCGCCCATCAAAAGCTGCTCGGCCATGCCCATCTGGTAGTAGCGATCGGGGAATTCCTTCGCGAAGATGTGCAGGTCGGTGTACTTGCCGAGGTCGGCCGTCATGCCGATCACGTTGGTCTTCGTGCGCGCCAGTTGCGCAAGCGCGTGGCCGAACGGCGCGGAACGCGTGACCTGGCCTTCCGCCGCGATCGAGGCGATCATCGCGGATGTTTTCAGGCGCGGTTTCTTCGCGACGGTGCTCATGCTTGCCTCCCGGCTTCGAGTGCTTCGAGCGCGAGCTTCCACTCGTGCGCGTCGACGCGGATGAAATGGTTCTTCTCGCGTTCTTCGAGGAACGGCACGCCGCAGCCCATCTTCGTATCGCAGACGATGATGCGTGGCCGCTCGCCCGTATGCTGGCGGGCGTTGTCGAAGGCGCGCGTGACGGCGGCGATGTCGTTGCCATCCACGCGCTGCGTATACCACCCGAACGCTTCCAGCTTTTCGACGAGCGGCTCGAACGCCATGATCTGTGTCGACGGACCGTCGGCCTGCTGGTTGTTGACGTCGACGATCGCGATCAGGTTGTCGAGCTTCCAGTGCGCCGCCGACATGATGCCTTCCCAGATCGCGCCTTCGTCGAGTTCGCCATCGGAGAAGAGCGTGTAGACGAACGCGTCCGAGCCTTTGCGCTTGAGGCCGAGGCAGCGGCCCACGGCGATCGTCAGGCCCTGGCCGAGCGAGCCGCCCGACATTTCCATGCCGGGTGTGTAGCTCGCCATGCCCGACATCGGCAGGCGGCTGTCGTCGCTGCCATACGTTTCGAGTTCGTCGGCGGGCAGGATGCCTGCCTCGAATAGCGCCGCATACAGCGCGATCGCGTAGTGGCCGTTCGACAGCAGGAAGCGGTCGCGTCCTTCCCACTCAGGGTCTTCAGGGCGATAGCGCATGGCGCCGAAGTAGGCGACGGCCAGTACGTCGGCAATGTCGAGTGCCTGGCCGATATAGCCTTGCCCCTGTACTTCGCCCATTAGCAGCGCATTGCGGCGGATGCGGTAGGCGTGTTCCGCGAGTTGGGCGGCGCGCCCGGCTTCGCTCGTATTCACGCGTGTCTCCTTCTCTTGGCATCCGGCTTTTGAGGGCCGGACACCGGATGATGTGTGGCGGGATGTTTCGTCCTGCTCGCAGATTCGGGTAATCCCTTGCTTCTGGTGCGCTGCGAGTTGAGTAAAGCGTATCTGCTTGAATCCAACGGCTCAAACGAATTAAAGTGGCCTATCGGTGAATTGAATTCATGCGGGTATTGCGATGCACAATCGGGCCACACTCAAGTCCATACAGGCTTTCGAGGCCGCTGCGCGGCTCTCGTCGTTCGCGCTTGCAGCAGACGAACTGTTTGTGACGCCGTCCGCGATCAGTCATCAGATCAAGCTGCTGGAGGACCAGTTGGCGGTGCGGCTCTTTCATCGCGTGCATCGCGCCGTGATCCTCACGGACACGGGGCGCCAATATGCAGAGGAAATCGGCGCGGCGTTCGCGCGAATCGACAAGGCGACGCGCGACATCGGGCGGGTCGAGAAGAGCGACATCCTCACCGTGCACGCGACGCCGAGTATTGCGACGCAATGGTTGATGCCGAGACTTGCGCGGTTCAGCGCGATGCATCCGGATATCGACGTGCGGCTCAATGCGTCGTCGGCGCCTGTCGATCTGATCAAGGAGTCTGTCGATATCGACATCCGCTACGGCGCGCGGCGCTTGCAGCCGGCGGGCACGATGGTGCTGGATCTGCCGCTCGAGACGATCGTGCCGTTGTGTTCGCCGCGTCTGGCGAATGGAGAGCATCCGATTCGTACGGTTTCGGATTTGCGGCATCACACACTGATTCATAGCGAAGGATGCCTGGTTGGCTGGCGGGACTGGATGCGGCTGCACCGTAAAGTCGTGCTGGATATTACGCGGGGCCCGCGTTTCGACCGCTCGTTTATGGCGATTAGCGCGGCTGCGGATGGGATGGGGATTTGCCTTGAGAGCCTGTTGCTCGTACAGCGTGAGCTGGAGACGGGAATGCTGGTGGCACCGTTAGGTTTTGACGGATTGAGGATCAGTGGATATACGCTCAACCTTCTGAAGTCGCGAGCGGATTTGCCTAAGCTTAAGCGTTTTCAGGATTGGCTATTTGCTGAGTTGGGGTAGGCGTATTCTCAAGTCAAGCACAGCATGGAGCGCCGCGTTCGAGCCGTCGGAACCGGCTCTCACGCGTGGCGCTCATTGCGGCTCGCCTCCCGCCATCGTCTGAATGATGGTCGCAAGCTGTGCACTCATCGGCAGGTTGAGGCTGGTGCCCGACGGCAGGCGGCGCAAGAACCACCGCTTGTATTGACGGTCGATTTCTCCGTCCGCCGCGAGTTCCTGGAAGGTATCCCTCACCACTTGCGCGAGCTGCGGGTCGTCCTTGCGGAACATGATCCCATACGGGTCATAAGACAGATAATCGCCGACCACGCGATATTCGCCGCGCTCGCCGCTATGCTCCGCGATCAGGCCGTACAGCAACACGTCGTCGGTGGCGAACGCGTCGGCCTGTCCGTTGGCCACCTGCGCGAACCCCTGCGCATGGTCGGGCACCACCTGCAGCTGCATCCCGAGCCTGAACTTCCGGTCCAGATCGCGCAGCGCCTTCTCGTTCGTGGTGCCGGCCGTCACCGCGACCCTCCTGCCCGCGAGATCGCGGAACGAGCCGATCGGCGAACCTTTCTTTACCATGACCTTTGTGCCCGCCACGAAGATGATCGGCGAGAAGGCCACTCGTTTCTGACGTTCCACATTGCTGGTCGTAGAACCGCATTCCAGATCGACCCGGCCGCTGACCACCGCGTCAATGCGGTTTTCGGGTGTGACAGGCACCCACTGGATGGTCAGGGTCCGGTTGACCGCGTCTCCGATCGCTGACACCAGTGCCTTGCACAGCTCGATCGAATAGCCGATTGGCTCCTTGCGCGCGTTCAGCCAGGAGAACGGCACCGACGACTCGCGGTAGCCAAGCGCGATGGTGCCCGTCTCTCGCACCTTGGACAGCGTGCCCGTCAGCGCCGCCGGCGCCGGGCTGTCGGGAACCGGACGCGACAACTGCGTGTCCTCCTGCGCCCCCACTGTGGCGCCCGCCATCAGCAGCCCCGCGATGGCCAGCATCGACCAGAATCGCTGCGTCTTCATGGCTCGGTCCCTGTCAGCTTTCTGCCGGATGGGCGATCGTCGCGTCCAGCTCGGCGTCAATGCGCGCCGCGTTGGCCTCAGCCTCGGCTTCTGTCATCAGTTCCCCTTCCCACTTCGCGACCACCGCGCTCGCGATCGAGTTGCCCACTGCGTTCGTGGCCGATCGACCCATGTCGAGGAACGTATCCACGCCGAGGATCAGCAGCAATCCGGCTTCGGGGATGCCGAACTGGTTGAGTGTGGCGGCAATCACCACCAGCGACGCGCGAGGCACGCCCGCCATCCCTTTGGACGTCAGCATCAGGATCAGCAGCATCGTCAGCTGCGTGCCGAGTGAGAGGTGCATGTTGTACGCCTGGGCGATGAACAGTGTCGCGAAGGTGCAGTACATCATCGAGCCGTCGAGGTTGAACGAGTATCCCATCGGCATCACGAAGCTGGAGATTTTGCGCTTCACGCCGAAACGGTCGAGCGCGTCGAGGATCTTCGGATACGCGGCCTCGGAACTCGCCGTCGCAAACGAAAGCATGAACGCCTCCTTGATCAGCGCCAGCAGCTTGAGCACGCGCGGTCCGAGAAAGAGGAAGCCGGCCGCTGTCAGCAGCGACCACAACAGGAAAAGGCTGAGGTAGAAGTCTCCCATGAAGACCGCGAACTTCAACAGGATCGTCAGCCCGTTGACGGCTACGGTCGCGGCCATCGCCGCGAGCACCGCCAGCGGGGCGAGCTTCATCACGTAGCCGGTGATCTTGAGCATGACGTGCGAGAGCTGATCGATAGCGGCCACGAGGATCTTGCCTTTCTCACCGAGCGCGGCCAGCGCGATGCCGAAGAACATCGAGAACACGACGATCTGCAGAATCTCGTTGTTGGCCATCGCCTCGGCGAATGACCTTGGGATCATGTGGCCGATGAAGTCCTTGAGCGTGAACTTGGCAGTCGCGAGGTTCGCCGACGCGCCGATGTCGGGCAGGGGCAGCCCGAGATTCTCGCCGGGCCTGAGCAGATTGGACATCAAAAGACCGAGAAGCAGCGAGATCAGCGACGCGGTAATGAACCAGCTTAGCGCTTTTGCGAACACACGCCCAACCGAGGCGGCGTCGCCCATGTGCGCAATGCCGACGACGAGCGTAGAAAAGACGAGCGGGCCGATCACCATCTTGATCAGACGCAGGAACACGTCCGACACCAGCGAGATGTAGCCCGCGATCTCCGTCGCGGTCTTCCTGTCCGGAAAGCTCGTGTAGATCATGTAGCCGATCGCGATGCCTACCAGCATCGCGATCAGAATCCAGATGGCCGCGGCATTCTTTCTGTTCATCTCGAAGCCTCCATTCACTGCATAGGGGTGCGGATGGAAAGGTCGAAACAGGATGCGACAGGTGTTGCCCGGGATGCTATCGGCTGCGTCCAGGGCAGCGGCTGACTCGGAAGATCGCTTGCCGTCGCCGCCCCGAGGGCCGTCAGGGACCGTGTCAACGGTTCGTCAGGCCCGTGCCCCCGCCCGCCTCGACAGCTTACGGGCGATCGTCCACTACAGTGTAGTGTAGCCGCGTCACCAGGCAACCTGCGCGAGCGGTTCGCCCGAAGGCCGCAGTCGACCCAGACGGGCGCGCTGCCGTCATTCCTGGATTCCAATGCTGCGAAAGCCAGCGACGGGCCCACAGGAGCCACTCACACGCAAGCGATGTATGCGGAAGGAGCGTCCAGTTCGCGCAACAGAACCGACGGCGAATCTGAGTCCGGGACGTCCGGGCATGCCGTGCCTTGTCGGGTGATGTTGACGATGGGGTGATTGCGACGATCGCTGCCATGCCTCTCGTGCCGGAGCGCCGGCCCAGGAGGGACAAGATGCTTCGCGAATATCTAGTTCACACGGTAGCCTGCAATCCAGCCATGAAGCTGTTCAACTTCAGGACTGAGTGGACGCTGATCATTGCGCATCAAGAAGTAGCCTCGACCTGGACGCACGCTCAACGAAGACAGGCGGGCCAGTCTGCCGCTACGAATTTCCGAGTCGAGCAGATGACGCGTGCCGAGCGTTACGCCTCTTCCTCGCGAGGCCGCATCGACGAGCACGTTGTAGTTGTTGCCATACTCGGTTGCCCTCACGCGGCTCGGGTCAACACCGAGCGACTTGAACCAGATGGACCAGTTGATCCAGTTCGGCTGGATGCGTTCGTACTCGAGAAGCACCTGCGATAGCAATGCTTCGGGACCGTCGCCAGTCAGCGGATGACTCTCGATATAGGCCGGACTCGCGACGGGGAATATCTCTTCCTCGAACAACAACTGCGCCGTCCAGTTGATTCGCTTGCCGGGGTCATACGCGACGACAAGGTCGACGCCGTCGTTGAACAGATCGGAAGGCTGGTCGGACGTAATGGTGCGAATGCTCGCGGCAAAGCTCGGATTGCGGGCGCGGAAGTCCCTCATCACTTCACTCAGCCAGAAATGCGAAATCGCCGTGTTTGCGGCCACCGTCACCATACTCGCGTTCCGCTTGTCGCTGATTTCGTCGACGGCATCAGCGAGGTAATTGAACGCCGCGCTGACCTTGTTATGAAGCTGCGTCCCACGCGGCGATAGCTGCACGCGTCGACCGGTCCGCTCAAAGAGTGCAAAGCCAAGCCCTTCCTCGAGCTGGCGGATCTGCTTGCTGACGGCTGCCTGTGAAACATGAAGCTCTTCGGCGGCTCGCGTGAAATTCAATGTCCGCGCCGCGGCCTCGAAAAACATCAGGCTCGTCAGCGGCGGAAGGCGATGACGCAAACTCTTCATAACGCAGGGTTATCAACGGACATGAGATTTCATCTGTGTACAGGGAAATTGCCAACTCGTAAAGTCACTTCTATGGCAACGCAATCGGAAGAATTCGAAAGCAGGCTGTAGCCGTTTGCTTCATAACCAGAGGTTGGTATTTACCCTATCCGGACGTTCTTATGACTACGCTTGACTGGCATCGCGAGCGCCACGATCCTGGCGAACTTCAGTTGCTCGATCGAACCATGCATGGCTCGGACATCGACCTCGTGTCGGTGCGAGCGTATCGCCTTGGCAGAGTCCGCGCGGAAATGCGAAAGCGCGATATCGCGGCCTTGATCATCTGCGACCCGGTGAACATCCGGTACGCCACGGGCGCGCGCAACATGCAGATTTTTTGCGCCCGGAATACGCCGTCGCGCTACCTCATCGTCACGGAAACACGGACGATTCTGTTCGAGTTCACCGGTTGCGAGCACCTGGCCGACGGCCTTGAGACCATTGACGAAGTTCGGCCATCGTCAACCGCCAGTTTCGTCGCGGCAGGCCCGGCCATCGCGGCGCGCGAAACGGCATGGGCGGCCGGCATGGCGGCCACGCTGACCGAACTCGTCGGCGCGAAGCCGACAGTCGGTATTGAGCGCATGAACGCGGGAGCCGCGCTTGCGCTGGCGGGGCACGGTGTCCGTCTGGTCGATGCGCAGGAGCCGATCGAGATGGCGCGTGCGATCAAGTCGGCCGAGGAACTGAAATGCGTGATCGCTTCGCTGCGCGCGACAGAAGCCGCAGTCGGGAAGCTTCGGGACGCGATCAGGCCCGGCATGTCGGAGAACGAGCTGTGGTCTGTGCTGCATCAATCGGTCATTGCTCAGGATGGCGACTACGTCGAGACTCGCCTGTTGAGCGCCGGGCGTCGAACCAACCCGTGGTTCCAGGAAACATCGAGCCATGTCATCGAACCGAATCAGCTGATTGCGCTGGATACCGATGTCGTCGGCTGTCACGGCTATTACTCCGACTTTTCCCGTACCTTCCACGCCGGGCCTGACAAGCCGGGCGAGAACCAGTGCACGCTCTACAAGCTGGCTCACGAGCAGGTGCATCACAACATCGGGATTATCCGGCCGGGCATGACGTTCAGGGAGTACAGCGACAAGGCCTGGAACATCCCGGACAAATATCACGCGAATCGCTATTACCTGTCGGCACACGGGTGCGGTATGACGGGCGAATATCCGTACCTCTATCATCACTCGGACTTCGGCGCATCCGGCTATGACGGCGAGATCCAGCCGGGAATGACGCTGTGTGTCGAGAGCTACATCGGCGAACAGGGCGGACAGGAAGGCGTGAAGCTCGAGCAGCAACTGCTCGTGACAGAGACAGGAACGCGACTGCTTTCGCTATTTCCCTTCGAAGAAACACTGCTGCGCTAAGCAAGACGGCGCTGTCAGTGCTGGACGGTTTCAACTCTCACATGGAAGCGTAGAAAATGACCAGGATGCTGAGATTGTGCAAGTGGCTGCTGCCCGTCGTCTTTCTGCTGACGGGCGCTGCAGCCCATGCAGAAGACAAGTCGATCACGATCGGCGTGAACAACTGGGCCGAGAATATCGCCGTCGCGAACATGTGGAAGATCCTTCTCGACGAGAAGGGCTTCAAGGTTCAGTTGCAGAACGCAGACAAGGCGCTCATCTACAACAGCGTCGCGCAGGGGAAGATCGATCTGACCTTCGAAGTCTGGCTTCCTGCAGGCGACAAGCCTGCGTTCGACAAGGTCAAAGACAGAGTGGTACAGATCGGGCCGTGGTTCAAGGAAGCGAACCTGGGTCTGGTCGTTCCTGACTACGTAGCCGTCGACAGCATCGATCAGTTGAACGCGAATAAAACGCTGTTCGCTTCGTCTGGTCGCGCGAAGGTCGTCGGCATCGACTCCGGCAGCAGTCTGATGCAGTTGACGGAGAAGGCGAAGGCAAACTATCAGCTCGACTATGACATTCAGTCGTCGTCCGAGTCTGCGATGGTTCTGTCGCTCGAGCGGGCGATTCAGCGCAAGGAGCCTGTGGTCGTGACGCTGTGGAAACCGCACTGGATCTGGTCCAAATACAAGCTGAAGTATTTGAAGGATCCGAAAGGCGCCTACGGTGCGAGCGATTCTATCTATGGCATCGAGTCCCCAACGTTCAGGAAGCAGCATCCTGACGTCGAGCGATGGTTGCAGCAATGGAAGATGGATGACAACTCGCTCGGAAGCCTGATGTCGGAAATCATCAAGCAAGGCGCGTCGACGCCCGAGAAAGGCGCGAAGGTTTGGATCGATGCGAACCGCACGCTGGTACAGCAGTGGACGAAGTGAGTCAGCGCTCAGCGCGACGACGCGTCCCGGCACCGCTTTGATCATCCCGATCCAGATTTCTTTCACTCCGCACGTCCGACATGAACGCTTTCATCACGACTCCATCGATCTCCAGAGAACGAGCGCCGGATGGCATCGAGCACACGACCGCCCGTTGGCAAACCTGGCATTGCGACAGCAACACGTTCCAGCATCGCTATGTGCCGGGCGCGACGTTCTACGTCGTCAAAGGCCGCGCACGACTGACCTTCGCACACGGCGCGCAACTCGATATCGAAGCCGGAGATTTCGTCTCCATCGGTGACGGCGCGGAGGCAGTGTGGGAAATCTCCGCGCCCGTCGAAACGCGCTACGCGTATCACGACGATCGCAGACCAGCGACGGAGGCGCGATCATGAGCGAGGCCGTGGAATTCGACTATGTGATCGGAGGGGCAGGCTCGGCAGGCTGTGTACTTGCGCGCCGGCTCGCTGATGCGGGTAATCGGGTACTGCTGATCGAAGCGGGACCGCGCGACAACTCGTGGGTGATCCGTATGCCTGCCGGTCTGAGATCGATCTTCAAGCCGAGCTCACGATATAACTACTGGTTCGAGACCGAGCCGCAGCGCAACCTCGGCAACCGCCGTATCCAGCAGCCGCGCGGTCGCGTTCTCGGCGGCTCGTCTTCGATCAACGGCATGACATGGCTGCGCGGTCATCCGCTCGACTACGAGCGCTGGGAGCAGGAAGGTGCGTCCGGCTGGAGCTGGAAGGATTGCCTGCCGTACTTTCGCAAGATCGAGCGAAGCGATGTGGTCAGCGCCTATCGAGGTAACGACGGTTTCATTCATGCACAGCGTCAGGAGCATCTGTGTCCGCTCAACCAGGCCTTTCTCGACGCAGGAATCGAAGCTGGATTTCCACTCACCGAAGACGTCAACGGATTCCGGCAGGAAGGCGTATCGCGCTTTGAGATGAGCGTCGATCACGGTATTCGCAACAGCGCCGCGTACGGCTACCTTCATTCGCGCAAGGACGACGGAAATCTTACGATCTGGACTCAGAGCACGCTCGAGCAGATCAATCTCATCGGCAACCGGGCGACGGGATTCAAGGTGACGCGCGACGGCTCTGCTGTGAATGTCACTGCACGAAAGGAGACGCTGCTTTGCGCGGGTGTCTTCGGCTCGCCGCAACTGCTGATGTTGTCAGGAATCGGGCCCGGCGATCACCTCAACGAAAAAGGCATTGTCCCGCGAGTGGAGTTGCCCGGGGTCGGAGAAAATCTGCAGGATCATCTTGAATGTCACATTCAGGTCGAAACCAGGGAACCTGTCTCGCTCAACCGGGAGCTGCAACTTCACCGGATGTTGTGGGCTGGCGTGCAGTGGTTCGGTTTCAAGTCGGGCGTTGCGTCCGTCAACCAGTGTCATGTGGGCGCCTTTCTGAAGAGCGCTTCTCACATTCCCCATCCGGATATCCAGTTTCACTTTTTTCCAGTGTTCTTCAACAAGGACTGGATACCTACACGGCACACAAATGGGTATCGCATCGGAGTCGGTCCAATGCGTCCGACCAGTCGTGGGCGTGTCCGGCTGAAGTCCAGGCGGGCCGAAGATCCACTTTCGATCGACCCGAACTACATGAAGACCGAGGAGGACTGGCGCGTGATGCGCGAGTCGGTACGGCTTGGGCTGCTGTTTTCACGACAACCCGCGTTCCGTCGCTTTCATTACCGTGAAGACATGCCAGGCGTCGATGTAAGCGCGATCGCGGATGTCGACGAGTTCATCAGGCAGGACGCGTCGAGTGCCTATCACCCCTGTGGAACCTGCAAGATGGGAGCGAAGCACGATCCGTCTGCCGTCGTAGGTCCCGATCTGAAAGTCCGGGGGGTAGAGCGACTGCGTGTCATCGATGCATCGGTGATGCCGTCTGTGCCGAGCGCGAATATCAACGCTGCGACCATCATGCTAGCCGAGCGGGCGAGTGATCTTGTGCTCGGGCGTCCAGCGATGCAAGCACAACCTCTGCAGTTCGCTGCCTGACAAGATTTGCCGAACGGTTTCGGTACGCGCGTCCGGCGATTTCGGGTTGATCTGCCAATCGCCCTCCGACGACGGCTCGAGTGTACGAACAGCTGGAGAGCGCTCTGGCTATCAAGAGGCACTTTCGGGTCAAGGCTGCGGAGGCGGGGACATCGGTCGCGATCCGGCCAGGCGATCGCGGACCCGGCTACGAGCAGGCGCAAATCGGTGAGCATCTGCAGTCGAAGCAATCCGCATGGTCACTGTGCGGCTAAAATCGACGATTCCGAAGACGGTCCGAAGGTCAACATGGAAATCAAATGGATTGAAGATTTCATCGCTCTTGCGCAGTACCAGAGCTTTTCCCGCGCCGCTGAATTTCGTAATGTCACGCAGTCCGGTTTCAGCCGCCGAATCCAGTCGCTCGAGCAATGGGTCGGCGCTGAACTGATTGACCGCAGCAGCTTTCCTCCCGTCCTGACCCCCGCCGGTCAGCTGTTTCGTGAAGTCGCCGACGATGTTCTTTCCCGGCTTCTCGATACGCGGGCCATCATCCGCACTGAGCAGCGCATCGCGGGCAAGAGTCTGCAGATTTGCGCGGGACACACGATAGCCCTGAATTTCCTTCCGACATGGCTCAAAGCGCTCGCGCCGCAATTCGGGGAGGTACGGGCGCGCGTCATTCCGACGAACGTCCACGACTCGATTCTCATGCTCGTGAACGGCAATTGCGAGCTGATGTTTGCCTATCATCATCCGGAGCTCCCACTCCATCTCGACGCCGCGAGGTATGAGCATCTCACCGTTGGTCTCGATACCCTGATGCCAACCAGCAGGTCAAACGAGCGTTCGGCTCCCAAGTTCCGCCTGCCGGGGACCAGGCAACGTCCGCTGCCCCTTATCTCCTACACCGAAACAAGTTACTTCGGACGTTGCCAGGCGCTGCTGTTGAAGAAGGCATCGGACGCGCTGTCGTTGCGGCTGCACTATGAGTCCGACATGGCGGAAGTTCTGAAGAAACTCGTCATGGAGGGGGAGGGCGTGGCCTGGCTCCCCAGGAGCACGATCACGAAAGAGCTTGCCGATGGCGATCTCGTACCGGCAGGGCCGGCGAGCTGGCACCTGCAGGTGGAACTGCGCGCATATCGTGATTCAACGAATCGCAGCGAATTCCTGGATACGCTGTGGTATCACCTGCGCGCGGGCTCCGCCACGCTGGAATAGGGTTTTCCCGTGTTATGCGATTTTCGCATGGGCGCATGTCGTAACAGCATCAGCGTTTTTTTGAACGTCCCTACCATCCGTTCTACGGTGAAAGTGCCGCTCCCAGCGCCGCTTTCATTTCTTCTCCCGCGCGTGGCCGCTACTTTCCATCGTCCACGCCGCCACAGGACGGATGACCATGAAGAATCGCCTTACCCTGAGCATCGCGGTAGCCATGCTCCTTGGAGTCGGAGCCGGGTACGCATGCCACACGAACATTGCTGACCCCGCCACGCTGAAAGCGGTTGCCGGCTACTTCTCGATTGTCACGGATATTTTCCTGCGTTTGATCAAGATGATCATCGCGCCGCTGGTCTTCGTCACACTCGTGTCGGGGCTGGCGGGGATGGATAGCGGCGACGATGTAGGCCGGATCGGGCTGCGCTCGGTTGGATGGTTCATCAGCGCATCACTCATCTCTCTGGCGCTCGGACTCGTCATGGCAAACGCGCTGCAACCCGGCGCAGGCCTGCATCTGACTGAGAGCTCCAGCGAAGTGAATACAGGGCTCAATACGGCTGCACTGAACGTCAAGGACGTCATCACGCACGCATTCCCGACAAGCCTGCTGGATGCGATGGCGCGCAATGACATCCTGCAGATCCTCGTCTTCTCGCTCTTCCTTGGCGTCGGCCTTGGTGCACTCAAGCGCGACTCGCGCGTCGGCGTCGTCATCCAGGCGATCGACGGAATGGTCCCTGTGATGCTTCGGCTCACGAACTACGTCATGCGTGCTGCGCCGCTAGGTGTCTTTGGTGCCATCGCGTCGTCCGTGACGCTGCGTGGCCTAGATGTCATCTACACCTACGGCAAGCTCATCGGCTCGTTCTACCTCGGGCTGCTGATCCTCTGGGCTATCCTCGTCGCAATCGGCTACGCTTTTCTCGGACGCAAGGTGGGTAGTCTGCTGAAGGCAGTCCGTGAACCCGCGATGATTGCATTCTCGACGGCAAGCAGCGAGGCTGCATATCCGCGACTCACCGAGCAGCTGGAGAAGTTCGGCGTCGACAAGAAGGTGGTTGGTTTCACGTTGCCACTGGGCTATGCATTCAACCTGGACGGTTCGATGATGTATCAGGCGTTCGCCGCGATTTTCATTGCGCAGGCCTTTGGTGTCCACATGCCGGTGTCGCAGCAGATTCTCATGTTGCTGATTTTGATGTTGAGCAGCAAGGGTATGGCAAGTGTGCCGCGCGGGTCGGTGGTCGTCGTTGCCGCTGTCGCGCCGATGTTTCATCTGCCTGTCGCCGGCGTGGCTTTGGTCCTGGCGATCGACCAGATTCTCGATATGGGTCGCACGATGACCAACGTGATCGGCAATAGCGTTGCGACTGCTGTGATCGCGAAATGGGAAGCTGCACGCGAAGCAAAGTCGACGGACGCCTCCTTTGAGCAGGTGGAGGCCGGTGCACAATGAGCGCGACGGTGGCGGAAAGCCGGCGCAAGCTGGGCGTAGTCGGAGGACTGGGCCCGCTGGCGAGCGCCGATGTGTTCTTCAAGATCGTGAAGGCGACGCCGGCGTCCTCCGACGCCGAGCATGCCGAGGTCATCTTCGAGCAGCGCCCGTTCAAGGGAGCCGGGGCGGGTAGTGCCGCGACGACGGAGCGCAAACTGTACATCTTCGACATGATCCGTGATTTCGAAAAACGCGGAGTAACGATGGTTGTGCTCCCGTGTTTTCTGAGTCACACGTTTATCGACGAACTGAAGGCAAATACGAGCTTGCCTATTGTCGATATCGTCGAAGCCGTTCGCAGCCACGTGCAGCGAAAATTCCCCGCCGCGAAGCGTATCGGTGTGCTCGCATCCGATTACGTCCGTGAAAAGCGGCTCTTTGAACGGTATTTCGCCGCCCCCGAATTCGAGGTCGTGTATCCGCGCACTGCCGACGATACCGATACGGTAACTGAAGCCATCTATGGGTCCGACGGTATCAAGAGCGGCAATCTCCGCGGCCGCCCTGTCGAGTTGCTGCGCGCTGCGTGCGAGAGTCTCATGGATCAGGGCGTCGATGTCATCGTGCCGGGCATGACGGAAATCGCCCTCGTCGCCGGGGAAATCGGTCAGTTGCAGGTGCCACTTGTCGATTCCAATATGGCGTATGCGCAGTATGTCGTCTCTGGCGGTCCCGGTTCGCCTGCCCCGGTTTTCAAGGTCGGCGTGGTGGGAGGCGTAGGCCCTGCTGCGACGGTCGATTTCCTTAACAAGGTCGTCCGTCATACGCCGGCGTCGCGCGACCAGGATCACATCAAGCTTCTGATTGAGCAAAATCCGCAGATTCCCGACCGAACAGAAAACCTGATCAGTGAAGGGGTGGACCCGACCGTCTCGCTCTACGCCACGTGCAAAAAACTGGAAGACGGTGGCGCAGACATCATCGCAATTCCCTGCAACACTGCGCATGCGTTCGTTGACCGGATCCAGCCGTATCTCGGGATACCTATCGTCAACATGCTCACCGTCACGGTGCGCTACCTGCGTGATTCCTTTCCCGGCTTGCGCGATGTCGGCGTACTGGCCACATCAGGCACGATCGGCAGCGGTGTCTACCAGAAGGCTCTCGAATCGCAGGGCCTGCACCAGATTGCCCCTGGCGCCGCTTTGCAGGCGCGTGTGATGGAAGCCATCTACGGAATGAACGGCGTCAAGGCAGGTTTCACGACCGGTCAATGTCAGGAAGACATCGTCGCAGCAGTCGAGGGACTGATTGCCGGGGGCGTTGAAGTCATCATCCTCGGATGCACCGAACTCCCAATCCTTCTTCCAGCAGGCGAATTCGTCGGCTGCAACGGCGGGCGCGTGCAACTGATTGACCCGACAGAAGTCCTGGCGAGGCAATGCATTGCTTACGCGAAGGGCGGCGCCGCCAACTGAGCTGGCACTGGCTCGCCACCAAAAGCTTTCGTCGCACGGTTCGAGAACGGACCGGGCGCGCCATCGGTTTGACCTTTTCCTTGGAGCATCAAATGTCAGTTTCGACTCACCGTATCGAGCACGATCTTCTCGGCGATCTGCCTGTTCCGCAGGAGGCGTATTACGGCGTCCACACCCTGCGCGCGCTTCAGAATTTCCCGATCACCGGCATTCCAATTTCGACTTACCCGAATCTGGTCAACGCGCTTGCCAGCGTCAAGGAGGCGGCAGCACTCGCCAATCACGAGCTGGGCCTGCTGCCGGAGCACAAACTGAAGGCCATCGTGCAGGCCTGCCAGGCGATTCGTCAGGGCGTGGCGCATGACCAGTTCGTGGTCGACGTCATTCAGGGCGGCGCCGGCACGTCCACGAACATGAATGCGAACGAGGTAGTTGCCAATCTCGCGCTGGAGTACCTCGGATGTCAACGCGGCGACTATGCAGCCTTGCACCCTAACGAGGACGTCAATCTGGGACAAAGTACCAACGACGTTTATCCGACTGCACTCAAAATTGCTGCTTACATGGGTATCGTGCAGCTCGTCCATGCAATGGGTGTGTTGCGTGCCTCGTTCGAACGGAAGGCGGATGAGTTCAGAAACGACCTCAAGATGGGGCGGACGCAGCTGCAGGATGCGGTGCCCATGACGCTGGGCCAGGAGTTCAGTACCTTTGCCGTGATGCTGGGCGAAGACGAAGATCGCCTGATGGAGGCATCAAAGCTGATCTGCGAAATCAACCTGGGGGCGACCGCGATCGGCACGGGTATCAACACGCCGCCTGAGTACGCGCCTCTTGTATGCCGCCACCTTGCTTCCGTCACGGGAATTCCCGTCACCACTTCGCCGAATCTCGTTGAGGCAACACAGGACGTCGGCTCGTTCGTGCAATTGTCGGGTGTGCTGAAGCGCGTAGCCGTCAAACTCTCGAAGGTCTGCAATGACCTCCGGTTGCTCTCCAGTGGTCCGCGAGCAGGCTTTGGGGAAATCAACCTTCCTCCCGTTCAGGCGGGTTCCAGCATCATGCCGGGCAAGGTGAACCCGGTTATCCCGGAAGTGATGAACCAGATCGCGTTCGAGGTGATCGGTAACGATGTGACGGTCAGCTTCGCAGCAGAAGCGGGTCAGTTGCAGCTGAACGCGTTCGAGCCGGTTATCGCGCACAGCCTCTTCAAGAGCGTCGCGCATCTTCGGGCGGGATGCCTGACATTGGCATCAAAATGCGTGGACGGCATTACTGCGAACCGCGAGCGACTGCAGTCCCTCGTCGAGAATTCGATCGGCATTGTGACTGCGCTGAACCCCTACATCGGATATGTGAATGCAACCCAGGTCGCGCAGCAGGCACTCGTTTCCGGCCAGAGCGTCGCGGAGATCGTCATTGAGCGCGGCCTTCTCACCCGGGCACAACTGGATGAAATTCTTCAGCCAGCGATGCTGACCCAGCCCAGACAGTCCATCGTCTTGCGGTGATCGGGTGACGGGCGCCGGGGCCTGTCATCAAAGCTATTTCAGCTTGACCGGCCGATGTGGGTCGGCCTGGTGCGTTCGCCGTCGTCCGGGATTCGGCCCAATAGCGGCCGCTCGCGGAACTTCCACAGCGGTGATTCAGCGGCCGATTCCCTGCGTAACCTGCCGGATGCTCAATGTGAGCAGTCGGCCCTTGCGGACGTCGGAGTGTCGACGCCTGTGAGACCACCCGTAGCGACTGCCAGTAGACGCTGCCTGTCATCACCCGCAATGAACGTGATCGAAAGCGGCTTGATGCCATCGTTCTGCTCGCGACGGGAGTATTTGATCGGAGAAACGCATCTCGCTAGTGTCCGACAGTTGGCTGTGTGTAAGCGCGTGTGCCGCCATCTGCCTGCCGACATGTCGAGATACGCGAGGACGTTCGGGACGAAACGAAGGACGCGACGAGGGCGACGGAGGGAGTGTTTCGCACGGCTTTAGCGACCCGTGCTGCTCGCCTCGACTTCTAAAGTACCTGAGGCAGTGCGCGAAAATCACATTTGATACGCACTCGGTGACACCTCTTCTTGCGCTTGGATAATTGCCGCACGTGTCGATATTGGTTTAGCCGGCATGCTGGCTGATCGCCTTAAGCCTGAAACAGCCGCGATTTCGAAAACGGGCACTGTTCCGCAAGTCACGAGGGATAGTAATAGTGATTTACATCCTCATAAGCGCAAAGCACCAGGTATTAGCTCATTCATCTGTTACAGATAATTGCAATTTGCTCAGCAAAGTTACCGTACGTTTCCGTATCCTTCTGCACACACAACAATCAAGGGGGTTATATGAAAACGACAAGAAAACTGCTTTGTCTGCTGGCGTTTCCGCTTGCGCTAGGCGCATGTGGCGGCGGTGGTGGCAATAGCAGCAACGGCGGCACAGGCACACTGCATGTGGCCATGACGGACGCGCCATCCTGTGGATTTGATCATGTGTATGTGACCGTCAACAAGGTACGTGTCAACGCGAGTTCAACGGCAGGCGATACGGACGGTGGATGGACCGATATTGCACTGGCTGCACCACAAAAGATCGATCTTCTTTCACTGACAAATGGCGTGCTGACAGACCTCGGCCGCGCACCGCTTGCTGCCGGACAGTATCAGCAGATCAGGCTCGTACTCGCACAGAACCAGGGAAATGCGGTGGCGAACTCCGTGGTGGTCAGCGGCACAACGACTGAGCAACCCCTCGCGACGCCGAGCGCGAGTCAAAGCGGATATAAGATCATTCAGCCCTTTACGGTTCAGCCAAATACCCTGGTCGATCTCGTGCTCGATTTCAATGCATGCAAATCGATCGTCCAGCGCGGCAACGGCAGCTTTAGCCTGAAGCCGGTTGTGACGGCAACACCGACCGTAGTGAGCGGCAGTATCACAGGTTTTGTCGCGCCGGGCGAAGTGGGCGCCACCGTGTACGCGGAACAAAACGGTCATGTGGTGCGTGGCACGATCGCGGACAGCAATGGCCAGTTCGTCCTGAGTCCGCTGATCCAGAGTTCGTCGAATGGCAATTACGATGTGGTGATCGTGGATAACCGGCAGCCCAACGGACACGCGAATGGCGTGATCCATGCCGTGCCTGTGACGGCGAATGCCACAACGGCACTCTCGACTTCGTCGTCGCCGATCACACTTCCGGTGTCCACAGTCAATACGATCGCGGGTACCGTGACGGCGTCCGCGCAGGCGACCGTGCGCGCGCTGCAAAACGACGGCGCAGGATCGTATGAGGTTGCATCAGCAAACGCCAATCTCGATACGGGTGCTTATGCACTTGCGGTGCCTGCCGCGGCCCCTGTGACAGGCACATACGCGGGTTCGCTGCCCGTCGCGCTGTCTACGGTAAACGGTGTGGCTGGAGCCTATACCGTCGAATCAGATAGCGTAAGTGGCGCGACGCAGTCGACGGGCGTTAATGTGTCTGCCGGCAACCAGTCGGGCATCAACTTCAACTTCTGATTTCGGAGGGCGGGGAAGGTCACAGGGCGTTCCCCGCGCAGCGCATGAAAATAGTGATGATTCTGTTGTCGACCGCGATGGCGGCACTGGCGGGCTGCGCGGTATACGTGCCAAGCGATCCAGGCGTAGTCGTCGTACCGCAAGGCAAACCTCAAGGGGGCCGGGCAATGGATTCTGTCCGCCCGGTCAGGCAAAGAAGGGTAACTGCTAATCCCGGTCGGCGTGCGCGTACGGTGTACTGAAGCACTGTCTCAATGGAGGGAGCGCGATCAGCAGCAACCGCTCCGAAAGTGCCCGCAGGACAGAATGCGTCAATCTCTCATGAGATTGACCACACCTTATTTCGAAGGCTCAGGCCGATTTCGCTCCGCCGTTTCTTCTGGCAGCCGTGGCGAGGTGCAAGCCTGAAGTTCAGCGAGTGCCTTTCTCGCAACTGCCACGGTCTCCTGACATGCATCCGGCTCCTCTGCCTTGGGGCAGCCGCCCACAGCCATTATCTGCGCCAGTGAATCCTGAATTTTCCTGTGCGCGAGTTCGGGAGAACCTGTATCTGCGATCAGACGGGCCAGATTAAAGATGCGGCCTGTCGGAAGCGATACGTAGGCTGGGCAGACCGGTTCTGCTCGAACGATATACGAAGTGAACATCAGCAGCAAAACGGCGCCGGCCGGCCATCGATGATCGAAACGTTTGGGAGCAACTTGCATTGTCGGCGCCTCAACCAACGTCTGATACGTCGCCACCTGTGCACGATCCAGGCGACTCGGTTGATGTGCCTGGCGCCGCAGCAGGAACGTGCTATCGGTGAATGGCCGTAGAAGCAACGATGCCAATCTTGGGAAAGTTATAGCTGCGGCACCTTAGGGTTTGCTTAAGCCAACGCGGACGTTGTTCGTTGCCATCCGTCGGTGTTCTTTCCGTCAGCTTCTGAAGCAGGCAACGCAGTCCACCGCGAAGATTGTGCACATGTCAGGGTAACGCCGCCTATCCTTGAAGATAGGAGAAAACCGTGATGATCAATTTGCACGGACTCACATATGTCCGGCTCGGTACCCGCGACATCGATGCCGCGGCCAGGTACGCCGCCGACATTCTGGGGTTGCAGTTTGTGCGCCGCGACGGTGGTTGGGTCTACCTGCGCTCGGATGGGCGTGATCACACGCTGGTCTACTTCGAGGGCGATCCGGACGATCATACGGTCGCATTCGATGTCGTCTCGGACGAGGCTCTCGAACATGCGGGCATGGTGTTGGAGCAGAATGGATTTCGCGTGCACGTCGGGAGCCGCGACGAATGCGATCAACGTCGTGTACGGAGTTTCATCAGTTTCAATGACCCGTCGGGCAACCAGATCGAACTGGTTCTCGGCCCCTGGCATAGCGGCCGCCGCTACTGCCCGCCGCGCGACGTGGGAGTTACCGGCTTCAGCCACGTGGGTCTGCGGACGACCGATCCTCGACGCGACGAACTCTTCTGGACGAAACTGTGTAACGCGCGGGTGAGCGACTGGATTGGCCCTGCGCCGCTGCTAAGAATCGACGAGGTACATCACCGGATCGCTCTCTTTCCTTCCTCGTTTGCGGGCATTCAACATATCAATCACCAGGTTGAGAGCATCGATGACCTCATGCGTGCCTGGTACACGCTGCGTGAGCGCGGGATACCCATTCGGTTCGGACCCGGGCGACATCCGACGTCGGGCGCGATCTTTCTCTACTTCGAAGGTCCTGACGGAATGACGTATGAATACTCGACAGGCGTTCGCCTGATCAGGCAGGACGAAGAGCCGACATATTGTCCCCGACAGTTCCCGTTCGATTCGACGGGCTTCTGCATGTGGGGAGCCAGACCCGACATCCCGGAGTTTCAATCCTGACGTGCGACTGGGTCGATCGACGATCGCGCAAGAATAATATCGAGGCCACCGGAGACGGAGCCCAGAGTCGTGGAAGCTGGTTTCTGTCGTTACCTTTCTCAAAGAGACGGCTAGCATGTCGCGTCTCCAGGGAGAACATCATGGAGACAACCAGATCGGTCGACGTTCAGGATTTCATCAACTCGCACAAGCTGTCGGCGTATCAGCTTCTGATCGTGGCGCTGTGTTTCCTGGCGGTCGCATTCGACGGTTTCGACACGGGAAGCATCGGCTTTATTGCGCCGGCCATCCGGAAGCAATGGGCATTGAGCGTGCTCCAGCTAGCACCTGTGTTCGGCGGTGGCCTGTTTGGTCTGATGCTGGGTGCGCTCCTGTTCGGCCCACTCGCGGATGCGTTTGGGCGCAAACCCATACTTTGCCTTTCAGTGGCGCTTTTCGGCGTCATGTGCCTGTGGTCCGCGCATGCGGCCTCTTTGCGCGAACTCATCGTGTTACGGTTCCTGACGGGCCTGGGCCTTGGCGGAGCCATGCCGACTGCCATTACGATGACATCCGAATTTGGCCCGGAGAAACAGCGCTCGCTATTGGTGACGACCATGTTCTGCGGTTTCACATTGGGCGGGGCATTGGGGGGCGTGGTCGCATCGCAAATCATTCCCCTGCATGGATGGCAGGGCGTACTGTTATTGGGCGGAGCGATGCCGTTGGCGTTGGTGCCCGTGCTGATATGGCTGCTGCCCGAGTCTGTCCGGTACCAGGCGCTGTCAGGCCGGGAACATGAGCAAATGGTACGCACGCTGCGGCGCATAGCACCGCAGGACGCGCACGACCGTACGACATACACAGTCCTCGAAAACGAGGCGAAGGGCTCTCCAGTCCGCAACCTTTTCAGCAGAGGCGTGATCGTCGGCACCATCTGCCTCTGGCTCACCTTCTTTATGAGTCTGCTGGTGTATTACCTGCTCACCAGCTGGCTGCCGACGGTCATTAACAACACAGGCATCCCGCTGGGTAAGACCGCACTGGTCGCCGCGGCACTGCCGTTCGGCAGCACGGTCGGCGCGGTGGTGATCGGCCGTCTGATGGACCGGTACAGGCCCTGCACGGTGCTCGCAAGCTCCTACATGATTGCCGCCATGTTTATCCTGCTGATCGGCCTCGCTTCGTCGTTGCCGATGCTCATGTTCGCAGTCTTTGGGGCCGGTATTGGGACCGGCGGCTCGCAGACGGGCGCCAATGCACTGGCGGCGGCCTACTATCCGACCTCTAGCCGCGCATCCGGCGTAAGTTGGGCACTCGGCATTGGCAGGGTGGGCTCGATCGTTGGGTCGATGGTCGGTGGAGCGCTGCTAGC
The DNA here is from genome assembly GCF_007995085.1 of Paraburkholderia azotifigens. GTDB lineage: Bacteria > Pseudomonadota > Gammaproteobacteria > Burkholderiales > Burkholderiaceae > Paraburkholderia > Paraburkholderia azotifigens. The sequence goes on from NZ_VOQS01000005.1 coordinate 294,373, forward strand.
CATGCATCTGAGCCTGCCCATCATGTTTGCTCTGGTTGCGGTTCCGACTATCGTGGCCGCGCTCAGCCTGTTTGGGATGGGACACCACGAGGCGGCGCTCAGGTCGTCCAGGGTCGCTTGCCCGCTCCCTGGTCCGGCAGAGCTTTAAGCAACCATCGACGCCGGATTCATGGACGCACTTGCGCCGAAGTTAGTTTCTTTCAAGCGATTCATCTTCCTTTGCGCCATGATGATTCTCCTTCAGGTCTGACCTGACGAAACGCATAGAGCAGCGACAGGTCATACGCGATCTTCAGTGCGCCGCATGCGACGAGCGGTGCGCCGAACCATCCGAGGCCCAGCAGTACGCCGGAAAGGGTGGGCGCGACCGCAGCTGCCAGGCTTCGTGGAACGGCTGTAAAGCTTGCCGCAGCGGGGCGCTCGCCCGGTGTGACGACCGACATGACGTAGGCGCTGCGCGTGGGCACGTCCATCTGGGAGAGTGCGCTGCGCGCAAGAAGCAACGCCAGGGTCAGCGCGAGAGACGGCGAGAACGCGGCTGCAATCAGACACGCGCTTGAGGGAATATGCGTGAAGACCATCGTGTTAAGCAGGCCGATGCGGCGTGACAACGACGAAGCAGCAAGTTGTGAAGCCGCGCTGAGCAGTCCGGCGCAGAAAAAGAACTGACCAGCCGTGCCGGGCGAAAGCCCAAAGCGCTGGATCAGCCACAGGGTCAGCAGCGAGTTGACGAGAAGTCCGCCAGCGAATGCGTCCACGCTGAACAGCAGAGCAAGGCGTGTGACGATTCCGCGCGACGGTCCGAGCGGTATCCGCGGCGTGTCGGTGTTAGGTGGGCATGCAGGCAGGCGCCGGTAAATGAGCCAGTTAACGAAGCCTGCTGTCGCGTAGACGATGAACATTACGCGGATTGCCGCGAGTGGCGACATAGCCGAGTGGACTGAAATCAATTCGGGCAGGCCAGCCGCGAGCGCGCCGAACGCCGCGGACAGACCGCCGACCAGGCTATAGCGCGCGAACAACGCTGTGCGGGCATCACCCGTTGCAGATTCGGCGAGCCTTGCATGTTCGAGCGGAAGGAACAGGCTCACGTCGCCGGAGCTCGGATTCAACGTGCCGACGAATGCGACGACGAGCAGCGGCCACAGCGATGACAGGCCCGCGAACCCGAAACCCGTGGCCGTCATCAGTGCGGCGGCAAAGAGCAGAAGGGTGCGCTGTGCGAAGCGATTGCCTATGAGGCCAACCAGAATCGTCGCAAGGGCTGACCCGAACAGCGTGGTCGTACTGATCAGCCCGACGGCCAGTTGACCGAAACCGAGCGCAAGCAGATAGGCTGGCAGCAGCACGGCGATAAAGCCGTCGCACATGCCGCGAAGACCGCGAGCGACAAGCAGGCTGAAGGCGCCTGGTGCGACATCGTCAGGAAGAAGCAACGTTGACAGCCGTAATGTCATCGCTCGATCTGCCGTATGTCCTGTTGCAGTTGGCGCAATGCAGCCTCGGCGCGCGTTGCGGCTTCGCCCGGGAAAAAGTTCGTTGCGACGATACCAGGGCGCGCGACAGGCATGCGGTGCCGTCACTGTTGGAGATGGCGCCGGACCGTTCCCGTAGCTGTTCCTCGCCTTCTTCGGTGTAGGGCAGCGGTTCGATGCTGTCAGGCAGCACCGCGCAACCTGCGGCCTTCAGCGCACGCTGGAAGCGCATGCATGCGATCGCGTTCTCAGCGGGCAGTGTCAGACCAGGCAGTGACGACGTTGCGCAACTTCACATGTAGTCCATGTTACGAGCATGGTGCAGCGTCTACAAGCGAGCCTTTGGGAATCGCGCATGATGTTCGTAGATTGGCTACCTTCACGTAGCTACGCTGCTTCCGCGATGAAAGCAAAACTCGGCGCGATGGTTCTGATCGCTTCCTCGAGCGCCCGCAATACGTTGCGCCTGAAATGCGGCGGACGTAGAGTGCGATGTCGGCGTTGCTGACGAGCGGGAGAACGTCGTCGGCATCATCCGGGAAGCGGCTGAAGCCGATGCTGGCCGTCACCGCGAGGTTGCGCCCTTGCAATGTGAACGGTCGAGCAAGTGCGCCGCAAGGAAAGCCATCGTCAATCCAATGCGTCAATCCAATGCGAGCTTTGATGGTGATTCGGGCCCGCGCAATGCTTCGTATCACCCATCCGCGAGATTGCGTATAGCGCGGCAAGTCGCTCAACTGGATAAAGATCAAGAGCACCGGTTGCAGAAGGACGGCCGCTTTGGGGTGTGGGAGTGCATGACGGAGGCAATCGTGTTGAGGTACCCGGCGCGCTTTGAACCGGTTGATGGAGGCGGATTCGTGGTGACGTTCCGCGATGTTCCAGAAGCCATCGCTCAGGGCGAAACGATCGAGGAATCCCTGGTCATGGCCGCTAATGCGTTGGCCACCGCGATGGACTTTTACTTTGAGGACAGGAGACCGATACCCGCCCCTTCCGAGGTCGAGAACGGTGAGGAGCCGGTCGCGTTGTCGGTGAGCATGTCGGACAAGGTACTGGCATTCAATAAGATGCTCGCAAAGAAATAATCGGTTAGTGACGCGCGGAGAAGCTGCCGACGCGCCACCAGGGTTTGCCCGGCCATCGGTGCAAACAACGGACGCATTGCAATGCGGGGCGCGGAAGGGCTCTCCGTTAATCGCCGCGCAATAGCGACGAGCAGGCGTGAGTGGCGGCAACGTCACCTCTCATGCTGCTAACGATTCTTCCGCTAGCGCCGCGTCGTTTAGCGCCGCATGAGGCCCATCACCAACGTCACCAGGAAAATGACAACGAAGATAACAAACAGTATCTTCGCGATACTGGCTGCGCCAGCGGCAATTCCGCCGAATCCGAAGACAGCGGCAACGATTGCAATAATGAAAAAGACCAACGCGTAGTAAAGCATTGCATGCCCCTTTTTAAGTTTGGTGCCAATCCGGCGCCCATGCCACGAGACGTGCAAGGTTTGTTCCCAAGCCTTCAGTCGCCGAAGACGCGCAAGTGCAAGTGTGAGCGTCGACGCTGTCAGTGGTCGCGCCGCGTTGAAGCCTCGCGGATTCGATGCGGCCGTGGTCGTTGGACCGATGGAGACGCCTTACCTTCCGCGCAATTCCCCGTGACTTCACATAAGCGTAAGTCGGCGACCTGATGTTCAAGCCGACTTGCACAATCGCCAGCGGCTTGCGGGCAGGCGGATTGCGAAGGCGCCGTAGTCCTTCAATCTGTCGCAGATTTGCCCCAGCATTGGAGACGGAGGACACACCGCGACAAGCAAGGTATGTCCATCCTTTGGGTTCTGGTCTGAACTGCGGACACTGCAGTCCGACCATGGTTCGCTGTACCAGTTTGCGTGGAATATCTCCATCTGTTCGCCGTGTCCCGCGTATTCCGCCCGGTCCACCTCGCGTCCCTGCCACGCGTCATTCCCACAGTCGGCGAGATGAACTATCGGAAACAGGAACACTTGCGTGGGATCGGGCAAACACCCGGATTCGAGAAGCGACCTTCGCGCGTCACGAGCGTCACGAAATGAGCGAAATATCGCGCTCAAATGTCCATCGGATTTCACGACATCTTCCATTTCACTGCCTTCACAATCGCGTACCAAACCTGGAAATCCCTATCGCTGTACCTGCGATACGTAGATTCGCGCAAGAGGAGTGCCCAGACATGCTGCGCTTTCTCGATGCGGCAAGGGCTACCGATTCGGAACCCGTGTCGGCTTCAAAGCATTTCATTGCCGGGACCTGAAGGCCTCATGTTGCAACCGCACAGGGCAGCAGGGAGCAGGCAAACCCTCGCGAGGTGTCGAGGAGACGTCCCGTGGTCGGTTGACTTTCATTGACCCGCCATTGAGCCTTCGCCTTTCTCGTCAAGTCGGCCAGAACATGCCGATCGCCGCCACGATCATCGCACCCGTTGCCAACCACCCGCTCCACAGCAACGCGCCCTTCACGGCGAATTTTCCCATCACGGAGCGGCTGCCCGCCATCAGCATCACGAGCGTCATGATGGGGACGGCCGCGATACCGTTGATGACGGCGCTCCAGTACAGCGCCTTGATGGGATCGAGATGCATGAAGGTGAGAGCAACGCCACCCAGGATGGCGACGGCAATGACCGCATAGAACTGCTTCGCGAGATTGACCTGCAAGGCGAGACTGTTTCGCCATTTCATCGCGCCTGCCGTCGCATACGCTGCCGATCCTGCAAGGACCGGCAACGCGAGCAACCCAGTGCCGACAATGCCAAGACTGAAGAGGGCGAACGCAAGTTCGCCGGCAATTGGTTTGAGCGCGCTAGCAGCGTCAGCCGTCGTTTTCACCTCCACATGGTGCGTATGCAGCGTCGCGGCGGCCGATAGCATGATGAAGAACGCAACGGCGTTCGACAACGCCATCCCGACCCAGGTATCGATGCTGATCCGCTTGAGCTGGACGCTCGCCTGCATCGGCGCACGCAATAGCGGTTGCTGGGCCGGGTGAGAACGGATCTCTTCGACTTCCTGAGACGCCTGCCAGAAGAACAGATATGGGCTGATGGTCGTACCGAACACCGCGACCACCGTCGTCAGGTAGTCCCCGGAGAAGATGACGGGTGGCCTGACGATACTCAGTCCTACCGCCGTCCAGTCAACCGGGACGACAAAGACCATGGCCACGTATGCGAACAGCGCGAGTGTCAGCCACTTCAGGAAACGCGCGTAGCGCTCGTAGGTAACGAAAACCTGCAACAGCAGAGAACCTGTGCCCAGAATCACGACGTAAAGCTGGACAGGCCCGCCGAGCACGAGCTTTGTCGCTGCGCCCATGGCGGCAAGATCCGCGGCGATATTGATCGTGTTTGCGACGAGCAGCACCATCACGGCGGCATAGAGGATGGGCGCCGGATAGTGACGACGAAGGTTTGTCGCCAGTCCGCGACCAGTGACCCGTCCGAGCCGCGCGCTGACTGACTGGATCGCGACCATGAGCGGGTACGTGAGCAACATCGTCCAGAGCAGGCCAAATCCAAACTGCGCGCCCGCCTGTGTGTACGTTGCGATCCCGCTGGGGTCATCGTCAGCCGCACCCGTTATCAATCCCGGACCGAGGCGTTTCATCCATGATCGCTCCGCCTCGTCCTCGACAACCAGTTCAGGTTCGGATTGCCCGTTTTCGTATGTCTTCATGGTCTCTACCTGTCATCGTGCGGGGGAATGGCTCAACGTGTTCCCGTTATCGCGGAAAAAGCAGGTTTCGTGCCGCTGCCGAACGCGTACAGATATTCGCTGCGGGAAAGATTGAATTGCGCACGGAAGTTCTCGACATCGTGAATGCCTCCGATCGGGCGATTGAAAGTCGATCACATCGTTTTTCCAGATGTTCGAGCAAGCAGCTGTCAGGACTACAACCGTAAAAGGCGGGCTGGGTATTGGACTCCCGATTGCGCGGTCGCTGGTTCTAATGCGCGGAGGGACAATCGGGGGATACAGCGAAGGTCGTGTGCGTCCAGCGCAGTTGCGCGGCCGACGAATTGTGGCGACCGCGGCAGTACTTTTAGCGTTCGGTTACCGAAGTGCGACGCACCGGAAGACACGGTTCCCATCGCCAGTCGAACGCGCTTGATGCCTGAGTTCTCTGCACCGTGTCCGCATGCTCGCCGAATGATGTAAAACAAAGTGCCGTGATTGCTGAAAGTCCATCTGTCATGGATGGACCTCGGCGCGGAGCGCGCGAATGCGTTTCAAAATGGCTATGAGAACATTTGCTCGCGTCTGGCGCAGACAGAAACCGGCGGATAGCGACAGGGTATTTGTCTCGCATTTTTCGAAGCGCTTTCGTAACATGTACTCTTCACGCATGCTTATCGAAGGGCGGGCGAGCATCAGTCAACCTCGCTTCCGAATGGGGAAAGCGCCGGGCAATTTGCGAATGCCGGATATCGCATCGTCTATGTTCGTCCCACAAACGAAATGACTGAGACAACAAGCCGACGAGTGGGGAAAGGCAACCATAGCAAGATCAACCGGTCTTTGATTGAGACCAGGTACGCCGTCGAGTTGGCGCGTGGCGCTTCAGTGATTGCCAGTACCCTTACGCAGTCTTCGCTGATGCAAGCTATTGGAGAAACCCTGTCTTCTTTTGTAGCAGACAATGGAAGCGGGGATCTGGATGGATTCGTCGAAGTCCTTCGTAACAGGTTAATCCAACGAAACAGGACGGATGCGGCGGATACCCTTGAAAACTGGAGGCCATTCGAGCCAAAGTAGAGAGTGACGCACGGACATAACGGGGAGTGTTTGCGCATCGACTGACTATTTCGGAAGGTCGCCCTCTAAGCCTGTAGTCACAGCACCGCGAAATTGCACTGGCAAAAACGATCGCGCGTTTGCCAATAGCGCGCCCCAAAGTGAGAGAGAGCGATGCAACAGCCGACAACACCCCTTCTGGCGTGAGGGGCGGAGCGGCGCCGCTCGCCCCATTCGGTATTACTGCTTCTTGGCAGCATCGATCTTTTGATCGGCGGCTTTCTTGTTCGCATCGTTCTGCGCCTCGACCTTCTCCTTGTCGGCTTTCGCCTGAGCAACGTTCGCATCATTGGCGGCGTCGTGTTTCTTGCGGTCCGCCTTGGCCTGAGCATCGTGCTTCTTTTTATCGGCCTTGGCCTGCGCGCGCGCTGCATCTGCACGAGCATCAGACGCCTCGGCCGGCGTCGTCGCCTTCTGCGTTTTTGCCGCCTTCTTGTCGGCGTCTGCCTGAGCAGAAGCCTTGTCTTCGTTCGCCGACGCCTGAGCCTTGTCGGCGTCGCTTTGAGCTTCGGCCTTCTTCTTGTTGGCCGTCGCCTGCGCTTCGCTCTTTTCGCTGTTTGCCTTCAATTGCGCCTTGCCGGCGTCCGACGACGCCGCAGTTTGAGCGAACGCCGTGGAGACGAGCAATACGGATGCAAGAGCCGCGATAATTTTCTTCATGATCTTCCTCCCGTTGAAATGCATGGTTATGTCCAGTACTGTTCAAACACATCCACCGTTCTCCTGGCGAATCAAGCCAGAAGGCTTCTATGCAACGGCGGTTGCTCTCTCCGAGCAACCGGCATGCCGCAGAGAGGGCGTCAGCACATTCGCAGTGGATTTTTAATGCCTTAGGCGAATTCTGCGATCCGACTGGCGCGTTATAACGCCCGCGGCGTCAGCAGATTGACCAACGCCAGCGAGCGTGCACGGTTCACGCGGCGAAGTCAGACCTCGGTGCGCCTGAGAAGATAATCGAGCCCACCGACGCGAAACCACCGGTACCCGTAGGGCTCGAGCACGACTGTGTGACGGCCGTCGTCATCCGCCTCACTGTGATCGTCGGAGAGAAGATTGATCAGCCTGTCGCCATCCGGCTCGATGCAGCCCGAGCGGAATTTCACGGTGTTCGGCTGCGCAGCGAAGTTATGTAAAAACAGCACCGAGTTGTTGCGCCAGTGATAACTCAACGCCAGCACATCGTCTCGCGACGTGCGCAGTACTTCGAAGTCTCCCCAACTGATCTCCGGTACCTCCCGGCGCATGCGGATCATCCGCTCCGTCCAGTTGAGAAACGATTCCGGGTCGCGCCGCTGCTTCGCCACGTTGACGCGTTCGAAGCCGTAGGGACCCCTGGAGATGACGGGAACGGGCGGCTTTGGATGTTTGGTGAAGCCGCCTTGCGGCTCACTCGACCATTGCATCGGGGTGCGCGCGCACTCGCGCTCGGGACGACGCAGGTCGTCGCCCATGCCTATTTCGTCGCCATAGCGGAAAACAGGCGTTCCTGGCAAGCTCAGCATGAGGCTATAGGCGAGTTCAAGGTGGCGTCTGTCGCCCGCCAGCATCGGCGCCAGCCGGCGGCGTATGCCGCGCTCGTACAGTTGCATGTCGGGCTCAGGCGCGAACGCTGCGAACACCGCCGACCTCTGTCTGGGCGTGAGGCGGCCCAGGTCGAGTTCGTCGTGATTGCGCAGGAACACGCCCCATTGCGCGCTCGATGGCCGCGGCTTCGTCGCGAGCAGCGCGTCTTTCAGCGGTTGGGTATCGCCCGTCGCAAGCGCATAAAACGTGTTCTGGTTGACCTGAAAGTTGAACATCATCGGCAGGCGCTCACCCTCGTCGCCGAAGTATTGAAGGTCTGTATTAGGCAGCACGTTGGCTTCCGCGAGGATAATTGCGTCGCCCTCCCGCCACTGCAAAAACTCGCGAAATGTCCGCAACATGTCGTATTGCTCAACGGGTTTGCGGACCTTTGGGCCCTTCGTCGCAATCACGAAAGGCACGGCGTCCATGCGAAATCCCGACACCCCGAGCTGGATCCAGAAGCCCATGATCTTCAGCAGTTCGGCCTGCACATGAGGATTGGATGTGTTGAGGTCCGGCTGAAAATCATAGAAGCGATGAAAGTACCAGCGCCTTGCGCGCTTGTCGAAGGTCCACGTCGACTTCTGAACGCCCGGAAATACCACGCCCCGCTTCGCATTGGGCGGCCTGGTATCGGACCACACGTACCAGTCGCGATACTTCGAATCGGGATCGCTGCGTGCTTGCGTGAACCAGGGGTGCTGATCCGATGTGTGATTGACTACCAGGTCGATGATCACGCGCAAGCCGCGCTGGGCGCACGCGTGCGTGAATTCCGAGAAGTCGCCGAGCGTGCCGTACTTCGGATCGACGTTGTAATAGTCGCTGACGTCATAACCGTTATCGCGCCCTGGCGACGGATGAAAGGGCATGAGCCAGATGGTCGTTACGCCAAGGCCTTGCAGATAGTCGAGCCTGCGCACGAGCCCCTGAAAGTCACCCACACCGTCGCCATTCGCGTCCATGAATGTACCTACGGAAAGGCAGTAGATGATGGCGTTCTTGTACCAGAGGTCGTTGAGCATTCGATTCGCGCGCGGCGTCCAGAAGATCGATCGTGAAGAGGAACTGCAATGTCGGAGCTGGCATGGTGGCAACGCGGCGTGATCTATCAGATCTATCCGCGCTCGTTTCAGGACAGCAACGGCGACGGTATCGGTGATCTGCCCGGCATCCGTACACGGCTCGAATACCTCGCCGCACTCGGAGTCGACGCCGTGTGGATTTCGCCCATCTATCCGTCGCCGATGGCCGACTTTGGGTACGACGTGGCGGACTACTGCAACGTCGATCCGATGTTCGGCACGCTGGATGAGTTCAAGCAATTAATGGGCCGCGCCCATCAACTCGGCCTCAACGTGCTGCTCGATTTCGTGCCGAACCATTCGTCGGACCGGCACCCGTGGTTCGAGGAAAGCCGCTCTTCGCGCGACAACCCGAGACGGGACTGGTATCTGTGGCGCGATCCCGCTTCCGATGGCGGGCCGCCGAATAACTGGTTGAGCCGGATGGGGGGCTCGGCGTGGGAGTGGGACGAACGGACAGGGCAGTATTACTACCACGCGTTTCTTCGCGAACAACCCGATCTCAACTGGCGGAACCCACAAGTGCGCCGCGCGATGGATGATGTGCTGCGCTTCTGGCTCGATCTCGGCGTCGACGGCTTTCGCGTGGACGTGTTGTGGCTGCTGATCAAGGATGCGCTGTTTCGCGACAACCCGCCCAATCCAGCGTACCGGCCCGGCGAGCCGGAGCATCACCGGTTATTGCAGCGTTATACAGAGGATCAGCCGGAAGTGCATGACATCGTGCGCTCGATGCGCGCCACGCTGCGTGAGTATGGCGAGCGCGTGCTGATCGGCGAGATCTATCTGCCTGTTGCGCAACTGGTGAAGTATTACGGCGCAGGTGGTGATGGCGCGGATATGCCGTTCAACTTCCAGTTGCTCAATGCGAGATGGAATGCGCGCGAGATTGCGAGCATGATCCAGGCATATGACAGTGCCTTGCCTGAACATGCGTGGCCCAACTGGGTGCTGGGAAATCACGACAATCCGCGCGTCGCATCGCGGGTCGGCATCGCGCAGGCGCGTGTTGCGGCCGTATTGCTGCTGACGCTGCGAGGGACGCCGACGCTTTACTACGGTGACGAGATCGGCATGACGGACGGCGCTATTGCATTAGATGAGATCCAGGACCCGGCAGAGCTTCGGCAACCCGGCATCGGTCAGGGACGCGATCCCGAGCGCACGCCCATGCAATGGGATGGCTCGCTGCCACACGCAGGGTTCACGCGGGGCCGGCCCTGGTTGCCCGTCGACACGACGACGAGTGTGCGAGATCAGGATAATGACGTGTCCAGCGTGTTGTCGCTCTACAAGAGTCTGCTGGTCTTGCGGCGCAGTCATGCCGCGTTGGTGCAGGGCACGATCGAGAATATCGTTGCACATGGAGATGTGCTGACGTACGAGCGGCGATACCGGAATCAACGCCTTTTCATTGCGCTAAACATGGGTGATGAAGGTGTGGACGTGCAAACGCAATCAGGCGCGGTGTTGTTATCGACGATGACGTCTCGCCGCGGCCAAGCCGTTGTTCAAGGCGCCATTCATCTTGCGGCAGAAGAAGCAGTAATCGTTGCGCGTGGTAACGAGTGAGTCGCTGCGTGCGCGCCCGGGGCTGGTATAGCCATTGCTGCATGGAGCAGCATCGGGTTCTTGTGCGCGCAGGACTTCCGCTCGCATGGCGATTCGCTTTCCCGATGCAGGTGCCCTTCCCGGATTTCCTTCGACCGGACGAAAGCGTGGCTGAGCCACGCCCGTCAGGTGGTTTCCTTTCTGAGTTCACGCGGCCTCAAGCTCGCGACGGCCGAATCATGTACAGCGGGGCAGATTGCATCGTCTCTCGCAGATGTACCGGGAAGCGGAGCGTGCCTCGGCAGGGACGAGTGTACGGGGCAGGAAAGCAGCACGATGGCGAATCAGAAGATTTCTACCGCTCATCGTACGCGTTAGAGTCAGCAGGTCGGGGCGCGCTCATATGCGGCCTTAAGTTGATAGGCGTCGAAGAGGACGTTTGCGGGCCGGGGTGCCGAACAACGCTAATCGTGAGTGGCGAAAGAAAAAGTAACTCTGCCGGGCGCAGCCCGTGGGAGATCACAAGCTGCGCTCGATCGCATTCGAACGTGACAACGTCGAACAATCAGTCACGGCAGCGTTTTTCAAGCACGATAGTCTCAAACAGTTCGTAGTCTGCGGTCGCTTTCTGATCCGCACCGGGCGCATGGTAATAACCCATCGTGATCGACGTACGGCCTCCGCGTTCGCCCGGATCAACATCGAACACTGCGATGCCGTAGCCCGTGCCCGTATCGCGCTGCGCCGACCAGATTGCATCTTCCAGCGCATCCGCGCCGGCGCGCGTGAACGTGCCGGCCGCCGTGCCGGGAATCGGGCGGTTCGGCTTCGTGAACACCTTCGCCTGCGGGTTGCCATTGCCTGTGTCGACGCCATACACGTCGAGCGGCGCGCTCGTGCCGCCGCCGCCGAGAATCAGATGGATCGTCCCGTGGCTCGTGTCGAACGTGTTGCCGTTGCTCGCATGCGGATGCGCGGCGGGCTTCGGTTGCAGCGTGTCGACTTTCTCGCCAGTCGTCGCATCGATGCCCGCGTGATGATTGCAGCCGCGCACCGGGTAGCTGCGCTCGTAGTCGTGATCATGGCCGCATAGCACGAGGTCGACACCATAACGGTCGAAGAGCGGCAGCCACGCTTCGCGAATCCCCTTGTCCGAGCCGTTGCCCGTCTTCGACGAAGTCAGCGCGTCCTGATGCATCTGCACGATGATCCAGTCGATATCGTCATCGTTTTCGGCATGGCGCAGCGTTTTTTCCAGCCAGCGCGTCTGCTCGCCGTCGCTGTAGCCGCGCACGTAGAACGAGGTGCCCGGCGCGATGGCGGGATGGCCCGTGCTCGCAGCGGGTACGAGCGGCGACGGACCCGCGACGAATGCGGCGCCGTCCTGATACACGACATCGTCGGCATCGAGCGAAATGAACAGCACGGAACTGACGCGGAAGCTGTACCAGCGGCCCGGAAAACGCGTGCCGTTGTGCGGCAGCGTGTAGCGCGTCAGATACGAATCGAAGCCTTGCGCGCCGTTGTTGAATTCGATTTCGTGATTGCCGGGGCACGGCATCCACGGACGGATCGCCGCCGACGTCTGCGCGTTGTTGCCGAAGTCGCGCCACACGGTGGGTTGTTGCGCGGGGTTCAGGTTTGCATAGCAGAGGTCGCCATTCAGCAGGTGAAAGAGCGGCTGAAATCGCTCGACGGCCTGCACCGCGAACCTGCTCTGCGGCGACGACAGCACCCAGTTCGTATTCGGCGTCGCGAGATCGCCGTAGCTCGTGAAGCGGAACCGCGTGCGGCCGCGCGGCGCCGTCTTGAACGATGCCGAAAACGGCGAGCCCATGTTGCTGTCGTTGTCGGCCGTGACTTCGTACTGATATGTCGTCGCGGCTTTGAGGCCACGCAATCGCGCGTGATACGTGAACACCACTTCGCCGTTCAGGCCGTCCGTGTACGTGCGTTGCACGGCATGGACCGTTTCCTTGCGGTCACTGCCCGCGCCGAAGCGTACGCGCGGATGGGTGGCCGCTGCCGCCGAGCCCCAGGACACGACCACTTCATTCGTGGGATCTTCGCCCCATGTGAGATGCACCTGCTCGGGCGTGCCGTCGGGTGTCGACGGATCGGCCTTTGCGCTGCTTGCGAAGGTGTTTGCCGCGGTGGCGAATCCGGACGCGCCCGCGAGCTTGAGAAAGCCGCGGCGCGAGAAGGTGGCGGTTTGCGTATTGGACTGCGATTCTGCGGGTTCGACGGGCGTTGTATCGGGGGTGTTCTTGTTCGACATGTCGTTTGTTCTCGCGGTGGAAGGCAGACGACGCACGCAGACGCAACGGCGCGAGCGCGTCGGTGCTGGAAAGGAACGGGAAGGGAGCGTCATTCCGGGCAACACGATAGGCCCAAACCTGTTACCCCGCTGTGACAACGCCGCCGCGATTTTATGAATGAAGAGGCCGGCAATCCGGTATTAAAGCGCATGGCACCGATGTAAAAGACGATTGACGCACGCGTGTTTTCATCGCACGTGCAGCGTCCGTTGAGTGGACGGGTGTTGTAACGGCGCACACGCAAAAGGAAATTCAATGCGCGCGTTACACTTTCCCGCCGCCGCACGGTCAATCACGCGATCGAATTCACGTTTGCTTACACACGCACACATCTTCGCTTTGCGATTTGCATAGAGTGTCTCTCCATAACAGAAGCAGGGAGAGAGCGTCATGAAAGCAATAATCGCCTTGACGATGTTTGGCGTTTTAGGTCGAAGCACACTCGCGGGTCATAGCGCATCATGACGGCCGCCTACGAACAACCGCTCGACGACGACGTGACCGTGCATGTCGAGGAACAACCCTCTTCGAAGGGCACATGTGTGACGGTGCAGGCGAACGGCACGTCGATGTCCGCCGAATACAGTGTGCTGACGGGACAACTGTGCCTCCGACAGGACGGCGTGATGGTCCAGGAATGGTTTCCGCCGCATTCGTGGTTCGCGATTGCATCGGTGGCAGGCGCGAGCCGTTGGGGCACGCAGCCGAACGCGGACGATCTGCATGCGCTGATACGCAATGAGCTGATGACGAGGCGCTGCGAATAGCAGTTGCCGCGATAGTATGATGCCTCGCATATCCGCAGATTCCTCTGGCGGATTGCTTCGTGCGAGGAGGGCGCTGTGACAGTCTCCCGTTTGCGCAACATCCCGGGCATTGGCGTCGACAGAATGGGCGATGCCGCCGACGCAACGCAGAACCGCAACATCCTGCGGCTCGAAAATCTCGACACCGACCTTAGACCGCCCGCCGACGCGATACGGCGCACGCACGAAGCCGTCGACGACGACGATGCGAACAGCTATCTGCCGTTCACGGGGCAGACCGCGTTGCGCCGCGCTGTCGTCGCACGGATCAGGCAGTCGACGGGCTTCGACTACGATGCGAGCAGCGAATGCATTATTTCCGCGGGCGGCCTCGCGGGCATCCTGAATGTATTGCTGTCGATTCTCGAGCCCGGCGATGAAGTCGTGCTCACCGATCCCACCTACGCGGGCCTCATCAATCGCGTGCTGCTGGCAGGCGGCGTGCCGAAGTTCGCGCGGCTCGTGCCGTCCGCCGATGGCTGGCGGCTCGATGTCGAGGCTCTGGCGAACGCAGTGAGTCCGCGCACGCGCGCGTTTCTCATCATGTCGCCGTCGATGCCGAGCGGTTTCGTCGCCAACGCAACCGAATGGCAGGCGATCGCCGATCATTGCCGCCGCGCGGACGCCTGGCTCGTCTACGACGCGGCCATGGAGCGCATCCTGTTCGACGGACGCAACGCGATTCATCCCGCGTCGCTGCCGGACATGCGCGAGCGCACGTTGACGGTGGGCTCCGTGTCGAAGGAATACCGGATGATCGGCTGGCGCGTGGGCTGGATCGTCGGCCCCGAGCGCATCATGAACGACGTGCGGCTCACGAGTCTGTCGAACGTGGTCTGTCAGGTCGGCATCGGCATGCCGGGCGCGACGGCCGCGCTCACGTGCGCGGACGATGGCGTGGCGCAATGCGTCGCCGAGTGGCAGGCGCGGCGCGATTGTCTGTTGCATGCATTGCACGATCTGCCGCTGGTGCGGCCCGATGGCGGATGGTCGCTGCTGATCGACACGACGCAACTCGGCTTGGCGCCGCCCGATGCATCGCGTCGTCTGCTGGACAAAGGCGAGGTTGCCGCTACGCCGATGAACGGCTGGGGACCGCAAGCGGAGCGCTATTTGCGCTTCGTGTTCGCCAACGAGCCCATCGCGCGTCTCGCCGATATCCGCGAACGCGTGCGCGCCGCGTGGGGCGTCTGACAGCAACCAAGGAAACGGTTCAGTCCGCCTGCATCCAGCGAAGCACCTGGTGCCAGTGCGTGTCGTTCATTGCGCCGAACCAGTCTTCGTGATTCGCGTCGGGCAACAGCATCAGATGCGCGCCCGCGTGCGTGCCTGCGAGCCGCTGCGCGTGGACGATGGGAATCAGCATGTCCTGCTGCGCGCCGACCACGACGAGCGGCCCGTTGTAGCGCGCGAGAGCGGCGATGGAATCGAATGGATCGTGCAGCATCCACCGCACGGGGAAGATCGGGTACTTCGTCGAGGCGACGCTCGCGAGCGAGTCCCACGGCGTAATGAGCGTGACGCCCGCCACGTTGTTTTCGTTGCCTTCGATGGCCTGCGCGGCCATCCCCGCTCCAAGCGATTCGCCTACCAGATAAAGCTGCCCCGTCCATTGCGCGCGCGCTGCGCCGAGCGCTTCACGCGACGCGGCGAGGGCAGCCAGCATCGTGCGCTTGCCCTGGCGGTTTCCTTGCCCCGGATACTCGACCACGACCACGCGATACCCGTCATGCACGAAAATCTCGGCGAGCGGCAACTTGTTCTCCGCCGTTTCCGCATTCCCGTGAAAGACCATGAACGTGCCGCGCGGCGTGGCGGCGGGCGTGACGAGATATCCCGCGTATTCGCCATTGGCTTTCCACGGCTCGACGTCGTAGGCGGCATGATGTCCCGTCAGCGAACGGGCGACCTCTGCCGACGCGGGCAACAGCATGCGGTCCTGCATGAAGTAGAGCGCAAGCAGCGCGACCACATAAGCCGCGAGCGCGAAGCGAATGCAGAACGTAATCAGCGACATGCCCGATGCCCATCAGTCGTCGTGAACCGGATGAAATCCGCGATTCGACGAACCGTCGAAGCCGTTGCCGGCTTCGAGCAGGTCGTCGGGACTTGTCTTTGCCCGCCGTGGCGGGCGGAACTGGCAATGCGAGACTAGGCGTGCGCGTGACGGTCTTCTTCGAGCGCTTTCAGGCGAGCTTCGCCAGCGTCTTTCGCGGCCGCGCGGTTTTTGTAGGTTTCGTCGGAAACGATCGTGCGTTTCACTTCGCGTGCACCGAAATCGACCAGTGCGATCACCCACACATAGTCACCCGCCTGCTCGGCTGTCTGCACGAAGGCGCGCACGTCAGCCTTTTCGTCTGCTTTCATCGTGACCTCCACAAGAGTCGTGCACGAACCGCACACACGGAGCATCGTGAATGCCCGCCCGGATTGCATGGGCGCCGTGCGACCGGATGCACGTGAGACGATTCTAGCCGATGAAATCGCGCCGTATGAAGGCCCATTGCGCCATGCGCTGCCCCGGCGTGCTTCGGCCGGTAATATGGCTGATGTATGCTGCTGGTTTCCAGAGCAGATCGATAGCAAAGAGGGGACACATGCGGCGTGTCGTATTCAATCAGAAAGGTGGTGTCGGCAAATCGACGATCGTGTGCAATCTCGCGGCCATCAGCGCCAGCGAGGGCTTGCGTACGCTCGTCATCGATCTGGATGCGCAAGGCAATTCCAGCCAGTATCTGCTCGGTTCACGGGCCAGCGAGGTGCATCCCACCGTGGCGAGCTTCTTCGAAACGGCGCTGACGTTCAGCTTCAAGCCGATCGACGTCACCTCGTTCATTCATCCGACGCCGTTCGAAAATCTCGACATCATGCCCGCGCATGCGGATCTCGATACGCTGCACGGCAAGCTCGAATCGCGCTACAAGATCTACAAGCTGCGCGACGCACTCAACGAGCTGGACATGTACGACGCTATCTACATCGATACGCCGCCCGCGTTGAATTTCTACACGCGCTCCGCGCTGATCGCCGTCGAGCGCTGTCTGATTCCATTCGACTGCGACGACTTCTCACGCCGCGCGCTCTACACGCTGCTCGACAACGTGAAAGAGATTCAGCAGGACCACAACGACACGCTGCACGTCGAAGGGATCGTGATCAACCAGTTCCAGCCGCGCGCGGCCCTGCCGCAGCAACTCGTCGACGAACTGGTGAGCGAAGGGCTGCCTGTGCTCGGTTCGAGGCTGTCGTCGTCGGTGAAGATCCGCGAATCGCATCAGCACGCCAAGCCCGTGATTCATCTCGATCCGAAGCACAAGCTGTCGCAGGAATATCAGGCGCTGCATCGCGAACTGGCGGGCTGAAGCGATCATCCGGCGGGCCATGCGGCGCGGTAAATCCTTACCAAATTCCAGAGCTGACTCACCAGACTCGCAGTATCGATTCGAACGGTCGTGCGCATAGAATCGCCTCCAGACCAACACAACATTGGAGGAGACGATGAGGCCATACCGGGCCATTGCCATTGCGGCCGCGCTGTTGACAGGCACGGCCGCGCACGCACAGAGCGCGGGCAGTTTCGTTGCGAACGTGGGCTGGTTTCATCTGGCGCCGCAGGTGTCGAGCCAGCCGTTCAGCATCAACGCGCTCGGCAAGACGACGACCGCGAGCGGCTCGGGCGCGGATATCGACGGCTCCGATACCGTCGGCTTGACGGCGACGTACTTCGTCACCGATCACATTGCTGTCGAAGGCGTGTTCGGCGTGCCGCCGAAGTTCACGCTGTCGGGAACGGGCACGCTCGCCGGGCTCGGCGAGTTGGGCAAGGCCTATGAATGGAGCCCGACGCTGTTGCTGAAATACTATTTCAACGAGGCGCAAAGCCATTTCCGCCCCTATCTCGGGGCGGGCGCGGCATACGTCTGGTATAGCGGCGTAAGCCTGAGTTCGGCGATGTCGAGCGGCGCATTCCTCTACTCGTCGACATACGGCACCGCGCTCGAAGGTCAGACGACCGCGAAACTGAGCAGTTCGTTCGCGCCCGTCATCAATGCAGGCTTCACGTACAACTTCGACAAGCACTGGTCGGCGGGCGTTTCGCTGTCGTACATGTGGCTCTCGGCGCGCGCGACGCTAACGACGCATTCGGCGGCGGCCGGCACGGTGACGAGCACGTCGAAGATTCGCGTTGATCCTATCGTTTCGTTCGTATCCGTCGGGTATCGCTTCTAACGAAAACCCGACTGTATTTCTTCCAGAAAAGGCAACCGGAGGCCCGCCGATGAGACGGGCTTCTGGCTTTTTAGCGGGCCTTTGACGGACCTTTGACAGATCTTTAGTGAACGAACAGGGTGCTTCAGTAGCTTTCGACGAGAGCGTGATTCAGGCCGAATGTCTTCAGCACAATGAGTACGCGCTCGGAGATCACGAGCCGCGAATCGTCGGCAATGCCGAGATCGTTGCGTCCCGCCACGCCAGTCACGGATAACCAGAGAAACTCCGGCAATGTGCGCTCCGGATAGATTTCTCTAAACGAATCGCTCACCGTCAATTCCAGATCCCGGCATTCATAGCCGCTCGCCTTGGCTTCATTCAATGCGCTAGCCGCGTCCCGCGTAATGATGAGAGCAGGAAAACTCTCGAGCAGCGCATCGCCTAGCCAATTGATAATTCTGTAATGGAGTCTGGTAATAGCGGGCGGATGGACGCTCGAGTCCAGAACTGTGTGCTTTCCAAGGCCACCGGCTACTTCGGGTTCGACATAGTAATATGCCATATCGTATTTGAGATCGGAGTGATCGCTAATTTGGCTCACATTCCGGTTATAGCATAATGGCGATCAGAAATTTTTTCCCTGCACGAAAGGCAATGTAATAGCGCGGAATCACCGGGCAATATTACGCGTCCTGCATAAAGCGTAATTGCGGTGAATCAGTTTGCGTTATTGCCTGGGCGGGATCGGGATACATAACCGGCTTCCGCCGTTTGACAGCATCGTGATGCGTGCGTGAACGTGCGTCCGCTGCGCTGCGGATGGAGGGGGCGTGCAGTATGCTGCTTGCGTCGTGCTATCGGGTGGACTCCGCGATGAGTGATCAGACGCTTGAATCATTCGACGTCGAACGGCTGATTCCGGACTTTGCCGCGCCGCTGCTGGCGCCACTCAGCCCCGGCCGCGCAGCGATCGAAGCCGCCGAGGTCAACACGCGGCATTGGATCAGCGACGCCGAAGGCCCGTTCACGCCGGGCTCCGAGATCCATGTGCGCGAAACGTGCCGGATGTTTTGCGAGACCTTCAATCCCTATCGGCCGGCCGTGCTCGACTGGCCAACGCTGGACCCGCAAGCACGCGAGCGGATCGTGTCGCTGCCTATCTGGGACATTGCCGTGCAGACGGAAGGCAAGGCGCGACTGCGCATGGCCGCTTACGCCGCCACCATTGCCGAACCGCATATGCGCAATGCTCTCGCGCTGAATGCGTGGGAAGAGAATCGCCACAAGGACGTGTTGTCGCGGATGGTCGCTGCGTATGGCATTGCGCTCGCGAGCGAAGCGCCTTACGTGCTTCCTCGAGACGTCGAGTGGGCTTACCTCGTGACGGGCTTTAGCGAATGCATCGACAGCTTCTTTGCGTTTGGGCTGTTCGAAATCGCGCACCGCTCGGGACTGTTTCCCCCCGAACTGATCGATACGTTCGAGCCGGTGATGCAGGAAGAGTGCCGTCATATCCTTCTGTTCGCGAACTGGCTGGCGTGGCATCGCGCGCAGCTGTCGTGGTGGCGGCGCATTGCATTCGAACTCGAGGTCGCTGCCGTGTGGGCGTTTCTGGGCTGGGAACGCATCGGCCTCGCGCGTTCGATGGATGCCGACGGTAACGAGCAGAAGCAGGACAACAACTTCACCGTGAACGGTGCGCGAGCGGTATCCAATGCGGACATCGACGTGCGCGATCTGATGTTGCTGTGCTTGCAGGAGAACGACATGCGATTCTCCGGATACGACGTGCGCCTGCTAAGGCCGCAAACCATGCCGGCGCTCGCGCGCTTCGCGTTGCGTTTCATGCATGAGAAGAAGGTGGCAACGTGACGAGTACCATCGGACCAGATGGTCCACACGTCTTTAGCTTCGCTCCGAATGGCGACGCCTTTCTGCTCGACGGCAAGCCGTTCCAGATCCGCAGCGGAGAATTGCATCCTGCGCGTATTCCCGTCGAATACTGGCGGCACCGTATTCAGATGACGAAAGCGATGGGGATGAACACGATCGCGCTATACGTGATGTGGAATTATCACGAGACGAGCGAGGGCGTTTTCGACTTTCAAACGGACAATCGCGACATTGAGGCGTTCATACGGCTTTGCCAGGCCGAGAACATGTGGGTGCTATTCAGGCCGGGCCCCTATGTTTGCGCAGAATGGGATCTGGGCGGTATCCCGTCGTATTTGCTGAAGCACGCGGATATCCGGCTACGCACCGATTTCGCGAGCGACCCGCGATACATGCGCGCCGTCGAGCGCTATATCGACGAGTTCGTTCCTCGAGTGAGGCCGTTGATGGCAGAGAACGGCGGTCCGATCCTGATGATCCAGATCGAAAACGAGTTCGGATCGTTCGACAGCAATTCCGTGTATCTGGAGGAAATCAGGCAGTTGTGGATTCGCGGCGGCATTCATGGGCCGTTCTATACGGAAGACGGTCTCGTCCAGCTACGACAAAACCGGTCGACTGTCATGGGCGGCGCGATTGCATTGAGCAACGGCAACGCGGCGCAGATCGAAGCCGTGCGCAACGCGTTTCCTTTTGTGCCTGCAATGGCGGGCGAGGTCTATCCGGGTTGGCTCACGCATTGGGGCGACCGTGCATTTCAAGGCACATCCGTCGATCTTTCCGGTACGCTCGATGAATTCATGCGCAAGGAGCTGTCGTTCAATCTGTATGTGATTCATGGCGGCACGAGTTTCGGTTTTTACGCCGGCGCGAATGTGGATGCGGACACGGGCGAATATCAGCCCGATATCACGAGCTACGACTATGCCGCACCCATCAGCGAGCAAGGCGTGGCGACCGCGAGTTATATGAAATATCGCAGCATCATGGCGCGCTATCTGTCGACTCCGTTGCCGGATGTGCCCGCGCCTGTCGCGACAATTTCCGTGATGGATGGAGACAGTGTTCGCCGTTTGATGCCGCGACGCTATGCGTCCCTCTGGGACAATCTTCCCGCTGCACTGCCGCTCGCGGATACGGTGCATCCACAGCCATTCGAGATGTATGGCCAGGCATTTGGCTTTGTGCTGTATCGGAAGAAGCTGGAGCGCTATGCGGGCGGTGCGCTCGATATCGGAGACGTTCATGATTACGCGACCGTTTGCATCGCCGATCAGTATGCGGGTGCGGTTTCGCGAGCGAATGTGCCCAGGCATCTGGCGTTGCCGCTGAGGGTTGTGCAGCGCGAAAGGCTTGCGCTGCCCGGCGCCTCGTCTACACGGCAAGCGGGCGCGATGCTGGAGATACTTGTCGAAGGCATGGGCCGTGTGAATTACGGGCATGCGATGATCGATCGTAAAGGACTCATCGATCCCGTTGTCTATAAGAATGTATCGGGTGCGAGCGAACGGCTAAAGAACTGGGAAGTTGTGCTTTTGCCCATGGATTCCGCATTTATCGAGAACTTGCGTCCGGTTTGTTCCAACCCGAACAAGCCCGGCATCTTCTTCGTCGCGACACTTTCGATCGATGCCGTCGGTGACGTCTATCTCGACATGACCGAATGGATCAAAGGCGTCGTGTGGGTCAATGGCCGCAATCTCGGGCGCTACTGGAATATCGGCCCGCAAATGCGCCTCTATTGCCCGGGACCGTGGCTAAAGGAGGGCGACAACACCGTCTTGATCTTCGATTTGCATCAGACGGAAGCGAAGCCGGTCAGCCTCGCGTCGACCTTATCGTAGCGCGGTGCAATCAATTCAAGCGTCAGCACCTGAAATGGATCGAGGCGTATCTGTTGCGGGCGATCCGCGTCGAAGCATGCCGGGATGTTCGCAGCGGAGTCGATAAACGGAAACTGCACGCTGAACCGACCTGAGAAACCATCCGGCAGTTCAAGATGCGTCCGCAGATCGAGCACGAAATCATTCGCCCGAACGTCCGGATTGCGCAGCGTCACGATCGCTTTCAACGGTGTCCATGCCGCCCAACCGTAAACCTCGCACCGATCGGGTGCGCCGCCAATCCAGTGACAATCGCGCAGCACATTGGCATTGTCGCGAGCCCAGCGGGCAGTTTGCGCGAGCACGTCCCAGTCGCGCTCATTCAGCAGCGACGGCGTGACGTACAGTTCCTGCAATTGCGTTCCGCTGCCGAAGTACGAATGCACTTCGTGCGGGAACGCCTGCGCTGGATCGGTATTGAGCTGCGTATTGGCCTGCGCATAGATGATGCCGTGAAGCATCAGCGAATTGAGCGGAAACAGCGGGCTGCGGCACACGACGTTGCGATACGTCTGCGCATCGCGATACGTGATCCAGCGTTCGCGCTCGCTGCCCGCGCCGGCGAAGCCGTAATCCGCGCCGTCGCGCCAGATCGAATCGACGTAGCGCAGCCAGAAGGGCGAAGCGTGCGTGCCCGTCGACAGATTGACGAATACATCGCGCCTCGCGCGGCGCATGTCTTCGATCAGTTCCACCGCGGCATCCCAATCGCTGTTGAAGCGGCTGCCTGCAATAACGGTATCCGCATTGCCTGTGCCATCCAGCTTGAAATGATTGACGCCGTGTTTCGTAAGCAGATCCATCGCGACTTCGTGAAAGCGGCGATAGTACGCCGGGCCCGATAGCGCGAATCCGTCGCCGGCTGTTTCGTATCCGGCGGCGCGGCCACGTGTCACGCGCTCCGTTCGCGGTGGCCCGTAGCCGCCCCACGGCGACAGCCACGCGCCGGGTGCTGCGCCATAGCGTGCGGTGGCTTCTTTCAAAGGAACGAAGCCATCGGGAAACGCGTCGCTAAAGGTCCAGCTGCCGCTGTAATCGTCCCATCCATCGTCGAACAGGAAGGAATCGAGTTGCACGCCGCGCTTGTCGTGCAGTTCGCGGCCCAGCGCGTGGATGCGCTCGATGGCCTGCTCCTGCGTGTAGGTTGTCAGGAAACCGATGTCGTACCAGGAGTTGTAGTGTAGGAACGGACGATAAGGCCGTGCGCGTTCACGCTCGACGTAGGCGGCGAAATCGCGGCGCAGCTGGCCGTCGCGAAACACGCCTGTGACAGCGGAATAGGAGAGCGTTTTTCCTTTTTCGAGCGGCAGTGCACGCGAAAGTGTGAAGCAGGCGATGCCGTCGCGGACCTCGCTTTTCGCCATCGGGAGTTCGAAGCCCAGATAGACGTTGCCGTCGATAACGGGAACGGCGGCGAGGTCGCCCGCTTTTCGCGCGGCGGGCGCTTGAGTTTGCAGCAGTGCAACTGAGGTAATGTGTTCGTCCTGCGCGAGTGCAAGGACGGACAGATGCTGGCGGAGATAACGCGCGCCCTCGCGTTGCTCGACGCTCCATTCAACACGAAAGCGCTGCTCGTCGTCACCGAGCGTCGCAGTCACGCGCAGGCCTGCGTGACGTTCGGCTTGCCGCAGCGCATCGGGATGTGCGGGCAGTGCTTCTTCGCGAAGAGGCGCAACGAGCCGAAACTGCTCTGCGCCAAACGTGTGCCCATCCGCGAGTGTGAGAATAAACGGCGCGCTTATCTGCAACGTGCGTCCATGCGCGAGATCCGCCACGGAAACGCCGCCTGGACAACGGTCGGCTATCGTCCAGTGCAGCGCAATGACCTCATTGCCAAACGCATAGGTATCGCCTTGCGCACGGAAGAGAGGCGCGCCTGGAAGTGCGGGCACTGCGCGATTGGCGTGCATGACGCGCCTCGCCGATCACTTCACGGTCTGAAGCACCTCGAATCCTTCGAATTCCGGATGCCCGAGATAGAGCGCGCGTGACTCGGTGCCCGCATTCCGGTGCGCGGCGCGGAATGCTTCCGACTGCGTCCACGCTTCGAACGCCGCGCGATTCGCCCACACCGTATGACTCGAATACAGCACGTGATCTTCACGCTGCGGGCCCTTCAGCAGATGAAACTCGACGAAGCCGGGCACGTCTTTCAGATGCGTGTCCCGCGTCGTCCATACTTCTTCGAATGCGCCTTCCGAACCCAGCGCCACCTTGAACCGGTTCATTGCAATGAACATGACTCTCGCTCCTGAGTGACTGCGATCTGCTGTGCAGTATACGCACAAACGCGCACAGGATCGCGGAAGCACGCGTCGATCAGGAGGCGAGAGCCCGCATCACCGCCCGCGTGCCCATTGCGCGAAGCCCGCGCAGACAACCAGCAACGAGCCCGTCGCGAAGAACACGGAGTGCATGCCGAGATGCACGGCAATCTGTCCGCCGATCACAGGGCCGAGCACCTGGCCGCTGAACTGTGCCGATTGCAGATAGCCGAGCATCTGTCCCGTCCGGCTTTCGTCGACGGCATGCCGCGCGAGCTTCGCGATCGCGGGCAACAGACCGGCGAGCGACATGCCCATCAACGCGCGCAATGCGGCGAGCTGCCACCATTGCTCGACGAACGCTTGCGGAATCATCACGAGACCCGTCACGACGAGACAGCCGATGATCACGGTCCAGCCGCCGATCCGGTCCGCGAGCGCACCGAGCCGCGCCGCCGTGAACATGCTGCCGAAAGCGGAGCACGCCATCACGACGCCGGCGATGCGCGCCAGGTGATCGGGCGCGACGCCCAGGCTGCCGACATAGACCGTGATCACCGGCTCAATCGACATATTGGCGAGCAGCACCATCATCGCCGTCGCGAGCAATGCGCCGATCACGGCGTAGCGGGTACGCGGCGCATCTTCAGCGGCAGCGGCGCTGACGGCTTTGCGCTTCGTGTCGGTGGCGGGCTCGAAATCTTCCTTGACGACGAAGATCGTCAGCAGCGCGGCGACGGCGATCACCGCGCCGCCCGCGAAGAACGTGCCGCGTATGCCGATCCAGCCGGGCAGCAGGCCGCCGATCAGCGGACCGATCAGGTTGCCCGCGAGCGCGCCCGTCGACAGCAGGCCCAGCGCCCATCCGGCGCGTTCACGCGGCGCCTGCGTACCGACCATGACGGTCGACGCCGATGCATAGCCACCGACGAGGCCGGCCACCAGGCGCAGCCCAACGAGTTCATAGACGTTATGCGCGACGCCGATCAGCGACATCACCACGGCCATGCCGACAGCGGCGCGAATCAGCATCGGCTTGCGCCCGTAACGGTCGGCGAGGCGGCCCCACAGCGGCGCCGTGACGGCCGTGCCGAGGAACGTCGCGCCGAACGCGACACCCGACCACTGGATCACATCGGCCTGCGATGTCACGCCGAGCTGCTTCACATAGAGCGGCAGAAACGGCAGCAGCATGCTGAGGCTGACGAGCGTCGTGAAAGAGCCGAACACGCAGACGAACAGATTGCGCATCCAGTAATGCTGATTGCGCTCGGTATAACTGATGATCGGGACATCCCGTGCGTTGCGCAGCGAAACGGAAGTCGTGGGCTGGTTCATGCTATCTATCCTTCAGTGATGCGTTGCTGTCAGACGTTCTCGCGATTGCCGCGCAGCGCGGCGAACAGGTCAACGGTCAGCGCGAGTGCCAGCGCCGCCGCGCCGATCGTGAACAACATCCCGTAATCGCCGCCGTTGTGCGTGAAGAGGAACGACATGCCGTATGCGCCGCCTGCCTGCAACACGGCGAACGCGGTGGTGGCCGTGCTCCACGCGCCTTTTTGCGCGGCCGGGTGATGTGCCAGCAGTTCGTTGACGCGACCGAGTGCGAGCGCCACGATGCCCGGTACGGCGGCGCCCATGAGCACGCTCGAAGCGATCAGCGACACAGGGTCCGTGCTGATCAGCGGCAACGCGACGGCGGCGATCTGGATCACGAATGCCGCGCGCAACGCAGGTCCAAAGCCGGCGCGATCAGCGAGATGTCCGCTTACCAGCGGACCTGCAATCGCGCCGAGGCCGAACAGCACCCAGTATTGCGCGCCCGCATCGAGTCCCTTGCCAAGCCCGCGCGACACGAAATCGACGAGAAACAGCATGTGCGGTACGAGACCGATCGCATTGAGCGCGTACTCCGCATACAGCGCGCGCAGTGTGAAGCCGCTTCGCGGCGCATGCGTCGCGTGCTGTTTGTGCGACACATGCGCGTCCTGCTTCGGCCAGCCGTTCCATGCGGCGAACGTCAGTAGCAGCGCGATCGCGCCGAGTCCGAGCCAAGTCTGCGTCACGCCTTCGCGCAGCAGCAGCGGCACGAGCGTGCCCGACGCGACGATGCCAAGGCCGATACCCGCGAAAATCGCGCCGCTCACGAGGCCGCGGCGCGACGGCGGCACATGGCCGAGCACGGTCGGCGCGGCCAGCACCATCAACGTGCCGCCTGCCAGACCGGACGCGAAGCGCCACACGAAGAACCACATGAACGACAGCGGGAACGCGCAAGCGGCGAATGCGATTGTCGCGAGCAGCATCATCGTGCGCAGTACCGTTGCTGCGTTGGCGCGCTTCGCGAGATAGCCGCCCAGCAGCGCACCCGCAAGATAGCCGCCCAGATTCGCCGCGCCGAGATAGGCCGCCGTTGAGGCCGCGAACCAGTGCGCGTCGATGATGGCGGGAAGAAGCGGCGTGTACGCGAAGCGCGCGAGGCCGATTCCGACGAGACTCGCGCTCGCACCCGCTATCGTGCCGCGTGTGATGTTGAAGACAGGCGCTGCCGATACGTCTAAAGCCGTGTGCTGCATGGTTGACTCCGTGCTTCCTTCGCTTGCGCTTGCTGCGTTATCCCGGTTAAAGAAGTGATGCGTTGAAAAATGCGTGCTCCGCGCTGGATCGCTATGAGCTCGAATGGCGATCAGGAGCCGACGTTGCTGCCGCCGTCCACGTGCAGGATCTCGCCTGTCACGAAGCCCGCCGATTCCAGATACAGCACGGCTTCCGCGATATCCGCGACTTCGCCGAGATGTCCCAGCGGATGAAAACGAGCTAGCGCTTCGTGACGCTCTTGCGGATGCAGCGGCGTTTTGATGACGCCCGGCGCGACGGCGTTGACGCGAATGCCGAGCGGCGCGTATTCGATGGCAAGCGATTTCGTCACGGCATTCAGGCCGCCCTTGGTCAGTGCGGCCATTGCGGCGGGCAGCCCGGCGCGCGGCCGGTCGACGAGGCTCGCCGTGATGTTCACGACATGTCCGCTGCGCTTACGGCTCATTTCGGTGAGCGCACGCTGCGTGATGTGGAAGAAGCCGTTCACGTTGGTCGACATGACGGCGTCGTAGTCTTCGGGCGTGTAGGCGTCGAACGGCTTGGCGATGAAGATGCCGGCGTTGTTGACCAGCGTGTCGATCCGGCCGAAACGTTCGAGCGCGAGCGCGATCACGCGCCGTGCGGTTTCGGCATCGGCGATATTGCCCTGCACGGTGGCGATATCCGGATCGTCGCTCGCGCGAATCGTGCGGGAGGTCGCGACCACTCGGAAATTGCGGTCGCGGTAGGCCTTCACCAGCCCCGCGCCGATGCCCTGCGACGCGCCCGTGACGATCGCGACTTTCTGTTCGGCACCCATGAATTGCTCCTTGTACGGTATGGGCCATTCAGACCCGATGTCGATGGAGCAAGTCTAGATTGAGTCGGTTACAGAGAGAATCCACGCGTTACGGCAGACATTCTTCCGCGTTGCGGTTTAATCGCCGTTCGTCGCACGCTGCAACTGCTTGAATTGCCGGCGCAGGCGCGGCGTGGCGAAATCGACGAAGGCGCGCACTTTCGGCACCGACAGCCGGCCGTGCGGCGTCAGGAGATGAACGGGCAAGGGCGCGTGCTCGCTGTCGCGCAGGACGATCCGCAGCTGTCCGCCCTTCACCTGCTGCGCGACGTGATAGGAGAACATGCGCGTGACGCCGCGCCCTTCGACGGCGGACGCGACGGCGGCGTCGATGCTGTTGACGATCAGGCGCGGCGAGAAGTGGACGACTTGGGGCACGGTCGAGCCTTCCGTCGGCGGAAAGCTCCATGAATCGAGGCCGAAGTGCGTCATCGAAATGATCTGATGTTCGGCGAGGTCCGCGGGCTCGCGAATGCGCGGGTGCTTCGACAGATAGCGCGGCGAGGCGGCCACGACGCGCCGCACTTCGCCGACGGGAATGGCCACGAGCGTCGAATCGGGCAGATGCGCGATGCGCAGCGCGACGTCGATGCCTTCGTCGATGAGACTTACGGGCCGGTCGAGCATATGCAGGCGCACGGAGACGGCGGGATACGCGTCGATGAAGTCGTCGAGGATGGCGCGCAGCAGATCCTGTCCGGCGGCGACGGGCGCCGTGATGTTCAGCAGGCCGCGCGGCGCGGAACGTTCGCCTGCGACGAGCAGGTCGGCTTCCTCCAGATCGGTCAGGATGCGCCGGCAGGCGGCCGCATAACGTTCGCCGGCCTCGCTGAGTTTGATGGTGCGCGTGGTGCGATGCAGGAGCGGCGAGCCGACGTGCGCCTCGAGAAACGCAATGGCGCGGCTCACCGCGGCTGGCGAACGGCCGAGCCGGCGGCTCGCGCCGGCCAGGCTGCCTTCGTCCAGCGTCGCGACGAACACCTTCATTGCATCTATCCGGTCCATGATGCTCTTCACTCAGAGATCGTCGGCGGGGCGACGTTGCCCGGAAGTGTACAGCGGCGCGTGCATTCGGGACGCGCGAGGACGCGTGCGTCAGGGGTGCGAGGCGACGAGCCAGCGGCGCAGATCGACGGCGTCCTGGAAGTGCGCCTGCGCATCGGGATCGCCGAGCAGCACGATCAGCACGGGATGGCCGCGCACGCTCGTCACGATGATCAGGCAATGGCCCGCTTCGTTGGTGAAGCCGGTTTTCTGCAGGCCGACATGCCACGACGCACGATGCACGAGCGGGTCCGTGTTCCGGTACATCAACGGGCCGTCGCCGCCCAGCACGAGCTTTTCGTGCGCCGTCGAATAGCGGCGAATCACAGGGTAACGATAGGCCGCGCGCACGAGCCGCGTGAGATCGCGTGCGGTCGACACGTTATGCGGCGACAGTCCCGTGGGATCGACGAAGTGGCTGCGCGACATATGCAATCGCTTCGCCGTGCGGTTCATCGCGCGCACGAAGCCCGGACGTCCGCCCGGATAATCGCGGCTCAAAGCGAACGCGGCGCGGTTTTCGGACGACATCAGCGCGATATGCAGCAACGTGCTGCGCAGAAGCAGCGAGCGGACAGGCAGCCGCGAGCGCGACCACTTCAGCCGGTCGACATCGTCATCCGTGACGCGCAGCGGCTTGATGAGCGAGCGCCTGGAATCGAGCACGACCATCGCCGTCAGCAGCTTCGTCAATGACGCGATGGGACGGCGTTCGTCGGCGTGTTTCGAATAGAGCGTGCGGCCCGTCGTCATATCGACGACGATCGCGGCGTGCGCCTGCACGGCGGGTCTGAAGAGGCGTTTGGCATGTGCGATCGCGGGCACGAGGCTCGCGATCAGGAGGAACGTGAGGAAGAGATGGAGTTTCAGCACGTTGATTCAGGGTGATGCGGATATGTCACGGTGTGCTCCATATGGATGAACCCGATGATCAAAGCAGGGCGGCGAGACGGTCGGCTTCCTTGGCGAATTGCGCGCGCTCGCCGGCATCGAGCGGATTCTTTCCGGGCAGCGCGACGGTCAGCGGATCTTCGGGCACTGAATCGACATGCACTTCGTAGTGCAAATGCGGGCCCGTCGCCCAACCTGTCGATCCGACATAGCCGATCACCTGGCCTCGCTTTACCTGTGCGCCGCGATGCAGTCCCTTCGCGAAGCGCGACAGATGCGCGAACACGGTCTGATAGGGCGGCGGATTGCGCAGCACGATCACTTTGCCGTAACCCGTCTGCGTGCCGATGAATGCGACCGTGCCGCGCGCCGTCGCATGAACGGGCGTGCCCGCCGGCGCGGCGAGATCGACGCCGTCGTGGCTTTGCCAGCGATGCGTGACGGGATCGAGGCGGCGCAGGGCAAATTCCGACGACACGCGCTCATACGCGAGCGGATAGCGCGTGAATGCGGGCGTCGTGCTCGCCCCGTCCTTCGTGTAATAGAACGGCTTGCCGTCGAGGTTGCGGTACAGAAACAGATCGTGCGACGTCGATCCCGTTGCGATGCGCACCGCGAGCGGCTTCTGCGGCGATGCGTTGCCTGCTTCGGGCGGATCGACGACAAGGCTGATCGTGTTGCCCGGCTTGAGGTCGCGGCGGAAATCGATCTCGCCGGAGAACGCGTGCGCGAGCAACGCAGCCGTGCGGCTGTCGAGTCCGAGCCGCTGCGCCGCTTCCGCGAAGCTGCTTTTGATGGTCGCCGATTTGACGACGGGTTGCGGCGCAGTTTCGGGCACGGGTGGCGATGAAGCGGGTTGCGCGGCGCGCGCGGTGTCGGCGGCCTCGCGGTTCAGCGACGCGGATGGCGCGGTGGCGGCGTCATCCTGATCGGCCGAATGCCGTGCGTGATGCGGCGAGAAGATCAGCGCTGCACAAACCGAACTGAGTGCGCACACGAGAATGACTTTGCCACTGCGCGCCGACGGCACGACGAATGCGGGAAGGGGCATGATCGAAAAGCGAAACGACGGGTACTGCGATGGCGGTTGCACGAAACGGGGACTTCGTGCGCGGACTGACAGACGCGTGGCGTCCAGATGAGGAAGTGAAGCGAGGTACTGCCGCTACTCGAGTTGCAAGCAGAGCGCGGTAAAAATGACGGCAAACCTGGGGAGCGTATCGAACGGCATGTAGAAAATGCGGCGAGGCTGCTGCCGTGCAGTGAAAGGCGACGGAGCGCACACGTTAGCCGGTAACACTTAAATGAAGCTTAAAAGCGGGCTATGACGTGAGCGCCGCGTCGCGGCTTCGTGCCTGATCAGCGTCGTCGGCATGGACGCAGATTACGTGCTTCCATCCGGTTGCATCGGCCACAGGAACATCGTTCGCGCATGTCCCGACGACGTGACGTCGACCACGTGCTGTTGCGTCTTGCCTTCATAGCTCGCACTGACCTTGTAGCGTCCATTCGGCAGCGACGCGAGCATGAACGGACCGTGCGCGGTCGCATTCAATAGCGTGGTGCCGTGCATGTCGGTGATGTGGACGGGAACGTCCGCGAGGTACTCATTGCCCTGATTCGATTTGCCCGCGAACTCGAGCACGAGCGGATACTCGTGCATGACGTCCTTGAGCGCGGCCGATTGATCGCTGCCGACGCCGCCCGACAGATACGTCACCACGCCTTGCTGATGAAGCGGCGGCAAATCCGCGGTCGCGGCGAACGCAACATTGACTGCCGATTGCGTAAGCACGAGTGCGGCGGCAACGAGACCTGCTCTGCTGAATCTGTTCATGACGATCTCCATCGTGAAGGTGAAAGCCGTTCATTCGCGCAGGCTTGTGAACGGTCGACTTCATGTTGGCAATCTAGGCAGAGCGGATTAAACGGTGCTTAAAGCACAGCACGTTGCCGTTCAGTCAGAAAAATCAGCCCAGCAGTTCCGAGATCTCGATGAGGTTCAGATCGGGAACTCGCACATACACCAAGCGGATCTTCTGCGTTGCGCACGACAAGATCGTGCGCAACGCGGCGAAGCGGGCTTCAGTCCGCGACTCGCGCAGCCTGCCCCGCAGGTGTCGTCGGTGATCAATGTGGTGGCGGCGGGCCTGGGCGTATACATCGTGCCCGCCGCGATTGCGCAGGTGCAGGTGAAGGGCGTGCGTTACGTCGATGTGCAGGGCGCGAAGATGCGGGCGCGTCTCGCGTTGGGCTGGCGCGAAGGGGATGCGTCCGCGGCGCTCGGCAATCTGGTCGGTTTGCTATGAGGGGCTAGTCGTTGGCGTCGAGCAGCCGCATGCGGCGCTCGAGTTCGACCATATCGACGGCCTCGGCGAGATAAGCGTCGCGGCGGCTGTGTTCGGCGCAGTCCAACAGATCGCGCAGCGCGAGAAAGAAGTATGCGAACATGGCGTGCTCCTGATGCCTGGTGTAGGCGCACACACTTGCATCGACTATGCCATCGCGAGAATGCCTTGTCGCACGGAGCTGGAGGGCGCCTTGGCGATGCAGGCGAACGCGAAAGTGTTCGACGCCGGCCAACGCTCGTGACACGACAGTTTGCTTGCGCCATGCTTCCATACGGATACCGTTGTCGCAACGGCATCGGCGCACGCGTTTTTCAATGGCCTCGTGGGCTGGGCTCATTGGGCTTGATCGTCTCTTGTTTGCAGGAGCGAACGGATGCAAAGCGACTCCCGCGTCAGCACGCTTCGACAGATACCCGGCAGCGTCTGGGTTTTGGGTTGCGTGAGCCTGTTGATGGACATCTCGTCGGAGATCATTCACAGCCTGCTGCCGATGTTCATGATGGCGAGCCTCGGCGCGAGCGCGGCGACGATCGGTCTGATCGAGGGCATTGCCGAGGCGACGGCGCCTGTCGTCAAGATCTTTTCGGGCGCACTCAGCGATTACCTCGGCAATCGCAAATGGGTCGCCGTCGCGGGCTATGGACTTGGCGCGCTGAGCAAGCCGCTATTTGCGCTCGCGCCGACGATCGGCCTTGTCGTGACGGCTCGCGTGATGGACCGGGTCGGCAAAGGTATTCGCGGTGCGCCGCGCGATGCGCTCGTCGCCGATGTCACGCCGCCGCATCTGCGCGGCGCCGCGTTCGGATTGCGGCAGGCGCTCGATACCGTCGGCGCTTTTCTCGGCCCGTTGCTCGCAGTCGCGATCATGCTGGTCTGGTCGGACAACTTCCGGCTCGCGTTCTGGCTCGCCGTCATTCCCGGTGTGCTGGCCGTCGCGCTGTTGACCGTCGGCATCGACGAGCCTGCGCGGCAGCCGGGCGCAAAGCGTATCAATCCGATCCGGCGCGAGAACATCCGTCAACTCGGTGCGGCCTTCTGGTGGGTCGTCGCGGTCGGCGCCGTGTTCGCGCTCGCGCGTTTCAGCGAAGCGTTTCTCGTGCTGCGCGCGATGGGCAGCGGCGTGCCCGTGGCGCTGGTGCCGCTCGTGATGGTCGCGATGAACGTCGTGTATGCGCTATCGGCGTATCCGCTCGGCAAGCTCGCCGATTCGATGAGGCATATCAGGCTGCTGATCGCGGGTCTCGTGATTCTCGGCGTCTCCGACGTCGTGCTCGCACATGCTGTTCACTGGAGCGTTCTGCTCGTGGGCGTCGCGTTGTGGGGTCTGCATATGGGCATGACGCAAGGTCTGCTCGCGACGATGGTGTCGCATAGCGCGCCCGCGCATTTGCGCGGCACGGCATTCGGCATCTTTAATCTGTTGAGCGGACTGGTGACGCTGGTGTCGAGCGTGATCGCCGGCGCGCTGTGGGACACGGTCGGCGCAGCGGCGACGTTTTATGCGGGCGCTGCCTTTTGCGCGATGACAATCGCGCTGCTCGTCGTGAGTCCTGCGCGACGGTCTGAAGGTTTTCTGCGCTGAAAGATTTGCGCATGTCACGTCAAAAGAGATGTCAGCCAAAGTTATTACCACGTCAGAAATAAGCACGGCGCTATCGATTTTTGCTTTCGACGAGTAATCAACATTACGTAATTACTCGTAACATGAATATTTCGGGTATTGCAAATGTAATACCGTGATGATGAAATGGAAGAAATCGAATTGGTCCGTTAAATAGCTATAAAAATCAATGTTATATAAACAAAGTATCATGCTTTATAACAGGTGTGACATGGGTTCTCAATGCGTGTCTTGAAGGTGCGTATTGCAAATGGAAACCTAAAGCAATATTTGGAGACGTCGTAAACCCCTTCGAGCGGCGACACAAGGCATTGCACAAGGCATTGCACCAGGCATTGAATAAGCCGAAGCGCCGCTTATGTCGATCCTTGATATATAACCGAAAGGGGCTCAAATGCTGAACATCAATACGAACATCATGTCGTTGACGGCGCAGAACAACCTGGAGGGCTCGCAAAACGCGCTCTCGCAGGCGATCAACCGTCTGTCGTCGGGCAAGCGCATCAACACGGCTGCAGACGATGCGGCGGGCCTCGCGATCGCGACCTCGCAGACGGCTTCGATCAATGCACTGACGCAAGGCGCCGCCAACGCGAACAACGGCATTTCGATGGTGCAGACCACGAACGGTGCGCTGCAATCGGTCGTCGATAACCTGCAGCGTATCCGTCAGCTGGCCGTGGAAGCAGGCGACGGCTCGCTCGACTCGAACGCACTCGCCAATCTGCAATCAGAGGTGTCGACGCGTCTGACGGAAATCACGCGCGTCGCACAGCAAACGACCTTCAACGGTCAGTCGGTCCTCAATGGCATCGGCTCCGTCAACTTCCAGATCGGCGCGTTCAACGGTCAGCAGATCACGGCTAACTTCGGCTCGCAGAAGTGGGACGCGACGTCGCTCGGGATCAGCGGTCTGAGCGTGGCGACGGCTTCGGGCGCGCAAGCCGCGATGAGTTCCATCGACAACGTGCTGACAAGCGTCAACACCTTCCAGGCAACGCTGGGCGCCACGCAGAACACGTTCCAGGCCGCGATTTCGACGACGCAAACGGAATCGACGAACATGAGCGCCGCCGAATCGCAGATCACCGACGCCGACTTCGCGACGGAAACGGCGAACCTGTCGAAGGCCCAGGTTCTTCAGCAAGCGGGCATCTCGGTCCTCGCGCAAGCGAACTCGATGCCGCAGCAGGTTCTGAAGCTGCTGCAGTAAAAGAGCGTGCCGTGCATCCCGTGCCGCGTGAACGGGATGCACGTTTCAGGCGGCTTACTCGCCTGCACGTCCAATGGCATCGAGCTGTGCAAGCACGGCATCGCTGAGACGCAGCTGCGCGGCCTGCATGTTCTCGCGCAGATGCAACAGCGACGACGTGCCGGGAATCAGCAGAATGTTCGGCGAACGATGCAGCAGCCACGCAAGCGCAACCTGCATCGGCGTCGCGTTCAATGCACCTGCCACATCGGACAGCGCCGACGATTGAATCGGCGTGAAGCCGCCAAGCGGAAAGAACGGTACGTACGCGATGCCTTGCGCGGCGAGTTGCGCGACGAGCGCATCGTCTTCGCGATGCACGAGGTTGTAGTGATTCTGCACGCACACAATCTCGACGATGCGTTGCGCTTCTTCGATCTGCGTCGCCGTCACGTTGCTCAGGCCAATGTGCTTGACGAGCCCTTCGCGCTGCATCTCGGCGAGCGCTGTCACCTGCTTCTCGATCGAGCCTTCGGCAGGGCTGTGAATACTGCCCATGATGCGGATGTTCACGACATCGAGCACATCGATGCCGAGATTGCGAAGGTTGTCGTGCACGCCGCGCCGCAGATCGTCCGGTTCGGGCGCTGCGAGCCACGCGCCGTCGTCGCCGCGAATCGCACCGAGCTTGGTGACGAGCGTCAGGTCGGCGGGATACGGATGCAGCGCTTCGCGAATCAGCTGGTTCGTGATGTGCGGCCCGTAGAAGTCGCTGGTGTCGATGTGATTGACGCCGGACGCAACGGCCTCGCGCAGAACCGCGATGCAGGCGTCGCGATCCTTCGGCGGCCCGAAGACGCCGGGCCCGGCCAGCTGCATCGCGCCGTAACCCATGCGGCGTACCTGGCGGCCCGCCAGCGTGAAAGTGTCGGCGAGATTGAGATTCGGCATTGCGCGCTCCCTGGTAGTCGATGAGCGCCAGTTTGATCCGATTGCGCTGTTGAATAAAGGCATCTAAAGTGTACGGGCTGTTGAAAATCATGAACAATCGCCCATGGAACTCAACGACCTTGCTGCCTTCGTGTCGGTGGCACGCGCCGGCGGTTTCCGCGACGCGGCGCGCATGAGCGGCGTTTCCGCGTCGAGCCTGAGCATTGCCGTGCGTCGCCTCGAAACGAAGCTCGGCCTGCGGCTGCTGAACCGGACCACGCGCAGCGTTGCGCCGACGGAAGCAGGCCAGCGGCTGATCGACAAACTTTCGCCGCTCTTCAGCGAAATGGAGGCGGCGCTCGATGTCCTCAACGTGTTCCGCGAGAAGCCGAGCGGCACGCTCAAGCTCAACGTGCCGTCCAGCGCTGCGCGCATCGTGCTGCCGTCCGTCGTCGCGCCATTCCTGAAGGCGTATCCCGACATCCGTGTGGAGGTCGTGGTCGAAGACGGCTTCGTCGACGTGCTGTCGATCGGCTGCGATGCGGGCATCCGCTATGACGAACGGCTGGAGCAGGACATGATCGCGATGCCGATCGGTCCGCGCGTGCAACGCTTCGCGACAGCCGCGACGAGCGAATACCTCGATACATACGGACGGCCCGAGCACCCGCGCGATTTGCTTGAGCATGCGTGTTTGCGCGGCCAGTTCGCAGGCGGCGCGATGCCGACATGGGACTTCGAGCGCGACGGCGAAATCGTGCGGCTCGATCCGACCGGGCCGCTCGTGGTGAGGCCGGGGGCCGCCATCGAGCTTGCCGTCAGCGCCGCGCTGGCAGGCGTCGGCGTAATCCATCTGTTCGAGGGCATGTTGAAGCCGCATCTCGACAGCGGCGCACTGGAGCCGATTCTCGAGCCGTGGTGGCAACGCTTTTCGGGGCCGTTTCTTTACTATCCGGGCAGGCGTCATCTGCCTGCGCCGCTGCGCGCGTTCGTCGACTTCGTCAAGGCGAATGGCGCGCCCGATTCGCCGGACTGATTCACAGGGCGCCTGTCTCTGCGCATGCGCCCCCCGCAGGCTGCGGATAGAGTTACACCTTTGGACCGCGTGCGGCCCATCCGCTCAACCGTCACCTGAAATCGTCGAGGTTCATCGTCATGAAGAAGCTGTTGAACGATCCGTCGCGTGTGGTGCGCGAGATGCTCGAAGGTCTTGCGATGCTTGCGCCCGACACCGCCTTGCTGCGCGATGCGAATGTCGTCGTGCGGCGCGCCCTGCCTGAGCCGCACGCACGACACGTCGCGATCATCTCGGGGGGCGGCAGCGGACACGAACCCGCGCACGCGGGCTATGTCGGCGAGGGCATGCTGGCCGCAGCCGTATGCGGCGAAGTGTTCACGTCGCCGTCGACGGATGCGGTGCTCGCGGCGATCCGCGCATCGGCGGGACCGAACGGTGCGCTGCTCGTGGTCAAGAACTACACGGGCGATCGCCTGAACTTCGGGCTTGCCGCAGAGCTGGCGCGCGCCGAAGGCATTCCCGTCGAAGTCGTCGTGGTCGCCGACGACGTCTCGCTGCGCAACACAGTTGAACGCGGGCGGCGGCGCGGCATTGCAGGAACCGTGTTCGTGCACAAGATCGCGGGCGCGGCCGCTGCGGCGGGCAAGTCCCTGGCGGAAGTCGTGGCCGCTGCGCGCAGCGCGGCCGATGCGATCGGCACGATGGGCGTGGCGCTCGATGGCTGCACGTTGCCCGCCACGCAGCAATCGAGTTTCAGTCTCGCGGACGACGAGATCGAACTGGGGCTCGGCATCCACGGCGAAAAGGGCGTGCAACGCACGAAGCCGATGCCCGCCGATCAACTCACCGACACGCTGCTCACCGCGATCGCGGACGATCTGCAACTCGCGGGCGGCGAGCGCGTCGCGCTGCTGGTGAACGGACTCGGCGCAACGACGCCGATGGAACTGGCCGTCGTCGCGCGTGCAGCGGTGAACGGTTTGCGGGAACGCGGGCTGCGGATCGAACGCGCATGGTGCGGCACGCTGCTGTCCGCGCTGAACATGCCGGGCTGTTCGGTCTCGGTGATGCGTGTCGACGACGCGCGTCTTGCGCTGCTCGATGCGCCGACGAAGGTCGCGACGTGGCCGGGCGCGGGACGTGTGAATGTCGATGGCGCGGCGGGCATCGCTTCGGGTTCGGCACATGACGTCGCAACCAACGAAGTACGCGAGAATCATGCGGGCGAACGCCCGCCGTTGCAACTCGCGTTCGACGCCGCCGCGCGTGCGCTGATCGATGAAGAAGCGCGTCTCACCGAACTCGATTCCAAAGCGGGCGACGGCGACCTCGGGTCGAGCATGAAGCGCGCCGGCGAGGCCGTGCTGGCGATTCCGCCGACGGCGTGGCCATCGGCATCCGAGGCGCTGGCGGAACTCGCCGTGACGTTGCGCCGCGCCATTGCGGGCAGTTCCGGGCCGTTCTATGCCACGGCATTGCTGCGCGCGTCGCGCCGTCTCGCCGGGACGGGCGAACCCGCCGCAGCCGATTGGGCCGATGGGTTCGATCTCGCCGTCCACGCGATTTCCGAACTGGGCGGCGCGCAACCCGGCGAGCGCACGATGCTCGATGCGTTGCGTCCCGCGGCGGATGCATTCGCTAACGCCGTGCGGCGCAACGAACCGCTCGCGCAGGCGTGGGCCGCAACCGTCGATGCAGCGGAGAAGGGCGCGGCCTCGACGGCGTCGATGATGCCGCGCGTCGGACGCGCGAGCTATCTCGGCGAGCGGGCCGTGGGCGAACCGGATGGCGGCGCGGTCGCGGTGGCGTGCTGGCTGCGCGCGCTGACGCCGTTCGTGCGCTAGCCGCCGGCTGCTTTCGCCTCTTTGGCCTGTCCGGCGGAAAAGTCCCACAACTGCGCCTGATTCGTTTCGACGCGCGCGGGCGGCAGGCCGTTTTTGGGGAACGCATCGGCGATGGTCTGCTGTTCGCCGAAGTTCTGCGCGGCCACCGCGCGCACCA
Organism: Paraburkholderia azotifigens; assembly: GCF_007995085.1. Taxonomy (GTDB): domain Bacteria; phylum Pseudomonadota; class Gammaproteobacteria; order Burkholderiales; family Burkholderiaceae; genus Paraburkholderia; species Paraburkholderia azotifigens. The sequence continues at coordinate 332,741 of NZ_VOQS01000005.1, forward strand.
GATAGCTGCGCCGCGCATTGGCGCGCTCGATCGTCGGCGCATCGAGTCCCCAGACGGGCGCGAGCGTTTTCGCGTAGTCGGCGGGATGGGCTCGCGCTCATTCGCCCGCTTCCTTCAGCTGATCGAACACGACCTGCACGACTTGCGGATGCGCTTCGGCGAACGTGCGCGACGCGAGATAGTAGCGCTGATACGAAGCGAGCCCATTGCCGTTTGCGAGTATGCGCACGTCGGCGTTCCTGTCGACGGATGCGACATACGGAACCCATGTGATCCACGCATCGACGCTGCCTCGCTCGAACGCGGCGCGTCCATCGGCGGGCGTGAGATAGCTGATCTTGACGTCGGCCGGCGTGAGTCCCGCCTTGTTCAACGCGGCGAGCAGCAGATAGTGACTTCCCGCTGCCTTCGTCACCGCGATGCGCTTGCCCTGCAGATCGGCGAGTGTCCGCAGCGCGCTATCTTTCTTCACGATACTCGCCTGTGCGCCGGGCGAAGGCGCTTCCTGCGCGACATAGACGAAGCGCGCGTGCGCGGCTTGCGCAAAGGCAAAAAGATAAGCGCGGACACGTCAGTCCGTTTCGGCGTTCAGGCGCCGTGCAAATTCGCAAGCGCGCCTGTTTGACGAAAGCGCGCACGATGCACGCGCGTCAGTATGGGCGGTCATCGTCGGCATCGATTGCGCCGGCGGTGTCTGTTTCGTCGCCCGTGTCGTTGCCGGATGGGAACAAATGCCGGCCAGAAGTGTTGACGAGAGTTCGGGGCGCAGGTCATATCGCGCCTCGCCCGTTGCGCCTTTGCGGGCAGGGCGCGACTTGACGATTCCGATTCTCCGGCTCTCGACATGAACATGGAACGCGTATCTTTCCTCGGCAAGCAAAACCCCACGCTGACGCTGACCCTCGCGGGCGCACTGGCGTTGTTCGTTTTCGTGCTCGATTCGTTCGGCCGCTACGCGACGGCGATCATGGTGTTGTATTCGATCGTTGTCATGCTGGTCGCGACCGTGCTGTCGCGGCGCGGCACGCTGATCGTCGCGATCGTCTGCATCTGGGCGACGGTGGCCGGCTATCTGATCGGGCATCTGGATGAAGACTCGTTCTCCGCGCTCGCGCGCGCAACGGTCGCGTGTCTGTCGATCGTTGCGACTACTGCGCTGACGCTGCGCATTCAGGCCGACAGCGCGCGGCTCGCCCAGCAGGTGCATGAACTGCACGAGACGCATGAGGCGCTGAACCGCTCGACAACGGAACTCGCGCACGCCACGCGCGTGACGATGCTCGGCGAACTGGCGGCCTCGATTGCACATGAAGTGAGCCAGCCGCTCGCGGCGATCACGACGCATGGCGAAGCCGGACTGCGCTGGCTGAGGCGCGAAACACCGAATATCGACGAAGCCTGCCACGCGTTCGAGGCCATGGTGGGCAACGCGCGGCGTTCCAGCGAAATCATTCGCCGCATACGTGCGCTGGCCAGCAAGAGCGAGCCCACGTTCGCGCCGCTTGGCATCCACAGCCTGGTGGTCGAAACGATCGACTTGCTGGATCGCGAGGTGAAGAAATACGGCGCCGTCGTCAGGATGGATCTTGCGCCGGGCGAATTGACCGTCAACGGCGACCGCGTGCAGTTGCAGCAGGTGCTGATCAATCTGGCCGTCAATGGATTGCAGGCGATGTCGTCGATTCACGACCGGCCGCGCGAGCTGAAAGTGCGGACACGTATCGAAGCTGGCGAGCGCGTGTTCGTGAGCGTCGAAGACTCGGGAATCGGCTTCGCGCCGGAGGTCGCAGCGAATCTCTTCTGCGCGTTCTATACGACGAAGCCGGAGGGCATGGGTTTGGGACTGTCCATTTGCCGCTCGATCGTCGAAGGACATGGCGGTTCCATTTCGTATGCGATGCCGTCGACGCATGGCGCGACAATGCAGATCGAACTTCCCATTGCCGTTCACGCGCAGGCGTGAACGCGCTTCTTTCGTGGTGTGCCGAGCATGCCCAACAGCTTGGGGGTGCGAGTCCCCTGCCCAGCCTGATGGTGGTGAAGGGCTAGTGAAACGCAAGGGCGTCGTCGTGAGGCGGGGTCTGAAGGAAGCGTGTAGCAAAGCCACGACCTGACGAACAGAAACCAGATACGAGGCCTACCCAGCCGGACGAGCGAGCCATTGATCGTGAAGTCCACAACCATCAAGGGCTGGGGTGGTAGATCTGGCAGGTGTGTGGTGAAGGCGGTTGGGCTTACCTCGGGAGGCCTGCGCGGTGTCCTGGAATCAGGACTGGACGATCCGCAAGGGGCGTCGATCGCCGCGCAGGAGTCAGCAGAAGGCATAGTAGGGCGGTGGTTATGCCTGAAGGCCTGAACGGAAAGGAGCGGCGAGTAAGCCGGAGAACTCGACATGGGAGCGCAGCAGAAAACGCATCGCGTCCTTGGGATCGGAGATAGGGGTGAAGCCCCGAAGGCCGATGCCCGAGGGGCTGAACCTGTGGCGGCGAACCCCGAGCCTGAAAGCCCGTCGGCTTGTGACCGACTGATGGAAGAAGTCTGTGAACGGGAGAACCTGAAGCAGGCGTTAAAGCGTGTGAAAGCGAACAAGGGTGCGCCGGGCGTGGACGGCATGACGGTTCAGGCACTACCGGCGTACCTGCGTGAGCATTGGCCGTCGATACGGGCCTCACTGCTCGAGGGAACCTACCAACCTCAACCTGTGAGACGGGTCGAGATACCCAAGCCGGATGGAGGGGGCGTGCGCAAGCTCGGCATTCCCTCTGCGCTCGACAGGCTCGTCCAGCAGGCGGTGTTGCAGGTATTGCAAAGGCAGTGGGACCCGACATTCTCGGACTCCAGTTACGGCTTTCGTCCGGGACGCTCGGCGCACCAGGCCGTGGCGCGCGCACAGGGCTACATCCAGGCGGGATACCGCTGGGTGGTAGACCTGGATCTTGCGCAATTCTTTGATCGCGTAAACCACGACATTCTGATGTCCCGGGTGGCACGGCGGGTCGGCGACAAGCGGATGCTCAAGCTGATCCGCGCCTTCCTGACGGCGGGCGTGCTGGAAAACGGGCTGGTTGGTGCGACGGATGAGGGTACGCCTCAGGGCGGTCCCCTCTCGCCGTTGTTATCCAATCTGATGCTCGACGATCTTGACCGGGAGCTTGAGCGGCGTGGACTGCGCTTCGTGAGGTACGCCGACGACAGTAACGTCTATGTACGCAGCGCACGCGCAGGCCAGCGGGTGATGGCGGGACTCAAGTCCTTCCTTACCGGGCGGCTGAAGCTGAAGGTCAACGAGGCGAAGAGTGCGGTTGCACGGCCACACACGAGGAAGTTCCTGGGCTTCACCTTCTTGAACCGGGAGCAGGTCAAACGGCGTATTGCGCCCAAGGCACTGTCTCGCTTGAAGGAACGGATCCGGGAACTGACACAGCGCACGCGAGGGATCAGCGTTGACCAGATGATCGGTGCGCTGAAGCGGTATCTCACCGGATGGCGTGGCTACTTTGGTTTCTGTGAAACACCAAGCGTGTTGCAGCGTCTGGATGAATGGATCCGTCGTCGCATACGCTGCTTCTTCTGGAAGCAGTGGAAGCGTAGTCCGGCGCGATTCCGGGAACTGACAGCGCGTGGTGTCACCAGGGATCTGGCGGCCCAAACGGTGGGCTCACCACACAACGCCTGGCGACTGAGCAACAGTCCTGCCCTGCAATGTGCGCTCACCAACCGCTACCTGGCGTCTCTTGGCCTTCCATCTCTGCGTCTCTAGCTGATCAACCGATCCGAACCGCCGTGTACGGACCCGTACGCACGGTGGTGCAGGAGGGGTCGGGCCGCGAGGTCTGCCCCTATCCTAATCTTACGATTTCTGATGCCTGTCGCGAGTGAGTTTCTCGTGCACGTCATGGGTGAGCCGCGCAATCTGTTCCGTCAGTTCACGCGTCAATTCCGTCAGCTCCGTGTTTTGCCTGAGCCGTTCGCATCTGCGTGGCCTGCTGCGCAAGCGCCTTATCGCGCCGCTCAGCGGCCGGGGCTAGTGCTTCGCGGTGACGTGCGTCGGCATCGGCAAGCGCCTTGTCGCGGTCGGCCTGACGTCTTTGCGCGACGGTTATTGCTTCGGTTCGCCGCGTACGTCGATATGTCCATCACCCGCTTGCAGGCGCTCGAGGAATGCCCACGGAAAGATGCCGCGTTCGTGCCCGTCGCTGAAACGCAGTTGCGCGCCGTATCCGGCCGGATGGATTTCCAGCACGGCGATGTCGTCCGGCACGACAGGCTCGGCCCCTTCCAGCCGATGACGTTTGCATTCGGAACACGGACAGATTTGCCGCAGCAGGCGATGCGCGATGCGCTGCGTAGCGCCGTCCGGCCAATGCAGCGTCAACGTACGCGCGCGCTGGTCGACTTCGATGTGCCGAGGGCTGTTCATCGCGTGGCTTCATCGATCTGTTGTAGCGCGATGCGCACGGCTTTCCGGACTTCGGGATCGGCGTCGTCGAGTGCCGCGCGAAGGGCTGCCGCTGCCGACGGATCGCGCAGTTCGCCGAGCGCGAGCGCCGCTTCCTTGCGCAGGTTGCTGATCGGGTGCGACAGCAGCGCGACAAGCGGCTGCGCGGCCGCGCTGTTGCCGAGTTGGCCCAGCGCCCGCGCGGCACGCAGGCGCACTTGCCAGTAGTCGTCGTCGAGCGCGGCAATCAATGCATCGCGCGCGGATGTCGCACGCAGCTTGCCTAACGTCGTGGCCGCCTCCTCGCGTACTTGCCAGGCCGGATCGCCGAGCGCATGCAGCAGGGCGGGCGAGATGACGGGATCGTCGGCATGTGAGAAGCCCAGCGCGCCAACCGCAGTGCGACGGATCTCCGCAGCGGCATCACGCACGGCGATGCCTGCGAGCGGCGCGAGTGCGCGCGCATCCTTGAGCCAGCCGAGCACGCCGACGGCTTCGATGCGCACGTTCGCATCGTCATGTTCGAGCGCGCGCAGTGCGGGCGCGAAAGCGTCGGCGTAACGCAATTCCCGTAGCGCGCGCAAGATGGCGCGCTGCACGAAAGGCGCGGGATCGTCGGCCCACGCGCAGAGCACGGCGCCCGACGACGTTTGCTTCAATGCAGAAAGGCTCGACGCGGCCGCCTCGCGCACGTTGCCGTCGGTATCGTGCAACGCGTCGCACAGCGTTTCGACGATCTCGCGCTGTTCCCACGCACCGAGCACACGCGCCGCTTCGCTGCGCACGTCGGGCGAAGCATCGTGCTTCAGCGCGGCGGCGATCGGTTGCAGCGCATCGGGGTCTTCGAGATCGGCGAGTTCGATCAACGCGATGCGGCGCACCGCGGCATCTTCATTCGACAGGCGAGACAGCAGCGCGGCCGCTTCGGGCGCGAGCGTTTGAGGATCGAAGGTCAGGATGGTCAGATCGGTCATGGGCGATGGAAGAATGAAATCATGCCGTTTCGCGCAGCAGCGACAGGCATTGGCGCTTGATGTCGATGAAGGCGGGGTCGAGCGTCGACTCGTCGCGGCGTGGCCGCGCGAGCGGCACGGGGATATCCGCGACCACGCGTGCGGGCCGCTTCGACAGCATCAGGATGCGGTCCGCAAGGAACAGCGCCTCTTCGATGTCATGCGTGACGAACACGACGGTGGTGCGCACCTTCGACCAGATATCGAGCAGCAGTGTCTGCATCATGCGGCGCGTTTGCGCATCGAGCGCGCCGAACGGTTCGTCCATCAGCAGCACGCGTGGCCGGTTGATCAGCACGCGTGCGATCTCGACGCGCTGCTGCATGCCGCCCGACAGTTGCGCCGGATAGTGCGCGCCGAATCCGCCAAGTCCGACCAGCTCCAGCAACTGCGCTGCTTGCCTGCGCCGTTCGCCCGCACCGATGCCCTTCATCTTGAGGCCGAACGCGACGTTGTCGATCACGCGCTTCCACGGAAACAGCGTGTGTTGCTGAAAGACGAGTCCGCGTTCGGGATGCGGTCGATCGACCGTTTCATCGTCGACGGCGATCGAGCCTTCCGTTGCGGCGATGTGACCGGCAATCGCGCCGAGCAACGTCGACTTGCCGCAACCCGACGGGCCCAGCACGCACACGAACTGTCCCGGTTCGATATCGACGTCGAGACCTTCGAGTGTGGCAAGGCGTGCATGCGGCGGACCGACTTCGACGGACAGCGCGCGTACGTTGACGCGTGCCGGTGCATTCACGGCCTCGCGTGCGGCTCGCGCTGGGGCTTCGATCGCGACGCTGCTCATCGGCGCGCCTCCTGCAGCCGATACCACGGCGTCAGCGCGACGCCCAGGCGCTTGACGAGCACGCTGCTGCCCATGCCGAGCGCGCCGATCAGCGCCATGCCGACGACGATATCCGCGTAGTTCTGCAGCGTGTACGACTCCCACGTGAAATAGCCGATGCCATACTGGCCCGCGATCATCTCGGCCGTGACGAGGCAGAACCACGCGGTGCCCATGCCGATTGCAAGGCCCGTGAAGATCGCCGGTGCGGCGCCCGGCAGCACGACTTCCGTATAGAGCGCGAGCGGCCGGGTGCCGAGGCTTCGCGCCGTCGCGACAAGGCGCGGATCGACGGCTTCCACGCCGTGCACCGTGTTGAGCAGGATCGGAAACAGCGCGCCGATGAACGTAATGAACATCATGCTGAGTTCCGACGACGGAAACATCAGGATCGCGAGCGGTATCCACGCGACGGCGGGAATCGGCCGCAGCACTTCGAGCGCGGGCAGCACGGTGTCTTCTACGGCACGATAGCGGCCGATTGCGAGCCCCAGCCCGACGCCGATCACGGCTGCCGTGCAGAAGCCCGCCAGCACGCGCCAGATGCTCGCGGCCAGATGCATCGGCAGCCTGGGCGAATGCAGCAGCGACCACAGCGCGGGCAGCGCATCGGAAGGGGCGGGCACATTCGAGAACGTGATGAAGCCAGCCGACAGCCGGAAATGCACGGCCAGCTGCCAGAGCGCGACGCACGCCGCGAGCGAGGCCGCGCGCCGCGCGCGGCGCTTCGTGGATGCCGTGAAGAAGGGCGCGCGCCGGCGTCGCGACGCGTGCGTGTCGTGAAGTTCGAAGGTGGCGGCCATAACCGTGTTCCCGATGTGGCTTGAAGAAAAGACGCGCTTAGCGCGAGGCGACGGCTTGCGCTGCGCCCGTTTTCGCGGCGGCGTAATCGACGACCGAACCGGATACCTGTTGCGCGTAACCATCGGCGCCTGCTTTCAGAAGGAATGCAGTGATCGCGCCATGCGCGTCTTTCACGTACCACGCCTGGTTCGCGAACAGCTTCAGGCCGCTGGCATGATCATGAACGAAGACAGCGCGCGTCTTGCCACCCGATTGCTCGATCTTGCCGAGCGCCGCGAAGCCTTCGGCCGGCGATGCGTAATTGCGGACTTTCGTCTCGCTTTCCAGCCACACTTGTGTGACGTCGTTGAAATCGCGGATCGGCTTGCCCGTCGCGGCGTCGTTGGCGGCGAGCGGCTGCTTCGCGTAGTTCTTTAGCGCGGCGTTGTAGTCGAGTCCGGATTCCTTGAATGCTTCGCGGATATAGCGGTCGTCGATGAACGTGTTTACATCCAGATCGACATCCGTCTTCTTGAGCAGCTTGAGCGTGTCGATGGCGGTGGCCGTGGCCTGGCGATACTCGGGCTTCCACGTGAGATCGCGTGTCTGGATGCCGAGCGGTCCGTGATACAGATAGTCGACGGGCGCTTCGATGCCCGTCGTTTTCTGGATCAGCAGGCTGTATTTCTCGGGGTCTTGCGCGATCAGCTGATTGGCCTCGATGGCGGCGCGCAGATAGGCGACGACGACTTCCGGATACTTCTGCGCATACGCAGCATCGACGAGCGCGCCGTGATAGGTCGGCGCATGGCTTTGCGCGCCGTCGTAGATCTTGCGCGCGATGCCGCGATACGGGAACAGGTCGGCGAACGGCACGAAGTCGGCGTGCGCGTCGATCTTGTTTGCTTTCAACGCGCTGCCCGCCACCTCGGGCGCCTGCGTGATGATGTTCACGTCGGTGTCGGGGTTCCAGCCTTGCGCCTTGATCGCGCGCAGCAGCATGCCGTGCGACGTCGACGCGAAGGGCACGGAAATCGTCTTGCCTTTCAGATCGGCGATCGAATGGAGCGGCGAGTTCTCAGGCACGACGATGCCGTTGCCGCTGCCGTCCACGCTGCCCGACAGCACCGTGATGAAAATGCTCTTGCGTCCTGCCTTCTGGAACGCCGCGCCGTTCAGCGAGCCGGGGAAGTCCGCCATCGTGCCGAAGTCGAGCTTGCCCGCCACCATTTCATTCGTGATGGGCGCACCCGACGTGAAGTCTTTCCATTGCACTTCGTAGGTCGCGTCTTTGTATTTGCCTGTGTGCGGCAGATATTTGTCGAGCAGATGCAGCTCGCGAATCAACAGGCCGCCTGTCGCGCAGTTGATTGTCGTGTCCTGCGTGCCGATGGCGACGCGGATCGTTTCGGCGTGAGCCGCGCCTGCGGCGAGCGTGAATGCGAGGGGCGCGATGGCGGCTGCGATGAATCGAGGTAGAGCGTAGCGAATGGTCATGATGTCGGCTCTTTCGTTGAATCGTGAACGTGCGGTGTCCGGATGGCGTTAGCGCAGCAGATAGGGAATATCGACTTTCACGGCGCCCGTCGGGCAATCCTGTTCGCATGGCATGCAGTACCAGCATTCGTCGAACTGCATGTAGGCCTTGCCTTTGCTGACGTCGATGGCGAGCAGATCGAGCGGGCACACGTCGACGCAGACCGTGCAGCCCTTGTCGGCGATGCATTTGCTTTCGTCGATCGTGACGGGCGCGGCGCTTCGATGCAGGATTTCGTGTGGGGTATAGGACATCGCGGTTACTCCTGTCATGCCGGAACGTCGGCGAGCACGTGGGTGTTCGTCTGCGAATCGTGCCGGGCGCCGTGAATGCGCAGATTGCTGTACGAGCCGCGCTCGCGTTCATCGAGCGGCACGATGTACCGCTCGACGGCGCGCTTCTCGCTGGTCATGCGGCCCGCCGCGTCCTTGCGCAGATGCGTGTGGCAGAACCAGTCGGCGTCGTCGCGCTGCGGATAATCGACGCGATGGTGATACAGGCCCCAGCGGCTCTCCGTGCGAAACAGCGACGCACGTGCAGCCATTTCGGCGCAATCGCGGATCGCGCGCACTTCGGCGGCGCGCATCAGTTCATGCGGATTCGTGGCCTGGATCGAGGCGATGTCGTCGGCGATTTCCTCGAAACGTTGCAGGCCGATTTCCATCTTGCGCGTCACCTTGGGCGGCTGCAGATAATCGTTGACCATGCGGCGAAGCTTGTACTCGACCTGTGCGGGAGCGAGGCCGTGGTCGCGTCCGAGGGGCGCATAGATGCGTGAGCGTTCGGCGTCGATCTGCTGCTGATCGAGCGGCGCGAACTCGCGACCCGCGACGAACGCGGCCGCGTTCTGTCCGGCGAACCAGCCATATGTGAACGCGCCGAGCATGTAGTTATGCGGCACGGCGGCCATGTCGCCCGCTGCGTACAGACCGCCGACTGTCGTTTCGGCGCGCTCGTTGACGTACACGCCCGACGCGCTATGGCCGCTGCAAAAGCCGATCTCGGAGATATGCATCTCGACCATCTGATGCCGGTAATCGGTGCCGCGTCCCGCATGAAAGCGTCCACGGCTAGGACGTTCGTTCGTATGCAGAATCTGCTCGATGGTCTGAATGGTTTCTTCGGCGAGGTGATCGAGTTTCAGGAATACGGGGCCATTGCCGCTCTGGAGTTCCTGGTAGAACTCCCACATCATCTGGCCGCTCCAGTAATCGCATTCAATGAAGCGTTCGCCTTTGCCGTTCGCCGTGAAGCCGCCGAGCGGGCCTGTCACATAGGCACAGGCGGGCCCGTTGTAGTCCTTGATCAACGGGTTGATCTGGAAGCATTCGAGGTTCGCGAGCGCCGCGCCTGCGTGATAGGCCATTGCGTAGCCGTCGCCCGCGTTGGTCGGGTTTTCGTAGGTGCCCATCAGGTAGCCGGATGCGGGCAAGCCCAGGCGTCCCGCCGCGCCGCACGACAGAATCACCGCTTTTGCGCGGACGATGTAGAAGTCCGCAGTGCGGCAATCGAAGCCCATGACCCCGTTGACTTTGCCGTGCGCGTCGGTGAGCAGGCGCGTCGCGACGATGCGATTGGTGATCGCGATGCGCGCGCGTTTCAGCTGCCGGTACAGCACTTTCTTGATGTCGTGTCCTTCGGGCATCGGCAGCACATACGAGCCCATGTGATGGACTTTCTTCACGGCATAGTCGCCTGTGCCGTCCTTTTCGAACTTCACGCCCCAGCGGTCGAGTTCTTCGATCGTTTTGAAACTGTGCTTCGCGTACGCATAGACGGCGGCCTGATCGACGATGCCGTCGTTGGCGATCGTGATTTCGCGCGTGTATTGCTCGGGTGTCGCGTGGCCGGGAATGACGGCATTGTTCAGGCCATCCATGCCCATCGAGATTGCGCCGCTGCGTTTGACGTTGGCCTTTTCGAGCAGCAGGATCTTGAGGTCGGGATTGCTTTCCTTTGCCTTGACGGCCGCCATCGGCCCCGCCGTTCCGCCGCCGACCACGACGATGTCGTATTCGAGTACATGCGTATTCATCGCGTCTTCCTGGTTGCCGTGTGCTTAATGCTTTTGCCTGCTTTTTCGCGGTCGATCCGCAAGCGGTACTGGAACGCATCGCCGCGAAAGTACAGATGCTCGTAATCGATGGGCGCGCCGCTTGCATCGTGCGTGAGACGATCGATGCGCAGCACGGGACTGCCTTCTTCCACGCGCAGCGCGTCGACGATCTCGTCGTCGGCGAGAATCGCGTCGATGGCGACGTCCGCGTGGCCGAGCGGCACGCCGCAGTCGTTTTCGAGGATCAGGAAGATGTCGCGCGTGACGAGATCGGCATTCGCGAGACGCGTGCCGATGGCTTCGGGCAGCCACGTCAGTTCGAGCGATACGGGCTCGCGATTGAGCAGCCGCACGCGATGAATCTCCGTGACGGGCGCACCTTCTTCGACTCCGAGACGCGCGGCCACGTTGCGATCGGCCTCGACGATGCGAAAGCTGCGCAACTGGTTGACGATTTCATAGCCCATCGACGACATGGCTTCCGCGAAGCCTTGCAGCGAACTCACGTTCTGAAACGCCTTCGGCTTCGACACGAACGTGCCTTTGCCATGCAGCTTGAACAACAGGCCTTCTTTCTGCAGATCGCCGAGCGCCTGGCGCACGGTGATGCGGCTCACGCCGAACATCGCGCATAGCTCGTGTTCCGACGGCATTTGCGAATGCGGCGCGTAGGTGCCGTCGAGTATGTGGGCGCGCAGCGCGTCTTTGATCTGCGCGTACAGCGGCACGGATGCGACGGGCGCGAGGGGGCTGGCCGGTTTCGACATGGCTCGACTTGTTATGACAAGATGAAGCCGAGTCTAGTGAACGCGGGGATGCGTTCAAACCAAGTATTTCTGCTTTCTATTCGACGAGATCGCGGGAATGGATCGCGACCTGCGTGGATTTGCGGCAATGCGTGCTGCGGGAGCCGCGAGCGCAGTCATTTTCGAACGACATGACGCGCTCGCGCGTGCAGTCAGCGTTTGCGCAATGCGCAGAGCAGTTCGACGAGACGATCGACGTCTTCGTCACGCGTGCGCCACGACGAAACACTGATGCGGAAAGCGGGCTGCGACTTCCACACGGTAGCGCCGAACCACATTTCGCCGGACGCCTGCGCGGCTTCGCGAATCGCGACTGTCTGTTCGTCTGTGTCTGCGCGCACCAGCACCTGATTGAGCACGACGCGGTTCAGCACGTGAAATCCGCCGGCACGCAGGCCGTCTGCGATACGGGAGGCCTGCGCGCAATGGCGTTCGACCATGGCCGCGACGCCCGAGCGGCCCAGCGCGCGCAACGCAGCCCAGATCGGTATGCCGCGCGCTCTGCGCGAGAACTCGAGATTGAGGTTTTCTGTGCATCGTGCGCGCCCGTCAGGTAGACGGCGTCGCTATTCATTGCTTGTGCGAGCGCGGCTGCATCGCGGCAGATCACCATCGCGCCGTCGTACGGCGTGTTGAGCCATTTGTGGCCATCGGTCGTCCAGCTGTGCGCGCCGTCGATGCCTTCTGTCAGCGACGCCTTCGCCGAAGCGCGTGCCCATAGCCCAAATGCACCGTCGACGTGAACCCAGGCGCCGGCCGCCTTCGCACGTGGAATCAATGCGGCGAAGGGGTCGAACTCGCCGGTGTTCACCTCGCCGGCCTGGAGGCAGAGGATAGTCATATCGTCGAGCGGCGGCAGCCTTTGCGGATCGATACGTCCATCGGCGTCGACGGGCGCAACGATCACGCGTTTCATCCCGAAGCCCAGGACGCGAAGCGCTTTCTTGACGGTGATGTGCGCCAGTTCGGAAATCACGATCTTGACTTCGGGCGCGCCGACCAGGCCATCGGCATCGAAATCCCATCCTTTGCGCAACAGAAGCGCACGCCGCGCAGCGGCGATGGCGACGAGTGTGCAAGCTGTTGCACTGGTACCGAAGCCGACGGCGCTTTCGCGTGGCAAGTGGAGTGCGTCGAGTACCCAGCGCGCGGCAATCCGTTCGAGGGTAGCGGCGACAGGCGAGTTATCGAAGGACGACGCGCACTGATCCCAGGCAAGCATCAGGCGCTCGGCGGCCGACGCCGCGGGCAAGGTGGCGCCGACAACAAAGCCGAAGTAGCGCGGGTCGTTCGATGCAGCCGTCGCAGGCGAGCCGGATTCGTCGAGCAGGCGGAGCATGTCGAGAGGAGACGTGCTGTGTTCCGGAAGCGGCTCGTCGAATGCGCTGAGTCCGTTCAGTGCGGCAGCGTCAGGGAAGACGCGTCGCTTGCCTATAGATGTCAGATAGTTGTGAGCGCGTCGGTCGGCGTCGGCGAGAATCTCATCTTCGTCCATCAGGTGGATCCTTGAGATTGTGAAAGATAACTCGGGAACCTGCCGACGATAACAGATTGGCTTGATGGAATGCCCGTACGCTGCCAGGGGTGGCGCGACAACCTGCACACGCACGTGCGATTGAAGAAGTGATCGAAATGGGTGGGGCGCTTAAGAAAAGCGCTGGCAACGAAGAACAACTAGAACGTTGCGATGGGAACGACGGAGGCGTTAAGAGCCCGTGGGCGATAACACGGGCTGGCGGTGTGAGCGGCTTTCTTTTGCCTACTTTTCTTTGCCGCTGCGCCGCTGCAAAGAAAAGTAGGTGCCGCCCCGCACAGGGGCGACGCCAGAAGCACAGAAAGCAAAACGCGGATGCCAGCGCAAAAAACCACGCCGCGCAAGCGCGCATGAAGAACCCTTACTGCGCGCCAAGCTTCTTGATCAGCACATCGAGCTGCGCCAACTCATCCTCATTCAGATCAGTCAACGGCGCCCGCACAGGCCCGGCATCATGCCCAACAAGCCTGGCGCCGGCCTTGACAATACTCACAGCATACCCAGCCCGACGGTTGCGAATCGCCAGATACGGCAAAAAGAACTCATCGATCAAACGACCCGTCGTAGCATGATCATCGGCAGCGATAGCGCGATAAAACTCCATCGCAGTCTTAGGAATGAAGTTAAACACAGCGGAAGAATAAACGGGCACGCCCAGTGCCTTATACGCTGCGGCATACACTTCAGCCGTCGGCAGACCGCCGAGATACGAGAAACGATCGCCCAGGCGACGGCGAATCGTCACCATGCTCTCGATATCGCCCACGCCATCCTTGAAGCCGATCAGATTCGGGCACTTGTCCGCGAGACGCTCGAGCGAATCAGCGTTGAGCTTCGAATTCGCGCGATTATAGACGATCACGCCCATGTTCTTCACCGCCTTGCACACCTGCTCGACGTGCGCGGCGATGCCTTCCTGCGATGCTTCCGTCAGATAGTGCGGCATCAGCAGAACGCCATGCGCGCCGTTGCGCTCGGCTTCCTGCGCATATTCGATGGCGACGCGCGTGGGGCCGCCTGCGCCAGCGAGAATCGGCACCTTGCCCTTGCAGGTTTCCGTGGCCGTGCGGATTACGTTCGTGTACTCCGACTTGGTCAGCGAGAAGAATTCGCCTGTGCCGCCCGCCGCGAACAGCGCTGTCGCGCCATACGGCGCAAGCCATTCGAGACGCGCCGCATACGTGTCGGCGCGGAAGTCGCCGTTGCTGTCGAAGTCGGTGACGGGGAACGACAGAAGGCCTTCGGATACGATCGCTTTAAGTTCTTGTGGCGTGGTCATGTTTCGGTTCGCAGTGGTGTGTCAGTCAATATGGAGCGGCCACGCGGGCCGCGTTGTCACGGTGTTGGAGAGAGCGCTCGATGGTTTAGCGCACGAGGCAAGGGCGCTTGTTGTCGAACTTCCAGTTCGGGATCAGATACTGCATCGCGACGCCGTCGTCACGCGCGCCAAGGCCGTGCTCCTGATACAGCGCGTGTGCTTTCTCGAGCGCGTCCATGTCGAGTTCGACGCCGAGGCCGGGCTTCGCGGGCACCTTCACCTTGCCGCCGACGATCTGCAGCGGATCGCGCGTCAGATACTGGCCGTCCTGCCAGATCCAGTGCGTATCGATTGCGGTGATCTTGCCGGGCGCGGCGGCCGCGACGTGCGTGAACATCGCGAGCGACACGTCGAAGTGGTTGTTCGAATGCGAGCCCCACGTGAGACCCCAGTCGTTGCACATCTGCGCGACGCGCACCGAGCCCTGCATCGTCCAGAAGTGCGGATCGGCGAGCGGAATGTCGACGGATTGCAACTGGATCGCGTGACCCATTTGCCGCCAGTCGGTGGCGATCATGTTGGTGGCCGTCGGCAGGCCCGTCGCGCGGCGGAATTCAGCCATCACTTCGCGGCCCGAGTAGCCGTTTTCCGCGCCGCACGGATCTTCCGCGTACGCGAGCACGTCGTGCTGGTCGCGGCACAGACGGATCGCTTCGGCAAGCGACCACGCACCGTTCGGATCCAGCGTCACGCGCGCTTCGGGGAAGCGTTCGGCGAGCGCCGTCACCGCTTCGATTTCGGCGTCGCCCGCGAGCACGCCGCCCTTCAGCTTGAAGTCGTTGAAGCCGTAACGCGCTTGCGCAGCTTCGGCGAGTCGCACGACGGCTTCGGGCGTCATCGCTTCTTCCGTGCGCACGCGCTCCCAGTCGTCGCGTCCTTCAGCGCCGCTGGCGTACGGCAGGTCGGTCTTCTTGCGGTCGCCGATGTAGAACAGATAGCCGAGCATGTCGACTTCGTCGCGTTGCTGGCCTTCGCCGAGCAACGCCGCGACGGGCACGCCGAGATGCTGGCCGAGCAGGTCGAGCAACGCGGCTTCGAGCGCCGTCACAGCGTGGATCGTCGTGCGCAGATCGAAGGTCTGCAAGCCGCGGCCGCCCGCGTCGCGGTCGGCGAACTGCTTGCGCACCTGGTTGAGCACGGCCTGCAGATTGCCGATCGACTGGCCGACGACAAACGGACGCGCATCGTCGATGGTCTTGCGGATGTTTTCGCCGCCCGGCACTTCGCCGACGCCGGTGTGGCCGGAACTGTCACGCAGAATCACGATGTTGCGCGTGAAGAACGGACCATGCGCGCCGCTGAGGTTCATCAGCATGCTGTCGCGGCCGGCGACGGGAACGACGCGCAATTCGGTGACGGTCGGTGCGCCTTGGGTCGAAGATGCAATCGTAGACATGAGAATCGGTCCTGGGTTGGTGCTCAGAAAATTCGGCCTGCATACAGGCCTGTGAATATCGATGAAAGAGGCTTGAGGCGTGTGATCAGGTCTGCACGACGATCTCGACCCAGTTCGCGCCGAGCCCGCCAGCGCAGCGCGACACGGCGGACAACTCGCCCGACGCGGCGTCGATCGCATACACGGCGACATGCGCGGACTTTTCGCCGCACGCAACGAGAAAGCGGCCCGACGGATCGATGCTGAAGCCGCGCGGTTGCGCCTCGGTGTCGGTGTAGCCTGCGTAGCCGAGTGAGCCTTCGGCGCTCACGCGGTAGGCGATCAGCCGGCTCGACGTGCGCTCCGCGACGTAGACGAAGCGGCCGTCGGGTGTCACCTGAAGATCGGCGCCCCACACCAGCGACGCGGCTGTTACAGGATCGAGGTGTGGCGTGCGCAGGCAGCCGTCGTTGAGATGCGCGAGCGCCGGAGCACGCGGCGAGACGCTGCGCGCCGACAGCGTGCCTGTTTCGCCGTCGCGCGAAAACACGGCGACCGTCGCGCGAAATTCGCTCGATACGTATAGCGTTTTTTCGTCGGGCGACAAGCGCAGGTGACGCGGACCGAAGCCGGGTTCCACCGGCAGCTTCTGCACGAGTTCGAGTCGTGCATCGTTTGCTTCGCGAACGATGGCGAAGCAGAACACCGTATCCGAACCGAGCGACGTCGCATACGCGAAGCGTCCATCCGACGACGCAATGACGGCATGCGCATGCACGAAGCCGTCGATCACCTGGCGCGGCGCGACTGGCCCGCTCACCAGCGAGCTGGCGCGAAAGAGGCTCACGGTAGACTCGCCGTACGATGCGCCGAGCAGCCAGTCATCGGAAGGCGTCAACGACACATAGGCGAGACTCGATTCGATCGTCGCGGTATGTGCATGCGTGAGGCCGCCCGTGTGCGAATCGACCGCATACGTGACGATGCTGCGCGGCGTGCCGCGCGTGGCGGCATGCAGCATGCCGCCATCCGGCGAAAGCGCCATCGGCATCACGGTGTCGCCCGCCGGGTAGCGCGCAAGACGTTCGATGCCGCCCGTCGCGCCGTCGATGCGGAACACGGCGACGTCGCCATCCACCGCGTTCGAAACAATCGCGAAGAACGATGCAGTGCCCGGCTTGCTCATGATGCGTGTACGCCCGATTGACGCGTCGGCATCATTTCTGTTGCTGTCCGATTTCGTGATCGGCGAGATATTCGAGCGCGCGAACCATGCCCGAGTGATCCCACGCCTTGCCGCCATGTGCGGCGCACGCGTTGAAGAGCGCCTGGCACGTGGCCGTGTTCGGCAGCGAAACACCGAGCGATTGCGCCGTCGCGAGCGCGAGATTCAAGTCCTTCTGATGCAGTTCGATGCGGAAGCCGGGATCGAACGTGCGCTTCGTCATGCGCTCGCCATGCACTTCGAGAATGCGCGACGAAGCGAAGCCGCCCATCAGCGCCTTGCGCACCTTCTCTGCGTCGACGCCCGCTTTCGATGCGAGCAGCAGCGCTTCGCCGACCGCTTCAATCGTTGCCGCGACGATCACCTGATTCGCGACCTTGCAGATCTGGCCCGCGCCGACTTCGCCGATCAGCGAGACGTTCTTGCCCATCATGTCGAACAGCGGCTTGACCGTGTCGAACGTGGCTTGCGCGCCGCCCACCATGATCGTCAGCGAAGCGGCTTTCGCGCCGACCTCGCCGCCCGAGACGGGCGCGTCGAGGTAGTCGGCGCCTTTCTCGCGCACGCGGGCCGCGAAGTCACGCGTGGCGATCGGCGAGATCGAGCTCATGTCGACGACGATCTGCCCCTGGCGCAGCTTGCTCGCGACGCCGTCTTCGCCGAACAGCACGCGTTCGACGTCGGGCGTGTCCGGCACCATGATAAAAATCACATCCGCTTTCGCCGCGACATCGGCAGGGCTCGTGGCAGCCGTCACGCCCGCCTGCGTCAGATCGTCCGGCACGCCGCTGCGCGTGAAGGCCGCGAGTTCGATGCCGTTCTTGCGAAGATTGGCGGCCATGGGCTTGCCCATGATGCCGAGTCCAATGAAGCCTGCTTTCATTCGCTACTCCCGATAATGTGATGTAAGCGCCAGTCCGTCGATTCAGGCTGGCATGAAGTGCTGGCGCACGGCGAGCGCTGCGCTGCGCAGCAGTCCCATGTCGGCGCACACGGAAACCATCGTCGCGCCCATGCTGAGGTAACGGTCGGCGTCCTGCTGCACATGCGCAAGGATGCCGCACGGCTTGCCCGCCGCCTGTGCCCGCTCGAAGACATGCGCGATGACCGCCTGCACGTCCGCATGACCGGCGTTGCCCAGATGTCCATATGCGGCCGCGAGATCCGAAGGGCCGATGAACACGCCGTCGACGCCTTCGACGGCGAGAATCTCGTCGATCGCACTCACGCCCGCGCGGCTTTCGATCTGCACGACGACACAGATGTTGTCGTTGACGACCTGCAGGTAGTCGGACACCGCTCCGAAACGATTGCCCCGATGTCCCACCGACACGCCGCGGATGCCCTGCGGCGGATAGCGGGTGGCGGCTACCGCGCGGCGCGCATCGTCGGCGCTATCGACGAACGGGATCAGCAGGTTGAAGAACCCTGCGTCGAGCATGCGCTTGATGATCACGCTGTCGTTGGCCGGCGGCCGCACGATGGGCGCCGAGCGGCTGTCTTTCAGCGCCATCAGCTGCGGAATCAGCGTCAGTTCGTCATTGGGCGCGTGCTCGGCGTCGAGCAAAATCCAGTCGAACCCGACGCCGCCGAACAGTTCGGTCGCGATCGGGCTGGCAAGCGACGACCAGCAGCCGATCAGCCGTTCACGGCTTTTTACGGCGGCGCGAAAGCCATTGGGCAACGGTTGATACGGTGACGACAAAGCCATTTCTGTCTCCTGAGGGGCGGGCTCGACCCGCCCGGCAAAGTACGTCTTGAGAAATATGGTACGTCATAGGATGTCTGAACACAAGATATGTCGTCGGATGTCCAGGGGGAAGGATGGTAAACCCTAAATCCTTATCGTATAAGGCTTGGCGTCGGCAGTGCGCGTTGCATCGTGGTTCGTTTATGTTGTACGATGACCGATGTTAACCAGCCATAGGGAGAAGAGACATCGTGCAATTGACGGGTGACATGCTGATCGGGCGGCAGGCGGTTCGCGGGACGGACAGGGCGCTGCGCGCATTCAATCCATCGACGGGCAAGGAGATCGAAACGCCCGTCTTCGGCAGCGGCACGATCGACGACGTGTCGCGCGCCTGCGAACTGGCGGCGCAGGCATTCGACGCTTATCGTCATCTTCCGCTCGCGGCGCGCGCCGAGTTTCTGGATAGGATCGCGGACGGCATCACGGCGCTCGGCGATGCGCTGATCGAACGCGCCCACGACGAATCCGGCTTGCCGAAAGCGCGGCTCGAAGGCGAGCGCGCGCGGACCACGGGCCAGTTGAAACTGTTCGCCAATGAAGTTCGCGCCGGCCAATGGCTGACGGCGACGCTCGATTCGCCTTTGCCGGAGCGCAAGCCGCTGCCACGCTCGGATCTGCGGATGCAGAAAATTGCGGTCGGTCCTGTCGCCGTGTTCGGCGCAAGCAACTTTCCGCTGGCGTTTTCGGTGGCGGGCGGCGATACGGCGGCTGCGTTCGCAGCAGGCTGTCCCGTCGTCGTCAAGGCGCATCGCGCGCACCTCGGCACGTCGGAAATGGTCGGGCGTGTGATTCAGCGCGTGGCCGCCGACATGAATCTGCCCGAAGGCGTGTTTTCGATGATCGTCGGCACGGGCGGCACGGTCGGCGAGGCGCTGGTCGCGCATCCCGCCATCAAGGCTGTCGGATTCACGGGCTCGCGTGCAGGCGGCACGTCGCTGATGAAAGTCGCGGCGAACCGTCCCGAACCGATTCCCGTCTACGCGGAAATGAGCAGCATCAATCCCGTATTCGTCCTGCCCGTGGCGCTCGCCGCGCGTGCTGAAACCATCGCACGTGGTTTCGTCGATTCGCTCGCGCTCGGCGCGGGTCAGTTCTGCACGAACCCGGGTCTGGTGATCGGCATCGACGGTCCGGAACTGCAGGCCTTCACACAAGCCGCCGCGCAGGCGCTCAACCAGAAGCCCGCGCAGACGATGCTAACGTCGGGCATTCACGCAGCGTATCGGGAAGGCGAGGCGCGTCTTGCTTCGCTCGAAGGCGTCGAGCCCGTCGCGCATGGTCTCGACGCGACGGGGCCGACGCAGGCTTGCGCGGCGCTGTTCGTCACGGATGCCGCCGTGTTCCTGAAGAAGCCTGAACTGGAAGACGAGGTGTTCGGTCCGGCATCGACCATCGTGCGATGCAAGGACGAGCAGGAACTGCTCACGGTTGCCGAACATTTCGCGGGTCAACTGACGGCCACCATCGCAATGGATCGCGACGACGTTCAGCTTGCGAAGGAGCTCGTGCCGATTCTGGAGCGCAAGGCGGGACGCCTGCTCGTCAACGGCTTCCCGACGGGCGTCGAAGTCTGTCACGCGATGGTGCATGGCGGCCCGTTCCCGGCAACGGCGGATAGCCGCGTCACGTCCGTCGGCTCAACTTCCATCGACCGTTTCCTGCGCCCTGTGTGCTACCAGGATTTCCCGGCCGAACTGCTGCCCGACGCGCTGGCGGACGGTAATCCGCTTGGTCTGTGGCGACGTCGCGATGGACAGATCGTCAACGCGTGATCGATAAAAAAGCGGCCTTTCGGGGCCGCTTTTTTGTTGCTTCACTGAATGGCTCAGAGCGCGCGCATCGCGGCGGCTTCTTCTGCCTGTGTGCTGGCGCGCCGCAGCCGTTCGCGGCTGCTCGACAGATGCATGCGCATCGCGGCGCGCGCGCCGTCGGGATCTTTGCGCGCGATCGCGTCGAGAATGTTCTCGTGCTCGAGATTCACGCGCGCCATATACGCGTTGAGATCGCTTTGCGCGAGTCCCGGCGAATCCACGCGATGCCGCGGAATCAATGCCGTGCCCAGTTGCGTGAGAATGTCGACGAAATAGCGGTTGCCCGTCGCGCTCGCAATCGAAATGTGGAACCGCAAGTCGGCGGCCGTGCTGTCGCCGCCTGAGCGGCTCGTGGCTTCGACGGCGTCGAGCGCCACGCGAATCTTCTCGATGTCGCGTTCGCTTGCGCGCTGCGCCGCGAGTCCCGCGCATTCCGTCTCGAGGCTGATACGCAATTCCATCACGGAGAGCACATCCGTCAACGTGGTGGCAGGAACCATGTCGAGACCGAGCGGCTCGCGACGCGGTTCCAGAACGAAACTGCCGATGCCGTGGCGCGTCTCGATCACGCCATTCGCCTGCAGCCGCGAAATCGCTTCGCGCACAACGGTACGGCTGACGCCGAGCAGCGACATCAAGGTGGTTTCGGTCGGCAACTGATCGCCTGGCTTCAGCGCGTGAGAGCCGACCTGTTCGTTGACGTAAGCGACGACCTGGTCAGCAAGGCTCCCGCGTGCCCGCCTTGGGGTCGAACCTGGTGCTGCAGACGCGGCCATGAAACGCTCCTCGGGAGTTCAGATATATCTTCATTATACGTTGTCCTACAACGGCTGACGGCATTTGCGGAGCAATGGTGCGTGCTGTCCGGACGCTTCTGTTTTGGGGTTCTGGCGAACGTCGCGGTGCGTCACCGGTTTCTTGTCGGACATCTCACCGCATTGCAGAAGGGAATGCGTGAAACCCAGTCGCGCATGCTCGCGGCGAGATCGGCTCGTCTCCAATACTTGCGAAAACTAACGCTTCATTTCGCGCGCAATCAGACCGACATGTTCGCTATGTTCTATCCGCCAGAAAGTGCGGGAAAGAAAGTTTGAGAAACGTTCAATCGGCGTTCTCGCGTTGACTTCAAAAACCGCGTCACCTAGATTTGCGCCTGTCTGGAAATCGCTTCATATTCACGCTTTCCACGCAGATGAATAATTATTCCGGACTTCGGCTATGTGTTTTCACATAGCCTTTTTTGCTTCTATAAAGATAGGAAAGCTAAAGAGTGGTATATAACCAACAAGTAATTTATCGTCTTTTCGACATCTGTATTCTCGCGGTCGCAATACATTTTTAAACGTGTAGATAGGGTGAACAGATGAAAAGAACTGCAATTGCGGCTGTCGCACTGGTACTGGGCTCGATGACGGTTGCGGCCCACGCACAGAACAGCGTCACGCTCTACGGGCTCATCGACTCGGGCATCGGTTACGTGCACAACGCCGACTCGAACAGCAACCTGACGGGCATGATCAATGGCAATCTCAGCGGCGACCGCTGGGGCCTGAAAGGCAGCGAAGATCTCGGCGGCGGTCTGAAGACGATCTTCGCATTGGAAAGCGGCTTCGACGTCGGCACGGGCAAGATGGGCCAGGGCACGCGCCTGTTCGGACGTCAGGCGTATGTGGGCTTCCAGGGCGACAAGTGGGGCACCGTCACGCTGGGTCGTCAATACGATCCCATCACCGACACGGTTCAGGGCATCACAGCCGACAACTTCTTCGGTTCGACCTTCGCGACGCCGGGCGACGTCGACAACAACGACAACAGCGCGCGCATCTCGAACGCAGTCAAGTACGTGTCGCCGACCTACGCGGGCTTCCAGTTCGAAGGCCTGTACGCATTCAGCGGCGTAGCCGGTCAGGCGGGTCAGGGCTACACGTATAGCGGCGCGGCGACGTACACGGCAGGTGCGTTGTCGCTGGCGGCAGGCTACCTGCGCGCGACGAACAATTCCGCAACGGGCGCGCGTTCGAGCTGGGCAAGCAGCACGACGGATTCGATCTTCGACAGCCATATCAACGACGGCTATGTCACGGCGAAGTCGGTCAGCATTGCGCAGATCGGCGGACAGTACGTACTCGGCTCGTTCACGATGGGCGCGTCTTACAGCAATACGCAGCTGAAGGCGGATGCGAGCTCGACCTTCTCGTCGACGGAGAAGTACAACAGCGGCAAGGCATTCGTCGCGTACCAGGCAACGCCTGCGTTGATCGCAGGTGTGGGTTACGCCTATACGGCAGCGTCGGGCGACACGTCGGCGCATTACCATCAGGTCAGCATCGGCGCGGACTACAACCTGTCGAAGCGTACCGACTTCTACGCAGTCGCGGCGTATCAGCACGCGAACGGCACGCAGCGTCTCTCCGATGGCACGACGCAGGCTGCGCAGGCATCGATCGGCTCGTATGGCTATAACGGCACGAGCACGCAAGAGATCGCGATTGTCGGCATTCGCCACAAGTTCTGATAGATTGAACTGTCTGTGAAAGCCCGCATGCGCAATTCGCGCATGCGGGCTTTTTCAATGCTTCAATGAAAGATCGGGAAAGAAAGTTGAAGTAAGCCTAAATGGTATCGATGAAAGGATTTGCACTCTTCATTTTGCCCGTATCGGACCGTTAGAAAAGAGGCAGCGTCGCGAATAAACGCTTTATGCGCCGGCGATGCAGAAGATCCTTATGAGCAGATACTGAAGAACGAGGAAGCGAATGCTGAATATCAATACCAACATCATGTCGCTGACGGCGCAGAACAACCTGTCCGGCTCGCAAAGCGCGCTGTCGCATGCGATCAGCCGTCTGTCGTCGGGCAAGCGCGTGAACACGGCCGCCGATGACGCGGCAGGTCTTGCGATTTCGACAACGCAAACGGCTTCGATCAACGCGCTGACGCAAGGTGCGTCGAACGTGAACAACGGCATTTCGATGGTGCAGACCACGAACGGCGCGCTGCAATCGGTCGTCGACAACCTGCAGCGTATTCGCCAGCTGGCAGTCGAAGCAGGCGACGGTTCGCTCGATTCCGCGGCGCTCGCAAACCTTCAGTCGGAAGTGTCGACGCGTCTGACGGAAATCACGCGTGTCGCGCAACAGACTACCTTCAACGGCCAGTCCGTGCTGAACGGCATCGGCTCGGTCAACTTCCAGATCGGCGCGTTCGACAACCAGCAGATCACGGCCAACTTCGGCTCGCAGAAGTGGGACGCGAGTTCGCTCGGTATCAGCGGTCTGAGCGTGTCGACGGCGTCGAGCGCGCAGGCCGCAATGAGCACGATCGACAGCGTACTGACGAGCGTCAATACGTTCCAGGCGACGCTGGGTGCAACGCAGAACACCTTCCAGGCCGCCATCTCGACGACCAATACACAGGCGACGAACATGAGTTCCGCGCGTTCGCAGATCACGGACGCCGACTTCGCGAACGAAACGGCGAATCTGTCGAAGGCGCAAGTGCTGCAGCAAGCGGGCATCTCGGTGCTGGCACAAGCGAACTCGATGCCGCAAAGCGTGCTGAAGCTGCTTGAATGACGGTGACGCTTAGCTAGAAAACACGCGAAGCATTGCGTGGAAGGTTCTCGCGCCGCATCATGCGAGCGGCGCGCGCACTGCGGTATATTGCGTGGCTGATCTGCACGCGCACATGAAGCGGGTGATCGTCAAGCCGTCTATGAGACGGCACCCTTTCATGCCGCGAGCCCGCTCCTCGAACCGTATGCCAGCCTTCGATCTTCGCACCGTCATTCTGATGTCGTCAGTCATGCCTGGGCTGATGGCGCTCGTGATGTTTTCGCTGACTCGTGGCTTTCCCGCGAATATTCGCGGTGTCGGGCACTGGGCTTCGGGCGCGCTGGTCGTGTCGATCTCGGCAATGCTGCTGGCGTTGCGCGGCGGCATCGCCGACTGGCTTTCCATCGTCGTCGCCAACGTCGGCGTGGTTCTCGGCACGGGACTGTGGCTGATCGGCAGTCAGATGTTTTTCGGGCAGCGTCCCGCGCGTCGCTTCATCGCGCTGCTCCTCACGATCGGCGTGATCGCGATGAGCTGGATGACATGGGTGCATCCGTCCGTGGCGGGGCGCACGCTGTGCATGTCCGCGCTCCTCACGCTGACGTTCGGATTGAGCAGCATGACGATGCTGCGTTTCGGCAGGGGCAACAACCCCGCGCTATTCGTTGGCTCGATGCTGCTGGTGCAGACATGCGTGACGGCGCTGCGCGGCATGTCGATGTTCGTGCCGGCGTGGGCGAGCATCGGGCTTTTCGCGCCCGACCTCATCCAGCGGATCTATCTGACGACGGGCGCACTGATGTCGCTGACGGTTTCAGTCGGCCTGCTGTTCATCGCGATGGACCGGCTGCGCAATCAGCTCGAACAGCAGTCGTTCATGGATCCGCTGACGGGTCTGCTGAATCGTCGCGCATTTCTCGACGCGCATCGGCAGGAACGCGACAGGACAATGCGGACGGGCGGCTTGCTGTCGCTCCTGTTGATCGATCTCGATCATTTCAAGCAGGTGAACGACAGGTACGGCCACGCGACGGGCGATCGTGTGTTGATCGATTTCGCGAACCGCGTTGCAGAGATACTGCCCGCGCCGCGATATGTCGCGCGCTGGGGCGGTGAAGAATTCGCGGTGCTGTTGCCGCGCGTGCCTCCCGACGAGGCGAAGACGCATGCGGAACGGATACGGCAGCGCGTCGCGCAGAAAGAAGACGCGACGCTGCCGGCGTACACGTGCAGTATCGGCGTGACGTGCATGGCAGCCAGCGAGGCGACCATCGAGCAACTCGCGCGCGATGCGGACGAGGCGCTGTATGGCGCGAAACGCAGTGGCCGGAACTGCGTTCAGATCAGCGATCATGTGATTCTGCTCTAGGCAGCCTGGCTGTCATCCTCGATGGCGCAGCCCATTACCCTGGCAAGATAACCGATAATATGGCATTCCAGTCCGCGCGCCTCGCTGCACAAACATAGGCGCAAGCGCGCGGGGGCCATTCCATATTGATCTTGCTGCCTATGTCAGACCTCAGAATCGACCGCAACGCGAAGACGCTGCGCGAACTCACGCTCGACAAACTGCGCGGCGCGATCGTACAAGGCTATTTCCGTCCCGGCGCGCGGCTCGTCGAGCGCACGCTGTGCGATGAACTGGGCGTGAGCCGTACGGTAGTGCGTGAAGTGCTGCGGCATCTGGAGACGGAAGGTCTCGTCGAAATCGTCGCCCGGCAAGGGCCGATCGTCGCGCGGCTCGATCCCGCGCAGGTCGGCGAAATCTACGAGCTGCGCGGGCTGCTCGAAGCGAACGCGGCGCGCGCCTGTGCCGAACAGTCGACGCCCGAACTCGTGCAGCAGTTGCGCGGGATCCGCAAGACCATCGAAGACGCGTTCGAGCAGGACGACCTGCCGCGCGTGCTCGAATACACCGAGCGCTTCTACGAGGCCATGTTCGAGGGCGCGCAAAAACATGTGTCGCTGGCTGTGGTGAAGACGCTGAACGCGCGGATCAACCGGCTGCGCGCGCTGACCATCGCCGTGCCAGGACGAGGCGGCGAGTCGAATCGCGAGATGAACAAGCTGCTCGATGCGATCGGGCGGCGCGATGGCGACGCGGCCGCGGCGGCATCGATCGCGCATATCAAACGTACCGCCGAACTCGCGCTGAACGCGCTCGCGCAGCAAGACGACCCAGGCGCTCACGCCTAGTCCCGCGAACGTCCACAAAGGCCGCCGGCAACCCCGGCGGCCTTTTTTCTTTGCACCTCGCCAGTGAGGTGCTGCGTCGCACAAGTCACGCATTCCCAGCCGAAACCGTGCCTGAAAGCACGCGATCCATATCATGGTATTCCATAATACTTTGCCTCTTGGTGTGGGCCATAAGATGGTATACCATAATCTCAACCAACGACATTCACGGCCTAGGCCCCGTCAGGAGAAACGATATGAAGCTGGAAGTGCGCAAGCTGGTCACTTACGTCGAAGAGACCTTTATCGAAGGGGGCAAGGCCGCCGCACGGCCGCTCAAGCTGTTCGGCGCGGCGGCCGTGCTGCGCAACCCGTGGGCGGGCCGCGGCTTCGTCGAGGATCTGAAGCCCGAGATTCATGGCCTCGCGCCGCAACTCGGCGAAATGCTCACGGCGGAAATGCTGCGCGTCGCCGGTTCGGGCGATGCGATCGAAGGCTATGGCAAGGCGGCCGTCGTCGGCACGTCGGGTGAAATCGAGCACGCGTCCGCGCTGATCCACACGCTGCGTTTCGGCAATCACTATCGCAAGGCTGTCGGCGCGAAGAGCTACCTGAGCTTCACGAATCTGCGCGGCGGCCCGAACTGCCCGATCTCGATTCCGCTGATGCACAAGCACGACGAAGGCATGCGTTCGCACTATCTGACCGTGCAGTTTTCGATCGTCGATGCCCCCGCGCCCGATGAACTCGTGATCGCGCTCGGCGCGTCCATCGGCGGCCGTCCGCATCACCGGATCGGCGACCGCTATCAGGATCTGAAGGAGCTCGAGTCAAATGAAGCGTGAGCTTGTCTCCGGGCGCGCCGTGTCGCGTGGCGAGGCCGCGGGCACGAGCTACAGCGTCTACGCGCCGCACTCCGGCGACGCGCATGACACGGTGGTGCTGATTCACGGCGTCGGCATGAACCAGAGCGTGTGGGCGCCGCAAATCGATGCGCTGACGGCGGCGTATCGGGTGGTCGTGTACGACATGCTCGGTCACGGCGCGAGCGCGTTGCCGACGCCCGCGCCGACGCTCGACGAATACGCATCGCAACTCGAGGCGCTGCTCGACGCCATGCAGATCGAACGCGCGCATGTCGTCGGACATTCGATGGGCGCGCTCGTCGCACTCGAATTCGCGCTCACGCATCCGCAACGCACACTGAGCGTCGCCGCGCTGAACGCCGTGTATGACCGCACGCCCGCGCAGCGCGAAGCCGTGATGTCGCGTGCCGCGACGCTCGGCGACGCATCGGCTGGACAGCCCGCCGAGTCCGGCGTCGACGCCACGTTGTCGCGCTGGTTCGGCGATCCCGTTCCCGGTCATCTGACGCAGGCGGCGCAGGCCGTGCGCGATCTGCTGCTGTCCGTCGATCCCGTCGGCTATGCGCGCACCTACCGGCTGTTCGCGAGTTCGGACGATGCGCATGTCGGACGCCTGGCCGGACTCGCTGTGCCAGCGCTCTTTCTCACGGGCGAATGCGATCCCAACTCGAGCCCGTCGATGTCGCGCGCGATGGCTGACGTCGCGCCGCTCGGACGTGCCGAGATCATCTCGAACGAGCGCCACATGATGAACGTCACCGATCCCGCGCGCGTCAACGAACGGTTGCTCGCGTTCCTCGCGGAAGCCTCGGCAGCGGGTGCGGCACACGCATTCGATACGACGAATGGATCGATCTCCGGAGAACGCCATGACTGACTCGATCACCGAACAGACCGCGGAACGGGCTTTCGACATCGCCAACTTTCGCCGCGCGCTCGGCGCGTTCGTGACAGGCGTCACGGTGGTCACGACGATCCAGCCGGACGGCTCGCCGCGCGGCTTCACGGCGAATTCGTTCACATCGGTGTCGCTCGATCCGCCGCTGATTCTCGTGTGCATCGCGAAGACGGCATCGAGTTATCAGGTGTTTTCGCAGACGCGTCACTTCGCGGTGAGCGTGCTGGCCGAAGATCAGAAGAGCGTGTCGGGCGTGTTCGCGTCGAAGGCCGCCGACAAGTTCGAGCAGGTCGCGTGGCAAAAGCGCGCGACGGGTGCGCCCGTGATCGACAACGCCGCTGCAAGCTTTGACTGCACGACGCATGAAGTCGTCGATGCCGGCGATCACATCATTTTGATCGGACGTGTCGTCGATTTTGTTCATACGAGTTCGTCGCCGCTCGGTTATTGCCGGGGCGCGTATGTGAACTTCAGCCTGTCGCAGGAAGCGCTGGCGGCGGCCGGTCCGAGCGCACATGTGGGCGCGATTCTCGAACATCGCGACGGCATCGTGCTGCTCGACACGCCGCAAGGCCTGCAACTGCCGACGGGCAACAAGCTCGAACCGTCCAGCGATCCGAAAAGCCTGCAAGGCGTGCTCGCCAAACTCGGCCTCGAAGTGCATCTCGACTTTCTGTTTGCCGTATTCGAATCGGGCAGCGGACAAACGCCGAGTGTACAAATCTATTATCGCGGCCGTGTGATCCACAGCGGCGCCGCGTGGATGGACAGCTCGATCCGTATCGTGCCGCTGGCGCAGATTCCGTGGGGCGAATTGCGCGACGACGCCGTGCGCTCGATGCTCGAACGCTATGTGCGCGAACGCAGCGAAGACGCCTTCGGCATCTATGTCGGCGATACGGAAGCGGGCACCGTGCAGACGCTCGCGCTCGCTCACTGAAGGGAGAACACACATCATGAAGTTTTCACTGTTCCTGCACATGGAGCGATACGACGACAAGACGTCGCATCGCGAACTGTTCGACCAGATGACCGAACTCGTGCAGATCGCCGAACGCGGCGGCTTCGAGACGGCATGGATCGGCGAGCATCACGCGATGGAATTCACGATTGCGCCGAATCCGTTCGTCAATCTGGCGTATCTCGCCGCGAAGACGGAGCGCATCCGTCTGGGCACGGGCACGGTGATCGCGCCGTTCTGGCATCCCATCGCACTCGCGGGCGAAGCGGGCATGGTCGATGTCGCGAGCAACGGGCGGCTCGATCTCGGCATCGCGCGCGGCGCCTACAACTTCGAATACGAGCGCCTGCTGCCGGGCCTCGACGCGATGACGGCGGGCGCGCGCATGCGCGAACTGGTGCCCGCGCTGCGCAAGCTCTTCAAAGGCGATTACGCGCATCAGGGCGAGTTCTGGTCGTGGCCGAAGACGACGCCCGTGCCGCGTCCCGTTCAACAACTGCATCCGCCGATGTGGCTCGCCGCGCGCGATCCGAACTCGCATGCATTTGCGGTGGCGAACGGCTGCAACGTGCAGGTGACGTCGCTCGCATCGGGCGATGCGGAAGTGGTGAGCCTGATGGAACGCTTCAATGCCGCGTGCGCCGCGCATCCCGAAGTGCCGCGCCCGCAAGTGATGATGCTGATGCACACGTTCGTCGGCGCGAATGCCGCGGAAGTGGACGAGGGCGTCGAAGATCTCGCGCGCTTCTATCGTTACTTCAGCAAGTGGTTCAAGAACGAGCGGCCGATCGAACAGGGCTTTATCGAGCCGCTGACGGACGCCGACGTCGAGATGTTCCCGCAATACTCGCCGGAAGCGATTCGCCGCAATCTCGTGATCGGCGAGCCGAAACAGGTGATCGCGCGTCTGAAGGGTTACGAAGAACTCGGCTACGACCAGTACAGCTTCTGGCTCGACAGTCATATGAGTTTCGAGCGCAAGCGCAAGTCGCTGGAACTGTTCATCTCCGACGTGATGCCGGCTTTCGCATCGCGCTGAATGCAACCTCGCGGAACTCACAACGGAGTGGCGAACATGGTCCAGCGGTTCCAGCAATACATCGATGGTGCGTTCGAAGATGCACGCGAGCATTTCGACAGCACCGATCCGTCGACAGGCAACGTGTGGGCGCAGATGCCCGCCGCGAGCGCGGACGATGTCGACCGTGCGGTACGGGCCGCGCATCGCGCGCTGAACGATCCGGCGTGGGCGAACCTCACGGCGAGCGCGCGCGGCAAGCTGCTGTACAAGCTCGCCGATCTCGTCGCGCAACATGCGCCGCGTCTTGCCGAACTCGAAACGCAGGACACGGGCAAGATCATTCGCGAGACGCGCAGCCAGATCGGGTATGTCGCCGAGTACTACCGCTATTACGCGGGCGTCGCCGACAAGATTCAGGGCGCCTGGCTGCCCGTCGACAAACCCGATATGGAAGTGACGCTGCGGCGCGAACCGGTCGGCGTCGTCGCGGGTATCGTGCCGTGGAATTCGCAGCTGTTTCTCTCCGCCGTCAAGGTCGGACCGGCGCTCGCGGCAGGTTGCACGATCGTCCTCAAGGCATCCGAGGACGGTCCCGCGCCCTTGCTCGAATTCGCGCGGCTCGTGCATGAAGCGGGCTTTCCGAAGGGCGTCGTCAACATCGTGACGGGCTTCGGCAACGATTGCGGACGCACGCTGACGAGCCATCCGCTCGTGTCGAAGATCGCCTTCACGGGCGGCCCCGAAACGGCGCGCCACGTCGTGCGCAATTCGGCGGAGAACCTCGCGGCCGTGTCGCTGGAACTGGGCGGCAAATCGCCTGTGCTGGTCTTCGACGACGCCGATCTCGACAGCGCATCGAATGCCGTCATTGCAGGCATTTTCGCGGCGACGGGTCAAAGCTGTGTTGCGGGCTCGCGCCTCGTCGTGCAGCGCGGCATTCACGCTGCGCTGATCGAACGGATCGTCGCGAAGGCACACGACATTCGCATCGGCAATCCGCAGGACATGGCGACCGAAATGGGCCCGCTCGCGACGCGCCGTCAACTCGAACACATCCAGCATGTGCTGCGCGCGAGTGTCGAAGCGGGCGGCCGCATCGTGACGGGCGGCAAGCAGCCGGACGGCATGACGGAGGGCAACTACTTTTTGCCGACCGTCGTCGACTGTCCGGATGCGCAGGTGCCGAGCGTGATGGAAGAACTGTTTGGGCCCGTGCTGAGCGTCGTCACCTTCGATACGGAAGCCGATGCGATCGCACTCGCGAACGACACACGGTATGGCCTTGCGTCGGGCGTGTTCACGCGCGATCTGACGCGCGCGCATCGGCTCACGCGTGCGTTGCGCGCGGGCATCGTGTGGGTCAACACGTATCGCGCGGTGTCGCCCATCGTGCCGTTCGGCGGCTATGGCTTGAGCGGACTCGGACGCGAAGGCGGACTCGATGCCGTGCTCGATTACACGCGCACGAAATCAGTGTGGATCCGCACGTCGGACGAACCGATCGCCGATCCGTTCGTGATGCGCTGAGCCGCCAACCCTTGCACCGGGAGTCCGCATGTTCTACGAAATCCGCACGTACCGCATCAAGACGGGTGCCGTGCCTGCCTATCTGAAGCTCGTCGAGGAAGAGGGTATCGCGTTGCAGAAGCGGTATCTGGGGCAATTGATCGGCTACTTCTTTTCGGAGGTCGGTCCGCTGAACCAGATCGTGCACATCTGGGCCTATCCGAGCCTCGACGAACGCGAACGCCGCCGCGCGGCGCTCGCCGAAGACCCGGCATGGCAGGCCTTTGCGCCGAAGATTCAGGCGCTGATGGAAGAGATGGAAAACAGGATCATGAAGCCAGCGCGATTTTCGCCGCTTGCCTGAAACAGTGCTTACGACGGGCCGCCGTACGCATCGCATCGACACAAGACATATCCCCAGGAGACAGACATGAGCAGCAGAAGCACCACGTATTTCGCGCCGCTGATCGCGCTTTGCGCGGCGACGCTTGCGGCAACGCCGGCACTCGCCGCGGACCCGATCGTCTTCACGAGCTGGGGCGGCACCACGCAGTCTTCGCAGCAGAAGAACTGGGCGCAGCCGTTCACGCAGGCGACGGGCATCAACGTGCTGATGGACGGCCCGACCGACTACGGCAAGCTCAAGGCGATGGTCGACAGCGGCAATGTGAACTGGGATGTCGTCGATGTCGAAGGCGACTTCGCTTACGCCGCGCAAAAGGCAGGGCTGATCGAGCCGATCGACTATTCCGTCGTGAAGAAGGACGAACTCGATCCGCGCTTTTCCACGCCGGCTGCCGTAGGCAGCTTCTACTACTCGTTCGTGCTCGGCTACAACAAGTCGAAGTACACGGGCGCGCAGCCGCAAAACTGGGCCGATCTGTTCGACACGAAGAAATTCCCCGGCAAGCGCACGTTCTACAAGTGGTCGGCTCCCGGCGTGCTGGAAATCGCGCTGCTCGCCGATGGCGTGCCGCCGAACAAGCTCTATCCGCTCGATCTCGACCGCGCATTCAAGAAGCTCGACACGATCAAGGGCGACATCGTGTGGTGGAGCGGCGGCGCGCAGTCCCAGCAGCTGCTGGCGTCGGGCGAAGCGCCCATCGGCATGTTCTGGAACGGACGTCTGCATGCGCTCGAACAGACGGGCGTGCCCGTCGGCATTTCCTGGAACCAGAACCTGACGGCCGCCGACATGCTGGTGATTCCGAAGGGCGCGAAGCACAAGGCCGAAGCGATGAAGTACCTCGCTGCCGCAACGAGCGCACAGGCGCAGGCGAAGTTCGCCACCGAAACGGGCTATGCGCCCGTCAACGTGAAGTCGGCCTCGCTGATGTCGCCGGCAATCGCGAAGACACTGCCCGATCAGTACAAGACCTCGCAGATCAATCTCGACATGAAGTACTGGGCCGAGAATCGCGACGCCATAGCCAAGCGCTGGTACGCGTGGCAGTCCAAGTAAGCGCGCGGCGCATGAACGTCGCCCATGAGCGTCGCACAGTCACCGGAGTGGAGACACCATGCCTAATGTCCTGAGTACCGTCGCGCATCCGCTCGCGTCGGGCATGCGCCGGCGGCGCGACTGGCGCAGCATTCGCCTGCTGGTGCCCGCGCTGCTGCTGCTCGTGATCTTCTTCCTGCTGCCCGTGCTGTCGCTGCTGTTGCGCAGCGTGCTGGAGCCGTCGCCGGGGCTGCACAACTACGCGCAACTGGTTGGCTCGACGACCTATCTGCGCGTGTTCGGCAATACGTTTCTGGTGGCGACGGTCGTGACACTGGCGACGCTCGCAATCGGCTTTCCGACTGCGTGGCTGCTCGCCATTGCACCGCGCAAGCTGAGTTCGCTGCTGTTCGCGATCCTGCTGCTGTCGATGTGGACCAATCTGCTGGCGCGAACCTTCGCCTGGATGGTGCTGTTGCAGCAGACGGGCCCCATCAACCGCATGCTGATGGCGCTCGGCATCATCAGCGAGCCGCTGACGCTCGTGAACAACCTGATCGGCGTAACGATCGGCATGACGTACATCATGCT
Organism: Paraburkholderia azotifigens; assembly: GCF_007995085.1. Classification (GTDB taxonomy): domain Bacteria; phylum Pseudomonadota; class Gammaproteobacteria; order Burkholderiales; family Burkholderiaceae; genus Paraburkholderia; species Paraburkholderia azotifigens. The sequence continues at coordinate 366,238 of NZ_VOQS01000005.1, forward strand.
GCCATTTCTCGTGATGCCGCTGCATGCGACGCTGCGCAGCATCGATCCGTCGACGCTGCGGGCCGCCGCGATCTGCGGCGCGAGCCGCTGGCAGGCGTTCTGGCGGATCCTGGTGCCGCTCGCCATGCCGGGTATCGCGAGCGGCGCGCTGATGGTGTTCGTGATGGCGCTCGGTTATTTCGTCACGCCTGCGTTGCTCGGCGGCGCGTCGTACATGATGCTCGCGGAACTGATCGCGCAGCTCGTGCAGCAATTGCTGAACTGGGGACTCGCAGGTGCGGCTGCATTCGTGCTGCTCGCCGTAACGCTTGCGCTCTATGCGTTGCAATTGCGCTTCACGGATAGTGCTAAAGCGACTAGAGCGTGTTAGGCACTTGCTGCCAAACCTGGTAACCTGGCGGAATGAGCAAACGCCGCCCCTACCCAACGGATGTATCGGATGAAGAATGGCACTTCGCCGCGCCGTATTTGACCTTGATGAACAAAGACGCACCGCAGCGTCGATACGAACTGCGCGAAATGTTCAACGCGCTTCGCTGGATCGTGCGCGCGGGTGCACCCTGGCGCCTGTTGCCCAATGACTTCCCGCCGTGGGAGATGGTCTATCAGCAAACGCAACGCTGGATTCAGGCGGGTTGTTTCGAGGCCATGGTCAGCGATTTGCGTTCGATCATACGAGTCGCACAGGGGCGCCAGGGGCAGCCCAGCGCGGTGATTCTCGATGGGCGCACGCTGCAGTCGACGTGCGAGAGCGGGCCGCGAGCCGGTTATGACGGATACAAGCGCAAACAAGGCAGCAAGGTCCATATGGCCGTCGATACTCTGGGGCAGTTGCTTGCTGTGCATGTAACACCAGCCAATGAACAGGAGCGTGCACAGGTCGGCGAGCTTGCGCGTCAGGTCCAGCAGGCCACCGGCCAGACAGTGAAAGTCGCGTTTGCCGATCAGGGATATACCGGCGAGGAACCTGCGCAGGCCGCGCTTGACGAGGGAATTGAGCTTCAAGTGATCAAACTGGCGGAAGCGAAAAAGGGCTTTGTCCTGTTGCCGCGCCGCTGGGTTGTAGAGCGCAGCTTCGGCTGGTTGAATCGCTTTCGTCGACTCGCGCGCGATTACGAGCGCTTGCCAGAAACACTTGCCGGGCTTCACTTCGTCATCTTTGCCGTTCTGATGCTCGTCCATTTCGGAAACCTCACCAAAAGTGCCTAACACGCTCTAGCGGAGGACGCTGAGATGAAACAACCCCCACGCTCACTACGTTCGCTGCCCCCGAGGGGGCGTCGGCCTCCCTTGGGGCGGCCCGGCGGGAGGACTGACATGTTGCTCGATTTCGACCGTCTAGGCGCTTTGCGCTGGGTGCTGCTTGCTATTGGCGCTGCCGTCGCGCTCTTCCTTCTGTTGCCGATCGTGTTCATCGTCGCGCTGTCGTTCGGCGACTCGCAGTGGCTGATCTTTCCGCCGCCGGGCTGGACGCTGGAGTGGTATCGCCAGTTGTTCACCGACGCAGGCTGGATCGACTCGCTGCTGACGAGCGTGAAGCTCGCGGTGATCGTGATGGTGCTGTCCGTTTTCATTGGCTTTCTCGCATCGCTTGCGCTGGTGCGCGGCAAGTTTCGCGGACGCAACGCGGTCAAGGCGTTCTTTCTCACGCCGATGGTATTGCCCGTCGTCGTGCTGGCCGTCGCACTGTATGCGTTCTTTCTGCGCATCGGCATGAACGGCACGATGACGGGCTTCGTGATCGGCCATCTGATCATCGCGTTGCCGTTCTCGATCATTTCGATCAGCAATTCGCTCGCGAGCTTCGACACGGCGCTCGAAGATGCCGCGCTGATTTGCGGCGCATCGCCGCTCGAAGTGAAGCTGCGCGTGACCTTGCCCGCGATCCGCCTGGGCATCTTCGCTGCCGCGATCTTTGCGTTCCTCGCATCGTGGGACGAAGTGGTGGTATCGATCTTCATGGCGAGCCCCACGCTGCAGACGCTTCCCGTGCGTATCTGGGCAACGCTGCGGCAAGACCTGACACCCGTCGTCGCGGCAGCGTCTTCGCTGCTCGTCGGCTTGACAACTGTATTGATGCTGGCGGGCGCCGTACTGCGCCGCGCGCGCTAATCGACGTAAACCGCGAGGTGAACCAGACATGACTGCATTCCTGCAAATCCAGCGCCTGCGCAAGACTTACGACGACGTCGTCGCCATCGATAACGTGTCGCTCGACGTGCGCAAGGGCGAGTTCATGACGTTTCTCGGCCCGTCGGGTTCGGGCAAGAGCACGACGCTCTATATCGTCGCGGGCTTTCAGGAGCCGAGTGAAGGGCGCGTGTTGCTCGACGGCAAGCCGCTGCTCTCCGTCGCGCCGAACAGGCGCAACATCGGCATGGTGTTTCAGCGCTATACGCTGTTTCCGCATCTGACCGTGGGCGAGAACGTCGCGTTTCCGCTGCGCGTGCGCCGCCGTCCCGAAGCGGAAGTGAAGGCGAAGGTCGAGAAGATGCTCAAGCTCGTGCATCTGTCCGAGTGCCGCGACCGGATGCCCGCGCAATTGTCGGGTGGACAGCAGCAGCGTGTGGCGATTGCGCGGGCGCTCGCCTACGATCCGCCCGTGCTGCTGATGGACGAGCCGCTGTCCGCGCTCGACAAGAAGTTGCGCGAAGAGATCCAGCTCGAACTGCGCCGCATTCATCAGGAAACGGGCGTCACGATTCTCTATGTGACACACGATCAGGAGGAAGCGCTGCGCCTGTCGGATCGCATCGCGGTGTTCAATAAAGGGCGCATCGAGCAGGTCGGCACGGGCGAAGAACTGTATGCGAATCCGGCATCGCGCTTCGTCGCGAGCTTTATCGGCAATTCGAATTTCCTGCCGGTGCGCGTGACAGCGCATAGCGATGGCCGTATGAACGGCGTGTTTCCTAATGGCCACGAAGTGGCGTCGGGCAGCTTCAATCCGGCGCTCACGGCGGGCGACGACGGCACGCTGATGATCCGGCCCGAGCAGATGCGCATTCACGCGTTGCAGGATACGTCCAGGGCAAACGGTGCGAGCGGTTTGCCCGTGACGGTGCGCGACATCACGTATCTCGGCGATGCGATGCACTACGCGGTCGCGACGCCGTGGCAGCAGGAGATTTCGATTCGCATGCCGGTGGGGCAGCGCCATGACAGCGGGTTGTCGATCGGCACGCAGGCGCTCGTCGATTGGGATACGCGCGACGTGCGCCTCTTTGCTCAAGCCTGACGACTGCCATGAATCACGCGCTGCCTTCACTGAAAGTCGAACGTCGTACGACGACGTTGCGCGAACTCGCGCTGGAGAAGATGCGCACGGCGATACTCGAAGCGCATTTTCATCCCGGCGAGCGCCTCGTCGAGCGATCGCTCTGCGAGGAACTGGGCGTGAGCCGCACCGTGGTGCGCGAGGTGTTGCGGCATCTGGAAACGGAAGGCCTCGTCGATTCGATTCCGAATCAGGGGCCGATTGTCGCGATGCTCGATTCGGATACGGCTGCCGAGATCTACGAAATCCGCGCACTGCTGGAAGGCGATGCCGCGATGGCCTGCGCGTTGCATGCCGACGAAGCAGTTTTTGCACGCCTTGCCGATTGCATTGCGCGCATCCAGCAGGCGTTCGACATGCATGCGCATCAAACCGTGCGCGAGCTGACGACGGTCTTCTACGAGGCGATGTTTCATGGCGGCGGCAAGAAGGTCGCGTGGGAGATCGTGCAGACGCTGAATGCGCGCATCAACCGCCTGCGCGCGATGACGATTGCTTCCGACGATCGTGGGCGGCAGGCGGTGCAGGAAATGAACCGCATACTCGACGCGCTGCGTGCCCGCGATGGGCAGCGCGCGCGTGAGGCGGCCACTGCGCATGTGGCGCGTGTCGCGGATATTGCCGCGGAGTTGTTGCGGCAGACGGTTGGGGAGGCGTCTGCCTGAGACTTTGAAATAACGGTTAAAGGTTTTGTGAATAACGGGGCATGGAGGTAATGCAGCGCGCTTGAGAAGATTGTTAAATGCGGCGCATGGCAATGAGTTATTTTTTGCCGATATGCGAATGGCATCTGATAATCCGGCAATTACGACCCGATACATATCGTCTTTAAAATGCGATTGCGATTTACGTCTTCAATTCTGTATTATCGCGCGGTAGCGCGTGGGCGCAATCGGATAAACAAGAGGCGGTATGGGGGCGCAGGACATAGTCGGGGCGATAACGGGCGGATTGACGCAGACCGGCCGGCTGCTGAAGCTGGACACGCCGCTGGGTGCCGATGTGCTGCTGCCGCAACGCGCGCTTGGCTTTGCGGCGCTGGGCCGCGATAGCGCCTTTACCGTCGACGTTATTTCCTCACGCGACGGCATCGAACTCAAGTCGCTAATTGCGCAGTCCGTTACGTTATGGATCCAGCAGAGCGAACAGACTTATCGCCCGCATCACGGTTATGTGCATACCGCAAGGCGGCTCGGTTCCGACAGCGCGCTGACCAGCTATCAGATCGGCTTTACGTCGTGGCTGCATTTTCTGCGCTTCAGAAAAGACGCGCGCATCTGGCAGGATAAAACCGCCGACGCGATTCTCACGGATGTATTCAACGCTCATCCTCAGGCGCAAGGCGCTTTCCGCTTTGCTTTGAGCCAGCCGCTTGCGCAGCGCTCGTTCTGCGTGCAATACGAAACCGACTGGAATTTCTGTCATCGGCTGATGGAAGCCGAAGGGCTGTTCAGTTACGTCGAGCAGGCCGCGGACGGCAAATCGCATACGCTCGTCATCACGGACGATATCGGCACGCTCAAACCAATGTCGCTGCAGACCGTGAACTTCTACCGAGCGGGCACGAACAGCGAGACGAACGCTTTCATTCAATGGAGCGGCACGCGTACGTTGCAAAGCACGACGCTGACCACGCGCACGTTCGACTACAAGTCGCCTGCGACCGCCATCAATCCGAAGGGCACTTCGGTGCCGACGATGACCACGCAAGGCGATCTGCCCGCGCAGGCCGAAGTCTACGAGTACACGGGTGCTTACACGTACGGCGCGCAGGGTCGCTGTCGACAGCGGCCAAGTGGTCTTGCCGAATATGATTAACCAGTCCCACATCGATGACCCGGTAGGCAAGGCGCTTGGTCGCCTGTTGGCAAAGTAACATGCAAAATTCGTCACGCTGGAAGTTGCTGCTGGGCGGCCTTGCTTTGCTCGCCGTCTCGACTTATGGATATCAGAAGATGACGGCAGGTTGGGAAACGGTCTCGACGACATTTGGGAAAAGTGACAAACCCTATGGTGGCGGTGCCTTCCGCCTTCATGGCGACGATGTCATTAGTCTCAAGGTCGCGGGGCCCGAACTGAAGTTCAAACCGGCTAGCGAGCTCAAGAACCCGGACGTCGCGGAGTTCACTGAAGCATGGATGGACGACGCTTCCGAGCGTCTGAACCGACGTACGGTAGCTTTCCTGAGGGGCACGCTCGGGACTGGTTTGACACGCACTTTCCAGCAGCAAGGTCAGAATGCCGCCTGGTGGTACTCGAAGGACTGGGGCACGGTGTACGTCAGCACGGCATGGATGGACTACAAAGCGTCACAGGCTTCGAACGGGCTGACACCCCAGATCACGAAACTATGGCGATCGGGCGACGGCGGCCTGAACTGGACGCAATTGAAGTGGCAAGAGACGCATAACATCGGGAAGCTGCTGTTCCTGGATCCGCAACGGGGATATGCGATCGGATGGGGACCGCACGTATGGCGCACAGCCGACGGCGGACAGTCATGGCACGAAGTGAAGGTGCCGCCACTCGCCGACGCCGGAAAACCTCACAAGACGTTTGATGCGGTCAACCTCGGGCCCGATGGCGTGCTGCGCGTCGCTTATCATGTCGAGCAATTGGGTGACGTGAAGACATCGAGTCTGGTCTACCGGATGGGTTGGAATCAGTCTGACTTCGAGCAGGATGTCGCGCTGCCAAACCAGACAGTAGTCGACCTTCAATCGTCCCCGGACGCGAGCGCGGGATATTCGTTGTATGCGCTATCGCGGCTTGGCGCACCGCGCAATCCAGATGATCCTAACGATAAAGGGCATCGGACTGGCGCACTGTCGGTATGGACTAGCGATCGGCGAACTCAAGTGCGACAGTTGCGCACGTTTGATGACCATTTGATGCTTGACGGTCTTAACGTAGGCAAACACGGAGTACTGCTGACCTACGCTACCGATGCGACGGGCAACGGCGCGCCGCAGGATCTCACGTTCATCAGCACGGATGCCGGATCATCATGGAAAGAGTTAAAGGACGGCGCCGCTCAAGGTGGATATTTCGATTCCGATACAAACACCCAGTACGCGTTGTTTGCCTATACGCTGAAGAAGCGGAAATTCTAAAACTTTGATCCGGTGCTTGAATCGTCGCGTACGCAATTGATCAGCAGCGCAGATTACGCCTAGACGGGTCCCCATATGGATGGCAGCGAAGCGATCGCGCTGGTGTCTCCCGTCGCGACGCTATCTGCGATTGGCCTTACCATGCAAATCGGCAAAACCACCCCCATCCCGACAAAGCCATAACCCGACTTCACGAATAATGACTCACACCGTCACTATTCACAGAGAGAGAAGTCGATGTCGAGCAACACAGAAGTCCGTCTGCCGCTGCCGCCGTTTACACGCGAAACCGCCATCCAGAAAGTGAGGCAAGCCGAAGACGGCTGGAATTCGCGTGACGCGGCCAAAGTCGCACTGGTGTATTCGCAAGACACCTGGTGGCGCAACCGGGCGGAGTTCGTCCACAACCGCGACGAAGTGCGCACGTTCCTCGCGCGCAAATGGGACAAGGAACTGGAGTACCGTCTGATCAAGGAACTGTGGGCCTTCACGGATAACCGCATCGCGGTGCGCTTCGCCTATGAATGGCGAGACGATGCCGGCAACTGGTTCCGCTCGTATGGCAACGAGAACTGGGAGTTCGGTCCCGATGGCCTGATGCACCATCGCCACGCAAGCATCAACGATCTGCCGATCAAGGAGAACGAGCGCAAGTTCTTCTGGCCGCTCGGCCGCCGACCCGACGATCATCCGGGCTTGAGCGAACTGGGCCTCTGATCCACTCAGCGAAGCTGAACGATCGCTAACACATAGCTGACACGATTGTGTGTCCGCTATGTGCACGCGAACCCCTCTCCAGCGAACCCTTGTGCAGTTCACCGACTCATTGTGTATAGCTGTGGCAGAATCTCGCGCGCATCCAATGAACAGTTGAACAAACGCTGGAGACGTCGTGATTCAAGGTATTGCCCGCTTCTTTACGCAGGTGGTTCACCGCTTTCTGCCTGATCCCCTCATTTTTGCGCTGCTTCTGACGGCGATCACGTTTGCGCTGTCGTTGGGCCTCACGCCCAGGACGCCCGACGAACTCGTGTTCATGTGGGGCAGCGGCTTCTGGAACCTGCTCGCATTCACGATGCAGATGGCGCTGATCCTCGTGACAGGGCATGCACTGGCGACGTCCGGGCCCGTCAAGAATGCGCTGTCGGCTTTGGGCAGCATGGCGAAGACGCCCGCGCAGGGCACGATGCTCGTCGCGCTGGTGAGCGGCGTCGCGTGCGCGATCAACTGGGGCTTCGGTCTCGTGCTCGGCGCCATGTTCGCGCGCGAAGTGGCGAGACGTGTGCGCGGCGTCGATTACCGCCTGCTGGTGGCGGCCGCCTATATGGGCTTCCTCACATGGCATGGCGGTTTGTCGGGTTCGGTGCCGCTCGTCGCGGCGACCAGGGGCAATCCGATGGAGAAGGTGATCGGCCTGATCCCTGTCTCGCAGACGCTCTTCACCGGCTACAACCTGTTCATCACGGCCGCGCTGATCGTGATGCTGCCGCTGCTGGTGCGCGCGATGATGCCGCGCGCCGACGAAGTCGTGTCCGTCGATCCCGCGCTGTTCACCGACGAACCCGTGGCGGAGCGTAAGATCACGGCCGATTCGACGTGGGCCGAGCGCATCGAAGAGAGCCGGATTCTTTCCATTCTGGTTGCGCTGCTGATCGCCGCGTATCTCGTGATCCGCTTTACGAAGAAGGGCTTCAGCCTCGACATCGATACCGTCAACATCGTCTTTCTCGCGGCGGGCATTCTGCTGCACAAGACGCCAATGGCGTATGCGCGTGCCATCGGCACGGCGGCGCGCGGCACGGCGGGCATCATGATCCAGTTTCCGTTCTACGCGGGCATTCAGGCGACGATGGACCACTCGGGTCTCGCGGGCGTGATCACGAACTGGTTCATCGAAATCGCAAACGTCCATACATTCCCGCTGCTGACGTTCCTGAGTTCGGCCGTGATCAACTTTGCCGTGCCGAGCGGCGGCGGCCACTGGGTCGTGCAGGGACCGTTCGTGATGCCGGCCGCGAAAGCGATCGGCGCCGATCTCGGCAAGTCCGCCATGGCGATCGCTTATGGCGAAGCGTGGACCAACATGGCGCAGCCGTTCTGGGCGCTGCCTGCACTGGCGATTGCGGGCCTTGGCGTGCGCGACATCATGGGCTATTGCGTAACGGCATTACTGTTCTCGGGTCTGATCTTCGTCGCGGGGCTGTATCTCTTCTGACGCGCCACGCAAGCTGATTTTGCCCAGGTAGACTGTACGCACCTTCAACGGCGTACATCACCATGCAGACCATCTATAGCAGCGATCACCGCTTGCATCACGGCGTCGAACTCAAGGACGGCGCCGTTTCCGATTCCTTCGAAAAGCCCGCCCGTGCCGAGACCGTGCTGAAACAGGTTCAGGCGGCGGGCCTCGGCGATGTCGTCGCCCCGCACGCCTATGACCACGCGAGTTATGTGGGCGCGCATAGCGAACGCTACGTCGGTTTTCTCGCATCCGCGTGGGACGAGTGGTCGGCTACGGGCCGCAGCTGCCAGGCGTTGCCGCTCGTGTGGCCCGTTCGAGGCTTGCCGTCGACGGCGATGCCGCAATTCATCGACGGCAAGCTGGGCTTCTTTTCGATGGACGCCGGTTCGCCCATCAATGCCGGGACGTGGAAGGCAGTCAGCGCGAGCGCGAATTCGGCCCTGACGGGAATCGATCTGCTCTCGCGTGGAGAGAAGGCCGCCTTTGCATTGTGCCGGCCGCCAGGACACCATGCGGGTCGCGAGTACATGGGCGGCTATTGCTATCTGAACAATGCGGCGATCGCCGCGCAGCGTTGCATCGAGCAGGGCGCGAAACGCGTCGCCGTGCTCGACGTCGACTTCCATCACGGCAACGGTACGCAGGATATTTTCTACGACCGCAACGACGTGCTGTTCGTCTCGATACACGGCGAACCGTCCGTGTCCTTTCCTTACTTTTCGGGTTTTTCCGATGAGCGTGGCATCGGCGAAGGCGAAGGTTTCAATCTGAACATGCCGTTGCCAAAGGGCACGGACATGGACGGGTACGAACCCGTGCTGCAGCATGCGTGTTCGGCAATCGGGCGCCATGCGCCGGATGCGCTGGTGGTCTCGTTAGGCGTCGATACGTTCGAGGGCGACCCCATCAGTCATTTCCGCTTGCGCACTCCCGACTATCTGCGGGTGGGCGAACTGCTGGCGAGCCTGAAGGTGCCGACGCTCTTCGTGATGGAAGGCGGATATATGGTCGACGAGATCGGCGTCAACGCGGTCAATGTGCTGCTGGGTTTCGAAGGCCGGATTCAAGCGTAGTTCAGGCACATTTCGCAGCGTCCCGCGAAACTGGCAGCTTCGTCATACTAATGCCAGCGTTGCGCCACCGACGAGGCGTAGAGTGAAAGCGACGTTGCAGGTGTCGCGAGCCGCCTGCAAGGTTCTCATTCGCTACACAGTCTCTCGCGATCAAGGAGCCTCGAAATGAAGCAACTTCTTCTCAGCCTCGTGGTAACGGCAGGTGTGGCAGCCATGTCGAGTGCCTATGCACAGGACACGCCCACAGACAGCCACCCAATGGATCAGACTCAGGCGCAATCGGCCAGTCCGGCAACGGATACGGGCCAGGGCGGCGTCAATTGGGGCAGCGCGGCGCAAGGTGCGCGCAACACACAGGAGACGCGGCAGGACGTGCGCCAGCAGTTGATCCAGTCGGAACGCGACGGGCAACTCGAGCAACTCAATCGCACCACCTACAAGGGCAATTGATCCCTTTGACCATCAAGGCTTCGGAATGCGGATGCGGCTGATCATCAGCGATCCGGAAAGACCATATACCAGCGTCAATGGATGCAGTACATAACCTGCAATGCGCCATTCGCCGAACCATAATTGCGGACCGAGAGCCCCTTGCCATGCGGCGATGGCGAGCAGCAGGACAATCGCGAACGATGTCGGGATAGGCGTACCTTCGAAGTGGGTCACTTTCCCCGTACCGCCCGACATCGTCTCCGTCGTCACGTTGTAGCGCGCGAGCCGCGATACGCCGCACGCCACGAAATACGCGAGCAGAACGCGGTCATAGAGTCCGCGCATTCCACAACCGTAGCCGATGATGGCGGGCGCCACGCCGAACGAAATCACATCGGCTAGCGAATCCAGTTCCTTTCCCAGCAGCGAAGCCTTCTGGCGCCAGCGCGCGATGCGCCCGTCCAGCACGTCGAACACGAGTGCGGCGAACACGAGTGCACTGGCGAAGTACACGTGCATCACTTGCGCGCTGTCGAGGTAACTCATCATCGAAAACAGCGCGCCTGTGCCGCAAATGGCATTGCCGAGCGTGAACCAGTCGGCGAGATGAAACTCGCGGATCATCGAAAAGCGCTTCATGTTGGCCTTTTTGTTCAGCAATAAGACACGACTATAAACCTTACGGCGACCTACCAGGCCTGCAAGACGCGTGCCTCGGCCATTGCCCGACGGCTCGGGCGTCCGCGCATGAAATGGTCGTCCCGCGCCGAATATGGCAAAACTGCCATTTTCGCGTCATCGGTTTGTTGGGGCTATCGAATTAGCATTAACACCAGGTTGCCGCGGACGCGCAGCGAGACACTGACGCCGCCGCCTCATGTCACGCTTGCGCGCTTCTTTCGGATATCAACACCTGTATGTGGATCGTCAATCTCGCATTGAAGCGGCCGTACACGTTCATCGTGATGGCCATACTGATCGTGCTGGCGACGCCATTCGTGCTGTTCACCACGCCCGTCGACGTGCTGCCGGAAATCAACATTCCCGTCGTCAGCATCATCTGGAATTACACAGGTCTGTCGGCCCAGGACATGGCGAACCGCATCACGTCCGTCAACGAGCGCAGCCTGACGACGACGGTCAACGACATCGAACACATCGAGTCCCAATCGCTCGCGGGCATCGCGATCATCAAGCTCTTCCTGCAGCCGAATGCGAACATCCAGACGGCCATCGCGCAAACGGTCGCCGTCGAACAGGCGCAATTGAAGCAGATGCCGCCCGGCGCGACGCCGCCGCTCGTCATCAGCTATTCGGCGTCGAGCATTCCCGTCATTCAACTCGGCCTGTCGAGTCCACGTCTGTCCGAGCAGGAGCTGAACGACACGGCGCTCAATTTTCTGCGCCCGCAACTCGTGACCATTCCGGGTGCAGCCGTGCCCTATCCATACGGCGGCAAGAGCCGCCTGATTTCCGTCGATCTCGACACGCGCGCGCTGCTGGCAAAGGGGCTCACGCCGCTCGACGTCGTCAATGCCGTCAACGCGCAAAACCTGATCCTGCCGACGGGCACCGCGAAAATCGGCCCCAAGGAGTACACGGTCAACATGAACGGCTCGCCGACGACCGTTGCGGGCCTCAACGACATCCCGGTGCGCACGGTGAATGGCGCGACGACGTATCTGCGCGAAGTGGCGCATGTGCGCGACGGCTTCTCTCCGCAGACGAACATCGTGCGCGAGAACGGCCGGCGCGGCGTGCTGATCTCGATTCTGAAGACGGGCAGTGCGTCGACCCTGTCGATCGTCAATACGCTGCGCGATCTGTTGCCGAACGCGCAGGCCGCGCTGCCGTCCGACATCAAGGTCACGGCGCTGTTCGATCAATCCGTGTTCGTGAAGGCCGCGATTCGCGGCGTAGTACGCGAGGCCGTGATCGCCGCTGCGCTGACGGCGGCGATGATCCTGCTGTTTCTCGGCAACTGGCGCAGCACCTGCATCATCGCGATCTCGATTCCGCTTTCCATCCTGACTTCGCTGATCGCGCTGCACGCGCTCGGGCAGACGATCAACATCATGACACTGGGCGGCCTCGCGCTCGCGGTCGGCATTCTCGTCGACGATGCGACCGTGACGATCGAGAACATCGAACGGCATCTGCATTTAGGCACGAATCTGCACGATGCGATTCTCGATGGCGCTGGCGAAATCGCGATTCCCGCGCTCGTCTCGACGCTGTGCATCTGCATCGTGTTCGTGCCGATGTTCTTCCTGACGGGCGTCGCGCGCTATCTGTTCGTGCCGCTCGCGGAAGCCGTGGTGTTCGCGATGCTCGCATCGTACGTGCTGTCGAGAACCCTCGTGCCGACGCTCGCGATGCTGCTGATGGGCCATGCGCACAAGCACGACCCGAAAGCACGGCCGAATCTTTTCGTGCGTCTGCATCGCCGTTTCGATCGCAGCTTCGAGACGATGCGCGCCGCGTACATCATGGTGCTCAGCAGTCTGCTGGTGCGGCGCCGACTGTTCGGCTCGCTGTTTCTCGGCTTTTGCATGGTCTCTCTGGCGCTCGTATTCGTGTTGGGCGAGGACTTCTTTCCGCGCGTCGACGCAGGCCAGATACGCCTGCACATGCGCGCGCCGACGGGCACGCGTATCGAAGAAACGGCACGGCTCGCCGATCAGGTCGAGAAGGTGGTGCGCGAAGTGATTCCGCCCAATGAGCTGAGCACGGTGCTCGACAATCTCGGCTTGCCGTATAGCGGCATCAATCTGTCGTACAGCAATGCGGGCACGATCGGCACGCTCGATGGCGAGATCCAGGTTGCACTGAACGAAGACCACAAGCCGAGCCTCGACTATATCGACCGCTTGCGCGCGCTGTTGCCGCAGCGCTTTCCGGGCACCGAGTTCTTCTTTCAACCCGCCGATATCGTCACGCAGATCCTCAACTTCGGCTTGCCCGCTGCCGTCGATGTGCAGATCGTCGGTTCGAATCAGGAAGGCAATCTTGAGATCGCGAGAAAGCTGCTCAAATAGATCCGCACGATTCCCGGCGCCGTCGATTCTCACATCCAGCAGAAGCTCGACGAGCCTGTGATCAATCTGCAGATGGACCGTACGCGTTTGCAGCAGTTGAATCTGAACGCGAACAACGTCGCGCAGAACGTGCTGATTTCGCTGTCGGGCAGCTCGCAGACGTCGCCTGGATTCTGGTTCAATCCGCGCAACGGCGTCGAGTACAACCTCGCCGTGCAGACGCCGCAGTACCAGATTTCGTCGGTGGATCAGCTGTTGCGCACGCCCGTATCGGCGTCGTCGACGGGACCGATACAACTGCTCGGCAATCTCGTGCAGGTGTCGCCGCAGAACCAGTTCGCGATGGTCACGCATTACAACATTCGCCCTGTGATCGATGTGTTCGTCAGTGTCGAAGGACGCGACCTCGGCAGCGTCGACAGGCAGATCGAAAAGCTCGTCGGGCAGGCGCGCGCGAGTCTGCCGCGCGGCAGCCAGATCGCGATTCGCGGCCAGGTGCAGACGATGCGCACGTCGTACTTCGGACTCGGCATCGGCGTCGCGATGGCGATCGTGCTCGTGTATCTGCTGATCGTCGTGAACTTCCAGTCGTGGATCGATCCCCTCATCATCGTGAGCGCGTTGCCCGCGGCATTGGCGGGCATCGTGTGGATGCTGTTTTTGACGGGCACGCATCTGAGCGTGCCAGCGTTGACGGGCGCCATCATGACAATGGGCGTCGCGACGGCGAACAGCATTCTGATGGTGTCGTTCGCGCGTCAGCGTCTGACGGCGGGCGCGCCGCCGCTCACAGCCGCGCTCGAAGCCGGCGCAAGCCGGATCCGGCCGGTGCTGATGACCGCGTTCGCGATGATCATCGGCATGATCCCCATGGCGCTCGGTCTCGGCGAAGGCGCGGAACAGAATGCGCCGCTCGGCCGCGCGGTGATCGGCGGCCTGCTGTTCGCGACGGTGTCGACACTCTTCTTCGTGCCGCTCGTGTTCGCGGGCATTCATAGCCGGCTCGCGCATCGCAAGTCTGCACGCGAGCGCGACGATTCGCAGCGCGGCACGCATCACTCACAGAACGGCCGTGACGATGCACACGGACACAGCCCGAACACGGACGATCGAGATGACTGAAAAGACTCACTCTTCGCTAGCGATTCCCGCGCGGGAAACCCAGGATGGGCACGCGTTGCCGCCGCGCCATCGCGAGTGGCGCCGCGCGAAGATCGCGATCGTGATTGTGTTGCTGCTGCTCGCGGCAGGCGCGTTGCGCACGGTGGTCGCGAACATCATGCAAGGCCGCTCGATCTCGCAGATGACGCAGCAAAACGCGAAGCAATACGTCGATGTCGTGACGCCCGCGCAGGCCGATGGCACCAGCGGCGTAACCGTATTGCCCGGCACGTTGCGCGGCTATGTCGAGTCGCCGATCTACGCGCGTGCCACCGGTTATCTGCTGCACTGGTATGCGGACATCGGCGCGCGCGTGAAGGAAGGGCAATTGCTCGCGGAACTCGATACGCCTGAAATCGATCAGGAACTCGCGCAGGCCGTTGCGCAGCGCGACCAGATCCAGTCGAGCCTCGGGCTTGCGAAAAGCTCGTTCGAGCGCTGGCAGCAATTGCGTCAGCGCGATGCCGTCTCGCAGCAGGAACTCGACGAACGGCAAAGCACGTATTCGCAGGACGTCGCCAATCTCGCCGCCGCCGAAGCCAACGTGAAGCGGCTGCGTCAACTGGAAAGCTTCAAGCGCATCGTCGCGCCATTTGCGGGCGTGGTGACGCAGCGCAATGTGGACGTGGGCGATCTGATCGATGCAGGCAGCGGCACGAGCCGCGCGCTGTTTGCACTCGCGCAGTCGGATCCGCTGCGCGTCTACGTGCAATTGCCGCAGGCCTACGCGCAGAACATCAAGGTCGGCGAAGACGTGGTCGTCACGCAGGCTGAGTTGCCGGGGCAGCAGTTCAACGGGCGCATCACGAATATTTCCGGCGCGATCGACGTGCCCACGCGTTCGTTGCAGGTCGAAGTGACGCTGCACAACCCGGACGGCAAGCTGCGGCCGGGCGCTTACGTGCAGGTTGCATTGCCCTCGGGCGCGCGCGCGCAACTGTCGGTGCCCGGCAACGCGCTGCTGTTCCGCGCGGAAGGGCCGCGGCTTGCTGTCGTCGATAACGACGGTATCGTGCATCTGCGCAAGGTGGCGATTGCGCAAGATCTCGGGCAGACGCTCGAAATCGAAAGCGGCATCGAGCCCGGCGACCGCGTGATCATCAATCCGAGCGATTCGATCGAAGACGGCGATCACGTCGAAGTGACGCATCCTCAGGCTCCGTCCCAGCCGAAAGGCAAGGCGTCGTCGTGAATACGCTGCTGAATGCCGCCCGAACCGGCACACTCGCTCTCGCGGCAACACTGTGCGCGTGCACGGTCGGCCCCGACTACAAGCAGCCGCTGACGGACGCACCGCCCGCGTGGCATACGGATTCGTACTGGCGTCTCGCGCAGCCATCGCATGCGCCGCTTGCGCCGGACTGGTGGAAGACCTTCGGCGACGCGACGCTCGATCATCTCGAATCGCAGGCGCTCGCGCAAAACCAGACGCTCGTCGCGGCCAGCGCGCACTACGCGCAGGCGCGCGCCACGCTCGCGAATACGCGCGCGCAGCTGATTCCCGAAATCGATCTGTCGGCATCGGCGGCGCGCGAGCGAGTGTCGAAAAACCGGCCCGTGACGAACTACTCGGTGCCGAACCAGTCGACCGTGCAGAACAATCTGCAGATCGGTCCGACGATCAACTACGACGTCGATCTGTTCGGCCGTATCCGGCGTGACGTGGAGGGCGCGCAGGCGTCGGCGGAACAGTCTCGCGACGATCTCGCGAACGCGCGGCTCGTGCTGAGCACCGATCTCGCTACCGACTATTTCTCGTTGCGCGAACTCGACGCCGAAATCGACGTGCTAGACCGCTCGGTGCAACTGCAACAGAAAGCGCTCGACTACGTGACGACGGAACACGATCTCGGCTCCGTGTCCGGCCTCGACGTGTTGCAGCAGAAGTCGCTGCTCGATCAGACGCGCGTGCAGGCGCAACTGCTCGTCACGCAGCGCGAACAGTTCGAGCATGCGATCGCGGCGCTCGTCGCGGTGCCCGCTCCGCAGTTTTCGATCGAACCGAAAGTGGCCGGGTATCCCGTGCCTGCCATACCGCTCGGCCTGCCGAGCGATCTGCTGCAGCGCAGGCCCGATATCGCATCGGCGGAGCGCGCGATGGCGGCGGCGAATGCGCAGATCGGCGTTGCCAAGGCCGCGTTTTTTCCCAGCCTGACCTTGACGCCGGGCATCGGCTGGCAAAGCACGGAATTCGCGAATCTGCTGAGCGCGCCGAGCCTGATGTGGTCGCTCGGCGCCGCGCTGAGTCAGGTCGTGTTCGACGGCGGCCGCCGCGCCGCGAATGTCGACTTCGCCAACGAGGGCTATCAGGCCGCGCAGGCGAATTATCGGCAAGCGGTTTTAACGGCGTTCCAGCAGGTGCAGGACGGCATCACCGGGCTCTCCGTACTCGATCGCGCGGCGTCGCAGTCGCACGATGCCGTCGCCGATGCGCAGCGGCTGCTGTCGCTTGCCAACGACCGCTATTCGGGCGGACTCGTCGCGTATCTGGACGTGATCACCGCGCAGCAATCGCTGCTGACGAGCGAGCGCCAGGATGTGCAGATACACGGCCAGCAGATGACGACATCCGTCGCGCTCGTGAAGGCGCTGGGCGGCGGTTGGGATGTGCAGGGAGCGGATACGCAACATGACGCCGCTAAGGACGCATCGGACGATCCATCGGCCCCGCACGCGCCGGACTGAAAACAGACTGTAACCAGACGAAAGAGGACGGGCTGAACACGTTTGAAAAGCCTACTTATAATGAGGAAGACCATAGAAAGGAGCGCCCATGAAGCTGCTCATCGTGGAGGATGAATTCAAGGTCGTCGACTATCTGCGCCGTGGCCTGACGGAGCAGGGCTGGGTCGTCGACGTCGCGCTCGACGGCGAAGAGGGCCTGCATCTCGCGTCCGAGTTCGACTACGACATCATCGTGCTCGATGTGATGCTGCCCAAGCGCGACGGCCTCAGCGTGCTCAAGGCGCTGCGCATGCGCAAGTCCACGCCCGTCATCATGCTCACCGCGCGCGATCACGTGAACGACCGCGTGCGCGGTTTGCGCGAAGGCGCCGACGATTACCTGACCAAGCCGTTTTCGTTCCTCGAACTGGTGGAGCGTCTGCACGCGCTCGCGAGGCGCACGCGCGTGCAGGAGTCGACGCTGATCTGCGTCGGCGATCTATATGTCGATCTGATCGGACGGCGCGCGACGCGTAGCGGCGTGCGCCTCGATCTGACTGCGAAAGAGTTCCAGTTGCTGAGCGTGCTTGCGCGGCGGCAGGGCGACATCCTGTCGAAAGCGATGATCACGGAACTGGTGTGGGATGTGAACTTCGACAGCCATACGAACGTCGTGGAGACGGCGATCAAGCGGCTGCGCGCGAAGCTCGACGGGCCGTTTTCCACCAAGCTGCTGCACACGATGCGCGGCATGGGCTACGTGCTCGAAGTCAGAGAGGAAGCGGAGGCATCATGATTCGCTCGACCCGTTCCATCGCACGGCGCCTTGCGTTGCTGTTTGCGCTCGTCGCACTGTCTGTGTTTACGCTGGTGGACACGGGGCTGTTCCTCGTGTTGCGCTCGCAACTCGAACAGCGCCTGCGCGATTCGCTCGATAGCCGCACGGAAGTGGCGCGCATCATCGTGCATCACGCGATCAATCGCGACAAGTGGCGCATCGCGCAAGAAAAGCTCGGCGACATGACGCCGCGCGACGGCACGAGTCTTTATTCGATTTCAAGCGCGAATCCGCTTTTCAATTACGGACACACGGTGACGGGCACGATCGTGCAGCAGTGGCGCGGCGACTATGCACGTGTCGCGGACAACGGCACCGGTCACGATCTGCTGACGCGCACGCTGACGATCCCGCCGAACGGCGAGCGTCCGCAGGTGCAGTTGCAGGTCGCGACCAGCTACGCGCCGACCGAGCAGGCATTGCGCGAGTTCGGCCTTGCGCTGGCCGCGCTGTCGGCGCTCGGCGCGTTCGGCGCGTCGCTGCTCAGCTACTGGGTCACGCGCATCGGTCTTGCGCCGTTGCGCCGACTGACGGTCGATGCTTCCGAGGTGAGCGCCGATAATCGCTCTCAGCGCTTGCGAACGACGGAGCTGCCGTTCGAACTGAACGATCTCGCGCATTCGTTCAACGGCGCGCTCGAGCGGCTCGATCAGGCGTACGTGCGCCTCGAATCGTTCAATGCCGATGTCGCGCACGAATTGCGCACGCCCGTGACGATTCTGATCGGGCAGACGCAGGTGGCGTTGACGCGCAACCGTTCGGTCGACGATCTGCGCCGCACGCTGCAATCGAACCTGGAAGAGTTCGAGCGCATGCGCGGCATCATCAACGACATGCTGTTCCTCGCGCGCGCGGATCAGGGCGAGCGCGCGACGGAACTCGTCGAAGTGTCGCTCGCGACGGAAGTGGCGCGCACCGTCGAGTTCCTCGAAATGCCGATGGAAGAGGCGCAGGTGCAGGCCGAATTGCACGGCGATGCCGCGGCGCGCGTCAACCGCTCGCTGTTCGGCCGCGCGTGCGCGAACCTGCTGATCAACGCGATTCACCATTGCACGCCCGGCGCGACGATCAAGGTGACGATTTCGCGCGAGGCGGGGCGCGTGTGGGTCGCCGTCGCGAATCCTGGCGCGCCGATCGTGGACGAGGTGCTCGAGCACGTGTTCGACCGCTTCTATCGGGCGGAACTGTCGCGCACGAACAGCCGCGAGAATCACGGGCTCGGGCTCGCGATCGTCAAGGCGGTCGCCGACATGCACGGCGGCGTGGTGTTCGCGCGCAGCCTCGGCGGCGTGAACACGTTCGGGTTTTCGATAAGAAGCGCTGACACGGTACGCCCGGCGAAAGCCGAGCCGTCGTCCGCGAAGGAGCCACCATTGGCATCGCGGCCCATTGCGCCAGCGCCGCTGAAATAGCGTCGAGCCTGTGCCGCACGGGCGCCGTACGTCGGCGAACTGTCGAAACAGGTAAATTGATCCAATCCTTGCCCTCTGTTCATCGGAATGACGGTCAATTTGACCGGGTACGCTGATGTTGTCGCGATAGGCGCGAACCCGGCAAGGAGGCTCAGGTGGATCTGATCGAAATGGCGAAGAAGTCCGGCATGCAGGTGTTGCTCGATGCGCAGATCGGCAGCCAGATGTATCACAGTGTCAGCGGGCCGCTCTCTTCGCTGCAGCGTTTCGCCGACGAAGTCGGTAAGGCGCTCGCCGCTGAAGCCGCTGCACAGGTCGCGGATTTGACCGCAGAAACCTGAGCCGATCACGCGCGCTGCATCGACGCAGCGTTCGGGCCCGTTATCTGCTTCACGAAGACCGCGAGGGGCTGGCGCGGCGGTGCGCCTGCCGGGCGCGCATACCGATCGTGGAGGGCCTGCTGCGTTGACCGTTTTCCGATCCCGCTCCGACGCGTTCAGCCTTCGGCGCGCCCACGCGCTGTTCCCGTTGCTCGCCGTCGGCGTCGCACTGTGTACCGTTTCGGTGACAGCCGCTGCCGTGCCGCCCGCCATCGCGTTGCTGGACTGCGTGGTGCTCGACGACAACGCGGCCTATAACGATCCTTCCGTCACGCAGACCCAGCAGGCGCGCGCGACGATGGTGAGCGCGCAGCTGCGCACGCTCGTCGACCAGCGGGGGCTCTACAAGGTCGCGGACAACCGTCCGGCGGCGACGCTCATCGACAGACTCCAAGCCACGCAGGACTTGAGCAGCTGCAACGGCTGCGAGCGGGAGATCGCGCGGCAGCTCGGCGCGCAGCGCGTCGGCGTGTGCTGGGTGCAGAAAGTCAGCAACCTGATCCTCAACATCAATTTGCGCATCGAAGACACGGCGAGCGGGCAGGTCGTGTTCCAGCGTTCCGTCGATATTCGCGGCAATACCGATCAGTCGTGGCGGCGCGGCGTCGATGCGCTCGTCGGCCTTCTCGCGTCGGAACGGGACACGGCGCATTGAACGGCGGGCGTTCTTCGATTTCGGGAAAAACTCCCGGCCTTCCACGCTGTCCTCCAGGCGCGCGATGCGCTAACTTGAGCCTGGGTGAATTCGCCCTTGCGGCACAACGAACATGGTCCGCGCGATCTGACGCGGGCCCGTCGAACAACACTCCGCAGGAGACATCGATGCATTGCACTATCGGACATACACACAGACCTAAACGCGCGGCGGCATCCGTCGCGCTCGCCGTTCTGCTTGGCGCGGCTGCCGGCGAGGCCTCGGCGGCAGCCGTTGCGTACGTCACGAGCGAGACGAACGGCGTCGGCGTGATCGATCTCGACCAGATGACGCTCACGAAAACGATCGGCCTCGGCAAGGACGGACCGCGCGGCCTGAGCCTGACGGCGGACGGACGCAGGCTGCTGGTCGCGAACAAGTCGGGCGATCTCTCGGCGATCGATACGTCGACCGGCAAAGTGGTGGCGCGCGTGAAGATCGGCAAAAACCCGGAGTTCGTGCGCGTGCATCGCGGTCTGGCGTATGTGACGTATGAACCCGGCGATAGCGGTCCGCCGCCGCAGGCTGCGAATCAGGGCGCGGGCAAGCCTGAGGGCAAACCCGAGGGCAAACCCGAGGGCAAACCTGAAACGGAAGCCGCGGGCGGCAAGGGTGGCAAGGGCGGCCACGACGACGATGACGGCGCGAACAGCCCGCCCGCCGAAGTCGCGATCGTCGATCTGAAGACGATGAAAGTGGTGCGCTCGGTGAAGAGCGGGCATGAAACGGAGGGCGTCGAGTTTTCGCCGGACGGTCGTGAACTGCTCGTGACGAACGAGGGCGACGATACGGTCTCCGTATATCGCACGGGGACGGGCAAACTGGTGCGCACCGTGCAGATGGACAAAGGTTCGCGGCCGCGCGGCATCAAGGCTTCGCCGGACGGGAAGCAATATGTGGTGACGCTGGAAAACACCAGCAAATTCGTCGTGCTCGACGCCGGGACGCTCAAGACGGTGAAGACGGTCGATACGAAACTCGGCCCGTATGGCGTTGCGTTCGATCCTGCGGGCAAGCATCTGCTCATCGCCGCCGCGCGCGACAAGACCTTGCAGGTGTTCGATGCGAAGACGTACGAGCATGTGACCGACGCGCCCGTTGGCCAGCGCTGCTGGCATTTCAGCTTCACGCCCGATGGGTCGAAGGTGCTGATGGCGTGCGGCAGGTCGAATGCGGTTTTCGTGCTGGACGCGAAGAACAACTATCAGACGGTCAGCCAGATCGGGGATTTGCCGCTGGCGTGGGGGATCGTGACTTCGCCGCCTAGTCAGGGCTCGATTGAATCGCGGTAGAACCGATCCATTGTCTGCGATGGCAGGTCCACGTAGCCGCCGTCGCAGACATCACAACGCACCTCACTTCCACGCATACCTCAACCCCACCCACACCCCACGCGGCGCACCGATCCCAAGAAACTGCTCATTCGTCACGCCCGTCGGGTCGAACGTATGATTCGGCCCATTGAAGAAGTTCTCGCCGAGAATCGCGAAGTTCGCATAGTGCTTGTTCAGCAGATTCTTGACGGTCGCGAACACCTGAAGCTGTTTCGTCACGTTGTACGTGGTATCGAGATCGATGAGGAAGTAACCTGCGACCGTGCCATTGACGTCCTGATTGTTCTCGTCGCCACGCGCGAAAATGCTGCCGCGATACGTGAGATTCGTGCCGATGTTCCAGGCCGCGATCGGCGTGTAATCGATGCGCAGCTTCACCGTATTCTGCGGAATGCCGGGAATGCGGTCGCCGGAATGCACGGTGATGTTGCCGTCCGCGTCCGCGCTCGAATTGCTTGCGCTGCTCTCGGTCCACGTCGACTGATACGTCGCGTCCACGTAACTGTAGCTCGCGCTCACGCCCACCTTGCCGTACTTCGTGCGGCCCGCGAGTTCGAATCCCTGGCGACGCGTCTTGCCGACGTTCTGGAAGAATCCGAGCGTGCTGGCTGCGCCGTTGCTGCTGACGAACTGGATGTCATCGTCGAGCGTCGTGCGATACAGCGCCGCACTCCACGTCGTGTTGCTGCCGAGCCGCCCGCGCGCGCCGATTTCGAACGTCTTCGAAATGACGGGCTGCAGCGCCGGGTCCGCAATGAAATCGTTCGGCAGCGAGCAGGGCGCTGCAGGGTCCGCGCATGCGAGCTCGATCGACGTCGGCGAGCGCATCCCTTCGTTGTAGGTCGCGTAGGCGGTGAAGCTGTCGGTTGGATTCCAGTTGACGCCGATAGCCGGATTGAAGCGCGAAAACACATGGCGTCCGTCGAGCAGCGGCTGCACGCCGCTTTCGTCGCCGATCGTCGCGCGCGACCAGTTATAGCGGCCCGCGAACGTCATCGCCCATTGTTCGTTGAACGAGAATGTATCGGTGAAATAGACGCCGTAGGTTTCGTTGCGCGTCTTCGCATCCGTCGTCTGCTGGAACGGACCCGTGCCGATCGTGGCGCGCGTGTCGGTGAACGTCGCATCCTGCGAAGACTGCGTGAAATGCGTGTTCGCGAGATCGGCGGCGACACCGAGCGTCAGCTCATTGCGTTTGCCGAACAGGTTCTGTAACAGCGACAGTTGCAGACTGCCGCCGTAGCTTTCCGTGAAGACGGTCGACTGCACGTTGGTGGCGGGCGCGACATCGTCGGCGCCGACGATATCGTCGTTGACATTGCTGCTGACGTTCTCGTTGCGATAGTGGCGATAGTAGAGCGTGCCGCTCAGCTGCACGTTGGGCGTGAAATAGTGCTCGCCTGCAATCGTCAGGTAGCCGACCGTGTTGCTGTTCTGATCGGGAAACGTGTACGCCTGCTTGCGGTTGTCGAGAAACGAGCGCGGGATCGTCTGCGAGCCGTCGAGCGTGTTGTCCGCTGCCCCGCCGGAAACCGACAACGTGGTGTCGGCATCGTGATAGCGCAGCTTGCCGAAGGCCTGGCGCAGGCGGCTGCCGTTGTGATCGGCCCAGCCGTCGTCGTTGGTCAGATTGCCCGTGAAGTAGTAGTCGAAATTGCTGCCGATTACGCCGCCTTGCTGGATCTGCGCGCTCTTGCGTCCGAACGATCCGCCGCTGATCTCCGCTTCCCCGCCCGGCGACGAGCTGCCGTTCTTCGTCGCGATCGCGATCGCGCCGCCCAGCGTGTTGAGGCCGAAGGTCGGATTGGAGCCGGGAATCAGCTGGATCGTATCGATCGCGGCGGGCGGTATCAGATCCCAGTTGACGACGTCGCCGAACGGCTCGTTGACGCGCACGCCGTCCATGAACACGGAGAGTCCCTGCGGTGTGCCGAGCAGAGGCGAAGCGGTGAAGCCGCGGTAATTGATGTCCATCTGCGACGGATTGCCTTGCGCATCGTTGATGTCGACGCTTTGCAGATTCGTAGCGAAGTAGTCGGTCAGCGTATTCGGATGCTGCTGGTCGATCTCGCGGCCGCGTATCGTCTGCACGTTCGCGGGCACGAGTTCGATTGCCGTGCCGATGCCGACCAGCGGCGTCGTGCCGATCACGACGATCGTGGGCATTTCGGCCTGTCCGGTCGTGTTCTGTGCTGTCTGCTGCACCTCGGCGGGGGACGAGGGCGCTTCCTGCGACCATGCGGCCGCGCACAGGCTGGCCAATGCACTGCTGAACACCAGTTGGAATGCGCCGTTGCGAGAATGCAGTCGGACGCGTCGCGATTTGCGCCGCGAGGGTTTCATCGTTTTCGTCTCCAGCGGGTTGTTTCAGCCTTATGACGGCGGCGCGCTCGCGGGCTGCGCATGTAAGCCTCGTGTCGCTTTGCCGTTGCTTGCAGCGTCGCACAGGAAGGGCGCGCGATGCCCGGGAAGCTTTCCCGATTCTTTTGGGAGCCCTTCCCAAAGCGGCTAAATACGCAGCAAAAAGCACCCGTGGGATGAGTAGAATGAGTCACCGCTTCCATCGATACGCTCATGCCCGAAGCTCTCTCTTCACCCGGACCGGCGCACCGCGAGCCGGAGCCGCGGCAGGCAGCAGACAGTCGCGCGGATGCTGCCGGCGCAGCGCAATCGCAGCAGGCGCCGCGGCAGCCGCCGATTGCGGCGCACGCGAAGGAGTCGCGCTCCGTTGCATGGCGCGACTTCCTGTGCGTCGTGGTGCTGACGGTGATCGTTGGCGCGCTGTGCTCGACCTTCGACGTGAGCGAACTCGCGTATCGCTGGAGCCGCCGTGCCGAGCGTTATCAGCTCGACGAGTTGCCCGTCACGCTGTTCGTACTGGCGGCGGGACTCGCGTGGTTCGCGTGGCGCCGCTATCGGGAATCGCACAAGGAGTTGCTGCGCCGCCGCGCAGCGGAACAGGAAGCCGCACGTCTGCTCGCCGAGAACCGGCGGCTCGCCAGTCAGGCCATCGAAGCGCAGGAAGCCGAGCGCCGCCATCTCGCGCGCGAGCTGCATGACGAACTCGGGCAATACCTGAACGCGATCGCGCTCGACGCCGCGCGTATTCGCGATCTGTCGGCCTTATCGGCGGATCAGAAGGAAATTCATCGCGCGTCGCTGGCCGTGATGCAAAGCGCGGGCTTCGTTTATCGGCAGATCGGCGGAATGATCCGCAAACTAAGGCCCATCGGCCTCGACGAACTGGGCCTGCCGAGCGCACTCGAGCATTGCGTGGAAGGGTGGCGTGAGCGGCTTCCCGACGCATCGTTCAAGCTCACCATCGACGGCGACTTCGATGGTTTCTCCGACGCGCTCAACGTCACGCTCTACCGTCTCGTGCAGGAAGCGCTGACGAACATATCGAAGTTCGCGCGCGAAGCGAGCGTCGAAATCTATCTGGTGAGAGCGCCCGCCGACAGCGAACGCAGCGGCGAGATCGTCGTGACGGTTGCCGATGATGGCCCCGGTGTCGATCTGTCGAAACCGCGCATCGGCCTGGGCCTGATCGGCATGCGCGAGCGCATCGAAGCGCTAGGCGGCGAGTTTCATATGGCCAGCGAGCCTGGGCGTGGCTTTCTGCTGTGCGCGCGCGTGCCGGCTCAGGTCGGACTGCCCGAGCCGAGCGCTTCCATCGGCCCCGGCGAACGGAAAAGCTCGTGAGGCGCGGCCAGTTCCGAGAACTGAAGCCCGAGCCGTTGCGCGATCTGCACGAGCTGCACGCCATTGTTCGCACCAAACTTCTGGCGGATCGCCGACTGATGATTCGCAATCGTCTTCTGGCTCAAGCCGAGCCGTTCGGCGATCACGGGCAGCGTAAAGCCCTGCACGAGCAGGCGCAGCACTTCGAATTCGCGCGCGGACAACTGGCGCCCGGGCGGCCCTTCGCTGAACATCGTGCGTAGCGCGAGCGCATGCGAGACATCGGCGCTCAGATAGCGTACGCGGCGCGCGACGGCGCGCACCGCTTCGACGAGCACATCGGGCGCGCTCGCTTTCGTCACGTAGCCGCACGCACCCGCATCGAATGCGCGTCGCACGAACAGCGTTTCTTCATGCACGCTGAAAATCAGCACGCGCGCTTCCGGCTCGCGTGCGAGCATGCGCCGCATCGCTTCGATGCCGCTCGCGCCGGGCAACGCCAGATCCATCACGACGACGTCGGGCTGCAGTGCGCAAAAGCGCTGATACGCCTGGGTCGCGTCGGCGGCCTCGCCCGCGACGCGGACGTCGGGACTGAGCTCGAGCAACCTTCGATAGCCTTCGCGCACGACGGCATGATCGTCGACGAGAAGCACGGAGATAGAGGGCGTCGTCATGATCGCGCTCCCTCGTTGCGGGGCGCCGCAGTGGATTCGCTTGCGCCCGCCGCAAGGCGCCGCGAGTTCGCGTCGTTGCGGAACGTGACGGGCTGTTCGTTCGGCGCAAGCGCCGCCGAACGGTTCGCCGCCTCGCGCACGACGCGCACGACCTGCTCGTGATGCGCAGACTTGTCGCAGACGGGATCGGCATTGGCCGCGTCCTGCGTCAGCAGATACGCCTGACAGCGGCAGCCGCCGAGATCTTGAGTCTTCTCATCGCAACTGCGGCACGGCTCCTTCATCCACTCGAAGCCGCGAAAGCGGTTGAACGCGTCGCTGTCGAACCAGATGTGTTCGAGCGGCGTGTCCTTAACGTTCGGAAACGTGAGGCCGGGCAGCGAGCGCGCCGAATGGCAGGGCAGCGCGGCGCCATCGGGCGCAATGCCGAGAAACACCGAACCCCAGCCGTTCATGCAGCGCTTGGGCCGCGTTTCGAAGTAGTCGGGCACGACAAAGAAGATCTTGCAGCGGTTGCCGATTTCCTCGCGATAGCGCTGGACGACGGCCTCCGCTTCGC
This sequence comes from Paraburkholderia azotifigens, assembly GCF_007995085.1. GTDB lineage: Bacteria > Pseudomonadota > Gammaproteobacteria > Burkholderiales > Burkholderiaceae > Paraburkholderia > Paraburkholderia azotifigens. The sequence continues at coordinate 392,813 of NZ_VOQS01000005.1, forward strand.
GCAGCTGTTCGGCTGTCGGCATCAGCTGTGCGCGGTTCGCGTGCGCCCAGCCGTAGTATTGCGTGTTCGCGAGTTCCAGATATTCGGCGCCCATCGCGAGCGCCATGTCGATGATCTTGTCGACGTGCGGCAGGTTGTAGCGATGCAGCACGCAGTTGAGCACCATCGGAAAGCCATGCGCCTTGATCGAACGCGCGACGCGGTTCTTCAGGTCGAACGTGCGCGTGCTGCTGAGAAAGTCGTTGAGTTCCTGCGTCGAGTCCTGAAACGACAGTTGAATATGATCGAGCCCGTTGGCCTTCAGCACTTCGAGACGCGCATCCGTCAGCCCGACGCCCGACGTGATAAGGTTCGTATAGAAGCCCAGCCGGTGCGCTTCGGCGACGAGTTCTTCCAGGTCGTCGCGCATCAGCGGCTCGCCGCCTGAAAAGCCGAGTTGCGCGGCGCCGAGCTTGCGCGCCTGCTGCAGCACGTCGATCCATTGCGCGGTGCTCAGTTCGTCGCGATGGTCGGTGTAGTTGACCGGGTTGTAGCAGAACGCGCAATGCAGCGGGCAGCGGTACGTGAGTTCCGCAAGCAGCCACAACGGCGGCCCCACGCTGCTGCGCGACGCCTGCTGCGCGTGCTCCTGCGAAGGTGTCGAGAGATCGGTCATGCTGTCACTCCAGCCAGCCACGCGAGCGCGCGTGGTCCACGAAGGCTTCGACTTCCGGTGCGAGACCCTTCGCGTTGAAAGTCTGTTCGAGTTCGGCGACGAGCGCGGCCATGTCGCGCGTGCCGTCGCAGCGCAACAGGATTTGCGCGGCGCTCTGGTTCAGCTTGACCATGCCTTCGGGATACAGCAGCACATGCGCATCCTGAGCCGGTTCCCATTGCAGGCGAAACAGGCTGCTGAGTTTCGGGCCGCGTTTTTCAGGGGTTTGCGCGTTGTCGGTAGTCGGCGTGTTCATGCTGGGAAGGCCTTCTCGATCGCGTCGAGCATCGTCCAGAGAATGTCGAGCTTGAATTGCAGAATGTCGAGCGCGCGTTCCTGCTGTTCGCGCGTGCGGAAATGATCGAGCGTGACGGCGAGGCCATGTTCGACGTCGCGTTGCGCGAGCGAAATGCGCGAACGGAAATACGCAAGGCCCTCGGGTTTGATCCACGGATAATGCCCGGGCCATGTGGAAAGCCGGTCTTTATGGATCTGCGGCGCGAAGATCTCCGTCAGCGACGAACACACGGCTTCCTGCCACGGCGCGCGGCGCGCGAAGTTCACATACGCGTCGACGGCGAAGCGCACGCCCGGCACTACATGTTCGAGCGACCACAACTCGTCGCGCGACAAACCAACGGCATCGCCGAGCTGAGCCCAGGTTTCGATGCCGCCTTCGTCTTCGCCGTAACCGTCGTGATCGAGAATGCGCAGCACCCAGCGGCGGCGCGTTTCGCGATCAGGGCAATTCGACAACACGGCGGCATCCTTCAGCGGAATGTTGATCTGATAGTAGAAGCGGTTCGCGACCCAGCCGCGAATCTGCTCGCGCGAACAGCCGCCGCTGTTCATCTTCACGTTGAACGGATGATGAATGTGATACGCCTGTCCCTTCGCGCGCAATTGCGCTTCGAATTCATCGCGGGTCCATGCCGGGCCGCTGCCGCCTTTGACATTCATCGATCGATTCTCCGCTGATTCACGATTCACTCACAGCTCGAACAGCATCCCGTCATGCGCGACTTCGATGCCGTGCTGCGCCAGCGTGCGGCGCTCGGGACCGTCGTCGATCAGGATGGGATTCGTGTTGTTGATATGTATTAGCACCTTTCGCGCATTCGGCCTATCGAGCGAATCCAGCACGTCGATCATGCCGCCCGGTCCCGTTTGCGCGAGGTGGCCCATGTCGCCAGCCGTTTTCTTCGAGAGGCCGAGTTCGATCATTTCGTTGCTGGTCCATGTCGTGCCGTCGACGAGCAGCAGGTCGGCGCTGCGCATCGCGTCGCGGATGTGCGGTTCGAGCACGCCGAGTCCGGGCGCATAGAACACGCGTTTGCCGGAAGCGGGCGCCGTGATCAGCAGCCCGATGTTGTCGCCGCGCTGCGGCGCCGCGCGGTGCGGTGAGTAGGGCGGTGCCTTGCTCGACAGCGGCAGCGCTTCGATGCGCACGCCCGGCAGCGCGGCGATCTCGAACGGGCCGGCATCGAGATCGATGGTGTGACGCTCGACGCCGCAGTAGTGCGACAGGATCGAGACGATCGGGAAACCTGACGACAGGTCTTGCCAGACGGCATCCGTTGCATGCAGCGGCAGCGGCGCGCTGTTTTCGCGCAGCATCAGCAGGCCGGTGACGTGATCGATCTGCGCATCCATCAGCAGCACGGCGGCGATGCCCGTGTCGCGTGCGTGACGCGCCGGCTGCATCTCCGGGTTGGCGGCGATCTGCGCAAGGAGGTCGGGCGACGCATTCACGAGCAGCCACGCGATGCCGTCGACGCTCACGGCAATCGAAGACTGCGTGCGCCGCTGTGCCGCGATCTTGCCATTGCGCACGCCGTCGCAGTTGCGGCAGTTGCAGTTCCATTGTGGAAATCCGCCACCCGCCGATGAACCGAGCACCTTGACCTTCATCGTCCCCTTGCTCCCTAAAGAACCGCTAAAAATGCCTTTAAAAAGGGCCTCGATTGATGAATGCCGCGCATTACGGCAGCATCCTGCGCAGCAATCCGTCGCGATTCATCATCTGATGCTTGAGCGCGCCCGCCACATGCAGCGCGATCAGCGCTATGAAGACCCATGCGACAACCTCATGAATGCCGAACCAGAACTGACGCAGTTCCTTGTCGTCCCAACCCCACTTCGGCAGCAACATGCCCCAGAAGCGCGTGCCGTACGTGTTGAACGACGAGCCCAGATAGCCCGTCACCGGCATCGCGATCATTGCAGCGTATAAAAGAACCTGCGTAGCGCTCGCGGCGGCGCGTTGCCACGCTCGCATCGGCGGCAACGGCGGCCTGCCGGATACCATGAGAACTCCGATGCGGATCAGCACCAGCAGGAAAACCGTCAAGCCCAGCGACTTGTGAAAGTTGATCAGCGCGGCCTTGAAGGGCAGGCCGCGCGGCAGTCCGACCATATAGAGGCCGATACCCAGCATCGCGATGATGCACACGGCGATCAGCCAGTGCAGCACGATCAGCGCCATCGGGAAGCGTTCCGGTGTCTCTTTCCCTCGGTGCGCGATATCGGTCGAGCGAGTCGCGTTCATGTCGTTCCCTCGGTCATTCGCGGCGGCTGCATCATTCGACGAGCAACAGTTCGCCGCGTCCGTCGACGGCCAGATCGCCCGTGTAACGCTGCGGCACCCTGTGCGCGTCGAGCGCGGCGAACGGTGCGAGGCGCGGTGCCAGCGCAGCGGACACGGAAGCGGCCACGCCGCATTCGGCCGCCAGCGCCCGCGCGAACAACGACCAGAACACGTCGTAGCCGCTGCCGCCCGTCGTGAACGTGGGCGGAATGCGTTCGGGCCGTTGCAACAGCAACAGCGTGCCGCGCCGCATGCCGTAACCATAGTGCGCGCCAAGGCGGCCCGCAATGCCGATCGTCCCGGCCACGAGCCGCGACGCCGCGTAATCGCCCGTATCGCCGCCGATCAGCACGATGCCGCGCCGCATCCGGTCGCCGAGCCGCGCGCCCGCATTGCCCGCGACGACCAGCGTGCCGCCCGTCATGCCTTCCATGCCGCCTGGCAGCGCGCCGGCGATGAAGTCGCCGCTATTGCCCGCGACGGCGAGCGTGCCGCCGCGCATCTCGCAGCCGGTAAACGCGCCTGCGTCGCCCGCTATTTCCAGCGTGCCGCCTGCCATGCGCCAGCCCGCGTAATCGCCTGCCGATCCTTCGATGCGCAGACTGCCCGCGTCCAGTTGCGCGCCGAGCCTGTCCAGCCAGCTCGCGTCGCCTTCGATCACGAGACGTGCGCCGTTGTCGCCCGTATCGACGCGGATATCGAACAGATCGCCGACCGCGCACGCGTCGTTGCTTGCAGGCAGCATCAGGCGCGCCATCTCCGCATCCGAAAGCACGGCTAAGGCGGACGGCAACAGCGCCGACCCGTCGACGCGAAAGCCAGGCGCGTGCTTCACGCTCAATGTGACGGCGCTCATGCCGCCCCCGTTTTGCGCTGCACAATCGATGCAGCCAGTTCGTGCAGCCTGAAGTGGTAGGGCCCGAGCTTGCCGCCATAGTTCCCGGCGGAAATGCGCACCACACCGCTGCCGGGCGTGGATGCCGCCTCGATGCCCGCCGTCATCGCCGCGCCGACGTCGGCGTCCGTCAATCCGTCGATCACGATCTCCAGCACGCAGCCCGTCTGTGCATCGAGTTCGCTGCGTTGCGACAGGCCCGTGAGCGTCGGGCAGAAGGCGTCGTTGGTCGACGCGACCGCGCCCTTGTATTTCGAGCCGATCTTCGATCCCGAGCGCACGACGCCGCCCGGAAACGGCGTGATCACGTTCACGAGCCGGTGCATTGCGGCGACGGCGGCTTCGGCGCCCGCGAGCGCGCTGTCCAGATCGCGTGCGAGCAGCAGCAGGTTGCCGCCGCCGACGGCCTTCACGGTCTGCACCGACTCTTCGCAGACGAATTCGCCGTCCATCACGGGCACGCGCCAGTAGCGCACGCCGCCGAGCATTTTCGAAATCTGCCAGCCGTCGCCGAAATATCGCAGCGAGCCGCCGAGCGGCGCAACATCCGACAGCGGCGCGCGCGACGTTGCGGGATCGACGCCGTTGTAGACGGCCGTGGTCGGGCACGTCAGCACGCATTGCCCGACGCGCCGCGCGATCTGCTTCGCCAGTTCCTTCGACGACACCGCGAACATCAGTACCGAGATGCCGGGGCGGCCATCGGGCGTCGCGTCGGCGCGAATCTCGTGCTCGATACCCGCTTCGCAGCCGCAATCGATCACCGAGGTCGCGAAGCCCGTCAGCGAATCCGCCGCGGCGCGCGCCCAGCGCGGCGTGTGCGCGGTGATGACGAGGCGCGTCGCCTTCATCGGGAAGGCTTCAGCGAAGGTGTCGTCGATCAGGGTGTCGTTGATCTGCATCGCGCGTCCGCCTTCACGCTCGCGCAAGGCACGCGACGGGCAAGAGCCGTCCGCCGCGGCAGCATGCGCAAATTTCGTCGTCGCTGATCGCGGCATGCGCGAAGTTGCCGGCCAGATTCGTTTCGCTGTACTGGCGCAGCGTCTGTTCGATGCTCCTGTCGTAGTCGGGCGAGACGAAGTGGATGCCGCCCGTCGGCGTCGACACGAGGTTGCCGTCGCGCGCGACCAGCTGGCCGTCCTTGAACACGAACGCGGGCGATGTGAACATCCGCTCGCGGTCGGCGTCGTCGCGATACACGGCGATGTCGGCGGCCGCGCCCGCTGCGAGATGGCCGCGATCCTTCAGGCCGAGCAGCTTCGCCGGACCCGCGCGCGTGATGATCGCGATGTCGTACAGCGAGAACTCGCGCGTGAGTTCGGGCAGCGCGCTCGCGACTTTCGCTTCGGGATGCAGGCGGTCGAGCTGTGCGTCGCGAAACGGCTTGTCCATCAGCAGGCGGATCAGATGCGGATAGCTCGTGAAGGGGCCGCCGTTCGGATGATCGGTCGTCATCGACACGCGCCACGGGTCGTTCACCAGCAGAAAAATCTCGAGCCCGATGATCCATTGCAGCGCGTTCACATAGCTTTGCTCGCGGTAACGGAACGGCACCACGCCGCAGCCCGCATCGCATTCGATATCGCCGACGATCCATTTATGCGGCCGCGCGAGGGGCGCGTTCCTGAACTGCATCATCGTGTCGCCGGATGCCGTCACGGTCTGGCCGAAGATGATCTGTCCCACGTCGATCGACACATTGGGGCGCGCATTCACGGCATCGGCGATCGCGCGCGCACCCGAAGAAAACTTGCGCGGACCTTCCGTGCCGTAGCTGTGAAACTGGATGTGCGTGAGATGGACGGGCAGGCCGTCGGCTGCATCCATCGTCGCGATCGTCGATTCGATGTTGCCCGGCACGCCGAGGTTGCTCGCATGCACGTGCAACGGATGCGGCACGCGCAGTTCCGTCAATGCGCGCGTCAGCGTGCGGAGCACGTCGCGCGGCGTGATGCCGTAGTGCGCGTGCGCCTCGTCGACATCGAGCGAGCGCTGGTTGAACTTGAACGCCGAGATGCCGCCAGGATTTACCACCTTCACGCCGAGCGCGCGGCTCGCGTGCATCGTCCAGCCGACGTAATCGCGCACGCGCTCGAAGTCGTTTTTGGCGGCGAGCATCTGCAGCAGCAGTTCGTCGTTGCCGAGCATCACGTAGGCGCCGTGATCGATGATGGGCGTGTCGCCCATTTCCAGATGCGCGTGTCGTGCGTTCGACGCGATCATCGCGGGCTCGAAGGCCGCCGTGTAGCCCATTTCCGCGTAGCGGTAGCCGGTGGCGAGCGTGCCCGGCGTGCAGATGCCGCACGACGGCATGCGCAGATAGCGGCCCCGTTCGTCCTGCACGGTTTCGTAGGACGCGTCGCGCGGCCGGTCGTCGCGATGATCTTCGGGCAACAGCAGGCGCGACAGGTTCGTCTTGCCGCCGCCGATGTGCGAGTGCAGATCGATGCCGCCCGCCATCACGATCATGCCTTGCGCGTCGTAGTCGCAGTCGACGGCGGCGCCCGCGGGTGCGTCGACGATACGGCCGTCGCGGATATACAGGTCGCGCTGCACGCCGTCGACGCCATTGGCGGGGTCGTACACGCGGCCGCCGCGAAGTCGGGACATGCTCATGCCGGCCTCCGTGTCAGCACGGCGCGCGCGGCGCGGCCGGCGGCAAGCTGATCGGCGAGCTGCGCCGCGATCGACGCCACGCCCGGCAGCGCAATGTGCCGCGCCGCATGCAGCGGCACGACCACGGACGTATCGACGCGAAACAGATGCCCGTCGCTGTCGATGCCGGGTGTCGCGACGGGAATGAACACGGTCTTCGCCGAGCGCGGCTGCGCGTGGGCGGGCTCGAAGGTCGACGCGAGCGCGGGTGTCCCGAGCACGATCACGGGTGTCCCGGCATCGAGCGCGGCGGGCAGCGGATGCGGGTCGAAGCTCGCGATCCACAGCAGCGCGTCGGCTTCGCCCGCAGCGAGCAGCCGTTCCGTGCGATAGCGATACGGATCGTGGTCGAGCGGCGGTGTGCCGGGCAGCCGTTCGGGCGTCGACACGCGCGTGCGCAGCGGAAAGCCCGACAGCCACGTGACCGTCTGGTTGACGCTCAGCGCGCCGTCCGCGCCGCCGAGCGTCAGGACGCCCGCGCGGCTCGTGCGATTGATGGCCTTGACGATCCGGTGCAGCGCTTCGATCAGCAAGGCGGCATGCGGCTGAGGCAGCGCGCCCGGCTCGATCACGAAGGCCGTGTAGCGCGCTTCGACAATGCGTGCCATCAGCGACGCGAGCGCCGTCGCGATACCCGAGCCGTTTTCGAGCGACTCCGGCTTGCGGCCCTCCGCGATCGCCGACCAGAACGCGAGCACGTCATGCGGCGAAGCATCGGCGAGCATCGACTCGTGGCGTCCGCTCGCAGCGGGATCGCTTGCGCAGCAGACGAAGCGGATCTCGCGCTGCGCCGACGTTCCGCTCGCGATGCGCTCGTAGAAACGCGGATGCCGCGCGGCAGGCTCGCAGCCGAACACGACGAGCAGATCGGCGCGCGAGCGGACTTCGGACAAGGTCGTGAAGAACGCGCCGCGATCCTGCAGCGCGAGTGTCGCGGCGCTCAGCGCGTCGCCGTGCATCGAATCGAGCGTCGCGCCGCAGCCGGCGGCAAGCTCATAGAGCGCGCGTGCGCCCGCGATGTCGGTCCCGCACCCGCCGAACAACGGCCGCCGTGCCTGCATGAGCACAGCTGAGGCTGCTTCGATGGCGTCTTCGAGCGAGACGGGCGCGCCATCGACGGAAGGTGCGCAGACGTTGTCGCTCGCGTCGTAGCGCGTGAGCGCGGCGGCGAGTCTTGCGCATTGAGTCGCCGGTACGCGAAGCGATTGATCGCCCGAAAGGTGAGCCTCGATGTCGTCACACAACAACGGGCAGAAGGGGCATGTCCAGTCGCGCGTAGCCGAAACGGACGGCAACGGCCCACGTGCGGCCGGTGTCGCATTGGCATTCGTCATGGGGGCGTGGGTTCATGCATGAAAACCCGTTCAGCAAGGTCCGTGCCGATTTCGCGGAGATGTCGCCTCGTGCTCGTGCCGCAAGGGCTTCACGCATTTCGATGCAAATGCGTCGTGCAACGTAGCACTGTACCGTGCATGAACACCTCAGGCGCCACCGTCGATCACGCGGCGCGACAGCCCGCGCGCAGCACAGTATGTGCTCCGCGCTGCAACAGTGTGTCACTTGAGGACAGTGCGCTGCCCAATGCGCATGGGAGCCGCGCCGTTGCTGCAACGCGGACCGCGTGGCATGGATATTGTTTCGCGGATCACGCCGCGGCTTCCGGACGTGTCGCGTGCGTTGCCTGAGTCGTGCCGAGTTTGCCGTCGTGAAGCGCCGATGCGACGAGCCATGCATGCGCGCCGCTGCGTGCCGCGGCATCGAGATCGTCGCGATGACGGATGCCGCCCGCACCGATCGTCATGCGCTGGGCCGCTTGTGCGTGAAGGCGGTTGAACGTGTCGAGATCGGGGCCGGCGTCCGCGCCGACCTGATCGAGCGTCATCACGATCACACGCGACGGCCACGAATCGGGCGAGCGCAGCGCATCGACTAGTGCGGGCGCGGCGATCAGCTGGCCATGGCGATGGTCGAGCGACAGGATGGGCGCGTAGCCGGCTGCTTCGGCTTCGTGCAGGGCGTCGGGTGAACGCAGCGACTCGGAGCCGAATACGGGCACGATGCGCGCGCTGTTGGCGTTGACGGAAGAAGCGATGCGCTCGAGATGCGCGCGCATCGACGGGAAATCGGCGAAGCCTGCGTCGAGCCAGATCTCGAACGGGCGCGGGAGATCCGGCGATGCACCGAGGCGCGCGGCCAAGCTCGAGCCGAGCTCGGCCAGCGTCGACGGATCGGCGCCGCGCGACATGATCGCGCCGAGGTCGGCGACGTACAGCGTGTCGGCGGATGTTGCGGCAACGAGTGCACGGGCGACGTCGAGCGGGCTGCTCGTCGCGCACAGCGAAGACTGGATGGGCCGATAGTTCGCGCGGTCGCCGCGTATCGCGCGCACCGCGTGGCCGTCGAGCAGATCGAGAACCGGGATCACCTGCATGCGGAGACGTTCCTTGATGAAGCTCTGGGTTTATGAGTATCTCACTGGCGGCGGCATCGACGCGCAACTGGCGGGCAGCAGCAGTCTCGCCGATCTGAGCGCGCTGGTGGTGGAAGGGCGCGTGATGCGCGATGCGATCGTCGGCGATCTGCGGCAACTCGACGGCGTGCAGGTGAGCTTCGCGAGTTCGCGCTTCGAGCAGGTTGCGCCCGGCCTCCGGCATGACCGCGCAAAGCCGGGCGAAACGATGCTGGAGTTCGTCTCGCGCGCCGCGCGCGAGCACGATTACGCGTGGATCGTCGCGCCCGAGTGCGACGGGCTGATGCTCGATCTCGCCGATGCCGTGGGCCCGTCACGCTGGATCGGCTGTACGAAGGAGGCCATCGCGCTCGCGTCGAGCAAGCGCACGACAGCGGCACGGCTTGCCGCGCGCGGCATCGCCGTGACGCCTGCACTCGAACCCGCGCAGCTCGATCCCGCCGTGCAGCGGCGCTGGGTCGTCAAGCCGGACGACGGCGCGGGCGGCCTCGACACCTTCGTTTTCGACGACGCGGACGCCGCGCGCGCCGAATACGCCGCGCGTCGCGCGGCGGCGCGCGAGACCGTGCTGCAGGCGTGGGTGGACGGCGAACCGCTGAGCCTGTCGTTGATCTGCGATAGCGAAGGCGCGACGCTCGTCAGCATCAACCGGCAAAGGATCGACGTGGACGCCCCTGCCGCGGGCCATGCGGGGCAGGTCGTCAGCTTCGACGGCGTGGATGTCGACCGGATCGCGCGCGACAGCGCGCAAGGCCGTACGCTCGATGCGCTCGCGCGGCAGGTCGCGGCGTCGTTGCCAGGCCTGCGCGGTTTCGTCGGCATCGATGTGGTGTGGAATCCGGAGCGCGGGCCGGTCGTGATCGAGGTGAATCCGCGCGCGACCGTCGCCTATGCAGGCCTGTCCGCGCGGCTCGGCCGCAATCTGGCCGTCGACGTGCTCGCGGCGCACGGTCTGCAGGTTCACGCCGGACTGTCCGCATGCGGAACGGCATCATGAGCGCGCCCGTGGTGTTCGGCTGGGATGTCGGCGGCGCGCATGTGAAGGTGTCGCGGGTCGACGCGGCGGGCGTCGTCGCCGATATCGCGCAATGGGCGTGTCCGCTGTGGCAGGGGCTGGAGCACCTGCATCGCGCGATCGACGCCGCGGCTGCGCGCTGGCCCGACGTCCACGCCGCGCACGCGCGTCACGCCATCACGATGACGGGCGAAATGGTCGATCTGTTCGCGGATCGCGAGCACGGCGTCCATGCGCTCGTCGATGCGCTCAGCGAACGGCTCGGCGCCGATACTGCGTTTTTCGCAGGCGCGTCGGGCTGGCTCGACGCCGCGCAGAGCATCGCGCAATGGCGCGCGGTGGCGTCGGCGAACTGGCTCGCGACCGCGCAGCATGTCGCGGCGTGCCTGTCTGATTGCCTGCTGATCGATATCGGCAGCACCACCACGGATATCGTGCCTATTGTCGACGCCCGTGTCGCGGCGCGCGGCAACGACGATGCGACGCGGCTCGTGACGGGAGAACTCGCCTATCACGGCGTCGTGCGCACGCCGCTGTGCGGGATCGCGCACCGGATCGCGTTTCGCGGCGAGACGGCGGGCGTGATGAACGAATGGTTCGCGACGAGCGCCGACATCTATCGCGTGACGGGCGAGCTGTGGCCGCCGCACGACCAGCACGCCAGCGCCGACAACGGCCCGAAGACAGTCGCGGCAAGCTGCGCGCGGCTCGCGAGAACGATCGGCCGCGATGCCGGCGACGCGTCGGAAGACGAATGGCGTGCGTTCGCGCACGAATGGCGCAACGCGCAATTGCGCGCGATCGGCGCGAGTGTCGAGCAGGTGTGGGCGGCGCATCCGTCGCTGGCGGGTGCGCCCGTCGTCGGGGCGGGTTGCGGGCGGTTTCTGGCGGCGGCGCTGGCAAGCGCTCACGGATGCGATTACGTCGATTTCGGCACGTTCGTGCAGACGGCGCCGGAGGCGCCACGCGATGCCGCCGAATGGATCGCGACGTGCGCGCCGGGCGTGGCCGTCGCATGGCTGATGGCGGGGAGGGATCGGGAGCAGCGGGCTGCGTGACAGGGCTTGCGGCCCAGCACCATCGATGCGCGCGCCCTGCGGACAGCGCAGACTCGCGATGGCGTCAGACGTCGAACGGAAGCGAGGTAACGGACATGTGGGTGGTGAAGATCGGGGGCAGCCTGAGTCACGACCCGTCGCTGCGGGACTGGCTCACGCAGCTGTGGGAAGTCGGCGGCGGGCGCGTGGTGATCGTGCCGGGCGGCGGCGATTTTGCGGACAGCGTGCGCGCGTACCAGCGCGAATGGCAATTCGACGATCTCGCGGCCCACAACATGTGCCTGCTCGCCATGACGCAGTACGCGCTGATGATGCAGGCGGTGCTGCCCGACCTCGTGCTCGCGACGAACGAGGATCTGATCCGGCGTGCGCTGCGCAACGGCAAGGTCGCCGTGTGGATGCCCGTATGCCTGATGCGCGTCACGCCCGACGCGATGACCAACTGGGACACGACCTCGGACAGTCTCGCCGCGTGGCTGTCGACGTCGCTGAACGCCGAGCGTCTGATGGTCGTGAAGTCGTGCCCCGTCGGTGCGAATGTGCCGCTCGTCACGCTCGCGTCGAACGGCGTGGTGGACGCGAGCTTCGTCCATTACGTGGAAGAGGCCAATTACGAAGTGGAGCTGTTCAGCAAGACGGATGTTGCGCTGGTGCGCGAGCGGCTGTTGAATGCATCGGCCGTGTGATGGCGTTTCTTGCGCGGCGTGGCACGCGTGTCACGCAGCCGCACCCGGCGCGGCGTGATGCAGCGCGTCGGCCCATTGCGCGACGCGGCGCGGATCGAGCCGGGACGTGCGGCCGTTTTCGCACAGCGCGGTGCGAAAGCCCGCGACATCGGGCGCGAGCGCGCGGATGCCGTCGAGTTGCGTCCAGCCGAGCGAGCCCGCGATGCACGCCATCGCGCCCGACGCGCGGATCGTCGAGATATGGCGCGCGAGCGTTGCGCCGTCGATGCAATCGAACAGCGTGCGTCCCGTCTTGCCCGCCGTGTCGAACACGATGCCAACGAAGCGGAGCGACACGGCATGCTCGACGAGCGACATGTCGACGCCGTCGTCGCACAGCAGCACGGGTAATACGGCGGCGTGCAAGCCGGCGATGCGCGTGAGGCACGCACGCGCATGCGGACCCGGCACGACGCCGACTTTCACGAAATCCACGCCTGTTTCGCCGACTTCCGTTGCGCGCGTCGCAATGGCATCGATGGCATCGGGCGGCAGATCGCCGATCGTCGCGCTGATGGGCTTGACGGGATAGCGCGAGCGCAGCGTGCGTGCGATGCGCCAGATGTTGTCGATCGACACGCCGCCCAGCGCGCCTTCGCGCGGTTCCTTCAGATCGATCAGATCGGCGCCGGCGCCGGCCGCGTCGAGCGCTTCTTCTGCGGAACGGACGCTTGCGAGCAGTGCGGTCATCGGACTCTCCGTGGAGGCAAGGGCTCAGGTCGTGTGCGTCGGATCGATGCCGGGCGCGGGCGCCTTGTCGACGGCTTCGCCCGTCGCGCGAAAATGTTCGACGGCTTGCGTGATCCAGTCCCACGCGACGCGTTCGTAGGGGCCTGCCGTTTTGTCGATGGCGATCTGCAGATAGGCCATTTCGTGATCGATCTTGTCGGCGGGCAGCATGAAGAGCCGGCTGACGAGGATCGCGCCTTCGACGACAGCCGCCTGCGCGCGACTGAAGCCGCCGAACGGCGCGTGGGTTTCCGTGTGCACGCAGCGCATGTGCAGGACGGGACGCTGTGGATCGTCAGCGATGTGGTCGAGCTGGAGTTCCGTGTGGGAGAGCGACTGTTCGAGCCGCACGCTGTTGACGCGGCTTGCTGCGCGGGTTGGCCAGTCGCGTTGGGCGCCTGTTACGCAGCCGGCGAATATGCGGACGTCGGTCGTGAAGTTGATGACGGCCGATTGCGTGGCGAGGATGTTGTCGAGGGTACGCGACGGCTTGAAGGGCGCCAGCACCGCCAGACCCTGCTCGAAGCGCATGCCCATCGGGGCGACGTGGGGCGTGCCCTCGCGGGTGCAGGTTGTGATGATTGTTTCGTGAATCATCATTCTTTTTTCCGTTACACGGGGTTTGGTTTGCTGCGCTGGCATCTGAGTTTTGCGTCTGCGCTGGCGTCCGCGAATTCGTATCGGTGCTTCTTGCGTTGCCCCTGTGCGGGGCGGCACCTACTTTTCTTTGCAGCGGCAAAGAAAAGTAGGCAAAAGAAAGCCGCTCACACCGCCAGTTCTTCTTGTTGCCTGCGGGCCCCCCACGGGTCTCGCACTTCACACGGCAACACGCTATTTCATGTGCGTTGCCAACACCTTGACGAGGCGCATCACCCACTCCAGTCACCCGTAGCGCAACCAGCGACAACGAATCGCCCGCGCCGCCCAGGTGGCAAACTGTGTGTAGGTTATCGCACCAAATGCGTTTGCGCTCTTACGACACCGATCCCGCTTTTCAGTCCGGAGTGGTGCACTTCCATCGCGATGGCCTACACACAGTTTGCCACCTGGGCGGCGGTGGACTTCCTGGTAACACAGCCCATGACGCGGGAATGTGAAGTGGGTGAGGCATGCGGTTAGCACGCTGGCAACGTGCATGAGACAGTGTGTTGCCGTCTGGAGTGCGGGACCCGTCGGGGGCCCGCAGGCAACCACTAGCACTGGCGGTGTTAGTCCGCTTTCTTTGCTTACTTTCTTTGCGGCGGCAAAGAAAGTGAGTGCCGCCCCGCACAGGGGCAACGCTAATAAACCGATACGAAATCGCGGATGCCAGCACGCCCGCCCGCCAGACCAAAAAAACTGCGTAGCAAACCAAACCATGCGGCACTGCAAAAAAAACCAAAAACAAGAAAGCCGCTACGCGGAGAGAAAAAGCACCCCGCCGCGGAGCGGCGAACAGCAAACAGCGAACAGCGATCACCTCGTGGCGATATACATCGTAATTTCAAACCCGAAACGCATATCGGTGTAACCAGGGGTAGTCCACTGCATATTCGTCCTCCTTCGAGAGTGAAAAAGCGGTCCCTTTGCGGCGAGCAACCAGCAGCACTCACCGCTCGGCCCATGTTGCTAACGCAACTGTCGTACCAGTCGCCTGCGATCAGGGAAGGACGCGTCCATTCAACGTTCCGTTCCGGCTTACGCGTCTTACTGTAGCGGAACCGCAGCAAAGTGTTCCACGAGCCGATCACTCATTGTGGACGCATTTTGCATCATGTGCACGCGTGTTAACGGATCGCTTAAGCCTGCTGAAAAAAATCGTGAATTCACTTCGCCCAGTGCGCCGCCTACATTGACCTCCAGGGACGGCCGTTTTACCACGCGCCGACATCCAACCCAAGGCGTGCAAGCGCCGTGTTCCATATCGAGGCAGCGTGATGAACGATTTCAGCAAGGAAGCCGTGAAGCCGGCCGATAGCGATTCCGCCGCAAAGGCGGAAAAGCGCTCGCGTTACGCAGCCGGCGTCCTCAAGTACCGCGAGATGGGCTACTGGCAGCCGGACTACACGCCGAAAGACACGGACATCATCGCGCTGTTCCGTATCACGCCCCAACCGGGCGTCGAGCCGGAAGAGGCCGCTGCCGCCGTCGCGGGCGAATCGTCGACGGCCACCTGGACCGTCGTCTGGACCGATCGCCTCACCGCGTGCGACATGTATCGCGCGAAAGCATTTCGCGTCGATCCCGTGCCGAATGCCACCGAAGGCGAGCCGCAGTACTTCGCGTTCATCGCGTACGAACTCGACCTGTTCGAAGAAGGATCGGTGGCGAATCTCACGGCCTCCATCATCGGCAATGTGTTCGGCTTCAAACCGCTCAAGGCGCTGCGGCTCGAAGACATGCGCATTCCCGTCGCGTATCTGAAGACCTTTCAAGGGCCGCCGACGGGCATCGTCGTCGAACGCGAGCGGCTCGACAAATACGGGCGTCCGCTGCTCGGCGCAACCGTCAAGCCGAAGCTCGGATTGTCGGGCAAGAACTATGGGCGCGTCGTCTACGAAGGCCTCAAAGGCGGACTCGATTTTCTGAAGGACGACGAAAACATCAATTCGCAGCCGTTCATGCACTGGCGCGACCGCTATCTGTTCGCGATGGAAGCCGTGAACCGCGCGCAAGCCGAGACGGGCGAAATGAAGGGCCATTATCTGAACGTGACGGCGGGCACGATGGAAGACATGTACGAGCGCGCCGAATTCGCAAAGGAACTCGGCTCGTGCATCGTGATGATCGATCTGGTGATCGGCTGGACGGCGATCACGTCGATGGGACGCTGGGCGCGCAAGAACGACATGATCCTGCATTTGCATCGCGCGGGACACGGCACGTACACGCGGCAGCGCAATCACGGCATCTCGTTCCGCGTGATCGCGAAGTGGCTGCGCATGGCGGGCGTCGATCATGCGCATGCGGGCACGGCCGTCGGCAAGCTCGACGGCGATCCGCTCTCGGTGCAGGGCTATTACAACGTGCTGCGCGAGTCGCACAACCCCGTCGATCTCACGCGCGGCATCTTCTTCGACCAGCATTGGGCGGGTTTGCGCAAGGTGATGCCCGTCGCGTCGGGCGGCATTCACGCGGGGCAGATGCATCAGTTGCTCGATCTGTTCGGCGATGACGCGATCCTGCAGTTCGGCGGCGGCACGATCGGCCATCCGTCGGGGATTCAGGCGGGTGCGACGGCAAACCGCGTCGCGCTCGAAACGATGGTCAAGGCGCGCAACGAAGGCCGCGACATCGCCAACGAAGGCCCCGATCTGCTCGAAGCCGCCGCACGTCATTGCACGCCGCTCAAGCAGGCACTCGATACATGGGGCGACGTGACGTTCAACTACACGCCGACCGACTCGCCCGATTTCGCTGTCACGCCGAGCGTGGCCTGAAAAATAGCCTGTCATTCACGAAGTTCTGGGAGCCAGCCATGCGCATCACACAAGGCACGTTTTCCTTTTTGCCCGACCTGACCGACGACGAAATCCGGCTGCAGATCCAGTACGCGCTCGACCAGGGCTGGGCGTGTTCCGTCGAATTCACCGACGACCCGCATCCGCGCAACACGTACTGGGAAATGTGGGGCCTGCCGATGTTCGATCTGCGCGACGCAGCGGGCGTGATGATGGAAGTGACGCGCTGCCGGGACGCGTACCCGCAGCACTACGTGAAGGTGAACGCCTTCGATTCCGTGCGCGGCTTCGAGACGATGCGCCTGTCGTTCATCGTGAACCGGCCCGATGTGGAACCGACGCTCGTGCTGGGCCGTCAGGACGATCGCTCGCGCGTGCAGCGCTATTCGCTGACGACAGTGCATGCCGCGCCGCGCTAGTCGCACGAACAGGAATCACACAGGGAGACATCGCCATGAACGCCGTGATCACGGAGCCACCGCCGCAAGCGCAAGCGCCGCAGCAGGTCGATCTGCTTGCGCTCTTTTGCGAGTCCGGCATTGCGGGCGTGCTCGACGAACTCGATCACGATCTCGTCGGCCTCGCACCCGTGAAGACGCGCATCCGCGAAATCGCCGCGCAACTGCTCGTCGGACGCGCGCGCGAAGCGCTCGGCATCGAAAGCGGGGCGCCGACGCTGCATATGTGCTTCAGCGGCAATCCGGGTACGGGCAAGACAACGGTCGCGATGCGCATGGCAGACGTGCTGTTCCGGCTTGGCTATATCCGGCGCAATCATCTCGTGTCCGTGACGCGCGATGATCTCGTCGGGCAGTACATCGGCCACACCGCGCCGAAAACGCGGGAAGTGCTCAAGCGCGCGATGGGCGGCGTGCTGTTCATCGACGAAGCGTATTACCTGTATCGCCCGGAAAACGAGCGCGATTACGGGCAGGAATCGATTGAAATCCTGCTGCAGACGATGGAGAACCAGCGCGACGACCTCGTTGTGATTCTTGCCGGCTACGCGTCGAAGATGGACACATTCTTCCGCAGCAATCCCGGCTTTCGCTCGCGGATTGCGCACCATCTGTCGTTTCCCGATTACGCGCCCGACGAACTTCTGCTGATCGCCGAGCGCATGCTCGACACGATGCATTACCGGTTCGACGCCGACGCGCATCGCGCTTTCGAGGATTACCTCGCGCGGCGCGTGCGTCAACCGAACTTCGCGAACGCGCGCTCGGTGCGCAACGCGCTCGACCGCGCGCGCCTGCGCCAGGCCAATCGCCTGTTCGCGGACGCGCTGGGCGGCGGCGCGAGCGCCGATCCCGCCGCGCTGACGCTGCTGAGCGCCGCCGATATCCGCGCGAGCAGCGTGTTCTCCGAATCTGGCGGCGCCGGAACGCAATCCGGCGCGGCACCCGAATCCCCCACTTCGTAGGAGAGCATCATGCGCCACGCAAACATGACCTTGACGAGATTCCTCGCCGGCGACGCGGACCACCTGATGGCGACGCGCCCGCCCACCGCCTTGCAGGCGGTGCTGCACGAAGTCGCCGCGTCCGTGAAGACGATCGCCTCGGCGCTCGCGCGCGGCACGCTGGGCGAGAGCGCGCAGGCCGATTCCGTCGCGGGCGGCGCGGTGCTCGCGTATGCCACGCGGCGCCGCAAGCTTGCCGAAACGGCCGCCCGCAACCGCCGCGCCGACGACGCCGACAAGCCCGAGTACCAGCTCGCGTTCGATCCGCTGAACTGCCCGTGGAATGCGGACATCAACGGGACAGCGGGCTCGATCTTTTCGGTGATGCGCGTGCAGTCGCAAGGCAGCGACGCGAACGGCGTCGACATGCGCGCCGAAGCATACGGCGAACTGGACTGCGAGCCCTACGACGAACCGTACGGCGAGCCCTTCCTGCAGCCGGGCCGCGAGCAGGCGGCAGCGGGCTACACGATCTACGGGCCGGCGACGATGCTGATCCTGACGCTCGGCGAGGGCACGCACGGCTTCACGCTCGACGGACAGACGGACGAGTTCATGCTCACGCATCCGTCGATCCGCATTCCCGACGAAACGGGCGAGATTGCCGTCGACGCTTCCAACGAGCGTTTCTGGGAGCCGCCCGTGCGGCGTTACGTGCACGAATGCCGCGAAGGCCGCACGGGCTGCCGCGAGCGCGACTTCAGCCTGCGCTGGAGCGACGCGCTCGTGCCGGAGGTGCATCGCATCCTGATGCGCGGCGGGCTGTTCCTGATGCCGCGCGACTATCGCACGCGTTCGGCCATGCGCGGGCGGCTGTCCGCCGTCTACGACGCGAGTCCGCTCGGCTTTCTCGTCGAGCAGGCGGGCGGCATGGCGACGACTGGGCGCGAGCGCGTGCTCGATGCCGCGCCGCGCACGTTCCACGAGCGCATGCCGTTGATACTCGGCTCGGCGAGCGAGGTTGCGCGGATCGGCCGCTATCACCGCGAGCACGATCTCGGCATCGATGCGCCGTTCACGTCGCCGCTTTTTCGTGAGCGCTCGCTGTTCCTTCCGGAAACGTCGCTCTGACGCGTTGCCTTGAAGCGTTGCCTTAGAGCGAGACAACTGGGAGACGACGCATGTCAGTCAGACATCCGATTGTTGCTGTGACGGGGTCGAGCGGCGCAGGCACGACCACCGTCATGAGGAGCTTCGCCCACATTTTCCGCAGGGAGAAGATCAATGCGCAGATTATCGAAGGGGATGCGTTTCACCGGTACGACCGGCTCGGCATGCGCGAAGCGCTGCGGCAAAGCGAACGCGACGGCGTGCGCAATTTCAGCCATTTCGGGCCCGACGCGAATCTGCTCGACGAACTGGAGCAGCTGTTCGCGGCGTATGGCGCCTCGGGCGGCGGGCAGTTTCGCCGCTACGTGCACGACGATGCGGACGCCATCGTGTACAAGCAGGAACCGGGGACGTTCACGCCGTGGGAGAACATCCCGGCAGGCACGGACATGATGTTCTATGAAGGGCTGCATGGTGCGGCCGTGACCAGCAAGGTCGACATCGCCCAGCATGCGGATCTGCTCGTCGGCGTCGTGCCGATCATAAACCTGGAGTGGATCCAAAAGCTGCATCGTGACCAGACGCTGCGCGGCTATTCGCACGAGGCCGTGGTCGATACGATCTTGCGCCGCATGCCCGATTACGTGAACTACATCTGTCCGCAGTTCTCGCGCACGCACGTGAATTTCCAGCGGGTGCCGACCGTCGATACGTCGAATCCGTTCACCGCGCGCGAGATACCGCAGCCTGACGAGAGCTTTGTCGTGATCCGCTTTTCGAAGCCGAAGGGCATCGACTTTCCGTATCTGCTGACGATGCTGCACGATTCGTTCATGTCGCGGCCGAACGTGATCGTGGTGCCGGGCGGCAAGATGGGGCTCGCGATGCAACTGATCTTCACGCCGATGATCCTGCAGTTGCGCGACAGGCAGGCGCGCGCGTGAACGTGACGCTGGCGGGGGCGTGTCGTTGTGCGTCTCAGTCGTGTGTTGGCTGACGGCCTGTAGACCGTACCCCGCGCGGGGCCGTCAGCTCTTTTTTATTGTGTTCCGCCGTGCGAGCGTGCGGCTTACTGGGCCTGCGACGCGAACTCGATGCGCCGGTTATGGAAGCGGCCGCTTTCCGTGTCGTTGCTGTCGACGGGGCGCTCGGCGCCATAGCCTTGCGAACTCAGCGTGCGGGCGGGCACGCCTTGCGCGACGAGGAACGTGCGCACCGACTCGGCGCGCCGTCTGGACAGCGCGGCATTCGCTTGCGCGTTGCCGATGTTGTCTGAATAGCCCGCCACTTCGAGCTGCACCGGCTTGCCGGCATTCGCGCAGGTCTTCAGCGCGCTCGCGGACTGGCGCAGATCGTCGGCGGCCGACACCGGAACCTTCGCGCTGCCCGCCGCGAAGTTCACGACCTGCAGATTCAGCACCTTCGCGACGTCCGCACTCGCGCACGAGCCGCCGTTGCCGAGCAGCCCGCCGAGCGCAGCGCGGAACGATTGCGTCGCGTCCGCGACGGCCTGCTGCACGTTGAATACGCCGATATCGAATGCAGGACCGAACAGTCCTTTCAGCTTGTCGAGCCAGCCGAGCTTCGCGTCGGCGGCCGTGCCGCTCAGTTCGAGATGATTGCCGTCGATCTTCACCTCGGCGCCCGGCTGCGCCATCAGCGGCAGCAGGCCGTCGAGATGGGCGAGCCAGCCGGCCGGCTTCGTCGCGGGATCGACGGTGATATCCGCGTTCAGATTCGTCGCGCCGAATTTTTTCTTCAGGGCGTCGAGAAGCTGCTGCTTTTCGGCTTCACTGCCGACGGTTGCCTTGATGGCGGGCAGGCCGTTCTTGTCGACGGTGAACGAAAGATGGGAGTCGGCCGTCGGCGCCGGGGCCGCCGCCGCGGATGCGGCGATGGCAGGCGTGGAAGCAGCCGAAGCAGCCGAAGCGGACGCCGCCGTCGCCGATGCCGTCTGTTCGGCGGCCGGCGCGGCAGCAGCCTTGTCGTGCGTTGCCGTCTGCGCGACCTGATCGTGGGGGCTGCTGCACGAGCGCAGCAACAGCCAGGCGAGCGCCGCGACGATCAGCGCCAGCACCCACCACAGCCAGCCATGCTTGCGACGGGGCGCGAGCGTCGGCTGATCGGCGGCGAGGGGCGAGACGGGTACGCTGACGGGACGAACGGGGGGCACGGGATGGTCGAGATGCGCGGACACGTCCTTGAGCTTCGACAGGATCACGCTGCCGAACGTCGCAGCGCTGCCGAGCCCGAGCGCGTCGGCGATCCGGTCCGTCAGACGCGCGCTGACCGTGGGCGCCTGATGGCCGAGCAGCGTCGGCAGCTGGCCAACGAAGCCCTGCGACGTGCTGAAGTGCTGCTTCAGAAGGCCCATCAGCGTTGCGCCGACGACGCTGCACAGCGACAGCGAGGTCAGCGGCGATGCCCCCGTCTGCGACGCAAGGGCTTCCGCCAGTGCGCCGACGCGATCGCCCGTCAGCTTCTGCAGCAGACCGCGGCCGGTCGCCTCGAGCCGGGCGAGGTCGGTCGTGCTGCCGAGCAGATAGGGCAGCTGCTTGCCGATGTGCGCATCGACATCGGGCGACTGGATCGCCGAAAACAGGCTGCGCGCGCCGTCGGCCGTGCTGCCGCGATGCATGATCGCGGCCATCAGCGCCGGCGCGGCGGCGTCGGTGACTTTGCGGGTGAGATCGGGCGACAGACCGACGGCCGTCCCGAGGTTCCGGACGACATCCTCGTTCAGGACCGTCTCCAGCAATTTAAAAACGTTGATGCTCATCGACTCGTTTCCTGTGGTTCAAGGACGGGTCACGCTGACCCGTCCGCAGGACGCACAGACTATACGGAGTGCCGATGATAGACGCAGCGGTTGACACAATTTGACAGCGCGATCGCGCGCAATAGAAAGCGGCCGACAGATCGGTTTCGACGAAGGGACCGAGGGTGATGGAGGCTACGACGTGCTTTTCTTCTTCGTCGTGCCGGGCGCGCACCACACACTGAGGTCTTCTTCCGGCCGGTCGACCTGGCAGCCCCAGTCGAGCGCCTGATCCTGATCGAAGCGCTTGCCCAGTTGCCACGCGATTTCCGCGCGCGCCGTCTGCACGCCCATATAGAACGCGTGGCTGCCGTCGTGTTCGAGCTTCAGGTGCGGATACAGCGCGAACGGATCGCTTTCGACGACATGCGTGTCGCGGTTGTACACGTGGATGCCGTCCGTCGTGACCTGGACGCGGAAATTCGGATCGCGCACCTGTGCGGCAAACGCGGCGATTTCGTCGGCATCGTAGGGAAAGGGGCGTTTGGCATGCAGCGCGCAGAGCGCGGGATCGATGCCTTTGGGCAGCACCTGTGCGTCGTGCGCGGCATGCATCACGCGCCGCGCGACATCCGCCTCGCGCACGGCGCGCCGCGCATGCAGGCTGACGGAGGTCGTCAGCACGGCGGACACGTTCAGTTCGGCCGCCATGCCGAGCAGCACGGCATTGATGCCGCTCGTGTCGGCCTCCGTCAGCTCCGTGAGATTGCCGACGCCGAGCATGATCGGGATGTCGGGATAACGCTCGCGCAACGCGACATAGCGCGCAATCGACGCGGCAAAGCCGAACGGTATGGGATCGAGAATCGGGTCGGCGAGAAAAGGTTTGCCGCGCGCCGTCAGCGTATCGATCGCCTGATGCAGCGAGGCCGTATCGCGCGGCTCGCGCGCGACCACGACGGGCGTTGCGGGCACTTCGTCGGCGATCCATAGCGTGTCGACGTTCAGGCTCATCAGGTAGTCGGCGCCCGCGCGTCCGCCGCGCAGCAGTTCGTCGGCCACCATGGAATCGACGCTCACGCGATAGCCTTTCGCCTTCAGCATGCGCACCGCGTCTTCGAGATGCGGAAACGGCGTGTCGGGCAGACAGCCCACGTCGATCACGTCCGCGCCCTGATCGGCATAGTGCTGCGCGCGCGCGGCGATGCCGTCGAGATCGAGCCGCGGCGCGTCGACGATCTCCGCGAAAATCTCCGTTGTGTAACGCGACAGATCGAACTTGCGGGCCGCTTGCCCGAAGTGCTGCGGCAAGTCTTTCGCTTCTTCCGGCCCGCGCTCGACGGGCACGCCGAAATGCTCGCTCAATGCCGCGAGATCGCCGCGGCAGCGCCCCGGCACGATCATCCGGTCCGCGCGCAGCGGCAGTGCGACGCGCCGGCGGATCATGTCCGCCGTCATCAACGCAGCGACCTGCAAGCCGATTTCGCGCACTTCCCACGTGAACGGTATGTTCGTCATGCCTTCCAGCACCTGCACGACGCTTTTTTCGGCGAGCCTGCCGGTCAGGAAGACGATGTGTTCCATGCGAGCCCGAGGTTCGACAGCCGTTCGCTCAATGCCGCGCGCAATGCGTCGAGCGAGCGCGCGACGGTCGTATGTTCAATGCGCGCCAGCCGTTCGACGTTCTCGAGTTCGATCGCGCGCGGACGCACTTCGACCCATTCGTGCGGGCTTTGCGTGATGACGCTCGGCTCGGTGTCGCATGCGAAAACGATGCCGGGCACGCATTGCTTGCCCGCCTGCGCGTAGAGATTGGTCGGCAGCGTATCGGAGATGCCGAACGCGCATTTGGCGACCGTGTTGCTGGTGGCGGGCGCGATCACGACGGTGTGATAGATGCCTTCGTACAGCATGCCGACGGGCACGCTGCTCGCGCTGTTGTCGCGTACCACGCGGAAATGCTCGCGCAGCTTCGGCACGGTCCAGCCATACAGCGGCAACACTTCCTCGCCGGCCGCGGACAGAAACAGATCGACGCCCGGCAGTGCGAGCGCGATATCGATCGATTCCTCCAGCATGTGGCCGGAGCCCGTGATGCACCACGCAAAACGCGCGTCGGGACGGAACACGCCTGGTCGGCGGGCGGGCGTGGGTGCATTCATGCGCGATTCACGTGCGATTCATGCGCCGCGCTCAACATCCGCCGTCGCCTGTGCGCCGTCGTGCGAGAGCCGGATATGCAGTCTGTGCATCTTCCGGTACAGGGTGTTGCGGCTGATGCCGAGCGTCTTCGCCACGTTGCTGACGTTCCAGCGATGCTCGTCGAGCATGGCCAGCACCGTCTCGCGTTCCTTGAGCTGGATGGCGTTGAGCGCCGACAGGTCGATGTCGTCGTCGAACGGCGGTGCGGCGGCGGCCGCGCGCGAAGCCTGCGCGAACTGGCCCGCAGCGGAAGCGCGGGTTTGAGTGCCGCTCGATTCGTCGACGATTTCGGCGGGCAGATGCGCACAACGGATTTCCGGCCCGTCGCATAGCGCGATCGCCATTTGCAGCACGTGCCGCAACTGCCGGATGTTGCCGGGCCACGCATAGTTGACGAGCGCCTGGCGCGCCTCGGCGCTCAGTTCGGGCGGATCGTCGGCTTCGCTTTCGAGGATGTGCTGGACGAGCGGCAGCAGGTCGGCGCGTTCGCACAGCGGCGGCAGGTTGATCTCGATGCCGTTCAGCCGGTAGTACAGGTCTTCGCGGAACAGGCCGCGCTGCACCAGATCGAGCAGATTGCGGTGGCTCGCGCTGATCAGTTGAAAGTCGACCTTGATCGTGGTTTCCGCGCCGAGCGGCGTGACCTCGTGTTCTTCGAGCACGCGCAGCAGCCGCGCCTGCAAGGCCATCGGCATGTCGCCGATTTCATCGAGGAACAGCGTGCCGTTGTTCGCCTGCACGATCTTGCCGCGCCGGCCTTCGCGCTGCGCGCCCGTGAACGCGCCTGCGCGATAGCCGAACAGCTCGCTTTCGATCAGCGTCTCGGGCAACGACGCACAATTCACCGCGACGAACGCGCCCGCCGCATTGGGGCTGATGCTGTGCAGCGCATTGGCGAAGACTTCCTTGCCCGTGCCCGTCTGGCCTCGCAGGATGATCGGGATCTTGCGCTGGATCACGCGCGCGGCCAGCTGGCTTTGCGCGGCCATGCGCGGATCGCCGAACTCCAGATGCGAGAGCTTGTCGAGCCCGGCAGCCGCCGGTTTCGCTTCGCGCGTTTCGCGGGAATTCTTCGCGCGCGGACTGCGATTGAGCGAGACGTCGCTCCAGGGTCCGCGCGCACTGGGCGCGGCCTGGCTCGCGCCGCCGAACGACTCGGCATCGCGCGGCGTTTGCGCGATCAGGAAGAAACGGTTGTTGGCGTGCGCGCTATAGACAGTGATGGGATGAAACGAGCCGCGGATGCTGCGCGCAATCATGTCTTCGAGTGTTGCGCTGAATGCTTCTTCGATCCGTTTGCCGCACAGCTGGTCGGGCGAGCGCAGATCGAGCTGGAACAGCGCGCTGCGGTTCGCGGCGAGCACGACGCCGTCGTCGTCGACGGCCAGCTTGCCCGCGTGCAGCGTGCCGACGAATTCGGGGCGGCTGTGAAAGTGCACTGTGTTCGCGCGCCGGTAGCGCGAATCGATCAGCCGGTTTTCGATCATCTGCCGCGACATGCCCACGAGCACGAGCGAATGCTGCTGCAGCATCTTCGAGCGGCTCGTCACATCGAGCACGCCGACGATCGTCCCGCGCTCGTCGAAAATCGGCGCAGCCGAGCAGGTGAGAGACGTATAGCGCGGATAGAAGTGCTCGTGCTGATAGATCGCGAGACATTCGCGCTCGGTCAGGCACGTGCCCATGCCGTTCGTGCCCGCTTCGCGCTCGCTCCAGACGGCGCCGACGCGCAGGCCGTCGGCGGCGACGGCCTCGCCGAACGGCACCGACGACACCTGATGCACGATCACGCCGTTTGCATCGACGAGTATCACGGCGAGGTCGGGATCGGCGAGCTGCTGGTAGAGCGTGGTCATTTCCAGCTTCGAGCAGGCGATCAGGTCGCCGGCGGCCTCACGGTGCGTGGTCAGTTCAGGCTGCGTGAGAACAGGCGGCATCACGAAACGGCCGGGGTCCAGTCCGAAATCGACGAGACAGCGCGTCCACGATTGCGCGACGGAATGGCTCATCGAGCACGCGGCAGGCTGATTATTGACGATGTTCAGTACATCCCGGACGTGCGAATTGATGTCAACGAGCGATGACATTAGGGGCGTCTCCGATGCGTCGGTCTCGGTGCTCGCCATGGTGCCGGAGAGCGGGGCGGCCTACGCTGTATGTAAGTGTTTTCCCCGTGTGCTTGCTGTATGCCGCGCGTCTCTCGCACGCGTCGCAGAACCGCTATATGTGTTATGAATCCGATCCAGAGCACTCAGCGAACACTGTACAACCCGTGTCGCGATACATCAATAAATAGTCGTACGAGTGTTGGTCAGCGCGCCTGCTTTTTGCTTCGCATCGTCCGGCATGAAGGCGGAACAGACGGAACCCGATCAAACGATGCGCCTCGCAGGCGCGGTCTCTACGCGGAGCCTTTCCATGGACCGTTTCAACCCGGCAAACAGTCCCATTCATTTTACTGTCGTGCTGCCGTCGAGCGCGCGGCCCGCGCGCGAACCCGAGGAACGGCGGCACGGCGGCGACGCACGCGCGGCGCTCGATATCGTGTACATCGAAGGCTTCGTCGCGCAGACGGTCATTGGCATCGACACCGACGAACTGCATGAGCCGCAACCTGTCCAGGTCGATCTCGCGATCGGCGTGCCGTCGCTGCGCGCGTGCAGCACGGATCAGATCGGCGACACGATCAATTACGCGGCCGTGCGCGCCGAGCTGCACACGCTGCTCGCGACGCACAAGGTCCAGCTGCTCGAAGCGCTGGCCGAACAGATCGCGCAACTGCTGATCGGACGGTTCGGCGCGCATTGGGTGCGCGTGAAGCTGTGCAAGCCCGCCAGGTTCGACGACGTCGCGGCCGTCGGCGTGATCATCGAACGGCAGTGCGGACGCTTCGACTAGTGCACGGCGGGCACGCATCCGGCGTGCCCGCCGGCTGACGCGGCACGCACGCTTCAATAGCTCATTTCGACGCGGACGGCGAGGGCTTCCCGAATCCGCATGCCTGATACGCCTCCTGCTGCAACGCGCGGTACTTTTTGGTCTGCGCGCGCGCACGGTCGACGCGGAACTCGTTGCCGCCTTCGCCGCCGAGCGTCGCGTACTTCGCGAACGTCATCTGCTCCACGTAATCGTCATACGGGAGCACGGCCGCGATCCTGTCGATCGTGCACGAGCACTTGTAGACGTTGGCGAAGTCGTGGCCCTTCTCGTCCATGCAGCCGAGCACGTATTCGACGCGGCCTTGCGTCGGATAGTCGTAGCCTTTGGCGGGCGGCGCGGCGTCACTCGTTGCGTCGGCGGCCAATGCGGAAAGCGGGATCACTGCAACGCACGCGAACGCCGCGACAGCGAGGCGCGCGCGATAACGTGAGGTCATATCGATGCCTTTAGCGTAGGGTTCTGCACTCATCTCCCGCACGAACGCAGGAGCAACACGCGCGGCGCGAAGTGCGGCAGACCTTGGCGGTCCGCCACGGCTCGCGCGCGCGGCATTGCTTTCCATGCATACGGCACGCCTAGTTCGGGGCGAACGGGTGCGCCGCGCTGGCTTTCTTCGACACGACTTCAGCGGCGCTCGGTTCGCCCGCTACCGCGCGCTGGAGTGCTTCGCGTGTCGCCTTGTAGTTGAATTCCTGGATCTTCTTGTCGTCGTCGGCTTCCCAGTGGATGAACACGCCGACGCAGATGAACACGTCGTCCGCTTCGTCCTTCGGAATCGTGCCGTCTTCGACGCAGTCCGCGACGGCGAGCGCCACGGCATGCTGTGCCGGGCCGAACATCTGCACGGCCTGCTTGGCGCCCTTGATGGTCACCTTGTTGAACATCACGGTATTGGGCTTTGCCATCAGGTTCGGCGCGACGACGGCGAGCAGCGACGTGAAGCCGTCCTTGTTGTTGGTGAGCGCGTGGCAGAAAGCCGATTCGGCAGCGGAGCCTCGCGGCCCGATGATCAGATCGATGTGAGCGACTTCGTTGCCTTCACCGATAAGCGACTCGCCTACCAGGACGCGGTTTATCTTGGCCATGCTGTTCCTCCAGTGAATTGGGTCTGTCGACGTGGGACGAACTCGCGACGCGTGGCGGCCGCCGCGCGTTTTTTGAGGGGGACGCAACACGTTTCCGTATAACAGGAAGCGTGCCAATCGGTCGGACGGCCGGTTCAGCCCAGGGTATTCACGAAGCGTCGCGGGTCGAGCAGCGCGCCGGCGAAGAGCGCAGCGACAGTCAGATCGGCGCTCGTGCCAGGGTTGACGCCCTGCGCCTTCAGTCGGGCGTCCCATGCATCGAGTTGCGCGGCGTGCGCCGCAGGCTCCGCGAAGCGCGCCCGCGCGTGACGTTCGCGTGCCTCGCGCGTGACACTTTGCGCCAGGGCCGCGCCATGCTTGCGCAGTATGTGCGAGTCGGGCCACGTGCCGAGGAAGGTGAGAAACACGTTCAGCGTGAGCGCAGCGGGTGTCGTGCCGTTCGAACCGGCAAGTGCGTCGAGGCCCGCGCCGAAGATGTCGGCGAAGCCGTTCGCGTATTGCCGCGCGATGCTGTCGCGTTCGGCGGCCAGCGACATCGCCGCGCGCAGGTCAACCGTAGGCGGCGCGTGGACCGATTGCTCGGGCGCGTCGCCGAGCCCGCCAGGATTGGCGAGCGCGATCGCGCGATAGGCGGCGCAGGCGTCGTCGACGTCGAGCGTCGATAGCACCTGTTCGACGGCGGCTTGCCAGTGCGCGGCGTCGAGCGTTGCCGTGCGTTCGAGCGCGGCCGCCAGCGGTGCGACGAGCAGAACGATGCCGAGGTTGGTGTTGCATCCGGCAATCTGCCGCGTGCGCGTCACGGCATCGAGGATGCGCGTGCCGACACGCGCGCCGCGCGCAAATAGCGCCGGCGCGGCGGCTTCCGCGCTGTCGATGAACTGCGCGGCTTGCATGCCGTGTCCCGCGCTCGCGACGCTCACGTTGCCCGGCTTCGCCGTTTCGACGTCCAGACGGCACGCGAGCAGAAACGCGTCGCGAGCGCGCGCGAACAGATCGTGCGGATGGTCAGCGGCCGGCATGAAGCGGCACGACAGGCAGCGGCGGCGTGCCGCTCGCGGCCAGTTTGCGGTCGAGCAGATCGTCGACGAGCGCCGCCGCGATATCGACGGACGTCACCGATTGCAGCCCGCGCCACGCGGCCACGCCGTTCACTTCGAGCACGAGCGGCAGGCCAGTCTGATCGGGCGCCGACAGATCGGGAATCAGGTCGACACCTGCGTAATCGAGGCCGAGCGCAGCCGTCGCGCGTTCGGCGAGGCTCGCGAGCGTCGGATCGAGTTCGGCCGGTTCGCAGCGCGCGCCGCGCGCGACGTTGTGAATCCAGCCGCTTCCGCCCGTTCGCCGCATCGCAGCAACCGCGTGGCCGCCGATCACCAGCACGCGCCAGTCGTAGCCTTGCTGCCGCGCACGCGCACTGCCGACATAGCGCTGCAGATACGCCACCTCGCGATAGCCGCGCAGCGGCGGCAGCGGCTCTAGCGCGCCCGTCGCGGCGTTCGCGCCGAGCCGCCGCAAGCCTTTGCCCTGCGAGCCGAACAGCGGCTTGAGCACGACCCGGCGGCCGGCGGCTGTCTCGCGCATCAGCACGCGCTGGGCGAACGCCGCCGATTCCGTCGCCCACGCGGGCGGCGTCGCGACACCGGCGCGATGCAGCAGGAAACTCGTCATCGATTTGTCGACACTGCGCTCGATCGCCCGTGCGTCGTTGTAGACGGGCACGCCGCACTCGCGCAGCGCGTGCAGGATGCCGAGGCGCAGCGTCACCTGTTCGAAGGTGCCGCCCGCGATGCCGCGCACGAACACTGCGTCGGGCAGATCGCGCGCGAAGCCGGGAATCGCGAGACCGTAGGGCGACCACGAAGTATCGATCCGGCATGAGGCGAGATCGACGCAGCGCGCTTCGACGCCGCGCGCGCGGAATGCTTTCTTGAGTCGGCCCGTATGCCAGCCGGTTTCGTCCGTCATGATCGCGACGCGCAGTCCGCTCATCGACGAAAGCGACGACACCTCGTTCATGGCGCCCCCGGACCCGTGACGCCCGGCGTCGTCGACGCGGCCGCTGCGTCTTCGTTCGCGACGAATGCGTCGCCTTGCCAGAGCGCGTGCAGCAGCGCGGCGTCGAGCCGGCCGCCGCGATAGGTCGCGCCGCTTTCCAGGCTGCTCGCCCACACTTCGGCGGGCGCGAACAGCGACGGATCGATCTGATAGAAGTCGTAGTTGAACGAAGCGAAGATTTCGGCGAAAGGCCGTCCGTAGTCGCGCGAATTCGACGACGGCAACTCGGCCGCGAGCCGACGCGCCACGGCGTCGCTACGCACGGTCAGATGCACGCGCCCGCCGTAGAGGATAGCGTCGTTGGTGCGGCCCATCGCGGCGAGCCCGTCGGGCGCGGGCGGCGGCAGCGGCGCGGTGCCGCTCGCCTCGACCATCTCGCCGAGCGGCACGCCGAGCACGTGCGTCTTGTGCAGCGCAACTTCGACCACACGCGCGACGACCTGCACCGTGCCGGCGACAGACTGTGTCGGCGTGACGATCACGGTCAGCTGTTCTGGCGCAAGCCCGCAATCGCCGGCGATTTTCTCGAGCACGATCTGCGGCGGCGCTTGCCCGACTTCCATCACCAGCACGCCCGCGTCGTGACGGTCGCGATAGCCGAGTTCGTCGAACAGCGTTTCCTTGCCTGCCAGCGCGCGGGCCGGTCCCGAGCCGAGCGAGAAGAACTTCTTGCCGTTGTTCTGCTCCTTGCCCGCCGACAGACTCCAGCCCGCGTACTGGCTGCCCAGACATGCGAGCACGGGCGACGCCGTGTGCACGTCGATCATCGTGGGCCAGAGCGGCTCGTGTTCGGCGCTGATGCGCGTCTCGATGCGGCCGAGGCCGCCCATGCAGATGCGCGCGATCGTCACGCCCGCTTCGACGCAGCCGGGCGACGCGATGCCCGCATCGACGATGGCGGGTCCATATGCATGACGCGACGACGCGATGCGCAGCCGTGCGGCATCCGCGAGCAATTGCGCGACGAGCGGCGCGGCGAGCGCGTTGACGCTGGGCGCGTCGCTCGCAATGGGCGGCGGCGCGTGGCCGCCATGTTCAGCCGTGGGAGTCGACGAGTTCATGGGCAGGTTCGGTGCTGGTTTCGATGCGTTGTAAAAGGCGCTGCGTATGGCATTGCAATTCGTGTCGGAGGGCGGCGCGCGACGCGTGCCCGTTCACCGTCACGAGCACGGTGCAGACCGGCTGGCCTCGCTCGATGCGCGTGCCCGCGTTCGGGATGTCGTGGCAGACGGGATCGACGAAGAGCGCGTCGCTGAAACGGCGCGTGACCGTGAAGGCCTGCGGCGCGAACACGACCTGTTGTGCGGCGCGGCATGACGGCGCGCCGATGCGCGCGGGCGGCAAACGGCCATGCAGGCACGCGTCGATATGCAGGGCGAGCAGACCGCGCGGCCATGCGTCGCGCCATGCGCGTTCGTACAAGGCCATCGTCGACGAGGGCCGCGCGTTCACTTCGAGCACGCGGATCGTGTCGCCGTCGAGCAGAAAATCGAGGCTGTTGATTCCGACGAGATTCGCGCGCGCCGTAATCGAATGCACGGCACGGTCGATCTGTTGGGCGATCGGCGCGGGCAGATCGACGGGACCGAGCGAGCCCACGTGCAGATACGGCAGCGCGCCCGTCGCGGCATGAAGCTGCTCCGCGTAGCCGATCACGGTCGCTTCGCGCTGTGCAGCGACAAAGAGCGCCGACATCGACAGCCCTTTGCTGACGCGCTGGAAATAGCCGGCCTGCGTGTCTGATTGCGCCGCTGCATGGATATGCGTGCCGCCGCAGCCATCGGAATCTTTACGCAGCCAGCCTTCGGGTTGCGCGGGTCGTTCGAACGCGACTGCGGGATGCGCGATGCCCAACTCGTCGAGTAACACGAAGAAGCGCCGCGGATCGCGCACGGCCGCCGTTGCGTCGGCGTCGTTGCCGATCAGGCGCGGCAGTCTCGCCGTCTCCTGCAGCCAGCCGATGTGCGGCTCGATCCCGCTGCCCGTGACATAACCGATCAGGCGCGGCAGCCGCGCGACGCGTTCCAGCGACGCGTGCAATTTGCCGCGATCGATTGACAGGCCGCTGCCGCCCGTATCGAGCCACAGCTTCGCGTAGCGGCGCGTGTCGCGATCGCCGAACAGATCGAGCGCGGCCACCTGATAACCGGCATGCGCGGCGGACTGCGCGAGCATGCGCGCCGACAGGCCCGCCACCGCGACGAATGGCGCGGATACGGAAAGGTGTGAGCGGCCGCCGCTCGCGGACATCGACGGCATGGCGTGCCTCGCTGTGCGCTAGCTGCGCTCGGCGACGACGGCGCGCGCTTCGTCGAACGCTTCCGTGAAGCCGAGGTACGCGGGCTTGCCGGCTGTGCGCATGCGCGTGAACAGCCGATGCTCGACCTGATACTTCACATTGCCGATCGCGAGCGCGCCGATGCCGATGGCATCGGGACGCACGGCGCCCGCGAGCGGCTTGCCGTCGTCCATCACGTTGACGCCCGCGATGCCTTCGGGCGGCACCGCGTTGACGTCGGCGGCGATCAGGAGGCGCGGCGCCTGCGCGAGATCGGCGGCGCTCGTCACCTGCACGCCGGCCGCCGCCGTCGCGAAGACGATATCGGCGTGCGAGAGCGCGGCGTGCAGCGTTTGCGGCGTGCCCGTGCCGACGCCGGAAGTCCTGATGCCGAAGCGTTCGTCGACGTCGTGACTGGCGCGTTCCGCGCGCGCCGCATCGGAATGGCTTGCGATCGTGACATGCGCGCCGAGCGTCGCCGCAATCGCGGCGGTCACGCGTCCCACGGCGCCCGTGCCGCCGAGTATCAGCACATGCTTGTCCTTCAGTTCCTCGCCGTACTGCGCCTTCAGATGACGTTCGACCAGCGCGACGAGCGCCGCCGATGTCGTGTACGCGCCGCTCGGATCGGCGAACACGGAGACTTCGAACGGCGGCACCATCGCTTCGCGCGCGCGGTCGAGCATGTCGGCGGCGAGCATCACGTCGCGCCCGCCGATGAAGATGCCCGTGCGCGACACGCCTTTCGGGCCGCGCGAAAAGATCGCGTCCTGGGTCAGCTGCACGACGTTGCGCACGTCGACGTCGCAGTAGGGCACGAGGATCTCGTAGCCGGCGTCGGCGGCCATGTTGACGTCGAACGGGCTCATCTGCGGCGTCGGCGTGAACATGTGCAGGATGTAGGGCCTTTCAGTGGTTTGGGACATGGCGTCGGCTCTTTCGTAGTCAATATGGGGCGTGCGCGAGGGGCTGGCGCGCAATCATTCGATACGTCGGCGGATAGGCGGGCATCCGGCTCATTGCGCGTCGCGGCCGAAGCGCGGTTGCTGGACGGCATAAAAGCGCGCGCCGCAATTTCGGCCGCGCGTCACGGAACACACGATGCCGGGGAACGCGCGCGTCGCCGCGCGGGCTGCCGCGAGCGCATCGTCGGCGTGGCGCGAGCTCTGCACGAACGCGAAGCCCGTCGGCCCCCACGAGCTTTGTCCGACGCCCGCCGTCTGGTTCGCCGCGATGGCCTGCATTGCCGCCGCGACGGCGGGGCTCGAATAGACGCCGCCTTGCACGGGCGCGAAGTATTCGCCGATCGACTGCTGGATCTCGCTGACGCCGGCGGCGAAGGCGTCGAAATCGCCTTGCGCCATGCCGGGCAGCACGCGCATCAGCAACTGATGGCAGACCTCGGCGGCGAGCTTTTGCGGGAACGGCGGCAATGCCGCAAGGCCGCGCTTTTCGTCGTCGCCGTGCAGGCCTTCGCGCGTGGTGTCGTCGATCAGCACGATGCGCCAGTCGTCGGGAAACGGCTGGCGCGCGAGCATCGGCGGCAACGTGGCAGCGCCTGCCGACGCGACGGCAGGCGCTGCCTCCGCGCGGCCCGGACCGCCGTCGACGAGCAGCCCGCCATGATCGAAACCGAGTACGCCGATTCCCGAACGCGCGCCGCGCCCGAGCCGTTGCGCGAGTTCCGCCGTCGTCGCGGAAATGCCGGCCAGCCGCGCATACGCAGTGCCAACGGCGAGTGCGAGCTGCGTGCCTGAACCGATTCCGCAATGCGCGCGGGCCGCCTGTTCGACTTCGATCGAGACGGGCGGTCCGCCATACGCGTCGTGCAGCAGATGCAGATAGCGTTCGATGCGTTCGCGTTGAGCGAGGGTGTGTGCGCCTTCGATCTGCGCGTCGTCGGCGGGCCGCGCGGTGACGCGCGTGCCGCATCCTTCGATGACGATGCCGATGCTGCCGAACGCGCGTCCCAGCGATCCGCCGGGATCGAGAAAGCCCAGATGCAGCCGGCCGGGCGCTTCGACGGTGATCGCCGAGATGGCAGGCAGTGTCGACGTGCGTTCGAATGACATCGGCATGCGAAGCTTCCTTGTCGAAACGTGTAGGCGTGAGCACGGCCAGACGAACTGGCGCAGCGGCGTCATTCGCCTTCAGGCAAGAGCCGTACCACGCACAGCGCGCCGCGGCACGCGCGGCATCGCGTGTCAGGCACGGCGCAGCGCGAGCCGCTGCCGCTACGGGCTGTCGCGCAGCAGCATCACCAGCGGCATCACCAGCGGCATGTTGTGAACGCTGAACATCCGTCAGCTTTTCGGCGCGTCGTACTTGATATAGCGGAAGCGCTGATCGTCGGCGGGCGTGCCTTCGAGCGGGCCGCCTTCCTTGCCCGGCTGCCACTGGATCACTTCCTCGATCTTGCGCGCGAGCGCGAAGTCCTTGTCGGTGATGCCCTTTGCCGTATGCGTTTTCAGCTTCACGACGACGAACGCATACGAGACGGTCAGATCGGGGTGATGCCACGCCGCTTCCGCCAGATGGCCGACGGTGTTGACCACCATCAGCGTGCCTTTCCAGCTTTCCGTGCGGTACTTGCGCCGCAGCCAGCCGTCTTCGAGATACCAGTGCTGCAACGGACCTTCGAGTTTCTTCTGGACTTCCTCGTCGGAATACACCTGTTCGCTTTGCGTCATGACGAACCTCCGCTCATGTCGTAAGAGGGGAATCGCATAGGAGGCCGTGCGCCTCTATGCGCTTTGCAAACCCGGCGCCGCCGCGTGCTCCGCTGCGCCTGCCATGCGCCGTCCTGCGAATTGCGTATCTGACACAGTATGTCCCGCCGCACGTCGCGAAGCGCAACACGTTGACGCCGGAAGGCCGTCTGGCAGCACGCGCACGCGACCGGCATGGAATATGCGATCCGCCGTCATACGCATGGGCCGGGCAATGGATCCGGCGCAGCAAAGGCGTTACCTGCTTCCAGAGGCGCGGCTGGAGCAACCCGGTAGCGTGTCATCGGTAACTGGACGGTTTCAACCAGTATCACCCATTCTGGAGGAGACATGAACGTACGCACCCTGGTTCTTGGACTGGCGGTGTTGGTTGCGACGGCGCTGAACTCGTTCCTTGCATATGCCGATCCGCAACTGGACTCGCTGATCAAGAACCCATCGAACTGGGCGGCGCAGGCAGGTGACTATGCGAATCACCGGTACAGCCCGCTCAAGCAGATCAACGAAAGCAATGTCGGCAAGTTGCAGGTCGCCTGGACGATGTCGACGGGCGTGCTGCGCGGTCACGAAGGTTCGCCTCTCGTGATCGGCGACACGATGTATATCCACTCGCCGTTCCCCAACAAGGTCATCGCGATCAACCTGAAGGATCAGACCTTCATCTGGCAATACGAGCCGAAGCAGGACGCGTCGGTGATCTCCGTGATGTGCTGCGATACCGTCAACCGCGGTCTCGCGTACGGCGACGGCAAGATCTTCCTGCAGCAGGCCGACACCAAACTCGTCGCGCTCAACGCGAAGACGGGCGACGTGGTCTGGACCGCGCAGAACGGCGATCCGAAGGCGGGCGAAACCAACACCAACGCGCCGCACGTATTCGGCGACAAGGTGCTGACGGGCATCTCCGGCGGCGAGTTCGGCGTGCGCGGCCGTCTGATCGCGTACGACATCAAGACGGGCAAGGAAGCCTGGAAGGCGTACAGCACCGGGCCCGACAACGAGATGCTGCTCGACCCGCAGCAGACGATGACCTGGGCAGACGGCAAGATGCAGCCCGTCGGCGCGGATTCGTCGATCAAGAGCTGGAAGGGCGATCAGTGGAAGCTCGGCGGCGGCACCACATGGGGCTGGTACGCGTGGGATCCGAAACTGAATCTCGTCTACTACGGCACGGGCAATCCGGGCACGTGGAATCCGACGCAGCGTCCCGGCGACAACAAGTGGTCGATGTCGATCTTCGCGCGCGACCTGAATACGGGCAAGGCGAAGTGGGTCTATCAGATGACGCCTCACGACGAGTGGGACTATGACGGCGTCAACGAAATGATCCTCGCCGACATCCAGATGAACGGCAAGAAGACGCCCGCCATCGTGCACTTCGACCGTAACGGCTTCGGCTATACGCTCAATCGCGAGACAGGCGAACTGCTGGTAGCGCAGAAGTACGACCCGGCCGTGAACTGGGCGGACAGCGTCGACCTGAAGAGCGGTCTGCCCATCCGCAACGCGTCGTACTCGACGCAAAAGGCGGGTCCGGACCATAACGTGAAGGGCATCTGCCCGGCTGCGTTGGGTTCGAAGGACCAGCAGCCTGCTTCGTTCGATCCGGGCTCGAATCTGTTCCTCGTGCCGACCAATCACGTGTGCATGGACTACGAGCCGTTCGATGTCGATTACGTGTCCGGCCAGCCGTACGTGGGGGCGACGCTGTCGATGTATCCGGGTCCGAACGAGAAGGGCGCGATGGGCAATTTCATCGCGTGGGATGCGGCGAAAGGCAAGATCGTCTGGTCGAAGCCGGAACGCTTCTCGGTGTGGTCGGGTGCGCTGGCGACGGCAGGCGGCATCGTCTTCTACGGCACGCTGGAAGGCTACATCAAGGCCGTGCGCATCAAGGACGGCAAGGAACTGTGGAAGTTCAAGACGCCGTCGGGAATTATCGGCAACGTGTTCACGTATGAGTATCAGGGCAAGCAGTTCGTGGGCGTGTATTCGGGCATCGGCGGCTGGGCGGGCATCGGCATGGCAGCCGGCCTGCAGAAGTCGACGGAAGGCCTCGGCGCCGTGGGCGGCTATCGCGAGCTGGCGAAGTACACGGCTCTCGGCGGGACGCTGTTCATCTTCGCCATTCCGGGCGGAACGAACGGCTGATCGCGCCGTTTCATAGAGGTTTCGCAGCAGCAGTGACGTGGCCGAAGACGCCTGTATGTGGTCTTCGGCTCCGCCGATCTGAATGACAAGCAGCTTCAATCGAAATGATATTAGGGAGACGAACGCATGAAAGGCCGCGTTGTGCTGTCGCTTGCAGGTGCGTTACTCGCGTTGAGCGCTTTACCTGTTGTCATGACCAATAGCTGGGGGCAGTCGTCGGATGCGCCTCAGGTTCAGAAGGTCGCCTATAAGGTTGTCGACGGCAACAGGGTCGACAGCGATACGTTGCAGGGATGGAAAACCTGGCGCGCGCTGGCGTGTGAACGCTGCCATGGCGCGAAGCAGGAAGGACTCGTGGGACCGTCGCTGATCGACGCGTTCAAGACGCTCGACAAGAACGAATTCCATCGCACGGTATTCGGCGGACGTGTCGACAAGGGCATGCCCGATTTCAGTTCGAGCCAGATGATGCAGAAGAACTGGGAAAACCTGTTCGCATACCTGAAGGGCCGCTCCGACGGCGCGATCAAACCGGGCGATCTGCAGGCGATCGATGCCAAATGAGCCAACCGGCGTCATGCGACTCTGCGTGACGCGCTTGCAAGCCTGCGCCCGCATGCTTCAGATGGCGCGCCACGCCTCATGACGCAAAACCCGGAGACCTCCATGTCCGATCGCAGAACTCCCGTCGTCCATGCCGTCTGTGCGATGCTGACGCTGTGCTGTGTCTGCGTCGGTGTTCCCCCGGCACGCGCGCAGGGCGCACCCGCGCCGAACCTGCCGAACAACGACGGCGCCGACAAGGTGCTGCGCGTCTGCGCCGACCCGAACAACATGCCGCTGTCGAACGACAAGGGCGAAGGCTTCGAGAACAAGATCGCGGCCGCGATGGCCAAAGACTTCGGCTACAAGCTCGAATACACGTATTTTCCGCAGCGCATGGGCTTCGTGCGGCATACGTTGCGCGACAAGGTGGAAAACAGCGACCAGTTCAAATGCGATCTGATCATCGGTGTGCCGCATGGCTACGACATGACGTCGACGACGCGGCCGTGGCTGCATTCCACGTATGCGATGGTGTTCAACAAGCGTCCCGAGTTTGCGAGCATCAATGCACCCGCCGATCTGCTGAAGCTTCCGCCTGATCAGCTGAAGAAACTCAAGCTCGGTATCTTCACGCAGACACCTGCCGTCGACTGGCTGCTGTCGAACAATCTGATCGACCAGGCCGTGTCGTATCGTGCGCAAAGCGGCGATCCGAACGCGTTTCCGGGCGAGATGATCCAGCACGATCTGGCGCAGGGCAACGTCGACGTGGTGTTCGTGTGGGGGCCGATTGCGGGTTACTTCGCGAAGCAGGCGAGCGATCGCGTGAAGCTCGTGCCGTTCCCGCCGCAGCAGGGCATCCGCTTCGACTATGAAATCTCGATGGGCGTGCGTTATGGCGAGAAGGCGTGGCACGACAAGATCGATCAGTGGATCGCCACGCATCAGGACAACATCAACCAGATCCTGACCAGCTACGAAGTGCCGCTCCTGCCACTGGCGAGCGCCCCTGTCGCCGCGGATGCGCCGAAATGACGGGCACCTGTGCAGCAGGCGCACGCGTCGGCGCGCGTGCGTTCGCGTGGCGCGGCGCGGCCGCGCTGGCGGCGCTCGCGGTGTCGATGACCTTGCCGCAGCCGGCGCATTCGGCCGATACGGCAGGCGGCGCCAGCGGCGCGGAAGCGCCCATCGCGCCCGCCGAGAAGCTGCTGTTTCTCACGCCGCATCTGCATGGCGTCGCGTCGCAGACGGAGCTGGACTATGCGCTCGTCGTGTCGGCGCCGCCCGACAAGCAGACGGACAGAGTGCGCGTGCTCGTCGCGAGCGCCGATAACGCGAAAAGCGACGCCTCTGTCAGCGATGCGAGCGGCAAGGTGCGGTTGCCTGAGAACCTGCCGTGCAATCCCGTGATCCTGTATTTTCTCGAGCGCGATATCGCGGAGATGGAGCAGGCGACGGGCGGCCAGCGGCGCTATTTCCAGCAGCGCGTGCGGCTTGCGCTGGCCGCGAGCCCGCCCATCACGGACGCGACGGTGCAGCTCGACGGCAAGACGGTGAAGGCGCGCAAGATTGTGATCCAGCCGTATTTGCACGATCCGAATGCGCAGCGCTTTCCGAAGTTCACGAGCAAGCGCTACACGTTCGTGCTGGCCGACGGCGTGCCCGGCGGCGTGTCGCTGCTGCGCACCGATGTGCCCGGCGACAACGACGACTTCGCGCATCCGCTGAAGACGGCATCGTTGAGCTATGAAGGCTCGTTGCGCAAGCTGCAGCCGCCTGCGAACGGTACGAAGTCGCCTTCGCCGAAGCCTGACAACGCCCCGCGCGCGAGCCGCTGAATCTGTCGATGTGCCGTGAGCGACGTGCGGTGGCGTGCCCGCTGCCCGTCGCGATTCGCTGTGCGCATGGGAACGCATGATGAACCTGATCCGCTCGCTGACGCTCCGGCAATTGCAGATCTTCGTGATCGCAAGCCGCTTGCCGAGTTTCGCGCGTGCGGCGGAGGAGCTGCACCTGACGCAGCCGGCGGTGTCGATGCAGATCCGGCAGCTGGAGGAGGCGATCGGCATGCCGCTATTCGAGCGGATTGCGCGACGCCTCACGCTGACGGAAGCGGGCGAACGGCTGTCGCATCACGCGAGCCGCATTCTCGGCGAGATCAAGGATGCCGAGGACACGATGACATCGCTTGCACAGGCGGACAGCGGCTCGATCACGGTGAGCATCGTGAGTTCGGCGACTTACTTTGCGCCGAAGCTGCTTGCGCTGTATTCGAAGCAGTATCCGAAGGTGGACGTGCACTTTTCGGTCGGCAATCGCGAGACGTTGCTGCGGCTGCTGCAGGACAACGCGACGGATCTCGCGATCATGGGCAGGCCGCCGCCTGAACTTGGCACGACGGCCGAGCCGCTTGCCTATCATCCGCATGTGATCATTGCGCCCGTTTCGCATCCTTTGCGCGATGCCCGTCGGTTCGACTTGCAGGAGCTTGCAGGGGATACTTTTTTGTTGCGTGAGCCTGGGTCGGGGACGCGGGCTGTGACCGAGCATACGTTTCGGCAGCATCTTTTTACGCCGTCACGGTGCGTGACGCTCGGCAGCAATGAGACGATCAAGCAGGCTGTGATGGCCGGGATGGGCGTGAGCCTTATTTCTCTGCATACGCTTGGGCTCGAATTGCGGATGGGCGAAATCGCCTTGCTCGATGTGAACGGGACGCCCGTTGAGCGGACCTGGCAGATCGTGCATCTCTCCTCTAAACAGCTGTCGCCGACTTGTGTGATGTTTCGGAGGTTTTTGCTCGAGCGTGCCGAGCCTTTTCTTGAAGAGGAATATGCTGAGCTGGTGTTGCCGTTGTCTGCGCGGCGGGCGCGGCAGTGAGCGGTTTTTCTGTCTGCGACGCAGTCGCCATTCTGGTTTTTTGTCTTTTGCTTTTTGTTTTTTTCGCTGGCATCCGCGATTTCGTATCTGTACTTCATGCGTTGCCCCTGTGCGGGGCGGCACTTACTTTCTTTGCCGCCGCAAAGAAAGTAAGCAAAGAAAGCGGGCTAACACCGCCAATGCTAGTTATTGCCTGCGGGCCCCCAGCCGGTCCCGCACTCCAGACGGCAACACGCTATTTCTTGCTCGTTGCCAGCGTGCTAACTCACGCATCACCCGCTTCGCATGCCCGCGTCACGGACCGCGTTACCAGAAAGTCCACGGCCGCCCAGGTGGCAAACTGTGTGTAGGCAGTCGCGAGGGAAGTGCACCACTCCGGACTGAAAAGCGGGATCGGTGTCGTAGAAGCGCCAACGCGTAAGGCGCGACAAGCTACACACAGTTTGCCACCTGGGCGGCGCAGACGAGTCGCTGCCGCTGGCTGTGCTATGGGTGACTGGAGTGGGTGATGTGCCTGTTGAAGGCGCTGGCAACATGCGTTGAAAACTGCGTTGCCGTGTGGAGTGCGGGACCCGTCGGGGCCCGCAGGCGAACACAAGAATTAGCGGTGTGAGCGGCTTTCTTTTGCCTACTTTTCTTTGCCGCTGCAAAGAAAAGTAGGTGCCGCCCCGCACAGGGGCAACGCTAGCAAACCGCTACGAAACCGCGGATGCCAGCGCAGCAAGAAACCTTCGCCCTGCGCAGGCAAACCGCAGATGCCAGCGCAGCAAAAAAATCCCGAACGGCGACTGCGTCGCAGACAAAAAAAAGTCACCGCTCAACAACACTTCCCAGCGCCGCCGGCATACCGAGCATTCTGCCGCTCACGAAAGAACTCTTCATAACTCATCACCTTGCGATCAGGATGAGTCGCAGCCATATGCGCGACATAGGTCTCATAGTCGGGCACCCCGACCATCAACCGCATGGCCTGCCCGAGGTAGCGTCCTGCGTTACGCACGTCATCGCGAAGTCCCGAGAACATGGCACGCCCCGATCATTGCGCGCCGCTGGCGCGCTGACCAGCAGGCAACACCTCGAACGGCGTCTCCCGCACAGTCGGCAGATTCGCGCGCCTGGCGCGCACAACGGCAAGCACGCCATACACCACCACGCTGACAACGACAAACATAAACACCCCAGCCAGCGCAGCATCGACGTAATCGTTGAACATGATCCGGTGCATCTGCTCGATCGACTTGGCCGGCGCGACAACCTTGCCCGCATCGGCAGCAGCACCGAGCTTCGCAGCATGCGCAAGGAAGCCAACCTTCGGATTCGCGTCGAAAATCTTCTGCCAGCCCGCCGTCATCGTGCAGATCAGCAACCAGACAGTCGGCACCAGCGTCACCCACGCGAAGCGCTCGCGCTTCATCTTGAACAGCACTACCGTGCCGAGCACCAGCGCAATACCGGCGAGCATCTGGTTCGAGATGCCGAACAGCGGCCACAGCGTGTTGATGCCGCCCAGCGGATCGACCACGCCCTGGTACAGGAAGTAGCCCCACGCCGCCACGCACAGCGCCGTCGCAATCAGGTTCGCAGGCAGCGATTCCGTGCGCTTCAGCGCCGGATGGAACGTGCCGAGCAGATCCTGCAGCATGAAGCGTCCGGCGCGCGTGCCCGCATCGACTGCCGTCAGGATGAAGAGCGCTTCGAACAGGATCGCGAAGTGATACCAGAACGCCATCATCGCCTGGCCGCCGATCACCTGATGGAGAATCTGCGCCATCCCCACGGCGAGTGTCGGTGCGCCGCCTGCACGCGCGACGATCGTCGTTTCGCCGACAGCCTTCGCGGTCTGCGTCAGCATGTCCGGCGTCAGCACGAAGCCCCATTGCGACACGGTCTGCGCAACGGCATCCGGCGTCGCGCCGAGCACGGCGGCCGGTGCGTTCATCGCGAAGTACACGCCCGGCTCGATCACGGCAGCCGCAACCAGCGCCATGATCGCGACGAACGATTCCATCAGCATCGCGCCATAACCGATGAAGCGCGCGTTGCGTTCGTTGTCGAGCAGCTTGGGCGTCGTGCCCGACGAGATTAGCGCGTGGAAGCCCGACACCGCGCCGCACGCGATCGTGATGAACAGGAACGGGAACAGGTTGCCCGACCACACGGGGCCCGTGCCGTCGACGAACTTCGTCAGCGCGGGCATCTTCAGTTCCGGCGCGACGACGAGAATGCCGATCGCGAGACCGAGAATCGTGCCGATCTTCAGGAAGGTCGACAGATAATCGCGCGGCGCAAGCAGCAGCCACACAGGCAGCACCGACGCGATGAAGCCATAGCCGATCAGAATCCACGTGAGCTGCGTGCCGCTGAACGTGAACCAGGCAGCGAGCGCCGGGGAATCGTGCACGCTCTGGCCGAACACGATCGACGCCATCAGCAGCACGAAGCCGATGATCGACACCTCGCCGATACGTCCCGGACGGATGAAGCGCGTGTAGACGCCCATGAAGAGCGCAATGGGAATCGTCGCGGCGACGGTGAACGTGCCCCACGGCGAATTGGTCAGCGCCTTCACGACGATCAGCGCGAGCACCGCGAGAATGATCACCATGATCAGGAAGGCGCCGAACAGCGCGATCACGCCGGGCACGGTGCCGAGTTCCATCTTGACGAGATCGCCGAGTGAGCGGCCGTCGCGCCGGGTGGAAATGAACAGCACGATGAAGTCCTGCACGGCGCCCGCGAACACGACACCCGCGAGTATCCACAGCATGCCGGGCACGTAGCCCATCTGTGCGGCGAGCACCGGGCCGACCAGCGGGCCCGCGCCCGCGATGGCCGCGAAGTGATGGCCGAACAGCACGTACTTGTTGGTCGG
This sequence comes from Paraburkholderia azotifigens, assembly GCF_007995085.1. Taxonomy (GTDB): domain Bacteria; phylum Pseudomonadota; class Gammaproteobacteria; order Burkholderiales; family Burkholderiaceae; genus Paraburkholderia; species Paraburkholderia azotifigens. The sequence continues at coordinate 436,089 of NZ_VOQS01000005.1, forward strand.
CACGTAGTCCAGGCCGTCGTTGTGGCGCAAGGCCGGCGTCATGCGTTGTCCGTCGAGCTGCAGGACATGGTTCGCGATGAAGCGGCTGTAGAAACGATAAGCGATCAGATAGACGCATACGGCGGCGATCACGACCCAGAGGGCACTGACCTTTTCGCCATGCGCGAGCGCGATGGTGCCGAATGCGAACGCGCCAAGCAGCGCGACCGCTATCCAGACCAGAAACGAGGAAGCCCGGTTCATGGGTGTCTCCTGTGTATTGGTATAAACGCCCGTCAGCAGCCGCTGGCGAGACCGATTGCGGCGCGCCATGCCAACGCCGCGCATGGTCGAAGATGTGCCATGCTTTGGGCGTGTAGTATTCGTCTTCGTCGTGTGCGCCACAAGCGCACAACTACGTAAGCGCGCTACGTACAACTACGTAGGCGGTCCGACTGGTTTTCCGCAGATGAAACTCAAGGCAAAGATCTTTCTGCTCGCCTTCGTGCCTTTTCTGGCCGCGATCGCGGGCATTGCATTCGGCGTGCGCCATCAGGCCACGGCGCTCGCGAGCGTGCAGCACGACACGACGCAATCCGCATATATGGCGAGCAAGGAAATCGAGCTGCGGCATTACGTCGATCTCGCCACCAGCGCGATCAGGCCGCTCTACGACGAGGCGGGCAAGAACGGGCGCGACGACGCGACCTTGCGCGAGCGTGCGCTCGCGATGCTCGAAAAGATGGACTTCGGCCAGGACGGCTACTTCTTCGTCTACGACATGCACGGCCGCTCGCTGATGCATCCGCGGGAGCCCGATCTCGTCGGACGCGACCTGTGGACCTTGCGCGATCCGGCGGGGGCGTTGACGATCCAGCAGCTGATAGCCGCCGCCGCGCAGGGCGGCGGCTATGTGCGCTACGTGTGGCATCGGCCGTCGACGGGCAAGCTCGCGCCGAAGCTCGGCTATGTGGTGCCGCTGCCGCGCTGGGGCTGGATGCTCGGCACGGGCATCTATCTCGACGACGTCGACACGACACTCGCGCGCATCGATCAGCGCGCCTCGTCGGATATCGAGCACACCATGCTGTGGATCGGCGCGATCGCGCTGGCGGGCCTGTGCGTGATCGCCGTGTGTGCGCTCGTGCTGAACGTCAGCGAATACCGCAGCGCGGACGCGAAACTCAAGCGGCTCGCGCAGCAGGTGGTCGAGTCGCAGGAAAACGAGCGGGCGCGGCTATCGCGTGAACTGCACGACGGCATCAGCCAGATGCTGGTGTCCGTGAAGCTGCTGCTGGAATCGGCGCTCGCGCGTTTCGAGCTGAGCGAGCCGCGTGTGCAGCCGGCGGAAACGGCTTTGTCCACGGGTATCAACCGGCTGGGCGACGCGTTGCGCGAAGTGCGGCGCATCTCGCATGCGCTGCGTCCGTCGATGCTCGACGATCTCGGGCTTGCCGCCGCCCTCGAGCAGCTGACACGCGAGCTGAGCGCGCAAGGTCAGCTGGCCATCGGCTTTACGCATGTCACGCACGATCACGCCGCGCATTTGCCCGATACCGTCAAGACGGCGCTGTTCCGCATCGCGCAGGAGGCGCTGACGAACATTTTCCGGCACGCTCAGGCGACCCGGGCGGCCGTGTCGCTGGACGTTTCGGCGAACCGTGTCACGCTGTCCGTCAGCGACGACGGCCGCGGCTTCGACGTCGAACGGGTGCAGGTGGACCCGCGCGCGGGCGTCGGTTTGCGCAACATGCGCGAGCGGCTGGAGGCCCTCGACGGCGATCTGTTCTTCGACTCGCGGCCGGGCCATACCATCGTCACGGCGACCGTGCCCGTCTTCGCACGCGAAGCGCGTCCCATCGAAATGCAGGCAGACCAGTCATGAACAGTTCAGCAGGCACCGCGCGCCTGATCCTCGTCGACGATCATCCCCTCGTGCGCGACGGTTTGCGCGCGCGGCTCGAAGCGGTGCCGGATTTCGCCGTGGTCGGCGAAGCGGGCAACGCCGACGAGGCCCTCGCGCTCGCTGCCGCGCACGAGCCGGACCTCGTGCTGATGGACGTCGGCATGCGCGGCATGAACGGCATTGCGCTGGCGGCGCTGTTCCATGAGCGCTTTCCGGGCATACGCGTGCTGATGCTGTCGATGCACGATAACGTCGAGTACGTGACGCAGGCCGTTCGCGCGGGTGCGAGCGGCTACGTGCTGAAGGATTCGCCGGGCGCTGAGATCATTCGCGCGATCGGCGCCGTGCTCGACGGCAAGACGTACTTCAGCGAAGGGCTCAGCGCGCGGCTGATTCATGCGTCGGCGATGCGCAATCCGATCGAACGTCTGACGCCGCGTGAGCGCGACATTCTCGATCAGCTCGCGGAAGGGCTGTCGAGCAAGCAGATCGCGCAGCGCAACGGTCTTTCGGTGCGAACCGTCGAAACGCACCGGCTCAATCTGAAGCGCAAGCTGGAGATCGAAGGGCAGGCCGAGCTGATCAAGTTCGCCGTGGAGCATCGGCGGCCGGGTTAGCGGGCGTCGGGCGTCGTCGGGGCGCTTGTCAGCACTCTTCAGGTGCTCGTCAGGCACTCGCCGTATCGGCAGGCGTTTTCTCGTCGTCGCGTTTCGGCTTGCGCACGGCGCGCAGCATGCCGCTGTTTCCGCCGCCGCAGAAGAACCGGTCGGCGCCATCCGACTCGACACCCGACACACGCACGCCTTCGGGCATGTCGAGCATCTCCAGCACTTCACCCGTGCGTGGATCGATGTGCCGCAGGTCGCTCTCGTCGCCTTCCCAGGTGCCGTGCCATAGCTCGCCGTCGACCCACGTCACGCCCGTCACGAAGCGGTTCGATTCGATCGTGCGCAGGATCGCGCCCGTCTGCGGATCGAGTTGATGGATCTTGCGCTCGTGATACTGCCCGACCCACAGTGCGCCTTCGGCCCACGCCAGTCCCGAGTTGCTGCCTTCGGGCGCGGGAATCGTCGCGACCACTGCGCCTGTTTGCGGATCGACCTTGCGGATGCGGCCGTCGGCGATCTGATAGAGAAACTGGCCGTCGAACGCGGTGCCCGCCGTTGCCGGCACGTCGATCGAACGCACGGTTTTGCCGCTCGACGGGTCGAGCGCGTTCACCGTTTCGCCCGAGGCGAACCACACGTTCTGTCCGTCCCAGGTGACGCCGTGCACGTCGTCGATGCCCGGAAAGGGCCCATATTCACGCACGATTTCAGCAGTTGAGCGATTCATGCCTTTTTCCTCGCGGGTGAGGTGTCGAGCCTCACATGCTAGTCGATCGGGAACGGCGCGGGGAGTAACAAGGCCGTCGCGAATCCGGGCATGGGCGGCGTCATCCAGCGGCGCGCGCGGCCCTGACCGAATGACTGCACCTTGCCCGCCGACGCCAGCGAATCGAGCGCGCGCTGAACAGTCCGCTGACTGGCGCCGAGCACCAGCGCGAGCGCGGAACTCGACCACGCTTCGCCGTCGGCGAGACACGCGAGCAGCGACGCGTGTTCTTCCTCGGAAGGCCGCGCGAGCACCACGACTTCGGCGGCACGGCGCGGCGTCAGCGCAAAGCCGCGCTTCGTTGCGCCGATTTCAGCGAGCGCGCCGAGCAGCGTGCGCAGCCTGCCGATCTCGACGCGCAGCCTCACGCGATGCGATTCGTCTGCGTGCTTCATCCGGAATGCGTGCTCGATCAGCGTGTCGCGCGGCACGTCGGCGGGCCACGCTTGCGCCAGCGTTCGTGCGAGACTGAACAGCACGGGACGGCTGGCAAGCGGAATCACGGTGCCGGCGGCGCGCACGGCATGACGGCATGCATCGACGACCAACGCCTGCGACGCCATCCAGGCTTCGACTTCGTCGAGCAGAAGGAGCGTTTCCTCGCCGCGTGAAATCAGGCGCGCGGCGGGCGCGTTCAGCAGGCGCGCAGCGCTTTCGACTTCCGCCTTCAGGCCGGGAATGCCCGCGTGCGACGCGGCTCGCGCCGCTCGCGCAAGCGCCGCGCGTGCCGCTTTTACATGCAGCCGCCGCATCGCGATACCCGCCACGATCAGCTGATGCGCGGCGATCGATGCAGGCGGAAACGGCGTGGGATCGAAGCCCTCGAGCAGGCGTTCTGCTTCGTCGAGACGTCCGATCAGCAGCAGACGCCGCACTTCGAGCTGGCGCGCATGGGCGGCGTTCAGCCAGTCGCCGTGGGCTTCGAGCGTGTTACGCGCCGCTTCGAGCGATTTCGCGGGCCACCCGAGGTCGCGCGACGCAAGCGCAATCTCGGCTTCGGCGACGATGCAACGGGCGCGCGCGACGGCTTCGCGTGGACCGAAAGCGCGTGCCGCGCTGCGCACGAGCGCCTTCGCACGCACCAGGTCGCCGAGCTGAGCCATTGCGATGCCGCGCAGCGCAAGCGCGGGCGCGTCGTCGCGCAATGCGACGCGATTCAGCGCGCCGAGCGGATCACCCGCCGCGAGCGCGCGCGCCGCGGCAGTGAGGGCTGCGTCCATCTGAATCACGCCACACTTGTCACTCCCGTCCATTGGATGTCGCGCACTAATCTAGCACGGACGATTCTTCAACGGAGGGACCCACGATGACCACGCATACGGTGAGTACACGCGACGCATGGCTTAAAGCTCGCCTCGAACTGCTCGAAGCCGAAAAGGAACTGACGCGGCGCAGCGACGAACTCGCGCGGCAGCGCGCGGCGCTGCCATGGGTCAGGCTCGACAGGCAGTACCGGTTCGAAACGGAGAAGGGCAGCGCGACGCTCGCGGATCTTTTCGAAGGGCGCTCGCAGCTGATCGTCTATCACTTCATGTTCGGCCCCGACTATACGGCGGGCTGCCCGTCGTGCTCGGCGATAGCGGATGGTTTCGACGGCATGGCCGTTCATCTCGCGAATCACGATGTGATGCTGACGGCCGTATCGCGCGCGCCGCTTGCGAAGTTGCAGGACTACAAGAAGCGCATGGGCTGGAAGTTTCCGTGGGCGTCGGCGCACGGCAGCGAATTCAATTTCGACTTCAACGTGTCGTACAGCGAAGAGGCGCAGCGGACCGGCAACATCGAATACAACTTCGTGCGCGGCGGCCACGCGATGGACATGACGCCCGCGCCGGAGCCCGTCGTGCAGTTCGCCGCCTGCTGCGGGACGGATGCGCCGACCTACTCGCGCGACCGCCCGGGCGTGAGCACCTTCGTGCGCGAGGACGGCGTCGTGTATCACGCGTATTCGACTTATGCGCGCGGCCTGGATGGCCTGTGGGGCATGTATCAGTGGCTCGATCGCGCGCCGAAAGGACGCAACGAGACGGGCGTCTGGTGGCGCCGTCACGACGAGTACGAACGGCGTCGAGGCTGATCGTGAAAGCCGCTTGCGCGAGCCTCGCGCCTTTGGCTTTGCGACATTCGGGCATGGCGCGCATCTCGCAACGGCGCCTCTTCTTCGGCGTGCTGGCGCTCGTTTTCGCGACGTGTGCGGGGCTCACGATCGTCTGGTGCCTGTCGATGTCGACGATGCCCGAGCTGCCGATGCCCGGCGGCTGGACCTTATCGATGACCTGGGCACCCATGTGCGGACAGAAGTGGCCGCGCATCGCGGTCTCGTTCGTCGGCATGTGGATCGTGATGATGGTGGCGATGATGCTGCCGTCGCTGGCGCCCGCGCTGTGGCGTTATCACGAAGCGCTCGATAGAAGGGGCGCGGCAAGTGCGTGCCGATCGACGGCGCTGATGGGCATGGGCTATTTCGTCGTGTGGGCCGTTCTGGGCGCGGTCGTGTTTGCGTTGAGCTTCACGTTTGTCACGCTTGCGATCCAACGGCCCGCGCTGTCTCGCGCCGTGCCTGTCGCCGCCGGCGTTGTCGTGCTGATGGCCGGTGCGTCGCAATTCAGCGCGTGGAAGGCGCGTTATCTCGCATGCAGTCGTGCGATTGTGTTGCATGGCGCCCGTTCGGCGTACACGCACGGCATGCGGCACGGCATGCATTGCGTCGGTTGCTGCGCGGGATTGACGGCTGTGCTGGTCGTCAACGGTGTGATGGATCTGCGCACCATGGCACTTGTCACGCTGGCCATCTCAGCCGAACGTCTCGCGTCAGCACCCGAGCGCATGGCACGAGCGATTGGCATCGTCATTGTCGTACTGGGCTTGTCGATGCTCGCACGCGCGTTTGTCTTTCTCTGAACGCATCGACGCATCGACGCATCGCCAACGGGCACGCAAACATACCGCGTGCCGGCCGCCATGTCAGATCGATTTGACTTCCCCGCCGTCCATCCGCAGCGTCGACCCCGTCATCCAGTGCGCGCCCGGCGACACGATGAACGCCATCAGTTCCGCGATTTCCTCCGGCGTGCCGTAACGCGCAATGCCCGCTTCCTTGGGAAACTTCGCGGTCGCTTCTTCGACTGTCATGTCGTGCAGCGGCGCCCAGTGTTCGAGGTACGACTGCCGGCGCCCCGTCATCACCGGGCCGGGCAGCACGCTGTTGACCTGAACGCCGTCCTCGATGCCGCGATCCGAAAATGCCTTCGCCAGCGCAACGATCGCCGCGTTGATCGTGCCGACGGCTGCATACGGCGCCTTTGGAAACAGCGCGGAATTGCCCGACATCAACACGACCGATCCCGCTGCCGCCTTCAACGCGGGCCAGGCGGCAATCGTCAGGCGGCGCGCGCCGTGCAGCTTCAATGCAAGACCGCGGTCCCACTGTTCGTCGGTCATGTCGAGCACGTCGATTTGCGGCACGGCGCCCGCAATGTTGAGCAACGCGTCGATCCGGCCGAAAGCCGCGAGCGTCTCATCGACGACTTCCTGCGCCGCATTGGGCAACGACAGATCGATATCGATTGCCAGCGCCTTCGCGCCTGCATCGACGACGGCCCGCGCCGTTTGCTCCAGATTCTCGCGATTGCGCGCAACCAGCACGAGCGCGCCGAAGTCCTTTGCCAACCGGATGGCCGTCGACCGGCCGATGCCCTGGCTTGCGCCCGTCACGATTGCTACTTTGCTGGACATGTGATCCCTCCTCGACTGATGGATGAAGTGATGGATGAAGTGATGGATAACTACGCCTTAGTGAACGACGACCATCTTGCCGCCCGCTTCGTTCGCTTCCATCACGCGATGCGCTTCGCGGATCTGATCGAATGCGAACACGCGCGACGGCTTCGCATTGAAGCGGCCCGCCGCGATATCGGCGGCGATGGACTGCAGCGGCACATCGGAGAGCGGGAAGCCGGGCGTGCCGAACACGAAGCTGCCGAAGAACGTGAGGTACACGCCGCTCGACATCTGCAGCAACGGATTGAAGTCGGGAATCGGCGCGAGACCGCCCAGCCAGCCGGCGAGACACGCGCGGCCGCCACGGCGCAGCATCGCGAGCGAATCGAGAATCACGCTGTTGCCGACGAGATCGAGTACGGCGTCGATCTGCTTCGCTTCGGCGATGCGCTTCGACAGATCGGGCCCTTCCAGTTCGACGCGCGACGCACCCAGCGCTTCGAGCATCGCGAAACGCGCCGGGCTGCGCGTCGTAGCGATCACTGTCGCGCCCGCATTGACAGCGAGATTCAAGGCCGCCTGTCCGAACGAGGACGTCGCGCCGCGAATCACCACCGTTTGACCCGCGCGGATGTCGAGGTTGCGGAACAGACAGGTCCATGCCGTCGCGTAGGTCTCCGGAATGGCCGCGAGTTCGGCCCACGGCAAGTCCGATTCGATCAGCGCGACGTTCGACACGGGCGCTCGCGTGTACTGCGCATAGCTGCCGTTGATCGTGCGTCCCAGGCCGCCCATCAACGCGGCCACTTTTGCGCCGACGGGAAACTCGCCGCCCGGACACGACTTCACGATGCCCACGCATTCGATGCCGCTTACCTTCGCGGCTTCAGCCCATTCGCCGCGCCGCATATGCATTTCAGCGTGGTTGATGCCGAACGCCTTGATTTCGATGACGACATGACCTTCCAGCGGTTCCGGTTCCGGCAGTTCCGTATAGACGAGGCTGTCGAGACCGCCGAACTTTTCGAGCACGATTGCGCGCATGAAGATTCTCCTAAGGTAGACGACGCGTCGGACGACGCAGTGCTGTCGAGCGGACGCAAGTCCGCCCATCGATTTCAGCGAAGCAGGAAGCCGGCAATGGCAGCGGCAATCTCAGCCGCGTGGGTTTCGAGCGCGAAGTGGCCCGTATCGAAGAAGCGCACGTCGGCGTTCGGCAGGTCGCGCGTGAATGCTTCGGCGCCCGGGGGCAGGAAGAACGGGTCGTGCTTGCCCCATACCGCGAGCAACGGCGGCTGGTGCGTGCGGAAGTACTGCTGGAACGCCGGATACAGCGCGACGTTGCTTTGATAGTCGCCGAACAGGTCGAGCTGGATGTCGTGCGCGCCTGGACGGTTCATGTAGTAGTCGTCGAGCGAATAGCCGTCGGGTGAAACCGCTGTCGTATCGCTCACGCCGTGCGTGTATTGCCAGCGGGTCGTGTCCTTTGTCAGCAGCGCACGCAGTGCGTCGCGGTTCGCCTGCGACGGATCTTTCCAGTACGCCTGAATCGGGTTCCACCCGTCGCTCAGTCCTTCCACATACGCATTGCCGTTCTGCGAAACGATTCCCGTGATGCGCTCGGGATGCTTCAGTGCGAGCCGGAAGCCCGTCGGCGCGCCGTAATCGAAGACATACACGGCGAAGCGGTCGAAGCCGATCACTTCCGTGAACCGGTCGATCACGTTGGCGAGGTTGTCGAACGTGTACGCGAAGCGCTCGCGCGGTGGCATGTCCGACTGGCCGAAACCCGGCAGATCCGGCGCGACGATATGAAAGCGGTCGGCCAGCAGCGGAATCAGGTCGCGGAACATGTGGCTGGAACTCGGGAAGCCGTGCAGCAACAACAGCCTGGGCGCGCCGGGGCGGCCGGCTTCGCGATAGAACACGTTGAAACCGTCAACGTCGGCATGGCGATGGGCAATCGTAGACATGGCGTTCTCTCCGTAAAAGTTCATCTCTGAACGGGCAATCTATGTAACCTCTAAAACGTTGATAATGAGGTTACAAAGTACAGATGTAACTTGTCAAGTTGATTTTTAGCGGTTACGATTAACTCATCGTCATCTCGCTTGCCATAGCCATGGACTACCGTCAGATTCCCGCCATCTTTGTGGCCGACGCGCCCGGCCTCGACTTCCTGAATTCGATCGCGACTCCCGTCGACGAACCCGTCGACTGGATCGCCGACGGCGAGGGCCTGCTCGGCTGGCTGGAGCAGGCGGGCATGGCGCCCGCCGATGCGCTCGCGGCTATCCGCACGTGCTCGACACCGGCAGAACTCGACGAAGTCGCGGCACAGGCGCGCGGACTGCGCGAGTGGTTTCGAGGCTACGTGCGAAGCAGGAAAGGGCACGCGCTGGCGGCGAACGACCTGCGCGATCTGGAGCCCTTGAACCAGCTGCTCGCGCGCGATGCCCAGCATGGCGAGATCGTCGCGAGCGAGCCGGGCGAAGCGGGCGTGTTTTCGCTTCGCGCACGGCGACGCTGGCAGTCGGCGGAATCGCTGCTGATGCCGATCGCCGAAGCGCTGGCGAAGCTTGTCTGCGAACAGGACTTCACGCATGTGAAAGCGTGCGAGGGGCCGAAATGCACGCTGCTGTTCGCCGATCACACGCGCGGCCACGCGCGCCGGTGGTGCAGCATGGCGATCTGCGGCAACCGCGCGAAGGTCGCTGCGCATCGCGCGCGGCAAAAGGAAAACAAAGAAAACAAGGAACGCAAGGGCGAGTGACGCGCGTCATTGCGCTTCGTGAAGGCGTGATGTCGAACCACAACGCGCCGCATTGACGTGCGCGCGGAAACAGTCGGCACGTGCGCGAACATTCCGAGTTGCGCCCGGCACGCCATCGTGCCGATCGAGCGATGCGGGCGCGAAGCCCGCTGACATTGCACGGGCAATCCGGCTGCGCTTGCCCCAGCAAATGCCGCGCCGCAAGCGTTCTTCTATGTTCCGGAAAACGCGAGCGGCACACTCATCCATACCATCGCATGGCTTGCGCAACACCATCGTGTGATGGTGTGCGGGCCCGCGCGGGGATTTCATCAGCGCATGCGCTCGCGCAGCGGCTATCTGTGATTCAGATAGCGCTATGCAATACCTTCGCTTGATGTTCATTTCCATCGATGCCACTGTGTTGCGTGGCTGCTGTGCGCAAGCATCGAAGCCATCAGAACATCGAGAGTGACTCGTCATCGATCGTGTAAAGCGCATCGACGGCAGCATTCATCCATGGATGACGGAGATTCCAACATGAGTTCACTCACCACAGTCGAGCGCATCGCGAACTTTGCCGATAACGCTCAACTGTCGCATTTGTCGGACGCATCGAAAGCGCTGTTCAGGCGCAACATTCTCGATAGCCTCGGCTGTGCCATCGCGGCTTTGCCGGGCGCGCCATTCGCCGCGTTGCGAGACCAGTTCCAGGAATATCGCGGCACACAGCAGGGCTCGTGCACGTTGATCGGCGGCGGCAGCGCGGCGCCTGACGAAGCCGCGCTCTACAACTCGGGCCTCGTGCGCTACGTAGATCTTCTCGATAGCTACATGTCGCCGGGCGGACTGTGTCATCCGGGCGATAACTTCGGTGCGGTTCTCGCGGCTTCCGAACATGCGGCGGCATCCGGTGCCGACTTCATGCTGGCGCTTGCCGTGGCCTATGAAATCGGGTCGCGTATTACGGCGGTCGTGCCCGTGATGGCGAAAGGTTTCAATCACGCAATTCAGCTCGCGGCTTCGGCGGCGGCCGGCGCAGGCAAGCTCTTCGGACTGACGGCAGAGCAGATCGCACATGCCGTTGCCATCGCGACGGTCGACAACATATCGCTGACGTGCGTGCATTCGGAGCCGGTTTCGCAGTGGAAAGGTTTCTCGCCGGGCATGACGGGCATGCGCGCCGTCTATGCCGCATCGCTCGCGAAGCGTGGTTTTACCGGTCCGCTACGCCTGTTCGAAGGACCGAACGGTCTCGAACGGATGTTCAACCAGCCAGTCGATATCGACTGGGACAAGCCAACGCTCGGCATCATTCACGAGACCGTGATGAAGAAGTACTGCTCGTTGATCCACGGGCAACCGGTTCTCGAGGCGACGCTGGCGCTTCGGCGGCAACACGGCATCGATGCCGCAGAAGTCGAAGGGGTGAAATGCGACATCTTCCAGATGGGCTACGACATCGCGGGCGGCGGCAGCTTCGGAGCGAAAGATCATCCGGCGACAAAAGAACAGGCCGACTACAACCTCAAATACCTGATTGCAGCCGCATTGCTCGACGGTCAGGTGGGGCCGGCGCAGCTCGAGACGCAGCGCATCCAGGCGGCCGACGCGCAGGCATTGTTGAGCCGCGTGACCGTCGCGCCCGACGCGACTTTCTCGTCGCAGTATCCGCAAGAACTCAATACGCGCGTGACGATCACGCTCAAGAGCGGGCGCGTGGTCTCGAAGGAGCATGTCGGCTTCGAAGGGAGTATCGGGAATCCGCTCACGTGGGAGCGCACCGTCGAGAAGTTCAACTGGCTCAGCGAACAGTACGCGAGCCAGAGTCTTCGAAGCGAGATCATCGGACTGGTCTCGAACCTCGAGAAACACACGATCAAAGAGTTGATGCAACTCATGAGCCGGGTCAGCCCGGAAGCGAAATTCCCGGCCCGGCATCCGGGGATCCAATAACCACTTCAGGAGAGACAGATGGCACTCATTTCATGCGACATGCGCTTTGGCCGCACGGACGAGCAGAAGCGAAAGCTTGCGGCAGGCCTGTTACGCATCGTCGGCGAGGCAACGGGCGAAACCAGAGACGATATCTTCGTGGTGTTTCGCGAAGGACGCGGCATCAACTTTGTCGAGCATGGCGAGCATCTGCCCGAGTATGTCGACGGCGCAGCAAACGACAAAGAACTTATCGCACGGCTGAAATAGAACACAGGAGACGAAATATGCCTTTCATCGAATGCCATATCAAGAAGGGGCTGTCACACGAACGTCGCGAACAGCTGATGCGGGACATCATTCAGGTGACACATGATTCGATCGGCTCGGACCCGAAGATCATCAACGTGATCATTCACGAGCATCCCGCCGAAAACATCAGCATATCGAGCCGGATCAACGGAAAGGAATTCAGGCGGACGACGGAAGCCTGATGGCTTTTAAGCAGCCTGTTCGACCGCGCAGCGCGAGCAGTGCGTGGTCGAATGATGTTCGTCTTCACTCCATGACGAGCGCCGTCTATGCTCTACTTGTAATCGTATCCCCTGAAGAGTCGGGATATCGTCGACGGGAGATCATGTCATGGCTGACGGAAAACGTCTCTTCGCTGCCCTTGTCGCGTCGATGCTTCTTGCCGGTACGTCGGACATTTCATGGGCGACGCAGCAGGCTCAACAACGCCGTGCCGGGCGCGACGTCCGGCAGGAAACCCGCCAGGGTTCCCGGCATACCAAGCAGGACTGCCGCGCCGCGGACCAGAAAAGCAATTCGCAATGCCGGCAGGACAAGCGGGAAACGAAACAGCACGGACGGCAGACTGCCCGTGACATCAAGTATTGAGTCGAATCCGGAAATGATCCGCCGTTTGAGCGGAACAGAGAAATAAAAGTACGGATATGCGACCAAAGTCCAATTGAATATTGTGGGAGCAGGTCCGATAGTACATAGACGTCGGATGGAAGCTGCTTTGCATCTGTTGTGCATCGTCGCGTCAACGGCCGCCGCGCCATTAAAAGCTTACTCACACGAACGCCGCAATACGGCTGTCATGCGCAGAATCCGGTGGTCAGGTCCGCAGAGCAACACTGTCGATGTGTTGGTGAAGAACCCGGAACAGTTGAGAAACATTCGCAAGAGAGTTCAAGCGGAAATCGTCTACTCAGGAGCGGTCGCGATATCCGTAGCGCCCGGCACGCGCAACGTGCATGTCGCCTGATGGGTGCTGATTCGCGCGGTGACCTGGCGGGAGAAGAACCTATGCTGCTCACACCAATTTCCGAACGGGTGTTGTCGAGAGATCTGCTCGATGTGCTGATCCGCGCCGGACTGATCGCAGTTCTGGCCATCTTCTGTTTCCGGATCTTCGTGCCGTTCCTCAATCTGATGGTCTGGGCGCTGATTCTCGCGATCACGCTCTATCCGCTTCAGGTCCGGCTGCGCCGCACGCTAGGCGGCAAGGATGGCCTCATCGCGACGCTGATCATTCTCATCGCGTTCGGCGTCATTCTCGTACCGACGTACATGTTGGGGCTTGCCGTCGCCGATTCGATCGAGCATGCGATGGCCATCGTCAAGAGCGGCAGCTTCCGCATTCCGCCGCCCGCCGAATCGGTGGCCGGCTGGCCGGTGGTGGGCGAGCGCGTGTTCGCTTTCTGGCAGCAGGCGTCGACGGATCTGACGGGGCTCGCGCAGAAGTTCGCGCCGCAGCTCAAGGATGCCGCGCGCGTTCTGCTCGCGACGGTGACGGGACTCGGCGCCGGGCTGCTGGTCTTCTTCATCGCGCTGATCGTCGCGGGCATCCTGATGGCTCACGGCGAGAAGGGCTACCGCAGCGCAGTGATGATTGCGTCGCGCATCTCGGGTCCGGAGAACGGACCGCAGATCGCCGATCTGTGCACGTCGACGATTCGCGCCGTCGCGCAGGGCGTGGTCGGCATCGCGTTCATCCAGATGCTGCTGATCGGCGTCGGCTTCGTGGTGATGGGCATACCCGGAGCAGGCCTGCTCGCGCTCGCGGTGCTGCTGATCGGCATCATGCAGTTGCCCGCCACGCTGATCACCATTCCCGTGATCATCTTCGTGATCGTCACACAAGGCGCCAGCACGTCGACGATCATCTTCTCCGTTTATATTTTCGTCGCGGGACTTGCCGACAACGTGCTCAAGCCCTTACTGCTCGGCCGCGGCGTGGCCGTGCCAATGCCCGTCGTGCTGATCGGCGCGCTCGGCGGGATGGTGACGGGCGGCGTCATCGGACTCTTCATCGGGCCCGTGATGCTCGCAGTCGGGTATCAGCTCTTCTGGCGCTGGGTGAAAGACCAGCCGCAAACCGGGACTGTTCAGGCACACAAGCAGCCTTAGCGCTGCGAGGATCGCGCAGTGTCTTCCGTGACACGTCCACCTGGAATCGCAGTGCTGCTCGGGGCAGTCTGCCTGAACGGATGCATGCGTGTCGGACCGGACTTCCAGCCGCAGCACGAAGCGTGGAGCGAGCACTGGCGCAGCGCGTCGATCGAGCAGGTCACGCAGACGGGCGCGCAACCCGATATCCGCCAATGGTGGCGGATATTCGGCGACCCGAATCTCGAGCGGTTGATTGCCGAGGCGGATGCGGGCAACGGCGACCTGAAGATTGCCGGTCTGCGCGTGCTCGAAGCACGCGCGCAACTCGGCATCGCGCTCGCGGGACGCTATCCGCAAGTGCAGCAGGCGAGCGCCGATGTGCTGTACGCGGCACGCAAGCGTTCCGATGGGTTCAACACCCGCTCGGGCGGTTACTGGCAGTACGGGGCGGGCGTCAGCATCGGTTGGGAACTGGATTTCTGGGGGCGTTTCAGCCGCGCGATCGAATCGGCCGATGCCGCGTTTTTTGCCGCGCAGGCCAACCGCGAGGCGGCGCTCGTTCTGTTGCATGCACAGGTCGCCGACACCTACTTCACGATGCGCACCGCCGAGGCGCGGTTGCGTATCGCACGCGAGAACGCCCAGTTGCAGAAGCGCAGCTTCGACATCGCGCAAAAGCTCTTCAAGAGCGGCGAGACGGACGAACTCGATCTGCAGCAGGCGAAGACGCAGTATCTCGGCACGCTGAGCAGCATCCCGGAGCTGGAAAGCCAGATCGTGCTCGCGCATCACGCGCTGTCGGTACTGCTGGGCCGCCCGCCAGGAGCGCTGCCGGAACTCGATACGCAATCGGGCAAGGAGGGCGTGGTTCCGCTCGTGAACCGCGCCGTGCTGCATGACGTGCCCGCCGATCTGCTGCTGCGGCGCCCCGACGTTCGCGCTGCCGAATATCAGATGGCGGCGCAGTCGGCGCAGATCGGCGTGGCGAAAGCGGATCTTTACCCATCCGTGTCGTTGCTGGGCTCGCTCGTATGGAGCGCCAGTTCGCTCACGGGTTCGCCGAACACGCTGGCGCTCGTGGCCGGTCCGAGCGTCACGTGGAATCTGTTCGACCACGGCCGGATCACCAACAACGTGCGCGTGCAGGACGCCCGGCTGCAACAGTTGACCGTTGCGTATCAGAACACCGTGCGAGAAGCGGCGCGCGAAGCCGACGATGCTGCGACGGCGCTGATCGCCGCCCTGCAGCGCGACACGATCCTGAACGACGCACAAGGGGCCGCGCGGCGCTCGCTCACGCTCGCCAATACGATCTATCGCGAAGGCTATTCGGACTTTCAGCGGGTGCTCGATGCGCAGCGCGCGCTCTTCGCTCAGCAGGACGCCTATGTCGTCAACCGCAGCAATGCCGTCGGCGACCTCATTGCGCTCTACAAGGCGCTCGGCGGAGGCTGGGACACGGAACAGCCGCTGATCGACGCGGCGACCCGAACGCAGATGCAGCAACGCACCGACTGGGACGATCTGCTGAACGATGCGGGATCGGCATCCGTCTCGCGCAGTCCGGCGGAAGGTGCGTCACGATGAGGGATACCTCCGGACCCCAGGCCGGTGCGCCGCCTGAGCGGCCTGAATCAGGACCCGCATCTGCACCCCCATCTGCATCTGCGCCTGCGCCTGCGTCGGCCACCGATCCGTCTGGCAAGGCGGTGAAATGGGTCGTCGGGCTGATCGTCGCGAGCCTGATCTGGTATCTGCTCGCCGACCGCTTTACGCCCTATACGCAGCAGGCGCGCATCCAGGCGTACGTCGTGCCCGTCGCCGCCGAAGTATCGGGACGCGTGACGCGCGTGTTCGTCCACAACAATCAGGAAGTCGAGGCGGGCCAGGTGCTGTTCGAAGTCGACGCCGAGCCCTACCGCATTGCCGCCGACCGCGCGCGCGCCGATCTCGAATCGACGCGCCGCCAGGTGGGCGCCAGCACGGCCGGCATCGAGTCGGCGCTGGCCGCGTTACGGGCCGCCATCGCCAACGAGGTCAAGGCGCGGCAAGACAGCGACCGGCTGGAACGGCTGTATCGCGAGGACGAGGGCACCGTGTCGCTCCGACGCCTCGAGGTCGCGCGCGCGACCCACGAGCAGGCGCAGAGTCAGGTCGCCGCCGCGCGTGCCGAAGTCGAGCGCGCGCGCGAGCAGCAGGGCGGCAGCGAGGCGGAGAACGCACAGTTGCGCAGCGCGGCGGGCGCATTGGAAAAGGCGCAACTCGACCTCGCCAATGCACGGATCAAGGCGCGCTCGGGCGGCGTCGTCACCGATCTGCGCACGGAAGTCGGCCAGTTTGCGGCGGCGGGCAGTCCCGTCATGACCTTGATTGCGATCCGCGACGTGTGGATCAGCGCGGACATGACGGAAAACAATCTCGGTCATCTCAAGCCCGGCACGCCCGTCGGCATCGCACTGGATGCGCTGCCCGGCGAGGTCTTCGAAGGACGCGTGCGCAGTATCGGCTACGGCGTGAGCGTGGGTCAGAGCACGCCGCCCGGCAGTCTGCCCACCGTGCAGAACAGCCGCGACTGGCTGCGGCCCGCGCAGCGCTTTCCCGTCGTCGTCGAATTCGATCCGGATGAGCGCGCGCGTCTGCACGACATGCGCGTCGGAGGGCAGGCCGAGGTGATGGCATTCCCGAGTCAAGGCAATCCGCTCAACATGCTGGGACGCCTGTTCCTGCGCACGATGAGCTGGGTGTCCTACCTCTACTGAAACCTGTCGAGACCTGTTGAAACCTATCGAGACCGCCATGCAGCCAGCGCTCCGACGTCCCGGCTCCCGCACACTGCGCATCGCCACAGGGACGGCGCTCGCTCTCGCACTCGGCTTCGGACTGGATTTGCAGATACCCGTGATCCCGCCCGTCTTCACGGTGTTTCTGCTTGCCGGACAGAACCGGCCCTTGACGTTGAAGGCAGGCGTCGCGCTCGCAATGGTGGTGGCGCTGACGACGGGCAGCGGCCTGCTTCTCGTTCCGTTGCTGCGTCACTACGCGCTCGCCGGCGTCATGCTGACGGCCCTCATGCTGTTCCTGGCGTTTCGCTATGGATTGCGCGGCGGCAACAATCTCGTCGCGACCTTCCTTGCAGCGGGACTGACGATGATCTCGGCAGCGGGCACGGCCGACCTGCAACTTGCAGCGACCGTCGTCGGCGCGCTCGCGAAGGGGCTATTGCTTGCCGTGCTGGTATCGGCGCTGGTCCACAGACTGTTTCCCGAGCACGCGGGCGCGCGGCCGCCGCCCGCTCCGCGCGCGCTGTCCGAAGAACGGGCGGCCGCCGTCGCGCTGCGTGCCGCGCTCGTGGTGATGCCCGCGTACCTGCTTGCAATGTCCGACCCCGCGAGCTACATGCCCATCATCATGAAGTCGGTCAGCCTCGGCAGACAGACCTGCACGACGACGGCTCGCCACGCGGCACGCGATCTGATCGGCTCGACATTGCTCGGCGGGCTGCTCGCGATCGCGGTCTGGTTCGCGCTCCGGCTCTTCGTGCATCTGTGGATGTTCTTCTTGTGGATGATGCTGGTCGGCCTGCTGGCGGGGCGCAAGCTCGAAGGCCTGAGTCCGACGCGCTATTCGCCTGGCTTCTGGCTGAACAGCCTCGTGACGATGATTATTCTGCTAGGGCAATCGGTGCAGGACAGCGTGGCGGGCAAGGATGTGTACGCCGCATTCGCCGTGCGCATGTGGCTCTTTCTGGCCGTCACGCTCTACGCGTGTTTCATGCTTCTGCTGTTCGAGCAATGGAGACCGGGGCGGGACGAGGCAACGTTCGACGCGCTGCGCGGATCGTGAGAGGAGCCTGCAATGGAAAATGTAACGCGCGATACCATTGTGCGCCTGCGGGCTGGCGAGATCCTGCGGGAAATCGTCCGCACGCTCTGGTATCTCCGGGCGATCCTGGCGGGCCTTCTCGTGCTGTTCATTCTGCTGACGTTCGGCATGTACCACTGGGGCGGTCCCGTCGAGACGTTGAACCGGAACCATTCGACGCCGGAGGAAACCGTGTACTTCTGTGCAATCACGGCGTTGACCATCGGCTACGGCGATGTCGTGCCCACTTCGACATTCGGCCGCATCGATGCCGTACTGCTGGGACTGATGGGCGTGGTGTTGACAGGGTTGATCGTGGCCGCCGCCGTGCGCGGCGTGCAGGAAGCGGCGCATCGGGCGGGCGCGGAGGCGGGCCGTTAGAGGCTGCAATCGAAGGAGCCGGTTATGCAAGTGCATACCATCGGATCGGCATGCGGACGGGCGAGCGATCCGCGCGTTCGAGCCCGTCCGGTCCGCAAGCTGCGGGCATTGGGCGCGGGTCTGCTGCTCGCGCTGCTGCCCTTGCAGCCGCACGCCCAACAACTGTCCGATCGCGCGGTTATCGGCGGAAACGTGAAGCGGCACGCCGACGCCGTGCTTGCTGTCATGAGCTACACGACGGTTCCCGATGTCACGACCAGTTCGCTGTCGATCAACAACGGCACGACGGGCAATCCGGGCTTCGGCCAGTCGCAGCTGGGCGGCGGGTTCACGCTCAGCAGGACGTTCCCGTTGTACATGGAAGGCACGATCGCATACAGCCGCTATGACCCGACCTTCGTCGCGACAGACGGCACGCAGCAGCGCGACGTGCCGACGAAGTGGAACACCTTCAGCGGCACGATCGGTCTGGGTTGGGACTTTCGCATCACCGACGAACTCGTGTTCCGTCCGATCCTGAACGGCACGCTCGGACGGGTGTCGAGCGATCTGAAAGTCGGGCAGTCGATCTTCAACCGCGTGACGGACAGCAACCTGCAGTTTCTCAAGAACGGCTCGCTGGACGCATATGGCTACGGCGGCTCGTTGGTGCTCGATTACGAGCACTATCGCGACAACTACGAAATCGATGCGGAACTGCGCGCGACGGATATCTATCTGCGCAGCTTCGGCGGCTCCGATGCGGTTCAGGGTTCGGCGACGGCGCAGCAATTGAGTCTCTGGACGCGCTGGCGCGCGCCGACGGGCTGGCATGCGCTGGACCGTCCTGTGCGCTACGTGCTGGAGTTTGCTTACTCGCACTACTTCGGCGACAGCGCGGGCGTGCTGGGCTTCAACGATCTCACATCGCTGGGCGTCGGCCTGGAACTGGACAGCAGCCGGTATCCCATCGTCATCACCCGCACGCGCGCGCTCGTTCGCTATGTGTTTGGGCACAACGTGCATGGCGTGTCGTTTGGATTCGCGGTGAGCTTTTAGCGCGATATTGGACCAAGGTCCAATTTCCAGCAGTACACCTGAAGCCTATTCTTGAACCTGACGCACATCGCTCGGGATTGCGATGAGACCAGCAATCAATCTGTCGACGCCCGCGCTCGACATACTCCGAAGGCAGCCATGACACGCACGATCGATATGGAGATCGTCGAGGCTCGTGAATCGATCAGACAAGCCGCGTACGAACTGGCCCGCAGCGGTCTGTTCGACGGATGGCAAGACGTCTGGCGTGCGCTGCGCGCGCGCTTCAGCGTCGAACGGTTGACGGAGATTTTCGAGAGCACGCTTTGCCGGCTCGATATCGATCAGCGCTGCTATCGCGCGCGAAATCCGGAGGCAGCTGCGGCGAAATCAACAGGCGAATTGCCCGTCGTGACGCAACGCACGTATCCGCCACGGGCATCGGTGAAGCATCTGGCTCTGGAGCGGAACACCCGCAGGTCGGACCGGCTGGCCAAGCGAATCCGGGCGCTGTTGGCGGACGGCCGCGAATTCACCGCGGTAGAACTCGCGCAGCGGCTGGGCACGACCCGCAACGAAGTGCTCATTGCCGCGCGCGAGATGCTCGCTGATGGCACGCTGCAGGTGGCGCGCTATGTTGCCCACGAGCGCGGCGGCCGCGGTGCGCGCGTGTTCGTGATCACGCGCACGACAGCGGGCCGACGCGATGCGGCGCGCCCTTATGTGCCGTGGCCGGAAGCGGATCCCGTGGTAACGGGCGCGTTCGATGCGATCGCGCGTCACAGATGAGGACGACGCAGGCTCAATAAACGGGTTCGCAAGCCATGAAAAAGCCCCAGAAGATCGAACGCGCCGCCGCGCCAGCGGAAAGCGGTGGCGCCGTGACATCCAGACGCGTACCGCGCAGCCAGCAGTCCGAGATCGGCAATGTCGATCGCGATCCTGTCGAGTTGCTGAAGCTGAGCAGCGCGGACCGGGTCGAGCGGCTCGTGCCGCTTCGCTACGGAAGAATGCTCGCGTCGCCTTTTGCGTTCTTTCGCGGCAGCGCGATCATCCAGGCGCACGATCTTGCGGGCACGCCTGATTCAGGCCTTGTTTTCCAGATCTGCGGCGACTGTCATCTCGCCAACTTCGGCGGCTTTGCAACGCCGGAACGCAGGCTGCTGTTCGACCTCAACGACTTCGACGAAACCAGCGAAGCGCCGTGGGAATGGGATATCAAGCGGCTCGTCGTCAGTTTCGTGCTGGCCGCGCGCAACCTGGGTTTCAAGCAAAGGCAGGCCGAGGAACTGGTGTACGCGGTCGCGCAAAGCTATCAGTCGAGAATGCAGGCGTACGCCGAGATGAGCATTCTGGAAACCTGGTATGAACAGATCACGCTGGAGCGCGTGCTGGCTGAATCGACGGAACCCGAGGTTCAGCGCAGGGTCCGGCGTGCGATGGAGCGCGCTTCGACGCGCACGCACGAATCGCTTTTGCCGAAACTCACGCGGCGCGACGGCGACCGCCTGATCATCCTCGATGCGCCGCCTGCCGTCTTTCATATTCGGGGCGAGCAGACGCTGTTCAGCCCGGACGACGAACTGCTGAAACTCAAGGATCTGGAGGGCGCGCAAGCGGCTGCATTCAGCGACTATCTGTCGACACTCGCGCTCGACCGCCGCCGTTTGCTCGGCTATTTCACGTTTCAGGATCTGGCGTTCAAGGTGGTCGGCGTCGGCAGCGTCGGCACGCGCTGCGTGATCGTGCTGATGATGGACCGGCATGACAAGCCGCTGTTTCTGCAGTTCAAGGAGGCGTCGCAATCCGTCATCGCGCGATATCGCGGGAAGCGCAAGAGCGGCCATGAGGGACAACGCGTCGTCGAAGGACAGCGGTTGATGCAGGCCGCCAGCGATCCGTTTCTGGGTTGGGCGAAAGGGCCGTTGGGCAGGCACTTTTACGCACGTCAGCTGCGCGACATGAAGCTCTCCCCGCAGATCGAACTCATGGACGCGGACATGCTCGCGCGTTACGGCGGGTTGTGCGGCTGGGTGCTGGCGCGCGCGCACGCGAAAGCCAGCGGACTCGCGGCGGAGATCAGCGATTATTTCGGACGCAGCGACAGGATGAGCGAAGCACTGATCGCGTATTCGAACCGCTACGCCGATCAGGTGGAGCACGATTACGCGCGGTTCGCGGCAGCGTGCCGGTCCGGGCAGCTCGAAGCGCGCACGGACGAAGATATGGCGGCGGATTTCCGCATCTAGGCGTAGCAACAACACATTGGAGATGACCATGCGCAGACGACACTTCTTACGCACGAGCGCCGCCGTGCTGACTGTCGCGGGACTTGGACCCACGGCAATGCAAGCCGCCGTCGCGGCCGGATCGGATGCGGCGAAGCGGCATGAAATCGACGCGAAGGTACAGGGCACATTGTCGCGGCTCTACGAGACGGTTAAGGGGTCGAAGGAACTGGTCTCCAAGGCGAACGGCGTGCTCGTGTTTCCGTCGGTGATCAAGGTCGGCTTCATCGCGGGCGGCGAGTACGGCGAGGGAGCCTTGCACGTCGGCGGGAAGACGGTGGGCTATTACAGCACGGTGTCGGGATCGTTCGGCTTGCAGGCAGGCGCGCAGTCTAAGGCCATCGTATTCCTGTTCATGACGCAGGATGCGCTCAGCAGCTTCCGCAATTCCAAAGGCTGGTCGGTGGGCGGCGAGGGATCGGTTGCGCTGTTGAAGGTCGGCGCGAACGGCGAGATCGATACGACGACGGCCACCGCGCCCGTCGAAGCGATCGTGCTGACCAATGCGGGTCTGATGGGCGACGTGTCGCTGTCGGGCACCAAGGTGTCGCGCCTGAAGATCTGAACGCAGAGCACGGCTGTCGTTCAGCCGGACATCGAGCTGGGACACATGATGAACAGCCGGATGACATTCATGATGCTTTGTGCGGCGGCATCGTTGCTCGCGGGATGTGCCCAGCCGCATCAACAGATCGAGGCGGGCGCCGACCAGTCGACGGTGATCGCCCGTCTGGGTCCGCCGAAAGAAACCTATGAACTGCCGAACGGCGGCAAGCGGCTGATGTGGCCGACCCAGCCGATGGGCACGACCACGACGGCCGCCGATATCGATGCATCGGGCAAGGTGGTGAGCGTTCGCCAGGTGCTTCAGGACAACGAGTTCTATCGCGCCGAGGTCGGCAAGTGGACGCGCGACGATGTGCTCGTCAACTTCGGCCGTCCGTTCGAAACGTCGTATTTCAAGCTGATGAAACGCGAAGTCTGGTCGTACCGCTATCTGGAGAACAACGTCGACTACATGATCTTCCACTTCTATTTCGACGATCAGGGCGTCTTGCGGACGACGCAGAAACAGCCCGATCCGATGCGCGATCCGACCCGGCGCGGCAGGTTTTAGCCGCTTCGTGTCTCGCGTCATCGTAGCCCGTACGGAGTGGGAATTACCGATGTGGTTCGCCGAACGATTGTCATGAGGAGCGGATTGTCATGTCATATCAGAAGCCGGAGAACGGTCTGCTGACGTGTTGCGTGCGCGTGGCGTCGACCGTATTGCTATTGACGGGCATGGGCGCTGCCGACGCGACCAACCTCAACTTTCTCAACGACACGCCGATGTCCTATATCAAGAAGCCCGACATGGACTCGATCAAGGTCGCACTCACGGACGTGCTCAACACGAAGAAAGACGGTGAGACGACGCAATGGACAAACGAAGGGACAGGCAACGGCGTAAAAATCGACGCAGCGATGACACCCGAGAGCACCAGCCAGGAAGGGGGCAAGACATGCCGCATGGTCAAGGTCGTGCTGTTGGCAAAAGGGCAGTCGATGGATCTGCACCCCAAATTCTGCGGGACAGGGCGAACCGACTGGGCCTTGCAAAAGCGTTGACGCCCGCTTCACTCGCTGCCACGGTCTTAAGCTTCCCTGAAGGTGCCATGCCCTACACTCACATTCCTCGCGACGTGTGGTCGGAGTCAATACAGTATTCGCATGGAAAAGAGCGCATTCGATCTCGGACTGATTGCTGCAGAAAACGGTGGTGACGAAGCGATTAATCCGTTTCCTGTCAGCAGTGAAGAATGGCGCGACTGGTACGAGGGTTTCCGGTGTGTGTGCCATGCCGACATGCAGGCGCGGCGCGATCTGCAACGCTTCTATCTGACACCGCCCGTCGCGATCTTCACGCTCGCATTGGCTGCGTTGATCGATATCGTTTTCATGCACGAACGGCTAGGACTTGCGCGCCTTTTGCCGGCGGATTTCGTGCCGGTGGGCTGCGCGATCGCGGCGTTGCTGCTGGCCGCGACGACCGCGCTTGCCGCGAGGCTTCGCGTCTGGATCGACGTGTTCTATGTCGCAGGAATGCTCGCGCCGATCGCGTTCGTGCCACGGGTCGATCCCGCAGCCCTCCATCATGAATGGTTTAGATATGTCATAGCCGGCGCGTTCATCCTTGCACCGTTGATCGCATGTCTGATGCTGGTGGGCGATGTGAAGTGCCGGTATCGCGTGTCGGCGACGAAGGCCGCACGGCAGGCGCGCACATTCAGACATGATGTGCAGCGCCAATACTTCGAATGATCGGCGGGTGTAAAAGATTACTAACACCTGTACTGCGCAGCGAATAGACTGAGAGGAAGATCGCGACCACGAAGGGGGTTCTCATGAACGTACTCAGCAAGCGTCGGATGCCGGTCATTGCTTTTGTAGCAGTGCTGTGTTGTCAGACCGTGGCGGAGGCACAGCCCGTCGCATATCCCGCCAAAGGTCAAAGCGCGCAGAAACAGCAGCAGGATCAAAGCGCATGTGCATCGTGGGCGAAGCAGCAAACAGGCGTTGATCCCGCCGCTGTGGCGGCAACTCCTCCGCCGCCATCGGGCCCTGCTGTGGGCGGTGGCGAGCGCGTCGGCGGAGCCGCTCGCGGAGCGGCTGGCGGTGCGGTGATCGGCGCGATCGCGGGCGACGCGGGCAAGGGCGCGGCGATCGGCGCCGCGGCTGGAACGATGGGCGGCGGCATGCGCGCCCGGCAGAACAAGCGCGAGGCGCAGGCCAATACGCAAGCCCAGCAGCAGAACGCGATGGGCGCATTCAACCAGGCTTACTCAGCCTGTATGAGCGGCCGGGGTTATACCTTGCATTGAGCGTTGCATAGAACATCGGCGGCGAAATCGCGCGTCATTCGTGGCGCGCGATCCTCACGCCGTTCAACGCGGCAATTCGTCGAATTCGATCGCACCGCCTTTCATCACGAGCGGGATGCGCTCGCCTTGCCCAAGCAAACAGCTGATGTCGCGCAGGGGATCGCCGTCCACCACGATCATGTCGGCCCATGCGCCCGCCGTGATGCGGCCGAGCTTGTCCGGCAAGCCGAGCACTTCGGCCGCCGTCGTCGTCGCGCACGCCAGCGTCGCGGCATTGCCGAGCACTTCCGCACGAATGCGGAACTCGTCGCTCTGAAGACGCTGAGACGGCCCGAGCAGGTCCGAGCCGAACCCCATCTTCACGCCCGCATCGCGGTAAATTTCCAGCGAGCGCAAGCCGGCTTCGCGCACATCTTCGATCTTCGCCACGCTTTCTTCGCCGAGCCCGTATTGCGCGCCTTCCGAGGCGAGCGCTTCGTAAGTGACGAGCGTCGGCACGACATAGGCGCCCATCTCCGCCATCAGCTTCGCCGTGGACGCATCGACGAGATTGCCGTGCTCGATCGTGCGCACGCCCCAGCGCACGACGCGGGCAATCGCCTCGGCCGTGTACGCGTGGGCCATCACGTAGGTATGACGCGCGCGCGCCTCCTCGACGATCGCCCGCACTTCGTCTTCCGCATAGCCGAATGCGCCGACGGGATCCGTCGGCGAAGCGACGCCGCCCGAGGCCATGATCTTCAGATGGTCGGCGCCCATCTGCAATTCTTCGCGGGCCGCGCGGCGCACTTCATCGACGCCGTCGGCAACACGCGCCAGCGCGCCGACCCGCACGCAGCAGCCGCACGGCGCGCTGTCGCCGAGATAGTCGGAGCGTGCGCGCATGTCGCCGTGACCGCCCGTCTGGCTGAGCGCGCGGCCCGCGACGAAGAGGCGCGGTCCGACGGCGAGCCCGCTTTCCACCGCCTGCTTGTGCGGATAGCCCGCGCCGCCCGCGTCGCGCACGGTGGTGAAGCCGCGTCGCAGCATCGAGCGCATGATGGGCACGGAGCGCAGCGTGACGAGCACGTTCGGCATGTGCACCTGCTGCGAAAGATTCAACTGCACCGCGACGACATGCACATGCAGATCGATCAGGCCCGGCATCAACGTCTTGCCGCGCAAGTCGATCTGGCGCGCAGCCGCGCTTTTCAGCGGCGTGTCGGACACTTCCTTGACGAGGCCGTTTTCGACGAGGACGTGATGCGCTTCCCGCACTTCACCACGCTCGACATCGAGCACGCCTGCGTTCGTGAACAGAATGCTTTCCACTCGTATCCCCTCCGGTTCGGTCGATGTTTCGATGCTGCCGCCTGTCCGTCCGTGTGCCCGTCCGTCGGCCCGTTTCAGCTGCCGTCGAGCAATGCAGGCAACGCGAACTGCGCAAGCGATTGCGCGAGCGGCACGTGATCGTCGCGATACCAGGCACGCGTATGCAGCAGATTGAGCGATGCGAGCGTGCGTCCTTTCCAGCGCACGGGCACGTTCAGCACGCTTTCGCATCCGAGCGACGCGATCAGTTCGTGATCGGCGAACACGGCGCGCAGGTCGTCAGGCGTCTTGCCGATGAATGCTTCGCCGCGTGTGAGCACCGTGTCGACCCAATCGCCGCCCGACAGCGGCTTTCTCGCCGAGGTCGGATACGCGGCGGGCATGTTGCTGTAGATGCGCGCCGATTCGTTGGTCGCGTCGTCGTAACGCAGGATCGTGAAGAGCGTATGCCCGATCGTGTCGGCAAGAACGGTATCGAGCGTGCGATAGAGCGTGGCGGGCTGCGTTTCATGCGCATGAGCCTGAGCGAGTGCGACGAAGGGCTGCAGAGTCGATTCGGGTTTCCTGGTCACGCTGCTTCTCCCGTCGCGATGTCTTCGAGCGAACGGCCGCGCGTCGGCACGCCCATCACGACCACGGCGATTGCGCCGAGCAGCAGCACGACGGTCGTCACGCCGAACACGCCCGCGAAGCCGAAGCGCGGATACAGATAGCCGACCAGGATCGGCGATACGATCGCGCCGATGCGGCCGATCGCCGACGCCGTGCCGGCTCCCGTCGTGCGCACGGCCGTGGGGAACACTTCGGCCGTGTAGGCGTAGACGCCTGCATAAGTGCCGTTCATGAAGAACGACAGGCCGATGCCCGCCGCCATGATCTCGCCGTTGGTGCTCGCGAACGCCATGCCCAGTGCGCACGCGCAGCCGAACAGCATGTACGCGGCAATCGTCGCCTGCCGTCCGATGCGCTCGTTGAACCACGACGCGCTGAAATAACCGGGCACCTGCGCGACATACATCGCGACGGAATACCCGAAGCTGCGCGTGATGCTCATGCCATGCTGCACGAGCAGGCCGGGAATCCACGTGAAGAACGCGTAGTAGCTGAATGTGATCGACAGCCACATCAGCCATGTCATCGTCGTGATGCGCGCCTGGCGGCGCGCCCATAGCGCGCGGAAGTTCGCGGCGAGCGTGCCCGTCGGCAGCGGCGGCTCGCCGCGCGGGCCGCCCGCCTCGGGTTCGGGCAGCGCAATGCCGCGCGCCGCGAAGCTCGCCTCGATTCCGTCGAGCACGCGCACCGCTTCATCCGTACGTCCGCGGCTTTCCAGCCAGCGCGGCGACTCGGGCAACGAACGGCGCCACCACAGCAGCATCAGGATCGGCACGGCGGTGATCAGCAGCACGAAGCGCCAACCCGACGGGAACGCGGGCACGATGAAATAACCGAGCAGCGCGGCCGCGACGAAACCGAACGAGAAGAAGCCTGCCAGGGCGCCCGTGAAGATGCCGCGATAGCGTTTCGCGACGAACTCGGCAAGGTAGGGCGCGATGATTGCGCTCTCCGCGCCCGTCCCCATTCCCGCCACGATGCGGGCGGCGAGGAACGTCGGCCACGAATCGGTCATGGCGCTGACGACGGACGCGACGCAGTAAACCAGCAGCGCCGACATCATCACCTTGCGACGCCCGATCAGATCGCCGAGCGTGCCCGCGAGCAGCGCGCCGAAGAAGAAGCCGATGAAGTTGCCGCTCCCGAGCACGCCCGTCTGCACGCTGGACAGCCCCCAGTCGTTGCGCAGCACGGGCAGAACGAAGGCGACGGCGGCGGCATCCATTGCATCGAACGCGTAGCCGAGTCCGCCCATCAGCAGCAGGTGTCCGTGAAAGCGTCCAAACGGAAGGCGCTCGATACGTGCAGAAACGTTTGACACAGTGCGCTCCTTGAGTGCCCAGAGGCCGGTTCGTGAGGCCGATTCTATGGCTTGTCGAATGTCATAAATATTTATATTCTTGATTCAGTACATTGACATCGTGAATGATTGACCATGAGCTTCCGTTCGCTCGATCTGAACCTGCTGAAGGTCTTCGAAGCCCTGATGACGGAAGGCGCCGTCACGCGGGCGGCCACCAAGCTGTCGCTGACGCAGCCCGCCGTCAGCAATGCGCTCAGCCGCCTGCGCGAGGCATTCGACGACCCGCTGTTCATCCGCCATGGCGCGGGCGTCACGCCGACGCAGCGGGCGATGGCGCTGTGGGGACCCGTGGGCGATTCGCTGAGCCGCATTCGCGCGGCGCTCGATGAAGAGACGTTTTCGCCCGGCCATGCCGAGGTGAGTTTCAGCCTGTCGATGTCGGACTACGTGGCGGGTATCGTGATGCCGCGCCTGATCGAACGGTTCAGCGAGGACGCGCCGCGCTTGCAGTGGCACACGGTGCCGAACATTCTGCTCGACGTGCCCGCGCTGCTCGAAGGCAATCGTGTCGATTGCGTGATCGGCGTCTATGTGAACGAGACGCTGCCGCCCGCGCACATTCGCTCGCGCTCGCTCTGGACCGTCGATTACGCGTGCCTGATGCGGCGCGGCCATCCGCTGGCGGCGCCGGGGCGCCTGACCACGCGGCGCTTTCTGAACGCGCGCCATGTCGACATCAGTCTTGCGGGGCAGACAGCGCCGTCATTCGACAGTTTTCTCGCATCGCGCGGACTGAAGCGCAACCTGGTCGCGACGGTCAACCACTACACGGTCGCTTGCGAGATCCTCCGCGCAAGCGATCTGATCGCCGTGCTGCCGCGCGACCTCTGCGAACGCGGCGGCATGGAGGAGGAGCTGGTCAGTGTGCGCGCGCCGCTCGAAGCACCCGACCGCGTGATCAGCCTGTTCTGGCATCAGCGCAACGAGACGGTTCCCGCGCATCGCTGGTTACGCGATCAACTGGTCGACATGTTCGCTTCGCCGAAGTTGTGATCAGCCGCGCGCGCGCCGCGCGGCTGCCACGATGCCATCGAGCCATTCCTGATGGCCGTTGATCATCGGGTTAGGCCGCGTCCGCGCGAGTGCTTTGGCGGGCTCGCCATTCTGCGTTTCCTGCGTCAGCAGGCGCACGCGCCCGCCGGACAGCGTTTCGAAGAGCCACGCGTGATGCACGTCGAGGCGCGACTGCGCATCGCCTTCCACCCAGCCGTGCCACGCGACGCGCGCGACTGCGCCGCTGACGGGCGGCACATACTCGGTGACCTCGGCCTCGACCGAAAAGCCGAACGTGGTGAAGCGAAAACGCGCGCCCTCGCTGAGCGCGGGGCCTTTGCCCTCGTAGAAGCGGATATCCGACGCGTTGCTGTAATAGCCCGGCCACGCCGTCGTGTCGTCGAGTTGCCGCCAGACGTCCGCGACGCTCAGTCCCGCCACGATCATCTCGTTCGAAGCGAAGTTGTCGGAGAAGCCCGGCACATAGCCTTCGGGCCAAACGATGTCTTGCATGATTGCCTGTCCTGAAACGGTTGAACGGGAACCATGATCGGCGCTATTCTGAAATAAATCTAATCGCGTTTGATGATTTTCGCCATCATGCAATCTGATATCAGAACCATCGACCTGAACCTGCTGCGCTCGCTCGACGCGCTGCTCGACGAACGCAACGTGACGAAGGCCGCGCAGCGTCTGTCGCTCACGCAGCCCGCCGTGAGCGGCATGCTGACGCGGCTGCGCGAGAGCTTCGACGATCCGCTGTTCGTGCGCACGCAACGCGGCATCGTGCCGACAATGCGCGCGCTCGAACTCGCGGCGCCGCTCAAGCAGATTCTCGGCGAAATCGATGTGCTATTGCGCCCGCAGGCGTTCGATCCCGCGACGGCCGAACTGACGTTGACCATCGCCTCAACCGACTACGCGTTGCAGGCCGTGGTGCTGCCGTTTCTGGAAGCATTGCGGCGCAAGGCGCCCGGCGTGCGGGTCGCCGTCGTGCCCGTGCAGGACGCGTTGCTGCAGACGCAGTTCGAGCGCGGCGAGATCGACCTCGCGCTCGTCACGCCGGACAGCGCGCTGCCGGAATTGCATGCGCGGCGGCTGTTCGACGAACGATACGTGTGCGTGATG
The DNA here is from genome assembly GCF_007995085.1 of Paraburkholderia azotifigens. Taxonomy (GTDB): domain Bacteria; phylum Pseudomonadota; class Gammaproteobacteria; order Burkholderiales; family Burkholderiaceae; genus Paraburkholderia; species Paraburkholderia azotifigens. Next base: position 465,976 of record NZ_VOQS01000005.1, read on the forward strand.
CGCGCCCGTCATCCGGATGCACAGGGTGGCGCGCTTTCGCTGGAGCGCTTCTGCGAACTCGATCACGCGCTGGTGTCGTACAGCGGCGGCAGCTTTCGTGGCGTGACGGATGACGCGCTTGCGCGGCTGGGCCGCGAGCGTCGCGTGACGGTATCGGTGACGAGCTTTCTGGTGTTGCCGCGCATTCTCAAGAGCAGCGATCTGATCGCCGTCGTGCCGGAACGGCTCGTCGCGCGATCGCAGGGACTGGCGACGCTCGAGCCGCCGCTCGAGATACCCGGCTTCACGAAGACGGTTGCGTGGCACGAGCGCACGCATCGCGCGCCCGCACATCGCTGGGTGCGCGAATTGCTGTTCAGAACGTGCGACGCGCTGGCGTGATCCGCAAGCGTCGCCACCTCCGGTGTTATTCGATGGGATCGCTGTTTTGCGGGCCCGGATAACGCGAGAGCCAGTACGCGTATCGATCCGGCCGCATTACTGTTTGCCCGACGCGAGTTGCTGGTTGCGGTCGATCAGAAACTTCAGCAATCCATCGACGCCGCTTTGCTGGATGATTTCGCCAAACTGCTGGCGATACGTTTGCACGAGCCACGCGCCCATCACGTTGAGATCGTACACACGCCAGCCCTGCGGCGTCTTGCGCAGACGGTAATCGATCTCGACGGGCTGGGCGTTCGTGAGCGCGATCGTGCGCACGACGGCATCCGTATCCGATGCCGAGATGCGCATCGGCGGATATTCGATCTTCTGATCGGGCTTGAGCTGCGCGAGCGCGCCCGAATACAGGTGAACCAGCAGCATCTTGAACTGTTGCACGAGTTCCTTCTGTTGCTCGGGCGTGGCCGTGCGCCAGTAACGCGCCAGAGCGAGCTGCGTTGTGCGCTCGAAGTCGATATACGGCAGGATGTCGCGATTGACGATATCCATGATGCGCGGGATATCCGTCGGTTCGATTGCGCGCGTGTGCACTTCGTCGAGCACCTGCTGCGTGACTGTCTTGACCAGCATCTGCGGATCGGAACTGTCGACGCTCTGCGCCGATGCCGTACCGCCGAAGGCAAGCATCGTGAAGAACAGGAGGGCGGCGAGAAATCGCGATCTCATGGGGGCAATGGTCATGATTGAATGCATGGTCGAACGATAGGCGCGAAGGGGGTTCGCAGCGGCGACAGCTATTGTAGGGGCGTTGCGCGAAATCGGCAGCGGGGGTGGCAGGCCGCTGCCGCAATGGGGCGGAGGGGCGCGTCCGGTGCAAACGGCTATGGCATGGCGACGCGCTGTAGCACGTTCATCGGACCGATCCGTTCGATCAGTTCGAGATGCGCGGCGTCGCGCACGAACAGCGAACCGGCGAATCCCAGCGCATTCACGGACACGCCTTCCACGCGCTCCATCGAGCGCGGAACCAGCAGCATCCAGCCGCGCGTGACGAGCAGGTTGTACGGCGTGGCATGACACGGCTCGCCGTCGATCTCGACTGCGCCGATGCCCGTTGCATCGAGCAGCGAGCGATAGCACACGAGCGCGGTCTGTGCGGCAGTGGCGGGCGCCGCATGGTTTAGCACGAGGCGGGCGAACGCATGCCGGAACGGCAAGCCGGGCACGCGAGCGGCCGGACCATCGGCGGCGGCCTGCGCGAACAGCGGTTCGACGGGCACGGGCGGCTCGCTGTCGCCGAGCGGCAACGGCACGATCTGCAGATGCTTGTGCGGCTGGCTTGCGCCCGCCTCGGGGCCGGCGTTGTAGAAACCGAGGCCGTCGAATCCCGCCATGCAGAGCAGCAGCGCTTCGAAATCCGCGAGATTCAGCAGCGCGTTCTGCCGTTGGAAGTCGCGCGTGACGATCAGCAGATGATGATCGATCACGTTGAACTTGTTGAGCAGCGCGAGATGCGTGTCCGAGATATCGGCGACGAACAGATCGGGCTCGTACGGAAGGAACGGATTGACGGCGGCGCGTTTCTCCGTCTGCAGCTTGCGCGCCTGCGTACGCTGTTGTTCCTTGCGCGTGAGGCTCGACACTTGCCGCACGACGAAGCGCACGCCGCCGCTTTCGATCACGGCCTGCACGGTGTCGATGGGTTGCAGCGCGCCGCACTGCAGGGCGTGCTGCGTTTGCCTTTCGATGGCGGGCCAGAGCGTGGCGGGATCGAAGCGGGGAGCTTCCATGTATCGGCGTGACTGCGTCACAGCTTGTAGCCGATCGTGCGCAGCAGATCCTTGCGCCATTGAACGTCTTCGGCGCCTTCGACACCGAGCGGCGAAAAGCCGTCGATCACGCCGATGATGCCGCGTCCCTGGTCCGTTTCGGCCACCAGCACTTCGACGGGATTCGCCGTCGCGCAAAAAATGCGGCATACCTCGGGAACGGCTTTCAGCCCATTCAGCACGTTGACGGGAAAGAAGCCGTCGCCGAGGAACACGAAGAAGCTGTGGCCCGCCGCGACGTTCAGCGCGTTCTGGCTTGCCATGTCGATCAATGCTTCGTCGGTGCCCGAGCGCCGCACGAGCCGCTTGCCCGACGCCTCGCAGAACGCGAGGCCGAATCTGATGCCGGGCACGGTGCCGACTAGCGCCTCGTGAATATCCTCGACGGATTTGATGAAGTGGGATTGCCCGAGGATGAAGTTGGTCGACTCGGGCTTGACGACGGTGACGGCGGACAGTTGCATGGCGGGCCTCGCTCCGTAGCGGCAAAAAACGCCGGTGAACATGCACGAATGCGTACGAATGGCTGGCGTGCGGACGCTTCAGAACGACCCGTTCGTCAGACCCTCGCTTCGACTGTCCTCTAGCGTAGACGCAAGCGCGCGCGAGGGAAAGCGTCGGCTGGCAGACCGCCTGCTCGACGCGGGGGAGTGTGCGACCATAAGGCGCTTGACAGATGCAGGAGACGACATATGTCACGAGTCATCCGTATTCATCGTATCGGCGGTCCGGAAGTGCTGCAGATCGACGACATCGACGTGCCCGCACCCAACGCGGGCGAAGTGCAGATCGACGTCAAGGCAATCGGCATCAATCGGGCCGAAGTCATGTATCGCACGGGGCAATACACGATCGAGCCGCGCTTGCCCTCGAGGCTCGGCTACGAAGCGTCAGGCGTCGTCGCGGCCGTGGGCAGCGGCGTGAAGGATTTCGCGGTGGGTGACGCGGTGAGCGTCGTGCCCGCATTCTCGTTTGCGGACTACGGCATGTATGGCGAACGCGTGAACGCGCCTGTTCATGCCGTCGTGAAGCATCCGCCGTCGCTGTCGTTCGAGGATGCAGCCGCGACGTGGATGATGTTCACCACCGCCTACGGCGCGCTGATCGAAATCGGCCGGTTGCAGGAGGGCGAAACGGTGCTGATCGGCGCGGCGTCGAGCAGTGTCGGGCTGGCGGCGATCCAGATCGCCAACATGGTCGGCGCGATTCCCGTCGCGTTGACGCGCAGCGAGAAGAAACGCGATGCGCTGCTGGCGGCAGGCGCCGCACATGTGATCGCGGGCGACGGCGCGGATCTGCCGGAAAAGGTGATGGCGCTGACGCAAGGGCGGGGCGCGCGCATGGCCTTCGATCCCGTCGGCGGTCCGGCCGCGGCGTATCAGTTGAAGGCGCTATGCGCGTACGGCATCTTCTTTCAATACGGTGCGCTCGATGCGCGGGACATCCCCGTGCCCGTGATGGATCTGCTGTCGAAGGATCTTACGGTGCGCGGCTACCGGCTGTTCGAGATTACGGGCGATCCGCAGAAACTGGCACATGCGAAACACTTCATTACGGATGGTTTGGCGTCGGGCGCGCTGAAGCCTTCCATCGACCGCGTCTTCGGCTTTGACGAGATGGCCGACGCGCATCGCTACATGGAAGCGGGCGCGCAGGTCGGGAAGATCGTCGTGACGGTGTGATGGCTGCGCAGGCCGCGCGTTATCGCGCGGTCTGATCTTCCGGGACTTCGATGCCCCAGTCGCCTTCCTTGTACCATTCGTCGCCGAGCAGTTCGATGGGGTGCTGTGTGCGGCTGGAGCCGTTTCCGCATTGCAGGGAATCGGTTGGACAGTAGTTATCGCATCCCCAGCAAACGCGTTCGGGATGCTTCGGATGCAGTGGGAATTTCCTGGCCATCTGATACGCCTTTGTTCAAGAGAATACACTGCCTGTAGCAGCGTTTCGCGCGGGGCCGATGCGATGTGAATCGAGCGCGCTGTGGCAACTCATCCATGCTAGTCCGCTGCCGACAATCGGCAATGCGACATACGTTCGCAGGCGTAAGCCGATTCTCGCGAAACACAGGCCAGGCGCGCGAAGGCGCGATGCAAGACGATTGCGGGATTGTCAGAAACCGGAAAGCTCCGAGGCGCGACGACAGGCGTGTGCCCGCACCCGGAAACATTGCGATACAAACTCGGCACGATGCTTACCGCTTGACGGCGATTCGCGCCCGTTCGATATGGGAAAATCGGGGTATGAAAATGTCCAGACTTTCATTCATTGTGGCCGTGCTGGCACTCGCCACTCCACTGGCTCACGCGAGCCTCGCAAGCGGCGCGCATCAGTTCAAGACGGACGCCAAGACGGCGGGCAAAGATACCGGGCACGCTGTTCGAAACGCCGTTCATGCGGTCGGACACGGCGCGAAATCGGCGGGCCATGCCGTGGCTGATGCAACGAAACACGGTTATCACGCGACCAAAAAGTTCGTGACGGGACATGGCTAGCGCCTCGCTTTACTGCGAGTGGTGAGCGCCAGCCACTGAAGCCGGTTCAGGCGTACGATAAAAGGTATCGCCCCGTTGCGGACACCCGCCATCTGACGGAGAGCCGGTATGAGACGCCTTTATTTTCTCGCCCCCGACACGCCCACGGCCAAAGCCATCGTCGACGACCTGCTGCGCGCGCGGATCACCTGGCGGCACATTCATGTGCTCGCAAATCACAGCGTCACACTCGAAGCCTTGCCGCAAGCTTCTTTGCTGCAAAGCAGCGATGTCGTGCATGCGCTCGAACGCGGCGTGGCGCTCGGCGGCGTAACGGGCGCGCTGCTCGGCCTCGTCGCGCTTGCGTTTCCGCCTGCGGAACTCGCGATCGCGGGAGGCGCCGTCGTCATGATGACGCTGGCGGGTGCCGGTTTCGGCGCATGGACGGCCTCGATGATCGGTGTCAACGAGCCGAATGCGCAGCTCGAACGCTTCCGCGAAGCCATTCGCGCCGGCCAGTTGCTGATCATGGCGGACGTGCCCGGATCGCGCGAGCACGAGATCGAGCAACTGATCGTGCAGCACGTGCCGAGAGCGGACCTCGAAGGCGCCGAACCGACCACGCCGATCTTTCCCTGAACGACACGGCTTGCCTCGGACGTTTGCCGTAAGGCATTCGACAACGAAGTCCAAATCGTCGAAAATCGAAAGCCCTGCGCGCGCGGGGACTGCTTCGAAACGGCTCGGCAAAGACCTGCGAAGAACTCGACGAGGATTCAACCCGCTTCGTCGCCTCGGCACTGCTGTGCCGTGGACGAAGCATCGCCATACCGCCCGCCGCACTATTTCCATCTCCGCGAAAGACGCCCGTCCGGGCGAGCACGTTCGCGCAAGACCCGCCGGCGAATATCGATGAGAAAGACTCTGGACGGCCTGGCCGTTTCAAGCATGGTAGTGCTGTGCCTGATCTGGGGACTCCAACAGGCTGCGATGAAGGCCATTGCCGCCGATGTCCCGCCACTGCTTCAGGTATCGCTGCGCTCCGGCGTCGCGGCCGTGCTGGTCTGGGTGTTCGGGCGGCTGATCGTGCGCGACAAGTGGCTCAAGGGTGTCGCGCTCGGGCCGGGATCGGTGGTCGGCGTACTGTTTGCCGCCGAGTTTCTTTTCGTTGCTGAAGGGCTGCGCTGGACGGCCGCATCGCACATGGCCGTGTTCCTTTACACCGCGCCGATGTTCGCGGCTGTCGGCCTGCAACTGGTGCTGCCTTCGGAACGCCTGACGCGCGCGCAATGGGCGGGGATCGCGGTCTCGTTCGTGGGCATCGTGGTCACGTTTGCCGGTCCGGGCGCAGGCGCCGGGCCGTCGGCGCCCAACTGGATGCTCGGCGACCTGCTGGGCATCTGTGCAGGCGCCGCGTGGGGCATGACGACGGTCGCCGTGCGCGCGACGCGTCTGAGCGAAGCACCCGCCACGCAGACGCTGTTCTATCAGCTGGTGTGGGCCTTCGTCGTGTTGCTGCCGTTCGCACTGTTCTCGGGCCAGTCCCGCTTTCACGGCACGACGCTCGTGTGGGCGAGCCTGGGATTTCAGGCGATCGTCGTGTGCTTCTTCAGCTATGTCGCCTGGTTCTATTTGCTGCGCGTCTATTTTGCGTCGCGGCTCGGCGTGCTGTCGTTCATGGCGCCGCTGTTCGGAGTCGCGCTGGGCGCGCTGCTGCTGCATGAGCGGCTCGATCCGACGTTTCTCGCAGGCGCGGGGCTTGTGCTGGCCGGCATGTTCGTGGTCAACGGGCGCGAGTGGCTGAAGTATGTGTTCGCGCGCCAGCGGCGCGATGGAAAGGTCGGCTCGGCATAGCCGCCAGGGCGCGCGCCCAAATTCGTCGCGCACGGTCGCCGTATGGAACGAAGTGGACCGTTCAATTGCGCACGCATCGATCAGCACCTAGTATCCATTTCGGACCAGCGGGCCGGATATCTGATGCGGAGGCCGTCGCGTATCCCGGAGCGCTGGAAGGACTGTTCTTCGACTGGAGCAAATTCGATGCGAAAGATGAGAGCGGTACAGGTCGGCGCCCCGGGCGGGGCGCTGGAACTCGTGGAGCGTGAGGTGCCGGCGCCGGGCGCCGGCCAGGTGTTGATCAAGGTGCAGGCGTGCGGCATCTGCCACAGCGACTCGCTGACGAAAGAGGGCCAGTGGCCAGGTCTGCAATTTCCGCGCGTGCCGGGTCACGAAGTGGCTGGCGTGATCGACACCGTGGGCGCAGGCGTCGAGGGCTGGAAGGCGGGCGATCGCGTGGGCGTGGGTTGGCACGGCGGACACTGCGGACATTGCGCGGCCTGCCGGCGCGGTTATTTCGTGGTGTGCGAAAAGGCGCAGGTGCCGGGCATCAGTTACGACGGCGGCTATGCCGACTATCTCGTCGCACCCGTCGAAGCGCTCGCGCGCATGCCCGACGATCTCAAGGACGTCGACGCGGCGCCGCTGCTTTGCGCGGGCATCACCACATTTAACGCGCTGCGCAACAGCGGCGCGCGGGCGGGCGATCTGGTCGCCGTGCTCGGCATCGGCGGGCTGGGGCATCTGGGCGTGCAGTTCGCGCGCCGGATGGGCTTCAACACCGTTGTCATCGCGCGCGGCGAGGACAAGGCGCCGCTCGCGAAGCAACTCGGCGCGCACCACTATATCGACAGCCGCAAGCAGGACGTGGCCGAAGCGCTGAAGGCGCTCGGCGGCGCGAAGGTGATCCTCGCGACGGTGACGAGCGGCGACGCGATGACAGCAACGCTCGGCGGACTCGGGCTCGACGGCAAGCTGATCATCCTCGGTGTCGCGGACAAGCCGATCGAGGTGCCGCCCGTGCAGTTCATCATGGGCCGCAACGCGGTGCAGGGCTGGCCGTCAGGTTCGTCGGCCGATTCGGAAGACACGCTGGCGTTCAGCGCGCTCGCCGACGTCAAGCCGATGATCGAGACCTTTCCGCTCGAACGCGCCGCTGAAGCGTACGACCGCATGATGAGCGGTGCCGCCCGTTTCCGCGTCGTGCTGACGATGTAATCCATGCCATGAGGCCGCCGTCGCAGGCATGCCGACGGCGGCCGAAATGTCTTCTTTTCCCTTGATTTCCGGGCTTTGCGGCGCCCGCGGCAGGTGTGCCGCCGCCCATCGACATCTTCCCCAGGCGGTTTCATGTCCCGCAGCGTGTAAACTGCTGCCTTTTTCAAGATTTTGGGTGGTATGGTTCAAGCCCCTCAGCGCACTGCGGTCAGCGGCCCGACGCTCGTTCGCCTGCTCGCGCGCCTGACGGCCGCCGACGTGCCCGCCGCCAGCCAGTCGTTGTCGGATCAGTTGAGCCAGTGGCTCGGCTGGACGGACGCCATTGCGCTGTCGACGGCGCTCAGCGGCACGCCGCCCGCCGCCGTCGCTGGCGGTGCGCGCGGCGCCCGGGGCGCGGGCGCGCTCGAGCAGGAATCCGCCGGCCTGCGTGCCGCGCTGGCCGACGCCATCGCGGGCGACAGCGTGCTGAGCACGCGCCGGCGGCGCGGCGCCGCGCACGCACAGACTGCGCCTGCGCAGACCGAGGCCAGTTACGCGGATTTCCGCCAGAGCTACCTTGCGCTCCAGCAGTCGATGGAAACCCGCATCGGCGCGCTGCGCGGCCGTCTGCGGAGTCTGCTGGCGGCGAAGACGCCCGAGATGACGCGCCTCGCGGTGGTCGACGCGATCATGGAGCGCTCGCTGGGCGCCCGCGAGCGGAGCCTGTTCGGTTCGGTGCCGGGCCTGCTTGGCGGCCATTTCGAGCGCTTGCGCAAGGCCAGTCAGGCCGCCGATGCCCCAGCCAATGGCGCGGCCCCGGCGGATTCCGCAGCAGCCTCGCCCGGCGCGTGGCTCGACGCGTTCCGCAAGGACATGCAAAGCGTGTTGCTTGCTGAACTCGACATTCGTTTTCAACCGGTCGAAGGGCTGCTCGCCGCCCTTCGCATCAGCTAACTGGGACAACATGTCCAGATATCGTATTGATTTTGTTGTTGTTTTTCTCGTAGGGCTGGTTGCTGTCGGTTGGGTCGGCGCAGCCTATCTGCTGTCGAACCCGCTGGCGCTCGTCGTCACGCTGCTGGTCGGCGCCTGCTACGTGGCGGGCGCGCTGGAACTGCAGCGCTATCAGCAGGCCACGTCGACGCTGACGCAGGCGGTCACGGAGCTTAACGAAGCGCCGCCCCGGCTCGGCGTCTGGCTCGAACGGCTGGATGCCGGCTTGCGCAATCCCGTGCGCCTGCGGATCGAAGGCGAGCGCGTCGCGCTGCCGGGACCGGCGCTGACACCGTATCTGGTCGGGCTGCTGGTGCTGCTCGGCATGCTGGGCACGCTGCTGGGCATGGTGACGACGCTGCGCGGCACGGGCCTCGCGCTCGACAGCGCGACCGACCTGCAGGCGATCCGCGCGTCGCTTGCCGCGCCCGTCAAGGGGCTGGGCTTCGCGTTCGGCACCTCGATCGCTGGCGTGGCGACCTCCGCGATGCTCGGGCTGCTGTCCGCGCTGTGCCGCCGCGAGCGCGCGCAGGCCGCGCAACTGCTCGACACGAAGATCGCGACCACGCTGCGCGCGTTCTCGCAGAGCCAGAAGCGCGACGAGACGTTCAAGCTGCTGCAGCGCCAGGCGGACGTGATGCCCGCGCTGGTCGACCGTCTTCAGACGATGATGACGGCCATCGAACAGCAAAGCGTCGCGCTGAACGAGCGGCTGATCTCGAACCAGCACGCGTTTCACGGCAGAACGGAAGCGGCGTATGCGCGGCTCGTCTCATCGGTGTCGCAGTCGCTGAAGGAGAGCGCGGCAGAAAGCGCGCGCGCCGCGAGCGCGGCCTTGCAGCCGGTCATGGAGGCGTCGATGTCGGGTCACGCGCAAGAAATGGCGTCGTTGCGCGCGACCGTCGAGCAGGCGGTGCAGCGCCAGCTGGACGGACTCTCGACGGGCTTCGAAGCGAGCACGACGACCGTCGCCGATCTGTGGAACAAGGCGCTGAAAGGACAGCAGAGCGCGAGCGAATCGATGGTGGCGGATCTGCGCGCGTCGCTGGAAGGCTTCAGCCAGACCTTTGAGCAGCGTTCGAACACCTTGCTGGACGGCGTGTCGGCGCGTCTCGATGCGACGGCGGGCCAGGTGTCGAGCGCGGCGGAAAGCGCCCGCGCGGCGGGCGCGGCCTTGCAACCGGCGATGGAAGCCACGATGGCGGGCCACGCGCGCGAGATGGCTGCGTTGCGCGAAACCGTCGAGCAGGCGGTGCAGCGTCAACTCGACGGCCTGTCGACGGGCTTCGAAGCGACCACCACGAACGTCGCGGAGCTGTGGAATAAGGCGCTTCAAGGACACCAGAGCGCGAGCGAATCGCTGGTTCAGGATCTGCGCGCGTCGCTGGAAGGCTTCAGCCAGACCTTCGAACAACGCTCAGGCACCTTGCTCGAGGGCGTCTCGGCGCGTCTCGACGCGACGGCGGGTCAGGTGTCGCAAGCATGGAAGGACGCGCTAGCGCAGCAGGAGCAGGCGGGCGAAAAGCTCGCGGACCACAACCGTCAGGCGCTCACGACGGCCGCGGCCGCCTTCGAGCAGCATTCGGCGGCGCTGCTGCAGGCGGTCGGCCAGTCGCACGCGGGCTTGCAGGCCGAACTCGCGTCGCGCGACGAAGCGCGTCTGGCTGCATGGCGCGCATCGCTCGAAGCAATCGCCGCGACCTTGAGCCGGCAATGGGACGAAACGGGCGCGCGCAGCGCACACCGCCAGCAGGAAATCTGCGACGCGCTCGCGCAAACGGCCCGCGATATTTCGGCGCAAACCCAGGCGCACGCGAGCGGCACGATCGCCGAAATCGCGCGGCTCGTGGAGGCCGCGTCGGAAGCGCCGCGCGTGGCGGCCGAAGTCGTCGCGGAACTGCGCCAGAAACTGTCCGACAGCATGGTCCGCGACACCGCGATGCTCGACGAGCGCAGCCGGTTGCTGGCCACGCTCGAAACGCTGCTCGACGCCGTGAACCACGCGTCGACGGAGCAACGCACGGCTGTCGATGCGCTCGTGTCGACGTCGGCGGGCTTGCTGGAACGCGTCGGCACGCAGTTCACCGACAAGGTCGAGTCCGAGACGCGCAAGCTCGGCGACGTCGCCGCGCAGGTGACGGGCAGCGCGGTCGAAGTGGCGAGCCTCGGCGAAGCGTTCGGCGTGGCCGTGCGGCTGTTCGGCGAATCGAACGACAAGCTGATGGCGCATCTGCAGCGCATCGAAGCCGCGCTCGACAAGTCGCTGATGCGTAGCGACGAGCAACTCGCGTACTACGTCGCACAGGCGCGCGAAGTCATCGACCTGAGCATGCTGTCGCAAAAGCAGATCGTCGAAGATTTGCAGCAGCTGGCAGGCACGCGCGCAGCAGGGGCCGACGCGGCATGAACGAGGACATCGACGGCGGCGTCGAGCCGACGACGCCCATCTGGGCCGCGTTCAGCGATCTGATGTCGGTGCTGCTGGGTGCGTTCGTGCTGCTGCTGGTTGCCGTGATCGGCGTGCAACTGGAACTGTCCGCGCGGCTCGACGACGCCGTGAAGCAGCGGCAGATGGAAGCGCAGCGCCGCAAGACGCTGGAGCAGGCGCTCGCGGGCCCGCTCGCGGCGGGGCGCGTGACGCTCGTCAACGGGCGCATCGGGATCAGCGGCAACGTGCTGTTCGCGCTGAACTCGGATCAGTTGCAGCCGCAGGGCCGCGAGTTGTTGAAGAGCCTTGCCGCGCCGCTGTCCGCGTATCTGCGCGCGCATGACGAAATCCTGATGGTCAGCGGTTTCGCCGACGACCAGCAGGTGCGCGCGGGCAACCGGCGTTTCGCCGACAACTGGGAACTGTCGGCGCAGCGTGCGCTGACGGTGACGCGCGCGTTCATCGACTCGGGCATTCCGGCGTCGTCCGTGTTCGCGGCGGCGTTCGGGTCCGAGCAGCCCGTCAGCTCGAACGCCGACAGCGAAGGACGCGCGAAGAACCGTCGCGTGGAAATCGCGGCGGTGCCGAGGCCCGCGTCGGCGAGCGGCGCAAGTCATGAGTAACGAAGCGAACCCGGCGCAAGCGCTGCTCGACGCATGGCGCGAGCAGGGCGCCGACGCACACGATCCGCTGCGCTTTCATTTCATCGATGCATTGGCGCGACGCGCTGCTGCGCATGACGGCGAGGCACGCCGCGTGCTCGACGCGCGGCTGTCATCGTTGCTCGATGCGTATGCGGCTGATCTCAGCGGTTGCCGTCCGGCAGCCGAAGCAACGCGATGCAAGCCGTCGCGCGGACCGCTTGCTGGCCTCGTCGACTACATCGCGACACATGCGATCGATCACGGCGAGCGTGCGCCGTCGAGTCCCGCCGTTCATGCCGAATTGAAGGCGCTCGACTACTTCCGCGAAACCTGGTCGAAGGTCAGCGCCGAGAAGCAGTTGCGTCAGTCGCTCGAACAGGTGCCGGGCAATGCCGGCCCGCTCAATTCGAGCAGCCTCGTGCACCGCTCGCTGTCGTTGATGCGCGAACTGTCGCCGGGTTATCTGCAGCAGTTTCTGTCTTACGTCGAGGCGTTGTCGTGGATGGAGCAGCTGACCACGGGCGGCGGCGTGCAGCCCGTCAAGGAAGCGCCGCGCGCGGCGAGCGCGAAGAAGGGCGCGCGCAGCAAGTCGCGCTAGGCGCTAGTCCGCATCGGCCTGCTTCTTGTACTGCGACGCGAGCTTGTCCTGCTGGTTCGGCGGAACGGGATCGTAGTGGCTCAGTTCGATGTTGTAGTTGCCGTGTCCGCCCGCGATCGCGTTCAGCCGCGACTGATAGTCGGCGAGTTCCGAGAGCGGCACTTTCCCCGCCACGACAACGGCATGGCCCGCCAGATTGCGCGTGCCTTGCACCTGCGCACGCCGCGACGACAGATCGCCGATGATGTCGCCCATCGTCGTCTCAGGCGTCATCACCTCGATGTTGACGATTGGTTCGAGCAGAATCGGCTGCGCTTTCAGCACGGCGTCGATGAACGCCTTGCGGCCCGCGGTGACGAAGGCCACTTCCTTCGAATCGACGGGATGGCTCTTGCCGTCGAACACGGTGATGCGCACGTCCTGCATCGGAAAGCCCGCAAGCGGCCCGTTCTCGATCACCTGCAAGATACCTTTCTCGACGGCGGGCATGAACTGGCCGGGAATCGCGCCGCCTTTCACGGCATCGACGAACTCGTAGCCTGCACCGCGCGGCAGCGGCTCGACGCGCAGCATCACTTCGCCGAACTGTCCTGCGCCGCCCGTCTGCTTCTTGTGCCGGTGATGCCCTTCGGCCTTGCCGCCGATGGTCTCGCGATATGCGATCTTCGGCGGCCGCGTGACGACGCCGAGCTTGTATTGATCGGTGAGCCGCTCCAGCATGTGCCGCAAATGAAGCTCGCCGAGACCGCGCACGACGGTTTCATTGGTGCCGACGGGATGCTCGATCTTCAAACATGGGTCTTCGGCGGCGAGCTTCTGCAGGATTTCCCACAGACGCTGTTCGTTGCCGCGCCGCTCGGGTTCGATCGCGAGGCCGTAGATCGGCGTCGGAAACGCGAGCGGCGCGAGATGGATGTTGCCGTCCTCGGGCGCGTCGTGCAGCACGGCATCGAATGCTATCTCGTCGACCTTGGCCGTCGCGCAGATATCGCCGGGACCGGCCTGAAGGACCTCTTCGTGATCCTTGCCCTGCAGCAGCATCAGATGCGCAACGCGAAAGGGCTGGCGCGCATCGCCGATGTACAGCTGGCTGTCGCGCCGCACCGTGCCTTGATGAATGCGGAACACGGCCATCTTGCCGATATACGGGTCGATCACGATCTTGAACACATGCGCGAGCACATGCTTGTCGGGATCGGGCTCCGCTTGCATCGTTTCGCGCCGCCCGTCGACATCGCGATAGAAGAGGGGCGGGTTGCCTTCGAGCGGGTTGGGCAGCAGCTTCACGAACACATCGAGCAATTCCCGAATGCCCGCGCCCGTCGCCGCCGACGTGAAGCACACGGGCACCAGATGACCTTCGCGCAGCGCGCGTTCGAAGGGTTCGTGCAACTGCTCCGGCTTGATCGCTTCGCCCTGTTCGAGATACAGCTCCATCAGCTTGGCATCGAGTTCGATCACCTGATCGACGAGGGCGTCGTGCGCGGATTCGACCGACATCAGATCCGATTCGCCGGATGGATTGAAGAAGCAGTCGACCACGGCATGCGCGCCTTGCGCGGGCAGATTGATGGGCAGACAGTTCTTGCCGAAGGTCTCCTGAATCTCTTCGAGCAGCTGGGACAGATTGACCTTCTCGCCGTCGATGCCGTTCACGATGACGATGCGGCACAGCTTGCGCGCTTCGGCCCACGCCATCATGCGGCGTGTGGTCATTTCGATGCCGGTGCGCGCGTTGATCACAATGGCGGCCGTTTCGACGGCGGGCAGCGCGCTGATGGAAAGGCCGGAGAAGTCGGGATAGCCGGGCGTGTCGGCGAGGTAGACGCGGGTGTTCTGGCAGTGCAGGTGGGCGATCGCGGAAGAGAGCGAGTGGTGGTATTTGCGCTCCAGCGGATCGAAGTCGCAGACGGTCGAACCCCGGTCGACGCTGCCTGCCGCATGGATCGCGCCGCTTTCTTTCAGCAGCGCCTCGATCAGCGAGGTCTTGCCGCAACCGGCATGGCCGACCAGCGCAATGGTACGGATGGCTTCGGGTGGATAATCCATGACCGTCCTCATTCTGCGGCAGTGATTGGGCCATTATTGGTGAAAATGGCGCGTCCTGCCAGACGGCGCGCAGCAATTTGCGAATTGGGGTATGCTGCGGCGCGGTAAAAACGGTCGCGCATGTTTCGCCGCATGGTCTGATACCGTAGCCCGATCGATGCCACTCTTCTTTGGACCGACTGCACCATGACCCAACCGCTCAGAATCGATTTTGTCTCCGATATCGCGTGCCCGTGGTGTGCGATCGGGCTTTCGTCGCTGCGTCTCGCGCTGTCTCGCCTCGGGGATGCAGTGGACGCGCAGATCGTCATGCATCCGTTCGAACTGAATCCGCAGATGGGGCCGGAAGGCGAGAAGATCGTCGACTATCTCGGCAAGAAATATGGCCGCACGCCGGCGCAGATCGAAGAGACGCAAGCGATGATCCGCGAACGCGGCGCGAGCGTCGGCTTCACGTTCGGTCCGCGCAACTACGTGTACAACACGTTCGATGCGCACAGGCTGCTGCATTGGGCCGGTATCGAGGGCAAGCAGCTGCCGCTGAAGCTTGCGTTGCTTCAGGCGTATCACGGCGATGGCAAAGACCCGGGCAATCACGATGTGCTCGTCGAAGCCGCGCAATCCGTCGGCCTCGACGCAGGGAAGGCGCGCGCCGTGTTGAGCAGCACCGATTATGCCGATGACGTTCGCGCGGAAGAACGTGAGTACCAGGCAATGGGCATCCAGTCGGTGCCGTCGATCGTTTTCAATCAACGCTATCTGGTGACGGGCGGCCAACCCGTGGAAGCATTCGAGCAGGTCATCGAGCAGATTCTCGCTGAGAACAGAGCGGGCGCATGACGGCGCATGCGCGTGTTTGATCGAAAGTGAATTGGAAGAAAAAAGTCTTTTGAGGTGATGGAATAACCGCTCATTGATGGCGTTAGCACCTGAGTCGCACTGTCGGGTTCGCGAGCCACGCTCGCGCAGCGCTCAAACAAACGTCATCAAATGGAGCGGTTTTGGATCACAACACGGTTCAACCGGGGTGGGTGCGCGTCACGCACTGGATCAATGCATTGGCTGTCGTCCTCATGGTGATGAGCGGCTGGCAGATTTACGATGCATCGCCGATCTTTCCCGTCATTCAGTTTTCTCCTTCGATCACACTAGGCGGCTGGCTAGGCGGCGCGCTGCAATGGCACTTCGCCGTGATGTGGCTCCTGGTCGCGAACTTCATCGTCTATCTCGCGTTCAATCTCGCGTCCGGCCGCTTTCGACGCAAGCTGTTGCCGCTCGACGCGAAACAGCTTGCCGCCGATCTGCTCGCGGCACTGCGCGGGCGGCTGAAGCACGACGATCTCACGCATTACAACGCGCTGCAAAAGCTCGCGTATCTCGTCGTGATCGCGGATATCGTGCTGATCGTGCTGTCGGGACTGGCTGTGTGGAAGTCGGTGCAGTTTCCGTTGCTGCGCACGCTGATGGGCGGCTACGACAACGCGCGCGTGGTGCACTTCATCTGCATGAGCGTGCTGGTCGCGTTCTTCGTCGTGCATGTCGCGATGGTTGCGCTGGTGCCGCGCTCGCTGCTGCTGATGATCCGGGGGCGCTGAATCATGACGATCCGCAAGCGTACGCCGCAGCCCGGCTCATTTCTCGCCACGCACGGCGAGTCGATCATTCAGGACGCGCAGCGCGAGCTCAAGTCGCCCGCGCGGCGCCTGTTCGGTCAACGTCTGTTGACGCTCGGCGGCATTGCGCTGCTGTCGGGCTGCGATCTGACCAATGACAAATCCGTGAATACGGCATTGCGCCGCATTTCGTTTTTCAACGACGACGTGCAGGCGTTGCTGTTCGATCCAAACAAACTCGCGCCGACGTATCCCGAGTCGATGATCACGCGGCCATTTCCATTCAATGCCTTCTATGACATCGATGACGTGCCCGAAGTCGACGCCGCCTCTTATCGTTTGCAACTGAGCGGTCTCGCGCACGGTAAGCGCACATGGACGCTGGACGAACTGCGCGCGCTGCCGCAGGAAAGCCAGATTACGCGGCATATTTGCATCGAAGGATGGAGCGCGATCGGTCACTGGGGCGGCGTGCGTTTCGCGGATTTCCTGCGCCGCGCGGGCGCCGACACGAGCGCGAAGTATGTGTCGCTGCGTTGCGCGGACAACTACTGGACGAGCATCGACATGCCGACTGCGTTGCACGCGCAAACATTGCTCACGCTCACGTATGACGGCGACGTGCTGCCGCCCAAATACGGCTTTCCGATGAAGCTGCGCATGCCGACCAAGCTCGGCTACAAGAATCCGAAGCATATCGTCGCCATCGAAATCACGAACCAGTACCCGGGCGGCTATTGGGAGAACCAGGGCTACAACTGGTTCGGCGGCTCGTGACGGTATTACGTTGTTCAGTCTCTTCAAATCCAAACCAACCCCTTGGGAGCTTCTATGTCTTTCCGCATCAAATTCGGCACGGCTCTGTTGACGGCCACGCTCGCGACGGCCGCATTCGCGCAGGCGCCCGCGACGAAACCTTCACGCATTCGTGGAGAAATCGTTTCGCTCGACGGCGACACGCTCAAGGTGCATCGCCGCAGCGGCGATACGGTGTCGATCGAAGTGAAACCGGCTGTCACCGTTTCATCCGTGAAGCCGATGCAGTTGTCCGATATCAAGCCGGGCTCGTTCATTGGCACGGCGGCGACGACGGGCACGGACGGCAAGCTGACGGCAACGGAAGTCGTGGTGTTTCCCGAGTCCGCGCGCGGCACGGGCGAAGGGCATTACGCGTGGGATCTCGGGCCGAACAGTTCGATGACCAATGCGAACGTGGATACCGTGGTGCAGAGCACGAGCGGGCGCGATCTGAAACTGTCGTACAAGGGCGGCAGCAACGTCGTGACGGTCCCGCCCAACGTGCCCATCGTGACGATTGCGCCCGCCGCGCATAGCGATCTCACGCCGGGCAAGAAGGTGTTCGTCGTGGCGACGCCTGCTTCTTCGCAAGGGGAGTTTGTCGCGCAGCGCGTGGTCGTCGAAAAGGATGGTGTCGCGCCGCCGATGTAATGCGTTGCAGCAAACCGGTTCAAAACCGCTTTAAATAATTTCGCCAATTTTTTTCGATTTTTGTTAGCGGCTGCGGCGATAAGATCGCCGCAGCCGTAATAAAAGGGAAGAAAAAATGGCGATCACTTTGAATGGGCCGGCGTCGTCCGCTTCTGGAAAATCTTTAAAGATAGACGCGATCCGTTTCCTCGCGGCGTTCTGGGTGCTGATGTATCACTTCAAGCCGCCTCTTTTCAAAGCACTCCTGCCGCATCAGCTATCGTTCATAAGCAGTGCGCTATGGTCCGGCGCGACGGTGCTGTTCGCGGGGCCCGCAGCCGTGATCGTGTTCTTCGTCATTTCCGGCTATTGCATTCATGCCGCATATCACAAAGACGTCGCGCTAAAACCGGTCAACTATTACGCATCCAGATTTATTCGAATCGGATTGCCGCTGGTCGTTTTGCTATGCGTCGTTCAGCCTTTGCCGGCGGGACAGAATTATCTGGAATCGGTACTCTGGTCGCTTTACTGCGAAATGGTCTATTACGCGGTCTATCCGCTGTTGCGGCCGCGCTTTCGCCATATCGGCGAAATGATCGTCGGCTGTACGCTGCTGGCGGCGGCGATGGTCGCTTGCGTGCGGCTCTTTGGACATCCCGTCTGTCATGGATGCGTCTATGAGACCTATCGCGTGCCGGGCACGGCGTTGCTCTATGCGGCGGGATGGATCTCGGGCTGCCTGATCGCGGAGACGCAGCGCAATGCCGCGCAATTCCAGATTCGCGGCGCATATTCGCCGCTCACGATGATGCTCCGGCACGCACTGGACGCGAGCACCCTTGCACTCGCGACGCATCTGATCGTGCTGAGAGTAGCCGTGGTCGCGGCAGGCGCTGCCGTGATGATTCTGCTTTCCGAGTCGAGTCTCAAGCCCGCCATGCTGCCGTTGATCACACCCGATATCACGCTGCCTGTCTTTCAGCTCCTCGCTGTAGTGTGGATCGCGACGGAAACGGCGACGCCTTCTCGTTCTCGCGTGTGGTCGACGCTGGCCGCGTGCGGCGCGTGGTCGTACAGCCTCTATCTGTGCCACAAGACGGCGCTTGCGCTGCTCGAAGTGACGTCATTCGACGAAAGCTCGCGAATTGCGTGGTTCGTCGAAGTGGCGCTGGCGTTTGCGATCAGTTACGCGTTCTATCGCGTGATCGAAAAGCCGTCGCATGTCATTTCGCAGCGGTTGCGCAAGTACGCGCCCGATGTGCCGGGCGCGCCTGCCGCCTGATCACGGCGTCCAGCGATACACGATCACGCTCGATCCGTTGTAGTTGTCTTTGGTGACGACGTACTCACCCGTCGATCGGAGGAACGCTCTTAGTCCATACATCGAGTCGACGTCGTTGCCGACGTCCACGTTGCCCGGGTTCGAATTGGTGAACGTCGTGTCGAGATGGCCCGTGGTGAGGTTGAACGCATCGATGTTCGGCACGGTATGCACGTAGCCGACGAACAGATAGTTGCCCGCCGCCGTCATCGATTTCGGGTTCGCGCTGGTGAGCGTGATCACAGGATCTGGCTGCGTCATGTTGCCCGCGCTCCAGCCGTGATACACCTCGATCCGCGTGTTCATCGCCGTCCAGTCCGAGCTTCCCGCGATGCCTTGCGCGAGTACCATCGTGTCGCTTTCGGCGAGATAGATGATGCGTGTCAATGGCCTGATGCTCATCGGAATCGGTAACGCGATGCCCGGTCCCCACGCGGGCTTGCCGTAGCCGTCGAAGCCTGTCAACGGATAGTGATAGATATGATTCGTGCGATCGAGCCCGGCCCATACGTCGCCCTTGCTGTCGATGCTGAATCCGCCGGTGATCGGGCGCGTCGTATTGAATGCCGGACCCGGAATCGACGCATCAGGCACGGCGATATAGCCTTTGGACGGTTCGAAATGAAAGAAGTAGAAGATGGCCGGATTCTGTCCCGATGCAACGAGTATCCGGTTGCCGCCGACGCTAACCAGCTGGCCGAAGTGTTCGTTGCGCTGCGTGTCGTTGACGTTGAGGCGCGGATCGTCAGGCGAGGAGAACGGATCGACGGTGTTCGCGACGAAGATGCCGCCTGCCGTGCCCGAATAGATGTTGGTGCCGCTATAGAACAACGCGCCGTCCGTGACGGGATCGGGCGCCGCGACAGCTTCGAAGTTCAGCGATTGCAGCTTCCACAGCAGATTGCCTGTGCTGTTGTACGCGTGGATGTCGGTGCCGCCGTTGCGGCCGAGATCCCAGCCGCCGCCCCACGGATTGTTGAGCACGTATAGTGTGCCTGCCGCGTCCTTGCCGATGCCCTTGATGCGAGTGAAGCGTTTGTCGCCCACCTGGCCTTTGATACCCGTCGTCGTGTCGAGATAGCCGCCCTGCACGCCGAACGTACCGGCGAGTTGCGGCGCGCCCGTCACGTTATAGAGCTTGATGTTCATATCGGGCCCTTCGTCGCCGACCATCAGCAGCCCAGACGACGCATCGAAATACAACGCGGAAGGGCGCGGCGCGGCGGGCATCTGGATCGTGTTCAGCAGCGCGCCCGTGGGACCGTATTCGACGATCGCGCCCGCGCTCTTGCGTGCGACCCACACGTTGCCCGCGTTATCCAGTGCGAGTGCGCCGGGACTCGCTACGGCGATATCCTGCTGCCATGCGCCGTCCGTCGTGAACACGCGCACGCGATTGCCGAAGAAGTCGCTGGCATAGAGCAGCGAGCCTGCCGTCGCGAGTCCCGCGATTGCGTCAGCGCGGTTCATCGTGGTCCATGTGCTGACGTTGATGACGAGGTCGCGCGCGCCCGTGGCGCGGTTGTAACGGCCGACGCCGCCCGTGCCGTATTGCGTGCCCGCCTGCATGGCCGCGAAGATCGACGTTGCATTGCCCGTGATGGCGCCGCCCTGGAACTCGCTATGAATGCCGATCGAGCCGATGCTGCGGCCATTCTGGTAAATCGCGACGCCGCCTTCGTTCTCGTCCCAGAGCGACGCCGTGTAGACGACGCCTTCGGGTGAGACCCACATCGAGCGGGCGGCATTGCCGACGTGGTTGGCAAGCGTGCCGTAGGTATTCGCGAGCCAGTCGGTGCTGTACTGCGCATGACAGACGGAAGCGATCATGGTGACGATTGCGCCGAGCAGCAGCGCGCGCGGCCGCATTCGCGTGTTGAGCATACCGATGTTCTCCTGACGTCGAGAAAGATGGAGTGCCTTCGAGACGCACGGATTTTAAGTGCCCATTTATACAAACGGGGGCCGATAGGCGAACGTGAGTGCAGAAAATGAGTGCAGAAAATGCGCTTTGACGCAGCGCGATGTGCGGCGGCGATGTGCATTGAATCAACGCCCATGCCGCGCGCATCGTTGTCACTCGATCGACACCATGAAAAAGGCCTTCAATCGATGCATGCCGCACTAGAATGAGTTACTGCCGCATTCAATTCGTCTGCATCGGAGAACCAGCATGCCGACCTATCAGTATCGTTGCGAAAGCTGTGGTGAAAAGTTCGAACACGCGGAGCACGTTGCAGAACATGAAAGGGTGCAGCTGAAATGCCCCAAGTGCGGCAGCGAAAAGGTGCAGCACGCACCGGCGCCGTTCGTCGCGAAGACTTCCCGCAAGAGTTGACGCAGGGCACATCGATGAAACCATGCGAAGCCTGCAAGGCTTTGACGGGCATGCCGTCGTCGACGCCGCCGCACGGCGATCTGGCCGAGACGGATTCGCAGATGACGGGCGCGCCTCCCATCAAGCGCTATGACGAATACCGCTGCACGGTATGCGGTAACTGGATGCTTAGAAACACGCAGGACGGCGACCCGCCCGGGGTCTGGTCATCCACGGTGTGATTCCATGTGACGAGAGATTCCGATGACATGGCTTGTGATCCTGCACGGCGCGTATTGGCGCGACGTGTCAGCCGAGGTGTTCAGGGAGCACGCGAAGCGTGACGACTGGAGCCAGCTGACATGCGATACCTTCGACGCTAGCGAAGACATGTGCGAAGCGGAACACGACGGCGTGAAAATCCTGATTCCGCGCAGCACGGTGATTGCCGCGGTGAATCTGCAGGACCGCGAGCGGGCATTGGGCTTTGCATTGCCCGCTCGCGATAGCAGCGCATAGCGTTCAGCGTTCGTCGGTCACAGGCAGCGACGCATCGAGCGCGTCGCGTCCCGCGCACGCGTTGCGGGAGCGCTGGCTGTTGAGGAACGGCACTTCGGGCTTCATCGCGAAGGTCAACACGATTCCGCAGATCATCACACCAATCGACAGCATGTCTCCTCCTTGTTGTCGGCTGTGTTTGCCGTTAGCGCTTCGGCGAGCCAGACGTGAATGCGGCCACGCCGTCGTGGAATGCGCTGCTGCCATAGACGGATTCGATCAGATCTTCATCGTCGAGACGCTGTTCGACCACCAGCCGGCGCAGGCTTTCCTTCACTGCATGCTGCGTGACCTGCGACAACGAACCGAGCCGCTGCGCGAGTTTGAGTGCGGTGTCATGCAGAGCGTCCTTCGCGCAGATTTCGTAGACATAGCCGCACGCCAATGCTTCATCGGCGGAGAGGAAATCGGCGAGCAGCAGCATCTTCTTCACGCGCGGCACGCCGAATGCCGCATGAAGCCGCGCCAGATTGCGCGACGACAGCGTCTTCGCAATCGGCGCGCCGAATTTGGACGCATCGCTGCAAACGCGGAAGTCGCAAGCGGTCGCAATCGCGAGGCCGCCGCCTGCCGCCCATCCGTCGATCACGGCGACCGTCGGCACGGCGATGCGTTCGACGGCATCGATCACGCGTTCGACGAGCGCTTCATACTCGACGCCCTGACGTCCGTCGCGGAAGTCGCTGAAATAGCCGATGTCGGTGCCCGACACGAACGACTTGCCGCCCGCGCCGCGCAGCAGAATGCAGCGCACATTCGCATCGCGCTGGCATTCGTCGATCCGCGCGAGCAGCGCTTCGTACATCGGTATCGTCATGGCGTTGTGGCGCTCGGGGCGGTCGATCAGAATTTCCGCCGTGCCCGCGCCGGCCATTTTCAATGTGACGTGCTCGCCCATAGCTGGGTCCCGTTGATTTCGGCCAGCAGTTCGTCGTTGTGCTCGCCGGGCAGCGGCGGGTGGCGGCGCACCTGTTGCGGCGTGCCGGGCAGCTTGACGGGAAAGCCGATGTTTTTCACCTTGCCTTCGACGGGATGATCGATCTCCATGCACATGCCGCGCTGTTGCGCGTGCTCGCTGCCGAATGCCTCGGGATACGAGAGGATCGGACCGGCGGGAATGCCCGCCGCCAGCATCGTGTCGATCCAGTCCGCGCAGTCGCGCTTCGCGAACGTCTGCTCCAGCGTTTCGATCAGCGCCTCGCGGTTTTTGAGGCGCAGCGAGATGGTTTCATAATCGGCGTGCTTCAGCAGTTCGGGACGCTCGATCAGTTCGCACAGCTTCGTCCACAGCTTCTGGTTGGTCGCGCCCATCACGAAGTAGCCGTCGCGCGCCTTCACGGCCTGATAGGGCGCGCTCATCGTTCTGCCATGCTTGCGTGCCCGGCAAATTTTGCGTGTGCAACGATCCGCTCGTCAGCACGGATGGACAGAATTGCGGCATTATGCGTGGCTTGGCGTGCAGTCCGGGTGCAGTTCGCGTTTACCTGACTCAATCCCTCCATTTTCAGGCCGTTAATCCAAAGAACAAAGGTTGCCCTGCGATGAGCCGGAATACAGCGTCCCGATCACGGCCGAACCATGTCTGAGAAACCCTCCCTTTACGATTCGCTGCTGGCGACGCCCACGCCGGAGAAGGGCGTGATCAGCCCGTCGGTGCGCGCCGCGCTGCTGTCCGCGCTGTTCGACAACGCCTGGCCGCTCTTCCTGTCGGGCATGTCCAGTGTGTTCGTGGCGATCGTCGCGTGCTTCCGGCTGCATCAGACGTGGACGGCGCTCTGGCTGATCGCCGACGTCGCCGTGCTGGCCGCGCGGCTCGGCATCGTCCGCATCTATGTCGCGCGCAGCCGCGTCTGCGCGGTGCATCCGGCGCCGTGGGCGGCTCGCTATGCGCCTCTCAGTCTGGTTGCATGTCTGCTGCTCGGGCTCGGCACGGCGGCCTGTTTCCTGTCTCCGGACAAGGAACTCGCGACGCTCGCGATCATGGTCGCGGCGGGCATTCTCGGCGGCATCGCGTCGCGCAACGCGGCGTTGCCCCGTCTCGCGATCGCGCAGATTTTCCTCGGCACGGTGCCCATCGGCATCGGCGCGCTGCTCGCGCCGCAAAGCGGCGCGTGGATTCTCGTGCCGCCGCTCGTCGCGTACAACGCGGCGATGGTGTCCGTCGTGCGGCGCCATTACAAAGGGCTCGTCGCACTGATGACGGCCGAGCAGCGCCATGCCGAACTCACCGCGCGCTTCGACGCTGCGCTCGCTTATATGCCGCATGGTTTGTGCACCGTCGACGGAACGGGCAACGTGGTGATTGCGAACCGCCGCACGGCGGAGCTGTTCGGCGCGACCGTCGAGACGCTGAAGCTGAATGTGCCGCTGCCGGAATTCATCGGCCATGTCGGCATCGCGCAGTTCGGCGAGACGCTGCACAAGCGGCTGGTCGAACAGTGCAATGCGTGGCTTGGCGACGAGCGCAGCCCGATGGATCTCGAACTGCAGGACGGCCGCCAGCTCGAATTGACGCGTAATCCCGTGCCCGACGGCAGCGCCGTCATCATCATCGAGGACGTCAC
The DNA here is from genome assembly GCF_007995085.1 of Paraburkholderia azotifigens. Lineage (GTDB taxonomy): Bacteria > Pseudomonadota > Gammaproteobacteria > Burkholderiales > Burkholderiaceae > Paraburkholderia > Paraburkholderia azotifigens. The sequence goes on from NZ_VOQS01000005.1 coordinate 490,206, forward strand.
GCAGCGGCGCCAGACGGAGGCGAAGATCCTGCACCTCGCGAGTCACGATTCGCTGACGGGCCTGCCGAATCGCCGCGAACTGCGCGACCGGCTCGAACAGATTCTGAGGTTGAGCGGGCGCGATCGGGCGGATCGTGCGCGATGATGTATCTGGACCTCGACGGTTTCAAGCAGGTCAACGACCGGCTCGGCCATTGCGCGGGCGACGAGGTGCTGGAAACAGTCGCCACGCGGCTCTCGCGCGTGCTGCGTCCAGGCGAACTGGTGGCGCGGCTGGGCGGCGACGAGTTCGCGATCATCGCCGATCACACCACCTTGCCTTCTGTTGTCGCGCTGGCGCAGCGCGTGATCCGCGGCATCGCGCTGCCGTATCACCTGTCGACGGGCGAGGCGGTGAGCATCGGCACGAGCGTCGGCATTGCGCTGGCGGCGAACGACGATTCCGTCGACGGCCTGATCCGGCGCGCGGATCAGGCGTTGTACAGCGCGAAGCAGGCGGGAAGGGGCACGTACCGCGTCTCGAACGCGCAGGCGGTTTCAGGCGGCTGACGCCTGTTTCGGCGCAGCCGTTACGCGAGCGCGACGACGGCGATCTCGACCAGCAGTTCCGGCGCGGCGAGCTTCGCCTCGACCGTCGCGCGCGTCGGCGCGCAGCCGGGCGCGACCCACGCGTCCCACACGCTGTTCATGCCCGCGAAATCGCGCTCGATATTCGCAAGCCACACCTGCGCCGACACGAGGCGCATCCTGTCGATGCCTGCCTTTTCCAGAAAGCCGTCGATCTTCGCCAGCACGCTTGCCGTCTGGATCTTCACATCGGGCGCGTGGTCGTTCGAGGTCTGGCCGCCAATGAACACGAGTCCCGCCGCCTTGACGACGCGGCTCATGCGCTGGTTCGTTTCGATTCTGACGATATCGGACATACGCTGGTTTGCTCCTGTGGATGAGTGAGGCAATCAATGAGCGACGGCGCTGACCACGCGGGTCGAAGCGGCGTGCGTCAAGTCGAAACGGTCGATCGCAAAGGCTTCGAGCGGCAATGAAGGCTCGCCGTCGAGCACGAGTTCGGAGACGAGCTTCCCGCATCCCGGTCCGAGCTGGAAGCCGCTGCCGCAATAGCCGAACGAGTAGACGAGATTCGACGCGCGGCGGCTCGCCGAGATCACGGGCAGCGAGTCGTCGGTAAAGGCTTCGACGCCTGCCCACGCGCGGTTCACGCCGAGATGCCGCAAATGCGGGAACAGATCGACGACGGTATTCGCGCTGCGCACGAGGCGCGCGAAATCGACTTCGCCGTGACGGCCGTCCAGATCGGCAATGCCGATCAGTTTGCCGCCGATCACCACCGTGCCGTTGTCGAACTGCTTGAACGACAGCGGCCGGCCCGTTGCGCCGAGCGTCGCGCGGCAGAACGGCGCGACGCGGTGCGTGACCATCAGCATCAGACCTTCGGGATGAACGGGCACGCGTTCGCCGACCTGTTCGGCGAGTTGGCCCGCCCATGCGCCTGCTGTGATCACGAGTTTTTCCGCGCTGAAGAGACCGCGCGGCGTCTGCGCGAACCAACGCGTGCCGCGCTGTTCGATGCGGCCAACGGGCGTGCCTTCGAAGAACCGCGCGCCGAGCCGTTGCGCGGCAAGGCGGAAGGAAGCCGTGGTCCTGAACGGCAACGCGTAGCCGTCGCGCTCGACCCAGATGCCGCCCGTCACATGCGGCGCGAGCGCGGGTTCGAGTTCGAGCAGGGTTGCGCGGTCGATCAGCTTTTCATGCGTGAAGCCGTGCGATTCGAGCAGCGCGACGCGCGCGCGGCATTCGTCGAGCTCCGCCTCCGTTTCGGCGATCTTCAACTGGCCGGAAGGTACGAAGCCGCCGTCGTCGCCGATCGTGTCATGCAACGCGTGCCAGATTTCGCGCGACATCAGCGCGAGCGGGATCTCGGGCACGGGCCGGCCGAGCGTGCGCACGCCGCCCGCGTTGACGCCCGACGAGTGCCGCCCGACGTAATCGGCTTCGAGCACGACCACGTTAGCGCCTCGTCTGGCCATGTGGAACGCGCTGCTTGAGCCGTGCAGGCCGCCGCCGATCACGAGTACATCGGCTTCGCTTGCGGCGCCGGAAGGGGGCATGGCGGCGTCATTCACCGGCGAGTTCTCCGAGCGTGAGCGGCTTGATGGGCGGACGGATGCGGTAGTAGCCGACTTCGTCCGGCGGCACCTTGCGGGCATCCGCGATGATTTCGGTGACGGTCAGGCCGCACATGCGCCCCTGGCACGGGCCCATGCCGCAGCGTCCAAACGACTTCGCCTGATTCGGGCCCATGCAGCCCAGTTCGACGAAGCCGCGCACGTCGCCCGCCGTCACTTCTTCGCAACGGCACACGATCACGTCGTTGGACGGAATGCGGTTTGCGTCGCGCGGACGGTACAGACTGTCCAGAAACGGACGGATGCGCATCACGTCGGCGAGGGCGCGGCGATGCGGCGCGGCTTCGCGTACGAGCGTCGCCGCATCGATTGCGCCGAGCTGACTGGCGGCCTGCAGCGCGCTCAGCGCGCCCTGTTCGGCCGCCGCCAGCGCGCCGCCGATGCCGCCGCCGTCGCCCGCGACGAAGATGCCCGGCACGTCGAGTTCGCCCCATGTATCCGTGGTCGGCGCGAAACACAGCTGCGCTGCGTCCCAGTGGTGTTGCGCGCGCAGCGACAGCGTGAACTGCGTGTTCGGCACGACGCCCTGATGCAGCAGGATCACGTCCGCTTCTACCTTGTGCGCGCGGCCTTGCGTCGTGAAGCGCAGCGCGGCGGCGCGTTCGGTGCCGTCGCTATCGCGCTTCGACTCGATCCGCAGATCGTCGGCGGCCTCGTAGATGGGCACGCCCGCGGCGCGCAGCGTGCGGATCAGTTGCAGGCCCTTGCTCAGGAAAGGCCACGCGCGCAGTGCGGACAACAGATGCTTCTTTGCGCGCCAGCGGTCCTCGTGGCGCGTCGTATCGACGAGCGCGCGGATCGGCACGCCCGCGCGCACGTACTGCCAGCCGAGCAGATACAGCAGCGGACCGCAGCCCGCCAGCACGGGCGGTTCGGCGGGCACTTCGCCCGCGCTTTTCAGCAGGATTTGCGCGGCGCCCGCCGTCAGCACGCCGGGCAGCGTCCAGCCGGGAATCGGGAACGGCCGTTCGAGCGCGCCCGTCGCGAGAATCACGCGCCGCGCGTCGAAGCTGCCGACCTTGCCGTCTTTCAGATAATGCACAGCGCGTTCGCGCGTGACCTGCCAGACGGACGCATGCGCGACGTGGCGCGCGCCGGAACGGGCGAACGCTTCGGCGATGGCCGAACCCGCTGCGTAGTCGGGACCGAGAATCTCCTTGCGGCGCGCGTCGGCGCGGCCGATCGCGCGATAGATCTGCCCGCCGACGGCGTCCTGTTCGTCGAGCAGCACGACGGACAGGCCCGCGCGCGCCGCGCGCGTCGCCGCGCTCATGCCGGCGGGACCGGCGCCTACGACAACGACATCGACGGCTTCGGCGGCGAAACCGGCTGCGAGTGTTGCATCGTATTCAGCGGCCATGAGCATCCTCCAGCGAGACTTCGAACGGCGGCAGATCGCGCGCGCCTTCCTGCGAACGGATACGCATGCCGTCGCGCACGGTCACCATGCAGCTTTGCCGGCTCGGCACGCCGTCGATCTCGACGAGGCACTCGAAGCACGCGCCCATCATGCAGAACGGCGCGCGCGGCGCGCCGGAAACGGGCGTCGCGCGAAACCGCGCAATGCCGGCGGCCAGCAGCGCCGCGGCCACCGAGCGTCCGCCCGGCACGCGCAGCGGCTGATCGTTGAACCAGATGTCGACGGGCGCATCGGCGCCGGGCAGGGCCTTGAATAGCGGTGTGGAAGTCATGGCGGAATCAGTGAGCGGGAATGAGAGCGGGGGACTCGAGGAAGCGGTTGCCCGTAAACGCGGGAATCTCGTCGGGCATCGCGCCGCCGGCGATCCACGGCGCGACACGCAGCGCATGCGCGGCGGCAAGCGTCACGCCGCTGTGACAGGTGACGACGAACGCCCCCGGATGGCGCGCGGACTCGTCGTAGACGGGGAAGCCGTCCGGGCTGTAGACGCGCAACGCGGCCCACGTGCGCACCAGCCGCACGTTCTTCAGCAACGGGAACGCGCGCACGCCGCGCCGCGCGATGTCGGACAGCACGGGCGTGGTCGTGAAATCGTTAAAGCCGACTTCTTCCATCGAATCGCCGAACTGCACGGTGCCTTCGTCGGTTTGCCGGACGTTGAGCGTCGGGTAGTGCAGGAACGGCGCGACGCGCTCGCTGATCAGCACCTGGCCGCGATTCGGCGCGACGGGCGCATGCAGCCCGACGTGCGGTGCGAGCACGCGATTGCCGAGGCCCGCCGCGAGCACCACGCGCGCCGCGCGATACGTGCCGCGCTTGCCCTGCACCGCGAAGCCGCCGCTTTCGGGCGCGATGCGCAACGCTTCCTCGCCGCCGACCAGCTTCACGCCGCGCCGCTGCATGCCCGCGTGCAGCGCGCGCAGCAGCTTGAGCGGATTGACGTGGCCGTCCATCGGCGTATAGCTCGCGCCGATCACGTCCGGCCCTATCGCGGGCAGGCGCTCGCGCACCTCGCGTGCGTCGAGCAGCTGATACGGGTAGTCGCCCAGTTCGCGTTGCAGCGTGCCGAGGCGCTTCGCGCGCTCGGCGAGGTCGTCGTCGGAGAAGCAGAAGTGAAAGCCGCCCGGCTGACGCAGCGCGACGTCGATACCCGTTTCGGCGAGCAGCGCGTCGGCGAGCGACGGCCAGCGCGCGGCCGAACTGCGCGACCAGCGCGCATACGGCGAGAGTCCATAGCCTTTGCCCTGAATCCAGACGAGCCCGAAATTGCCGCGCGACGCGCGCAGCGCGCCGTCGTCCTGATCGAGCACCGTCACGCGCGCGCCTTCGCGCGCGAGGCCCCAGGCGACGGCGGAACCGACCAGGCCGCCGCCCAGCACGAGCACGTCGGGATTCGCGGATGAGTGGCGGGTCATCGAGCTTCTCCGATCAGGATACGGTCCAGTCCGACCATGCGGTCGAGCAGCACCATCAGCAGAACCGTGCCGACGATCAGCACCGCCGACACGGAAGCGACGAGGGGATCGATGGTCTGCGCGATCTGGTTGTACATGGCGACGGGCAGCGTGGTCGTGCCGGGCGTCGCGACGAAAATGGTCATCGTGAGCTCGTCGAAGCTCTGGATGAACGACAGCACCCAGCCGCCCGCGACGCCCGTGCGGATCATCGGCAGCACGATGCGGCGGAAGGCGGTGAAGCGGCTCGCGCCGCACGAGAGAGCAGCGCGCTCGGCATCGCGGTCGAGCCCGACGGCCGACGACAGCGCAAGCCGCAGCGCATACGGCAGCACGATGATCACGTGCGTCGCGACGAGCGCCCAGAACGAGCCGCTCAGATGCAGCAGCGACAGGAAGCGCAGGAATGCGATGCCGAGCACGACGGCGGGAATCATCATCGGCGAGAGGAAGAAGCTCATCAGCGCGGCGCGGCCCGTAAAGCGGTAGCGCGCGATGGCGAGCGCGGCGGGCACCGCGAGCGCGACGCCGATCGTCGCCGCGGCGAACGCGAGCCGCACCGACAGCCAGAACGCCGAGACGATGTCGCCGTTGTCGAGGATCGCGCGAAACCAGCGCAGCGACGCGCCGTCGAAGGGCATCGAAATGAAGCCTTTGTCGGTGAACGCCACCAGCAGCACGACGACGATCGGCGCGAGGATGAAGGTGAGGAACAGCGCGTTGAACAGCAGGCCCCAGAATCCGTTCTGTTTCATGATGGCCTCAGTCGAAGATGTGCTTGAAGCGGCGTTCGGCGAGACGGCTGCAGCCCATCACGATCGCGACGTTCGCGATCAGCAGCAGCACCGCGATGCTTGCGCCGAGCGGCCAGTTCAGCGTGCCGAGGAACTCGTCGTAAGCGGCCGTCGCGACCACTTTCAGACGGCGGCCGCCGATCAGCGCGGGCGTCGCGAAAGCCGAGGCGGACAGCGCGAACACGATGATCGAGCCGGACAGCACGCCGGGCATGATCTGCGGCAGCACCACGCGGCGAAACACGCGCAGCGGCGAGCCGCCCATCGACAGCCCCGCCCATTCGACCTGCGGATCGAGCTTCTGCAGCGTCGCCCACACCGACATCACCATGAACGGCACCAGCACATGCGTGAGCGCGATGATCATGCCCGTCATCGTGAAGACGAGGCGGATCGGCTCGGACGTGATGTGCAAGGCCTGTAGCACGTTGTTCAGCACGCCGTTGTTGCCGAGCAGGATCTGCCAGCCGAGCGTGCGCACCACCACGGAAATCAGCAGCGGGCCGAGCACGATCAGCAGACACAGCGACTGCCACGGACGCTTCATGCGCGCGAGCACGATGGTCTCCGGCACGCCGAGCAGCACGCTCAGCAGCGTGACGGCGAGTGCGAGGCCCGCCGTGCGCAGGAAGATTTCGCCGTAGTACGGATCGCTCAATACCTCGGCATAGTTCTTGAGCGTGTAGAGCGTCTGCACGCCCGCGACGTCGCTGAAGACGCGAAACGACAGCAGCAGCGTCAGCACGAGCGGCACGAACAGCAGGGCGCCGAACAGCAGCAGCGCGGGCGCGGACAGCAGCCACGGCGCCGCGCCCGCGCGCGAGTCGTCAAGCGTTGCCATGAGCGCTCTCCCGGGTCAGCACGCGCAGGTCGTCGTCGGTGAAGGCGAGGCCGACTTCGTGGCCTTCCCCGGGCGGCGGCGCGCCGAAGTTCGGCTGCGCGACGTGCAGCTTGCCGAGTTCGGTGTCGATTTCGAGCAGCCACTGATTGCCGATGAACACGCGGTTCGCGACGCGTCCCTGCATGCGGGCGTCCCCATTCGCGAGCCGCACTTTCTCGGGACGGATATACACGTGCACGGCGCCTGCCACCTCGCGGCCTTCGTGCGGCACGTGCAAGGTCGTGCCCGCGACATCGACTTCCGCGCAGCGCGGATTGCGCCGGAGCACTTCGCCAGGCAGCGTGTTGGTGCGGCCCAGAAACGTCGACGCGAACGGCGTGGCGGGGCGCTCGTACGCATCGAATGGCGTGCTCAGCTGCGCGATGCGGCCGCGATGCAGCACGGCAATGCGGTCGCTCATCGTCATCGCTTCGACCTGATCGTGCGTGACGAGGATCGTCGTGATGCCGAGGCGCTTCTGGATCGCGCGCAGTTCGATGTGCATTTCCTCGCGCAGCTTCGCGTCGAGATTCGACATCGGCTCGTCGAGCAGCAGCAGGTTGGGGCGCATCGCCAGCGCGCGAGCAATCGCAACGCGCTGGCGCTGGCCGCCCGACAGCTCCTTCGGATAACGCGTGTCGAGCCCTTTGAGGCGCACCAGATCGAGCGCCTCGGCGACGCGCACCGCGCGCTCGTCGCGCTTCATGTTGCGCATTTCCAGACCGAAGCCGACGTTGCCCGCCACCGTCATATGTGGAAACAGCGCGTAGCTCTGGAACACCACCCCCATGCCGCGTTTCTCGGGGCGCAGGTTCGTGATGTCGCGGCCATCGAGCGTGATGCGGCCCGCGCTCGGCGTGACGAAGCCGGCGATCATCTGCAGCGTGGTCGTCTTGCCGCAGCCGGACGGGCCGAGCAGCGACAGGAACTCGCCGCGCTCGACGGACAGATCGAGTTGCTCGACGGCCGTGAAGTCGCCGTAGCGCTTCGAGATGCCTTGCAAGGTGAGGTAGGTCATATGCGTCGGTCCTGTTCAGATGCGGACGGTCTGACTGATGAGCGGCACGCCGTCTAGCGTTCGACCGAGCGGTTCCAGCGCTCCGTCCATTCCGTGCGATGCTGGTTGATCGTGCTCCAGTCCATCGCGGTCAGCTTGCCGACCTGTTCCGGGCCGTACGGCACGCGCGCGGCCACTTCGGGCGTCAGCTTGACTGTCTTGTTGACGGGCCCGAGGCCGATGCCTTGCGCCTGCATTGCCTGCACTTCGGGGCTCAGCAGGTACTGGATGAATTCCTGCGAGAGCTTCGGCTGCGCGTTTTCCGCCACCGCGCAGGCCGCGACCTGCAGCGCGACGCCGCCTTCCTTCGGATAGACGAACTTGAGCGGAAAGCCCGTGTTCTGTAGCGCGACCGCGCGGCCGCTGCCGTAGGGCGCGAGGATCACGTCGCCCGCCTGCATCAGGCCGTCCATTTCGCCCGGCGTGGGCGCCCACGAGAGCACGTCGGGCGCGACCTGCTTCGTCATCGCGTTGAAGCCGGGATCGATGTTCTTCTCGCCGCCGCCGTTCATTCGCGCGAGCATCACGAGCGTGTGCAGCCCATACGTGTTGGTGATGGGCGGGACGCCGAGCTTGCCCTTCAGGCGCTTGTCGGTGAGCACCTGCCAGGAGTCGGGCGCGGGCAGGCCGAGCTTTTTGAACGCCTCTTCGTTGTAGCCGATGCCCGTCGCCACCATGCCGACGCCGACAGCCGTCGGGCCGAGCCGCGCGAGGGGATAGATGTCCTTCATCACGGGCGCGTCGTCGACCTTCGCGCACAGGCCGAGCTGCATCGCCTGGTACATCGGGCCGTCGTCCATCACGGCGACGTTGATCTGCTGATGACCCTTCTGCGCCTGAAGCTTCGCGAGCGTGTCGCTCGAATTGCCCGCGACATAGACGATCTTCACGTCATGCGCTTTTTCGAACGGCGGAATGATCTTCTGGCGATAGAGCTGCTCGTTGGAGCCGCCGACGTTCGCGACGTAGAGCGTCGTGTCGGCCTGCGCGTACAGAGAAGCCGTCAGACAGGCGAGGGACAGCGCGGAGGAGAAAACCCGGGTCGTAAAACGGCAACGGCGGCGCAGCGTTTCTTGCATGACGGCGATCTCCTTGGAGTGTGGGAAGGGACGCTCTGGCGGCGTATCCATGCGACACAGTCTGGTCCGCTATGGTCATATCGTCCAATACGAATAAAATAGCAATCCATACATGGCTGATATGGGTTGATGCCGATGAATCTGAAACATGTCGAGGCGTTTCGCGCTGTCATGGTGGCCGGGTCGATGACGGCGGCGGCGAAGGCGCTGTTCACGTCGCAGCCGAACGTCAGCCGTCTGATCTCGCAGCTCGAACGCGAAACGGGCTTGCTGCTGTTTCAGCGCAGCGGCGTGCGGCTGATTCCGACCAGCGAAGGCACGGCGTTCTTTCGCGAAGTGGAGCGCGCGTATGTGGGTCTGCAAGGGCTCGCGAATGCCGCTGCGCAGATCCGCAACCTGGGCAGCGGACGTCTGCGCATCGCGGCGATGCCGTCAGCGGGACTCACGCTCGTGCCGCACGCGATCAAGCGTTTTCAGGCGCTGCATCCCGGCGTGACGGTGTCGCTGCATGTGAATACGTCGGGGACGGTGAATCACTGGACGGCATCGCAGTTCTGCGATCTCGGCGTGGCGGTGTACATCAGCGAGGCGTCGAATTGCGATGTCGAGATGCTCTCGAAGGTGGCGGCCGTCTGCGTGATGCCGGCTTCGCACAGGCTTGCGACGAAGCCTTCCATCAAGCCGTCCGATCTCGAAGGCGAGTCGTTCATCTCGCTGTGCCACGGCGACGGCACGCGCGTACAGATGGACGAGGTGTTCGCGCGAGCGGGCGTGCAACGCGTGCTCGCAATCGAAGCGCAATACACGGCGATCTGCTGCGAACTGGTGCGCTGCGGAATGGGCGTGACGCTCGCGCATCCTGTCGTGGCGCGGGATTTCGCCGGGCCGGATATCGCGATCAGGCCGTTCTCGCCGGCTGTGCTATTTCCGACCTATCTGCTGTTTCCGCCGCACCGGCCGCGCGAGCGGCTGGCGTCCGCATTCGTCGAAGTGCTGCGCGAGGAGCATGACGAACTGATCGGGAAAATGAAGGACATCGTGCCCGATTCGACGCCGAAGCGTGTGCGCAGGCAAGGCGTAAAACGGGCCGTTCAGTGATGAGGAAGATTGCCGCGACGACGGTGCAGGCAGCGTCGCGGCATGACGCGAATGCGTCGTTACAGATAGCTGCACACGTAGTCGAGCGTCTCGACCACGTCGATATCGAAGCGGCTCTTGCCGGGCACCGAGAACGACTCGCCCGCGGCATAGGTCTTCCACTCGTCGCTGCCGTCCAGGCGGATACGGCACTTGCCGGCCTGCACTTCCATCAGTTCCGGCGCGTCGGTGCCGAAGTTGAGCGTGCCGGGCAGGATCACGCCGAGTGTCTTGCGCGTGCCGTCGGCGAACAGAACGGTGTGCGACACACACTTGCCGTCGAAGTAGACGTTGGCTTTCTTGACTACGGAAACCTGATCGAATTGCGTTGCGGCCGTCATGGCGGTGATCCTCCGGGGCGTTGTGAATGGATGCGGCGGCGCCATGCGGATCCACGTGGAAGCGATGGCGCGAGCCCGCCATCATACCAACGCCCGAAGGACTCACCCTCGTGCGATCTGCGCGACGGCCGCCCGCAACGCGAGCGTATAGCTGTCTATCCCAAACCCGCAAATCTGTCCGCTGACGATATCGGCGAACACGGAACGATGCCGGAACGCCTCACGCGCGTGAATGTTCGACATGTGCAACTCGACGACAGGGCAGGTGAGGATCGCGAGCGCATCGCGGATGCCGTAGCTGTAGTGCGTCCATGCCCCGGCGTTGATCAGCACGGCGTCCTTGCGTTCCTCGAACGCATGATGGATCCGCTCGCACATGGCGGCTTCGCTATTGGTCTGGAACGATTCGACTGCCACGCCCAGTTCCTCGCCGAGCGTGCGCAGCGTCGCATCGATATCGGCGAGCGTGACGGTTCCGTACTGGACAGGGTCGCGCTTGCCGAACATGTTGTGGTTGATGCCGTGAAGCATCAGGATCTGCTTCATGCGTGCCGTCTCCATGCGTTCAGTCGAGAGGTACCGTCAGCCGGTCGATCGCGGCGCGAGTCTCCGGGCGTACGCCGCGCCACCATGCGAAGGCTTCCGCAGCCTGCTCGACGAGCATGCCGACGCCATCGGCGATGTGGTGCACGCCCGCGTTGCGGGCGAGCCGCAGGAACGGCGTGAGCCCCTTGCCGTAGGCCAGTTCGTAGGCCGTGCCTTGCGGACTGAACACGCTGGGCGGAACGGGCGGCAACTGGCCCGTGAGACTCGCCGACGTAGCGTTGACCACGAGGTCGAAACGGCCTTGCGCCGCGAGGTCGTGGTATCCGCACGCGCGCAGCGCACTGCCGTGCGCGCCCGTTTGCGCCGCCAGCGCTTCGGCTTTGGACACGTCCCGATTCGCCATCACCAGTTCGGCGGGGCGGGCCGCGAGGAACGGCAACAGCGCGCCGCGTGCCGCGCCGCCCGCGCCGAGCATCAGCACGCGCTTGCCCGCGAGCCGCACGCCGAGATTGACCTCGATATCGCGCAGCAGGCCGATGCCGTCGAAGTTCTCGCCGAGAATGCGGCCGTCTTCGAATTTCAGCGCGTTGACCGCGCCTGCGAGCGCCGCGCGCGCACTGCGTTCGTCGGCGAGCGCGTACGCCTTGAGCTTGAAGGGCGCGGTGACGTTCATACCCTTGCCGCCTTCGGCCGAGAAAGCGCGCACGACGCGGGCAAAGCCCTCTTCAGGATCGAGTGGGCCTTCTATTGCGACGTAAGTCATGTCTTGCCGCGTCGCCTCGGCAAACAGGCCGTGAATCAACGGCGACTTCGTGTGTCCGATCGGGTTGCCGATCACTGCATACTGGTCAGTCATCTTGATCTCACTTCGAGTAGAGAACGCCTTCCGTTTGCATCGCATCGATCTCGGCAGCGGAGAAGCCCAGCGATTGCGCGACATCGGCGTTGTGCTGGCCGAGGTCCGGCGCGACTTCGCGGATCGTCGTGTCGCAATGGGAGAAACGAAAAGGGAGGTTGGGCAGGCGCAGCGTGCCGTAGCGAGGATGTTGCTGCTCGACCACCATGCCGCGCGCCTGGATCTGCGGATCGTCGAGCACCTCGTCGATGCGCTGCACCTTCGCGCACGGCACGTCGATGCCATCGAGCAAGGCCAGCACCTGCGCCACCGGACGCGAGGCCACCCACGGCTGGACCACGGACAGGATCGCCGTCCGGTGCGCGTTGCGGCCCACGCTGTCGTGAAAGCGCGTATCGCCGCCGAAGCCCGCCGGGCCGCCATGCGTTTCGATCAGCGCGGCAAAACGCTTCCATGCGTCGTCCACCTGCGCGGCGATCACGAGATCGCCGTCCGCGGCGCGAAACACGCCGTAGAGTGTCGAAGTCGGCATGTCGTGTCCCGTCTGCTCCGGCAGCACGCCGCGCAGCGTGTAGCACTGCACCGCATATTCGTGCATCGAGACGAGCGTGTCGTACAGCGCCATGTCGATATGCTGGCCGCGCCCGCTCTTCGCGCGGCCGAGCAGTGCCGCGTTGATGGCCGCGACCGCGTGGATGCCCGTGTACATGTCGCCGAGCGAGATGCGCAGCAGCGGCGGCGGCTCGCCCGGCGTGCCGACCATCTGCATGATCCCGCTCTTCGCTTCCGCGATCAGGCCGAAGCCCGCGCGATGCGCGTCGGGGCCCGTGTGTCCGTAGGCGGAGATCGAACAGTAGACGAGTCCTGGATTGCGCGCCGACAACGCTTCATAGCCGAGACCGAGCTTGTCCAGCGCGCCGGGGCGGTAGTTCTCGACGAACACATCGGCGGAATCGCACAGGCGCTGCATGAATTCCTTGCCGAGCGGATCTTTCATATCGACGCTGACGCCGCGCTTGCCCATGTTCAACTGCAGAAAATAGCCGCTTTGCCGATCGTCGAGCACGGTCGCGTGCTGGCGGCCCGCGTCGCCGCTGCCGGGTCGCTCGACCTTGATGACTTCGGCGCCGAGCGCCGCGAGACAGCGGCCCACATAGGGGCCGGCAAGAAAATGGCTATAGTCGACGACGCGTATGCCTTCGAGCGGACGTGCCTGCATCAGAACACTCCCGGCCGGCGCGGCACCATCAGACGATGCTCGCCGCGTTGCACGACTTCACCGTGCTGATTGACCAGTTCGGAAGGCAGCACGACGATGCCCCAATCGGGGCGGCTCTTGCTCGGCCGCATCGCGCCTACGCGGAACTTGACGTGCAGTATGTCGTTGACCTTGATCGGCAACAGAAAGTCCCACGTCCAGCCGAGCGACATGCCGGGCAGGAAGCGATAGTCGCTCTGCGTCTTGAGACCGTCGGCGATCGACAATCCGAACAGCCCGTGCGCAACGAGGCAGCCGAAGTGGCTTGTATTCGCGTATGCCTCGTCGACGTGCACGGGCGTATGGTCCCCCGTGAGGTCGGCGTACGCGAGGATGCGTTCTTTCGTGACGGTGTAGTTCGGGCTCACGCATTCGTCGCCTTCGCGCGCGTCGTCCCAGTACTTCTCGATGATCGTCATGTTCACGCCTCCGCGCGCGGGTTGAGATTCAGCGCCTGTGCGACGCACGACGCCGGTTTTGCCTGGATCAGTTCGACGGCGAGACCATCGGGCAGGCGCAACCAGTTGCGTCCTTGCGGCATTTCGCTTACCGCATATTTCTGTGCCGCGGCCAGCGCGGCGTCGAGGTCTTCGCACATCACCCCGAGATGCGCGAGACGGCCTTCGGGACCGTCGTGTTGCGGCGCATGAATGAACTGCAAGCCGCCGACTGTCCAGTACTGGCGCGGCGCGTCGACCGTACCGTCGACTTCGCGCATCGTCATGCCGAAGACGTCTTCGAAGAAGCGGATGTGCCACTGGATGTCCTTCACCCAGATGGCCACATGTTCGAGATAAGCCCTGGAGCCGCTCATGCCGTTGTCTCCTTGCGCTGCTGGTCGGCCATGGCGCGCTCGATGCCCTTGATGCAGGACACCAGCGTCGCGTTGACGGGCGTCGGCACGCCGAGACGTTCTCCCCAGCGCACGACGGAACCGTTGATGAAATCGATCTCGGTGATCGAGCCTTTCTCGAGGCTTTGCAGCATCGACGTCCTGAACGCAGGCGAAAGCCCTTCGGCCGCGAGGGTCCATGCCTGTTCGGCGTCTGTCATCGACAGCCGGACGCCCGCGGCCTGCGCCGCAGCGATCGCTTCGGAGACGGCTGCGAGCGCCGTCGCCTTCAACAAGGGCTCGTCGTAGAGCTGACCGTAGGTGAGACGCGTGATGCCCGTGAGCGCGCCCGTCGCGACGTTGACGAGAAGCTTGTCCCACATGGTGCCCATGATGTTGTCGCTGACGGTGGTCAGCAGGCCGGCGGCGTTGAAGGCATCGGCGATCGCCTGCACGCGCCGCGTGAGCCGGCCGTCCAGTTCGCCGATGTAGGTCGCTTTGCCCTTTACGCCGGACTGGATGTGGCCCGGCCCGCGCAGCACGCCGCCCACATAGGTTTTGCCTGCCAGCACGCGTTCGCGGCCGACGATATCGGCGAGGATGTCTTCATGGCCGAGACCGTTCTGCAGCGACAGCACGCGCGTATCCGGTCCGACCAGGGCGAGCGCGCCGCGCATCGCGGCGTCCGTGTGAAAGGACTTGACCAGCACGATGACGAGATCCACGGCGCCGATTTCCTCGGCTCGCGTCGCCGCGCGCACGGCGATGCGCCGCGTGCCGGCTTCGTCGTCGATTTGCAGGCCGTCGCGACGCATCGTGTCGACATGGGCGGGCGAGCGGTCCAGCAACCAGGTTTCATGGCCGCCTTCCGTGAGTGTGGCGCCGATCGCGCAACCTAATGCGCCGGCGCCGAGAATCGCAATCTTCAACTGGCTTCTCCTTGACGTGTAGCCGAACGATAGGAGTTGCCGTCTATGCTGACAATGCAATGGCGACAATGGCATCATTGCCGTACGTAATAACGCACGACGACACCCGCCCGCGATGATGCCGACCGATTTGCCCGACCTGAAGCTGTTGCAGCTTTTCGACCTGCTTTACGACAGCCGTAGCGTGACGAGGGTTGCCGAACAGCTCGGGCAGAGCCAGCCGACCATCAGCATCTGGCTCGGACGTCTGCGCGAAACGCTGCAGGATCCTCTTTTTATCCGCACGCCGGGCGGCATGGCGCCGACGCCGCAGGCGGACGCGCTGATCGGGCCTTGCCGCGAGATTCTCGAATCGCTACGGCGCTTCGTCGCGTGGGAGATCGAGTTCGATCCCGCCACCGCGCAGCGGCGCTTTCGCATCTGCATGACGGATGCGAGCCACATCACGTTGCTGCCCAGGCTGTTGGCGCATGTGCGCGCGCAGGCGCCCGGCATCCGGCTGGAGGCGGCGCGTATCGACGGCAATACGGAACGTGCGCTGGAGTCGGGCGAGGCGGATCTGGCAATCGGTTACGTGCCCTGGCTGAGCGGCGGCATTTACCAGCAGCAGCTGTATCAGCAGGACTGGGTGTGTCTGACGAACCGGCATCACGCGCGGATTCGTACGCGGCTCGGCCTGAAGCAGTACCGCACGGAGGGGCATGTCGTCATCGAATCGGGCACGGGCGCGCAGCTGCTCGAACAGGCGCTGGCCCGTGAGCGCGTCGAGCGTGACGTCGTGCTGCAGTTGCCGGGATTCCTCGGACTCGGGACGATCGTTCAGACCACCGACCTGATCGCCACGCTGCCGCGCCATATCGGCGAGACGCTCGCGCAAGCCAGCGACCTCGCTGTTCACGCATGCCCGATTCCCGTCGAAGGATTCGCGGTGCGGCAGCACTGGCATGCGCGCTATCACCACGAGGCGGGCAACCGCTGGCTGCGCGGCGTGGTGATGCAGCTTTTCGGCAGCAGCAGGGCGCCCGCGCGGTGAATCGTCCGAACCTCCCGTCCGTCCGACCACTGCCAGGTCCTCGCCCCGTCCCCGGAGAAACCCTCGGAGCGTTCGATCATCGCGCAGTTGTGCGCGATGATCGAACGAAAAGGTGTATCGTTCGCTTGTGTATAAGGGCTGTCAGACGCTACTCTGCGGTCCATCTGGCGACATCTGAGTGTCGTCAGCCTACAAAGCTAGGAGACAACCATGACTGCAGTCCCCACCAGTGAGCCGCACGGCAAGCATCAGTCGAAGAAGGCGGCCGCCAGCGGCTGGATCGGATCGGCGCTGGAATACTACGACTTCTTCATCTATGCGACCGCCTCGGCGCTGATCTTTCCGCAGATCTTCTTCGCGAAGGGCAACGCGACGACCGCGATCGTGGCGTCGCTGGCGACTTACGGCGTGGGCTACGTGGCGCGGCCGATCGGCGCGTTCGTGCTGGGCCACCTCGGCGACACGCACGGCCGCAAGAACGTGCTGCTGTGGTGCATGTTCATGATGGGTTTTTCGACGATCGGCGTGGGTCTCCTGCCCACGTACGCTCAGGTCGGCGTGTGGGCGCCCGTGCTGCTCGTGATCCTGCGCCTGGTGCAGGGCTTCGCGGTGGCGGGCGAAATCTCGGGCGCCAGCTCGATGATTCTCGAGCACGCGCCGTTCGGCCGGCGCGGCTTCTACTCCAGCTTCACGCTGCAAGGCGTGCAGGCAGGGCAGATTCTGGCCGCAGCCGTGTTCCTGCCGCTCGCGCATTACATGCCCACCGAGCAGTTCAATGTCTGGGGCTGGCGCATCCCGTTCCTGCTGAGCTTCGTGGTGATCATCGCGGGCTGGATCATCCGCCGCAAGGTCGACGAAACGCCTGCCTTCACTGAAGAAGGCGAACGTCAGTCGCGTGCCCGTTCGCCCGTGATCGATGCATTCAAGTACAGCTCGCCGAACATGCTGCGCGTGGTGTGCATGTCGCTGATGAACGTGATCCCTGTCGTCGCGACCATCTTCGGCGCGGCCTACGCGGTTCAGCCGGCCTACGGCATCGGTTTCGCGAAAGACGTGTACCTGTGGATTCCCGTCGTCGGCAACATAGTCGCCGTGCTGGTGATTCCGTACGTCGGCAATCTGTCCGACAAGATCGGCCGCAAGCCGCCGATGATCGTCGGTTCGCTGGCCGCGGGTCTGCTGGCGTTCGCGTATCTGTACGCGATCAGCATCCACAACGTGCCGTTCGCATTCGTGATGTCGCTGCTGATGTGGGGCGTGGTCTATCAGGGCTACAACGCAGTGTTTCCGAGCTTCTATCCTGAACTGTTCCCGACGCGCACCCGCGTCTCGGCGATGGCGATTGCACAGAACGTCGGCACGGCGATCACCGCCATGCTTCCGGCGCTCTTCACGGCCGTGGCGCCTCCGGGTTCCGCGAACATCTGGCTGACCGTGGGCGGCCTGGCATTTGCCGTCACCGTGATCGCATCGCTCGCTGCGTTCAGCGCTCGCGAAACCTATCGCGTCCATATGAGCGACCTGGGCCGACCCGACGCGAAGCCCGTCGACAAGAGCGAGTACGACCGCCTGCGCTCCGATGCGTTTGCACACTGAATCAAGAACCGCCGTTTGAGAGAGCACCCCTGACCATGATTTCTGGAAAAACCACCCTCATCGCGCACATCGGTTTCCCGACCGAGAGCTTCAAGTCGCCGATGATCTACAACCCGTGGTTCGAGCAGAAGGGTATCGATGCCGTCGTCGTGCCGATGGGCGTCAAGCCGGAAGATTACGAGCAGAGCTTCACGTCGATCTTCCGCTTCACCAATCTGCGTGGGGCGCTCATCACGATGCCGCACAAGGTGACGACGGTCGGGCTGGTCGATGAAGTCACGCCCGCCGTGCGTATCGCGGGCGCCTGCAATGCGGTGCTCAAACGTCCTGATGGCACGCTGCTCGGCGATCAGTTCGACGGTGCCGGTTTCGTGCGCGGCGTGCTGCGCAAGGGACGGCAACTGAAGGGCGCGCGCGTGCTGGTGTCGGGTTCGGGCGGTGTGGGTTCGGCAATCGCCGCGTCGCTCGCGGCCGCCGACGTCGGCGAACTGGCGCTGTTCGACACGCGCGCCGATTCCGCGGAAGGGCTCGCGCAGCGGCTGCGCGAGAACTATCCGCAGCTGAAAGTGAGCACGGGCTCGAACGATCCGGACGGTTTCGACGTGGTCGTGAACGCGACGCCGCTCGGCATGAAGGACGGCGATCCGCTGCCTTTCGACGTCGCGCGCATCGCGCCGGGATGCTTCGTCGGCGAAGTCGTGATGAAGTCGGAGTACACGCCCTTCCTGCGCGCCGCGCGCGAGAAGGGCTGCGAAGTGCAGGTCGGCACCGACATGCTGTTCGAGATGATTCCCGCCTACCTGGAGTTCTTCGGCTTCGGCACCGCGACGCCCGAAGAACTGCGGCAAGCTTCGACGATCGCATACTGAGCAGGCGTGCGGGCGTTGCCTGCGCGCCGCCTGTTCAATCGACGACCGCCACGATATTCACGGTCCCTTGCCTCGCCATCTTCGCGTACGGACACAGGCGCTCGGCATTTCGCACGAGTTCTTCCGCCACCGATCGCTCGACTCCCGGAATCCGCACGCGCACGTCGATCACGAGCGCGTAGCCGCCATCCATCGGATCGCGGCCGAACGCGACCTGCACGTCGACGGCGATATCGTCGAGCTGCCGGTCGATACGCTTGCCCAGCAGATTCAACGCGCCATGGAAGCAGCCCGCGAAGCCCGCGGCGAACAGCTGCTCGGGATTCGTCCCGTCGCCTGAACCGCCGAGTTCCGTGGGCAAGCGCAGTTCCACCTCGAGGTTGCCGTCGTCCGAGCGCGCCACGCCCGATGCACGGCCATGTCCCGTCTCGCCGCCCGAAACGGTGACCGTCGTCGTGTACAGCGGCTCGAATTCGCGGCCGCGATACCGGTCGAGTAGAGAAAGCGGGGGCGCTTCCAGCTTCTTTTCGTTCATGGAACCTTCTCGTGCTTGACGACGCGGGTCGCGATCCGCATCGCGACGATTCGCAGCCGGTGTTGCAAAGCAGGCTTACCCCTGCCTCCTCCCGGTTTCATGTCGGAGCGACAGTGAACCCGTCTCGATCCTAAGCGATTGGCTACGCGCGCGGAAGATTCATTCAGGGACTCACGGTGTTTCCCGAATGACGCCAATTGCGCGATATCCCGTATGTTCCGGCGAAACAGACGGATTCGGGAAGCGGTTCCACATCCATTTGTTGTGTTTTACACTGGGAAAGCCCGCCGCAAGCCGCTCGCGCCGGATGCGCCGCCGATTGTGCACCGATTGTGCAGTGCGAGTCCCTGCACTGCGCGGGCTGAGCCAGACTCCTGCGTCAAAAGTGGAGCCGTCAATGGATCAACTGGATGCATCGCAGCATGCTTTTCGCGTTGGCTTGCCGAATCCCGCCGACGCCCTGTCCACCTGTTTTTCGACCAGCTATGCGGGCATCATCGCCTTCATGGCGGTTGCCACGGAAGGCAGTTTCGCGAAAGCGGGGGAGCGTCTGGGGATTGGCCGCTCAGCTGTCAGCCGGAATGTTCAGAAGCTCGAATCGCAGCTCAGCACACGGCTCTTTCTTCGTACGACGCGCTCGACGCATCTGACACGCGAAGGCGAACGGTTCTTCGAAAACTGCAATCAGGGCGTGACGCATATCGTCGATGCGATGAACGACATGCTCGATCTGCGTGCGGGCCCGCCGCGCGGCCTGCTGCGTGTCAGTTCGAGCGTGGGGTTCGGACGCAAGGTGGTGGCGCCGTTGCTGTCGCGCTTCTGCGAGGCCTACCCGGACATCGCCGTCGATCTGATGCTGGACGACAAGGCGGCCGACTTCGCGGCCGAGCAGATCGACGTGTCGTTTCGCGACGGCTGCATCGAAGATTCGAGCATCATCGCGAAGCAACTGGTGCCGATGCAAATGGCGCTGTGCGCGGCGCCGATCTACGTGCAAAAGCACGGCCTGCCCGCGACGCTCGACGAACTGGCGCAGCACGAATGCATCAACCTGCGCTCTTCGGGCGGCCGTGTGTTCGAATGGGAGTTCAAGGTCGACGGTCATCTGCGCAAATACCTGCCCACAGCGCGCCTGACCTTCAACGACGCGGACCTGGTGTTGCGCGCGGTGCTCGAAGGTCACGGCATAGCGCAGTTGCCGGGCTACGAGATCGGCGATCACCTCGCGCGCAATGAACTCGTGATGGCGTTGCGCCGGCATGTGCCCGACGACCGCGGACACTACATCTGTTACCTGTGCCGACAGCATTTGCCGTCGCGCATCCGCGTATTCGTCGATTTCATGACAGAGCAGATTCGCGCGCTCAATCTGCTCTGTCTCGACGATTTCTATCTGGACTCTCCAAAGGGCGTGCATCAGGCGTGATGCCGGCAGGTGCATTGGTGCCCGCGCGGAAACGCTGAGTGTGCCACCGTGAATCTACCAGGGCGGCGAGCGGGCTCCTACCATTTGGGCATATACACGGCCCGTATGGAGGCCATCATGATGCGTCTCGATCCCTGGTGGGTGCTGGCAGGCTGGATCGCGCTGGTCGCAATCAATATCGGACTGGCTGTCGCCGTTTCGTTCAGCGGCGCGCTTTGATCTGTGTGTGCCCCGTAGAATAGGCTGTCGCCCGATTGCAGGGCGCACCACTCTCTACACGGACACAGCAATGAACGAGCGCTCATCGCAAAAGCGATTGCGGCCCCGTAAAACACCGACCCAGTCCCGCTCGGAAGAGACGGTCGCATCGATCGTCGAGGCCGCGGCGCAGATTCTCGAAACAGAAGGTTTCGACGGCTTCAATACGAATGCCGTCGCCGCGCGCGCGGGCGTCAGCATCGGATCGCTCTATCAGTACTTCCCCGGCAAGGACGCGTTGACGGTCGCGCTCATTCGACGCGAAACGCAGCGCTTTCACGAAGACGCGGCCGTTGCGCTCACGCTGCGAAGCGCGAAGGCCGCGCTCGAATACCTGATCGGCGCGGCCGTGCGCCAGCAATTGCAGCGGCCCAGGCTCGCGCGGCTACTCGATATCGAAGAAGGCCGCCCGGCAGTGCGCGGCGAAGTGGCCAAGCCGGAACTGGAACGCATGGCGACCGACATCATCCGGCGCGCGATTCCTCGACACGCGTATCCCGAAGTGGCGGCGGCCGATCTCTTCGCAATGGTCAAAGGCATGGTCGATGCTGCCGGCGAACGGGGGGAGACGGATATCGAGTACCTCGAATATCGCGTCCGTGCCGCTGTTTTCGGCTATCTGTCGAAGACGCGCGCACGCTGAATGTGAGCAGGCGGATTCGATGCAACGGGCGGTAACCGGTCAAACGGGCATACGTGTGCGGGTTTTGCGCGCATCGGCGCACGCGCGCAATGCGAGTTGGCGAATGTGAGCTTCTACTTATATTCTGAAGTCCTCGGGCGAACGTGGCACAGGGCCACCGCCACTGTCAGAGAGACCGATGATGACCGACATTACCCAAAGCATGAAGCTCAATCACCTGAGCTTTCCTTCCGCCGATACGGCCGCGACCGCGCGATTCTTCGAACAGTACCTGGGCTTCACAATCTCGGGCACGTGGGAGCAGTCATACATCTTGAAGCGGCCCGGCTACGACGTGGTGATCGATCACACCAGCGACGACATTCCCGTCTGGCCTGAAAACTTTCATATCGGCTTCGAACTGCCGGGCCTCGACGACCTTCACGCGTTATATGAGCGTTTCAAGGCGGACGGTGTCCAGATGGAAACGGGCGTTTTCAACAACGGACGCGGCTCGCGTTTCTTCTGCCGCGCGCCGGGCGGTGTGATGTTCGAGCTGAATACACGTCGTGACGCCGCGCCGGAGTATCGCGGGACGTTCGACAACTGATTCACATACGGCGCTATTTATTCTGCGACGACATCGAAGTGTCGATGAAGACTGGTTGAAGCGTCGACAGGGACGGTTCTCGCGTTCAGCCGAGATCCAGTTGTTTAGGCAATTCGCCGAGTTGCCGGAAGACGGAAAGCCAGTCTTCGAGATGCCATGTCTTTTCGATCAGGTTGCCGCGCAGCTGATGGAAGGAATGAATGGCGAAACGGACTGGCCTGGAGGTCGCCGCGATGCCCAGCAGCTTGCCTGTCTGCGTGCCCGTCACCTCTGCCCGTACGCCGACGCGGTCGCCGTGTATCAGCAGATCGAGGATGTGGATTTTCATATCGGGCATGGCTGAAGCGATGTTCTCGAACAGTTTGATCATCTGCTCGGGGCCGGGTGCTGCGCCAGCGGGCTCGGGCAGGTATTCCCAGTCGGGCGTGACGACCTGGCGCAGCAGCGCCATGTCTTTCGTCGAAAACGCGAGATAAAACCGCTCGATCGTGTCACGTATCGCGTGTTCGCTGGCGACGGGCATCGGTGCGCTCCGTTAGAGCCTCAAATGGAAGATGTGTGTGACACATGCGTGTCATTCCTTTGTCGTCTTGCGCTCCTGGGGCAGCGGCTGCTGTTCGGCGCCGCGTTGCGCCGGTGCGCGCGTGCAGGCGTCAGGGGGCGTCGGATCAGTGACGTCATTGCAGCAGCAGGCATACACGGGAAAGCCGTACGCATTCGTGCGGACGACGGTCGTTGGCCCGTGCAGCGGACAGATGGCGTTCATGGCGCCTCCCGCAATTCATCGATCGATGCGGTCTATCGTACTCGCGACGAGGAAGTTCGGCATTCGAGCGGCGCATCGCGTGTGCCGATCGATCATGCTCGAAGCAGTCAATCGCGATCTCCATTCAGAATGGCGGACGTTCAGGCGCGTTGCGCACGGCTCATGGCATCCTGAAACGCGAGCGCGGAATCTCCGCGACTGCCGTGATCTCGATCATCAGATCGGGGTGATACAGCCGTTCGATCTGCACGGTCGTCGTAACGGGGTAAGGCGCGCTAAAAAACGCCGCACGTATATCGCCTGTCGCCATGAACGCTTCGATATCGGTCGCGTAGTGCACGAGGGACATCACGTCCGTCATGTTTCCGCCCATCGACGCGAGCACATCGCGGATATTCTCGAGCACTTTGCGCACCTGCGCGCGCATGTCGCCGTGTCCTGTCACGCGTCCATCCGCATCGAGTGAAACCTGGCCCTTCAGATGGACGATCTGCCCGTCACCTTGCACGACGGCCATCGAAAATGCGCCGAATGGCGGCCACACGCCAGCAGGATTAATCGCATTGACCATGGTGTATGCCGTTGGGTGAGTGAGCGGCGCGCGTCGGCGGCCTTCGGCTAGAGTACGGGATAATTCGCGCTCCCCGCAATTCGACAGCCACACGACCGACAATGAAGACTCATCGTATGCTGTGCTTTGGACGTCACGACGATAGCGGCAATGCCGCGCTCGTCGTCGAAGACCCGGCGCTGACTGAACCTGAGCGGCTGATGTTCGCTCGACAGCAAGACGCCAGCGCGACCGTATTCGTCGATGCGAATTCGACAGGCGACACGCAACTCGATTTCTACTACCCGCACGCCCGCAGCCCGCTTTGTCTGCATGCAACGCTTGCAGCGAGCGCGGTTTTCTTCGAGCGCCATCCGGAGACGTTAAAGGTCCGGTTCGTGACGGGCATGCATCGGCAGGTGCTCGAAGTCGAGCGCATCGAAGCACATATTTTCGTCGGCACGAGTGCGCAGCGTTGCCCCGACCTGGCCATCGATATCGCGGAAGTGACCCAGTTGCTTTGCATCGAAGCGCGTGAGCTGAAGGGACTTCCTCGACTCGCATCGGTTGGCAGCGCCAAGCTGCTGGTCGAGGTGGCGGAGCCTTCCGCGCTTGCCGCGTTGAGTCCCGATCTGCCCGGCATCGCCAACTGGAGCCGCAAGCACGGCGTGTCGGGCATGTACGCGTATTGCCGCGTCGGTGACGATGTCTACGCGGGGCGGAACTTCAATCATCTGGAGCCGCGTTTCGAAGATGCCGCGACGGGCGTGGCGGCCGGCGCGCTCGCCTTGTCGCTGGAGCGGAGCATCACGCTGCTGCAAGGCGATGCACTCGGCCAGCCATGCACGCTGCTGGCGCGATACACGAACGGCGCCGTGCAAGTCGGCGGACGGGCCGTCAGGCGCGAACCTTCTTAGCGCCGGCTCGCCGCCGCCGACAACTTCAGCCGCTTACGCTGCAAAAACCGCCGCACAGCCGGATCGCGTTCGAGACCGATCGCGAGATCGTACGCACTGAGTGCGTCCGCCGTTGCACCCGTACGCGCGAGCAGGTTGGCGCGCGCCGCCCAGTACGGCTGGTAATCGGCGAGCCGCGGATCGTCCGCATACGGCGCGAGCGCATCGAGCGCCGCTTGCGGGCCGTCGCGCTCGGCGAGCGCGAGCGCGCGGTTCACGGCAACCACAGGCGACGCCGCGATCGCGAGCAGCGCATCGTAGAGTTGCACGACCTCATCCCAGTTCGGACGACGGGTACGGCAGCGATGCACATGTGCCGACTGCAGCGCCGCTTCGAGCTGAAACCGTCCGATCGCATTGAACGCGTTCGCGTGTCGCAGCAACGTGTCGGCGGCGTCGATCATCGGCGCATTCCATGTCGCGGGATCCTGGGCCGACAGCGGCACATAGTCGCCCGCTGCATCGCGCCGCGCGTCGCAACGCGCTTGCGCATAGAGCATCAGCGCGAGCAGGCCGAGCGCTTCGGGTTCGTCGGGCAGCAGTTCGACGAGCAGATGCGCAAGAAACAGCGCTTCGTCCGTCAGATCGCGCCGCTCCGTATCGCCGCCCACGGGGTCGGTCCAGCCTTCGGCATACGCCGCATAGACGGCTTCGAGCACGGCGGCGAGCCGGTCGGGCCATTCCTCGCGCTCGGGCACGCTGAACGGAATGCCTGCTTCGCGAATCTTGCTCTTGGCCCGCACGAGGCGCTTGCTCATCGCGGCGGGCGACATCAGGAAGGCCGACGCAATCGTCTTCGCTTCGAGCCCCAGCACCGCCTGCAGCATCAGCGGCGTGCGGATCGCGGCATCGAGGGCAGGGTGCGTGCACGCGAACAGCAGCGCCAGCCGCCCGTCGGGCAATGCGCCCGCTTCGTGCTCGTCGATCTCGTCGGTGAGAATCGCGAGCTGGTTTGCGACATCGTCGCCGATGCGCCGATGGCGCGCACCGTCGATCGCCCGGCGGCGCGCCACCGTCATCAGCCACGCTTCGGGATTCGCCGGGCAGCCGCGTTCAGGCCAGTTGGCGAGCGCGGCTGCGAACGCGTCGGCCAGCGCGTCCTCGGCTGCGGCGATATCGCGCGTGCGCATCGCCAGCAGCGCGACGAGCTTGCCGTAGCTGCGGCGGGCGACCGCCTCGGCGATCGCCCGCGCGGCGCGGTCAAGGTCGCGCCCGCCGCCGCCGGACGGGTTCATGCACCGGATGGCGCGTCGTAAGGAGCGGTCCAGACGGGACGCACTTCCATCGCGCCATGCGCCGCGCCGGGACAGCGCGACGCCCACGCGATCGCCGCATCCAGGTTCGGCACGTCGATCAGGTAGTAGCCGGCGAGCTGCTCCTTCGAATCGGAGAATGGTCCGTCGAGCACCTGCGGTTTGGTGTCCACGAGGCGCACCGTGGTCGCCGAGTTCGACTGTTGCAGCCGGTTCGCGCCGACCAGCGCGCCCGCCTTCTTCAGCGATTCGGTGTACGCCTGATACGCCGCGACGCCTTGCTGCCGCTCGCTATCCGTCATCTGGCTCCAGCGGGTTTCTTCCGAATAGATCATCAACAGATATTGCATATGAGCCTCCGTCATGGGGTTGAGGCGGGCAAATTGCATCGGCCCGTCATCACAATGACGCGCGGGCCGCATGCTGACGGACAGGCAGCGTCGAAAAAAGTGCGGACGGCGCGCGGCCCGAGCGCTCAGGCCTTGCGCACCAGCACCACGGCGTACTTGCAGGTCCGCGCGCTTTCGTTCTTGAAGATGCAGTCGTTCGGCGGCCCGAGTTCGAGGCAGTCGCCTGCGCCCAGCTCATGCCGTTCGCCGCCTTCGATGAACACCAGCTCGCCGTCCAGCACCCAGATCAATTGCTGCGAGTGCAGATACGCCGATGCCGGCATCGGAATTTCCGTCGACGGCGGCAAATCGACTTCGACCAGATTCAGCGGCGACGCCGATTTCGGCGACACGTGACGCCGCACGTAGCCGCTTTGCGGATCGACCCATAACGGCTGATCGGCGAGCCGCAGCAGGCGCCCGTCTTCCAGCTCCGCGAGCGCGAGCAGCGCCGACATGCTCATGCCGAACGCGCCCGCGAGCTTGGCCAGCAAGGACGCGGTCGGGCTGCTTTCGCCGCGCTCGACCTTGTGCACCATCGCCCGCGACACGCCGGATTTTTCTGCGAGACTGGTCAGCGACCAGCCACGGCTCTCCCGTTCGGCGCGAATGCGGGTGCCGATGCGCAGATCTACGTTGTCTACTATATTGTCCATTGGTTATACTATAGTGGACGAATGAAGCGCTATCAAGGAGTCATCAAATGCAAATTCGCGATGCAGGTCCGGAGCACATCGAAGGTATCACGGCCATCTATAACGACGCCGTCGCGCACACGACCGCGATCTGGAACGACCAGACCGTCGATCACGCGAATCGCACCGCGTGGCTGTCCGACCGGCGCAAGGCCGGCTATCCCGTGCTCGTCGCCGTCGATGAACAGGACGCCGTGCTCGGCTATGCGTCGTTCGGCGACTGGCGCGCGTTCGATGGCTATCGTCACACGGTCGAGCATTCGGTGTACGTGCGCGGCGATCAGCGCGGCAAGGGCCTCGGGCGAATGCTGATGCAGGCGCTGATCGTGCGGGCGCAGTCGATCGGCAAACACGTGATGGTGGCGGGCATCGAAGCGAACAACGCGGATTCGATCCGGTTGCACGAGAAGCTCGGCTTCGAGCACGTCGGTCATCTGAAGGAAGTGGGCATGAAGTTCGGCGCGTGGCTCGATCTGGCCTTCTTGCAATTGAAGCTCGATAACCGCCCGTCGCCCGATTCGCCCAACGCGTGACGAGGCCGCCGCGGCCATCGCGCCGCGGCGTCTACGCTCCCGTGCGCAACGCTTCCACCACGACCGACAACGCTTTCGAATACTCGCGCCGGCTGGGATAGAAGATGTGCAAGCCGGGAAACGTGGGAAACCATTCTTCCATCACCCATTGAAGACGCCCGGCCGCGACATGCGGCTGCGCGAGGTCTTCTGGCACGAAGGCGAGCCCTGCGCCGTCGATAGCCGCATTGAGCATCTGATATGCGCCGTTGAAGGTGAACTGTCCGTCCACGCGCACCTGCATTTGCCGCTTGCCCTTGCGCAATTCCCACGCATACAGACCGCCGCGCGTCGGCAGGCGCAACGTAATGCAGTGGTGATTCAGCAAGTCCTTCGGCTGTTTCGGCGCCGTGTGTTTTTTCAGGTACGCAGGCGAGCCGACGATCGCGAGGCGCGCGTCCGGGCCGATACGCACCGCGATCATGTCTTTCGCCAGCTGATCGCCCCAGCGCACGCCGATGTCGTAGCGCTGCGCCACGATGTCCGTCAGCCCGTAATCGACCGCGAACTCCACGTTGATGTCGGGATAATTCGTGAGGACTTTGGCGAGGCGAGGCCACAGCACGGTGTCGACGGCGAAATCGGTCGCGGTGATGCGTATCGTGCCGAAGCTGCCCTGCGAAAATCGGCGGCCGATGGAAGGAGGCTAGGCGAGAGTCAGGGTCTCGACATGGAAGCGCTCGTGCGCCACCGGCGAGCTTTCCGCTGCAATGTCTTCGACCATGCGGGTGAGGCGCGCCCTGTCGGCATGATAGAGCTCAGGGTTCATGCGGCTCGCGAGCTGCATCCACACGAACAGTGCTTCATTGGCGGCTGCCGTGAAGAACACGCGTTCCTTCTCTTCCTGCCGCGAGCGCTTTTTACGGGCGGCTTTCACGTGAGCGGCAATCCGCTTTTCCATCATCAGCGTCAGCGATTCATAGTCAATGCAGTCTGCGTTCATAGCCGCTTTCGTCCCCGATCTTGCAATTGCTGCAATGATAGGGTCGAAAAACGTCATGGCTTGACAGTGCGTCTCAGTTTTGGCGAACACGCAGCCGAACCGAACGTTGCGCTCAGTGCCGACGAAAAAGCTCTTTGGTGACTGAGGGCTGCGGCGAGGCTGTCGTTTCCGTTTGCGCGCGAGGCTGTGCCTGCGGCGTGATGGCGGCTGGCGGCGCGTCCAGCACGCTCGCCACGGTTTCTCGTTGAATGGCTGGCGCTGCTGCCGCCCTTGCCGAAGGCCGCGGAGTCGGCGGCTCGTGGATGACGCGTTCTTCCGGCCGCGTGCTCAAGCCTGGCGACGAAGCCAACGATGTGCCCGCCGTTGCCGGGCCAGTGCGATGTTCCTTGGGCGCCTTAGGTTCAGGCGATGCCGCGCGTGGGCGCGTTTCGGTTTTGCTCGCGACATCCTGGGTACTTTTCGGCGCCTGCCGGACCAACGTCGGCGTTGGCGTTGCCTCGACGCGCTTCGCTGCCGCCTTTGCGGCTGGCGGCGGCGGTGCTTCGGCGGAAGGTCTCGCGGGCGCGGGCGGCTTGCTGCTGACAACAGTCACGCGGGGGGCGCTCGCCGCGCGATCTGCTTTGCTGTCGATCGCCGCGACGTTGCTGGCCGCGGTCGGAACGGCTGGCGGTTCGGCACGACTGCGAGGCGCATCAGCTATCTCAATGGTGGGTAGCGCCGGCGACGGCAGACGATGTTGCGCGGCAGGACGCGGCTCTTCGTGCCTCGTGAAGCGGTGCAGCTGGCTCTGCGCGGCTTCACGTTCAGTCAGCGTCGCGTACGTGCCGAACGCAATCACAAAGCCGAACAGGACGACCGCCACGCCTGCGCTCAGGCTCCAGTCCGGCGCGCCCGTTTCGTTGACATGCGTGATCTGTCGGGGTTTGGACCGCACGCGCACGATGACGAGGGGACGCGTGACGTCACTCGCGTGTTTCGAGGTCTTTTTTCTGGGCGCAGGGGGCGCAGCGGGCGCGGCGGCAGACGACGCGCGTTCGTCGAGCGGCGGCGCGGAATCGCCTTCGGTGGGCTGGGCGTCTTGCGCTTCGCTGCACGGCTCGCGCGACGTCGCAAGACGTTTGCGAATGATGCCCATATTCGGTCTCCCCCTACCGCCGGCAAGTAGACACGTTGCGTTCTTTTCCCTGGGCCGTCAGCAGCACGGCATCGTCTGGCGCATTGCAGCACGCCGCCGCTTCTGCGGGCTATGTGCGGCGGCGCGCTCAGACGCATTCTTCGGCATGACGGCAGGTTCGTATGTGGGTCGGGGCACAAAGATCGTCTTCGGCGTGAGCGCGCACCGTCAGTAAAAAGCGCTTGCATTCCGAATATTGTTCAACAATAGTTTTCACATTGTTCAACAATTACCCCACGCACCCGACGAGCGAGTCCCTCATGAAAGCCAGCATTTCTCCGAAGTCGGCCCTCAGGGGCCTGTCGCACACGATGAAGATCGCCGCTGCGCTCCTGCCGCTGCTTGCGGCATCGCACGCGGTGCCTGCAACTGCCGCCGGGACGGTCGCGCCCGAGCGTCTGCAGGTCGGCGCCGACCTGACGTATCCGCCTTACGACTTCCTCGACAACGGCACGCCCGCCGGTTTCGATCCCGCCTTCATGGGCAAGCTCGCGGCGCATCTGAAGCTCAAGCCGTCGTTCGTCGACACGCGCTTCGCAAACCTGATCCTCGGCGTCAACGCGAACCGCTTCGACGTGATTGCGTCCGCGCTGTACGTGACGCCCGAGCGCGCGAAGCAGATCGACTTCCTGCCGTACCTGAAAACGGGCGGCTCGCTGCTCGCGCTGAGCGGCTCGGGTTTCGCGCCGAAGACGCCGGAAGATCTGTGCGGCAAGCGGGTGAGTTCGATCAAGGGCGCGTCGTGGATCCCGAAGCTCAACGACGTGTCGAGCAAGGTGTGTGCACCCGCCGGGCGCGGCGCGATCGACGTACGCGAGTTCGAGACCTCGCCGGAAGCGGCGCAGGCCGTTCTGTCGCATGCCGTCGATGCACAGTTCGAAGACTCCGCCGTCGCGCAGATGACGGCGAACCGGCTTGGCGGACGCGTGGCGATCACGTCGACGGCGCCGCTTTATCCCGTGGTGATCGGCCTTGGCGTGAAGAAGGGCAACGACGCATTGCTGTCGCAACTGAAGACGGCGCTCGCATCGATGAAGTCCTCGGGCGAATACGGCGCGCTGCTCAAGCAGTACAACGTCGCGGAACCCACGGTGAGTGACGTCGCGCTCGCGCTCGGCAGCGCCCAGAAATAGCATCGCGAGGCCGTGACGGCGAAAGAAGGGGAAGCGCATGTTGTTCGATTGGCATTACGCGGCGTCGTTGCTCGGCGACGCCGCATTCTGGAAAGCCGCGTGGCTCGTCGTCGAACTGAGCGTGGCGACGTGGGTGACCGGCATCGTCGCCGGGTTCATGCTGGCGCTCGGCAAGCAGTCGGCGTTCATGCCGCTGCGCGCCGCGTGCGGCGCGTATATCTGGCTGTTTCGCAGCTTGCCGCTGCTGGTGCTGCTGATCTTCGTCTACAACCTCCCGCAAGTATTGCCGTGGTCGGGCGGCGTGCTGTCCGACCCGTTCTGGGCCGGTCTGATTGCGCTGTCGATCAGCGAGACCGCGTATATCGCGGAGATTCATCGCGGCGGGCTGCTTGCGCTCAACAAGGGACAGCTCGAAGCGGCGCGCGCGCTCGGCATCGGCTTCGTCGGGCTGCAACGTCTGATCGTATTGCCGCAGGCATTTCGCGTCGCGCTGCCTTCGTTGATCAACGAGTACATCACGATCGTCAAGCTGACCTCGCTGGTATCGGTGATCTCTCTCGCTGAAATCCTGCTGGTGGGCGAGCGGCTCTACACGCAGAACTTCAAGGTGCTCGAAACGATGCTCGCCGTGTCGTTCTATTACGTGCTGATCGTCACCGTGTTCGGTCATCTGCTGAAGATGCTCGAAAAGCGTCTCGACGTGACGCGCCGCAAGCACGCCGTGATGATCGACGTGGCCGTGCCGCCAGCGCAGGCATCGGCGGCCGTAGCGCGGGCTCGCCCGAAAGGCGCTGAACGTGCGCTCGAAGCCGTCGGCATTCACAAGCGCTATGGGCAGCACGAAGTGCTGAAGGGGATCGATCTGAGCGTGCAGGCGGGAGAAGTCGTGTCGATCATTGGACCGTCGGGCTCCGGCAAGACCTCGCTGATCCGCACGCTGAACGGCCTCGAGACGCTCGACGACGGCGAAGTGCGCCTGCATGGCCGCGCGTTCCTGCAAGCCGCGCATCGCGGCAAGACGCCGCGCGGCGAATACATGCGCGGGATCCTGGACATCGGCATGGTGTTCCAGAATTTCAATCTGTTTCCGCACAAGACGGTGCTGCAGAACGTCACGCTTGCACCTCGTTATCACGGCCGCTTATCGGGCAGTGCATCGGGCAGTACTTCGGGCAGTACATCGGGCAGTACATCGGGCAGTACTTCGGGCAGTACATCGGGCAGTACATCGGGCAGTGCATCGGATGGCGAGGGCATGCAACTGCTCGCGAAGGTCGGCATGGCGGCGCATGCGCACAAGTACCCGCATCAGCTGTCGGGCGGGCAGCAGCAGCGCGTGGCGATTGCGCGTGCGCTCGCGATGCAGCCTTCCATCGTGTTGTTCGACGAGCCGACCTCCGCGCTCGATCCCGAACTCGTGCAGGAAGTGCTGAAAGTGATCGAGCAGCTCGCACGCGACGGCATGACGATGATCATCGTCACGCACGAGATCAAGTTCGCGTTCCGCATCTCGGACCGCGTCGTGTTCATGGAAGCGGGTAGGATACTCAGCGATGG
The DNA here is from genome assembly GCF_007995085.1 of Paraburkholderia azotifigens. Taxonomy (GTDB): domain Bacteria; phylum Pseudomonadota; class Gammaproteobacteria; order Burkholderiales; family Burkholderiaceae; genus Paraburkholderia; species Paraburkholderia azotifigens. Next base: position 521,930 of record NZ_VOQS01000005.1, read on the forward strand.
TCCTCCCGTCGAACTGGCGAAGCAGAAGACTTCGCGCATCGCCAGTTTTCTGAAAGACGTTCACATCGCCTGAGCCGACGAATGACAACAACACGTACGACCGAGACACGCACGCCTGCCGCATCCGTCGCCGAGACCGACCAGTCCGTGACCGACCGCATCCTGTCGACGATCCGCGATGAGATCATCGAAGGCCGGCTGCTGCCCGGCACGGCGCTCGTCGAAAACGATCTGACGCAGCTGCACAACGTGTCGCGCAACACGCTGCGCGAAGCATTGCGGCTGCTGTGCCGCGAAGGTCTCGCCGTGCATTACCGGCATCGCGGCGTCGTCGTGCGCACGCTCACGCGGCAAGACGTGCGCGACATCTACCGCGTGCGGCGCACGCTCGAACTGCAGGCGCTGTCGCGCGAAGCGCCCATCGAACCAGACGATCTCGCGTTGATGCGCGATGCGATCCGCTGTGCGCAGGAAGCCGCCGAGCGCGAAGACTGGCGCTCGGTCGGCACGTATAGCCTGGTGTTTCACCGGCATATCGTGCGCCTGCTGCAAAGCGCATTGTTCGATGCGTTCTTCACGACGATTCTCGCGCAGCTGCGGCTCGTGTTCGCGTCCGCACCCGACGAAAAGCGTTTCCAGAAGCCGTGGGTCGCAAAAGACCAGCGCATTTTCGCGCTGATCGAGCGCGGCAGTCTGGACAAGGCGCAGGCGGCGCTGGCCGATTATCTGGCGGAGTCCGAGCACGCGATGCTCGACTATCTGTGACACCTCTATCGCATCAAAGGAGCGATCTCTCATGCTGAATTACCCGGCCGCTTATCAATCGACTCAAGGTTCGGCGCTCGACGTCGACAAGGCCTTCTACGGACGCATCGCGGCGGACCACGATGGCCGCGAACTGATCGAGTCGATCGTGATTCCGATCCGTTCGGGCCAGGCGTGGACGGTGCCGGCGGGACATGTGTTCCGTATCGTGACGATCGAAGGGCCGCAGGTGGCGGATCTGAACATGTGGAACCTGCACAACCCGCGCGAGCGGATGTGGGCGTCGCGCACGCGTCAGCTGCAGGCCGCGCACGTCAGCACGTTCGACCGTCTCTGGTCGACGCTGCCGTTTCTGCGGCCGATGGTGACGATCACCGACGACAGCCTCGCGAATTACGGCATCGACGAACACGGCGGACGCGTGCACGATCTGCTCGGCACGCGCTGCGATCCGTACGTCAACCGGATGCTGACGGGCGAGGACTTTCACTTCCATTGCCATTCGAACCTCACGCGCGCGGTCGCACCATACGGACTGACCGAGTACGACGTGCATGACGTGCTCAACGTCTTTCAATGCACCGGCCTGAATTTCGACGACAAGTACTTCATGAAGGCGTGCCCGGCGAAGAAGGGCGATTACCTGGAGTTCTTTGCGGAGATCGATCTGCTGTGCGCATTGTCGACCTGTCCTGGCGGCGATCTGTCGTTGCCGATGTGGGGGCCGGACGCGCGCGATCCGCTCGAAGTGTGCCGCCCGCTCGGCGTGGAAATCTATCGGCTCGCGCCGCGCCTGCTCGAAGGGTGGTCGACGCCGCCCGTCGCCGCCTACAAGGGGCAGCATGGACTGGCGATCACGCAGCCCGATTGGCAGCGTGCCGGCTGAACACGTTCGGCACAATCCGATACGCGCAAGCTCGGGGCCGCGTATCGCCGCGAACCCCAGCCGCGCCTGAAAGGATCGCAAGGCACACCGGATGCTTGCCTCGTCTGCGTGATATTCAGGGAGCGCATGATGAGCACGGTGCACAAGAAGACAGACGCGTATCAGCACGCAAGCGGAGGATGGGGTTCGGTCAAGGCCGTCGCGGGCGCGCTGGTGCACGAGGGGGCGCCCGTCACTACGAGCCGCGTGCTGGTGCATCAGAACAAGACTGACGGTTTCATGTGCGTCAGCTGTTCGTGGGCCAAGCCGGCGCATTCGCATCCGTTCGAGTTCTGCGAGAGCGGCGCGAAAGCGACCGCGTGGGATATGACTTCGCGCCGCGTCGATCCCGCGTTTTTCGCCGCGCACACGTTGAGCGAACTCGAAACGTGGCACGACCACGATCTCGAAGAAGCGGGCCGCCTCTGCGCGCCGATGCGCTGGGACGCCGCCACGGACAAATACGTCGAAACCACCTGGGAACATGCGTTCGGCGAGATCGGCCGCGAACTGCGCATGCTCGATCCCGATTCGGTCGTGTTCTACACATCGGGGCGGGCGTCGCTGGAAACGTCGTACATGTACCAGCTTTTCGCACGCATGTACGGCACCAACAATCTGCCCGACAGCTCGAACATGTGCCACGAGAGCACGAGTGTCGGGCTGACGGAGGCGATCGGCGTGGGCGTCGGCACGATCACGCTCGACGATTTCAGACATACCGATCTGATGTTCTTCTTCGGGCACAACGTCGGCACCAACAGTCCGCGCATGCTGCACGATTTGCAGGCGGCGCGCGAGCGCGGCGTCCCCATCATCACGTTCAATCCGATACGCGAGCCGGGGCTCGTGAGCTTCGTCAATCCGCAGTCGCCGCTGCAAATGGTCACACCGGGCGCGACGCAGATCAGCACGCAGTATCACCAGGTGAGGGCGGGCGGCGACTCCGCGGCGATCGCGGGCATCTGCAAGGCGGTGATCGAAGCCGACGACCAGGCAAAGGCGGAGGGGCGCGAACGGATCGTCGATGTCGCCTTTATCGACGAGCACACGGCGGGCTTCGACGCATTCGCCGACTACGTCCGCACGACCGGCTGGGAAGAGATCGAACAGATGAGCGGCCTGCCGCGCACCGCGCTGATCGAGGCCGCCGACGAGTACATGCGCGCCAAAGCCGTGATCGCCCATTACGGCATGGGTCTCACGCAGCACCGGATGGGGGTGCAGAACGTGCGCATGATCGTGAACCTGCTGCTTCTGCGCGGCAACATCGGCAAGCCTGGCGCAGGTCCGTCGCCGATCCGCGGGCATTCAAACGTGCAGGGCCAGCGCACCGTCGGCATCACCGAAAAGCCGAAGCTCGTGCCGCTCGACAAACTGGCCGGGCAATACCGCTTCGAGCCGCCGCGCGAAGCAGGCATGTCGACCGTCGATGCGTGCCAGGGCGTGATCGAAGGGCGCGTGCGTGCCGTCATGCAGCTGGGCGGCAACCTCGTACGCTCGGTGCCGGACCGTTACGCCATCGAGCCCGCGTGGCGCAAGCTGCGTCTGACCGTGAACGTGGCGACCAAGCTCAACCGGAGCCATCTCGTGCATGGCGAGGTGTCGTATCTGCTGCCGTGCCTGAGCCGCATCGAGATCGACGTGCGCGCCGGCAAGCCGCAAGCCGTTGCGATGGAAGACAGCACGGGCTGCATGCACGGCTCGCGCGGCGTCGCGTTGCCTGCCAGCGACCGGCTGTTGTCCGAGCCGGCGATCGTCGCGGGCATCGCGATGGCGACGCTCGATCAGTCTTGCGTCGACTGGCAGGCGTGGAGCAACGACTACGCGCTGGTGCGCGACGCGATCGCCGAGACGTATCCCGACATCTTTCACGACTTCAACGCGCGCCTGTGGACGCCGGGCGGTTTTCATCGTCCGCTCGCCGCGCGCGAGCGGAAATGGAAAACGCAGAGCGGCAAAGCGGAGTTCGGTGTGCCCGAGACCCTGAACGAAGACCCCGACATGCGGGAGCGCAGCGCCGCCGATCTGCGCCTGTTCACACTGCGCAGCGACAGCCAGTTCAACACGACGATCTATCGGCTGGACGACCGGTTTCGCGGCATCAGCGGCACGCGGATGGTGGTGTTGATGAATCCCGTGGACATCGCCCGTCATGGGCTCGATCCGGGCATGTCGGTCTCGCTCGAAGCCGTTTCGCCGGATGGCGTGAGGCGGCGGGTGGACGGCTTCACGGTGGTCAGTTTCGATCTGCCCGTGGGCTGCGCGGCGGGCTACTACCCGGAATGCAACCCGCTGATTCCGCTCTCGCATCATGCGAAAGAGAGCAAGGTGCCCGCGGCGAAATCCGTTCCGGTGCGAGTGGTTCGCGAGCGGGAGGATCAGCGGGGTTGAGCGTCAGCCGTCTTTCAGCTGAGGGGCGGCCGCGGCCCGCACACGCATCACCGTTTGACGCGACGTGCCGAACCGCCGCGCGACTTCGCTGACGGACAGGCCCTTGCCGAGGAAGCGGACGATCCGCTCCTGATCGATACGCGACAGCGAAGCCGGCCGGCCCGTCGGACGTCCGCTTTCGCGCGCCGATTTCAGGCTGTTCGTGCTGCGCTCGCTGCGCGCCGACGTCTCCATCCGGATGATCGCCCTGAGCGTCTTCACCGCCTGCGGCTCGGGACGCCGCGTGAGTTCGGCGCCGCCCAGCTCGACGCAGCGCACCGCAATCTTTGCCTTCCGGCACTGCATCAATGTCGACAGCACGTCGCGCGCATTGCAGCCGAGCGACGCGAGTTCCAGCACGACCAGCGCATCGTCGGGGGCGATGCGGCGCAGCAGCGTGCTCAGTTCTATGCGCTCGGCCGCCGGCACGAAAGGCGGCACGTGGTCGACGGCGACGCGGTTGAGCACCACCGTGTAACCGGCGCGATCGAGGTCGATCAGTTCCTGCTCGGGGAACTGGCGAGCGTGCGGGTTGTTGATATAGAAGTAGGTCTTTTGTGCAGGAGCGTCCGGCTGCAACTGCGGCGCAAGCGCTTTATTCATAGCCATAGCCGAGAATTCCGTGCTGGATGATGGTGTCAATGGACGCGGGTTTCTCCAGCACCGCGTCGAAGCCCTCCCAGTCATGGCCAAGCAGCGAGGGCGGGACCATCGCGATCATGCGGGTGAACGGGTAGGCCTTGAGCCGTTTGATGGCCTGCGCTTCGGCCGGAGCCGGCTTTCGCTCGAAGTCGGCGACGACGGCGGAAGCGGGCTCGGCCGCCCGCTCTTCGTCCGACGGATAGCGCGACATGACCGTCGCCTTGAAACCCCGCAGCCGCAACAGAAGCGCGATCGATTCCGCAACGTGCGCGTTGCCCTCCAGCACCACCACCAGCCTGTTCGTGTACGGGTGGCAGCTGTCGGCGATGGCCGCGCTGCGCAACGCGGCTTCGCTGCTCAACCAGAGCAGACGGGCATCGTTGTAGGCAGTGCGTGCCGAGCGCAGCGCTTGTTCGTCTGTGTTCGATCTGGCGGCCAGCGCCTGCAGACGCATCTGGGCTGCTTCGAGCCGCGTGAACGCTACGTCGAATTGCGCCTTCGCGTATCCGACAGGATCGTTACCGATATCGTTCGCCACCTCTGCCTCCTTGAGTCCCGTTCGCGGCCGCCCGCGCGGAACAGCACGGGCGGCCGGATGCGTCGATGATCGAAGAGCACACGACCGTCGCGGCGATATCGTTCGCGCGACCCTAGGTGCGCAGACGCGAGAACACGTGCAGCAGCTCCTCGAGCATGACGGGTTTTTTCAGGTGCGCGTCGAAGCCCGCGTTCTCCGCCATCTTCACATCGGCTTCCTGGCCGAAGCCGCTGAGCGCGATGCAGATCACGGATTTCATCCCCGGCTCCTGGCGCAGCTTGCCGACGAACTCAAACCCGTCCATGCCGTGCATGCCGATATCGGACAGCACGACATCGGGGACGTTTCCATTGAGCATCGCGAGCGCTTCTTCGCCGCTCGTCGCGGTCTGGACGATGGCGCCTTCGCCTTCGAGCAGCAGCCTGAAGGTTTCGACGGTTGCCGCGTCGTCGTCGACCATCAGCACGCGCACGCCTTGCAGCGAATCCGTCGCGTGGCCGTCGGCTGCCCTCGCATAGTGGAGCGTGCGATGCGTCGGCAGCGTGACCGTGAACGTCGCGCCGCGGCCCACGCCTTCCGATTCGGCACGCACGGCGCCGCCATGCAGATTGACGAGATCCCGGACCAGCGCGAGGCCGATGCCGAGGCCCGCGCGGCGCGCCATCGGATCGCGGCTTTGCTGGAACATGTCGAAGATATGCGGCAGCAGCAGAGGTTCGATGCCCGTACCCGTGTCCGTCACGCGCAGCACGGCTTCGGCGTGCTCGTTCGTCTGCAGCGAGACGACCACCGAACCGCGCGTCGTGAACTTCAGCGCGTTGCTGATCAGGTTCCAGACGATCTGCTCGACCCGCGTGAGATCGGCATAGACGATAACGGGCGACTCCGACATCGTGAGACTGAAGGCGATGCCGCGCTGCCGCGCGTCGTCCTGAACCGCGTTGCAGACGCGTTGCACGATCTCGCGCATATCGACGATGGTGCGCACGATAGACAGCTTGCCCGTGCGCACGCGCGAAATGTCGAGCAGGTCGTCGATGATCTGCGCCTGGCCGATCACCGTGCGGCGGATCGTATCGGCGGCACGCGAGATGTTCAGGCTCTGGCGCGTTTCCGGCGCGCGCGCGATCAGCTCCGCGCTGGCGGAGATGAGGTTGAGCGGATGCTTCAGTTCGTGCGACACGACGGCGAGGAATTCGTCGCGGCGCCGTTGTGCGTCGCGTTCGGTGGCGGCGCGCAGCAGTTCGTTCTGGGTGCCGCGCTCGGCCGTCGCGTGGCTGAATTCGCCGAGATCGCGCGCGATCTTCGCGAAGCCGCTGACGCCCGCTTCGTCCAGACGCGACAGCACGCCGCTCGCGAAGAAGCGCGTGCCGTCCTTGCGCACGTGCCAGCGTTCCTCGTCCGTGCGGCCGTTCAGGCGCGCTTCCGCGAATTCCTGCTGCGCGATGTTGGCGGCGCGGTCTTCCTCGGTCGACAGGATATCGGCGGACTGGCCGATCATTTCCGCCTCGGTATAGCCGAAGATCCGCTCGGCGCCCGCATTCCAGCTGGTCACGAGGCCTTCGTCGTCGAACGTGATGATCGCGTAGTCTTTGGTGCCTTCCGCGACGATGCGCATGCGCCGCTCGCCTTCGCGCAGAAGGTCTTCCGCCTGGCGGCGGCCCGTGATGTCGATGAACGAGAGCACCGCGCCGTCGATGCGGTCTTCCGTCGTACGGTACGGCACGAAGCGCGCGAGATACCAGCGGCCGTCGTTGCTCTTCAGTTCTCGCTCGATCAGGCGCAAGGAATCGAACGCTTCCGCTGCGTCGTCGGCGAGCTTGTCGTATTCAAGCCGGTGCGTGATGTCGAGCAGCGAGCGGCCGATGTCCGACGGAATGATGCTGAAGACGTCCGTTGCGCGCGGCGTGTAGCGCTTGATGCAGATATTGCGGTCGACGAAGATCGTGCCGATGTCGTTGGCGGCGATCAGGTTCTGCAGGTCGTCGTTGATCTTGCCCGTTTCCTCGACCTTCGACTTGAGTTCCGCGTTGACGGTGGTGAGTTCTTCGTTGATCGACTGAAGTTCTTCCTTGCTGGTTTCGAGTTCTTCCGTCGCCGAACGCAGTTCTTCGTTGATGGCCTGCAGTTCTTCGTTGGAGGCCTTCAGCTCTTCCGTCGAGGTTTCCGATTGCTCGATGGTCGACTGCAACTGTTCCTTCGTGCGTTGCAGTTCGCGTTCGAGCTGGCTGATGATCGGGTCTTTCTGCGCGTCGGCCGACGAGGTTTCCGAGCCGCCCATGCTGTCTTCGACTTCGTCGAACAGCACCAGCACGAAATCCGCGTTCGCTTCGGGATCGTGCACGGGGCGCGCCGTCATGTTGACGAAATACGAGCGGCCTTCGCGCACGATCCTCACGCGCCGCGCCTCGACGCTGCGGTTCGTGTGCAGTGCCTGATAGATCGCCGTGCGCAGTTCGAGCCGCAGTTCGGCGCGCACGACGGCCACGATGTTGTGCGACGGCTCGCCGCCCGAATACTGCAGGAAGCGGCCCGCGCGGTCGGACAGATGGACGATTTCGGAGTCGCGGCTCACGAGCACGCTGGGCGGCGCGTATTGCTCGACGAGACGCTGATGCAGGTCGCCGAACGAGAAGCGGCGGCGTCCCGGCGGCTGCACCGTCGCCACGATGGGCCGCGTGCTCGCCATGCCGGACATGGCGACGGGCACGGGCGTATCGCCGCGCACGGCCATGTTCGCGCGATAGATGCGGTTGCGCTTGTCGATGACGCTGAACATCGAGCTGACGCTGTCGGCCGATTCCGAACTGCCGAGGAACAGCACGCCGCCTGGCCGCAGCGCGAAATGGAACATCTTGAGAATCTCGATCTGCGCTTCCCTGTCGAGATAGATCAGCAGGTTGCGGCAACAGATCAGATCGAGCCGCGAGAACGGCGGATCGCTGAGTACGTTGTGATGCGCGAACAGCATGTGCTCGCGCAGTTCCTTCTTCACGCGGTAATGCGCGGCGTCTTTCGAGAAGAACTGGCGCACGCGCGACGTGGTGACGTCGGCGAGAATCGAGTCGGGGTAGAGGCCCGTGCGGGCGAATGAAATGGCGCGCTCGTCGATGTCGGTCGCAAACACCTGGAACGAAATGCCTTCCGCCGATTTGAGCGAGCGCTCCTGCAGCAGCATGGCGAGCGAATAGGCTTCTTCGCCCGTCGCGCAGCCGACCGACCACGCGCGGATCCGGTCCTGCTCGCCGCGCCCTTCGAACAGCTGCGGCAGCACTTCGCGTTCGAGCACGTCGAAGGCTTCCTTGTCGCGGAAGAAGTTGGTCACGCTGATCAGCATGTCCTGCAGCAGCGCCTGGGTTTCGTCCGGATGCAGATGCAGGTGGTCGCGATAGGCCTGCAGGTCGGTGATGCCGTTGACCTGCAGACGCCGCTCGATACGGCGCAGGACGGTGGCCCGCTTGTAATGGCGGAAGTCGTGGCCGGTGCGCGTGCGCAGAATCACCATGATTTCGCGCAACGCGCGCTCGGCGGATTCGTTGGAAATGTTTTCATCGCGCTCGTCGCCTTCGACGATGGGCAGATGAATTTCCTTCGCGGTCATCCACAGATCCAGCAGCCGCTGGGGCATTTCGGCCGCCGTCAGCACGAAGTCGACCATGCCCGTCGCGATCGCGCTGCGCGGCATGCTGTCGTATTCGGCTTCAGTGGGATCCTGCGCGAACGTGATGCCGCCCATCTCCTTCACGCGCGACAGCCCGACCGAGCCGTCCGAACCCGCGCCCGACAGCACGATGCCGATCGCGCGTTCGCGATGCACTTCGGCGAGCGTGCGGAAGAACAGGTCGATCGCCGCGCGGCGGCCGTCTTCCGCCTGTTTAGGCGCGACGCGCAGATAGTCGTCGACCATCGTCAGTTCGAGTGAAGGCGCGATCAGGTAGACGTGGTCGGGCTCGATGGGGGTGGGGCTCGTGACTTCGAGCACGGGCATGTCGGTGGCCTTCTGGAGCAGCGAGGCCAGATTGCTTGCGTGATCGGGCGCCAGATGGACGATCACCACGAAGGCCATCGACGTGTGGGCGGGCAACGCTTCGAAGAACTCCCGGAGTGCGCTCAGTCCACCCGCAGAAGCACCAATACCGACGATCGGAAAATTGGCCTGGCTGGGCAGTGTCTGTGCACGTTTTTTCGGCATGGCCGCAAGTCCATTGGAGAATAGGGATCGCCGCCGGTGGCTTTCCGCGTGGACTTTCCGCGTGGGCTTTCCGCACTACCGGCGTAGACCGCTATTATCGCTCTCGCAGAAGTGACTGCAAGAGTCCTGCCGCTTCGTTCGCACGGCGGGCAATGTCCTCTTCATAGGTCTGTGCGGCCTTGTCCCCCTGTCTGCCGAAATGCTCGCCCATCGCGCGGCTTGCCATCTCGCGCTCACGCAGCGCGCGCACGGCGTCCAGAAGCGAGCGTTCGACGTCGTCGCGGCGGCCGGCACCCAGCGATGCCGCAGAGAACGCGTGTCCTGTGTGACAGCGATAGCGCAGGAGGCGCGAATCCTTCACCTGCCAGAGCGAGCCGTGGCAGTCCGGACAGGTGAACATCGAGGGCAACGCAATTTCGCGCAATGACTCGGGCGGCGAAGGGTCCCCCACCCATGCGCGCTGCTCGGTCGTAACCCGTTGACGGGCGGCTGTGTGCCGCCCGTCAGGCTCTTTTCCCCGTGACTGGGGGACGCCGCCCGCCAGCTGGACGAGCCGCGCCGCGAGCCCGGCGAGAGGCAGGATGTAGTCGGCAAAGGGGGCGGCGTTGAGCGGCATGTCCTGCGCGAACGCGTCGGCGGGATCCTGCACCAGCGTCGCGCCGCCGCACGCCTGGATGGCTTCGAGGCCCGCCGCGCCGTCGTCGAGCAGACCCGTCAGCACGACGCCGATGGCGCGCGAGCCCATTTCGGAGGCGGCGCTGCGAAAGAGCGGATCGATGGCGGGGCGCGCGAAGTTTTCCTTTGCGCCCTGCACGAGACGAAAACAGGTCCCATCGACAATCAGATGCCGGTCCGGCGGCGCGACGTAAATCTTGCCACGCTTGTAGACCTGGCCATCCTCGGCGTGGCTGGCTTCGAGCGGGCCGGAACCGTTGAGAAGGGAGGGCAGCAGGCTCTCGTGCGAACCCACGTGCAGCACGATGGCCACGGTCGCGGGGAGGTCGGGCGGGAGCTGGGACGCGAGATCGCGCAGCGCGTCGACACCGCCCGCCGACGCACCTACTGCGATGAAGTCTCGGTGGGTCAAGGTGCCTCCGCGTGGCCTGAACTCCTTTAAGTAGCAATCCGCATGCCGCGGTTTTTTCTTTGCTCGAAGGTGAACGAAGACACAGGCTCGCCCACCAGCAGCGACTGGCCGCGCCGTCGATCCAGACGGGCGTCCCCGTCATGTGGCGGGCGCGATCCGAGACGAGGAACGCGACCATTTCCGCGATGTCGAAGCCCGTGCCTGCCGCGCCTTTGATCGCCATCTTGCCGATCGCCGTCCCGTCTCTCGTCACAAGCGCTACCTGTCTTGCAGGTCCATTCGTGTCTCCATGCGCCTTGCCTGTTCGTTAGCTTGTTCGTTAGCTTGTCCGTCACCCGCCGCCGATGCCTTGCAGCACCTTGCCCGTCCCGTTGCACACGCTGCAGCGCTGTCCTTCGACCGTGCCTGTGCCATGGCATGCGCCGCATACGTCTTCGCCGACACCCGGAGCGTCGGGCGGCCCTTCGTCGCGGGGACTGAGGGGCGGTTCGTCTGGTTGCATGTTGGCCTCCATTGGGTATTAAGTTCGGATCGATTTGCCTGATCGGTTGCCTGATCGGTTGCCTGGGGCTTGCAAGGGTGGCAAGCGCCGCGCACGTCACATCGCAGCGTCGCCGCCCAGCGATGGCGAAATCGTGCTGTCGCGATTGGGGTCGTCGGCGCGTTCGTCGGGACGCGCGGGTCTCATCGACACAGGCGGGTGATCGCGATAACAGCTTTCTACGCTGCCATTGACGAGACATCGCTGGAAGGCGTCGGCATCTTCCTTCCTTGCAAACGTGCAGGCGGTCTGCTCGACCAGGAGTTCGGTATCCGATGTGCGAATCGTAGTGATGCTCATGATTTTCTCGCTGGCTGGGTTGCGTCCGCGACGCTGCTTGTCCGTATTGACGTGTATCGAGCGGCAAGCTGCGTTCCCGCTCCGGAAGCCGTTTCGGGCCGCAGTCCGAAACGACGGATGTACGATAACCAGCATTTACGGACACATTGCAGCGCTTAACAAGCATCCAGGCAAACGCTAGTCTTTTCACTGGTGTGAGCAGAACTGTTCCGGATAACGGGCGGTAGCTGCTCATGGAAAAGGCGATCGCTCGACGCCTTCATCGAGGTACCGTTCCGGACGATCAAACATGACGCGCAATCGACAGATGACTGGGCGTGTGGGCGGTATCACGGTTCAGGCGGCGTGCGGCGACCTGCATGTCATCGCGCTCTGGCGTTTGCTCACGGATGCGGGCGCGTGCATGCGGGGGACGTCGACGACCTGCGTGAGGCGCGAAGAGTTCGAGCGCATCACGATCAGTTTCGAACCGTTGGGCAGAGCGCAGGCCGACCGGATCCTGTCCAGCCTCAGGGAGCAGACGTGGATCACGCACGCGTTGCTCCACGTTCTCGCACCCGAACCCGAACCGGCGCCAAGCCGCGAAGCGTAATGGCGGCGACGCGTTGAACCGCGTTGCCGCCCATCATTCCGTTGCTGCGGGCAACGGATAGCCGGAGGGCCATCTCTGGCGCCCGTGCGGCCGGCATCGTTCCCTGTGCCGGTCGCTTTTTTTCGTTCGCCTTGCGATCTTCGCGTAACCAGTCGAAATCGCGCGCTTTCAGACGCGCGGCGCATTGACTACATGCAGTGTGGCCGGATGCGGTGCCCGGCAGCGATGCCGCCGCCGGGATGCCGTAGGGAGAGGTGAAGGGCGCTCAATGCCGATGGTGCATCAGGTCGACGTAATGGGTATCGAGCCAGCGGGCGACTCGCCTCGGGCTGCCATGTCTGTCATGGTGGGCCGCCATCCATAGCAGCACCGCGACCACGACCATCACGGCCGGCCCCAGCAGATAGGCGATCAGGGTTTCATTCACGGCATCCTCCGTTATGACGTGGCCGCTTTCATTCTAGGCGACCGCTCGCGCGATGCCCACCATGGAAGCCGTACATTGCCAGCAGGTGTCGAGTACTCATATATCCGCAATACATGCGATTCGATACCTGCATGCCGCACACCGCTTTGAACCTTCAGATTTGCCAGACAAGCGCCGACAGCCAGTTAAGCAATGGCAGAACGCGTCATCTGCGGTCGAGCTTTGTGCTGCTGGCGTCTGACAAAGCGATTCATCGTCAGCCATCTTGCATTCCCGTTTCCCCTGCCAGCAAGGGGTCACGTCACTCTGACGGCAGCCGCCCGGAGCGACCCAAGGTCGCGGCGAGGCGGTTTGCGGGGCGCTTGCATGACGACATACCCTGACTTCGGGAGCCGCCATGCAGACGTGTGTGAAGAAATCGTGAAGCCGGCGACCGCGCTGCTTTTATTGCGCCCGGCTGCCTGTCGTGAAGAACCCGAGCGGATGGCGGACCTCGACCTGTCCGCGCTATTTTCCGAACGGGATGCACGTGCGTAGTGCACATCGTGCATCCGTGCAGAAACGCGCTCACTCCGCGAACAGATCCGGGCCGAACACCTCGTAGTGGATATGCGATTCATGGATATCCATGCTCTTGAGCTTGTCGTGCTGAATGCGCATGAACGGGATCGGCCCGCAGATGTAATAGTCGGCTTCGGGCAGCAGCACTTCGCGTGAAATCCGATCGAGATCGACGAAGCCCGGATAGTCGTAGTCCTGTCCTTGCGTATCGGCGGGCAAGGGCGAATCGTAAAAGATGATCGCGCGGAAATTCGCATGCGTCGCGGCCGTCTGTTTCAGGCGGTCGCGCATTGCATGAACGGCGCTGTTGCGCGCGCCGTGCACGAACACGACCTGCCGCACGGGGTCCTGGATCGCGCGCCTCAGCATGCTGATCATCGGCGTGAGGCCGACGCCGCCGCTGATCAGCACGATGGGCGTCTTCGCGTCGACGTCGATGTGAAAACTGCCGTACGGCGCGGCGAGCTGCACTTCGCTGCCTACTTCAACCTCGTCGTGCAGCAAGGACGACACATAGCCGGCCGGCTTCTGCCCTTCTCCCGCCTCGCGTTTGACAGTGATGCGATAGGTGTTGCCATTGGGCATGTCCGACAGGCTGTACTGGCGGATCTGCTGCAGGCCGAGCGAAGGCACGCGCACGGCGACGCTGATGTACTGGCCGGGTTCGAAATTGACGACGGGCTTGCCGTCGGCGGGGGCGAGCACGAAGGAGGTAATGACGCTGCTTTCCGGCTTCTTTTCCTTCACGACGAAGGTACGCCAGCCGTTCCAGCCGCCCAGTTGCGCCGCCCGCTGCTCGCGCAGGCCGCTTTCCATGCCCATCAGTACATCGGCGAGATTGCCGTATGCCTGCGCCCATGCGGACAGGATCTCGTCCGTGGCGGCATCGCCGAGCACGTCCTTGATCGCGCCCAGCAGATGCTCGCCGACGATCGGGTACTGTTCCGGACGCACATCGAGACTCGCGTGCTTGTTTGCGATGTTCTGCAGGACGGCGGAGAGACTGCCGGGATCGTCGATGTTTTCGGCGTAGGCGTACACCGCGCGCGCCAGCGCCTGCTGCTGCTGGCCTTGCTCCTGATGCGCCATGTTGAAGGTGTTTTTCAGTTCAGGGTGTGCTTCGAACAATCGCGTGTAGAACCGCTGGATGATGGGGTATCCGTGTTCGGCGAGGATGGGAGCCGTTGCCTTGACGATATCCTTCGTACGCTGGGTGAGCATGTGGGCCTCCAATGTGGGTGGCGTGTGAGGAGCGCTGTGAGTCGCATGCGGCGTGCATGCCGCGCATCAACGGGCGGCGCTGGCCGCCACGTTGCACGACATGCGAGGATGCGCGCGCGGCTGCGCTTCCGTTCGAGATGACCATCGTGCGATTGTCGCGCGACAGCGCAAGGCGCGCTCGCCAGGGGACTCCCACCACCGCCGTAACCGCCTTAACTACAGGCATGTGACGGCGATGCCCGACGTTCCCGCACGCCGAACGTACGAAACGGATGGCTTTCGTACGCACTTGCACGTCGCTCCAGAAGTTACGATGAAGCATTGTCTCCATCGTCGCGAAAACGCATGCAGTCCACGAATTTCGTCAGTCTGAAGCTGCGTCCGTGCGAGCCCGGCGATGCGCCGATCCTGCTGAGGATATTGAAGCAGTCGACGGCCTTGCAGGCGCAAGGCTACGAGCTGCCTGGCGACGTCATGCAGTTCGGTCAACGGGACACGCAACTGGCCAAAGCCATGCTCGCGTGTGCCGACGACGTGCCCATCGGCGTTCTGGACATCGATCGGCGCCCCAGGGAATGGCGGCTCAGAGCGCTACATATCGATCTCGATCATCGGGGCAAAGGCTTCGGCAGTCTGCTGCTGACCGCCGTGCAGGACGAAGCGCAACTGGCGAGAGTCAACGTCTCGGCGATACTCGAAAGGGCAAATCCCGCCGTGCGTTTGTTCATCAAGCACGGGTTCGTCGTCGCGATGGAAACGGACACCGAGGTTCTGCTGAAGTGGCGCGTGCCGCTGCCCTGAGCCCGTAGCCTTCATTTGCGCGCAACGCGTTTTTTGCGCTCGCGCGTGTCGATGGCCGTATCGACGGGTGTGAAGGGCGCCTGGAAACGATCGACCAGGAAATCGATAAAAGCCCGCGCGCGAGCCGTCTGATTGCGCTGCCGCGAGTAATAGACGAACAGGTCGGCTGACGGCAGCACGGTATTGGGCAGCACCAGCTTGAGGCGTCCGCTCTGCACGTACTTCGCGAGATCCCATTCGGAACGGATCAGGATGCCGTGACCGTCGAGCGCCCAGCGAAGCACGATGTCGCCGTCGTTGCTGGACAGTGCGCCCTTGACCTTGATCGCCTCGATGTGATCGTTGACGATGTAGCGCCACACGCCATACGCGTCGTCGTTCTGCCGATGAATGATGCAGCGGTGCTGCTGCAAATCCTCCACGCGCTCAGGCGTTCCGAAGCGTTCCAGATACTTCGGCGATGCGCACAGAAAGCGGCGATTGCTCATGATGCGCCGTGCGCTCAGACGGCTGCCGGGTAGTTCGCCGAAGCGGATCGCCATGTCGAACGCGCCTTCTATCAGATCGACGGGCCGGTCCGTCACTTCGAACTGAACCTCGACATTCGGAAAGCGTCTCGCGAAGTCCGACACGAGCGGCGCGATCGTGGTTCTGCCAAAACCGAGCGTCGCGTTGATGCGCAGCAAGCCCTGCGGGTCGCGCTTCGCTCCCGAGATCGCCTCTTCCATTTCACGAACCTGTCCGACTATCTGGCTCGCGTAGCGCAGATACGTTTCTCCCTCCGGCGTGAGACTGACGCTTCGCGTCGTCCGGTTGACGAGGCGCGCGCCGAGCCGTTTCTCGATGATGCCGAGCCGTTTGGTCGCGGCAGGCGGCGTGAGGTCGAGCGCGCGGGCCGCGCCCGACATGCTCTTGAGCTTCGCAAGCAGAATGAAAAACTCGAAGTCGGAGGCGGTATCGGTATTCATGAATCGGTATTCACTTTTAGTGAAAGATGAAATGAATCCTGGTGAAGTGTAGCAGGCTCTTTCGCGGCTAAGCTACGTCCAGAATTGCAGCCGGCGTGGCGCAATAACTGTTCAAAAGTCAGGAGACAGTGCCGTGAGAATCGTTGAAATCCGCGAAAAGACCGTTCCCATCAGTTCCCCGATCCGCAACGCGTACATCGACTTCAGCAAGATGACGCTGAGTCTGGTGGCCGTGATGACGGACGTCATTCGCGACGGCAAGCCGGTGGTCGGATACGGCTTCAATTCGAATGGCCGCTATGGCCAGGGCAAGCTGATGCGTGAGCGCTTCATTCCCCGGCTGCTCGAAGCTGACCCTGCCTCGCTCGTCAACGATGCCGGCGACAATCTCGATCCCCACAAGATCTGGGCGACCATGTTCACGAACGAGAAGCCAGGCGGTCACGGCGAGCGTTCCGTCGCGATCGGCACGATCGACATGGCCATATGGGACGCCGTGGCGAAGATCGAAGGCAAGCCGCTGTTTCAGCTGCTGGCGGACCGTTACGGTAACGGCCAGCCGGACCGCAAGATCTTCGTCTACGCAGCGGGCGGTTACTACTACCCGGGCCAGGATCACGGCAAGCTGAAGGACGAGATGCGTAGCTATATCGACCGGGGTTATACGGTCGTGAAGAAAAAGATTGGCGGCGCGTCGCTCGATGAAGACCTGCGTCGCATCGACTCGATTCTGAGCGTGCTGCAGGACGGTCAGAAGCTCGCCGTCGACGCCAACGGCCGTTTCGATCTCGACACCGCGATCCAGTACGCGAAGGCGCTCTCGCAATACGACCTGTTCTGGTACGAAGAGCCGGGCGATCCGCTCGACTTCGAATTGCAGGCGGCACTGCGCAACTACTATGAGAAGCCGATGGCCACGGGCGAAGATCTTTTCTCGATGCAGGACGCCCGTAACCTGATCCGCTACGGCGGCATGCGTCCCGACCGCGACTGGCTGCAGTTCGATTGCGCGCTGAGCTATGGCCTCGTCGAGTATCTGCGCACGCTCGACATGCTGCATCAGCACGGCTGGTCAGCAAGCCGCTGCATTCCGCACGGCGGGCATCAGATGTCGCTGAACATCGCGGCGGGTCTGGGCCTTGGCGGCAACGAATCGTATCCGGATCTGTTCCAGCCGTACGGCGGTTTTCCCGACGGCGTACGCGTCGAGAACGGCTACATCACCATGCCGGATCTGCCCGGTATCGGCTTCGAGGGCAAGTCCGACCTCATCGTCGAAATGCAGAAGCTGTCGGCATAACGCCGCTCGCAGCAGGGCGCCGGCAGGGATAGCCGGCGCCGGCCTTCATAACAAAACCAGGCAACGCAGGCGAAAGCCGGCCTGTATCCGCCGCCTCGGCATGTCGGGCGGCGGACGCTCGCACTGTTTCGTCAGTAGAGACCATGCAGGAGACAGACATGCTGGTATCAAAGATCAGGAAAGCCGTTTCGAAGCTTTACGTGCAGGTGCTCATCGGGATCGTGGCGGGCATTCTGGTTGGGCACTTCTATCCGGACGTCGGCTCGCAGATGAAGCCGCTCGGCGATCTGTTCATCAAGCTGATCCGGATGCTGCTGGCGCCGATCATCTTCGCGTCGGTAGTCGTCGGCATTGCGCGGATGAACGATCTCCACGAAGCAGGGCGGGTCGGCGTCAAGGCGGTGCTCTACTTCGAAGTCGCATCGACGATCGCGCTCGTGGCGGGCATGGTCGTCGTGAATGTGATCAAGCCTGGCAGCGGGATGAACATCGACCCTGCGCACATCGACAGTGCAGCCATCACGACCTACACGCACGCGGCGAAGCAGCATGGCATGCTCGACTTCTTCATGAGCATCGTGCCGAATAGCATCGTCGGCGCATTCGCGAACGGCGACATGCTGCCCATCATTTTCTTCTCGGTGCTGCTCGCCATTTCTCTCGCCAGACTGGGGCCGCGCACCGCGCCGTTCGTCGACATGCTCGACATGTTCCTGCAAGGCATGTTCGGCGTGGTGCGGATCGTCATGTATGTCGCGCCCATCGGTGCGTTCGGCGGCATGGCGTTCACGATCGGCAAATACGGCATAGGCACGCTGGCGTCGTTCGGCGAGCTGATGGTGTGCCTGTATCTCACGTCGATCTTCTTCGTGGTGATCGTGCTCGGTCTCGTCATGAAGATGTGCGGGCTGTCGCTGTGGAAATATCTCCGCTATATCCGCGACGAAATTCTGATTACGCTCGGCACGGCGTCGACGGAAGCGGTGTTGCCGCAGATGCTGATCAAGATGGAGAAGCTGGGCTGCTCGCGTCCCGTGGTCGGCATGGTGCTGCCGACGGGCTACACGTTCAATGCCGACGGCACGGCGATCTATCTGACGATGGCAGCCCTCTTCATCGCACAGGCGATGAACGTGCATCTCTCGATCTGGGACCAGCTGCTCGTGCTCGGCGTGCTGCTGCTGACGTCCAAGGGCTCGGCGGGCGTGGCGGGCGCGGGCTTCGTCGCATTGGCCGCGACGCTCGCGTCGATGCACAAGATTCCCGTCGAAGGTCTCGTGCTGCTGCTGGGCGTCGACCGTTTTCTCAACGAGGCGCGGGCCGTCACGAACCTGATCGGCAATGGCGTCGCGACCGTGGTCGTCGCGCGGTGGGAAGGCCAGCTCGATATGCAGCGGGCGCGTGCCGTGTTGAATCGCGAAAGCACGGCGGAGTATGAGGTGCGCGAGCCCCACACGCAGCCGTCGATCGAACCGGCTGTGGGTTCGAACGCGCATTGAGGCCAGTCAAAAAACAGGGCCGGGTAGATCGAAGGAAAAGTGAAGTTCCTGCAGATCGGTGCCGATAACAGGGATTGGTCCTTTTGTATCAATGAAACCAGCATGAAACTCACGATCAAGTTCCGTCTCCTTGCCACCTTGACGCTGCTCGGCCTGCTTCTGATGGTCAGCGGCGTGCTGGGCATCACGGGCATGCGGGGGGCGAATAGTGCGGTTGCGCAGGCCTATACGAGCGATGTGGCGGCGGCGACCTCGCTGGGCAAGTCGAACCTCAACCTGACGGTCGTGCGCACCACGCTCGACCGCGTGCTGCTGCATCCCGAAGCACCGGACACGGGTGCGCTGATCGACAAGGCGCTCAACTATCTCGCCGTGTCCGATGCGGCGTGGAAGGAGTACCGCGCACTGCCCGCGTCCGACGCCGAGGCGGCGTTGTCGAAGGCCGTCGCCGACGCGCGCGCAGCGATGCTGCATGGCGCGCTCGAGCCGATGGTGGACGCGATGCGTCACGGCGATCACACGCGTGCCGACCATATCGCGATGGTGGACATGCCGCCGCTCGCAGCGTCGCTGACACAGAAGACGGCGGCGCTCGACAAGTTCCGCACCACGCAGGGCGCCGAGCGCTACCAGGCTGCGCAGGACCGTTACGACACGCTGTTCACGGTGACGGTCATCGCGATCGTGGTCGGTCTGGTGGCCTGCGTTACGTGCGGATTCTCGCTGCTTCGCGCGATCGCGCGTCCGATCGAAATGACCGTGCAGCACGTCGAACGTATCGCACGGGGCGACATGTCGCAGCAATTGCGTTTCGAAACGGACGACGAAATGGGGCGTCTCGTGAAAAGCGTCGGACAGATGCAGGAAGGCGTCGCATCGATGATCGAGCAGATCGCGCGCGGCAGCGATTCGATCGCGGCCGCGACGCAGCAGATTTCGGCCGGCAATGCGGATCTGTCGGCGCGTACGGAGGCGCAGGCGGCGTCCGTCGAGGAAACTGCGGCGAGCATGGAACAACTTACGAGCGCTGTCTCGCAGAATGCCGAGAACGCACGGACCGCGCGCGAGCTTGCCGAAGAGACGAACGCGACAGCGGGCGCGGGCGCCGATGTCGTGAGTCAGGTCATCGTCGCGATGCGGGACATTCATGACGGCGCGAGGCGGATGAACGAGATCATCGCCGTGATCGAGGGCATTGCGTTCCAGACGAACATTCTCGCGCTCAATGCCGCCGTCGAGGCCGCGCGCGCCGGCGAGGAAGGCCGCGGTTTCGCCGTGGTCGCGGGCGAGGTGCGGACGCTTGCGCAGCGCTCGGCGAGCGCGGCAAAAGAAATCAAGGCATTGATCGATGCATCGACGGCACGCGTCGATGATGGCTCGCGGCTCGTCGGACAGGCTGGGCAAACCATCGGCGAAGTGCGCTCGGCCGTGAGCCGCGTGTCGTCGATCATGAACGAGATCGCGACGGCGTCCGCCGAGCAGAGCGACGGCATCGAGGAAGTGAATCGTGCCGTCTCGCAGATGGATGAGATGTCGCAGCAGAATGCCGCGCTCGTCGAAGAGGCGGCGGCAGCGGCTGCCTCGCTGAAGGAACAGACCGACTTGCTGAAGGCGGCGGCGGGCCGCTTCCGGCTGGCGAGCCTTGCCTGATGGATTAGCCGGTCAGTCGTCGAAGTATCCTGCTGCCAGCGCCTCGTCGAAGTCGGTGAGCCACGGAGCGAAATGATCGGTGTCGTAGGTCGCCGCCTTGCCGTTGGAGAGACGGGTGACGGAGATCTGCCGGATCGCTCCGTTTTTTCCGTCCTTCGGCGAATCAGCGGTGTCCGTGATCCTGAACTCGCCCAGCGCGAGTCCACGGCTCGCAAGGACGGCCTTGACGTCTTCCTGTTCGTCCCACGAAAACTCGCTGAAGTCATGGGCTGGCATGTTCGTCTCCTCGGCACGGTGAGCGCAGAACATCGTAGCACGGAGGCGTGACATGCCAGCGCGCAGGGACGCTGAATCGCTTGCGGCCACGGCGGGCAAATCACTGCGCGAGCACGGCTGCCAGCGTGCGGCCCGTCGTCGCAAACGATCCGAGCACCGCGAGTCCCAATACCGACAGCAGCACGCCGAGATGCATCGCGCCCGTCGCGCCCGCATGATCGACGACCACGCCGCCCGCCAGCGACCCCGCCGCGATGGCCATCTGCACGGCGCTGACGAACAATGCCGAAGCCGCTTCGGGACGATCCGGCGAGGTCAGCTGCATCCATACGCTCAGGCACAAGGGAATCGCGCCATAAGCGATGCCCCACGCGAGCACGCCCGCGACGACGGCGCCATGCGTATGCGCGAACATGGGCAGCGCGACCAGCGATGCCATCACGAGCGCCGTCATCACGGACAACGAGAGCCGCGGGTGCGAGGTGACGAACGCCGACGCGACGAAATTGGACATGAACCCGACAACGCCGAAGCCGAGCAGCAGCGCCGTCACCCACGTCGCGCTGAGCACGGCATTGTCTTCGAGAAACGGCGCGATGTATGTATATGCACTGAAGTGAGCGCCGAACAGCAGCGCAACGAGCAGCAGGCTGCGCACGACGGTCCAGCGTGTGAGCATGCGGCTGAAGTCGGCGAGACGCGCGGCGGCGCGCGGCGGCAGATCGGGCAGCAGCGTCGCTTGCAGCAGTAACGCAGCGAGCGCGAGTGCGGACGTGGCGAAGAACGAGACGCGCCACGACGACAGTTCCGCGATGAACGTGCCGAGCGGCACGCCGATCACCGTCGCGAGCGTGATGCCCATGAAGATCGTCGCGCTGGCCTTTGCGCTTTCGTCTTCGGTGACGATCTGTCCGGAGACGTCGAGCGCGACGGTCCAGAATCCGCCGAGGCTGATGCCGAGCAGCGCGCGGCCGATCAGCATCGCCATGAAGCTGGTTGCGAGCGCGGCGACGAGGTTCGAGGCGACCAGCGCGACAGAGAGCAACAGCAGGATCGACCGCCGGTTCAGACGGCCCGCCGCGAGCAGCAGCAACGGTGCGGAGAGCGCCGCGATGAGTCCGGGCGTGGTGGTCATCAGGCCCGCCGTGCCCGGCGTGACACTGAGGTCGGCGGCAATCTTCGGCAGCACGCCGACGGGCAGATATTCCGTCGTCACGAACGCGAACGAGCCGAGCGCGATCGACAGCACGGCGAGCCAGCGCCGTTTGCCGGCGGCGGAAGAAACAGACGTGGGCGCATCGGCAATCGATGCGGGCTGATCGAGGTCCATAGTTGAAAATTCCAGCAGACGCGCAGCCGTCCGCGCGAGCATCGTGCATCGCGCGGACTGGCCGCATTGCGTAAAAGAAGGGTTCGGAGCGTGGCGACTTCGTCGCGCTCAAGCCGTGACGGCATCCTCGTCGTGCGACGGATAGTCGGTATAGCCGATTTCCGTGCCGCCGAAGAAGGTCGCGCGATCGTACTTGTTCAACGGCAGACGATTGCGCAGTCGTTCCGGCAGGTCCGGGTTCGCGATGAAATGCCGTCCGAAGGCGACGAGATCGGCGTCGCCGCTTTGCAGGATCGCCTCGGCGCTGTCGCCGTCGAAGCCGCCCGCCGCGATGATCGGACCATGAAAATGCGCGCGCAGCGATTTCGCGGCGACAGGGGTCTGGTCGCGCGCGTCATCTTCGACGTTGCCCGCGATGCGCGGCTCGATCAGATGCAGATACGCGATGCCGAGCGTGTCCAGTTCCGCGGCCACGTACGTGAACAGTGCTTCAGGATTGCTGTCGGACATGTCGCCCCAGGAGCCGCTCGGTCCGAGTCGGACGGCAACCTTGTCGGCGCCCCAGACGGAGATCACGGCGCGCGTGGTGTCGAGCAGCAGGCGCGCGCGGTTGGCGATCGAACCGCCGTATTCGTCCGTGCGCCGGTTGCTGCTGTCCTGAAGGAACTGGTCGAACAGATAGCCGTTGGCGGCATGCAGTTCGACGCCGTCAAAACCCGCCTTCACGCCGCGCCCGGCGGCCGTGCGGAAGCTCTCGACGATGCGCGCGATTTCCGCTGTTTCGAGCGCGCGGTTCGGCGTGTTGGGCACCCAGCCCGCTTCTGTGTATGCAACGCCGCCGTGCGGGATTTCCGACGGTCCGACAGGGCGGCCGCCATCCGGCTGCAACTGTGCGTTCGACTGCCGGCCTGCGTGATACAGCTGAAGGAAGATCTTGCCGCCTTTCGCGTGCACCGCATCCGTCACGGCTTTCCAGCCGGCGATCTGGCTGTCGTCGTACAGACCGGGCGCGCCGAGATAACCGTTGCCGTCCGGTGCGGCAATGGTGGCTTCGCCGATCAGCAGCGCGCCCGCCGACGTGCGCTGCGCATAGTAGTCGGCCATCAGCGCGCCGGGGCGTGCGCCGCTCTCTGCACGCATGCGGGTGAGCGGGGCAAGGACCACGCGATGAGCAATTTCGTACGGGCCGACTGCGACCTTCGAGAACAGTTTGGACATGTCTATCTCCACAATTCAGTGATTCGGGAAGCTGCTGCGTATTGCCCGCTGTCGGGCGACGCTTGACGCAAATGTAGACGCGGCGCCGCGCCGGAAAAACCGCCCGCGGGTTCGGTCACTGCGGACGTGCGCGTCCGCAATCGCGTGAAGCCCGCTGCACGCGGCGTTCGGCGATTGTTTGTGTTGGCGGAACACTGATGTCTTTTGAGCCGTGTTTATCCGCCGTGAAGGCATTTCCATAATCCGGGCCACCTCAACGCGCATCGCAGCAGGCAATGCGCGTCCGATAGATACGACCAAAGGAATGCATCATGGCGAAAGTGATTACGTTTGCGCGGCACGGCGGACCCGAAGTCTTCGAGTACATCGAAGCGGGCTCACCCGAACCTGCCGCCAGTGAAGTGCGCATCCGCGTGAAGGCGATTGGACTGAATCGCGCGGAATCGATGTGGCGGCGCGGCGAGTATGTCGAGCCCGCTAAGTTGCCGGCGCGCATAGGTTATGAAGCGTCCGGTGTGGTCGAGGCCGTTGGCGCGAACGTGACGCATGTGGCCGTCGGCGATGCCGTCAGCACGGTGCCGTCGTTTTCGATGAACGACTACGGCGTGTACGGCGAGCTCGTGCTGGCGCCTGCGCATGCCGTCGTGAAGAGCCCTGCGTGGCTGTCGCACGAAGATGCGGTGGCGATCTGGAATGTGTTCGTGACGCCCTATGCGGCATTCGCGGAAAACGAGCGCCTCAAACCGGGCGATGTCGTGCTGATTCCTGCGGCATCGAGCGGCGTGGGCATCGGCGCGATTCAGGTCGCGAAGCGTCTCGGCGCGACTGCTGTGGCGCTTACGCGAACACGCGAGAAGCGCGATGCGCTCGTCGCGCTCGGCGCCGATCACGTGATCGTCACCGGCGAAGAAGACCTCGTCGAAGCGGTGCAGTGCATCACGGACGGACGTGGTGCGGACCTCGCGTTCGATCCTGTCGGCGGCAAGGATTTCGCGCGTCTGATCGATGCGTTGCGGCCGGGCGGCACGATCCTGCTATACGGCGCATTGAGTCCCGACGACACCGTGTTGCCGGTGCTGCCGCTGCTCGCGAAACGCATCACCGTGCACGGCTACAACCTCTTCGCGACCACCACCGACGCGCAACGCCAGGCAGCTGCCGCAGCGTTCGTGTTCGACGGCTTGCAGTCCGGCGCGCTCAAGACCGTGATCGCGCATCGCTTCGAATTCGGGCAAATGGCGCAGGCGCATGCGCTACTCGAACGCAACGAGCATTCTGGCCGTATCGTGGTGTCGGTGTGATGCTCGCGCCCCTGGTTGATGAAGAGGGAAAGGTGGAATTCGACTTCGAAGCAATCGACGCGAAGCAACGCTACAAGCTGCTCGGCGCCGCTATCACGCCGCGCCCGATCGCGTGGGTGTCGACGCTGGGCGAGCACGGCGAGCTGAACGCCGCGCCGTTCTCGTTCTTCAATGCGTTCGGCGAAGATCCGCCCGTGCTGGGCTTCAGCATCCTGCATCGCTCGGCTACGGATCGCAAGGATACGGGCGAGAACGTGAGGCGGGAGCGGGAGTTCGTCGTGAATCTCGTCGGCGAGTCGAATCTCGACGACATGAACGTCACCGCAATCGACTTCCCGCCGGATCGCAGCGAATTCATCGAAGCAGGTCTGGTGGCCGCGCCGTCGACGCGGATCCGTACGCCGCGCATTGCGCATAGTCCTGTTTCGTTCGAATGCAGGCTGTTCGACATCGTTGAGCTTGGCCCGTCGCGCTCGCTCGTACTGGGCGAAGTGCTGACGATGCATATCGTCGATGCCGCCGTCATCGATGCGCAGAAGGCTTATATCGACGCCCGCAAGCTGCGCCTGATCGGGCGCGGCGAACCCAACACCTATGTGCGGACGAACGACACCATCCGCCTGCCGGCGATTGCACTGCAAAGCTGGACGGGGCGGCCGGTTTGATACCTACGTCTGTCATTCACTGGAGAATCGAACATCATGGAAGCATCACAAGGTTCGCCGTTGCGCGTGGGCGTGATCGGCGTGGGCAACTGGGCAAAGCATGGTCATCTGCGCGTGCTCGATCTGTTGCCGCAATACACGTTGCAGGCTGTCTATAGCCGTCGCCGTGAAGCCGCCGAAGCAGCCGCGCGCGAATACCGCATTGGACGCGTGGCGGCGTCGATGGATGAACTCATCGAAAGCCACGATATCGATCTCGTGCTCGTGCTGAACACGGCGCCTCAACATGCGCAAACGGTGAAGCGCGTGATCGCGGCGGGCAAGCACGTGTACTGCGAGTGGCCGTTGACGACGACGCTCGCCGGATCGGAAGAACTGTTGCGGCTTGCCGAAACGCACGGCGTGCGTCACGTGGTCGGTTTGCAGCGCCGCCACGCGCCGCACAACCGTTACGTGCGCGATCTGATCGCGCAGGGCTACGTCGGCGAACTGCGTTCCGTGCGCATGCATGTGAGCATGAATTACTTTCAGGCG
This sequence comes from Paraburkholderia azotifigens, assembly GCF_007995085.1. Lineage (GTDB taxonomy): Bacteria > Pseudomonadota > Gammaproteobacteria > Burkholderiales > Burkholderiaceae > Paraburkholderia > Paraburkholderia azotifigens. The sequence goes on from NZ_VOQS01000005.1 coordinate 547,696, forward strand.
ACGCGCACGCGTGCGCTCGAATGGACCGTGCCGCCGGAGAATTTTTCGTCGGTGGTATCGATCTACGGCGGCCACTTTCTCGACATGCTGTTTTCGGGCACCGGCTGGCCCGTATCGATCGCCGCGCTCACGCCGAACCAGTTCCCATCCGTGACGATCAGGGAAACGGGCGTCTCGATGCCGACCTCGACGCCCGATCAACTGGTGCTCGCAGGGATGCTGGACGGCAGTGCGGTCGTGTCGGTGCATATCGAAGGCGGCAAGCGCAACGGCTCGGGTGTGCAGATCGATATCACGGGGACGGAGGGCGACTTGCGCATCACGAACGCGTCGGCATTCGGCGACGTGGGCGACGATTATGAAATCTTCGGCGCGCATGGCGACAAGCTGGCGCTCGAACGGCTCGATGTTCCTGACCCGTATCGGCGGCTGCCGGATTCGCCGCTGCCTTCGGCGGTGATGGAACTTGCCGAGTTGTATTGGGCCTATGCGCACGACGTGGCGAACGGCACGCACACGGCGCCCACATTCGCCGATGCAGTGCGGATGCATCGGCTGCTCGACAGCGCGCAAACGTCGTACCGTGCGCGCGAATTCGCGAGGCTGGACGCGGCAGAGTGATTACATGCGATGTAATTGGCGCGTCTCCTGGGCGCGCTTACTCTCTGGCTGTCGCGCTACCAGTCCTGGCGGCGCTCACTACCAAGGAGAGGCATCATGTCCCGCTATCCCGTTCATACGATCGAGTCCGCACCCGAGCAATCGAAGCCCGTTCTCGAACAACTGCAACGCACGTTCGGCCTGATTCCGAACATCGCGGCGAAGATGGCCGCTTCGCCTGTGCTGATCAACGGCTTCATCGGGTTGTTCGAACGCGTGCATGCGAGCAGCCTCACGGAGCCGCAGATCCAGACGCTGCTGCTGACCAATGCCGTCACGAATGCCAGCGAGTGGCCCGTCGCGTTCCATACGGCGCTTGCGTTGAAGCAAGGCGTTCCACCCGCCGATGTCGACGCCATCCGGCAACGCGTGTTGCCGCGTGACGCGGGACTGGCCGCGCTTTCGCTGGTCGCGCGCACGCTGATCGACAAGCGCGGGCGCCTCACTGACGCCGACCAGCAGCGCTTTTTCGAAGCAGGGTTCAGTGCCGGGCAATTGCTCGAAGTCGTCGCCGTCGTGGCGGCCTCCGCGATCACGAACTACACGGCAAGCGTCACGCAGCCCGCGCTCGAAGGGCAGTTCGAAGAGTTCGTCTGGCGTGCGCCCGCAGCCTGATTCAACTACGTTATATGTTGCTGCGTCTCGAATCGGGGAAATGTGATGAACGCTGACATGCCGCCGGGCGAACTCGGAAACCTGTTGCGCTATTGGCGCGATGTGCGAGGTGTGAGTCAGCTCGATCTGTCGCTGGAGGCTGGTATTTCCCAGCGGCAGATCAGCTTTATCGAAAGCGGACGCAGCGTGCCGGGCCGGGACACGCTGCTGATACTCGCACAAACGCTCGACGTGCCGCTTCGCGAGCGCAACGCCTTACTGCTCGCCGCAGGCTATGCGCCGATGTATTCGGAGGCGCCGTGGAATGCGCAGGAAATGCACAGCGTGGTTCGTGCACTCGAACGTGTGGTGCGGCAGCATGAACCGTTTCCCGCGATCGTCATGGATCGCCACTGGAACGTGCTGATGACCAACGACGCCGCGCCGCGTTTCTTCCGTCATTTCGTCGATATGGCGGCGCGCGAAGGTCCGCGCAACATGCTGCACCTGATGTTCGATCCGCAGGGCATGCGTCCTTTCGTGGCGGATTGGGATAGCGTTGCGCGCAGCCTGTTGCAGCGGGTGCATCGCGAATCCGTCGGGCATGTGGTCGACGATACGACGCAGCATCTGCTCGATGAACTGCTTGCCTATCCCGACGTACCGCGCGACTGGAAGACGCATCAAGTCACTTCCAGCGCGCCGACGATGCCCGTGATTCCGCTGAACTTCGTCAGCGAGGGGACGGTGCTTCGCTACTTCTCGATGGTGACGACGGTGGGCGCACCGCAAAACGTGGCGGCGCAGGAGTTGCGCATGGAGTGCATGTTCCCCGCGGACGACGAAACGGAAACGCGGCATCTGCAACTGCTTGCCGCGAATTCGATGCGATGAATCACATCTCGCGCGTGGACACGACTCTGCCCGCTACGCCAGCAATGCCGCCAACAGACGCTTCAGCTCCACGGACTCGCGCGGCGTCAGCTTTGCGGTGAGAATGCGCTCGACTTCCTCGACACGCGGGCGCAGGACCGCAAGCTGCTTCTTGCCCGCGGCCGTGAGAAACAGCACATAACTGCGCTTGTCGCCGGGGGCGTCGGAGCGCTCGACCAGACCGTTGCGAACCATGCGCGCGGTGAGATCGGCGATGGTCGAACGGTCCACATCGAGTTCATCGCCGAGCTGCCGCTGATTGATGCCGGGCGTCTGCTGCAGGATCTCGAGCGCCGCGTATTGCACGCTCGTGATGTCCGCAGACACTTCGCTGAGCCAGACGGCTACGTGGCGCTGTTGGGCGCGGCGCACGAGGCTGCCCGTGAATTTCGAAAGCGCTTCGGGAGTGTCGTGTTTGTTCGGCAATTTCGCAATGTTCGAATGGTTAGTGCATGCGGAATATCGGCCGGAAGAAGGCGTTCAGTTCGGCATATGCATCGAGTGGAAGAACATGCGCGACATACTGATCCGGACGGACCACGACGAGCGCGCCCCGTTCGCGATCGATGCCGCGTTCGTCGAAGATATCAGCCGCGGCATCGCACGTAAATGCTTTCTCGTAGTCGATGAGTCCGTGTTGCCCCTTGCGCGGAAGCAAAAGCGCGGGCAGGCTGTCGAGCCGCACTTCGCGATGAGGCTGCTGAAGCACGGCGCGCAGGTCGAGCACGCTGTCGATATCGGCGCCTTGCGGCGTGACGAGGCGCAGGATCGAATCGGGCGATGTGACGAGATGTTCGCAGAGCGCATCGAGCGCGCTTCGATTCGCGTCCGCGAACGCGTAGAGCCGCCAGCAACCGTCCGCACGTGCTGCATGCCCGAGGTGGACTGGCTTCGCATCCGCGAGCCGCACGACGGGCGCCGAGTGAAAGCGCGTGCCGATTGAGAAGCCCTTGGCGAGCGCCTGGTGCGTCGCTTCGCCCGTCAGCATGGCTGGGCGGTAGCGCGTTGCGACGCCTGCCGTATAGCGGCCCGCGCGCACGAAATACGCCTGAAGTTCGGCGGGATCGACGCCGCCTGCTTCCGGATGCAAGGGATCTTTCGGCGGCGCGGCCATCATCGCGGACCACTCCTTGTCGAAGTCGATCAACTCCTGCGCAATGGGCTGACGCTCGTCGGAGTACGTGCGCAACAGATCGATGCCACTGCGTCCCTGCAGCACGGCGGCGAGTTTCCAGCCGAGATTGAAGCCGTCCTGCATCGATACGTTCATGCCCTGGCCCGCCTTCGCGCTATGCGTATGGCACGCATCGCCCGCGATGAACACGCGTGGTTCGCGCGACGATCCGTCGGCGGCGACGGCATCGTCGAAACGATCGGTCAGACGCTGCCCGACTTCATACACGGAGAACCACGCGACTTCTTTCACATCGAGCGAATAGGGATGCAGGATGCCTTGCGCCGTCTGAATGATGCGATCGACCGTGGCCTGTTTGATGTCGTCGCGGTTCTCCGGCGTGACCTCGCCGAGATCGACGTAAAAGCGCACCAGATAGCCGCCTTCGCGCGGAATGATCAGCAGATTGCCCTTGCTGGCCGATTGAATCGCAGCCTTCAGGCGGATATCGGGAAAGTCCGTGACGGCCAGCGCGTCCATCACGCCCCATGCATGATTCGCGGCATCGCCGCGCAGCGTTTGGCCGATGGCCGTGCGCACCCGGCTGCGTGCGCCGTCGCAACCCACCACATAACGCGCACGCACGGTTACCTGTTCGTCGAGCCGCGCGGCGTCGGTGCGGCGCAACGTGACGCGCACGGGATAGTCGCCGTCATCGTCGCGCTGCACATCGACGAGTTCGAGATCGTAGTCGGGTTCGAGACGTTGCGCGGATCGGCGCATCACGTCGAGCAGATAGTCCTGCACGCGAGCCTGATTGACAATGACATGCGGAAACTCCGACATGCCTGTTTCGGTATCCTGAACGCGGCCGGTACGCTTGATCGCGCCGCGATCGTTCGCATCGGGCCTCCAGAACACCGTTTCATTGACCCAATAGGCTTCGCGCAACAACCGGTCGCTGAGCCCGAACGCATTGAACATCTCGACAGTCCGGCATGCGACGCCATCCGCCTGACCCATCAGCAACGGTCCGGCACGACGCTCGACGATGCGCGTCGTGATCGTCGGGAACTGCGACAGCTGTGCCGCGAGCACGAGTCCCGCAGGACCGCTTCCGACGATGAGCACGTCGACCGTCTCGGGCATGTCGACGCGCGGCGCGTTATCCAGTGCCGGCTCGATCGTGGGATCGCCAACGCGGAAACCGTTGAGATGAAATTGCATGATGTCTTCCTCCAATCCGTACTGATCATCGTGATGGCAAATATACTCCGTACGCCAACCATTTAAAAGCGCTAGATGCACCGATGAATGTTTACCCTGGGGTCAGTCGCGGAAGGGGCAAATGACGAATCGAGTCTGGGGTGCTGGGTGCGCTGCCGTCGCGTGCATCTCGCTTCTGCTGCTGACGGACGCCATTGTGCGGACCGATTCTTAGCCGTGAATGAGCGGCAGATTTGCCGGCCTGAACATGCTGAAGCCGGCGACGCGTCGACGCGCCGCCGGCTTCAGCTATTTACGCGCGCTTTGCTCAGTTCGTCGCCACGAGCGGATTCGAAGGCACGATCCGCACGGCGGCAGGACTCTGCACCAGCGGATTCCACCACGACAGATGCATGTTCGCGGCGCCCGTCGCGTGCGCGTACTCGACCTTGATCGACGCAGGCTGCTTCGCATTCAGCCACACGATGCCGCTCGTCGTCGAACGCGTCGAGGTCTTCTTGCTGATGACCTGCACGCCGTTGATCCACAGCCGGGCCACGTTATCGCTGTTGATCGAGAACGTGTAGAGGCCCGACATCGACGCTTCGATCGCACCTGTCCAGCGGATGCCATAGTTCGTCGCATTGACGCCCGCCGATGCATCCGGCGAGTCGGTGCCGCGCTCCGTGTTCAGATCGAAATCGACGAGCGGCGTGACCGACGTCTTGACGGGGGCGCTGCTGAAGGTCGGATCGTTGTAGTACGCGACGTTCAGCACGGGCAGCTTCACGTCGAATCCGCCCGTCAGCGCCTGAACTTCCGACGTCTGCCACGGATGGCCGTCAGGATAGATCGTTCCCTGGAACGGCGTTGCCGGTTCGACCGTCGCGGGCGCACCTGGCACTTGTCCCCAGTGGAAGCGCGTGTTGGTGCGCCCGATCATCAGCTCCCAGATGATGAAGCCCGTGCTGCCGCCGTAGTTCGACACGATGCCCGACACCGTCTGTCCTGCCGTGCCCGTGAAGCCGCGCTGCAGCGTCTCGGAGTTCAGCGCGTTCACATAGCTGCCGTTCACAGGGCCCGAGTACGGATTGCCATACGGATGGAACGCGTAGAAGTCCGAGAAGTACGTGCCTTCGTCTTCCTGCACCTGCGGCGAGTTGATCGGCTGCGTGGCGCCCGCATTCAGGATCGCGATGCGCGCATCGTTCATCAGCACCGCGCGCGTCTGCTGCAGCGAGCCGTTGCCGCTGCAGCCCGGCTCGTTCATCGGTTCCCAGAAGATGATGCGCGAGTCGTTACGGTGCGGCGCGACGAAATCGGTGATGTAGTTCGCGAGGCTCGCCTTGTAGGTGATCGACGCGTTCGATGCCGTCGGCTGGAAGTATGCCTGCTCGATGGGCGTGCCCGGCGACTGCACCCACTGGCTGTTGTGCACGCCCCAGACGGGAGCCGGCTGCGGTCCGTATTGCGGCGTCGGGTTCCAGCAGTCGTCGTAGAAGATCGGCGACACCTTGATGCCGTGTCGCGACGCGATTTCCAGCAGGTTCTCGAACTTGCTGAGGAACGCGACGCGGTCGTTGGCCCACACCAGGTAGTGCAGATACACGGCGATCGTGTTGATGCCGTAGGTCTGCGCATACGTCAGTTCGCGATTGACCACGGCGGGATCGTAGTTCTGCCAGAAGTCGATTGCGTTGACGGCCGTCGACGGCGTATAGACCATGCCGGCCACTTTCGAGAAATCGAACGTCGGCGACGTGACCTTCGGATAGGTCTTGATCGTCACGTTGCTGAAGGTCGCGCCGACACCGAAGCGCCGCACGCCGAAGCTGCCGTTCGCGAACGCGGCGGGCAGCGCGTTGGTCGCGTCGTTCGCGCTGATCACGCGTTGCTGGTCGAGATCGACGGTGATGGCCGTGCCGCTCGTCGTGACCTTCAGATGGTGCGTGCTGCCGCCTGTGATCGTGCTGTTCGGATACTGGATGAACTGCGTCCAGTTGTTGTTCTCGCGTCCGACGACCAGCGTGTGCGAGCCCGTGTCGAGGCCGATGTAATAGCCCGTCAGGCTGTCGGGGCCGCCCGCCGTCGGATTGGTCGTGCGCACGATGAAGCCTGCATTCGCGGGGCCCGTGCCAACGGGATTGCTGACCGTCACGTCTGCTTCGTACGATGCCGTCGCATACGTGCTGCCGAGCGCGACGGCCTTGTCGCCCGCCCCAGTGCCGTTGGTGGCGGGCGCCGGAATCGTGATGCTCGAAGCCGTCGTGCCGGGCACCCAGCCCTGCGTGGAGCCGGGCGCCAGATAGCTCGTGAAATCGCCGAAACCGAGCGTGGTGGTGGAGAGCGCAGCAGGCGGCGCGGGTGGGGTGTACGGCGGAAGATTCTTGTCTGGATCGCTGATGACGACGGCCGGTGTCGTGGTTCGCATGCCGAGCGGCGTCGATCCCGCCAGCCTGAATTCGTTCTGCACGGCGGCCGATGCGGCAGCCGATGCTGCAGTCGCGGCGGGCGTCTGGGTGTTGGCCACCGCTGTCGGGTTAGATGAATCGCTGTTTCCACCGCACGCGGCCAGAAGCACCGCGCTTGCCGAAAGCACGAAGAAGTTGCGCACCTGTCTCTCCTGTGATCCCCGCGTTTATAAAAGGTCGAAAATTATTATTAATTTATCGTGCATAGCTCTGCCTTCACCTGTGCACGGTGATCCTGACTGATGGGAAGAATTCGGAAGAAGCGGAAGCGATACGGCGGAATTAATAATATTATTAGTCATCAATTGCTGTATCGGGAGTTTCCCTGACACGCGGGATGAGAGACGGGATGAGAGACGGGGATGACAGGCGGAATGACGGGCGGGGGGCAGACGCGGAGGGGCACCGACGACGAGGACGACGCGATGGCCGATGTGAAAGCAAAAACGCCCGGAGATCCGGGCGTTGTTCGCTGCTGGCGGAAGCGAATTACTGGCGCAGTTCCACTCGCCTGATATCTTTGACGATCACGAGATAACTGAAGATGGTCACGAGCGCGTTGATGCCGACGAACGCCAGCGCGCCATTGAACGATCCCGACTGCGCGACCAGGTAGCCGATCACGATGGGCGTGACGATCCCTGCCATGTTGCCGAACATGTTGAAGATCGAGCCCGACAGACCGATGGCTTCCTTCGGGGACGTATCCGCGACGACGGCCCATCCCAATGCGCCCAGCCCTTTGCCGAAGAACGCGAGCGACATCAACGCGACCACGAGCCAGTCCGCACCGACGTAGTTGCATCCGATGATGCAGGACGACAGCAGCATGCCGCCCACGATGGGCACCTTGCGCGCGACGGTCAGCGAATGTCCGCGCCGGATCATCGAGTCCGACACGATGCCGCCGAGCACGCCGCCCAGAAATCCGCAGATCGCGGGCAGCGATGCGACGAGACCCGCTTGCAGGATCGTCATGCCGCGTGCCTGCACGAGGTAGATCGGGAACCAGGTGAGGAAAAAGTACGTCAGCACGTTGATGCAGAACTGCGCGAGATAGACGCCGAGCAGCATCCGGTTGCTCAGCAGCTGCTGCATCACCGACCAGCGCGCAAGACTGGCGCGCGGGTCGGCAACCTGAGTCTGGCGTCCGTGAATCAGTCCGCCGCCTTGCTCGATATGTTCGAGTTCCGCGCGGTTGACCTTCGGATGCTGCGCGGGATTCTTCATCACCTTCAGCCACGTGAATGCGAGCGCAAAGCCCGCGACACCCATCACGATGTACACGTGATGCCAGCCGAATGCATGCGTGAGCCACGCCATCAACGGCGTGAAGATGACGGCCGCGAAGTACTGCGCGGAGTTGAAAATCGCCGATGCCGTGCCGCGTTCCTTCGTCGGAAACCAGCTCGCCACGACCTTCGCATTGGCGGGAAAGGCGGGTGCTTCCGCAGCGCCCATCGCGAAGCGCAAGACGAACAGCGCAGCGACGGCCGCCGCGCCGCTGCCGAGTAAGCCGATCGAACTCTGCAGCAGCGTGAAGAGCGACCACAGGAAGATACTCGCCGCATACACGCGACGCGCGCCGAAGCGGTCGAGCAGCCATCCCGCCGGCACTTGTGAGAGCACGTACGCCCAGCTGAAGGCCGAGAAGATGTAGCCCATGCGGATTGCGTCGAAGCCGAACTCGGCACGCATCGCGGAGCCCGTGACGGAGAGCGTCGCGCGGTCCGCGTAGTTGAACGTCGTGATCGCGAAGATCAGCAGCAAGATGACGTAGCGCACGCGCGTCGGGGTTGCGACGTCGGCCGGGTTCGCAGTGCGGCTGATAGCCATGATGTCTCCTCTTGAATGCGCGCCGGTTTGCAGGCGGCGAGGCGCGCGAAAGGCGCCGCCTCGCCTGTCTCCTTCCGCGTGGCGCTTATTGCGCGCCGAGCTTGCGGATCAGCGCGTCGAGTTGCGCGAGTTCGTCTTCCGTGAGATCGGTGAGGGGCGCACGCACGGGGCCCGCATCGCGGCCTACGAGTTTCGCGCCCGCCTTCACGATGCTCACTGCGTAGCCCGCCCGACGGTTGCGGATGGCCAGATACGGCAGGAAGAACTCGTCGATCAGGCGGCCCGTGGTGGCGTGATCGTCAGCGGCGATCGCGCGGTAGAACTCCATCGCGGTCTTCGGAATGAAGTTGAACACGGCCGATGAATACACGGGCACGCCCAGCGCCTTATACGCCGCTGCGTAGACTTCCGCCGTCGGCAGGCCGCCGAGATAGGAGAAACGGTCGCCGAGGCGGCGGCGGATCGACACCATGCTTTCGATTTCGCCGACACCGTCCTTGAAGCCGATCAGGTTCGGACACCTGTCTGCCAGCTGCGCGAGCGAGTCGGCATTCAGTTTGGAGTTGGCGCGGTTATAGATGATCACGCCCATGTCGGGCACCGACTTGCACACCTGTTCGGCGTGCAGCGCAATGCCTTCCTGCGACGCTTCCGTCAGATAGTGCGGCATCAGCAGAATGCCGTTCGCGCCGTTGCGCCGCGCTTCCTGCGCGAAGGCGATGGCCGTGCGGGTCGGGCCGCCCGCGCCCGCGAGGATCGGCACCTTGCCTTTGCAGACTTCCGTCGCCGTGCGCACGACGTTCGAGTATTCGCTATGCGTGAGCGAGAAGAACTCGCCCGTGCCGCCCGCGACGAACAAGGCCGATGCGCCGTAGGGCGCGAGCCATTCGAGCCGCTTCGCGTAGGTGTCGGGACGGAAATCGCCGTTTGCGTCGAAGTCGGTCACGGGGAAGGACAGCAGGCCTTCCGAAACAATCTGCTTGAGTTCCTGGGGTGTCGTCATGATTCGTGTGTCGGGAATTATGTTGTCAGACGTGTTGAGTGAAGTGATCGTACAAGTGCAACGGCCTCGAATCAAATGAAATCACCATATTTCCGTGGATTTAAGGGTTTACGCGTAGCCGTATTCACGCCAAATGTTGTACGATGACGCCTAAGTTGTTTGACGAAATAGCTGGCTTTAAGCCGATCGAGCAGAAGGCAATGAAACAGTCACCGCTTTACATCCGCGTGCACCCCGACGACAACGTCGCGATCGTCGTCAACGACGGCGGTCTGGACGCCGGCGCCGTTTTCCCCGACGGCCTGACGTTGTGCGAACGCGTGCCGCAAGGCCACAAGGTGGCGCTCCGGGATCTCGCAGAAGGCGACGCCGTCGTGCGCTACAACGTGGTCATCGGTTACGCGCTGAAGGCGCTGCCGAAGGGCAGCTGGGTCAACGAGCACGTCATCCGCATGCCGACTCCGCCCGCGCTCGACGACCTGCCCGTCGCGACGATCAAGGCGCCCGACATGCCTCCGCTCGACGGCTACACGTTCGAGGGCTATCGCAATGCGGACGGCTCGGTCGGCACGCGCAACATCCTCGCGATCACGACCACCGTGCAATGCGTGGCCGACGTGGTTCAGCATGCGGTGACGCGCATCAAGGCCGAGCTGCTGCCGAAGTATCCGAACGTGGATGACGTCGTGAGTCTCGGGCACACTTACGGATGCGGCGTCGCGATCGACGCGCCCGACGCGATGGTGCCTATCCGCACGGTGCGCAACATCAGCCTGAATCCGAACTTCGGCGGCGAGGTGATGATGGTGAGCCTCGGCTGCGAGAAGCTGCAGCCCGAGCGCCTGATGCCGCCCGGCACGATCCCGATCGCGACGGCATCCAGCACGGAAGACGTTGCCGATATCGGCGATCTCTCGGCGAAGACGGGCAACGGCGAGGTCGTGACCTTGCAGGACGAGTCCCACGTCGGCTTCCAGGCGATGATCGAATCGATCATGAAGATGGCCGAAGGGCATCTGAAGCGGCTCGACACGCGGCGCCGCGAAACCTGTCCGGCATCGGATCTCGTGATCGGCGTGCAATGCGGCGGCAGCGACGCGTTCTCCGGACTCACGGCGAATCCGGCCGTCGGTTTTGCCACGGATCTGCTGGTTCGCGCAGGCGCGACGGTGATGTTCTCCGAAGTGACGGAAGTGCGCGACGGCGTCGGCCAGCTCACGGCGCGCGCGGCCAATGCGGATGTCGCGGCCGCCATCATCCGCGAAATGCAGTGGTACGACAGCTACCTCAAGCGCGGCGGTGCGGATCGCAGCGCCAACACGACGCCTGGCAACAAGAAAGGCGGCCTGTCGAATATCGTCGAAAAGGCCATGGGCTCGATCATCAAGTCGGGCAATTCGCAGATTTCCGGCGTGCTCTCGCCGGGCGAGAAAGCCACGCAAAAAGGCTTGATTTACGCGGCCACGCCTGCGAGCGATTTCATCTGCGGCACGCTGCAAGTGGCGGCCGGCATCAACCTGCACGTGTTCACGACGGGCCGCGGCACGCCGTATAGCCTCGCGGAGGTGCCCGTCATCAAGCTGGCGACGCGCACGGACCTCGCGCGCCGCTGGTTCGACCTGATCGACGTCAACGCGGGGACGATCGCAACAGGCGACGCCACCATCGAAGACGTGGGCTGGGAATTGTTCCATCTGATGCTCGAGGTCGCGAGCGGACGCAAGAAGACCTGCGCCGAAGCGCTCAAGCTGCACAACGCGCTCGTGCTGTTCAATCCGGCGCCCGTGACCTGAGCGAACGCGCCGCGTTTCGACGATCCGAAGCATGCTTTAAAACAACAAACGGAGACCACAACAATGACAGGCAAAGCAAAGTTCACGAAGCATGCTCTTCGGATTGTCGCGGCAGCCGTGTTCAGCGCGACGGCATCGCTCGCGGCGCATGCGTCGACTTATGTGTATGTGTCGAACGCCGACAGCAAGGATATTTCCGTGCTGGCGCTCGATCAGGCGAATGGCAAGCTGACGTCTGTCGAAACCGTGCCTGTCGATGGCACCGTCATGCCGATGGCGCTGTCGCCGGATCAGCATCGTCTGTATGCGGGCTTGCGATCCACGCCGTATCGCGTGGTGAGTTTCGCGATCAATCCGCTCGACGGCCGGCTGATCGAACTGGGCCGGGCGCCGCTCGCCGACAGCATGGCCTATGTGTCGACGGACGCGACAGGGCGCTATCTGTTTTCGGCTTCGTACGGCGGGAACATGCTCGCGGTCAACGCGATCGGCGCCGATGGCGTCGCGAAGGACGTGCAGCAGACCATCAAGACGGGTCCGATGGCGCACGCGATCCGCACTTCCGCCGACAACCGTTATGCGTTCGCGTCGGTGCTCGGTTCGGACGCGTGGCTGCGCCTGAAATTCGATACTTCGACGGGGCATCTGACGGAAGACCGCGATCCTGCGTACAAGCTGCCGGAAAAATCGGGGCCGCGTCACTTCGTGTTTTCGCGCGATCAACGGTTCGTGTATCTGATCGACGAGCTCGACGGCAAGCTGCATGTGCTGTCGTTCGATCGCGCGTCGGATACGGTCACGCCGATCCAGACCGTGTCGATTCTTCCGCCTGCGTTTTCGGGCGACAAGCCGTGGGGCGCCGATGTCCACCTGACGCCGGACGGGCGCTTTCTGTATGCATCGGAGCGCACGTCGAGCACGTTGGCGGCCTACAAGGTCGACGCCGCGACGGGCAAGCTGACGCGTTTCGGCACCTATCCGACGGAAAAGCAGCCGCGCGGATTCAACATCGATCCGACGGGACAATACCTGCTCGCCGTGGGCCAGTTGTCTCCCACGTTGAGCGTGTATCGCATCGACGCGAGTACGGGCGCACTCGGCGAGATCGGCAAGTACCCGGTGGGCAAGGGTGCGAACTGGGTCGAAGTCGTGGGTTTCGACGGATCGAATCGGTAATTCCGCGCTCGTTGCGATGTCGCGAGCAGCCTCGCGAGACCGCTAAAGTTTTCCGGACCGGTGCCGAAGAAGTTGTGGTCGTCCACAATAAGGCGCAACGCATCGCGTTGTCTCATTCTTCTACGGCGCTGATCCAGAATGAACACGAAGAACTGTCGTCAAACGGCTGTCGAAGAGCATCTGGTTGAACACGTCCTCGAAGGTCGCTTGAGAACCTACAGCGTCTCGCACGATCGTTCGGAGCAGATCAGGGAAACTGCCGGTGTTGTGCTGGCGGCCGTGTTCACGTTGATCGCAGGGGCAGGGACGATACTCCAGTTCGTCGCATACTTCCGTTGATGGCTCGTGCAGTCTCTGCTGAGACACCCTGCTATCGAATGAAGTAACGCTATGATGCCGGTTTCCACTATCGCCCCCGATACGGCCGGCCATGTCGTCATCATCTGAGCAACATCCCCAGAGCCGTATCGATGCGGGCGTGCACGATCTGCGCGTCACGCGCTACGGCTTCCTGTTGCTGGACAACTTTTCGCTGATCGCACTGGGCACGGCAGTGGACCCATTGCGTATCGCGAACATGCTCGTCGAACGCAAGGTCTACGACTATCAGCTGATCGGAACGGGCGACGAGTACGTGTGTTCGAGCGACGGCATCCGTGTCATGCCCGACACGTCGATGGCCGACGCGGGGAAATTCGATGCCGTGTTCGTGGTCGGTCCGAATCCGATACCGCGCAAAGGGATCGGCGCGGTGCTCGACTGGCTGCGCTATCAGGCGCGCAGCGGAACGGCGCTCGGCGGACTCGACACGGGCAGCTATTTTCTCGCGCGAGCGGGGCTTCTGAACGGCTATCGGTGCACGATTCACTGGGAAGACCAGGACGTGCTGCTGGAACAGTTTCCGAAGCTGACCGTCTCCAACCGCCTGTATGAGGTCGATCGCGACCGCTATACGTGCAGCGGCGGCGTCGCGCCACTCGATCTGATGGTGCATCTGCTCGGCATGCCGCCCGGCAGCCATTCGCTGGCGGCGCGCGTGCTCGAACTGCTGGTGGCCGAGCGGCGCAGTCACGAGCAGCGTCAGGTGACGTCGCTGCGGCAGTACATCGGCGCCGAGCACACGAAACTCGACGAAGCCCTGCAGGTGATGGAAAGCAACGTCGAGGAAACGCTTTCAGTCGCGGAGATTGCGGCGTTTCTCGACGTCTCGCAACGGCAGCTCGAGCGCTGGTTCAGCGAACGGCTCGGCAAGACGCCCGCGCAGGCGTACCTGGAAATCCGTCTGCTGCGTGCACGGCAGCTCCTCTACAGAACGGCCAAACCGCTCGAAGAGGTCTGCGCGCGCACCGGCTTCACGTCGCTGACGCACTTCTCGACCCGCTACAAGGCGCAGTTCCATATCTCTCCGATGGCCGATCGCAGACGCTATCAAAAGGCGCTCTGAACATCCCTCAGCAAGCACTCATGCGCGCGTGCGCCACGGATTGTGGTTAACCCTCGATGTCGAAAATAAAAACTCCTGTGTCGCATCGGGAAATATTCGAAACGGGCAGAACCCTAACATGAGGCTCACTTCAACAGGATTTTTCACCGAGGAGTCGAGCACATGAAACTGGAGAACCTGATCCGGATCGAGAACGGCAAGAAAGTGAAGCACACCTTCTCCGATGCCGAATATGCGAACCGTCAAGGCAAACTGCGTGACCTGATGGCGCGCGAAAATATCGACGCCGTGCTGTTCACGTCGTATCACAACATCAACTACTACGCGGACTTTCTCTACTGCTCGTTTGGCCGCAAATACGGGCTCGTCGTGACAGACAGGAAAGTCGTGTCGATCTCGGCGAATATCGACGGCGGCCAGCCGTGGCGGCGCACGGTGGGCGACTACAACGTCGTCTATACCGACTGGCAGCGCGACAATTTTTTCCGCGCCGTGCAGGGCGAAATCGAAAATCGCGGCCGCGTAGGCGTCGAGTTCGATCAGATCCCCGTCGAAGTGCTGGCTAAACTGAAAGCAGCGCTGCCTTCCGCGGAATTCGTCGACATCAGCGCGCAGACGATGCGCATGCGGATGATCAAGTCGGCGGAAGAAATCGAACTGATCAAGCATGGCGCGAACGTGTGCGACGTGGGCGGCGCGGCGCTCGCGGCAGCCGTGCACGAAGGCGTGCCCGAGCACGAAGTGGCGCTCGCGTCGACGCAGGCGATGGTGCGGGAAATCGCGCGGCGTTTTCCCGATTCGGAACTGATGGACACATGGACGTGGTTCCAGTCGGGCATCAACACCGACGGCGCGCACAACCCGGTGACGACGCGCAAGGTGCAAAAGGGCGACATCCTGAGCCTGAACTGCTTTTCTATGATCGCCGGCTACTACACGGCGCTCGAACGCACGATGTTCTTCGATCATTGCCCGGACGCGCATTTGCGGCTCTGGAAGATCAACGTCGAGGTGCATGAGGCAGGTCTCAAGCTGATCAAGCCGGGCGCGCGCTGCGGCGACATTGCGAACGAACTGAACAAGATCTACGCCGAGTACGGCGTGCTCAAGTACCGCACGTTCGGCTACGGCCATTCGTTCGGCGTGCTGTCGCACTACTACGGCCGCGAAGCGGGCCTCGAACTGCGGGAAGACATCGACACCGTGCTGGAGCCGAACATGGTCGTGTCGATGGAGCCGATGATCATGCTGCCGGAAGGCCAGCCGGGCGCGGGCGGCTATCGCGAGCACGACATTCTCGTGATCGGCGAGAAGGGCGCGACGAACATCACCGGCTTCGCGTACGGGCCGGAGCACAACATCATCGCGGCCTGACGGCCATTTGCACGAAGCCCTGCGGCGAAGGCCGCAGGCGACCCACTGTGGCAGGAGGCGTGGTACATGTTTTCGAAAGAACAGACGATCGCGGGCTTCGATCCCGAACTGTCGGACGCGATGCTGCGCGAGCGCCAACGGCAGGAAGATCACATCGAGCTGATCGCGTCGGAAAACTATGCGAGCCCGCGCGTGCTGGAGGCGCAGGGTTCGGTGCTGACCAACAAGTACGCGGAAGGGTATCCCGGCAAGCGTTATTACGGCGGATGCGAACACGTGGATGTGGTCGAGTCGCTGGCTGTCGAGCGTGCCAGACGGCTGTTCGGCGCCGCGTATGCGAATGTCCAGCCGCATAGCGGATCGCAGGCGAACGCGGCCGTTTATCTGGCGCTGCTGACGCCCGGCGACACCATCCTCGGCATGAGCCTCGCGCACGGCGGACATCTGACGCACGGCGCGAAAGTCTCGTTTTCGGGTAAGGTGTTCAACGCGATCCAGTACGGCGTCGACGCGGCGACAGGACTGATCGACTATGACGAGGTGGAACGCCTCGCGCTCGAACATCGGCCGAAGATGATCGTCGCGGGCTTTTCCGCGTATTCGCGCGTGCTCGACTTCGCGCGCTTTCGCGAGATCGCCGATCGCATCGACGCGCTTCTCTTCGTCGATATGGCGCACGTGGCGGGCCTGGTTGCCGCGGGCCTTTATCCGAACCCCGTGCCGTTCGCGGACGTCGTGACGACGACCACGCACAAGACACTGCGCGGTCCGCGCGGCGGCCTGATCCTCGCGCGCGCGAACGAAGCGCTCGAGAAAAAACTCAACGCGATGGTCTTCCCCGGCACGCAAGGCGGTCCGCTGATGCATGTGATCGCGGCGAAGGCGGTGGCGTTCAAGGAAGCGCTCGGCGCGGAATTCGCCGCGTACCAGAAGCAGACCCTGGACAACGCGCGCGCGATGGTGGCGGTATTCATCGAGCGCGGGTACAAGGTGGTGTCGGGCGGCACGGACGATCACCTGTTCCTGGTGGATCTCATCGACAAGGGCATCACGGGCAAGGACGCGGACGCGGCGCTTGGCCGGACGCACATTACGGTCAACAAGAACGCGGTGCCGAACGACCCGCAGTCGCCGTTCGTGACGAGCGGCATTCGCATCGGCACGCCCGCCATCACGACGCGCGGATTCGGCGAGACGGAAGCGAGGCTCACGGCATCGCTCGTCTGCGATGTGCTCGACCGTATCGGCGACGCGCAGACGGAGGCTCGCGTGCGCGAACAGGTCGCGCAACTGTGCGCGCGCCTGCCGGTTTATCGCGGCCTTTGACGAGCGCCCGCGCCGGACATCGACATGCAGCACAACGAGACACGTATCGAGGTAATGAGGAGGCAACAGCCATGAAGCAAAGTGTGGTGATAGGAGAACTGGCGGCGCCCGAGTACGCGCGCCGCATTGGCGGAGGCTGGCCCGTGCTGATTCCGCTCGGTGCGCTGGAGCAGCACGGGCCGCATATGTCGATGAACCCCGATGTGCTGCTGCCGACGGCCATCGGCGTCGCGGTTGCGCAGAACATCGACGCGCTGGTCGCGCCCGCGATCGCATACGGATACAAGTCGCAGCAAAAGAGCGGCGGCGGCAATCATCTGTGCGGCACGACGAGTCTCGACGGTCATACCTTGTCGTCGACCGTGAAGGACATCCTCAAGGAATTCGCGCGTCACGGTGCGCGCAAGATCTGCCTGATCAACGGCCACTTCGAGAACTCGATGTTCGCCGTCGAGGGCATCGATCTCGCGCTGCGCGAGCTGAAATGGGAAGGCATTCATGACTTGCAGGTTGTGATGCTGTCGTATTGGGACTTCGTCACCGAGCAGACGATCGCGCGCATTTATCCCGACGGATTTCCGGGCTGGGCCGTCGAGCATGGCGGCGTGCTCGAGACCTCGCTGATGCTGCATCTGCATCCGCATCTGGTCGACATGTCGCAAGTGCCGACGCATGCTGCCGCGACATTCCCGCCCTACGACGTATTCCCGCCAATTCCCGAGTGGACGCCCGCATCGGGATGTCTGTCGTCGGCCGCGCATGCCTCCGCGGAGAAAGGGAAATTGCTGTTCGACGTCTGCGTCGAGGGTATGTCGCAGGCACTGGGCGAAGCCTGGCAAGCGCGTGCGAAAGCATCGCGGACCTGACAACGGGGAGAGAGCGATGAGCGCGCATCAGAGCAGTCATCTGCATCATGAAGTGGACGCCGACAAGGCGTGGAGCATCGAGCAGCACGCGATCGACCCGATCCCTCGCGAAGACCGGCATGGCACGCCCGCCGAACTCTTCAAGATGTGGATAGGCGCAAACACGAACTACGTGGTGGTGGTCACTGGCGCACTGGCGCTGTCTCAAGGGCTGTCGCTGTGGCAGGCGTTGCTCGCGATTCTGGTAGGCAATGCGTTCGGCTGCTTCGTGCTTGGACTCACGACCATCATGGGGCCGAAAACGGGTACGTCGGGGATCATGACGTCGCGAAGCTCGTTCGGGCAACTCGGCTCGTTCCTGCCGAAAGCCGTCAGCCTGATATCGGCGTTGAGCTGGTTCTCGATCAACTCCGTCGTCGCCACCCAGGCGCTCGAAACGCTGCTGAAAATGGGCGGTTTTCATAGTCACGCAGTGGTGTGGGTGTCGCTCGCGATCATCCTGGCCGCGGAGATCGTGCTCGCGATCTTCGGTCACGCGACCATCATCGCCGCCGAAAAATGGATCGCGGTGATACTCGCGGTGCTGTTCGCCGGACTTGCCGCGTTCGTCCTGCCGCACACGAGCCTTGCGATCGCATCGCAGGTCAACCATGGCGGCGGCTCGTTCAGCACGTGGCTGATCGCGATGGGGATCGTGTTTTCGTACCCGATCGGATGGGCCAATTTCGCCTCCGACTACAGCCGCTATTTCCCCGCGGAAACGAGCTGGAAAAAGATCGTGCTGGCGGCAGGCGGCGGACAGTTCGTCGCGCTGATGTTCTGCGAAGTGATCGGCGTGCTGTTTGCAACGGCGCTCGGCGGCTCGCTCGGCGAAGATCCCGTGAGTCAGCTCGGCCGCTTTCTGCCGACGTGGTTCATCGTGCCCTTGCTGTTCGCGATCATTCTGGGCGGCATTGCGGCGAACGTGCCCAACGGCTACACGGCGGGTCTCGGTCTGCTCGCGCTGCGCATCCCGATCAACCGCGTGACGTCGCTGGCGATCATCGCGCTGTTCACGTTGTCGTTCCGTGTGGTCACCGTGTTCTATGGCCAGTTCTTCGACATGTATCAGGTCTTTCTCAACTACATGGTCTTCTGGACTGCGCCCTGGGCCGCGATCGTGGTGGTCGACTACTTCATGCGCCGCGGGCACTATCGCGCCGAAGAATGGATGAAGTGGGGCGGCGGCGCGTACTGGTACACGAACGGGATTTTCTGGCCGGGCATCGTCGCGTGGATGTTGGGCATCGTTGCGTCGATCGTGTTCTCGAACTCGCCGACCTACGTGAGCCCGCTGATGCGTGACTATCTCGGCTGGGGCGATCTGAGTTTCGAGTTCTCGCTGCTGACGGGAGGCGTTGCGTACTTCCTGCTGGCGCGCAGACACCCGCTGTTTCTCACGACATCGGCTAACGATCGCCTGCGCGGCGACGTTCATTCCACGTCGATCTGATCCGTATTGTCCGAGGTTGCCCGCTATCTCCGCCGGCGTTGTTCAACGCCAGCGGAGATAGCGGGCTTTTTTGCGTTGACGCCCGTTTTCAGGGCTTCGCTGGCGTATACCCTCGATGTCGAAAACAGCGAGCGCGATGACGAAAGAGGAAATATTCCGCGTTATCGGACTTCTACCATGCACTCAAGCCGGTTCGATCATCATCAGGTCTGGAGAGCATCAATGAATACGCGAAGAGTTGTACATGAAGAGTCTGTCACGCGCGGCATCGCATCCGCTGGCGCGTTGCGCGAAGACACGACGAAGGGAGCAGCTGCAGATGCAGCTGTCGATCCGAAACTGCTCAGGCGCGCAGCCTGCGCGAGCTTTATCGGCAACTTCGTCGAGTGGTTCGATTACGCGTCGTATGGCTATCTCGCGACGATCATCGCCGTCGTGTTCTTTCCGAAGTCGGACGGCAGCACAGGTCTGCTCGCGGCCTATGGCGTGTTCGCCATTTCGTTCATCGTGCGGCCGATTGGCGGCATCGTGTGGGGACATTTCGGCGACAAGATCGGGCGGCGTGCTTCGCTGTCGCTGTCGATTCTGATCATGTCGGCCTCGACCTTCGTGATTGCACTGTTGCCGACGTACGCACAGGTGGGTGTGCTCGCGCCCGTGCTGCTGCTGCTCGTGCGCGTGGTCCAGGGCTTTTCCGCTTCCGGCGAGTACGCGGGCGCTTCGGCGTTTCTCGCGGAGTATGCGCCGTCGAACCGGCGCGGCTTCTATACGAGCATCGTGCCCGCCAGCACCGCGGCGGGCCTGCTGTTCGGCTCGATTCTGATCGCGGTCATGCACGCCGTGCTGAGCAGCGAGCAACTGCATTCATTCGGCTGGCGTCTGCCGTTTCTGCTTGCCGCGCCGTTCGGTCTGATCGGCCGCTACATTCGCGTGAAGCTCGAAGACACGCCGCGTTTCAAGGCGCTCGAGCAACAGAGTCATGTCGCACGCGCGCCGATCGCCGAACTGCTCGGCAAGCATCGGATGAAGATGGTGATCGCGTTCGGCGTGACCTGCCTGAACGCCGTCGCGTTCTATCTGGTGCTGAGCTACATGCCGACCTATCTGTCGACGGAACTCGGCATGGACGAGACAGCGTCGTTCGTCGCCGCGACGATCTCGCTGGCGGCTTATATCGGCCTCGTCTTCATGATGGGCGCGTTGTCGGACCGGCTGGGACGCAAGTCGATGCTGATCGGCGCGTCGATCCTGTTCGCGGTGCTGACGGTGCCGCTCTTCAAGGGGCTGGCGGGCGCGGGCTTCATGACGATCGTTGCGATACAGATCGCGTTCGGCGCGTTGCTGACGATGAACGACGGTACGCTGCCTTGCTTTCTGTCGGAGATCTTCCCGACGCGGGTGCGTTACAGCGGCTTCGCATTCTGCTTCAATGCGGCCAACGCGCTGTTCGGAGGAACGGCGCCGCTCGTCGCGACGTGGCTGATCGGTGCGACGGGCAGCAAGCTCGCACCCGCGTGGTATCTGGTGGGCGCGGCCGTGATCGCGTTGATTGCGATGAGCGCGAGCCGCGAGACGTCGCGTGCGCCTTTGGCCGACGAGTGATCCGCCATGCGCATCGTGACGGATCAATTCGGCTCAGGAGCGCGCGCCGCCGGCCCGGCGAGAAAGCCCGGCGTCGCTGCCGAGACGACGCGGCCCGTGAAGTTCGGCATCGTCCTGCTGCCGAACTTCACGTTGACGGCGTTTTCCGGTTTCGTCGATCTGTTGCGCCTCGCAAGCGACGAGGGCGATTTCAGCAAACCGGTGCGATGCGCATGGACGGTCGTCGGCGAAACGCTGACGCCCGTCAGAGCGAGCTGCGGCATCCAGATCCAGCCGTGGCAAACCTTCGACGAAGCGGGCGCATTCGATTACGTCGTCGTGATCGGCGGGTTGCTGCATTCCGGGCCCGGCGCCAGCGATGCGACGCTTCAGTTCGTGCGGCGCGCCGCCGACCGTTCATCGACGCTCGTGGGCCTCTGCACCGGCGTGTTCGCGCTGTCGCGCGCGGGCGTGATGGACGGGCATCGCGTGTGCGTCAGCTGGTTTCATTACTGGGACTACATCGCGCGATTCCCGGGTGCGGACGAGTCGCTGCTCGTCGCGGATCGTTTGTTCGTCATCGATCGCCGGAGAATTACGTGTTCGGGCGGACGGGCGTCCATCGATGTGGCCGCCGCCATTCTGCAGCGGCATCTCGACGCCGCGACCGTGCAGAAGGCACTGCGCATTCTCCTCGTCGAGGATGCGCAGCGGGCGAGCGCGCCGCAGCCGCATCCGCCAGGCACGAAACCCGTGACGCATCCTCGCGTGAAGCGCGTGGTCCATCTGATGGAGCAGCACATCGGGCGGCCGTTGAGCCTGGAGCAGCTGGCCGGGCGTGTCGACATGTCGGTGCGGCACTTGCAGCGCCTGTTCAAGGCGCAAACGGGTGAGTCGCCGCTCGCGTACGCGAGACGCATGCGGCTGAGGACAGCCGCGTGGCTGCTGACGGATTCGGATCGCACCGTGGCGGAGATCGCGGCGACCTGCGGCTTCGCGGACGCCTCTCACATGGGGCGCGAATTTCGCAAAGAGTTTGGCGTCGCACCCAATGCATATCGCGTCGATCGGGTCCGCGCATCCGGCGGCGTCGAGTGCGGCCTGCCGCCCGGATTCGCGAACTGCACGACGGGCGCGGACACGTTACAGGCCGGATGCGGGAAGCCTTGACGCCCGTTTGCACGGCAGCCCACACAGAGTCGCTATTAAGCCATCTGTTTTGTTTATGAGCCCGTCCAGCGAGCCGTGAGCCGATACGGCGAACGGCATCCGCACGGGATACCGTGGAACCCTCTCCACGCGGGGCTTCCCGTTTCTTCATACCTCCGGCGTCTCGCTTCGGACGGTTGTCCGGGCGATGCCAAACCCATTTCGCTCCGTATTTACCCTGCCTTCCTGCGAAGGTAAGCTGGGTTTGTACTTCGTATCCCATACACACCGTCGACTGTGCGAACACACAGCGTGGCGCCGACCGGACAGGAAGCGCGCTGCCACTGTCGACGACATTTGTTCGATGCGAAGACACAGGAGGAGACATGGGCAGTCATTTTGCTACCAGCAGCAACGATTCGAGCCGGCATCTCGGCAATCCCGAAGCGGATCGCCACAGCGTGAAGGACACGATACGCGCGGGGCTGGCGGGCGGTTTGACGGGCGCGGTGTTGATCTGGGTTTACGAAGCGCTGGTTTGGGTAGGAGCGCAGCATCTGATGCCGCTCGCGGGCATTCCGCGCAACGCGACAGGTCTCGTGTTCGGCAAGGGCGTGCAGGATGCGCTGGGCATCTGGGCATATTTGCTCGGCACGGGCATCCACTTCGTGTTCGCGCTCAGCTGGGGCGTGCTGTTCGCCGCGATCTGGCCGTATTTCCGCCGGCGTGGTTACGAGGCGACGTTCATCGCGCTGTTCTACGCGATCTTCGCGTGGATCGTGATGCACGTGCTGATCATGATTGCATCGAGCAATCACCCGAATTACTTCGATCCGAACGTGATCATCGGCGGCTTCATGTCGCATTTCGTGTTCACGGTTCCGCTCGCGCTGGTCGTCAAGCGAATGCTCGACCCGCAGAAACGATAGACGGACGGACGCACAGGCGCCCGTCCGCAGGAAAGTACTGGTACCAAGGAGTTTTGGCATGGCACGGATCATCGGAGGCATTGCGGCCTCACACACGCCCACCATCGGGTTCGCCTTCGACAAGAACAAGCGGGACGATCCTGTGTGGGCGCCCATTTTCGAGAACTTCGCGCCGCTGGCGGACTGGCTCGCGGAAAAGCGTCCCGATGTTCTGCTGCTGATCTACAACGATCACGTGACGTCGTTCTTCTTCGACCATTACTCCGCATTCGCCCTCGGCGTCGGGCAGGAATGGAACGTGGCCGACGAAGGCGGCGGACCGCGCGATCTGCCTTCGATTCAAGGCCACCCCGAATTCGCCGCGCACGTCGGCAAGTCGCTGATGACGGACGAATTCGACATGTCGTTCTTCCAGAACAAGCCGCTCGATCACGGCTGCTTCTCGCCGCTGTCGATGCTGTGTCCGCACAAGCCCGAATGGCCCGTGAAGCTCGTGCCGCTGCAAATGGGCGTGCTGCAGTTGCCCGTGCCGAGCGCGCGCCGCTTCTACAAGCTCGGCCAGGCGCTGCGCCGCGCAGTCGAGAGCTATCCGGAAGATCTCGATGTCGCGATCGTCGCGACGGGCGGTCTCTCGCATCAGGTGCACGGCGAGCGTTCGGGCTTCAATAACACGCCGTGGGACCACCGCTTTCTCGATCTGCTCGAGCAGGATCCCGAACAGCTCGCGGGCATGACCCTCGCCGAATATGCGGAACTGGGCGGCTACGAAGGCGCGGAAGTGATCATGTGGCTGACGATGCGCGGCGCGCTGCCCGCGAACGTGGTCTGCAAGCACCGCAGCTACTACCTGCCGTCGATGGCGGGCATTGCGACGGCGATCTACGAAGGGCAAGGCGGCGACACGCCGCCCGCCGTTGTCGAACGTCATCGTCAACGCATGGCCGTCGAACTCACGAACGTCGAGAAACTGGAAGGCACGTATCCGTTCAGTATCGAAACGGCGGTGAAAGCGTATCGCATCAACGAGTATCTGCACGGGATGGTCGAGCCGGCCCATCGCGAGGCGTTCATCGCCGACCCGGAAGCGAGTTTCGAGGCAGCCGGTCTGAGCGAACAGGAACGCGATCTGATCCGCCGGCGCGACTGGCGCGGCCTGCTTCATTACGGCGTGATCTTTTTCATGCTCGAAAAGCTCGGCGCGGTGACGGGCGTATCGAACCTGCACATCTACGCGGCGATGCGCGGGCAGACGCTGGAAGAGTTTCAGAAAACCCGCAACGCGCCCGGCGCGCTCTATTCGGTGGCGGGGAAAACAGCCGCCAAAGCCGATTGGGAAGACGCGGAAAAAGCCAAGGACATCAACAAGGGCTGATAGCCCATTGCGTTGCCGTAACTGGCGCGACGTGCATGCAACATGAAACGCACGCACTGCCAGCCGGCGCGCGCCGCACTTAAGGAGACTACAGATGCCGGCGAGCAAGACGATTGACATCAAGGCGTTCATCGACGAACGCCACATTTCGGCCTATCAGTGGCTAGTGGTGGTGCTCTGCTTTCTGGCCGTCACGGCGGACGGGATGGACGTGGCCATCATGGGCTTCGTCGCGCCGTCCATCATCCACGACTGGGGCATTTCGCGTCCGCAGTTCGGCCTCGTGATGAGCGCCGCGCCGATAGGCCTCGTGATCGGCGCGCTCGCCGCGGGTCCGGCATCCGACCGCTTCGGACGCAAGTGGGTGTTGATCGCGTCGGTGTTTTTGTTCGGCGTGTTCACGATCATGACGGCCTTCACGCAGTCGCCGGTATCGATGGCCGTGCTGCGGATTCTGACGGGCATCGGTCTGGGTGCGGCAATGCCGAACTCGACGACGCTGTTGTCGGAGTATTCGCCGCAACGCAAACGCGCGTTGCTGATCACGATCATGTTCACGGGCTTCAATCTTGGCTCGGCGCTGATCGGCTTCGCGGCGGGCTGGCTGATTCCCGAGCACGGCTGGCGCTCGGTGCTGATCTTCGGCGGCGCGCTGCCGCTCGTGCTGATCCCGCTGCAGATCTGGCTGCTGCCTGAATCGGCCCGGCTGCTCGCGGTGCGCGGCGCCCCGGCTGCGCGCATCGGCGCCGTGCTCGGCCGCGTAACGGGCGAGAAGTTTGCGGGCGACGAGAAGTTCATCTCGACGGAACCGCCGCTGCCCACGCGCAAGCCGATCGGCGTGCTGTTCTCGCAAGGCTACGGCGCGACGACGCTCGCGTTGTGGATCACGTACTTCATGGGCCTGCTCGTGATTTACCTGCTGACGGGCTGGCTGCCGACGCTGATCAAGGACGCGGGTCTGTCGGTGACGGCGGCTGCGAACGTGACGGCGATGTTCCAGATCGGCGGCACGATCGGTGCGGTGCTGGTCGGCTGGATCATGGACAAGACGCGGCCGGCGCATGTGATCAGCGCGGCGTATGTCGGCGGTGCGGTGTTCGTGCTCGCGTTGGGCTGGATGGGCGCCCTGTCGTCGTCGCTCGCGCTGCTGGTGTTCGCTGCGGGCTTCTGCATGAGCGGTGCGCAGACGGGCCTCAACGCGTACGCGCCGGGCCGCTATCCGACGGTGGCGCGTGCGACGGGTGTCAGCTGGATGCTCGGCATGGGCCGCTTCGGCAGCATTTTCGGCTCGGCGGTAGGCGGCGCGCTGCTCGGACTCGGCTGGCAGTTCGGCGCGATTCTCGCGATGCTGGCCGTGCCGGCGACGCTCGCGGCGATCGCCGTCCAGGTGACGCAGCGCAAACAGATTGAGGGGCCGGCCGTGTCCGCGAGCGCGGCGCACTAGGCTCGGCGGTTGGAGGGCGCATGCCGCAATCGGGCGGCATGCGCCTGAATCAAAGCACCAGGCAGGCATCAAGCGATTGGGAACAACGATGATCATCGACATTCACGGCCACTACACGACTGCGCCGAAAGCGCTGGAAGCGTGGCGCAACCGCCAGATTGCTGGCATCAACCATCCGTCGGACATGCCGAAGGCGTCCGAGCTGCATATCAGCGACGACGAGCTGCGCGAATCGATCGAGCAGAACCAGTTGCGTCTGATGCGCGAGCGCGGCCTCGACCTGACCGTGTTCAGCCCGCGCGCGAGCTTCATGGCGCATCACATCGGCGACTTCGAGGTGTCGAGCACATGGGCCGCGATCTGCAACGAGCTGTGCTATCGCGTGAGCCAGCTCTTTCCCGGGCATTTCATTCCCGCCGCGATGCTGCCGCAAAGCCCGGGTGTGGATATCGCCACCTGCATTCCCGAACTCGTGAAATGCGTCGAGCAGTACGGCAATGTCGCGATCAATCTGAATCCCGATCCGTCGGGCGGCCACTGGACCAGCCCGCCGCTGTCCGACCGCTACTGGTACCCGATCTACGAAAAGATGGTCGAGTACGACATTCCTGCGATGGTGCACGTCAGCACGAGCTGCAACGCCTGCTTCCACACCACGGGCGCGCATTACCTGAACGCGGACACGACGGCGTTCATGCAATGCCTGAGCTCGGACCTGTTCCGCGATTTCCCGAGCCTGCGCTTCGTGATTCCGCACGGCGGCGGCGCGGTGCCGTATCACTGGGGACGTTTTCGCGGACTCGCGCAGGAAATGAAGAAGCCGCCGTTGCAGGAGCATCTGCTCAACAACATCTTCTTCGACACCTGCGTGTATCACCAGCCGGGCATCGATCTGCTGACGAACGTGATTCCCGTCGACAACATCCTGTTCGCCAGCGAAATGATCGGCGCGGTGCGCGGTATCGATCCGCAGACGGGCCACTATTTCGACGATACGAAGCGCTATGTCGAAGCCGCCGATATGAATCCCGAACAGCGCTACAAGATTTATGAAGGCAATGCGCGGCGTGTATATCCACGCCTCGATGCCGCGCTCAAAGCTCAAGGAAAGTGAACATGTACGAACTCGGAGTGGTGTATCGCAACATCAGGCGCGCGGACGGCGACGTCGCGGCGAAGCTCGGCGCGCTCGGCAGCGCGACGGTGCACGAAGCGATGGGACGCGTCGGCCTGCTGAAGCCGTACATGCGGCCGGTCTATGCGGGCGCGCAGGTCGGCGGCACGGCCGTCACGGTGCTGCTGCAACCGGGCGACAACTGGATGCTGCACGTCGCCGCCGAACAGATCCAGCCCGGCGATATCGTCGTCGCGGCCTGCACGACGGACAACACGGACGGCTTCTTCGGCGATCTGCTGGCGACGAGCTTCAAGGCGCGCGGTGCGCGTGCGCTGATCATCGACGGCGGCGTGCGCGACGTGCGCGTGCTCACCGGGATGCAGTTTCCCGTGTGGAGCAAGGCGATTTCGTCGAAGGGCACGGTGAAGGCGACGCTCGGCTCGGTGAACATTCCCGTGGTGTGCGCGGGCGGCCTGGTGCATCCGGGCGACGTGATCGTCGCGGATGACGATGGCGTGGTCGCGGTGCCGGCCGCATTGGCGGCACAGGTGCTGGAAAAAGCGCTCGCGCGCGAGTCCTTTGAAGAAGAGAAGCGCGCGAAGCTGGCGTCGGGCGTGCTTGGCCTGGATATGTACAACATGCGCGGTCCGCTCGAAAAGGCGGGACTGCGCTATGTCGACTGAGGCGCGGGCGATGGTCAACGCGCCTTGTACGACGCCGTTGAAAGTCGTTTCGTCGATGGCGACGCGCCAGTTGCTGGCCGATCTCGTGGAGGCGTATCGGCGCGAGACGGACGAGCAGGTCGAGGTCGTGTCGATGGGGGGCGTGGCGGCGGCGCGGCGCGTGCTGGAAGGCGAGCCGTACGACGTCGTGGTGCTGGCCTCCGATGCCATCGAACGTCTCGCTGCCGCCCGTCGTGTCGATCCGCATAGCCGCGTGGATCTGGTGCGCTCGGGCATTGCCGTCGCGGTCAAGGCGGGCGCTGAGCTGCCGGGTATCGGCAACGCAGCGGCCGTTCGCCGCGCCGTGATGAATGCGCGTGCCGTCGGTTATTCGACCGGGCCGAGCGGCACGTATCTGCTGAAGCTGTTCGAGAGCTGGGGCATCGGTGCGGATTCTTCGATGCCGCGCGTTGTCCAGGCGCCGCCGGGTGTGCCCGTCGGTTCGCTCGTCGCGAGTGGCGAGGTCGATATCGGCTTCCAGCAACTCAGCGAATTGATGCATCTGGACGGCATTGCCGTCGTTGGTCTGTTGCCGCCCGACATTCAATCGACGACGATTTTCTCCGCCGCGATCTGCGGCACGACGCAGCAGCAGGAAAAGGCGCGGGCGCTGATTGTGTTTCTTGCGTCGCCCGCTGCGCATGATGCGAAGCTTGGGCACGGGATGGAGCCGGCCTGAGCAATGCGAAGCGGGCGCGTCGCCGTGCCCGCTTCTTCAATCTCGTCCAGGCTTCCCACACCACCCGCGTAGCCGACCCGGCAACCGGTACGCAGCAGCGCACGTTCCCGCTGTCCGCGCCGGGTACGCGCGATGCTGGACAACGAAACAGAACCGCACCAGCCTGCCGTGATTACACGGTCGGGATGCACATCGACGCCAGCAGTCGAGAACCCGCAAAGGCAATCAGATCCAGCACCCGTCAAACTGAAAGCGTGACTCGCGCGTGATCGTGCGAGTGCGCATCGCGAGATGCTCAAAAAGCTAACCGAACGTCGGCAAGCTTCAACCCGGCACGACGACGCCACCGGCGGCGCGCTGGTACTCGGCGCCCTGGGCGTCGTATTCGGAGACATCGGGACGAGCCCGATCTACGCATTGCGACAGGCCGTCGTCGACGCAGGCTCCGTGAACGTGCAAATCGTGATGGGGGTGCTCTCGACGATTGTGTGGGCGGTCGTGATCGTCGTGATGCTCAAGTACGCGGCGTACGTGATGCGCGCCGACAACGAAGGCGAGGGCGGCATCATCGCGTTGACTGCGCTGGTTCGCTCGGGCTACGAGAAAGGGCGCCGACGCGTTCCGCGCAGTCTGCTGCTGGCGGGACTGTTCGGCGCCGCCATGTTTTACGGCGATTCGATGATCACGCCCGCCGTGTCCGTGTTGTCGGCCGTCGAGGGCTTGACGGAAATCAGTCCTGCATTCGGTCCGTGGGTCGTGCCCGTCGCGGCGGCAATTCTGATTGCGCTATTCGCCCTCCAGCATCGAGGCAGCAATGCAGTCGGACACCTGTTCGGACCCGTCATGAGCGTGTGGTTCGTCTCGCTCGCGGCGGTCGGCGCATACCGGATCGCGCAGCATCCCGCCGTTCTGAAGGCGCTCTCGCCGCAATGGGCCTTGGCGCTGGCGGTCGATCGGCCCGGCATCGCTTTCACCATTCTCGGCGCCGTCATTCTCGCGCTGACGGGCGCGGAGGCGCTCTACGCGGATATCGGCCACTTCGGACGCAGGGCGATCCGCATCGCGCTCGTCACCATCGTGTTTCCGTCCATCATCATCGGATACTTCGGACAGGCAGCGACGTTGCTGTTCGTACCCGGTTCGGTTCAGCAACCGTTCTTTCGCGCGCTGCCTTCATGGGCGCTCATTCCAGGCGTGATCATCACTGTGCTGGCAACGATCATCGCTTCGCAGGCCGTCATCTCGGGCGCGTTCTCGATGACGAGCCAGGCGATCGAACTCGGTTTCCTGCCGCGGATGCGGATCGTCGAGACATCGAAGCAGCATCGCGGACAGGTCTATTCTCCCGCCGTCAACGCGATCCTGTTCGTGTCGGTGCTGTTCCTCGTGCTGGTGTTCCGGAGTTCGGCGAGACTGACTTCCGCATACGGCATTGCCGTGGGACTGACGATGCTGGTGACCACGATCCAGATGGCGAGCGTATCGCGCTATGTATGGGGCTGGCCGGCGGCGCGCGCCGCCTTGGTTGGCGTGCCGCTGCTGATCGTCGATCTGACGCTCGTGGCCGCGAACATCCCGAAGATACCGGGCGGCGGCTGGTTCCCCGTCACAGTTGGCCTGATACTCTTCGTCTTGATGTCGACCTGGAATCGTGGACGCGAGCTCGCCGCTTCTCACGCGAAGCGCTCGGAACCTCTGGACGCATTTCTGCGCGACACGTTCAGCGGCGAAACGCCTCCCGCGCGCGTGCGCGGTACGGCCGTGTATCCCGGCAACAAGGCGGGCATGACGCCCGCTGCGCTGAAAAGCAATATCCGGCACAGCAACGTGATGCACGAGACCGCGATATTCTTCGCGAACGTGTCGGAGTCCGCGCCGCGCATCGACGAAGAAACGCGCATCGAAACGCGTGATCTGGGCAGCGGCTGCTACGAGATCGTCGCACGCCACGGATTCGTCGAGCGTATGAATCTGCCGAAGCTGCTCGAATCGCTGAGCGGCGAACTGGGTGCATGGCGCTACGATCCTGCCCGCACGACCTTCTTTCTGCCGCGTGACGAAGTTGTCGAGGGATGCGCAAAAGGGGAGATGATGCGCTGGCGGGAAAGGCTGTTCGCGCAGATGTCTTTCCATTCGGCATCCAGTGCCGAGTACTATGGTTTAAGGCCGGAAGACGTCGTTGAACTGGGCGTGCAGATCGCGCTTTGAATCGGGCATTGCGAGTCATGTCGCGCCGCCCGCCATGCGGCTGTCTTGTCCCTGCGCGGTCAACGAGGACAGCAGTTCGAGCAGACTCTCCGCATTGACGGGCTTGACGAAGTGATAATCGAAACCCGCCGATTGCGCCCTGAGCCTGTCATCGGCCTGCCCATATCCCGTGATCGCGATCAGAAGCGGCATCGTTTCGTCCTTCTGGCGCAGCCGCCGCGCGAGTTCGTAGCCGTCGATGTCGGGTAAGCCGATGTCGAGCAAGGCAACGTCAGGACGCAACTGCGCTGCCGCTTCGATGGCTTCGGCGGACGAGTAGGCGGTGCGTGTCGAATGGCCCTCCATTTCGCACAGCATCGCAAGCGAATCCGCTGCGTCGCGATTGTCGTCGACGATCAACAGCCGCAGTGCGGCCGATCTCGTGGGAGAAGCAGGCTCGGACAGCACCAGCGCCGAATGGCGTTCGTGATGATGCAGGCGGGGCAGGCATACCGTCACCGTCGTGCCGCGGCCTTCGCCTTCGCTTTGCACGGTGATCGTGCCGTCATGCAGTTCGACCAGCTTCTTCACGAGCGAGAGACCGATGCCGAGACCGCCGCTCGAGCGGTCGAGTGTGCGTTCGCCCTGCGAAAACAGTTCGAATACCTTGGGCAGCAGCTCTGCGGAAATGCCCGTACCCGTGTCCGTCGTCACGATTTCGACCCAGGTTTCATCGGCCCGCGCGCTGATCGAAATGCTGCCTTTTTCAGGGGTGTATTTGCTGGCATTGTTGAGGATGTTCACGAGGATCTGCGATATGCGCGTAGCGTCGCCCCGCACCCACGCCGTCGCGTCGGACACGTCCACGTTCATGATCTGTCCGCGAGCCTCGACGGATGCCGCCATTGCCTCGACTGCGTGATACACGGCAGTGCCGACAAGAAGCGGCTCGAGCTGAAGCGCAATCCTGCCTTGTGTAATGCGCGACACTTCGAGCAGATCATCGACGATGCGCGTCATGTGCTCCGTCTGTCTGCGCATCAGTTTGATGAGATCGGCGGCACGCGGGTCGATGCCGTCCAGTTTCTCGAACAGCGCGATTGCCGTGCGGATGGGCGCGAGCGGGTTGCGCAGTTCGTGCGCGAGCATCGCGAGAAATTCGTCTTTCCGGCGGTCGGTTTCGCGCAGCATCAGCTCCATGCGTTTGCGCCCGGTGATGTCCACCACGCTCGCGATCAGGCGCAGGGGCTTGCCGTCGGCGGTACGCTGCAGCAGTGCGCTGCCTTCCATCCATTGCTCGCCGCGCGGGCTTTGCACACGGAACTCGAAATGCGCGCCCGGATCGCCGCCTGCGGCGAGTTCGCGTACGTAGCGGTCGAGCACAGCGCGGTCATCAGGATGGACACGCGACAGAGCCGCCTCGTACGCGAGCGTTTCGCGTTCCTGCGGCTCGCCCGCCACTTCGAACGACAGCGTCCATGAGGCGACATCGAGCGAGACGATATGGATTTCGGCCGCTTGCATGGCCACGTTGAGGCGCAGGCTGCGTGCTTCGATCGCGGCTTGCGCTTCGTGCTGTGCGGTGACGTCGGTGGTCGTGCCGAACCATTCCTGCAGCGTCCCGTGTTCGTCGTACAAGGGCGCAGCGTGCGCCTGTACCATCCGGTAGCGGCCGTCATAGCGGCGCATGCGAAACGTGATCGAACCCGCCGTTCCCTTGCGCAAAACGTCAAGCCATGCCTCGCGCGCGATCTCCTGATCGTCGGGATGCACATAGTCGAGCCATCCCCAGTTTTCGAGCCGCACAGGGTCCGCGCCCGTGAACTTTCCCCATGGCTCCTCGGCGGGACGGATTTCTCCGTCGGGACCCGCCGACCAGACGAGCGCGCCCGTCGATTCGACGAGCGCGCGGTAACGCCGTTCGCTGAGAATGAGGCTTTCCTCGGCGGCGCGCTGACGTGAGATATCGAAGGTGACGCCGTGCACGCGGGCAAGCTCGCCATGTCCGTCGAATTCCGCATGGCCGCGCATGCGCAGCCAGCGCGGCGGCGTTGCGACGTTGTCGAGCACGAAATCGAACTCGAAGGGTCCGCCGCATTGCAGCGCCCGCTCGACCTTTTGTTGAAACGGCTCGCGGTACTCGGGCGCAATCCTGTTCCACAGATCGGCTAGCGCAACGGCTTCCGTGCCCGGCGGAAAGGAATAAAGCTCCGCGAGCTGCTCGGTCATGCGCACCTGGCGGCTCTTCATGTCCCATTCCCAGGCGCCCATGCGGGCGCCCTGAAAAGCAGCTTTCAGGCGGCGCTCGCTCGCTTCGTACATGGCCCACGCGTGCCGGCAATGATGGATGTCGGTCGCCACGCCCACGGTGTCGCCAATGCGGCCCGTGTCGTCGCGCTGTGCCTGCAGGTGCAGCGTGTGCCAATGGAACGCGCGATCGTTGCGCAACAGGCGTACGTCGACGTTGCGCAGCAGACTTCCGTCGTGCATCGTGCGCACGGCGTCTAGCACGGAATTGATGTCCTCGGGATGAACGAATTCCCTCCAGCTGCGGCCGATGATTTCCGGCGCAGGGATGCCAAGGTAGCGCGCTGCCCACGGATTCACATATCGCACGATTCCGTCACGATCGGCGCGCCAGACAAACGATGGCAGGAAGTGAGCAGGATCGTACATGTGTGCTCCTTTTCCGGGCAGGGAAGCGTGCCGCCTTGCTCTCCCCGGCGATGGAGCGAGCTTACTCTCGTCATGCCAACCGATCCGCCGTGGGTCGATGGCCCGCGCGGGGAACCGGCGACCGTTCGATATTCAACGCCTGGAGTGGAACCGAGCATATGCCGGACCCGGCCGGTGCCGCCCGTTCGACGCGGTTTGCGATTTCTACATGTTCTGTCGATGGCATAGGTCCCAGCTTCTTTCCACTATGGCCATTACCCAAAGTCCGCCTTCTGATCAACGATGTGGGGATCGTCGACTTCGATGGCCGCGGCAACTTCACGCGTAACGATGCGGGCAACAACGGCGGCGTGCCGAAATCGAACGGCGCGTTCAACAACAACCAGTTCGGCACGTATGCGGCGAACCCCGCGGTGAACCCCGCGGTGAACCCCGACTGCACGGGCACGATGGTGATCAACTACGGAACGAGAGCGGCGCCGGCTGGCGTGACGCTTACCGTGCAGATCGCCATCTCCGGCGACGGCACCGTGGTCATGGGAGAAATGTCGAGCGGGACCGTTCCGATCGGCGCGGAGCCGCCTGTGGTCGACGACGGCAAGTGCGGCAACCCGTCCCCGGAGGCGGTACAGATAGGCTTCGAAGGAAAGAAAGTACTCGTCTACGGCTTTCGCTAGACGACGTTAGCATGCTCACGATCATCGATTCACAGGGCGCGCTGCCCGTAGCCAGGTATGGCGCGACGCGTCCTGTGCGTGGGCATCTGGGTAGCCGGAAGTGTTCAGCCTGGCAACACTCTCGTCGGCATTCGTTGTTTCGAGCGCTGGAGCATGCCGTCATCCGATCGCTCCACTTCGAATAATAAAGTTGCTAGAGAACGTGCATCTGAGAGCAGAAATTGCTTCTGCTCCATAAAGTTTGCTCAAGGCGAGGGTCACGCTGACGGTTGCGAATCTAAACGCCGTCTCAATCCCGCGACAGTTCATCCATCGACGACCAGGCGGGGCAATCGCCTCTGCGCTGGTTCACCGCGTCGTTTGCGCGCTGCGCGGGTCGATCTCGCGTATCGAATCCGAAACATCCGTGATTCTCCCGGCACATCGAACAGATAGAGGCACTCGATCATCTATGGCGGCACAGTCCTCGGCGAGCAATGGCACATTAAGTGCAAAGTCGTGGGCAGCTCGCATCGACGACCCGTCGGGCCTCTCTCGTTGAGCCGGGATGCGCAGCCATGAGAACCAGGGCGACCCTGGCAGCAAACACGCGACGGAGGGGAAGATGAAACAGGATCGAGTCAGCGCTCGTCATACCGACGCACATCGTCGAACGCGCGACGCGTCTCAACGCGGCGCGGCGGCCATCGAATTCGCCATCGTCTTGCCGCTGCTGCTGCTTGTCGTGTTCGGCATCGTGGAGCTGGGCATCGCACTCTACGACAAGGCAATGATCACCAATGCGAGCCGCGAAGGCGCGCGCGCGGGAGTCGTGCTGCGCAATCCGAAACCGACGTCGCAGGACATAACGAACGTCGTACTCGCTTACTGCCAGAACTATCTCCTCACGTTCGGCACGGGAAATACGCCGACGGTCACTGTTCCTTCCGGTGTGGGCGGCACGTTCGGCACGCCGCTTACGGTGACGGTTTCCTACCAGTACTCGGGATTAGGACTGGGTGCCATGCTGTCGGCGTTCACCGGCCCCATCGTGATGACGGCGACGACCATCATGAACAACGAGTGAGGCCGGACATCATGCGTACGATGAGCAAAGCAAAACAGAAAGGATCGGTCGCGGTGATCACAGCGGTGAGCCTCGTGTCGCTGCTTGGATTCGCGGCGCTGGCAATCGATATCGGCAACCTGATGGTTTCTCGAAACCAGTTGCAGAACGCAGCGGACGCCGCTGCGCTCGCGGGTGCGCCGTGTCTGTATCAGCGTGCTCAGTGCTCCAACACGACGGCAACTGCCCCCGACTGGACGACGGCAACGCAGAAGGCATCGAGCTTCGCGACGGCGGCGACCTCGAACGCGGTGCAGGCAACAGCGATCAAGGCCGTCCAGACCGACTCGGGTTACTGGAACATCACGGGCAGCCCCGGTACGCTGCAGACAGTGCCCTTTACGCCGGGCACGAACGACTTGCCGGCTATTCGGGTGACGATCCAGAAGGCGGCAGGCAATGCGAACGGCGCCGTTTCTACCTATCTGGCAGGCATCCTGGGCGTGTCGTCGCTCTCGGCGAGTGCGACGGCGATAGCGGCCGTGTCGAGACCCGGCTATGTCGGGCCCCATGGACTCTTTCCCATCGCGGTGTCGAAGTGCCTCTACGACAACTACTGGAATTCGTCGACGAACTCTCCGGCACTGGCCACCAGCACTGCGCCGATCAGCGGACAGACGGCGCCCCAGACACCCAATACACCCTATGTTTTCCAGATCGCATCGAGCTACAAGGCGAATGGATGCGACGGCGGGCAATGGACAACCCTCACAAGCCAGCAGAACGACGTGACCTTCGTACGAGGACTGATCGCAGGAGGGAATACCGACACGCTCGGTATCGGCACGCAGCCCGGCACATACATCCAGCCTGGCGAAAAGAACACCCTCTACACGAGCGTCGATAACTGCAGTGCCGACGGCGACCGCTCATGCGAGTACGAGACAGTCCCCGTCGTGAACGATGTGTCGACGGGATATCAACAGGTCGTGGCGTTTGCGTGTCTGCACGTACTCTCGGCGACAAATGGCTCTACGCCGTATATCCTGGTGCAGATGAGCAATCAGCCGGACAAGTGTCAGGCGGTCAACTCGGGCGGCGCCGGGCCGAACTATGGGTCGATTACGCCGCCGCGTCTGGTTCAGTGATTT
Source organism: Paraburkholderia azotifigens (assembly GCF_007995085.1). GTDB lineage: Bacteria > Pseudomonadota > Gammaproteobacteria > Burkholderiales > Burkholderiaceae > Paraburkholderia > Paraburkholderia azotifigens. The sequence goes on from NZ_VOQS01000005.1 coordinate 583,713, forward strand.
ACCCGTTAAAGAACGAACAGCTTGTACATAACCATTGTAGTCATCGTCTGCATTTCGATCCTCTGCTTTATGTGGAACGAGACGAGGTTTCGCAAGGAGCGCGGGCGCGCCCGCCTGGACGACGACCAGCGAAAGGCCAGGATCGCACGACAAAAGCAGCAACGCGATTGATCTATGAGCTGAAGACCGTCGCATCGGCCTCCGCGATATGCCGCGCGATAGCCGCGTTGACTTCTTCGGCATGCGTAACCGGCCCCATGTGTCCCGCACCGTCGATCACGGCGAGACGGGCCGCCGGCATCAGCATCGGCAGCCGCTCGGCGATTGCGCGCGTTGGAACAGGCGCATGCTGGCCGCGCAGAATCAGTGCAGGGACATGCAGTGCGGCGTACGCATGCGCCGGCGTACGCTCTTCGAGCAATGCGCGGAAATCGAGCGGCGCTTTCGGCGCCCAGCGCGTGAGCGCGGCCTGTATGGAGGGCCGCAGCGCGTCCCATGCGCCCGCGCCACCCCAATAATCGACGAAAGAAGCCGCCGCACCTCGGTAGTCGCCGCAACTGACGCCATCGGCGGTGCGCTTCGAAATCGCGATGATTTCCGCGAGTGCATGCGCGCCATACGAGCCCATCGTCTTGAGCAGGTGAAACGCCGACGGCTCGTAAAGCGTCAGACTGGCAATACGCTTCGGCCGCTCGAGCGCTGCACGCAACGCGACGCCGCCGCCATACGAATGGCCGACGAGATGGACCTTGCCGCTCGATGCGTCGATGATGCCGACTGTCCTCGCGGCCTCGTCAGCAAGCGTGAATGCCCGCTCGCCGCTCCATGGGCCCGTGCTCTCGCAGCCATAATGCTCGGGTGCGACGAGCGCGTGGCGCGACCCCAGTACGTCGCCGAGCTTTCGCCATTGCGCGGCTCCCGAGCCGGAGCAATGCAGTGCGATGACGGGCGCTGCGGATGAGAAGGCTTGCGATGCGGCAGTGGTATTCATCTCGTTCATGGACTTCATCCATCGGGCGGTCGGTACTTCAGGTCCGTTGATCGATCATGAGACCGATTACGAATCGGCGTGAACGCGGTAAGCGTGCAGAGTCCGTGCCATACAACGTCGAGCCTTGTGTGGCGGACCTCTCTGGTGTCTGCGGCGGTGTCCGTCGGCTGAAACGCAGGTGCACAGCCGACAGACTCGCGGTTCGACGTTGGGTGTCGGCAAACACGTCGAACTGCCTCCGACTGCATTCACCGCCGCTCCACCACAACTTCGAGATACTCGCTCGGCAGGACAAGTGTCGCGTCGTTCGACCGGTTCCTGTCCTCGATCAATGTCATCAGATCGGCGCGGAATGCCGTCTGCCGTTCGCCTTCGAGTGCGGCGAAGGCCTTGTTCATCGGCCCGTAGTATGTGCGGAACACGTCGATGAAATGGGCCGGCGAGCGGTAACGGAACGTGAAATCGCGGCTGGCCGCCGTGATCTTCCGCGCATTGCGTTCGAACAGTTCGTCGATGCGCCCCTTTGTGCCCCAGAGTGCTGGCGACTTGACCCCTGACGGCGGCGGAATGTACTTGCCGATCGTTTTGAACAGCTGCCCGATGAAACTCTCCGGCGTCCAGTTGGCGAGCCCGATGCGACCGCCCGGTTTGCAGACACGCGCAAGTTCAGCCGCCGCTTTGTCCTGGTCGGGGGTGAACATCACGCCGAAGGTCGACATCACGATATCGAATGAAGCGTCCGCGTAGGGCAGAGCTTCAGCGTCCGCCTCCTGAAACTGCACCGGGAGTCCTTCAGCTTCTGCACGCACACGGCCCGAATCGAGCAGCGATGCGACGTAGTCAGTCGACATGACGTCGCAATAGCGGCGCGCGGCAGCGAGCGTCGCATTGCCGTTGCCTGCCGCCACATCGAGCACGCGACTGCCGGCGCGCACATCGAGCGCTTCGCAGAGGTTCTCGCCGACGATCTGCAACGTGGTGCCAACGACAGCGTAGTCGCCTGTCGACCAGGCTGCCTGTTGACGGGCCTTGAGCGCGGCGAAGTCTGTAGCGGGTGACAAAGCGGAATCTACTGCGGACATGGAGGACTCCAGAAAGGAGGGCAGCGCTACGCCAATGCGTGATTGCACTGCGTCTGTTGGCGCCGCGAATGTCGTGGTTCGCATGCCCGCGCGGCGATCGGGCCATGCAAATATTTGGACGCTCGATGAGCGGAATTGCGTGAGTACGAGTATCTTCACGCCGTCCGTCTTGAGGAATGACCAGGCGTCCAGAAGTTCTGCGCAAGACGCCGGAACTGCTGAGCGCATACGCAACGCGGCTTTTCGGGGAGTGCTACAAGAAAAACGAAAACGGGACCCATGGTCCCGTTGAAATCAAGGCTGCAAGGCGATGTCCGCGATGCCGTAACGAAACGCTATACGGCACTGGTACTGTGATGCTGCATGAGTCTTTCATCGATGACGACGGTATTCGCCATGCGATCATGCAAAGCTTGTCTCTTTTGGTTAAAGATGATCCACAAAAAGCCCGCGCCTAATGTTCCGAAGGTGAGCAGGTAGCCGACTGTGCGCAATGCGGCTTGCTTGACAGTCATTGACCGTCCGGAGTCTGCGTCGACGATTCGAATGCGAACCGCTCGCTTTCCAGGCGACGTACCCCAGGTTGCCCACATTACGCCAGTGATCAGTATCGGGATGCACTGACCGACTAGCAGCCAGAAAACAATAGTCGAAGTAAAGGCCTCCGGATTGGCGAGGATGTCGTCGGTCGATGGGCCAAGAGGAATGAACAAGACGATGACTGTCCACCAGATCGAATCGATAAAGAGAGCACGGGCGCGCTGCGAATAGGTCGCGTAGGACATTAGGAATGTTGCGGAGTGGGAGGTTGCCTGACTTGCTCTCGTGCAGAAATCGACCTTAGTCGAAATCAACTGCACCGCTGCGATAAAGCTCTGTTATCCGGCGAATCTGTTCGGGCAGCACCCGGCCGCGCGATAGCGGAGGAATGTCGTCAACGGAAAAGAACCCGGCGTTATCTGTCTCCGTGCCGCTGACCTTTCCGGCTTTTTCGATAACGCCCAAAAACACGAGTTTCCAGATGTGAAAGGGTGAAGCGGGGTGACTGTGCCTGTTCATGTCCCACACGGCCAGTAGCCGCTCGATGCGTACCGTGTAGCCACTTTCTTCGAGTACTTCTTTCACTGCATTTTCAGCTGGCGAGAGACCCACGTCGGCCCAGCCGCCGGGAAGCGACCAGAGGCCGTCCGCAATCTCGCGAACAAGCAGTATTCGACCGGCCTCGTCGAAGACCGCACATCGGACGTCCAGTTTCGGATTGGCATAACCGGACTCGAACTCGAACAGTTCGGCCACCCTGGCTGTATCCAGCGACGCGGCTTCGGCAATTTGCCGATGCGCGATCTTCGCGATTTCGTCGTAGCGCTCCCTGTCGAAGGCGGTCGTCGCGTAGTGCAGTCCCGTCTGCGCCAGGGCGAGCAGGCGACGAGCCTGTTCAAGACGTGTTCGCGCTGCCTGGCTCGTTGTGGGTTCGGTCATTTGACGTTCATTGCAAGCGGGCCTTGCGGATGACTGCCTGGGTACGTGGACTCTCCGATGCACCCTGCGCTTATTGCGACGCTAGTGCCTCCAGGCGAGCGCGGGCGGTTTCATCGGGATGCATACAGTGATACGCGTCGAATAGCTGCGAGCATAGCTGCGCGAGGTCCGCGAGATTCACCGCCTGGTCCGGGTATTCGACTTCTCTCGCATTGAGTATGTCGTCGAGCACGGGAGCAAGACGACGCAATCGCCGGAATGTCTCTAGATCAAGTTCCATATCAGTTCCTGTGGCCGCGCAAATCGCGGCTCATCCTGCTGACGGATTGGCACGACTTCGCTCGCGCGTCACGTCCGTGCTGAAAATCGCAGACCGCATAGCGAACGGTCCGCGCATCCGACACGCTAGCATTTCCATAAATCGCGCGCAGAGCGCGGCCTCGATCGGCTGCAGCTCGTAAGACTCCCATTCGGTGCCTGTGTTCCGTGATTTTGCGCAACGCACAATTATCTTAAACAATTATGTCAACATTCTTAGGCTGACGATGATTGCGTAACGGTTTGCGCCAGGACGTGCGGGCGTCAGGCCGGGCGCGATGCAAGACGTTTCGGCGCGTCTGTTCCCGCTGTGTTGTGCGTCGCACATCAGTCCAATTGTTAAATATCACAGAAAGGGTATACGCTTACGCAACTTCCCCATTGGAGGCCTATCCTCGTGTCTACTCTCCTTGACCAGGACGGACTCGTTGCTACATGGTGCCGTGTGAACGCCGGCGTTGAACCGGGCGCCCCGGCTTGTACCGAACTCGATGCATCCGGCGAAGCGGTGCCGCATCCGCATCCTTCGGCCCGGCGGCAGATTGTGATGACCGACATCTATTGCCAGATTGCGGAGCAAATTGGCCACGTTGCGGCCATGTCGGTGGCAGTGACGACCCGTACGTTCGGCATCCGCGTACCTGACGTCGTGTGGATGCCGCCTGAGAAGTGGGAAGGCGTCGACCGGGAAAAAGGGCCTCTCCCATTCGTTCCGGATCTGTGTGTCGAAGTGCTCCTCGACAGAATCCCGCAAGATATCGAACGCAGAGTCAGCGGCTACCTGGACGGCGGTGCCCGCGAGGTCATCGTGGTGGGGCAACGCGGCGAACTGCAATTCTGCGGCGCTAACGGAACGCGGCAAGCCTCGGCGTTCGGAATCGTTCTGTCGCTCGAGCCAATGTACTTCGATGTGTAGCACGGTCTTCCACTGCACGCGTTCGCGTACAGTCTGATATCGCGTCACGCCAGGCGGCTTATCGCCGCCTTGTCTGCCATTACCCCAACGTCGCGATCACTTCCCCTGGCGGCGATCACACAACGCTGTGACGGTTAAAGGTGCGCAAAAACCTGTCGTTAACGGAGGAGGGTGAGTCATTGGCCGCCCAGCCTCCGCAATCGTCCTCTGAGGCGATACGGTTGCCACCATTACAAACTAACCGAGGGACACACCATGCAGTTCAAGGGCACTTTCATCGCGCTGTCGTTTGCATCACTTCTCGTCATGGGCGGCTGCGCGTCCGTGCCGATGGGCGATCCCCAGCTCGATGCCACGCTGAAGACCTTCAATACGCCACATGACAAAGCATCCGTCTACGTGTATCGCAACGAGAGCATCGGCGGCGCCGTGAAGATGGACGTTTCGCTCGACGGCAAGCCGATCGGCAAGACGGCTGCGAAGACCTATCTGTACGAAGAGGTCGCACCGGGCCATCATCAATTGCTGTCCGAGGCGGAGAACAACTCCACGCTGGACTTCGACGCGGTTGCAGGCAAGACCTATTACGTGTGGCAGGAAGTCAAGATGGGCATCATGTATGCGCGCAACAAGCTCCAGCTCGTCGACGACCAAACCGGTCAGGCAGGCGTGAAGGAATCGAAGCTGACTGTGCCGGCGACGACTGCGCATTAAGAAAGCAAGCGTGATACCGGGCGATCCCGTCGCATGGCGCGGATCGCCCCTGGTCTGCGAAAAACCTTCAGCAGACGCCCCACGAACTCGCTACTGCGGCAGCGCTGCCAACGCGATCTCAGCGGCGCTTTGCAGCTGCTCGACATGCCAGCACTTGTCCATCAGCGCGCGGGTTCTCTCCGGTGACAAGATCCCGTCAGCGAGATCCGAGAACTTCTTCTCCAGCTGTTGATCCGTCATTGGCACTTCGGTGCTGCCGATTGCATGCTGAATGAACTTGTGCAGCTTACGGCCATCCTTGAGCGTGATCGTCATATCGACCTGCTCAGGCTTGATAGCCGGGTCCACGATCGGGTTCACCTTCTCACGCAACGCGACGGTAACGGGATCGCGCACCTTGGCGTCGCTGAACTGCTTCTCGCCAGCAGCACCGTCAATGATGGCAATGGCCACCGCGTGATAAATGCTGAATTTCCCTTCGAGGCCAATCTGCGGTGTCTTCTTGCCCGTCAGTTCGATCACGAGGGGATGCACGCGCAAATCGATGTGTTCGATCTGCTCAGGCTGCAGATGATATTGATTGCGAAGCTGGATCGCCGCATCAATGGCCGGGTGAATGACGATACCGCACGCGAACGGCTTGTACGTATTCAGCGTCGATTCGTAATGCTGGCCCAGACCTTCCGTAATCTCGCGATAGTCCTGCTTCGTGCTGATGGTGTTGGCCCAGCCGCGCTTCGCTTCGATCATGCCATCCGAACTCGTGTAGTCCTTGCCCGCGAGCAGTGCGGCAAAGATGCCGTTGGCAGCCGCGCGTCCCGGGTTGAAGCTCTTGTTCATCGAACCGAACGATTCGCGTAGACCCACCGGTTGCGACGCGGCGAGCCCCAATGCCCACACCATCTGCTCGACGCTCAGGCCCATCAGCTTGCCCGTCGCTGCCGCCGATCCGAATACGCCGCATGTTCCCGTGATGTGCCAGCCGACATCGTAGTGATTCGGATAAACGGAATTGCCGATGCGCAGTTCCGTTTCGATACCGAGCACCAATGCGTTCAGGAAGTCCTTGCCTGACACGGGATGGTATTGCGAGAACGCCAGAATCGCCGATACAACGGGGCCGGCGGGATGAATGATCGTCTTCAGGTGCGTATCGTCGTAGTCGAAGATATGGCTGCTGACGCCGTTGATGAACGCCGCATTCATGATGTCGAACCGCTCCGTGCGGCCCAGCAGATTTGCCTGCGGCGGCCCTGAGAACGGGCTGAGCGCCGCCACAGCGCGATTCACCGTCTCGTCGTGCGAGCCGCCCACAGCCACGCCGACCCAGTTCAGCAGCGTGCGTACGCCTTCCTTGCGCGCGGGCGCAGGCAGGTCCTGATAGCCCGTCTTCACGATGAATTCCGCGAGGATGCGCGTGACCCTCGGCGGACGCGCGTTGACGCTGCCGGCGGCGCTCGATGCCGAAGCCGCCTTCGCGGCATCGGGCGATTGCGCGTACACGGTCGTGCCGCTGGCCGCTGCGGCAAATGCGCCGGCGGCACCCGTTTTCAGAAAGCGGCGGCGATCGATGACGGACATGTATGTCTCCTTCTGTTTGATTGTGTGGTCGTTGCTAAACTGCCTGGGTGCATTCAAAGTGTCGACACTAAACGCAAATCGTAGCCGATAGTCGCTCTCTGGCGCAATGTTTGGTTCGAAAATGTGTACACTTTGCGGTATTGGTCGATAGAGCGGAAAGCCTTGCCGCTGCGGGCCGCGAGTGGGCGGTTTGATAGAATCGCCAGCACCGGCCGGTTCAGCCGGGCCCAATCAGGAACACTTGCGATGCACGAAAATGTCGACAGAAGCACGCTCGATGCAGACAGCGAAGCATCGGCCGGCGAAGCATCGGCCGTGGCGGAAATCGTCGACTGGGTGGCGCGCGGGATCATCGAAGGGCGTCTGCTGCCTGGCCACGACCTGAACTCGGTCGATCTCGCGAAACGGTTCAACGTCAGCCGCACGCCCGTGCGCGAAGCGCTGTTCGTGCTGACCCGCGAGGGTCTCGTGGACTGGGCGCCGCGGCGGCGCCCGCGCGTCTCGGTCGTCAAGCTGAAAGAGGTGCGTGAGATCTATCAACTGCGCGCGATCCTGTACGCGCAGGTTTCCACGGCCATCGCCGAGCGTGCGACGCAGGCCGACATCGACGCCTTGTGGCAAGCGCATCGACGCCTTGCCGAGGTGGCGGAGCAAGGCGATGTCGACGGCTATTTCTGGGCGAACGTAGCGTTTCGCGACGAGGAACTGCGCGTCTGCGGCAATGCCATCTTCAAGGAAGTACTCGACTCGATGCGCATGCGCACGAATCGACTGCGCCGCCTGAGCACGTCGCTGCCGGGGCGTTTGCAGCGGTCCTGCGCGGATCATCAGCGCTTGTGCGAGGCCTATTCGGAACGGGACGGCGTGCTGGCGGCAGCACTGAACCGTTCGATCGTGTTGAGCGCACTGCAGGCGATCGAACAGGCGTGGGAAGAAGTGTCCGTCGGCGCCGATCCGGGGGGCGAGGGCGGCGCCGCGCAGGCTTCCTGAGCCCGCCGTCGCGCTCCGTGTTACCGGGCGTCCTGCTGCAGGTACTTGTGGGCGAACGCGATCGCCATGCTGCCTTCGCCGACAGCCGACGCGACGCGCTTGACGGGACTCAGTCTCACGTCGCCACAGGCAAACACACCGGGAACACTCGATTCGAGCAGGTACGGATCCCGGCTATGGGACCAGCGTCCCGTTTTCACCACGTCCTCCCCGGTCAGGACGTATCCGCGGGCATCGCGCGCGATTTCCGCCGGCAGCCACCCGGTCTCCGCATCGGCGCCGATGAACACGAACAATCCGCCGCAGTCGTGTCGAGTCTCCTCGGCACTGAGTCCATTGCGTATGTCGATCGCCGTCAGATGGGTATCGCCATGTGCGCCGACGACTTCCGAGCGCAGTTGCACCGCCACATTCGACTTCCCGCGCAGCTGTTCGATCAGATAGCGAGACATGCTCTTCTCGAGCGAATCGCCTCGCAAGACGAGCGTCACCATGCGCGCATGATTGGCAAAGTACAACGCGGCCTGGCCGGCCGAGTTACCACCGCCAATCAGATAGACGTCGAGTCCATGCGTCGCGCCCGCTTCGCTGCGCGACGCGCCGTAGTAGATGCCTTTGCCGATGAACCGGTCGAAGCCGTCGATTGCCAGGTGGCGCCACGTGACGCCCGTCGCCAGAATGATCGTTCGCGCGTGGATCACGTCGCCTTCGTCGAGATGAACGTTACGCCCGCCGACGTCGATCCGCGCCACCGATCGCGTCACCAGAATCTCGGCCCCCAGACGCCTTGCCTGCTGCAGTGCACGGCTCGCGAGTTCGTCGCCCGACACGCCGTTCGGAAAGCCGAGATAGTTCTCGATGCGCGAGGACGTTCCCGCCTGTCCGCCTGGCGCTTCGCGCTCTACGACGATCGTGCGCAAGCCTTCCGACGCGCCATACACTGCCGCAGCGAGACCGGCAGGCCCGCCGCCGATGATCAACGTGTCGTATCCGGCAAGCCTCGGCTGCGTCTGCAAACCCAGCAGCCGTGCGAGTTCGCGTGTCGCGGGCCGGTTCAGCACCGTCCCGTCGGCCAGCCGCAGGGCAGGACAGTCTTCCTCTGACGGACAAGGGCCGGGCCAGCGCGCCGGCAGTTCGGAGGCATCGGGCGTCATCCAGTCGCAACTGATCTGGTTGCGGGCGAGAAACTGGCGCAGCGCCGTACACGCGTTGTCCCAGCGATTGCCCACCATGGTGACGCGAGGCTTCGGCGGCTCGGCAGAGAGGCCCTGCAGCCCGCCGATCCGCTCGCGCGCGAGCGCGCCCATCTTCAACGCAATTTCCGGCGACGAAGCGGCGAGCGTGTAGTAACGCTGGGCGTCCACGCGCATCACGCGCGACGCCTCTGCCGCCCGATAGGCGCCGGGAAACGGAGAACTCAGCGCGAGCGGCACTTCGCCGAAAATCGTTCCGGGCAGCCGCCAGCCCAATGTGCGCTCGATACCGTCGAACGTCTTGATGACTTCCATCTTGCCCGCGAGAACGGCATACAGCGCGCGCTCTCCACCTTCATGAACCGCGAATTCGCCCGCGCACAGGCGCAGGTCCGCGGACGTGTGCGCGAGATGTTCCAGTTCGGAATCGGAGAGCGTCGAGAAGAGTGGAATCGCCCGGATGTCGTCGATGGTGAGCATGGCTTCGTCCAGACAGGTGAGTGACGGGAGGGTCGGGCCGCGGGTATCCGGGTCGTCTGTGTGCCCGGCAGGCACTGTGGACCACTGTGGACCACAGACAGACGAGCCAAGTATAGGATCTGCGGCCGCAAATGTTCATCTACGGGTGCCCGTTCGCCGGTGCAGCCACGGTGCCCGCGCTGACGGCCGTCTCGTTCAACCCAGCCAGCGCGAGTCGGGCCAGTGCCCCTGTTCGAACGAGCCGCCAGGCGACCGCACCCGTGCGCTGCGTGGTCGGTGCGCTGATGGACTGTGTGAAGGCGACGCTGGGCGCGGCCAGCACGATGGTGCGCTGCAGTCCCGGCGGTGCCAGCGGCGCGGCGCACAACACGCCGCGCTCGACTTCCTCCTTCACGCACACGGCCGGGAGAATCGTCCAGCCATGACCTTGCGCGACCATTCATCCCGCCCAGGTGGCGAGTAGCCGCGCGACAGTCGCCCCCGGAGTCGCCCCCGCAGTCGCCTCCGCAGTCGCCCCCGCAGTCGACCGATCACGCACGTTGGTTTCAGCAGCACCTTGATCGAATCCAGCGAATTCGCGATCCTGATCGCCTCGTCCCATTCTTCGAGCGAGAAGCCGTGCGTGACGATGCCTTTCGACGTGACGAGCCCGCGCGCGAGCAGATCGATTGCAACCGGATAGCAGTAAGGGCCGAGATGCGCGCCGCGCACGTCGAGTTCCTTGCGGTCGCCGATGATCGACCAGTCCGTCGTCGTATCGCTGCCGAACACCGAGAACTCCACGAAGCGCCCGAGCTTCCTGATGAGGTCGAGCCCTTGCGTGACGCCCGACGGCGAGCCGGTCGTCTCGATGTGCACGTCGCAGCCATACTGATCCGTCAACGACTTCACGATCGCAAGCGCATCGTCTTGCTGCGGATTGATCGTGACGTCCGCGCCGTATTCGCGCGTCAGCGCGAGACGGTCGTCTACGAGATCGATGACGACGAGCTTTTTCGGCGTCTCCAGATGCGCGACCCGCACCATCATCAAGCCCAGCGGCCCGGCGCCCGCAATCACGACCGCGTCGTCCAGCTGGATATCGCCGCGGTTCACGGTGTGAATCGCGCACGCCAGCGGCTTGATGATGGCGGCATCTTCCAGCGACACGCCCGAATGACGGGTGCCTTGACCCACGGGTTCGGACCGCCCGAGAACATCTTCGCGCCCGACCAGCATTTGCAGTCGCTCGCGCAGATGCCGCAGGCGGCGATGCGTATCACGCGTTCGTTGCGCCCGGCGCGCGGCCGCGCGACCTGCTCGGCGCGATAATCCTTCGGTGCGCGGCAGGCGATCGCCGTCATCTGCGACGCTGCATGTTCAGTGGCGCTCATGATCGACCTCGCGCTGGTCGTATTGCGAGTCTGTCGGGGCGAAGCGCACAGGCGCTGCGCCCGCCTGCCTATTCCTGCTCCATCACGATCTGCACCTTGACGTCGGTCGGCTTGCCGCTCGCGGCTTCCTCGAAAGCCTTGATGCCGTCCGCGAAGGCGAACGAGCGCGAGATGAACGGCTTGACGTCGATGCGGCCCGACGCGATCAACTGGATCGCGCGCGGGAAAATATTCGCGTAGCGGAACACGGACTCGATGCGCGCTTCCTTGATCTGCAGCGCGACGACATCGAGCGGCACGGGATGCTGCGGCATGCCGACCAGCACGAGGCAGCCGCCGGGGCAGAGCAGATCGACGATGCCGTCGAACGCCTTCTCGCTGCCGCTCGCTTCGAACACGATGTTGGCGCCCCAGCCGTCCGTCACGCGCTTCACGACGTCGCGCACAGGCGTTTCGCGGATATTCACGGCCGTCACGCCCGGCGTGCCGCCGATCAGCTCGAGCTTCTCCGGCACCATGTCGCAGACGATCACGCGGCTGCAACCGCCCGCGAGCGCCGCGAGCGCGCACATCATGCCGATCGTGCCCGCGCCCATCACGACGGCGACATCGCCCGGCTTGATGGCCGCCTTCTTCGCGGCCTGCAGCCCGATCGACAACGGCTCGACGATCGCGCCTTCGGCAAAGCTCACATTGTCCGGCAGCTTGTAGGTGAACGCGGCGGGATGGACCACGAACGGCGCGAGGCAGCCGTGCACGGGCGGCGTGGCCCAGAAGCGCACCTTCGGATCGAGGTTGTAGTAGCCCTCGCGCGATGCACGCGACTCCATGTCGGGCACGCCGGGCTCCATGCAGACCCGGTCGCCGGGTTTCAGATGCTGCACCTCGTCTCCCGTCTGCACGACGGTGCCCGCCGCTTCATGGCCGAGCACCATCGGCTCGTTGACGACGAATGGCCCGATGCGTCCATGCTGATAGTAGTGGATGTCGCTGCCGCAGATGCCGACCGTATGGATGCGGATGCGCACGTCGCGCGGGCCGACCGTCTGCGGCAGGCTGAACGGCCGCAGGCTGATGCGTTGTGTGCCTTCGAGTACCAGTGCGTCCATCTTCATTCCTTTTGCAAGAGATGTTGAGCTGCCGAAATCGATCTGACTGACTGACTGCGCGCGCCGCCGCGCGCTCAACCGGCCTGGAAGCCGCCATCCACGGCGAGGCTCACGCCGCTCACCATCGCAGCGTCGCCGCTGAGCAGGTACGCGATCGCGCGCGCCGCTTCGAGCGGCTGCACGAAGCGGTTGAGCGGAATGCGCGCGAGCATCGGCGCGGATTTCGCGGGATCGCTCCAGGCCTTCTCGGCCATCGGCGTCAGCGTGACGACCGGATTGACCGAATTGACGCGGATGCCGTGCGGCCCGAGTTCGACGGCCATTACGCGCGTGAGGCCGTCGAGTGCGGCCTTCGATGCGCAATAGGCCGCATGCAACGGCAAGCCGACCGTGGCCGACAGGCTCGACACGTTGACGATCGAGCCGCCCGCACCCCGCGCGATCATGCTGCGCGCGCATTGCTGCGCGACGATCATCGCGGCCTTCACGTTGACGGCCATGATGGTGTCGAAGGCCTCGATGGTCGTGTCCAGAAACGCTTGTAACTCGACGATCCCCGCGCAATTGACGAGCAGATCGACGGGCTGCGCGGCCTCGGCCGCTTTCAGCGTGGCGACGGGGTCGGCGAGATTCACGCAGACGGTTTCGCAGCCGGTTTCTTCGGCCAGCGTGTGCAGATCGGCGGCCGTGCGGCTCAGCGCGATGACGCGCGCTCCGCGCTGCGCCAGAAGCTGTACGGTGGCGCGTCCAATACCTTTGCCCGCGCCCGTGACGAGCGCCGTTTTGCCTTCGAATTCGCGGTTGCGGTCGGGCGTGGACATCGCGGCTCCTCAGGGTTCTTCGCACAGACGGCGTGCCGTGTCTTCGTCCGTCACGAGCACGGACGCGTAGCGGCCGCGCAGCGCGGCGCGCGTCACGTGAAATTTCTTCGCGCCGCCCGACACCAGCACGACGTCGTCGATCTTGCGCAGATCGTCGAGCGAGATCGCGACCGTGCGGCGATTCAGCGGATGGTCGATCGGCTCGCCGTTCGCGTCCATGAAATGGCCGAGCATGTCGCCGACGGCGCCCGCCTTGCGCAAGGTCCGCAGGTCGTCGGGCTTCGAAATCCCATACGTGACGACCAGCGATTCCGTCAGGTCGCCGCAGGTCAGCAACGCGAGGTCGGCGTTGCGCGCGAGTTCGTAGGTGGAGCGGACGGTCTCCTCCTGCAGGATCATGTCGCGCGCCTTCTGGCTGCCGACATAGATGGGCGCCGCGAACAGATAGCCGTCCGCATGACAGAGGTTCGCGAAGTCGGAAACGATATCGAACGTGTTGATGCTCGGGCAATGCGACAGCCCGCCTTGCAGCGACACGGCGTTGAGCGCGCCGTACGAGCGTTGCGGCATCGCGCGCAGCACCGCGCGGATCGTGCGGCCCCAGCCGATGCCGATCGTGCCGCCGGGCTCGATGCGCTTCGCGAGACAGCCTGCTGCGCCGATGCCGAGCGCCGTCATGTTCGCTTCCGGATTGGCGCCCGTCGGCACGACGACGGCGGATTCGAGGTCGAACCGTTCGGCGAGCTGCTCTTCGAGCGCGATGCACGGCGCGATCTTGCTGTTGATGGTGATCTGCACGAGACCCGACTCGCGGCTCGCCGCGAGCAGCCGGTTCACGCGCGCGCGGTTACTGCCGATACGATGCGCGATCTCCTGCTGCGTCAGATTGCCGATGTAGTAATGCCAAGCGACGCGCGCCTGCAACTCCTCTTCGGCATCGATCGCGGTGTCGGGTTCGGACAGCATCACGGGTGGGGCGGTCTTGTTCATGTGCGGTCTTGTGTGTCGGTGAAAAGCAACGCGCCGTTATACCAGAGCGTCACTTCACCGCGCCCATCGTCAGCCCTTGCACGAGCCGGCCCGAAACGAGCAACGCGAACACCACCATCGGCAGCACGATCAGCGTGCCCGTCGCCATGATTTCGCCCCACGGCAGTTCATAGCCGCTCATGTAGCTGGTGGCCGCGACGGGCGATGTGATCGCCTCCGTGCGCGTCAGCACCAGCGCGTAGAGCAGGTCGTTCCACGAGAAGATGAAGGCGAAGATGGCCGATACGACGATACCCGGCATCGCGAGGGGCAGATTGATGCGCCAGAAGATGCGCCACGGCGACGCGCCGTCGAGCCGCGCCGCTTCGTCGAGTTCGACGGGAATGTTGCGGAACTGGTCGGTGCAGATCCAGATCACGATCGGCAGCGAGAACGTGATGTAGAGCAGGATCAGCACGATGTGCGTGTCGACGATATCGAGCTTCGTCGCGATCAAAAAGAAGGGCACGGCGAGCACCACAGGACTCACCATGCGGTTCGAGATGAACCAGAACCACAGGTCTTCCTTGCCGCGAAATTCGTAGCGCGCGAGGGCATACGCGGCGGGCGTGCCGAGCAGGATCGACAGGACAGTCGTACTGCTGGCGATGATCAGCGAATTGATGAGACTGCCGCCCACTTCATGGGTGAAGAGCGCTTCCGCGTAGTGCGCAAACGTCGGCTTGAAGAGCCATACGGGCGGATAGGCGAGTGCTTCCGCCTGGCTCTTGAGGCTCGTCGTCACCATCCAGTAGAACGGAAAGACGGACGACAGGAACACCACCAGCAGGCCGAGGAAATGCCACCCGGTTGCGTTGCGCCGCGCGGCGCGTGCGCGTCGGGCGCGCGCCGTCAGACCGCCGTTGCCCGTGAGTGCGGCATTGCTGCTTGCACGTTGCGTCGAAGGTGCGTTCACGCAGCCTCCCGATAGACAAAACGGATATAGAGCCGCGACAGCACGATCGTCAGGATCAGCAACAGGATCGCCTGTGCCGAGGCCATGCCCTGATCGAACAGGCGGAAACCGACGCGCTGGATGTACACGCTGATGAACTCCGTCGCGGTGCCCGGACCGCCGCGCGTCATCGTGAACACGGCGTCGAACATCTTGAGCATGTCAGCGGAACGCAGGATCAGGATCGCGGTGAGGCCGGGCAGCAGATAAGGCCTTTGCAGATGCCACAGAATCTTGCTCCACCTGGGCGTTTCGAGGCGGGCGGCTTCTTCGGCTTCCCTCGGCACCATGGTCAGGCCCGCAAGCAGAATGAGCGCGCAGAACGGCGTCCATTGCCAGATGTCCATGATCATCACCGACACGAAGGCGAGCGTCGGGTCGGCGAGCCAGTCTTGCGGCGGCATGCCGAAGAAGCTGGCGATGTAATTCGCGACGCCGAACTGCCGGTTGAAAATGAGCCGGCCGATCAGGCCCACCACGGCATAGGTGGTCGCCATCGGAATCACAAGGCTCACGCGCGCGACGGCGCGCATCCACGGCAAGGTGGTGCGATGGAGCATCAGCGCGGCGAACAGGCCGAGCGCGACTTCGATCGGCAGGGTGACGCACAGGAACAGCGCCGTGCGTCCGAGCGCGCCCCAGAACGAAGGGTCCGTGAGCGTCGCGGTGTAGTTGTCGAACCAGATGAACGGCGTGCCCGACGCCAGATCCGCGAGCTTGTACTGATGGAACGAGTTATACAGCGCCAGCAGCAGCGGATAAATGCCGATGGCCGCCAGCGTGAAGATCGCGGGAATCAGAAACCAGAACGCGGGCGAGCCAGGCAGACGGACCCGCGGGCGGGGCCGTCCTCGTGTCACGCCGTTGTCCGGTTGCGCGGTGCCGTTCAACATCGAATCTCCTGTCAATCCGTAGCCGTTACTTGAGCAAAGGCTTCTTGCCGCTGTAGTAGCCCGCCTTGTTGAGGATTTCCTCCGTCTTCGAGCCGATGGTTTGCGCGCCATCCTTCACCGACACCTGGCCCAGCATGATCTTGGTGCCCCATTCGCCGATTACTTCGGACACAGCCGGCCATTCGGGGAAGCGCGGACGATAATCCGGCACGCCGCCTTGCCACGACTCGACCATCGGCTTCACGAACGGGTACTTGTCCTGCACGGCCTTGTCCTGATACACGGCTGTGCGCGCGGGCACGCCGCCCGCTTCGAGATACGGCTTGGCCATGTCTTCGGACGTGATCCACTGGATGAAGAGCCACGCGGCCGCCTGCTTCTTCGCATTCGATTTCGCGTTGACGGCAAGCGAGAAGCCGCCGAGCGCAGGCTTCAGTCCCGCGGGTCCCTTCGGTTCCGTGGTGATCGCGAGGCAGTTGCCGATCTTCGACTTGCTCGGGTCGGTGAGCGTCGGGTAGAACGCCGACCATTCGGTAATCATCGCAACCTGTCCTTGCGCGAGTGCGTTCACGGCCTCCGCGTGATCGAAGTCGACGATGCCAGGCGGCATGTATTTCATCAGCTTCTGCCGGTATTCGAGACCCGCCTGCGATTGCGGCGACATCAGGTTCGATTTGAATCTGGCGTCGAGCAGCGAGCCGCCGTTCGGCCACAGCACGCGCATGAAGCTATCCGCCGACTGCGTTTCGCCGCGCCGCGACTGCAATGCAAAGGCGAACTGGTTCTTGCCCGGCTGCGTGAGTTTCGGCGCATAGGTGTTCAGCAGTTCGTCCCAGGTCTTCGGCGGCTCGCTGAAGCCCGCATCCTTCAACATGCACTTGTTGTAGAACATCAGGCCCGAGTAGTTATCGAACGGCAACCCGTAGGTGACCTTGTCCCATGAGCCGAACGAGTCGAGCAGGATCGGGAAGAAGCCGGGCAGATTCAGCTTTGGATCGGCGAGCTTGGGGTTGTCCGTGAACGTCTTGATCGGCACGAGCCACTTGTTGCTCGCGAATTCGCCGATCCACACGACATCGACGAGCACCACGTCCTGATCTCCGCCGCCCACGAAGTTGAGCACTTCCTTTTCGCGGGTGTTTTCGTACGGGATCACTTCCCACTTGACGTTGATGCCCGTTTCCTTCTCGAACTGCGGAATCAGCTTTTGCGCGGCCTTGTAGCCGGGGCGATCGAGAAAGATCGCCTTGATCGTAGTGCCCGAATACGGTTGCGCGGCCTCTTTCAATGTCCACGCACCCGCATTGGCAGCGCAGAGCAGCGACGCCGCGGCAATCGAGAACGCAATGGCGGTGGGCTGCAAAAAGCGCTTCTTCATCGTTCGTCTCCTTGATTGTTCTTGAGCAACGGATAACTTCGGCGGCGCGCATCGGCAACGGGATGAACGCGTGCAAGGGTACGGCGTGCCCTCTTCGTTTCACTTGTAATTTGCGTTTTACAAATGTATATTTTGGCGCACACCTGTTGTCAAGAAGAAAATCGTCAAGTTCTGCATGGTGCGTCGCGGCAGCGTGTCCGAGCGGCCCGCTGCGTGATGTCGCGCACCCGTCATGGAGCAAGACATGGGCAGGAGACACGCATGAGTGCCGTACATCTGCAGCAGATCCGCAAAGCGTTCGCAGGTACCGAGGTGCTGAAGGGCGTCGACATCGACGTGAAGGAACACGAATTTCTCGTGTTCGTCGGACCGTCGGGTTGCGGGAAGTCCACGCTGTTGCGCAGCATTGCCGGGCTCGAGCGGATCGATTCAGGTCACGTCGTGATAGAAGGCGAAGACGTGACGGAGCTGGAGCCGTCGCAGCGCGGCGTCGCCATGGTGTTCCAGTCTTATGCGCTGTATCCGCATATGTCGGTGTACGAGAACATTGCATTCGGGCTGCGCATGATCAAGTTGCCCGAAGCGCAGATCAAGGAGCGCGTGCATCGCGCGGCAGAGATTCTGCAGATCGGGCAATTGCTGGAGCGGCGGCCGCGCGCGCTGTCGGGCGGCCAGCGGCAGCGCGTGGCGATCGGACGCTCGATCGTGCGCGAACCGAAAGTATTTCTGTTCGACGAGCCGCTGTCGAATCTCGACGCCGCGCTGCGCGTGCAGATGCGTCTCGAACTGATCAAGCTTCACAAGCAGCTCAACGCCACGATGATCTACGTCACGCACGACCAGACGGAGGCGATGACGATGGCCGACCGCATCGTCGTGCTCAATCATGGCCAGGTCGAACAGATCGGTTCGCCGCTGGAGTTGTATCGCACGCCGCGCAATCGCTTTGTCGCGGGCTTTATCGGCTCGCCGAAGATGAACTTCCTCGATGTCCGTGTGCAGAAGAAGAATGCACAGCACCTGACGGTCGAACTGCCGGGAGGCGCATCGCTCGACGTGCCGTGCAACAGCGAAGCCGTCGAAGCAGGGCAAACGCTCGTGCTCGGCATTCGCCCCGAGCATTTCATCGAATCGGCAAACGGGAATGCGGATAGCGCGCTGACGGGCGAGGTGATGGTCATCGAACATCTGGGCAGCGAAACGCTGCTGCATGTGCGTCTCGCGGATGAACGCGTGATTCAGGTCAAGGGTTCAGGCGAATCGACCGCGGAGGAAGGGCAACGCCTGCACGCGGGATTTTCGATCCGGCATGTGCATCTGTTCCTTGAAGACGGATCGGCACTCGAACGCGTCGTTCATGATGATGAGTTGCGGGTGAGCTGAACGGGCAGCGGCGTTCATATTCGAGTCTCATGTGTGACGGCCCGGCAGCGCGAGCGGCGAAGGCGCGAAACGTTGAGATATCGGCGCGCCTGGTCGAAGAGGTTATGCCGGAACGCCGACACGCATCGCCTCTGTAACCAGGCGTTGCATGACGGCTCTCTGCAACAGACAGGCCTTAAGCGTCGACGTCCATCGCATCGTCGGCGGGCTTGCCGAGACTCTGCACATTGGCCTTTACCTGCGCTTCCTGCGCGTCGCGCTGGGCGGGCGACAAGGCGGCCCATTGCTTCTGTGCCTCATTCTGCCGCTGCGCGATGCGGTCGCCCAGCGGCAATCGGGTCTCGTGCGTGCCGGCCGCCCGTGGCGGCAGCGTCGGGTTGGGTCCGTCCGGTGTCCAGCTCCGGTTTTCGCGATGCCACATGTTCATCATCTGCTGGCCGACCAGCGGCGCAACGCCCGCTTCCGAGCGGTGCAATTCCGCGCCGCGCTTGTTTGGCGCGAATACGTTAGTGCGCGGCAACGGGTTTTCCTGCGCGAATTCGGCGCGCCGCTGCTGCGCCAGTTCGTCCACCTTGCTGTCGTATTTGCCTTGCCGGACGTCGCCCGGCATCGTGCCCTGGTGCGCGCCTGCCTGAGCCGGACCCGACGAAAAGCGCGGCTGGTTCGGATCGACCGGCTTCGTGACGTGTTCGCCTTTTGCGTTATACGGCGAGTAGGCGCGCGCGGTGTTATCGAGCAGTTCGTCCATGTTCCTGGGCGCCGTTTTCGACGTGTTCGATTCGCCTGCGTTGTGCATTTCGCGCAACGACGTGAACGTGCTGTGCGCCGCCGAATCTTTGACCAGATCGTGATTGCCGTTCTTGTCCGCAAAGTTTTTCGAATGGAATTGCAGCGTGGGCACGTCGTTCTCCTTGACGTTGAAGCCGCCGGCAACCTGCTGCGGATTCTTGCCGCGCAAGATTCGTGTTTCATCCGCATTCGAACCCTTTACGGCCGACACGGACGGCGAATGATCGCCGGCATGTTGCGCCGCATCTTTCGGGAACAGATTGCCCGCGTTCGCCTTTCCGAACGCGCTGACGGGCGAGTCCAGCCGATGCTCGGGGTGCTGGATCAATTGCCCGGTCTGCTCTTGCCTGGACAGCGCGGCACCCGCGTCGTGCAACGACGTGAGCTTTTTTCCGCCCGCTGAAGCGGGCAGGCCGGGCCCCGCCGCGCCCATGTTCTTCACCTCGGCTTGCCATGCAGCGGAGTCCTGCCGTCCATTGTCCTTCTTCGCGCTCGTTTTTTGCCTGATGGCCGCGGGCATGCCGCTCAGCGGCCCGCCCGGCGCCTTGCGCTTCTGACCCGCCACTGGCGATGTCGACGCCGCCGTGTGACTGGACTGGCCCGTCTGCGTCGAGCGGACGGGCGACGCTGCAGGGCCCTTGATGGACGTGGGCATGGATTTTCTCCGTAAGCTGACATGTGACGCTCACCATCCTGGCAGGTCGAAAGGACGCGAACGATGCCCGATATGCAGCGATGTCGCACCGTGCGAAGCAAGGCACGGCTTCAGGAACGAGGAATGCGGCGATCTGGGCGTTTCAACTACGGGAGCGCAGAATCATGTCCCATCGACTCAAAACAGGCGATCGCGTCACGTGGAACACGCCGCAAGGCGTGACGACGGGCACGGTCGTGCGCAGGATCATCAGGGATACGGAACTGGAGGGTCAGACTGTTGAGGCGTCGAAGGACGACCCGTATTACGAAGTCGAAAGCGAGAAAGGTGGTGAGCACGCGGTGCATCGCGCGGACGGGCTGGAGAAGGTGCACAAGCACTGACTGATGCGCATCGCATGGCAAACCAGGCGCTTGGCGGGCGGCGCTATTTCACTTGCGCCGCCCGGCAGAACTCATTCACCTCAGCCATGCACATGACGCAAGCGCGATCATGACGGTAATCGCGCCGCCGATGCGGGTCGCGATCTGCGCGAACGGCATCAGTTCCATGCGGTTGGCCGCCGTCAGAATCGCCACATCGCCCGTGCCGCCGAGGCCGCTGTGCGTCGCGTTGACGATGGCCGCCTCCACCGGGTACATCCCCGTCCAGCGCGCGGCCAGAAAACCCGTGGCGACGAGTGTGAGCACCGTCGAAACGGCCGTCACGATATTGACCCAATGGAACGCAGTGACGATCTCGCCCCACGGCGTCATCGCGACGCTGATGGCGAACATCAGCGGATAGGTGACCGCCGTCGAAAAGAAGCCGTACATGAAGCGGGCGCCGCCTCGCACGCGGGGCGACACGACCTGGAAGAACTGCGCCGCGACGACCAGCACGAGCATCACGACGGGCGCGGGCCAGTCGAAGTACTGATGGCTCAGCACGCCGAGCAGATACAGCGCGATAGCCGTCGCGCCAGCCGCGGCGACCGAGTTCACATCGAATTCGAACGACGCGGGCGTCGCGCCCGTCACGCCGTCGTCACCTTCGGCAACGGTCAGCCGTCCGTTGCCCGTGAGATGCGGCCGCCGCGCGCCAAGATAGCTCAGCAAGCCCGCGCAGCAGATGGCCGCAATATTGCCGAGCATCACGGCCGACAGCACCTGCGCGAAGAGCGGACCCTGTTCGACGCCGAGAATTTGCGCGTAACCGGCTGACAGCGGCAACGCGCCTTCGCCGACGCCGCCCGCCATGATGGGCACGACGACCATGAACAGCGCGTGCCTGACGTCGAGGCCCAGCAAGGTGCCGACGGCCGTGCCGACGCACGCGGCGGCGATCGATCCCGCCGCCACGGGAACGAAGATGCGCACGAAGCCTTTGACGAGTGTCTGCCGGTCCATGCTGAGCACGCTGCCGACGATGATCGCGGCGATGAACAGATACAGAAAGTTCGACTGCTTCGTGAACGTGGTCACCGCTTTGGTGATGGGCTCGGGCATCAGCTTGTAATAGACCAGCATCGACGGAATGAAGGCCGCGAAGATCGACGTCGCGCCGATGTGCCGGATCCACGGAATGCGCTTCGCCAGTTCGGCGCACGTGAAGCCGCCGACGGCGACGAGCGCGATGCCCGTCGGCAAATCGGAGGCCAGCTTGCCGTGCGTCGTCATCAACGCGAGCACGGCGAGCAGAAGCACATAGACGGGCAGCGGCAGCGCGCCGATGCGCACGTCGAATACGCGCCACCAGCGTTCCTTCAGGCCGGTCTTCTCGTCATGGACGTGTTGCGTCGCTGTCTCCATCGTTTCGTCTCCTCTTACACAAAAATCAGCAGCGCCGCGCCATACACGACCAGACCGACGGCGAAGGTCATGACCGTAAAACCGAGCACCCGCTGCACGCCGACACCCGCCATCGCGACGACGGGCGCGGCCCAGAACGGCTGCATCATGTTCGACACCTGCTCGCCCATCGCGACGGCCATGGTCGTCGCGGGAACGGACGCATGCAGGGCGACCGCGGCGGGCACGACGAACGGACCCTGCACGGCCCAGTGGCCGCCGCCGCTCGGAATGAAGAACGTCACGATGAGCGAGCACACGTAGCTCCAGAACGGCAGCGTATGCGCGTTCGAGATCGCAATGAAGAAGTGCGAGATCACGTCGGGCAGACCCGTCGCGTCCATCATGCCCATGATGCCGCCGTAAAGCGGGTACTGAAGCATCATCGATCCCGTCTGCTTCGCGGCGTTCTTGATGGCGTCCGCATACGCGAGCGGATAGCCGTGCAGGATCACGCCCGCAATGAACATCACGAAGATCACCGCATTCACGCCGGAAAACGCGATGTGCTGAAACTGCGTCAGCACGATCAGGCCGATGCCTACCGCGCCGATGAATGCGCTGCCGATCCACGAGTGCTCGACTTTGCGGGCGAAGCTCAACTTGCCTTCGGGCTTCTTGCGGATCGGTTCGTCGGGGTGCCTGTCAGTATCGAGCGGCACGGCATCGCCGTCGCGCGGGCGCAGCCAGGCCAGCACGAACGGCATCGCGACGAGCATGACGAGCGTCGGCACGAGATTGAAGCGCGTGAATACCGTTTCGCCGAACGGCAGCACCGCGCCCGTCAGCTTTTGCACGACGTTCATCGAACTGCCAGGCGTCGATTGTGCGAGCGCGATCGAACTGGAAATGCCGCTTGCCCACACGACCCAGCCCGAGAAGCCCGCCGCGACGATCCACGCGAAATCGACACGCATGCGCTTCGCCACTTCGCGCGCCAGCAACGCGGCCACCACGAGGCCCATGCCCCAATTGAAGAACGACGTCGCGGCGACGAGCACGAAGGTCAGCGTAGCAGCCTGTGCGGGGGTGCGCGCGACGGACACGAGCGCCTTGAACAGGCGCTGCACGGGCGGCGCGTGCGCAAACGCGTGACCCGTGACGAGCACGAGCGTGATCTGAAACGCAAACGTGAAGATGTCGAAGAAGCCTTTGTACCAGCCGGAAATCATCTTCGGCAGCGTCGCGTGCGGCGCGAAGATCGCCGACAACGCGGCGACGATGGCCGTGATCATGATCGCGAGCACGAAGGGATCGGGAATCGTGCGCTCGAACAGGCGGATGGTGGCTTCCGTGAAGCTCGTTTTGCGCACGGACGTCGATGGTGCGGTGGTAGGTTTCATGCGTGTCTCCTGTTTATATTTATCAGCTCGCGAAGCCGTAAAGCGCGGCGGGATTGGCGATGAGAATCCTCTCGCGCGTGGCTTCGTCCTGCGCCCAGTCGCACAGCAGATCGAGCAACATGAGGTCGTCGGGTTTGTGCGTCTCCGTCACGTGCGGCCAGTCGCTGCCCCAGACGAGCCGGTCGGGCACGGCATCGACCCAGGCGCGCGCCATCGGCGTGATGTCCGCGTAACGGCCTGCGAGTCCGTCCGCTGAGTCGAGATACGGACCCGACAGCTTGATCCACGCGCGGCCCGCGTCGGCGAGTTCGCGCACGATGCCGAATGCCTCGTGGTTCACGCCCTGTTGCAACGGAAGGCGCGCGCGATGATCGAAGACCATCGTGCAGGGCAGGCGCTGCAGCATCGCGCGATGTTCGACGAGTTGCCCGGCCGTCCAATGCAGTTGAACGTGCCAGCCGAGTTCGGCGACGCGATGTGCGAGCGGCTCGACCATCTCGAAGCCAACGGCAGCGTGCTTCGCCGTGTAGAGCGTGAAGCGGATGCCGCGAATGCCGCCTCGATGCAACGCGTCCAGTTCCGCATCCGTCACGTCGGGATGCAGCACCGCGATGCCGCGCGCGTTGTCGATGCCGAGCTGACGGATGGCATCGACTGTCACGGCGTTATCCGTGCCGTAAATGCGCGGCGTGACGATCACGACACGCTGCGTGCCGATACGCGCCTGCACCTCGCGATACGCCGCGACATCCGCGTGATCGACGAAGCCGGGCGCATCGGTTTGCTTGAGAAACGCGCGGTCGTAGATGTGAATATGGGAATCGCATTTCATTGCGATGTGTCTCCGTGTTGTATTGGCGAGCGCGCGCCCGTCAGAGCACGGCGCGCGTCGCGCGCAATCCGTCGATCTCCGCGTCGCTCAAACCCGCTTCGCGCAGCAGCGCTTCGCTGTGCTCGCCGAACGCGGGCGCGGCGAAGGGCTCGGGCAACGGTGTTCCGCCGAAGCGCACGGGATGCTTGAAGCCGCGATACGCGCCCACGCCTGGATAATCGAAGCGCGCGACCATGTCTTCCGCGAGCACCTGCGGATCGTCGAACATGTCTTCGACGCTGCGCGCGGCGGCGCACGGCACGGCATCGCCAAACAGCGCTTCCCATTCGAGCGCAGAGCGCTGCGCCAGTGCCGCGTGCAACAGCGGCACGATCTCGTCGCGATGGATCGCGCGCTTGCGCACGGTGTCGTAGCGTTCGTCGGCGGCGAGGGCGTCGAGGCCCGTGAGTTCGCACAACGACTTCCAGAAATGCGGCGTGTTCGCGGACAGATACAAATACCCTTCGCGTGTCGGATGAATGCCCGTGATGCCGCCCGAACGCATGTCGCGTCCGACGTCCTTCGGTTCGCTGTCCGCCCAGATCATGCGGGCCGATTGCATCGTCAGCGCGCTGCGCAGCAGCGACACGCCGACGTACTGGCCTGCGCCGCTCTTCTCGCGCGCGAACAACGCCGACGACACACCCGATGCAACCAGCGCGGCCGCGTAGTAATCGACGACGGAGCCATACAGCACTTCGGGCGGTCCTTCGCCCGGCCCTTGCAGCGTGCACATGCCCGTCATCGTCTGAAGCACCTGGTCGTAACCGGCCTTGTCCTTGTTCGGCCCCGTTTCGCCGTAACCCGTCACCGCGCAATAGATCAGACGCGGATTGATCTCGCGCAGCTGTTCATACGCGATGCCAAGCCGTGCGGGCACGCTCGGGCGGAAGTTGTGCACCAGCACGTCGGCCTGCCTGACGAGCGCGAGCAGCACGTCGAGCGCTTCGCGTTGCTTGAGATCGAGCACGAGCCCGCGCTTGCCGCGGTTCACGCCCAGAAACGCGCGGCTTTCCGCTTCCAGCGTCGACGGATACTTGCGCAGATTGTCGCCCGTGGGCGGCTCGATCTTGATGACTTCGGCGCCCTGATCGGCGAGCAGCGTGCAGCCGTACGGACCGGCGATATACGCGCTCAGATCGAGCACGCGCACACCGGAGAGCGGTCCGCCGCGTCCAATGTCGTGTTCCATGAATGGTTCTCCCTGAATGCCTTACAGCGCAAGCGACGTGCGCTGTTCCTGCGAAAGAAGCTCGAGCCGCGCGGCCTCGTCCACCAGCACGCGCGCGCGCTCAACGAAGGGCGGGTCGATCATCCTGCCATCGACGACATAGGCGCCGATGCCTTCCGCGTCCGCGTCGCGCGCGGCGACGACCACGCGCACGGCATGTGCGATGTCGTCGTCGGATGGACGGAACACGTCGTTCGCAATCGCGATCTGGCTCGGATGAATGCAGCTCTTGCCGATGAAACCCAACGCGCGCGCCATTTGCGCTTCGGCGCGGAAGCCGTCGGCATCCTTGATGCTGGCGAACGCGGTGTCGTAGGCAAAGACGCCTGCTTCGCCCGCAGCGACACGCAGGGCGAACATCGCCTGTTGAATCGCGGACGTCTCGCGGCGTGCGATACCGAGCGGCTCGAACAGATCGCCGAGGCCCAACTGCAAACCCGCGACGCGCGGATGCGCGCTCGCGAGTTCCGCTGCCATGCGCAACGCGCGCGGCGATTCGACGTTCAGCAGCAGGCCGATCGGCGCGCTGACGCCGTTTGAGCGTTCGGCAGCTTCGAGCGCGGCTGCCGCGGCGCGCACGTCTTCCGGGCGTTCCGGCTTCGGCAGATTGACGAGCGAGACGCCGTTGCGCGCGACGGCGTCGATATCGGCGGCGAAATGCGGGGTGTCGAGCGCGTTGACCCTGACGATCAGCGTCTTCGCGCTGGCAAGGGCCTCGCTGGTTTCGAGCAGCGCACGCAAGTCGGTGCGCGCCTGCCGTTTGCGCTCGGGCGCGACGGCGTCTTCAAGATCGAATGACAGGGCGTCGGCTGCGCTGGCGAGCGCCTTGGCGAACAGTTCCGGGCGCGACGCCGGTACGAACAGCTTGCTTCTCATGTGTCTCCCGAACTTCTTGAATATGAGTTCGAGTGTATGGGCGCCCACGTTTTAGATAAACTATCCACGACTATCTTCAAACAAAAGGGAAACTATTTCGTGGATACGGCGTTTCTGGCCAATCTGCTGCTGGTCGTCGATACCGGCTCGATGGCGGAGGCAGCGCGGCGCGTCGGCGTCACGCCTGCGGCGATTGCGCAGCAGATGTCCGCGCTGGAGCGCGAACTGGGCGTGGCGCTGTTCGTGCGCTCGGGGCGCACGGTGACGCCGACGGAAGCGGGACATCGGATCATCGAGCGGGCACGCGGGCTCGTCGCGGATTTCGCCGATCTGAAAGCGCACGCGCTGGAAGGCGAAGCGTCGGGCGAACTGCGCATCGGCACGATCACCACCGCGCTATTGAGCCTGTTGCCCGATGTGCTCGCGAACTTTGCTCGCGGCTTTCCGCGTGCGAAGGTGCTGATTCGCGCGGGCACGTCGATGGAGCTGTATGACACGCTGCATCGCGGCGATCTTGACGTCGCCATCTGTCTGCACCCTTCGTTTGCGCTGCCCAAGGCGTACGACTGGCACCTGCTGCGCGAAGAGCCGCTCGTCGTGCTCGCGCCCGCGCGCTTCGCTCAGGAAGATCCGCACGAACTGCTGCGGCGCGAGCCGTTTATCCGCTACGACCGCACGCTGGGCGGCGGCAAGCAGGCCGATCAGTACCTGCGGTCGGCACGCATCGTGCCGCGCGAGTTGTTCGAGCTGAACGCGCTGATGGCAATCGCGATGATGGTGGACCGTGGGCTGGGTGTGTCGCTGGTGCCGGACATCGTGTCCCCGATGACGTCGGCGCTGTCCATAGCGCGAATCGCGTTGCCGCTTCCGATCGAGCCGCGCCGCTTCGGAATGGTGTGGCAACGGGCTTCGCCACGTTCGCGTCTGATACAGGGTCTGTTGCAATGCGCGGATGACGCAGTGATGGCGAGTGTTGCGAGAGAAGGGCGCTGATGGGGTCGCGGTGCCACCTGCCATTCACGCGCTTGTCCTGCTGCGTGAGCTTCGCGTTCCCTTGTTGTTGCCTGACGAATCCGTGCGGTGACACACCGCAAGCAACGGGCGCGCGGGTTCTGCGGCGCACCTCCGCGTTCGTCGGATCAGGTATCCGGCAGATTGGGTTACCGATGGCCACTCTGCAGCATTAGCGAGGGGTAGGTCGCTTCATGCTCATCAACTCTTTCACCTCATCCCGATCGTCCGCGGACAAGATCGGGACAGTCAGCCATTTCCCATCGGGGTATGCGTGGGCTTCATCGTAAAGTTTGACCAACTGCGGGCTCCAGGAATAACGCCGCGCCTCAAACTTCTCTCGCTCGGCTCGCCCCAGGACCACCAGAACGGAACACAGCCTGTACGCAGGCAGAAGCGTGCAGAGAGCCCTGGTCTTCTTGTAGCGCAGCGACCAACCGCGTTTCTTGCCACCGTATAGCCAATCTGGCGCGAACACGCCAGGGTAGGATGCATCGATCCAGTTGCGTAGTTCGACCCAATGTTCAAACGCCTCCCGTCCCATCCAGTTACGGACAGTGCGCTCATCAGGTTGGGACGATTTGTCGGCGATTCTGTCACCGATCTGGGTGGACTGTTTCATGTTGCTTTCCTCTTCGTCTTGAGGGGCGGACTGCTTCAGGTGCTGCCCGTCCATGAAGCTTCCAGCTATTTGATCGGCGTGGTCAGCGCTTTGTCATTGGTGTCGAGGACGAACACAGCGATCAGCTTTGCGGACTCTGTCTTGCTCGCGTTGCGGCTGATCGAATGGATCGCGCCCGGCGCTTCGGACCAGCTTTCGCCTGCCCGATAGATGCGCGTCTCGCCGTCATTCACCTTCGACTCGATTGCACCCTTGACCACGTAGGCGTAAATGAAGGCCGACTTCGCGTGGCTGTGGGGCGGGGAGGCCGCGCCCGGCGCGTAATCGACTTCCACGGCAATCAGCGACTTGCCTGGAACATTCGGAATGGCCGCATCGAAGTTCTTCGTGACGGTTTCTTCGCCGCCGTGGGCTGAGGCGGAGCTGGCCATCGCGATGGCGAGCGTTACGTAGCTGGCAGCGATGATGGTTCGGATCTTCATGGACTTCTCCTTCTGAGCGTCGGCTAGTCTTTGCTCTTCCGCGTTGTATGCCGGCCTTGCTTCAGGCCGCCGTCACTTCCAGCCCGCGCTGCACCGCCGGACGCGCGAGACCACGGTCGAACCAGCGCTGGACATGCGCGAAGCGCTCGAAGCCGACGAGATCGCGCGCTTCGTAAAAGCCGATCAGGTTGCGCACCCAGCCGAGCAGTGAGATATCGGCGATGCTGTAGTCAGCGCCCATCACCCAGTCGCGGCCCGCGAGCCGTTCGTCGAGGACACCGAGCAGCCGCGCTGATTCGCTTGCGTACCGGTCGAGCGGACGCTTGTCCTCCCACGCTTTGCCAGCGAATTTGTTAAAGAAGCCAACCTGACCGAACATCGGCCCGACACCGCCCATCTGCCACATCAGCCATTGGATCGTTTCGAATCGGGTGTGGGGATCGGTGGAGAGCAGCCGTCCCGTCTTGTCGGCGAGATAGATCAGGATCGCACCCGACTCGAACAACGGGAGCGGCCGTCCGCCTGGACCGTCGGGATCGTAGATCGCCGGAATCTTGCCATTGGGGTTGAGCGCGAGGAATGCCGGATCGTGGTGCTCGTTCGCGATGATGTCGATACGGTGCGCCTCGTAGGCGAGCCCCGTCTCCTCCAGCATGATGCCGACCTTCACTCCATTGGGTGTCGGTAAGGAAAAGAGCTGGAGCCGATCGGGATACTGCGCCGGCCAACGCGTGAAAATCGGATGATGGAGTGTCATTTCGTTTCAGAGTAAGCGGACCGAGCCAGCCATGGACGGAACATGGCCGACTCTTCCGCCCGGGCCCGTGCCGGGGCTGTCGCCACGAGGCAAACCGACCTCGTGGCTCGTCGGTGAATAACGTTCAGATCGAGCCGGCCGGCGCAACCGCGGGAAAGTCCTTCTCGGGATCGAACACGTTATTGAGGAAGTTCGTCAGGGAGTACATGGCCACCAGCGCGACGACCTCCATCACGTTGGCATCCGTGTAGCCGGCTTCGCGAACGGCTTTCAGATCGGCGTCGCTGACCCGGCCTCGGGTTTCGATGACCTTGCGCGCGAACTGGACGGCTGCGTCCCGTTTCGGATCCGTCGCGTGGCCCTTCCGGGCGAGAATGATTTCATCGGCCGGCAGCTTCGCCATGTGCTCAGCCGTAAAGCTGTGAACCGTCAGGCAGTAGTTGCACCCGTTCAGTTCGGAGACGGCCAGGCCGATGCTGTCGCGCGTCTTCACATCGAGTGCCTTGCTCAGCGAGCCGAGCAGGGTCGCCCATGCATTGAACGCGATCGGGCTCTGCGCGAAGGCCGCCATCATATTCGGAGTGAATCCGATATTTTTGGTGAACGCATCGAGCGTTGCCTTCGAATCGGCCGGTACCTGATCCTGATTTAAGATAGTAGTCCTTGTCATTGTAGCCTCTATGAGTTACTGGTTTCACTGGTTGGGGACAGCCCATTCGGGAACCATTCCCTGGGTTGACTTCGTGCCTGGCCTGGGTCGAAGCAGGTCAGGTCTTCAAACAGGAGATACCTTGCGCTTGTCTCCCGTTTTCGCGGCGCCCGTTGGCTCTATACGAGCGCCAACACATCGGCCACGGGACGGCGCGGCTTTTGCGCCCAGTTTCCTGAACGTTCGGCTCCGATGGACAGCAGCAGGACGGGCACTTCGTCTGCGGCCAGACCGAACTCGCGGTGCACCGCTTCGGCATCGAAACCGATCATCGGTGTCGACCCCAAGCCCAATGAGCGGGCTGCATAGATCATGGCCGCCGCGCCAAAGGTGGCGGTGCGGACGGCCTCGTCGCGCCTGCGCTGCGGATACGCCATATACAGGTCACGCGCGGGGTTTTCCCATTCCGCAACCATCGCGGCCGGCATGACGCCCGCTTTCACCAGCGGCGCCAGGCGCTCCGGTATGACGCTCGTATCGACCAGCTGGCCGCAGACGATGAAAGTCACGGCCGCATCGCTGACTGCGGGCTGGTTCCAGGCGATCGGACTCAGCCGTGCCTTGGCTTCAGGCGTGCGTACCGCGATGAAGCGCCAGTTCTGCAAGTGAAACGATGTCGGCGCACTGGTGCCGATCTGAACCAGCTCGCGGATCTGGTCGTCGCTCAAGGTAGCAGCGGGATCGTAGTACTTGGCGGCGCTGCGGCTCAGGATGCATTCGATGACTGGATTGTTCATGGTGATTCCATCGTTCATGACGATTCCTATGGGTGCGGAGAGAGGTTGTGGTACACGGGTGCTTTCGGTGCGAGGTCTTTATCAGGTGATCGCGAGCCTCTAATTTAGGCTCGCGAGAAAGCAATTTCACGCCTGCATTTACTCAATAAAATATCCAAAAGGATCAAGTGAACGCGGACAACTCTCCTTCATTATTTCTAACGCTTCATCCACGCTTCACTGCAGAAAGCGATGCGAGCGTTCGCGGCTATGACTGGCCGCTGCGCGCCAGACGGCGCCATTCACCCGGCGTCATGCCCATCCTGTCGGCAAACAGACGCCGGAATGAAGACACGGACTGATACCCAACCGACTCGGCGACGGCCTCGGTGCTCATCGTCGGCTTCTTCAGCTCGTTCGCAGCCAGGCTCATGCGAATATCAGTCAGCAGGTCAATGGCCGAGCGCCCAAGCGTGTCCTGGAAGTGGCGCATGAAAGTGGCACGCGACATGTTGCACAAGCCGGCCAGATCGGGCAGGCTCCAGGGCCGGGTGGGATCGGAGAACATGGCTGAGATGGCGGGCGTCAGTCGTGGATGACCGGCGAGCGCCAGCAAGCCTGCCGGGGCCCGCCCGGATTCGCTCGCCTCGCGCAGCACGAGGGCGAACAGCGCGGAACTGAGCGCGTTGAGGATTGCGCATCCGCCCACCTTGTCACCTGTGGACTCTTCACGCATCAGTCCCACAAAGCTGGCGAGTCGATTCGAAGCGGACGCGATATCCGTTTCACCATCGCCATTCATGGTCCGTACCACGACGTCTGTGGGCAGGTAATTGCGAATCAGCCGATCATGGGGCGGCTCAATAAAAAATCGCCCGCACAGCATGTCCAGAGGTTCGCCCTTGCTATCGTTCGCGCTGAGCGTCAACCCAGCAGAACTTTCGCGTTCGAAAGTGGGCCCAGGAGCACGTCCGCTGCCGTCGTGAAGAACGTGCGCCGATCCGCGAGGCATCAGTACGATATCGCCGGCCACCAGCTCTCTGACCGTCCCTGTCTCCGGATTCTCGACGATGGCCCGTCCCTTCAGTACGACGTGGTAGGGAATCTCATTCGCCGCCGACTCCGCCCAGGCCACACGCCATGGCGCGCCATAGGTGCACCGGACCTCCAGCCGGCCGGTGACGGTGATCATTTTCAGCAGGTGACTCAGCCAGTCGACTTGGGACATAGTGCTCCGTTAGGCCTCGGCACAGGAAACATCGGAATGTGATCAGGCTATTTGCGCCAGCCTTCATGTGAAGATTGGCTGATTGAGCGCCGCTTTCTTCAGCTTCGCAATCAGCGTCGGACCATTTCAGCGGCCGGCACTTTGCCCGCCGTCGACGTGCAGGATCTCTCCCGTGATAAACGGTGCGGAATCGAGAAAGACAATCGCGTCCGCGATATCGCGCATCTCCCCGATGCGTCCCAGAGGATTAAACGCCCCGAGTGCATCATGAGTCTCCCGTGCGTGCATCGGCGATCTGATGATTCCGGGCGCAACAGCATTCACGCGAACTCCCTTCTGCGCGTACTCGATTGCCAGCGACTTTGTGGCTGCGTTCAGACCGCCTTTAGTCAACGCCGCCAGTACTGAATATACGCCGCTGTATGCAGTGTCAGCGATGCTGGCGGTCACGCTAACCACGTGTCCTTTCGCATGCCTCTCCATTTCGGCGATGGCGAGTTGCGTGATGTAAAAGAAGCCCCTCATATTCACGTCCATCACGGCAGCGTAGTCTTCCGAGGTGTGTTCGGTGAAAGGCTTTCCAATGTAAATGCCCGCGTTGTTCACAAGCGTATCGATCCCGCCAAATCGGGCGATGGCCTGGGAAATGACGCGCTTTGCGACGGCGGGATCACTGATGTCGCCGGCTACCGTCAGGACGTTTGCGTCGCCCGACGGCTTGATCGGACGGCATAGTCGAGCTCGCGAAATGCCCGAACGATCGCGGCGCCAATCCCGCGTGACGCGCCGGTAACGACGACAACCTTTCGTGACGTGCTCATACTTGAGTACCTTTTAACGTGATGGCCTCTGGAGATAGCCGGATACTGCGGAAGCCAGCATCATCCGATGGTGATTGACGGGCACTTGCGATCGATATGCACGCGGACGAAATACCGAATCTCCGCGCCGTATCGGCTTACCGGACAGAACACATATGGCATCCGCGCGCGCGAGACCGATCCCCCAGATCTGATTGGCGTAATGACCCAGACAGGGATCACTCCAGCGTATGCTGATCGTCGTCGACGACAGCCTCTCCACGATTGAGATGTGCGAGGGCGAACGTTCGTTTTGCAGGGTCATACATCGCTGATCATCAAAACCTTGCTGGTTGCTGTCTTTCGTCTGCTCAAACAGAATTGCACGCGAGGCTTACCATCGCCGGTTGGATCGTGGCGATGAGCGAGCGGCGAATGTCGGCCGCGCGAGCATCATCGATGAAGGCGGTGGCCTGCAACGGCAGATAGTGGACTGTATTGAGCCCGATGCAGCCAAGTACAGCGGAAAGATAGGACGTAAGGAAATCCGGCTGATTGGCGCCGTCACCCGTGAACACACCACCCGAAGCGATCCCAGCGAACACCGGCCGGTCCCGAAGCATGCCGACCTTCCCAGCGGGTGTCGACTTCATCGTGCGGCCGACACGGAGGATCTGATCGATCCATGCCTTCAGGACG
The DNA here is from genome assembly GCF_007995085.1 of Paraburkholderia azotifigens. Lineage (GTDB taxonomy): Bacteria > Pseudomonadota > Gammaproteobacteria > Burkholderiales > Burkholderiaceae > Paraburkholderia > Paraburkholderia azotifigens. The sequence goes on from NZ_VOQS01000005.1 coordinate 617,016, forward strand.
GACGGGACCGTGAAGTTGTTCATCGGCGTTCCGATGACGACGACATCGGATTGCTCGACCTCTTGTATGAGTCGCTCGGCCAGAAGCACTGCGTCGGCGGACCGCCCTGCAGCGGCCAGTGAGGCCGGCGTCGAGAGCGCGGCGGCATAGGCGGCTTCCGTATGAGGTATCGGCTCATACCCCAGATCCCGGCGGCGAATATGAGCTTCAGGGAGGATCGTGAGAAGCTTCTCGACGATCGCTGCCGACAACTGCCGACTGTGCGACTCCCGTCGCGGGCTGCAATCGATATGCAGGATATTCATTCCTCTTTCTCCGGCCGCTTCACTTCACAGAGGCAGTGGCGGCATACAGTTCGAATGTTCATGGTGATCGGCCTCCGCGTTGGTCCAGCGTTTGTATCAACGATGGTGCGAATATTCTGTACGATCGATGGTGCGAACAAAAGAACCAAGATCCCTCACTTTTGTGTGTACCAAGAACATGGATTCGGACTTGCAGATTCAGCTCGACCGGACAGCGAAGCTGTCTCTGGCAGAACAGATTCGTGAAAGCATCAGCAGGGCCATCGAGTCAGGCCTGCTTGCCCCCGGCACCCGCTTGCCGTCGTGGCAGGACCTGGCCGCGCAGCTCGGCGTGGCGCGCGGAACAGTTCAGGCGGCATATGAGCGCTTGTCCGACGCGCAGATGATCGAAACATTCGGGGCAGGGGGCACCCGTGTGGCCCCGCGGCTGCGTGTGGCGGCGACTCAACCCAAAGCGCCGCAGCTCGGAGCGTTTATGCGGGCGTATGAGGAGATGAACGCGGGACCGGCGATCTTTCAGCTTGGCATTCCGGCGTTTGAAGGGCTGCCGGAGAAGCTTTTTTCACGGGCGCGCTCTTCCAATCTTCTGAAAACCGGATACTTATCGTCGCTGCTCTATCCCGATCCACGAGGGGAGTTCGAACTGCGCAGAGAGATCGCGGGCAATCTCTCCATCGCCAGAAACTTTCACTGCCATCCTGAGCAGGTGTTTATCACTTCAGGATACAGCTCGGGCTTAGGCATGGCATTGCGGGTGTTAGGTTTGGACGGTAAGAAAGTCTGGATGGAAGAGCCCGGTTTCATGGTCACCCGCAAAGGTCTGGAACTCGCGCGTTTGCATATCGTGCCGGTGCCGGTGGATGCAGACGGTCTCAACGTCGACTATGGTATCGAGAAGGCCGCGGACGCCGCGTTAGCCGTCTTGACGCCCGGTCAACAGGCCCCCTCGGCTCGACCCTGTCTCTGAGGCGACGTCTTCAGCTGCTTGAATGGGCGGCCGCGAGCGGTGCCTGGATCATCGAAGATGACTACCTCGGCGAGCTTCAACTGCAAGGCAGGCCGGCACCTGCCATGGCCTCGCTGGGCGAGGGCAAACGGGTCATCCACATCGGTTCCTTCAGCAAGACTGTTAGCCCCGCTCTGCGGCTTGGATTCGTCGTGGCGCCTGCCGAGCTGGCCAACGCATTCTCCGAGGTCGCCGCGACGCTTGCCCCCGCGCCATCACCCGTCATTCAGCTCGCCACGGCTCAATTCATGCGTGACGGTCACTACATCCGGCGCGTGCGTCGGCTCAAGCGGCTATATTCCGCCCAGCGTGACGCGCTATGCGAGCAGTTGCGAATGCACGACGCGCAGTGGGTTAACGCCGGCCTGGCAGTCCTTCTCCGGCTCCCGGACGGCGCGCCCGACGTGCGGATCGTTCGTGAAGCGATGACCGTTGGCATAGCGCCATCGCCCTTGTCCGTGTGGTTCGCGAATCCGTCCTGGACTTTACCTGGCCTGTTGCTCGGGGTTGCTACGGCGCCTGAACAGCACCTTGCCGCATCGTGTCAGCGGCTGTTCGAGATCATTGACCGATATCGCTCCTGAAACATGCCGTCACTTCACTGAATTCGACGGCAAGTGTCGATCAGTCGACGTAGCGTAACCCAAGCGTTTCCAATGGCTTGCGCATCTGATACATGTCCAGGCCAAGCACGCCCGACGCCAGCTTCGCGCGCTTCTCTTCTTCAAAGGACTCGCGCGCGAGCGCTTTTTCCAGCACCTGTGCCGCCAATGCGGCCGGCACCGCGACCACGCCATCGTCATCCGCGACGATCACGTCGCCCGGATGCACCAGGCCGCCCGCGCACACCACGGGAATGTTCACCGAGCCGAGCGTCGCCTTCACCGTGCCCTTCGACGAAATCGCCTTGCTCCACACGGGAAACTGCATCCCGGTGAGCACGCGCACGTCGCGCACGCCGCCGTCGATGATCAGCGCACGCGCACCGCGCGCCTTGAAGCTCGTCGCCAGCAGATCGCCGAAGAAGCCGTCCGTGTTGTCCGTCGTGCAGGCCGCGACGACGATATCGCCGGGCTGGATCTGTTCGGCGGCGACGTGCAGCATCCAGTTGTCGCCCGGTTGCAGCAGCACCGTGACGGCCGTGCCGCCGACCTGCGCGCCCGCATAGACCGGCCGCATGTACGGCTTCAGCAGGCCGACGCGTCCCATCGCTTCGTGCACCGTCGCGCTGCCGAGCGCGCCGAGCTTCGCCGCGACGTCGCCGTCCGCGCGCCTGATGTTGCGATACACCACTCCGAGTTCGTACATGTTCACTTTCCTTGAGCTTTGAGCGCGGCATCGAGGCGTGGATATACACGCCGCGCATTGCCTTCATAAATCTTGTAGCGCTGTTCGGGATTCATATCGGCGGCTTCGACATAGCGCTTCGTATCGTCGAAATAGTGGCCCGTCTGCGGATCGATACCGCGCACCGCGCCGATCATTTCGCTGGCGAACAGGATGTTGTCGACGGGAATCACGTTCGTCAGCAGATCGATGCCCGGCTGGTGATACACGCAGGTGTCGAAGAAGATGTTGTTGAGCAGATGCTCCTGCAACGGCGGCTTCTTCATTTCCTGCGCGAGTCCGCGAAAACGTCCCCAGTGATACGGCACCGCGCCGCCGCCGTGCGGAATCACGAAGCGCAGGCTCGGGAAATCGCGGAACAGGTCCGAGCTCAGGCATTGCATGAACGCCGTCGTGTCCGCGTTCAGGTAATGCGCGCCCGTGGTGTGGAAGCAGGCGTTGCAGCTCGTGCTGACGTGCACCATCGCAGGAATGTCGTACTCGACCATCTTTTCGTAGATCGGGTACCAGTAGCGGTCGGACAGCGGCGGGCTGGTCCAGTGGCCGCCCGACGGATCGGGATTCAGATTGATCGCGACATTGCCGTACTGCTCGACGCATTTCACGAGTTCGGGAATGCAGGTGGCGATATCCACACCCGGGCTTTGCGGCAGCATCGCGGCGGGAATGAAATGCCCGGGAAAGAGCTGGCTCACGCGATAGCACAGCTCGTTGCAGATCGCGGCCCATGTGCTCGACACCTCGAAGTCGCCGATGTGATGCGCCATGAAGCTCGCGCGCGGGCTGAACACGGTCAGGTCGAGGCCGCGCTCGCGCATCAGACGCAACTGGTTCTGCTCGATCGATTCGCGCAGCTCGTCGTCGCTGATATGCAGCTCGGACGCCTTCGGCATGTCCGACGGATGGTTGATGCCAGCAATCTGGCGGTTGCGCCACGTTTCCAGCGCTTTTGGCGCAGTCGTGTAGTGGCCGTGAATGTCGATGATCAATTGCATGCTCCTGCGTGAAATGCGTTGCGGCCCGCGTCAGCGGTCGCGTTAGAACAGATGGTTGATGCCGACCGTCACGGCGGTCTGGCTCGATGCGCCGGCCGGGTTTAACGTGCTGACCACCGCGTGCCGGTATGACGTGTAGTCGCCTTCGGCATAGAGGGTGGTGCGTTTGGACAGCAGGTAGGCGAGCGACAGCACGGACAGCCCGCGTCGCCCGGATTTGTCGGTGGACACATTAGTCTGGTAGTACGCGCCGCGAAACACAAGGTAAGGCGTCACGGTCCATGCAATGCCGCCGAAGCCGTTGTTCGTGACCGTATGCGGCGCACCCTGATTCTCCTGGTCCTCCGACATGAAGCCGCCCGATAGACGAACGGGACCAAGCTGGTAACTCGCGCCGACCATGTAGTAGCTGTCGCCGACATAGGACTTGCCGACGAGCAGGTTACGATGCCCATAGACGCCGCCGATACCGATGGGGCCCGTCGCATAGTTCAGGCCGACCGAACGCGCTGCGCCGCTGCTGAAGTCGCCCGCCACGCCGCCGAACGAGTTGTCCACTTCCAGGAGCACCGGTCCGAAGTTGTTCTTGTACTTCACGTCGTTGTTGTTGCGCGTGCCGTTCGATGCCACTGTCAAAGGGATGATCGGCGTGAAGTGGAAGCCGTACGGATCATAGAAACCGATGATGTCGTGCGCGATCGTGTACTGACGCCCAAGATCGAACGAGCCATATGTTTTGTGACCGATGCCCACGAACGACTGCCGGTTGAACTCCGTGCCTGTCGTGTTATCGAACTGGCCGTTTCCGAGATTGAAACCGCTCTCGAGCAGAAAGTGCGCATTCCATCCGTCGCCAAGATCTTCTTTCGCGCGGAAGTCCAGCTTGTTCGAACTGTAGTAGCCGTTCGAATTCATCGTCGTAACCGAACCGCCCCCGGCGGCCGCATTGGTCTGGTGACGCACGCCGCCGTCGACGGTACCGTAAAGCTGTACGCTCGATTGCGCATGCACGGGTGTCGTCGCGAGCATGCCGATCGTCGTCGCGAGCATGCCGATCGTCGTCGATACACCCAGTCCCAGTCCGATGCGATTCTTCCACTTGCTTCTCACAGCTGTCTCCTGTCTTTGATGTTTTATCGTTGAGTGACGGAATCTTTCACCTGATCTGACGATTTCCGCCATTATGTTTGACGCTTTTAAATATTACGGATAGCTAATCAATGAATATGCTTGAGTGGATGAACATGAACGGACGGCGCGAGCAATTGCGCCGTCCGCGCGAATTCAGCTTCCTGCAGAAGTGCCACCCGATTGTTTGAGCACACCCATCGACGTATCGGCGGGTCTAAAGCCGGTTTTCAGCTCGCTACGCAGCGCCGTGCGGTCGAGCGCCTTCTCCCAGTTCGCGACCACGATCGTCGCGACGCTGTTGCCGACGATATTCGTGAATACAAAGGCGCTGGACAGAGCCTTGTGGATGCCGAGAATCAGCGCGATCGATTCGACGGGAATCGTGTTCGATGCCGCGAGTGTCGCGGCGAGCACGGCGATGGCAGCGCCCGATACGCCCGCCGCACCCTTCGACGTCAGCAGCAGTACGGCAAGCAGCACCAGCTGATCGTGCCACGTCATTGGCGTGTTGGTAGCCTGTGCGAGAAACACGGCGGCAGCGGCGAAATACAGGCACGTGCCGTCGTGATTGAACGTGTACGCGGTCGGAAGCACGAGGCCGACGACGGACTTCTCGCAGCCGAGGCGTTCGAGCTTGTCGATCAGTTGCGGAAAGACGGTCTCGGACGAACTGGTGCCGATCACGAGCAGCAATTCCGCGCCGATATAGCGCATTAGCCGCAACAGGCTGAAACCGTTCACCTTCGCAATCGGCCACAGAATCAGCAGAATGAAGAGCGCGCACGTCAGATAGAACTCGAGGATCAGCTTGCCAAGCGAGATCAGCGTGCCGAAGCCGAACTTGCTCACGGTGAAGGCGATCGCGCCGAACGCCGCAAGCGGAGCGATCTTCATCGTCAGCCCGATGATCCAGAAGAGCGCGCCCGATACCGAATCGATCATATCCATCGCCGGGCGCGCCCGCTCGCCGATTGCCGCCAGCCCAAACGCGAATAGCACCGAGAAGAAGAGCACTTGCAACACGTCGCCGCCCGCGAACGCGCTGATGGCCGTATGAGGAATCACGTTCAGCAGAAACTCGCTGGTCGTGACGACGTGATGCGCCTTCGCGACATACGCATCGACGGCTGACGAATGCATGCCATGCATATCGACATTCATGCCGACGCCGGGTTTCAGCACGTTGATGACGACCAGTCCGAGCACGAGTGCGAGGGAGGTCACGACCTCGAAATAGAACAGCGCCTTGATGGCGACGCGGCCCACCTTCTTGAAGTCGTTGACCCCGGCGATGCCGCTGCACACGGTACAGAAGATGATGGGCCCGATCAGCATCTGGATGACACGGATGAACGCATCGCCGACCGGCTGCAGGTTGATGCCGAACGTCGGGAACCAGTAGCCGACGGCGACGCCGAGCGCCATGCCGGCGAGTACCTGGAAAGACAGGTCGCGATAGAACGGCTGGCGTCCCCGGGGTTTCGATGCGGCCTTGCCGGGCAAGCTCATGATGTCTCCTTCTGGAACAGCGGCGAATATGGATTCGCTTGAGTGGTTGAAGCGTCGTGTGCCGGACTAGCGTGCGGCATCGCCGAGTATGTCGAGACAGTCCGCGAAAATTTCGTCGACGCTCAGTTTGCGCGGCAAGAGTTGCTGGCTTTCACAGAACGCGAGCGTCTCTTCGAGCGGACCGCGCAACGCGTCGATGCCGAACAGCAGCGGATCGGGCGCACCCGCATCGCGTTCATGCGCCACCGACTGTTTGGCTCGCAGCAGCAGGTCGTACACGGCGCGGACGGCCTCGGGATGCTGTTCGGCCAGCGCCTTCGTGACCACGACGACATGATTGACGGGTACATACGCGTGGATGCCATACCACGCGCGATCGGCGGCCGCTGCATCTTCGATCAGCGGCACAAGTCCTTCCTCGTCAGGCAGATCGTTGCCGAGGATGGCGGCATCGAGTTCGCCTGCGCGCAGCATGGGCAATAGCGATTCGCCAGGCTGTGCACGCCGGACGAACGACGGCTCGCGGTATTCATCCAGATGCGCGCCTTCGAACGTAACCCATTCGATCCTGTCGATGGGCACGCCATACGTCTGCGCGAGAATCGCGCGCACCCACATGCCTGTCGTTTGCGAATACGCACGCACGCCGATCCGCTTGCCTTCGAGATCGCCGACGCGCAGCCGGCCATGTCGCGCATTATAAATAATGCACTTCTGCTGAAAGCGTGCGGCGACGACGGCAGGCAGCAGCACGACAGGCTTGCCGTACGCCTTGGCCTGCAGATACGTCACGATGGCCAGTTCGCTGACGTCGAACGCCTGCTTGCGCGCCATCGGCGCGAAGGCTCGATGAATCGGCTCGACGTCCTCGAACGCGAGTTCGATGGCGGGATTCGTCAATTCGCCCGATTTCAGCGCGCGCGTATGCGGATACGTCATCAGCGCGGTTTTCAGGCGCAGCGGGTGGTTTGCGATGCTCATGTGCTGGTTTCCCCGGTGGCTTCCGTCGTTACTGTCCCGCCGCGAGTGCGGGGTAGAGCGTGCGTGCCGTGTCGCCGAAGATAGCTTGGCGCGCGCCGGCGGGCAGCATCGAAAGACTGTCGCGCGCATCCGCGAGCAATTGCGGCAGCGCGCCTTCGGCTGCGGGGAAATTCGAGCCCCATGCGATTCGATCTGCGCCGAATGCATCGAGCACCCGGGGAAAGAACGCACCCGGCGTCGATGCGCCGCGCGACGCTTCGGCGATCGTGCGATTGGTCAGCTTCAGATACACGCCGCGATGCGATGCGAGACTGAACAGCGGCGCGGCGGCCTCGTACGGCGGACCACCCGCCAGTTCAGGACGCGCGAGGTGATCGAGCAGCACGCGCACATCGGGAAAGCGCGACAACATGTTCAGCAACGCGGGAATGCCCTGTGCAGTCATCTGCAGACAGATCGATACGTCGTGCTTCTGCGCATAGTCCCAGACGGGAAACGAGCGCTCGTCGTCCAGCCAGCCGGCCTGGCCGGGCATCGTGCTGCCCGTCGTGAAGAGACGCAGACCGCTCAGACCTGCATCGAGCCAGCGTTGCATCTGCGAGACGGCATCTTTGGCCAGCACGTCGATCGAAAACACGCCTGCGAAGCGGTCGGGATGATTGCGCACGGCTTCGACCACATAACTATTGTCATTGCCATACACCGTCGATGCCTGCACGACGACGGCGCGTGCAATGCCCGCTTCGTCCATCGCTGCAAGGAGCCCTTCGAAACTGACAGGGCGCTTCGCCGACCATTCCGATTGATGGCCACCAACGGGCGCGAGAGGATATCGTTGTTTATCCGGGGAAATTGCATGGGTGTGTGTGTCGACGACGACAGACATGAACGGCTCCTGGCTGAAAGACATCTTGATCGGATTGCCGTCACTGTAAGCGCGGACCCGCTGAAGCCCTCAATATGAAGTACACCCTTTGGCATAAATTTTCGTTAAGCTAGGGGTTTTCACAGAGGCTTTTTGACGAGTCATGTCGACCGACACGGGACTGGAACGCGACGACGATCTCGCACGTCTGCGGCGTCTGTTTCTGTTCGATGCCGTCTGCGAAACGGGCGGCATCGGCCTTGCGGCGGCCCGCGCAGGGCGCACGCAGCCTGCCGTCAGCCTCGCCATCAGCAAACTCGAAGCCAGCTTCGGCGGGGCGCTGTTCGAGCGCGGCTATGGCGGCAGCGAGCTGACCGCTGAGGGCGAGATCCTGCATCGCCGTGTGCGGCGCATGCTCGATCAGATGGAGCGGGCTGTCAGCGATGCGATCGGCAACGACGGGCCGCACACGAAGAACATCGGCAATATCTGCCGTCATTTGACGGATTCGCAGGTGCGCTGCCACATTGCGATTGCCCAGTGCGGCTCGGCGGCGGAGGCGGCGCAGCAGCTCGGCATTTCGCAACCGGCCGTGCATCGCGCGGCGCGTCAGATCGAGCAGACGGTCGGCGCGACGCTCTACCGGCGGCGCGTGCACAGCGTGTCGGCGAACCCGGCGGGCGTCGAGTTCGCGCGCTGCCTGAGCCTCGCGATGTACGAGATCGCGCAGGCCCGCGAAGATCTCGCGCATGCACGCGGACAGATGACGGGACGGATTTCGCTCGGCGTGCTGCCCATGCTCGCGCCGCGTTTCGTCGCGCGCACGATCCAGCGGCTGCGCCGCCAGTACCCGAATGCGAAGGTGACGGTCGACGAAGGCTCTCACGCCCGGCTGTTACGGGAGCTGCGTTTCGGCAACATCGACGTGATCATAGGCGCGCTGAGGGTGCCTCGCCTCGCGGGTTCCGAGCGGGAAATCGAGCTGTTTTCCGATCCTTATGTGATCGCGGTCAGAAAGGGGCACCGGCTGGCAGGCAAGAAGACGATCGCTGCCCGCGATCTCGCGGCGTTCGACTGGGTGGTGCCGCAACGGAATGTGCCGCGTCGCGCAGTGATCGACTCGATTCTCGCGCGCCTGCCGGGCGATCCGCCGCTCGTGGTCGAGACCAGTTCGCTGCCGATGATGACGGCCATGCTGGTAGAAAGCGACTGCATCACGCTGCTGTCGCGCTCGCAGATTCTCGAAGCGTATCCCGCCAGCGAGATGGTTGCGCTGGAACTTCAGACGCCGGAAGCAGAGCGCACGGTTGGTTATACGATCAGAACGCAGTGGCTCGGCACGCCCATGCAGCAGGCGTTTCTGGAGCAATTGACGCTCGAGGCGGGTGTGTGGACCACGAACCCTGTCGGCGCGGATTGATGCCCGCGGCAACGCTCGATCCCGAGCCGCGAGCTTTACACTGCGGATTCCCTGGACACGGGTGGCACGTTGATATCGGCAGCAGTCGAGACCTGCCGCAGTTCGTCGGCGATGATCGCGATCAGCGCTTCGGCGGCCGCGCTGAGGGGGCGGCGCGGATGGCTCACGCGCACGATATGCCGCACGATGCGCGGCGCGAGGATGGGATGCGCGCGCAAGGTTCCCTCGCGCACCGCGCGTCCAACCACGATGCGCGGCAGGATCGTCGCAAAGCGTGTCTTTTCGACGAGCGCGACGATGGTCGACAGCACGTCGATCTCGAAGCGCGGCGCGAGCATCACGTCTTCATGCTGTGCCGCCGTATCGAGTACGCCGCGCAAACCATGGCGCTTGGTGGGCAACACGAGTTCGAGTTCGGGTAAGTGCGCAAGCTCGATCGAATGAGGCAGGTCGGGACCGTGCGTGGCGCTCGTTGCGAGCACCATCTCCTCGTCGTGCAGCGGCTGGGAGTCGAGCGACAGACGCGCACGCGGCTTGTTGATCAGCGCGGCATCGAGCTGCCCGCCCGCCACCCAGTCGATGAACGTCGCGCTGTAGCCGTCGGCGACCGTCACTTCGACGTGCGGATAGCGCGCATGGAAGCGCGACAGCGAATCGGCCAGCACGCTCTCCGTGACCGATGCGATCAGTCCGATGGTCACGTGCCCTGTAACCACCTCGTCGCGCTGCACGAGCTGCTGCCGCGCGTGCGCGAGGTCGCGCATGATAGGCAAAAACAGCCGGTACATCAGGCGGCCCGCGGCCGTCGGCGCCATGCCGTGCGCGCCGCGCTCGAACAGCTGCTGATGCAGTTCCTCTTCCAGTTTGGCGATCTGCATGCTGAGCGCGGGCTGCACGATGTTGAGCCGCTTCGCTGCGCGCGTTACCGATCCGTCTTCGAACAGTGCGATGAAATACTGGATTTGCTTGAGGTCCATGATGCGGCGATTCGGAAAGCGGGTTATCACGGCGGCTAATGGCGTGCATCCGGTTCATCACGTCACACCGTCAAGCCGCGCCGAAAGGCTTGCCCGGCGGCCGTTGCGCAGAGGCGGGAGCCAGCGTGTGTAGTGATATCGCCCTGTAAGCAGAACGTCATCGGGGCTAACACGGATATCAGCAACGATGATCCAAAGCATCAAAAATCAGTATTAGAACTTATACCGCGATCTGGCTACGCTTGCCTCCATATCCTCTCGATCCGCATAAGCGGGCAGCGAAGAGGCGGCATAGATGGAGACGCAGATGAATACTCGCGACGCCGCAACCAGCGGCGCCTTTTCAGGTTCCCCTACCGATTCCGTTTTCCAGGCAGTCCGCGAATGGGCCGAGCCCTCGGGCGCGCTGACGCTGCGCGGCTGGCTCGCGCATCTCGCCCGCACAGGCCGTCTCGCGACGATCGACAAGCGCGTCGCCCTCGAACACGAACTGGCCGCTGTCGCGAAGCGGCTCGATGGCACACAGGCGGCATTCTTCACACGAGCCGGCCAGCACGCGATACCCGTCGTCAGCGGCTTCATGTCGAAGCGCGCGTGGATCGCGGAGGCGATGGGCGTCGAGGAATGTGATTTGCTCGCGCGCTTTCGCGCCGCCGCCGATGCACCCGTCGCGTCGCAACTCGTCGCCAGCCGTTCGGCCGTCTGCCAGCAGGTCGTACATACCAACGGGATCGACCTGCACGCGCAGCTGCCCATCCCGACACATAGCGAGCACGACAACGGTCCGTACATCACGGCAGGCCTCGTGATCGCGCGCAATCCGCGCACGGGCGTGCAGAACGTATCGATCAACCGCATTCAGGTGCATGGCCGCGACCGCATGGCCATCCTGCTGCTGCCGCGCCATCTGCACGCGTTCCAGAAGGCCGCTGAAGCCGCCGGCGATGCGCTCGACGTTGCCATCGCCATCGGCGTCGATCCGCTGACGATGCTCGCGTCGCAAGCCATCACGCCGATCGACAACGACGAACTCGAAATCGCGGGCGCATTGCAGGGCGCGCCGCTGCCCGTTGCGCAGTGCGTGACGAACGGCGTGCACGTGCCCGCGTTCGCGGAGATCGTGATCGAAGGGCGCATTCTGCCCAACGTGCGCGAACCCGAAGGCCCGTTCGGCGAATTCCCGAAGTACTACAGCGCGCGGGAAGCACGCGAGGTGATCGAGGTCACGGCCGTCACGCATCGGCACAACCCCATCTTTCATACGATCGTGCCCGCCGAAATGGAGCATCTGCTGCTCGGCGCGATTCCGCGCGAAGCGACCTTGCTCGCGCATCTGCAACGCAGCCATCCCGGCGTGAAGGACGTGCATCTTTCCGTCGGCGGCGTGTGCCGCTATCACCTGTGGGTCCAGTTCGACAAGAAGCGCGAAGGCGAAGCGAAGAACGTGATTCTCTGCGCATTCGGCGCGCACTACGACATCAAGCAGGTGGTCGTCGTCGATATGGACGTGGACGTGCACGATCCCGCCGAAATCGAATGGGCGGTCGCGACGCGCTTCCAGGCAGATCGCGATCTCGTCGTGATCGAAGGCGCGCAAGGCTCGCCGCTCGATCCGTCGACGACGGTGGGCCAGCCCGACGACGCGCCGCCGCATCTGCAGGGCGTCAGCGCAAAGATGGGAATCGACGCGACGCGGCCCGTCGCGTATCCGGCGCATGTGTTCACGCGCGTGCGCATTCCCGGTGAAGACGAGGTCGATCTCGACGCACTCGTCGCCACGGACAACACCGCGTTCGACGCGTGGCTGGGCGGTGCGCGCCATGACTGAGCATGCTGTGCGCAAGCCGCGCATCGTCGTCGGCATTTCCGGCGCGAGCGGCGCGATGATCGGCGTGCGCTTGCTCGCCGCGCTGCGCCGCCTCGACACGCACGAGACGCATCTGATCGTGTCGCAGTCGGGCGCGTTGACGGCGGCGCAGGAACTGGGACTGACGCGCAGCGATCTCGACGGCATGGCCGACGTGGTGCACAACGTGCGCGATATCGGCGCAGCGGTGGCCAGTGGCTCGTTTCTCACGGCGGGCATGGTGATCGTGCCGTGCTCGATGAAAACGCTGGCGGGAATCGCCAACGGCTTCGCGGACAACCTGCTGACGCGCGCGGCCGACGTGATGTTGAAGGAGCGCCGCCGCCTCGTGCTCGTCGCGCGCGAGACGCCGCTCAACCTCGCGCATCTTCGCAACATGACGCAGGCAACCGAAATGGGCGCAATCGTGATGCCGCCCGTGCCCGCGTTCTACGCGCATCCGAAGACGATCGAAGACGTCGTCGATCACACGGTCGGACGCATTCTGGATCTGTTCGCCATCGAGCATCGCGAGATCGCAAAACGTTGGAGCGGCCTTGGCGACGCGATGGCGATGCGTCGCGACGAGGAGGGAGCGCTTCGATGAACCAGCGCGAAACGAACCTCGCAGAAACCGATGCAGCCGCGCCGGCAAACGAACCGTCGCAGCCGCGAGCATCGAAGCACGTCGGACGTCCGATGCAACGTCTCGAAGATCCAGCGATCCTGACGGGGCGCGGTCGCTATGGCGACGACATCGGCGTCAAGCCGGGCACGCTGCACGCGGCTGTGCTGCGTTCGCCGCATGCGCATGCCGAACTCGTTTCGCTCGATGTAAGCGGCGCATTGAAGCTGCGCGGCGTGCGCGCGGTGTTGACGCGCGACGATCTGCGCCCGTGGTCGCGACCCTTCGTTGTCGGCGTGAAGTCGCCGATGGAGCAATGGGCGCTCGCGATGGACCGCGTGCGCTATGTCGGCGAGCCGGTCGCCGTGGTGATGGCGGAATCGCGCGCGCTCGCCGAAGACGCGCTCGACCTCATCAAGGCCGATTACCGGATTCTCGATCCCGTGACGACGATCGAACAGTCGATGCAAGACGATGCGCCCGTTCTGCACGAACGCGTCGGCACGAACGTGATTAGCGACCGGCATTTCCGTTATGGCGAGCCAGAAGCCGCGTTCGAAAGCGCGCCGCATCGCGTGAAGATCGTCACGCATTATCCGCGCAACTCGTGCGCGCCGATCGAGTGCGGCGTGGTGATCGCCGAATATCTGTCGGGCGATGAAGGCTACGATGTCACGTCGAACTTCATGGGCCCGTTCTCGCTGCATGCGGTCATGGCGATGGCGCTGAACGTGCCCGCAAACCGCCTGCGTCACAAGGCGCCGCGCGATTCCGGCGGCAGCTTCGGCGTGAAGCAGGCGGTATTTCCGTACGTGGTGATGATGTGCCTCGCGTCGCGCAAGGCCGGGGCGCCTGTGAAGTGGGTCGAAGACCGGCTCGAGCATCTGAGCGCGGCGACGTCGGCGACGGCACGCCTGTCGACGATCGAGGCGGCCGTCGACGGCGACGGGCGCATCACGGCGCTCGCCTACGATCAGATCGAAGACTGCGGCGGCTACGTGCGCGCGCCGGAGCCCGCGACGTTCTACCGGATGCACGGCTGTCTGACGGGCGCGTATGCCGTTCCAAATCTCATCGTGCGCAATCGCGTGGTGCTGACGAACAGGACGCCGACAGGGCTCGTGCGCGGCTTCGGCGGACCGCAGGTGTACTTCGCGCTCGAACGTCTGATTCAGCGCATCGCGATCGAACTGAAGCTCGATGTACTCGACGTCTATCGCCGCAACTTCGTGCCCGCCGATGCGTTCCCTTATCGCGCGGTAGCGGGTGCGCTGCTCGATTCCGGCAACTATCAGGAGGCGTTGCGGCGCGGGCTCGCGCAAGGCGGCTACGACGAACTGGTGAAGCGCCGCGACGCGGCGCGCAGCGAAGGGCGCATCTACGGCATCGGCTTCGCGGCCATCGTCGAGCCTTCCGTGTCGAACATGGGCTACATCACGACCGTGATGCCCGCCGAAGCGCGCAAGAAGGCCGGTCCGAAGAACGGCGCGATTGCCAGCGCAACCGTGAGCGTCGATCTGCTCGGCGGCGTGGTCGTGACGGTCGCATCGACGCCCGCAGGGCAAGGGCATATGACCGTCTGCGCGCAGGTTGTCGCGGATGTGCTCGGGCTGGATCCGAAAGATATCGTCGTGAACGTCGAGTTCGATACGCACAAGGATGCATGGTCGGTGGCGTCGGGCAACTACTCGAGCCGCTTCGCGGGCGCCGTTGCCGGCACGGTTCATCTTGCCGCGACCCGTGTGCGCGACAAGCTCGCGCGCATCGTTGCGAAGCAGTTCGGCTGTGCGGCCGAAGATGTGTGCTTCGAAGGCGGCCGCGTCTATCCGAAGGCAGCGCAGGACCGCGCGCTGCCGTTTGGCCGTGCCGCAAGCAATGCGCCGCATTGGGCGCCCGCGCTGTTGCCTGAAGGCGAAGAGCCTGGCTTGCGCGAGACGGTGTTCTGGTCGCCGCCTCACATGGATGCACCGGACGAGAACGACCGCATCAATACGTCGGCGGCGTATGGCTTTGCGTTCGACATGTGCGCGCTGGAAATCGATCGCGCGACAGGCCATGTGCGCATCGACCGCTACGTGACGACGCACGATGCCGGCACGCTGCTGAACCCCGCGCTCGCCGACGGCCAGATTCGCGGCGCGTTCGCGCAAGGTCTCGGCGCGGCGCTGCTCGAAGAATTCCGCTACGGCGCGGACGGCAGTTTTCAGTCGGGCACGCTCGCCGACTATCTGATGCCGACCACTTGCGAAGTGCCCGACCCGATCATCGTGCATCTGGAGACGCCGTCGCCATTCACGCCGCTCGGCGCAAAGGGCCTCGGTGAAGGCAACAACATGAGCACGCCTGTATGCATCGCGAACGCGGTTGCCGACGCATTGGGCATCGACGATATCCGCTTGCCGCTTACGCCTTCGAAGGTGATGGCGTTGGTCGGCATCGACGATCCCGAACCGTCGCGGCCCGAGTATCGCGAAGCCGCGACGGAGAAAAAAGCGGCGCCGGGCGGCGGCCGCGCGCTCACGGCGCAAGGCACCGTCGATCTGCCCGCGACGCCGGAAGCCGTGTTCGCCGTGCTGCTCGATCCGGCCGCGCTCGCGAAAGTGATCCCCGGTTGTCACGAACTCGAAGCGACGGGGCAAAACCAGTATCGCGCCGATGTGACCGTCGGTGTCGGCATGATCAAGGCGCGTTTCGAAGCGCGTATCGGGTTGTCGGATATCGACGCGCCGCGTCGTCTGCGGCTCGAAGGCGCAGGCATGTCGCCGCTCGGCAGCGCGCGTGGCAACGGGCTCGTCGAACTGGTGCCGACCGAAAACGGCACGCGCCTCACCTACGACTATGAAGCGCAGGTGTCGGGCAAGGTCGCGGCGGTCGGCGGGCGCATGCTCGAAGGCGCGGCAAAGGTCGTGCTGCGGCAACTGTTCGAATCGCTTGGACGCGTCGCAGCGGGCGGCGAGCCCGGCGCGGCAGGCAGTTCTGCGCCGATGCGCTTCTTTCGGCGGTTTCTCGCGCGCTTCAGGAGGCCGGCATGAAGCCCGCACCGTTCGACTACATCCGCGCGACGACGACGCAAGACGCGCTCGACGCGCTCGCGCAAACAGGCGAGGACGCACGCGTGCTGGCAGGCGGCCAGTCGCTGATGGCCGTGCTGAACATGCGCCTCGCCCAGCCGCGCGTGCTGGTCGACATCTCGCGTACGGGCGAATTGAACGCGGTCCATACGGATACGCAAACGGGGCGGCTCGTCGTGAGCGCGGCGGCGACGCAAGGCAGCGTCGAATGGCGGCCCACGCTGCGCGACGAAGTGCCGTTGCTCGCGATGGCGTTTCCGCATATCTCGCACTTTCAGGTCCGCAATCGCGGCACCGTGTGCGGCTCGATTGCGCACGCGGACCCGAGCGCCGAACTGCCGCTCGTACTGACGGCGCTGGGCGGCGACATCGTGCTGCGTTCGAAGAAGAAGCGGCGCACCTTGTCCGCCGGCGAGTTCTTCCAAGGCATGTTGATGACGGCGCGCGAGCCCGATGAAATCGTCGAAGCCGTGCGCTTTCCGCTGAAACAGCGAGGCGAGCGCTTTGGCTTCGCGGAATGTTCGGCACGTCACGGCGATTTCGCGATGGTCGCATGCGCAGCCGTGGTGACGGACGACGCGATCCGGATCGCAGTCGGCGGCGTCGCCGACCGGCCGAAGCTCGAGATATGGCCGCGTCTGCAAGGCAACGACCTGCGCGGCGCATTAAACGATTTGAGCTGGAAACTGGGCGCGCAGGACGATGCGCATATCAGCGCGAAGTACCGCCGTCATCTGGTGCGAGAACTCGGATGGCGCGTGATCGAGGAGGCGAAGTGAGCAAGACCACACCCTACGTGATGCGGCAAGGCGAGCAGTGCGCCGTCACGCTGACGCTGAATGGGCGCGAACGCAGCGGCTATTGCGAAACCCGCGAACTGCTGTCGGATTTTTTGCGCCATGAACTCGGCGCGACGGGCACGCATGTTGGCTGCGAGCATGGCGTGTGCGGCGCGTGCACCGTGCATCTGGATGGCGTCGCCGTGCGCTCGTGCCTGACGCTTGCGGTGCAGGCAGAGGGCCGCCGCATCGATACCGTCGAAGGCCTTGCGCCCGCGCAGACGCTCGGCGATCTGCAACAGGCGTTCTCGCGTCACCATGCGTTGCAATGCGGATTCTGCACGGCGGGCATGCTGATGTCGTGTGCGGATTTCCTGCAACGCGTGCCCGATCCGACGGAAGAACAGGTGCGCGACATGCTGTCGGGGCACATCTGCCGCTGCACGGGCTATACGCCGATCGTGGCCGCCGTGCTCGATTGCGCGGCGCGGCGCAAGCAGGAGTGCGAAAACGCGGAGGCCGGGCATGCTTGATCTCGGCCGCACGTTTCTGCAAAGCGTGGAACGCAGCCCGCATGCGCTCGCGCTCGTCGACGGCGAGTTCCGCGTCACATATGAGGAGTGGCACCGCGTCATTCTGAATGCCGTGCATGGCCTGCATGAACTCGGTCTCGGGCACGGCGACCGCTTGCTGGCGGTGCTGCAAAACCGCTGGGAAATGGCGACGCTGCATTGGGCCTGTCAGTTCGCAGGCGTCGTGATGGTGCCGCTCAACTGGCGCGCGAAACCCGACGAACTCGACTACTGCGTGACGAATGCAGGCGTGAAGGCAATCGTCTACGAGCCGGTCAGCGCGGACGCCGTGATGCAAAGCCCGGCCGCGCAGAACGTTCCGCGCGTCGGGCTCGACGATGCGCCCGGACGTACCGCAACGATCGATTCCCTGCTGGCGCCTGCACGCGGCGCGACCGTGACGCCGGCCGCCGATGCCGGCGATTGCTCGCTGATCCTGTACACGTCGGGCACGACGGGCAAGGCGAAGGGCGTGCCGCGCCGTCATCGGCACGAACGCGCCGCCGCATTGGCGCACGTCGCGCAGAACCTCTATCGGCATGGCGAACGCACGCTCGGCGTCATGCCGCTCTATCACACGATGGGTGTGCGCTCGCTGCTTTCGATGGCGCTCGTCGACGGCCTGTTCGTCTGCGTGCGGCGCTGGAATGCGCGGCTCGCGCTCGATTCGATCGCGCAGTACAAGCTGACGTGCCTCTATCTCGTGCCGACGCTTTATCACGATCTGCTCGCAGATCCGGCGTTCGATCACATGGATACAACGTCGGTGACGAAGCTCGGATTCGCGGGCGCGCCGATGAGCGACGGCTTGCTCAAGCGGCTTGCCACGGCGTTCGAACCCGAGCTGTTCGTCAACCACTATGGCTCGTCCGAGGTCTACACCTTCAGCATCGATCAGCACGCGACGCTCAAGCCGGGCAGCGCCGGGCGCGCGGGCATCAACACGCGTCTGCGGGTCGTGAAGCTCGATGCGCGTTCGCCAGACGAAGTGGCTGCCGTGCATGAAGAAGGCCAGATCGTCGCGGACCTGCTCGGCGACGAAGCATTCGAAGGCTACTGGAACCGCCCCGACGCAAATGCGAAATCGCTGCGCGACGGCTGGTACTTTACAGGCGACACCGGCTACTTCGACGCGGATGGCGATCTCTATGTGACGGGCCGCGTCGACGACATGATCATCAGCGGCGGAGAAAACATTTCTCCCGTCGATATCGAGTCGGTGCTGTCGCTGCATCCGTGCGTCGATGAAGTGGCCGTGGCGGGCGTGAAGGACGAGCGCTGGGGCCAACGCGTAGTCGCGTTCGTCAAGCGGCGCGATTACGTCGATTGCGAGACGCTCGATGCGTGGTGCCGCGCATCCGATCTCGTCAACTTCAAGCGACCGCGCGAGTACGTTTTCGTCGACGACATTCCAAAGTCGCCCGTCGGCAAGATTCTGCGCCGCAAACTTCAGGCGGGCGAATTCCAGCGCGACGAGCGCGGCGCGATCGGGCGCACGGGACCGATTCAACAGCATCAACACATCGAAATCACGAAGGAGTAACACCCATGACTGACCTGACCCATCGCGGCCAGACGCTGCTTCAGGAACTCGACGGTTTTTCGGTCGAAATCGACGCACAGCGCGAACGCGCCGACATCATCCTGGACCGTCCGCCGTTCAACGTGATTTCGATGCACGCGCGCGACCAGTTGCGCGCCGCGTTCGAAGCACTCGACGAAGACGAGCGCGTGCGCGTGATCGTGATTCGCGCGAAGGGCGAACACTTTTCGAGTGGCGGCGATATCAAGGGCTTTCTGGAAGCGTCGCCGGAACACGTGTCGAAACTCGCGTGGAATATCGCTGCGCCCGCGCGCTGCTCGAAGCCCGTGATCGCCGCGAATCGCGGCTTCTGCTTCGGTGTGGGTTTCGAACTGTCGCTGGCGTGCGACTTCCGTATCGCGACGGATACGACCTTCTACGCGCTGCCCGAACAGAAACTCGGCCAGATTCCGGGCTCGGGCGGCTCGGCCCGCCTGCAGCAGATGGTCGGCATCGGCCGCACGAAAGACATCGTGATGCGCTCGCGCCGCATTCCCGGCAAGCAGGCCTACGAGTGGGGCATCGCCGTCGAATGCGTCGCGGACGGCGAACTCGAAGCCGCGACGGATGCGCTCGTCGACGAACTGCGCGCGTTCTCGCCGCTCGCGCAACGCACCGCGAAGAAACTGCTCAACGATACGGAAGACGCGCCGCTTTCCATCGCGATCGAGCTCGAAGGACATTGCTATAGCCGTCTGCGCACGTCGGAAGATTTCCGCGAAGGCGTCGAAGCCTTCCACGGCAAGCGCAAGCCCGTATTTCGCGGGAAGTAAGCAGGCAAACACAGAAGCCCGGATTCGGGCCTGGAGACAGGTTGATGGAACGCTTCGATTACGTGATCGTCGGCGGAGGATCGGCAGGGTGCGTGCTGGCGCACCGGTTGTCGGCTGTACCGTCGCTGCGCGTCGCGCTGATCGAGGCGGGCAGGGATACGCCGCCGGGCGCCGTGCCAGGCGAAATTCTCGACAGTTATCCGATGCCCGTTTTCTGCGGCGACACCTATATCTGGCCCGAGCTGAAAGCGCGAGCGACGCGCGGCGCGGCGTTGCGCGTCTACGAGCAGGGCAAGGTGATGGGCGGCGGGTCGAGCATCAATGTGCAATCGGCCAACCGCGGCCTGCCGCGCGATTACGACGAGTGGGCCGCGAATGGCGCAACGGGCTGGGGCTGGCGCGATGTGCTGCCGTACTTCCGCAAGCTCGAGCGCGACATGAATTTTCCGGAAGACGAACTGCACGGGCGCGACGGCCCGGTGCCGATTCGCCGCATCATGCCGGAAGACTGGCCGCCGTTCTGTCATGCATTCGAAAAAGGGCTGCGCGCGCAGGGTTTCGTGATGCTGCACGATCAGAACGCCGAGTTCGATGACGGTTTCTTTCCCGGCGCGTTCTCGAATATCGACGACCGGCGCGTGTCGACGGCGGCCGCGTATCTGGATGAGGCGACGCGCCAGCGCGGCAACTTACGCATTTTCGCGGAGTTACGCGTCGAGCGTCTGCTGATGGAAGGCGCGGTTGCGCGCGGCGTCGTTGCCGTTGCAAAAAACGGCGAGCGCGTGCAGTTCGACGCGAACGAAGTGATTCTGTGCGCGGGCGCTTTGCAATCGCCTGCAATGCTCTTGCGCGCGGGCATCGGGCCGCGCGACGAACTGGGCACACTCGGCATCGAATGCCGGGTCGATCTGCCTGGCGTCGGGCGCAATTTGCAGGACCATCCGTCGCTGACGTTTTGCCATTTTCTCGCGCCGCGATACCGCATGCCGTTGTCGCGGCGGCGCGCGAGCATGATGGCTGCGCGTCTGAGTTCCGGCGTGGAGGGCAGCGAAGCGTCCGACCTGTATCTGTCGAGTGCGGCTCGCGCTGCGTGGCATGCACTCGGCAACCGGCTCGGTCTGTTCTTTCTCTGGTGCAACCGGCCTTATTCGCGCGGCCAGGTGCGGCTCGCATCCGCCGATGCGTTCGCCGCGCCTCGCGTCGAACTCAATCTGCTCGACGATCCGCGCGATCTCGAACGGCTGGCAGCGGGCGTGCGCATGCTGGCTCGCGTCGTGAAGGCTTCAGGACTGGGCGGCGACGAACGCGATTTCTTCCCCGCCGCGTTTTCGCCGCGCGTGAAAGCGCTCAGCCGCGTCGGGTCGGGCAACGCATTGCTGACTTCGATGCTCGGCGTGCTGCTCGACACACCGGCGTCTTTGCGGCGGGCTCTGATCGAACGTTTCTTCACACGCGGCCAGCGCATGTCGGCACTGCTGGAAGACGCGCAGGCACTCGACGGTTTCATCCGCGCGAATGTATTCGGCGTGTGGCATGCGAGCGGTACGTGCCGGATGGGCGACTTGCGCAGCGCGGACAGTGTCGCCGATACGGAAGGCCGCGTGCATCGCACGCAAGGTCTGCGCGTGGTGGATGCGTCGCTGATGCCGCGCTTGCCGTCGGCGAACACGAATATTCCGACCATCATGATCGCCGAGAAGATCGCCGACGCGATGGTCATGCAACGAAGCAAGACGGGCGCGACGCAAACCGCGCCGCTTGTTTCGACGCCATAGCCGTTTCATTAACGCTAACCAGAGCACGCAAGTACAAGGTGCCATCTTCATCGGATTCAACAAGAGAAACGGTCCGGTGACCATTCAAGGAGATGAATGATGTCCGTAGCAGCGCAAAATGGCGCCGCCGTGCCGGCTATCGACCAGCGGCAGGTGATGGGCGCAGTGTTCGCCTCGTGTCTGGGCTGGGCACTCGATCTGTTCGACCTGTTCGTGCTGTTGTACGTGGCGCCCGTCGTGGGGCGCCTGTTCTTCCCATCCGAGCACGCGATGCTGTCGCTTGCCGCCGTCTACGCGTCGTTTGCGGTGACGCTGCTGATGCGTCCGCTGGGCTCCGCGCTGTTCGGCTCCTACGCCGACCGCCACGGACGCAAGGGCGCGATGATCATCGCCGTGGTCGGCGTCGGCGTGTCGACGGCGTTGTTCGGCGCGCTGCCGACGGTTCATCAGATCGGTCTGGCCGCGCCCGTCGTCTTTCTGCTGCTGAGGCTCGTCCAGGGTGTGTTCGTCGGCGGCGTGGTGGCGTCGACCCATACGATCGGCACGGAATCCGTCGCGCCGAAGTATCGCGGCGCCGTGTCGGGGCTGATCGGCGGCGGCGGTGCGGGGATGGGCGCGTTGCTCGCTTCGCTGACGTTCCTGCTGATGTCGTCGCTGTTTCCGGGCCACCAGTTCGAGGTGTGGGGTTGGCGCTGCATGTTCTTCACGGGGATCATCAGTTCGGTGCTTGGTCTTTTCGTGTTCAACAGTCTCGAAGAGTCGCCGCTGTGGCGCAAGCTGGCGGCGGAGAAGGCCGCGAAGGCCGCCGCGCAGCATCGCAACGCGCCCGTCGAAATCGTGCGTTCGCCGCTGCGCACGCTGTTCTCGCGCGATTTCCGTTCGATCCTGTTCGTCAATCTGCTGCTGACGATCGGCGGCGGCAGCGGCTACTACCTCACGTCGGGCTATCTGCCGACCTTCCTCAAAGTGGTCAGCCACACGCCGAACGGCGCGGCTGCCGCGATCCTGATGCTGTGCAGTATCGCGGTGGTGCTTGCTTCCGTGGCGGCGGGGCATCTGAGCACGTTCATCGGCCGCAAGAGCGCGTTCGTGTGGATCGGGCTGATTCGACTCGTTGCGCTGCCCGGCCTCTATCTGTTGCTGCCCACAGCTAACGACATCGTCACGCTCGGCGTGTATGCCGTCATTCTGAGCGCGCTCGGCAGCGCCGGTTATGCGCCGATCCTGATCTTCCTCAACGAGCGCTTCCCGACGGCGATCCGTGCGACAGGCACGGGGCTGTCATGGAACATCGGGTTTGCGATCGGCGGCATGATGCCGACCGTCGTTTCTCTCGTGGCGAAGGAGACGAGCGAACTGCCGCTGATGCTTGCGATCTTCGTCGGGGCGATCAGCGTGATCTTTCTGATCGGCGCATTCATCGTGCCGGAGACGCGCGGCAGGCTCGATCAGGTGTCAGTGCCGCAACGCGAGGTGACGGGTTGAAGCACGTCACGATTCGTCCGCCGCGCTCTTCGTGACGCGGC
Source organism: Paraburkholderia azotifigens (assembly GCF_007995085.1). Lineage (GTDB taxonomy): Bacteria > Pseudomonadota > Gammaproteobacteria > Burkholderiales > Burkholderiaceae > Paraburkholderia > Paraburkholderia azotifigens. Next base: position 640,101 of record NZ_VOQS01000005.1, read on the forward strand.
GGATTTCGTCGGCGATGATGTCGATCAGCGCTTGCGCGGCAGCTCCGATGGGCCGCTTCGGATGCGAGACCTGAACGATATGCCGCAGGATGGGCGGCGTGCCGATTCTATGCGCGCGCAAAGTGCCTTCATCCACTTTGCGCTGCACGACGACGCGCGGCAGTATCGTCGCGACGGCGCTTTGTTCGACGAACTGCACGATGGTGCTCAACAGATCGATTTCGAACGTCGGCTTGATGACGATATTCGCGGCCATCAGCGCTGCATCGAGCGCGCCGCGCAAACCGTTGCGGCGCGTCGGCAGCACGAGTTCGACGGCGGGCGGATTCGACAGATCGATGCGCTCGGGCAACTCGACGCGGCACGCAAGTCCCGTCACGTACACCATCTCTTCGACGAGCAGCGGTTGCATGTCGAGTGCGAGCCGTCCGCGCGGCTTGTTGATGATGGCGGCATCGAGCCGTCCCGCTTCGACGCCGTCGATCAGTTGCGCGCTGAAGCCGTCCGCGACGGACACCTCGACTTGAGGAAACAGCGCGTTGAACTTCGCCAGCGATTCGGCCAGCACGCTTTCCGTTTCCGACGACACCATGCCGAGCGACACGCGGCCCGTGACAATCACGTCCTGCCGGCTCAACTGCACGCGCGCGTGCTCGATGTCGCGCATGATCGGCGTGTAGAGGCGATACATCAGACGCGCGGCATCCGTCGGCGTCATGCCGTGCGGCCCGCGCTCGAACAGCGTCTGACCCAGCTCCGCTTCGAGCTTCGAAATCTGCATGCTGAGCGCGGGCTGGACGATGTTCAGCCGTTTGGCCGCGCGGGTGACGGAGCCGTCCTCGAACAGGGCGATGAAATACTGGATTTGCTTGAGGTCCATGCCGCGCGGCTTCAGCCGAAGTGACCGGAAAGCTGTAAGTTTAACGCTGCGGCCCCCGGGCGACGGGCACAAAGGCCGCCGCATTCGCTATTCATCGAGGCCGGAATACTCTTGCCGCGGCGCCAGGCCGTGTTCCTTGCGAATAGTGTTTTCAGTCAACGGGTATGCAGCGCTATCAGCATATTTTCCTAAACCCACGACTTTGTTTTCGTCTTCGACTTTTGGATTGACAGGGCGAGACGTTTTTTTCTGGGCAATCTCGCCCGGCCCTTGCGCTCCCATACCGTCCGTCGAACCGGAGGGTTTCGAAATCAGACTGGATTCGCCTTTCAGATTGTTGTGCGCGTGGATCATTTCATGAGCGAGCCCGATGAATGGTGGCCGCGTGCCGTCCGGCGTAACGGTTTGCTGCGGGTTCCATTTGATGGACGACGCAGCGCCTTCGCCCGGTGTCGACGCTTTTTCGTCGCTGGCCGATCTGGTGACGTTACCGTCCGCATAAGTCCGCGGCCTGCCGAACAGCGTCTGCCGCTTCCCGGAGGCCTGGGGCATGATTGCCACTTTGTACCCGAACTGGTCGTTACCCTGGTGATTTTCGATCTCTTGCAGCAACTGCTTGCCCGCCGGTTTGCTTGCGATCTCATCCAGCGCCGCATTGACCTGCCTGGGAAACGCCTTTGAATCGCCGGGACGCGTTCTGATCACAACGCCGTTCCATTTTGTCGTCGTCGTCACCATCTCGCCCGTCGGCGGGATAACTGGACGGCTTGTCTTTTCCTTCATCGTCTTCGAGAACGATGACAAGGCACTCAATTTCCCGGCAGGAAGCCTGGCTTTGGCCGGGCTGGCCGGATTGGCGGCCGGACTGGTGGCCGGATTGGTGGCCTGTCCGGCAGACGATGTGGACGGCGCCGATATCGCGTGATCGCTTGGCGTACTCCCGCTTCGGCGAATTTGACTGGACATCGCAACTCTCCTGTGTGCAGCCAGCATGGCTACGTGGATCACCTGACTGTTGTGTGACAGTGAAGCGTCAAAGTATGCGCAACGAGGTGGGGCACGATTGCGAGCACGCGAAGTGATGGACGTCGCCGCGTAGCAATGTTTGACGGGATAACCCGGGACGCAAATCAGGTAGGGCTGAGGGCGCGCGATGGCATCCATCCAGAGCTGACTCTCATGCCGGCGTCATCGTCATTCTGGAACGGAAGCATCGGGAATCGCGCGCCGCAGGTGTTGCGCGCGCTTATAAACTGCCTGCGTTTCGCCGGAGCGCCTTGGACTGCGTGACGGGCGAGTGCGCTGAACGCTCGATTGGTGAGAACGCCTGTGATTGGCACGCATGTGTCGCAGTCTGACCCACAGCGCCAGAGGAAGAGTTGGCTGCGGCCCACCGGCCGCAGCGCGCACATCTGTCTGCCAGTTCGCGCTCACCCCAGCCGGATCCAGTATTTTCAACTGGTTGTGTGATCGCTTATCGCGGCGCCGCCGTTTGGCATGCACTTTGCCTTGATGCTCATCGAGGAGTGGCGACACCCTCGAAACAAGCGCCGACATTCGTGGCTGACTAATTTCCCTGGAGAATTGAAATGAACACGCTGGTAATCAAAGACCTCCCCGTAGCCGTTGAGATGGACCGTACTGCAATGACCGCCGTCAGCGGCGGCAGGTTGCCGCAGCAGATCGTGAACATCATCCAGGCCGTGTCCGACTATGCAAATGACTCTCCAGTCCAGCACAGCTTTACTGGCAGTGGGGCTTCTGTGACGTACTAACAGAAACACGGTGATTGCATTGCTCAAGGCACCACCAGCGAGGGGTGCCTCTTTGGATTCGTCTCCAATCACGTTATCTGCGCTGCCCCGATACGGGCAGCCGATATCAGCCGCATGTCGCGACAGTCCCGTTGCTGCCGCTGCCGAACATGCTGCTGTCGCATAGAAAGCAAAGGCGCAGCGGCGTGATTAGCTATGCAGGAATCGTTGGAACCGGGTGTGTGGAAAGTGCCTATAGTCGGAAGCCCAACGGGTATTTCGAACCATCTCGCATACACACAACATGAACCACACTCCTGCTTCTGCTCCCGTTCGACGCGGTTTGCGCGCTGTCGTACTCGTCGCGGCGTCGGCCGTTGCTGTTGCGCTCGCTTCGTTCGCTCCACTCACGCATGCGGATACGCGCGAAGTCGTCATCGGCTATCAGGACATGGTCGTGCCGTGGCGCTATGCGCAAGCCACGGGCGCCGTCGAAAAGGCTACCGGCTACAAGGTCACGTATCGCAAGCTCGGCAGCGGCGCGGATGTCATTCGTGCGCTCGCATCCGGCTCGATTCAACTCGGCGAAGCGGGCTCCAGTCCCATTGCGGCAGGATTGTCGCAAGGGGTGGACCTGTCGCTGTTCTGGATACTCGACAACATCAACGACGCCGAGGCGCTCGTTGCGCGCGACGGTTCAGGCGTCACGAAACTGACGGACCTGAAGGGCAAGACAATTGGCCTGCCTTTCGTGTCGACGTCGCACTTCCATACGCTGGTCGCGTTGCAGCAGGCGGGTGTCGATCCGTCGACGGTGAAGATTCTCAACCTGCGTCCGCCTGAAGTGGCGGCCGCCTGGCAACGCGGCAACATCGACGCGACGTATATCTGGGACCCCGTGCTCGCGAAGGTTAAACAGAACGGCAAGGTGCTGATTACGTCGGGTGAGGTGGCGAAGGAGTCGGGTAAGGCTACCTTCGACGGTTTCGTGGCATCACGCAAGTTCGAGCAGGACAACAGCGGATTCATGACGGGGCTCGTGAAGGTGCTCGCTGCCACCGACGCGCAATATCGCGATCACAAAACGGCGTGGACGGCGGACTCGAAGGAAGTCCAGGCCGTCGCGCAGGCGTCGGGCGCAGCTGCCGCGGACGTGCCCGCCAGTCTTGCACTGTATGCATTCCCGACGGCAGCCGAACAGGCATCGCCGACATGGCTGGGCGGCGGCAAGCAGTCGGGCGCGGCGAAGTCGCTTGCGGCGACAGCGGCTTTCCTCAAGACGCAGGGCACCATCCAGAACGTATTGCCCGATTACTCGACGGGCGTCAATCCGCGCTACGCGCAACAGGCCGCGCGATGAGTACGCTGGAAATCAGCGGACTCGGCGTGACCTACGATGGCGCATCGACGCCCGCGCTGGCAGGCGTCGATCTGCAGATCGGCAGCGGCGAGTTCGTGGTCGCGCTCGGCGCGTCGGGTTGCGGCAAGACGACCTTGCTGAACTGCATCGCAGGTTTTGTCGAACCGACGGCCGGCGAGGTGCGCCTGAACGGCGCACCTGTCGTCGGCCCGGGGGCCGGGCGCGGCGTCGTGTTCCAGAAGTATGCGCTGATGCCGTGGCTCAACGTGCTGGACAACGTGGCGCTCGGTCTGCGCTTTCGCGGTGTCGGGCGCACGGAGCGGCGCGAGATCGCGCGGGAGATGCTGGCTCTCGTCGGACTCGAGCGGCACGCCGACGCCAAAGTCTACGCGCTGTCTGGCGGCATGCAGCAGCGCGTCGGCATTGCGCGAGCGCTCGCCAGCGATCCGCAGGTTCTGCTGATGGATGAGCCGATGGGTGCACTGGACGCGCTCACGCGCGAGACCGTGCAGGAAATCGTGCTCGACGTCTGGTCGCGCACGAAGAAGACGGTGTTCTTCATCACGCACAGCGTCGAAGAGGCGTTGTTTCTTGCTACGCGCCTCGTGTTGATGACGCCCGGTCCTGGGCGCATCGCAGAAGTTCACGAACTGCCTTTTGCACGCGAGTATTTGACGACGCGCGATGCGCGCGCCGTCAAGTCTTCGTCTGCGTTCATCGAGTGGCGGGAACGTCTGACGCGCCGTCTGCATGACACGTTGCAGGAGGCTGCGTGATGAATTCGATCGATTCGTCGAGCGACGCGCTCGTGCGCGGGGACAGCCGACGCGCGGCGCAGGCCGATGTGCGTACTCCGCGTCTGCACGGCAATCGTCGCTATCGGGGCATGCCAGGCGAAGGACCGACGGCTGCGCTGAGCAGCTTGTGTGTCGTGACGCTCGCACTCCTGTGGTGGGCCGCGTCGCACTTCGCGTGGGTGCCGCCTCTTTTTCTGCCCGCGCCGCAAGCCGTCTGGCATGCATTCGTCGATGCGTGGAAGGGGCGCATCCAGGGCGGCTTGCCGTTGTCCGAGCACCTGATGTGGAGCGCGATCCGGGTGTTCGGCGCGTTCGCGCTCGCCTGCGTGAGCGCGGTGCCGATCGGCATCCTGATGGGCGTGAGCCGTATCGCTCGTGGTTTGCTCGATCCGCCTCTCGAGTTTTATCGCCCGTTGCCGCCGCTCGCGTATTTGCCGCTCGTCGTGATCTGGTTCGGCATCGACGAAACGGCAAAGCTGGTCGTGATCTGGCTCGCCTGTTTCGCGCCGATTGCGATGGCGGCGCGCGCGGGCGTGCGCAGTGCATCCGTCGAGCAGGTCAACGCGGCGTGGTCGCTGGGCGCGAACTTCCGTCAGGTCGTATTGCATGTGGTGTTGCCCGCGGCGCTGCCTGAAATTCTGACGGGTTTGCGCATCGCGATCGGCTTTGGCTGGACGACGCTCGTCGCTGCCGAGATGGTGGCCGCGACAGCGGGGCTCGGGCAGATGGTGCTCAACGCGTCGAGCTTCCTGCGCACCGACGTCGTGGTGATGGGCATCGTGCTCATCGGCCTGATCGCATGGCTGTTCGATCTCGGCATGCGGGCGCTCGAACGCAGGCTCGTGCCCTGGAAGGGCAGGCAATAGACACGAAGCGCGGCGCGCGAACGCTTGTGCGCGATACGGCACGATTCGGCCGGCCGCCGAGCAACGCATGGCCCGACGTACGCGCGATCTCGGAGACGCATCTTGTCAGCGCATGAACTTGCATTGATCGACGGAGCACGTTGACCTGTCCACGCAAGCACAATCGCTCGAACTCGCAGGTGTCGCAGACGAACGCAAACGCGACGTACGCGAGCACGGCAACCGCCTGATCGCGTTGCTGGCCGCGTTGGCATGCGCAGCGGCTGGCGGCGGATGTGCCGTCCGAGTTTGACGAGTCCCTGTATGCGTCGAATGTGTGGGGCAGGCAAACATCGAGCGCATGAGCGTGCCGTGTGATGCGGTAACGCGATGATAACGATGAGGGGCGTCGAATGACGCCCCTTGCTTCGTCCCGCAATCGCGGGGCTACGCCGGAACGTCCCGCACCACCTCCGTCAGCTTGCCCGAATTGATCTCATAGAAGAAGCCGTAGAGCTTGACGCTCTTCGGTACAGCCGGGCTGCCGCGAAGCAGTTCGACATCGTGTCTGATCGACTCCTCGAAATGCTCAATGGCGAGGCTGTCGTGGTCGAACATCGTTGAGATGTCGGCGTGGTGGTGATCATGAAACTCGTTGACCAGCGCCTCTGGTGTGAAAGCCGTCGCGCCGCAAAACGAGTGATGCACCACGACGACGTTCTGGACCTTGAAGAGGTAGTCCATCGTCGCCACCGATTGCAGAGCCGAAAGGGCGCGGCCGCCCGCATTCGACACGGCGAACAGCGTCCGCGTGTTGCCGATCCGGTTGCCCGCTTCATCCAGAATGTTTTCACCGGGATAGACCTCGTCCCCGAAATAGTCGGCGACAGCCTGCGGTATCTCGGATGCCCTCGGATCAAAGCAGTGGATCACGATGGTCTTCATCGGTATGAACTGACTGAATCCCTTGAAGGTGGACCGGTCGAACCATGCCGGGTCGAACCAGGGTTGCGTCCTGAACTCGAATTCGCTGTATTGGGTCATTTTTCCTGCTCCGCGTTGTGCTGACTTTCCTGAACCGGGGCAACGCTGTGAGCGCTGCGGCTGCTGTCGAGTATAGGTTTGCCTGACTTCGGCACAAATGACATCGAGCCCTCGATTTCTGCCACCGGCACGCGGTCGCGGCTGTCCAGAGCGCGCACGCCTGCTGCCGGGCCGCGGTCGCACGTTGGCAGAAAAAGAGGGCTGGTTGTCATTGCTGCCGCGCGCCAGATGCTTATACTCTGTCGCCAGGACGCACGCCCGTTGCTGCAGGCGGTCGTGCCGTCGCGCGGGCGGCAGTAGCGAAAGTCCGCCGACCGGAACCGCAATCGGGCCAACTCGCTGCACCTCGAGTAGTCAGGCAAATGTCTAGAACCTACGATCCGGACGGACAGTCACCCCGCAAGGTAGTCATCCTTGCGTACGACGGCGCCAAGCTGATGGACATATCGGGTCCGCTGCAGGCTTTCAACGACGCCGCCTTTGCCGATGGGCGTCCCGCTTATCAGGTTGTGCTGGTCTCCGAGGCGGGCGGAGCAGTCTCCACCGACACAGGCGTCAAGCTGGAAACCGTCCGTCTCGATGATGCGGTGATCGACTCCGTCGACACGCTGCTCGTGGCCGGCGGCGACCTGATCATGCCTGCCGCCGCGACGGCGTCGTTGCGGGCGAAGCTCGCAGACTATCTCGACCGACCGCGCCGGCTCGGCTCCGTGTGCACGGGCGCTTTCGTGCTCGCCCAGCTCGGCGTTCTCGATCACCGCACTGCGACAACACACTGGGCCGCGTGCAACCGGCTCGAGAAGCAGCATCCGACCATCGACATCAAGCCCGATGCGATTTTCGTCACCTCCGGCCATATCTGGACATCGGCCGGCGTCTCCGCTGGGATCGACATGGCGCTGGCGATGATCGAAGACGATCTGGACCATCTGACGGCGCTCAATGTGGCCCGCGGCATGGTTCTTTTTCTCAAGCGGCCGGGCGGTCAATCGCAGTTCAGTGTCGAACTGCGTCAACAGATGCGTGACGCACGCGGCCGGTTCGACGACCTTCATGACTGGATTCGAAACCATCTCGAAGGGGACTTATCCATTCCTGCGCTAGCGGACGCTGCGCGGATGAGCCCGCGCAACTTCGCTCGTGTCTATGTTAGAGAAACGGGGGAAAGCCCCGCACGCGCCGTCGAGAGGCTTCGCATTGAAGCGGCCAGGCGCCTGCTCGAGTCTGCTCACGATCCGATTCAGGTCATTGCGCGCCGGACCGGTTTCGGCGATGACGAACGCATGCGCCGGGCATTCGCGAAGGCCTATGGCGTGTCGCCGCACGACTATCGCCGCCGCTTCGGGCTGAAGTCGTGATGCGCGGCTCGCCACAGAGCGGGTTCGCCGCGCCGGCAAACGGATGTCCGGAAACGAGGGGCGTTTGTCATTGCTGCCAAAGACAGGGTGGACTATTTTTCCCGGATCGCATATTCGAGGAAAATTCATGAAAGCACCTGTCACCATCGGAGGGACGACTGCGCCGGACTCCGAACTCGCGCGTAAAGCGGCCGCTCTCGTCGAACAAGCCCATTCGACGCCATTCGTCAATCATGTCCACCGCACATGGTGGTTCGCAGAGTTCATCGGCAAGAAGCGGCAAATGAAGTACGACCGCGAGCTGGTTTATCTCGCGTCGCTGCTTCACGACCTGGGCCTGTCTGAAGATCACGCCGCGGATAAGCGCTTCGAAGTGGATGGCGCCGACGCTGCGAGCAGGTTCCTGCACGCACACGACTATCCGCAGGGGAAGGTCGACATTGTCTGGGATGCCATTGCTCTGCACGCGTCCTCTGACATCGCGGATCGCAAAGCGCCCGAGGTCGCGCTCGTCCACTTCGGCGCCCATGTCGACGTGTTGGGGCTCAGAATGGACGAGATATCTCCCCAGTTGATCGACGACACGCTCGCGCTCTATCCGCGACTCGGTTTCAAGCAGGCGTTCACGGAGGCGCTCGCCGAAGTTGCGAGGAAAAAGCCGCACACCGCCATCGGAACAGGGCTGGCCGATGTTGGACGTCGCCTTGTACCCGGTCTGGAGATTCCCAACGTTTGCGACCTGCTGCTAGGCGCGCCTTTCGAAAGCTGAGTCCTCGCGCAATGCGTCGATGTGTCGATGCGTCGATGCGTCGATGCGATGGGGCGATGAGGCGTGGAGATGCCGGGGTGAAGTGGCGCCCAGAGATCGGTCGTCATTGGGCTCCAATCCAGTGGCGGGCCTGGGCTGACTGCTATTTCATTCGTCTGCCACGTTTCCGGCAAAAGAGCGTGCATGCATGAGCATCGTGCCGATTCCGCTGACCGCGATTACGGTCATTCCAATGAAGGTCCACATATCCGGGACTTTCCCGAACAAGAGCCAGCTAAAGAACGTGGCGAATGCGAGTTGAGCGTAGCCAAATGGAGTCAGCACGGCGAGGGGAGTTCTGCGCAATGCCTGAAGCATGAGAAGATGCCCCGAAGTGGCAAGCGACGCCATGGCGATAACCAGCAGCCAGCTTCCAGCCGTCACCTCGCGGATGGCCGGAAGGAGGGCGGCCTGGTCGATCCACAACAGCGACGCTAGCGCAATGCTCGCGATGAGGGCCGTGTAGAAATTGGTGGTAACGGGGTCGCCGGCTGTCGACAACTTGCTGGAGACAACCTGGAAGCACGCAAAGGTCGTAGCAGCGCCGATAGGAAATGCCACCGCCCAGCTGAACTCGCCGCTGCCAGGCCTGACGACGATCAGCATCCCGATGAAGCCCAGCATAACCATCGACCACCTGGCCCTGGATACCTCTTCGTCGAGTAACGTGGCCGCAAGCAATGTCGAAATCAGTGGCGCCATCATCGCCAGCGATGTACTTACTGGCAATGGTAGAAAGCGCAATCCGGCAAACGTGCAGGCCGAATTGAGAAGCAGGAGCACAGCGCGCAACACCTGAAGTTTCAGCGTGCCCATATGACGGAAACGACTGATCCCGCCTCTAGCCTGCCATGCGCCGAGAGCGATTGCCTGGAAGATGTAGCGGCCAAGCAGAATTGCAGTCAGGGGGACGGCTGTACCGATGACCTTGACAACCGAATCGCTCGCTGCAAATGTCGCGGTCGTGGCCACCATCAGAGCGACGCCGGCTTCGGCTGTCATCGGGACGTTAGCTAAGCGGGGTACAGCCATATAGTTCTCAGTGCGTCCTTAGCAGGTCGAGTTCGACGCCTGATCATGGCGATGTTCTCAGGCGGCTTCAAACATAATGGAACGCACGGACTTACGCAATACGGCAATCGCAATGTCCACATTGGTAATCGCAATGCGGGTCGCACGATGAGTGCTGCCGGCTGACGGGCCGGAAGTCGATCGTCGTTCGAATCTTCCTGGCATTCAGCAGTGGCTATTTATGCGGGCCCCACTGCATGGCCAGATGCGCGACGTTTCAACAGGCTACCTTGTGCTACCCATCGTGATGGTCATCGTCGGCTGGCTAGTTGCTGCCCGGGTTGGGATTGCGTTCGGCGTTGAGCTTTGCGCTCTGCCTGAAAGCGAGCCGGCTGCTGCCGATGGGTGCTCTCGGCTGAATCATGCAAAATACTCGTCATTTAAGATGCGGAGGCTGGCCCGTGGGCATTAACTTCGACCTGAATGACTTGCAGGCATTTCGCGCGGTGGTGGAACTGGGAAGCTTCCGAAAGGCCGCCGAAGCGGTCAGCATCTCCCAACCGGCCTTGAGTCGTCGAATCGAGAAGCTCGAAGAAGCGCTCGGCGTGCGTCTCTTCGAGCGCACCACGCGCAGCGTCACGCTCACTACCGTCGGCCGCGTGTTCGCCCCAAGCGCAGAGCAACTGCTTGATGATCTTGACGTCGCGCTGCTCGGCATCCGCGACGTTTCGTCGAGCCGTCTGGGTCATGTAACTATCGCGTGCGTCCCTTCCGTGGCGTATTACTTTCTGCCGAACGTTATCGCGAGCTATCATCGCCGTTTTCCGCGCATCAGGGTCAAGCTGCTGGATTCGAGCGCGAACGAGGTGCTTGGCGCAGTCATCAGCGGCGAGGCTGATTTCGGCGTGAGCTTCATGGGCAGTCAGGAGTCCGAGATCGAGTTCAAAGTCTTGCTGCAGGAGCGGTTTGTCGCGGCCTGCCGCCGCGACCATCCTCTCGCACGCAAGAAGCGTGTGACCTGGAGCGAGCTGTACGAATACGAGTACGTCTCGGTCGACAAGACCTCCGGTAACCGCCTGTTGCTCGATCAGGCGCTCTCGGCCGTGGCGCCAGGTGCGCCGAGCGTCTGCGAGACACGGCACGTCACGACCATGCTGGGGTTGGTCGAAGCGGGGCTCGGCGTCGCCGCCGTGCCGTCGATGGCCATGCCCGGACATGACCATCCGATCCTCACGAGCGTCCCGCTCGTTGAACCCGTGGTGAAACGACGCGTGGGAATCGTCAGACGGCGCGGAAGGCCCCTCACGCCGGCCGCACAGGAGTTTCACCGGACGATCATCGAGACGAAGCGCGCCGGTGCCGGAAGCAGCGATGCCGCGGGCAATAAAGTGACGCCGACAGCGAAGACAAAAAGGAAGACGGCATCGTGAGGTTGGCAAGACCGCTTCGTTTGCTCTATGTGCAGGTCCTGCTGGCCATGGTGTCCGGAATGGCGCTCGGCCACTTCTGGCCGCCAGCAGGCGCGCTGCTCAAGCCGCTCAGCGATGCGTTTGTCGGGCTCGTGCGGATGATGATCGCGCCGATCGTCTTTTGCACGATCGTCTCGGGCATCACGTCGCTTGCCAGCGGGAAGGCCATCGGACGTACGATCATCCAGGCGCTCGCGCTTTTCTATTTTCTGACGGCCGTCGCGCTCATGCTCGGACTTGTCATCGCGTTCGCGCTGCGACCTGGCGTCGGCATGCACATCGACGTGCATCATCTGGACTCGAGCATCCTCGCGCAATATGCGAAGCACGCGCAGGCGGGCGGGCTCGTGGCCTTCGGGTTGAGTGTGATCCCGGAGACGATTATCGGCGCTTTCGAGAAGGGCGAAGTGCTGCCGGTGCTGCTGCTCTCGCTGCTCTTTGGCTTCTCGCTCAACTCGTATCCGGGCGCTGGCCGGCCAGTGCTGGCGCTCATTGACGGCGTCGCCCAGACGCTTTTTCGCATTCTTGCGATGATCATGCGACTCGCTCCGCTCGGAGCATTCGGTGCGATGGCGTTCACGGTAGGCCGATTCGGCATCCGCTCGGTCGGCTCGCTCGGCATGCTGATGGTGTCTTTTTACGTGGCATGCCTGCTGTTCGCTGCACTGGTGCTCGCGCCGCTCGCGCGGCTGCACGGTTTCGCGCTTTGGCGACTCTTGCGCTACATGCGCGAGGAATTGCTCATCGTCCTCGCGACATCGTCGACGGAACCAGTACTGCCGCGCCTGATCGTCAAGCTGGAGGCACTCGGTTGTGACAAGGGAGTCGTCGGGCTTGTGTTGCCCGCAGGCTATTCGTTCAATCTGGACGGTACCGCGATCTATCTGACGCTCGCGTCGATGTTCATCGCGCAGGCGTGCGATGTGCCGCTTTCCGCGGCGCAGATCGCGACGATGCTCGCCGTCATGTTGCTGACTTCCAAGGGCGCGGCCGGCGTGTCGGGCAGCGGGCTGGTCGCGCTCGTCGCCACGCTCACGGTGATTCCCGATCTGCCCGTTGCCGGGGTGGCGCTGCTGGTGGGTATCGACCGCTTCATGTCCGAGGCGCGCGCCCTGACGAGCGTCATCAGCAACGCCTGTGCAGTGATCTTCGTTTCGATCTGGCAAGGCGCGTGCGATCGTGCGCGTCTCGCTCAGATGCTCCGGGCGGCCGAGCCAGACCGCCCGGACGTTACGAACGACGCCGCGACAGACACGCCGCGGTGACGGGAAGGCCGGCTGAGACAAGCCGTCCCATGGCACTGTCTCAATGCACGGAGACGGAATCGAGCCCGGTCGATCTCACTTCGGCTTGCACGTCGGGCGATGCGAGATAGTCGAGGAGCGCCTTCGCTTCCTTTGGATGCTGCGCGCCGACGGGGATGCCGGCGGCAAAACGTGTGACGGACTGCAGTGACTCGGGAATCTTGCCAACGAAGGCGGCACCCTGGACGGGCAGCAGTTCGCTCACCTGCTGGAAGCCGATTTCGTAGTCGCCGTTCGCCACCTCCGACGCCACTGGAATCCGCGGGATCATCTTCGCCTTCGACTTGACCTGATCCTCGATGCCGAGCTTTTTGAACAACTCCCGCTCGATATAGACGCCGCTCGCGCTGTCCGAGTAGGCAATCGACTTCGCATGCAACAAGGTCTGCCTGAGGCCCTCGGCCGAGCCGATGTCGGGCTTCGCCACACCTTCGCGCACGACCATGCCGATGCGCGAATCGGCCAGCTCCACCCGCGATCCGGGGATGACCTTGCCTTGCCTGATCAGCTCGTCAAGTGCGTAGCCGACCATGATGATGACGTCCGCAGGCTCGCCGCGTTCGAGCCTGTTGGGGATCGCTTCGGGCGATTTGCCCATCGACGGGCCGAGCGCGGTGTCGAGCGTGTTGCCCGTCTGGGACGCGAACCTGGGGCCGAGCACCTTGTACGCGGCGGTAAAGCCGCCCGAGCTCATGACGTGCAGGTCGGCGGCCTGCACGTTCGCCGCAGCGGCCGAGGTTGCGACGAGCGCTGTCGCGCAAAGTTTCAGAAGGAGGTTTTTCATGATTGTGGTCGTGCGGGGGTTGCGTTGAGTGCGATGCGCGTCAGTGCGCGGGAGTCAGCGTCACTGCGCGGCGGCGATAGAGCGCGAACGTCGCTAAGAGCGCGCACGCTGCGGCGAAACTCATCCAGTAGCCGGGTGCGGCCTTGTCGCCCGTCATATGAATGAGCGCCGTCGAGATCGCGGGCGTGAAGCCTCCGAACACCGCCGTGGCGAGGCTGTAGGCGAGCGAGAAGCCAGCAACGCGTACCTGCACCGGCATCACTTCCGTGAGCGCGACGACCATCGCGCCGTTATAGATGCCGTACATGAACGAGAGCCAGAGGAGGACGAGCAGCATGTTGACGAAGCTCGGCGCGTGAGCAAGCAGCGACAGTGCCGGGTAGGCGGTCGCGATGGCGAGCACGGTCATGCTCACGAGGAGCGGCCGGCGGCCGATCCTGTCGGAAAGCGCTCCGCCGATGGGCAGCCACACGAAGTTCGATACGCCGACACACAGCGTCACGAGCAGACTGTCGGCGGTGCTCAGGTGCAAGACCGTCTTGCCGAAGGTCGGCGCGTAAACCGTGATCAGGTAGAAGCTGGCGGTGGTCATCGCCACCAGCATCATGCCGGCGACAACGATGGCCCAGTTCCGGACCAGGGTGCCGAACACTTCCTTCATGCCCGGACGATGCTGGCGCGCCTTGAACTCCTGCGTTTCCTCCAGATTGCGGCGCAGCATGAAGATGAACGGGACGATCATGCAGCCGACGAAAAACGGTACGCGCCAACCCCACGCGGCGATGGCCGGTGCGCTCAGCGACTGGTTGAGCGCGAAGCCGAGACCCGCAGCGACGACGATTGCCACCTGCTGGCTCGCGGACTGCCAGCTCGTGAAGAAGCCCTTGCGGCCGGGTGTGGCCATTTCGGCGAGATACACCGACACGCCGCCCAGCTCGGCGCCCGCCGAGAAGCCCTGCAGCAGCCGCCCGAGCAGCACGAGCGCGGGCGCCAGAAGTCCAATCGTGGCGTAGCCCGGTACGAACGCGATCAGGATGGTGCCGCTTGCCATGATGGAGAGCGTGACGATGAGACCCTTGCGGCGGCCGACGTCGTCGATGTAGGCGCCAAGCACGATCGCTCCGAGCGGCCGCATCAGAAAGCCGGCGCCGAAGACCGCGAACGTCATCATCAACGAAGCAAACTCGCTCGCGGCGGGGAAGAAGACGTTGGCGATCTGCGTGGCGTAGAAGCCGAACAGGAAAAAGTCGAACTGCTCCAGGAAATTCCCGGCCGTTACGCGGAAAACGGCAGCGGCCTTGGAGCGTCCGGTCGAAAGGCTAGACGAGGGTGCATCGAGGTGTCTCCTGAGATCCAGAAAATGCGCGGCGTTCCGCGCAATTGTGGTTTTGGCAATATTCGCCCGGCGCCGGCAAAACGTTAAGTGCAATTTTCGGAATGATTGATGTTGTTTGATTATCAATCGGCGCCCGTCGGCACCGCCTCGCCGTCGCAAAACGAGAGCGGGTGGCGGCGACAGTCGCCGGCCCGCGGTCATGCCACGAAGTGGCACTGCGAAGCGGCAGTGCGTGTGTCCATATTGCGTCCGCGGTTCAGGTGATCGTCAATTTCCGCGGCGCAGCCGAGCATGCGCGGATAGAGAAAGATCGTGAACGCGGCGGTTTCGAGATCCGCCTCGCTGAACTCTCCGCGCCTGAGCGGCTTCCACAGCATCTTGAGCAGCAGCGCGGCGATCACTGCGTCGACGTTGACGCAATAGACGTTACGCGATACACCGGCGTCGAAAAGCGCCTGCACGAGCGCGCGGTAATAGGCATGGAACACGTTGTATTCGCCGCGGGCTTCGTAGAGGTCGGCGATGAAGATTTCGCGCGGGTCGTGATTCACCGGCTTGTCCTTGAAGACGGGATGATTGACGCCCGGAAGTTTCGCAATGTCGAGGCTGCCCACATGCTTCTGGCGCGCCTTGTACTGCGCGTAGCGCTCGACCGAGCTTCGCGCGAGCGCTTCGAGGTCCACGCCATGGTGCGCATCGGAAGGATCATCGAGGCCGCTGCCGCGGAACGCCTCATTGAGGAACGCGATGCCTTCGTAGCCGTTGCCGCCGTGCGTGTAGCCGGTGTGCGTGAGAAAGCCCGCCAGCGCCTTGTTGAGCTGCACCCGCTCAGGGCTCTCGGGGCCGTCCGCGGATACCGCGCCCTTTGCACCCTGCGCTGAAATGGCGCCGGGTCCGTTTGTCAGCAACAGGCCGACGAGTGTCTTGAAGGCGAACAAATCGTCGGCCGTGGGTTTCAGGTTGAGGAGCGCTGCGAAGGCGATCTCGGTCAGGGTGCGTTCGCCGAGCACGTCCTTGATGTCGAAGCCGCAGAAGCTGTCGGGACTGTGACGCGACGCGTCCGCCGAGGCGCCGATCATCGTGCCGAAGAGCTTCGTCCACCATGGCAGACTTTCCGCTGTCAGGCGGGAGATGCGCTTACGCATGAGCGGGCCCCAGGCGAGGGTCGTCGTGATGGCCGCGAGCACCGCTTCCGAACGCGGATGGCCCGGGCTGCACACTAGCCACCGGATGATTGCCGAACTCACGCCGCGCGCGGCGAGCCCCGCGAGCATTGCTTCCGCCTTCGGGTCAGGCTCATCGCAGAAGAGGGCTGCGGTGCCGGTGCTATCGACGGAATCGGCATCGAAAGTCCTGTCGAACGCGTCCGTGAGCCTGGCTGCCGCGAAACGGTCAATCATGAGCGACGCCGCCTCGCGCGCGGCGCGCTGACGATTTGGCCCGATGATCGACGCCGCAGCCGCGAGCACCGCGTTGGGCGCGTTCCCCGCCTCGCGCGAGGCCTGTGCGGCTGCCAGTTCCGGCGTGCCGTGCAGGTTCACCGCCGCGCCAACCGCCACGTCGATGAGCTTTGCTTCGTTCGCGCCGCCGAATTCGCGCAACAGCGCGAGACAGACATTCGCTTCGAGCGCGTGCGTCGCTGCTTCGAGCATCGACACGCCGTGCAGGCTGCTGACCTGCGTTTTGGCATCCATTTGCGAGGCGCCCGAGGCATCCTTCAACGGCTGGCGCGGCGGGACGGCGCCTACGTGGCTGTTCACCCGCGCCACCTGCTCGTTGTACGGCGCGACCGCTTCAACCACCGGCAGGGCAAGTTCGTCGGGCAGTTCGAGCCCCTGATCCGAGCCGAACCACGGCTTGAGCGCGAGGCTGCCTTCAGGCTCGAAGTCGGGCAGAGTCGCGTTCTCGCGCATCACCGCCGTCAGTGCCGCCGGAATGTGCGCGATGTTAGCTACCACGGCACCCCTGGCGGAGCAGCACGGATTGTCCGGCGTGAAGATCCGCTCCACGCCGAACTTGTCCATGAACCAGCGCTCCTTGGCAAGCGCGTCGTCGGCTCCGCCCGCCATTGCGCCCGCATGGCCCACCGCGCGCGTGAGACGGCTCTTCCAGCGGCCCACCACGCACGCGACTACCGGTTTCGTAAATGTCGCGTCGGCTTCGTAATAGCCGCCCGGCTCGCAGTACAGCACGGCGGCCTTGCTGCGCGCGTCGTTGGCGAGTGCGAATGCAAATTCCGGCGCCGCATAGTGGATGTAGACGTCCTTGCCGCTGGAGACGACGGTGGACGTGCCCCAGCCGCTCATGCGCAGATATTGCGCGATGGTCGTGCTGAATCCGCCCGAGTTGGAAAAGATCGCGATCGAGCCCTGCCGCAAAGTCGCGCCGGGGTCGTCGCCGCCGAGCGCTCCGCCGATACGCACGCGCTGCCACGAATCCGCGACGCCCAGTCCGTTCGCACCAAAGATGTCGATGCCTGCCTGCTGACCCATCGCGCGGATCTCGCGGGCATCGTGCACGGAGATCTTCTCCGTGATGATGAAGATCTTGCGCAGATCGGGGTTCACGCGGATCAGTTCGGCCACGCCATCGCGCGCAGCCAGCGGCGGCAGGTACACGACGCCGCAATTGAACCGGTGCCCGGCTTCGAGGCCTTCGCGCACGTTGTTGTAGACGGGGATGTCGCCGGCGGGGGTCGCGAGCACCTGTCCGCCCTTGCCAGGAGCCGTGCCGAACACGACGTTCGCGCCCGAGAACGCGTGGCTCACCGGCGTCACCTCCGACGACTCGCCACCCAGAATGTTGAGCACGCATACACGGTCTTCGCGCGTGGCGATCTGTGCAAGAGACTGGATGCCTACGAAATACCTGAAATGATTGTTGCCTTGCTTGACCACGTTGATCTCCTTATGCCACGTGCGCTTCTGCTTGCGGGTGCGCCTCGCGCGCGCCGATGCGCGCCGCGACCTGCGCGCGTCCGCCCGATTGCATCCACGCATCGGCCTTGCGTGCGTACTGGATCACTTCGCTTATGTCGGAGTCGAACCCGAAGAGGCGATAGGGCAGGCCGAGCGAATCACAGGTGTCGCGCAGTGCCGACATGCCACGCACGAGATTCGGACCACCGCGTCCGAGGACGACATAAAGAGGCGTCGGACCGTGCTCGCTGAAGTGCTCGCGCAGCGCATCGGCCATCGCGCGCAGTGTTTCGTAGATATCGGTGTTGTTGGACTTGCCGCCAATGATGAACAGTACGTTGGACTGCTTCAGCCAATGCCGGAAACAGATGCGCGCCACTTCCTTCATCTTTTCGTAGGGTGGATTGCCACCGAAATCCGACGAGATGATGGCTGCGTCTCCCAACATCTCCGTGACGAGCGAGTTGGCCCCGCCGCCAAACGTGGGCGCGAGGATCGTTCCCTTGTCGTTGATCACGTAGACATCGCTTTGGCCCTGATGGGTCCGAAGCTGATTGATCTCCTGCTCGAAGTCCGAGTAGTCCGCGGCGAACAGGTGAGCAGGCAGGCCGAGGCGCGAGAAGCGCGGGTCGTCACGATCGAATCCGCACTTGAAGTCGCAGGCCACCGGCATGAGGCGACCCTTCTTGTCCTCGCGCATGCGGATCGGATTCAGTTCGAGCGTCGTCATGCCGAAGTCGTGGAAGAGCTCCCAGAGCTTCGGCAACTGCTGCACGAGGGGAGAAATGATCTCGCGCGGCGCACCGATCTCGCTCAGCGCATTGGCGACGACGAAAGCCTTCAGCCCGGTCAACGCATCGAAGGGCACCATTGCGACGTGCCTGGGATCGACCTCCTCGATGTCCATGCCGCCCATGTGCGAGAGCGTCATGGTGGGAGCGCGAAAGCGGGTGGAATCGGTGATAGAGAAATAGACTTCGTGTTTGGCTGGTACACCGGCTTCGAACGTCACGCCGTTCGCCTTGGCCCTTACATGCCCAACGACATGCTCCGCGAAGTAGAGTCGCTCTTTCTCCGCGAGCGCGGTCTTGAGATCGGTCGCGCGGCCGAGAAGCCCGGCTTTGCCCTTCTTGCCTACGCCGCCCTTGAATACCGGCTTGATGAAGATCTGCTTGTGACGATCAATCAGCGACTTGATCTCCGCTTCGCTGGCCCCGGGGCCCAGCACTTCGCTTGCCGGAAATCCGACAAATTGCAGCAGGCGCGCACCGTGCAGCATTCCAGTGATTTGCATGTGGAAGTCTCCTGAATCTTGTTGCGATATGAACGGAAAGCGGTTTTGCGTGTGATCAGTCCTGCGCGTCGATCGCAGCAGGTGCGAGCGACGCCATTGCCGTCGAGAGCGTGCTTGCGGCAGCAGGAATCAACGGCGACGTGTGTCGTGCGAAAGATGCGTCGGGTGAGCAGCGCCACGAGCGTGACTCGAGCTCGCAGCCGGATGCGCTGATAGGAACAGCGTCACGCCCTCGTGGGCTCTTCTTTTATGCGCCGTTCTTTCGAACCGTTTGCTCGGGCTTCTGATGACAGATGGTTGCGCAAGAAGTCCGATAGTAGAAGTGCGAATTTTGGAAACATTGATGCATGGAAGTTATCAATGCCAAAATCGCGTCCGCACGAAGGATAGTCTCGATCGGACTCTCTCAGGGGTACGCCCGAAAATGCCAAAAAGGGCGTTGGCGGGGCGAGTGAGGTGTGCCGCTCGGCTTTCCCGGGAGTCGGCACTCCCGACAGTCACAGGCATGCCCCATCGCACCGTGTCGTTCGGCGCGTGATGACCGTTACTCCAGGGTCCGTATCGAATTGCTGATCCCTCTCGCGCAGTCGATAACGGCAGGTGCGAGTTTCTGTCGGGCGTCTTCAAACGTCCATCTGCTTGTGGGTGCAACGACATGCACGGCAGCCACGGGACGCCCCTGACTGCCCACTACGGGCGCCGCGATCGACATGTCGCCGATGAACAGCTCCTCACGATTGGTCGCATAGCCTTGCTGACGAGCCTCCGCGAGCCTTTCGCCGAACGCGGCGAGTTCCGTCACGGTGTTCGGCGTGAACGCCACCCGGTTCATCTGTTCGAGGCGCGCGAGCGCCTCGTCGACGGGTAATGCGCTCAGAAACGCGCGCCCGCTGCCCGTGCAATACATGGGAATGCGGCTGCCAATGGGCATATGGATCGGCACGAACTTCGTCGACACGAAACGCGACACGTAGACCATCTCGTCGTCGTCCGGCTCGGTCAGGTTCGTCGTCTCGCCCGTGATGTTCGTCAGTTCCGACAGAAAAGGATTCGCGACATCGATCAGCGTATCGGCGGCGAGATAGTTGAAGCCAATCTGCATCACACGCGGCGTGAGCTGATAGCGGCGCGTCAACGGATGCTTGCGGATATAGCCGAGCTTTTCGAGTGTGTAGACCATCCGCTGCGCCGAACTCTTCGACATCGACGCCGCGTCCGCGACTTCAGCCAGCGTCATCGTGCGGCGCTTCGCGCTGAACGCGCGCAGCACGCTCAAACCCTTTTCCAGCGACTGGTTGAAGAGCAGGTCGGGGCCGTTCTGAGCACCGTCGTCTGCAGGCGAAATGTCCATTGCCGTCTCAACGTTGAACGAGATATCTCATCATAGCGTATCGAATATCGATACGCAAAAATCTCTTTGCGATTTTTTTGATTCGATTATTATGGTTCCGCGGTCACAAAACGAAATCGGCCAGTGCTCGTCGCTGACACGCTGGCCCCTGCCTGGAGATATGCATGGTTACGTTCGCCAAACGCTTCACCCTGTTTGCAGCTGGTCTTGCCGCTTCTTTCGCGATTGCGTCGGGTGCCGCGCATGCCGCCGAACCGACCTACCGGATCGGCGCGACGGCCACGGGCGTGCCGTTCACGTTCCTCGACGTCAAGACGAACTCGATCCAGGGAATGATGGTCGACGCCATCTCCGCCGCCGGCCGCGAGTCCGGCTTCAAGGTCGATGTGCAGCAGAACGTGTTCTCGGCGCTGATTCCGTCGCTGACCACGCAGAAGATCGACATCATTTCGGCCGCAATGCTGAAGACGCCGGCCCGCCAGCAGATCGTCGATTTCTCCGACACCGTCTATTCATACGGCGAAGGCCTCGTCGTGAAGGCGGATGACAAGGGCCATTACACGTCGATGGACGACTTCAAGGGCGAGGTGGTCGGCGCGCAGGTCGGCACCGCGTTCGTCGATGCGCTCAACAAGAAGGGCATCTTCAAGGAAGTGCGCACCTATGATTCCGTCGCGGACATCATGCGCGACGTCGCGCTCGGCCGCATCAAGGCGGGCTTCGCGGATCAGCCGATCGTCGCTTACCAGTTGCAGCAGGGCGCGAATACGCAGGTTCGGCTCGTGCCCGAATATCAGTCGGCCGTGAAGGGGCAGGTGTGCTTCATCGTGCGCAAGGGCGACACCGCGACGCTCGAACAGCTCAACAGCGCGATCAAAAAGATGAAGGCCGACGGCACGCTGCAGCAGATTCTGCAGAAGTGGCACATGAGCTGAACGGCTCGCCGTATCGCGGCGTTCCAACCTGTCCGCGCCACATGAAGGCGCGGGCGATCTGCCAGGCGTATCAGGAGGCGCGATGTTTTTGCAGAACGCGATCGACTTTCTGCCAATCCTGCTGAAAGGCGCGGTCATCACCATCGAGATCACGGCTTGTGCGTTCGTGCTCAGTTCCGTTCTCGGCCTCGTGCTCGCGCTGATGAAGGTGTCGCGCAATCGCGCGCTATCGACGTTCGGCAGCACCGTGATCAATCTGATCCGCGGGCTGCCCATCATCGTCCAGCTGTTTTATATCTACTTCGTCCTGCCCGACATGGGCGTGCAGCTGTCCGCGTTTCAGGCAGGCGTGATCGGCCTCGGCATCGCGTACTCGGCGTATCAGGCGGAGAACTTCCGCGCGGGCATCGAGGCGATCGATCACGGACAGATCGAAGCGGCCCACGCGATCGGCATGCGCGGCCCGCTGATCATGCGGCGCGTGGTGTTGCCGCAGGCGTTCAGGATCGCGCTGCCGCCTTATGGCAATACGCTCGTGATGCTGCTGAAGGACTCGTCGGTGGCATCGACGATCACCGTCGCCGAAATCACGCGCGCCGGGCAACTGATCGCATCGTCGACGTTCCAGAACATGACGGTCTACACACTGGTCGCGCTGCTTTACCTCGTGCTCAGCCTGCCGCTGATGTTCGGCGTCAACCAGTTGGGCAAGCAACTCGCGCTGAGGAAAAGCCGATGATCGAGATCGAAGGAATCCACAAGCGCTTTCACAATCAGGAAGTGCTCAAGGGCGTGAGCCTGAGCGTCAAGGCGGGCGAAGTGGTGTGCCTGATCGGCCCGTCGGGCTCGGGCAAGTCGACGGTGCTGCGCTGTATCAACGGCTTCGAGACCTATGACGCAGGCTCGATCACGATCGACGGCGTGCGTGTCGATGCGAACGCGAAGAACATCCACGAGTTGCGCATGCGCGTGGGCATGGTGTTCCAGCGCTTCAATCTGTTCGCGCATCGGACCGCGCTCGAAAACGTGATGGAAGGCCCCGTGTACGTTCGCCGCACGCCTGTCGCGCAGGCTCGCGAACAGGCGCGGCAACTGCTCGACAAGGTTGGACTGTCGCACCGGATGAATGCGTATCCGTCGGAGCTGTCGGGTGGGCAGCAGCAGCGCGTCGCGATTGCGCGTGCGCTTGCGATGGAGCCTGAAGCCTTGCTGTTCGACGAACCGACATCCGCGCTCGATCCCGAACTGGTCGGCGAAGTGCTCAACGTGATGCGCTCGCTCGCGCGCGACGGCATGACGATGGTCGTCGTCACGCACGAAATGGCCTTTGCGCGCGAGGTGGCCGACCGCGTGTGTTTCCTGCATGGCGGCACGATCTGCGAGACGGGCCCCGCACGCGATGTGCTGACGGAACCTCAGCATCCGCGCACACAGGAATTTCTGCGACGCCTGCTTTCGTCGAGCGACGCTCACGCCACTGCCAACCAGAACTGAACATGATCGAAGTGAAAGAAGGAGCGGCGCTGCCGGACTCGTTGTGGGCAGCGACGGCGCAGCCCGCGCCCGACACGCCGCCGCTGCGCGAATCGGCGTCGTTCGATGTGGCGATTGTCGGCGCGGGTTTTACGGGTTTGTCGACGGCCCTGCATCTGGCCGAGCGCGGTGTGAAGGTGTGCGTGCTCGACGCGGCCGAGCCGGGTTGGGGCGCATCGGGCCGCAACGGCGGACAGGTGATTCCGGGCCTGAAGTACGACCCCGACGAACTCGTACAGCGCTTCGGCGAAACGGCGGGCAATCGTCTCGTCGAGGTGGTCGGCGGCGCGGCGGATAACGTTTTCGATGTGATCAGGAGGTACGGCATCGAATGCTCGGCGGTGCGAAGCGGCTGGATTCAACCGGCGCCGTCGCCCGCGATGCTCGAAACCGTGACGCGGCGCGCGCGTCAATGGGAAGCGCGCGGCGCGAAGATCAGTCTGCTCGATGGCGCGGAAGTGTCGCGGCGTCTCGGCACGAAGAGCTATATCGGCGGATGGGTCGATCATCGCGCGGGAAGTATTCAGCCGCTCAGCTATGCGCGCGGGCTTGCGCGCGCGGCTCAGGCGCGTGGCGTTGCCGTGCATGGGCGAACCGCTGTCACCCGACTCACACGCCGTGAGCGCGGCTGGCGCGTCGAGACGCACGGCGGCGCCGTCGTCGATGCACAGCGGGTCGTGATCGCCACCAACGGTTACACGGGCGCGCTGTGGCCGGGTTTGCGGCAATCGGTGATCGCGGCGAACAGCTTTATCGTTGCGACGCGGCCGCTGCCGCTTGGTATCGGCGACGACATTCTGCGCGGCGGCGAAGTCGCGTCGGATTCGCGGCGTCTGCTGCTGTACTTCCGGCGCGATGCGGCGGGACGTCTGCTGATGGGCGGGCGGGGTCCGTTCTCCGAACCGCGTGCCAACGGCGACTGGGCGCATCTGGAACGCGCGGTCGAACTGATGTATCCGCAACTGAAGGGGATCGGCTATGAGTATCGGTGGGCAGGGCGTGTCGCGATCACCGCGGATTTTCTGCCGCACATTCACGAGCCGGCGCCCGGGCTGAGCATCGCGCTAGGCTATAACGGGCGCGGCATCGCGATGGCCACGACGTTCGGCAAGCACCTGGCCGAGCGCTTGTGCGGCGAATCGTCTGCGGCGTTCCCGTTTGCAGTGACGCCCGTCAGATCGATTCCGTTTCATGGCCTGCAGCGCTTTTACATTACGGCAGGTGTGGCGTGGTACCGCCTGATGGACGCCATCGCATAGCACCGTAGTCCTGTGGATCTCGCACATCCGGCAGAAGCGTTTGTCCGCCGACATCGATCGTGGGCAATTCGCCGGCCTTGAAGGGCATCTGCCGTCCCGCCATGCCCGCGTCTCCATTCCGACCGCCATGACACGATGGACTGCACCGTCGATATCCACAGGTGCGCCAGCGAGGAAGAGTCCCGAAAGCGCGGGCGCTTCCTTGAAGATCTCACCGAGGGTGTGCTGCGACAGGATTGCCAGATAGCGATGGGCCAGCGCCAGTGTCATCTGTGAGTCGATGGCTTCTGTCTGTACAGGTTGGACGTTATGTTCCATGGATGGAAAAGATGGAAAGCGGCGCTACGGTCTAGTCGAACGGAGAAACCGTCTTGCCGCTCATGATGAGACGGGCCAACCGCCGCTCAGCCTTGAGCAGATATCCCGCACGCGCGCTCGCAAGTTGCGAGTCGTGAACCTGAAGAACCACGTCCAGCGTCGCCACGGCCGACGGCTCGAGTTGCCACGTGCTTTTTCATAGGCGCGCGTGATGGCCGTTTCGAGACCCGCCTTCGCCATGCGGTACAGATCGGGCGACACCGGCATGTAGCCCGTTTCGCCGAGGTAGAAAGTCAGGTAGACCGCGCGGTTCGACTCATTCATGAGATGCGAGGCTCCGTCGGTAACGGCACACGCTGCAAACGCCAGATGCCGAGCCCTGACCGCCAGGCATGCTATACCGGGCTCTGGGCATCTTGCGTATTGGGGCCGCGCAGTTATGATCGGACTGACGGATCAATCCGCACCATGATGCCTCGCGAAACAGGGAACCCTGTTGACTGCGTGACTTCCTTCGAGGAGGTGGGATCTGGGCGGTTGTACAAGGCACCGGGCCGCACACGCGACGAACGAACGGCATGATCTTCGCGTCGCGCAGTCATGACGCGCGACGTCGAGGTTCCGCATGAAAAGGAAGGGGCACCGCTTATGAAAAAAGGGATCGCTGCGAACACCAGTCAGGCATTTTCGCGTCCGGCCCGTCTGCTAAAAGTCGCTTCCTGGATCATCGCGATTGCCTTCGCGATCTTTCTGAACATGTTGGGCTCACTCGTGATCCGCGATCTGATGTACGCGCCGCGCGGCGGGCCACCGGATCCCTCGCAGTTCAGCGATGCGGCGACGTCACAGCTCGATGCGCAGATGCGCGATGTGCAGCTTCGGCGGGACGCACTCAACGACAGGATCGAGAACACTCGTATTGCTCACGACCGGGCAGACAAGCTGTACGTGGAGGCGCGCGACAGTTTCAGGAACTGGATTGCGACCAGACAGGCCACAGGGGATAGCCGCAATGATCCGGAATTGCTTGCACGGACACAGAGGCTCGACGAACTTCAGGCGAGCGTCGCAGGTTGGCAAAGCCAGCAGAATGCCCTTTCCGATGAGACCCGGCCGATCGATGCGCGTCTGAACCAGTTGCGCATCGAGATCGCGGCCGCAAGGCAGGCCGCCGGGAAGCGCTACGAGGCGGCGAGCCGTCATTACGAACTCGTCGTGTTCGGGTGGCGCCTTGCGTTGACGCTCCCGCTTCTTCTCGTTGCCATATGGCTGTTCATCCGGTTTCGCAAGCACAGGTACTGGCCGTTCGTGTACGGCTTTGGACTCTTCGCGCTGACGGCGTTCTTCGTCGAGCTTGTCCCGTATCTGCCCAGTTTCGGGGGATATGTACGCGTGCTGGTGGGTGTCGCGCTCACCGTCTTCGCCGGGGTCTACACGCTCCGCGCGTTCCAGAAATATGTCGAGCGAAAACGCGCGGAACTGGAACAGAGCCAAATGGAACGCGCGCAGAGCGTCGATTACGAAAAGGCGCTCAGCACATACCCGAAGAAGTTATGCCCGTCGTGCGACAAACCGTGGCATCTTGGCGGCGAGCAGGTCTCGTACTGCATCCATTGCGGCTTGAATCTTTTCAAGGTCTGCGCTTGCGGCGGCCGCAACTTTGCCTTCTTCCCGTTCTGCAACCAGTGCGGCGAGCCCGTTACGGAAGCGGCCCAACTGCGCGCGGCAGGGTCCGGCGAGCGCCCGCCTGAAAGTAACTGAAATATCCGTCTCTCGAGTCGACACAGCCTATGACGCGGGAGGGCGGCTGCGCACGAAATACTCGCCCGTCCGGCGCCCGCCGTGTCGACACATGTGCGGCGAATCGCAGGGGCGCGTCAGGTCTGCCCCTCGATCCCGCGCAGTTCACGTTCGCGCTCGTTCGTCAGCTTCGCGATGGGCGGCCCCGCGAAATTCCTGCGCACGCCCGCGCCGTACCAGATTGTCAGCAGCACCGCCAGCAGCCCGGCGATCACATACACGACCTTCTGGTTCGGCGGCTGGATGCCGACATAGGCGAGCACCAGCGCCCCGAATACGGCGGCAATCGCGAACGGTTTCGACATGACGCCCAGCTGGAACGGGCCCTTGTCGGTCCATGTGCGGCCTTCGGCGAAAATGCCCGCTGCAATCGGCATCGCATACGACACGAAGAGAAAGACCGCGCTACCGGCGCTCAGCACCGTGAAAGCGTCGCCATACAGCGTGACAGCAATGGCCAGCGCGGCAGATGTCCAGATCGCGGCGACAGGCGTGCGATGAGCGGGATTGACCTTGCGCAGCCACCTTGAAGCGGGCAGGCCGCCGTCGCGTGCGAACGCGAACATCATGCGCGAAGTGGAGGTCACGGCGGCGAGGCCACATACGTAGTTGATGAAGAACATCAGCAGTTCGATCGCGATGCGCAGCGGCGTGGGGATCGGTGCAAGGATCGCTTCGAAGAAGCCCGTGCCCTGCTTGACGGCCGCGCCGATATCCGGCATCACGAGCACGAACGCGCACACCATCACATAGCCGAACGTCGTCGACCAGAACACCGAGCCGATGATGCCGCGCGGCACGTTACGCGCGGCCTGATGTGTTTCCTCCGAGGTGTGCGCCGAGGCGTCGAAGCCGGTAATCGTATAGGCCGTGAGCAGCAGGCCCGACAGGAACGCCATCGCCATGGTTTGCTTCGGCCATGCGCCGCCGTCGACGCCCGTGAAATTCGTGAACGTGACGAGGCGCGACAGATCTACCTTCACGGGGGAGAACACGAGCAGCGACGCCACCAGCAGGATCGTCACCACGAAGATCAGATAGCCCGACAGGTCGGTGATCCGGCTCGTGATCCGAATGCCGCGATGATTCAGGAACGCCTGCGAAGCGGTGATTACCGTGAGGAAGATCGTCTGATCCCACCAGCCGAGGGCATCGGACTTCACGCCGAACATCGGTGCGATCAGCGTGCGAAAGAACGGATCATAGGTGCCGTAGTTGATCGCGGCGACCACGAATACGAGGCCGAGCAGATTGAGCCAGGCAGTGAGCCAGCCCCAGGTCTTGCCGCCCAGAATCGAGCTCCAGTGATAGAGCCCGCCCGCCGTCGGATACGACGAGGCGATCTGCGCCATGGCCGCTGCGACCACCATCGCGAACAGCGAGCCGAGCGGCCAGCCGAGTCCGATGGAAGCGCCGCCCGCCGCCGACAGCCCCATCTGGAACGACGTGATGCCGCCCGACAGAATGCAGATCAGCGAGAACGACACCGCGAAGTTCGAGAACGCCCCCATGCGCCGGGACAGTTCCTGTGCGTAGCCCATCTTGTGCAACAGATTGACATCGTTGTCGGCGGCTTCAACCGACGGCGCTGCGGTATTGACGTCCATGACGCGATCCTTCAAACAGGGTTGTGTCGAAGCGGCGCAACAGCGTGAACGCGCGACAGAAAGCGGCTCACGCAGCCGTGAAGCAGTTATCGACGAACAGATGGGCGCCGTTGACGAAGCTCGCGTCGTCGCTGGCGAGAAAGAGGGCGGCGCGTGCGACTTCTTCCGGCGCGCACAGACGGCCCTGCTGCAGCGACAACGCCGCCTCGCTTGCATCGAAGCCATAGTTCGCGAGCGCGCTGATTTCGCGGCGTCCATGCGGGGTATCGATGAAGCCGGGGCACACGGCGTTGCAGCGGATCCCGCGATCGCGGTACTCGACGGCGATTGCACGCGCAAACATGGCGCAGGCGCCCTTGGTGGTGCAGTACAGCACTTCGAGCGGCGTCGCCGCTACCGACGAAATCGACGCCGTGCAGACAATCGATCCGCCGCCCGCGGCGAGCATGTGCGGCAGCACCGCGCGCGTCATCATGAACATGCTCTTCACGTTGACGTTCATCAGCCAGTCGTAGTCGTCGTCGGTGGTATCGGCAAACGGTTTCACCACGATGCTGCCCGCGTGATTGAAGAGCACGTCGATGCGCCCGAAGCGGGCAACGATGCTCGCGACGGCGGCGTCCACGGCGGCGCGCTTCGACACGTCGGCGATGAAGAGCTCCGCGACGCCGCCCGCCGCGCGAATACGCGTGACCACTTCCTCGCCCGCATCGCCATTGATGTCGACCACGGCCACGCGCGCGCCTTCGTGCGCGAACAACAGCGATGCCGCGCCGCCTGCGCCCGTCGCGCCGCCTGACACGATCGCGATCCTGCCTTCCAGCCGGCCCGTCGTTCTGCTCATGTACGCCTCCCGTTTCAGTCGTTTCTTGCGGACAAGGTAGGGGTGGCAAAAACGGGCGACTATCCAAAATTGGCAAAAACATAAAAAATCCATAAAAATTACCCACTGACCGGCGATGACCCGACCAGCGGCGCATGCCGCATGGTTTGCACCGTTCGCATGTTTTTTGGTCATCTACACTGGTCAGCACGCAGCCTTATGGAGCGTGTCATCAGGAATCGGGAGAATCGATGGAGCCGGTCTCTCAGCCAAACCGGGCAGTGCAGATCCGTTACTGCCGCAATATCGACGAGCAGGCGCTGCTGCTCGACGCCTGGAACCAGAACTACTGCCAGATCTCGCGCGGCGTCTTTGACGGCGCCGTGAGCCTGTTTGGCGCAGGCGGCGTCAAGGTGCTGGTCGAGCGGCTGAACCGGACCGTGTACCAGCGCGGTCAGGTGTTGCCGTCCAGGCTCGCCGTGGGCGTTCCGTTCGAGCTTGAGGGGCATGCGCTGCTGTGCGGTCAGACGAGCCATCGCGACGGCCTGCATCTGTTTTCGGGCGAGGGCGGTATCGAGTTCCTGTCACCCGACAGGCACGTCGTGGTGAATCTCGAGATTGAGCCCGACGCCATTCGCGACGCCGTGGTGCGCTCGCAGCTCGATGACATCCGCACGCTGCTGGGCGCGAGGCCTGGCGTGCTGAATGTCGATCCCGTCCAGTTGCAGGCGTTTCGACAGGTGCTGAAACAGATCCTCGATACCGTTGCGGACAGGCCTGCCTTGCTCGACGACACGGGCGTCGCAGCGGCGTTCGAGAAGTCCGTGATTTTCGGTCTCGCCGATGCGTTGCGCGATGTGCGAGGCTTCGATTCACAGGGGCATGTCCAGGCGCGGCATGCGCAGGCCCGGCTTGCGCGCAGCTGGCAACTCGTGCGGCGCGTCAGGGATCTCGTCGAAGCGTCACCGGAATGCCCGCTGTCGGTGGCGGAGCTGTGCGCGCGGTTTCGCGCGAGCCGGCGGACGTTGCAATACGCATTCGAGGAGACGCTTGGCGTCAATCCTTCCGCATATATCCGCGCTGTCCGGCTAGATCACGTGCGGCGTGAGTTGCGTCATGCCGCTTCGGTGACCGAGGTCGCCACCCGGTGGGGCTTCTGGCACTTCGGCAATTTCTCGAGCGAGTACCGCGGGCAGTTTGGCGAATTGCCGAGTGATACCTGGCGGCGCTGCAGGGCACAGGCCGCATAAAAGATCGCCACAGGGCTGGCAGCCTGACGCGTGTGATCGTCGACACGACCGTCTTGTGCGCCCTTGACAATGTTGTTTGCCCGCAGATCCCGGTGAGGTGCTGATTTATAACAATATGAATTCATTTATTGAACTGTTTTCCCAAGGATGGCTTCGCAGCATCCGCGCTCGGCTAACGGCGAATTTATGCAACGATATGGTATCTACGCGCTGTCCCGGCAAGATAGTTTGATCGATGACGCGCATCTCACCCTGTCCAAAAATATGACGTAGTTGCTTCAATTCGACGTCGTCTCATCCTTCGTAAAGGGGCAATGACTGCCCCAATTGAGGAGTGTCAGCTGCACGGCGACCCTTCGGAAACCAGTGTTCCGGTTGACCGGGTGATGCTCGTCAAGGCTGCGAATAGCGCGGATGCACTCTGGTCTGTCGAGCAGATGCTTCGGGCGGGCACCTGCAGCGCCGTCATTTTCTGGGCGCAGCACGTGAAGGACTCGTCGCGTAGGCGGCTGCATCTGGCGGCGCAGTCGACGGAAAGCCTGTTCATCGTGGTAAGGCCGCTCGCGACAGCGCAGGACTCGTCGCCTGCGACGTTACGGCTCGCATTGCGACCGACGTGCGACGGACTGGTGATTGACATCGTCAAGGGTCGAGGTCCCGCGCTGGCCGGGCCAATCCCCGTGACACTGCAACCGACGCCCGTCCTGTTTTCGAATCGTGGCCGGGCGGCGAAGCCGGCGCGCGAAGGCGCAGACCACATCGTTAGTGCGCTTGAGCGGGCGCACGCATAACGCGTAGACTAGCTGGCGAAGTTCGCCGCACTGACGGGAGCGACCATGTGCTATTCGGCGCAGATTGAAGCTGACTACAAACGGTATGTGCGGACGTTCGGCGCACACATGGATATCCGGGAATTCGCACGGCTCTACTGGGAGCGCGCCGAGGGACGGGTGAAAGCGAAGATTCCCAAGGCGATGGACGACTCGTTTCGCTCGCCACAGTCCGAAAGTGAGTTCGAGATCAGACGGCTGATCGATCAGTACGACGCGGCTCAGGCAAAGACGTTCGAGGAAGAGCTCTTCAGGCAGCGCGCGAGGCTCGTCGCAGCAGAGCGAACGCTGCAAACAAAACAGACGAAAGCGGCGACTGAAAGCAGGCGCATCGCTGGCGACAAGATCGAAGCGGCGCTTCGTCGGCTTGACGACATCAGGCGCAGCGAGAGCGAACCGCGAGATTCCCGTATTTTCCCCGGGCACTATGCGCCGGTACTCGTCGTCGAAGATGGGCAGCGGGTCGTGAAGCCCATGAGGTACCAATGCCGGATGGAGGGTAAGCCGGCGAACTACGATCTCAAATATCCGGGCACCTACAACGCCAGACGGGACAATCTCGAAGGTTTCTGGAAACCCTTGTTCGGATATCGGCACGGCGTAGTGATGGTCGACGTCTTTTACGAGAACGTGAGTCGGGCCAGGAAGGAAGGGCGGGAACTGGCGGAGGGTGAAAAGGACGAAAATCTGGTGCTCGAATTTAAACCTGCGGATGGACGCACGATGCTGGTCGCCTGCTTGTGGTCGAAGTGGTCAGCACCAGGTGAGCCTGACCTGCTCTCGTTTGCTGCCATAACGGACGAGCCGCCGGAAGAGGTGGCGGCTGCAGGTCATGACCGATGTATCGTGCCGATCAGGGAAGCGCATCTCGACGCATGGCTGAACCCCGACCCGAAGCGTCTGGACGCGCTATACGCGATACTCGACGACAGGGAGCGGCCATATTACGAGCACCGGATGGCAGCCTGACTGCTGGCTATTATCGTTCGTCCGAATCGCCAGCCGGTCAGTTTCGCTTCCCTTTGAGGGTGAAAGGCGCAAGCAACGCCTCCATGTCGAGCTGATGCCCCTGAAGCAGAAGCAGTCGAGCGTGGAGCACCGTGTTTTCGAGAACAAGCTTGGCGGTGCTCAGGAGATACAGCGCATGGACGTCGGAGACGGACATGTCTGTTTCTACGTTGTGGTGCCGCTCAACGAGCGAGCTGACAATGAGCCGCCTGAGTTCCTGTTCTCCAAACGGCAGGTCTGCATAGTCGATGGGGTCTTCGGCTTCCACTTCGCGAAGCATGTCGACAAGCATTTCCGTGCTCACTTGCATGAATCCTCCCGGGAATGAAGGTCAAGGTCAGTGCGGTCGAGGCATTGTTCTGTGCAAGCAGATTACCAATGGCGTTCACCTTGGTCCAGCTTCGGCATCGCCGGCGACATCGGGCGCGTGCCGTTTCGGCATATCGGACTCAGTGGGTTTTGCTGACGACAGTCGGACGGACCGGGCGGCGGGCGGTTCGCCCACTCACAGTTCACGATGCGACGGCTGTACGGCTGCCAGCCGGCTGCCTGCGAACGGGTCCTGACGCCAATCCACCTTTGAACGCGTCTCGGGCTCCCGTTGTACCGCGCGCGCTACGGCAAAGTGCTCGAGGGACTGGCCCGCGCTAATGGCCTGCTTCAGCCATTGCGGCATCTCACCGTCGCCTGACCAGGTTTCTCCTGTGGCACTGCGATATCGAGCCGTTTTCTGCCGGATCTGGTCTTCGGCGATCGCTGCCGCAAGGTCATCCAGTTCGATGCCGACTTCAGCCATTCTGCGGCGCAGGTAAGCGACCATACTGTCGCGTTTCCGCTCATCCATGATATTTCCCCGTTTTACGAATGGCGCCTGGTGGCGCGTTCCTTGGTCAGGCGCAAGGCCTGTGCCTCGAGATTATCACTCCGGTACGGTGCCGCTTATAAGGTTTATCGCTCGATGGCCTGTTCGCACGGTTATATGGCATAGTGCCGCCAACACTAACGACGGGGAGAAACATCAATGGCAACACTTGAAAAGGTTCAGGCGCAGATCGCAAAGCTCCGGGCGCAAGCGGAAGCTCTGGCCGCGAAACAGTCGTCCGGCGTGATCGCGAAGATTCGCGACATCATGGAAAAGCACGGTTTGACGACCGCCGACATCGACGCGCATATCGGCGGTTCAAAGCGGCGTGGTCGCAAGCCGGGCGTCAAGGCTATCGCCAAGACGTCCGCGTCGGCAGCAAAATATCGCGACCCGAAAAGCGGCGCGACCTGGACGGGTCATGGTCGCGCGCCCGCCTGGATTGCCGGTGCGAAGGATCGCAGCAGGTATCTGGTCGAAGGTAACGCTGTCGCTTTGGTACCTGCCACGACGAAGAGCGAGAAGGCTGGGAATTACGTTCGGGGCCCGCAGGCGCCGAAGTACCGCGATCCGAAGACGGGAGCAACATGGAGCGGCCGCGGTCCCGCACCCGCATGGCTTGCCGGTGCAAAAGACCGTACGAAGTTCCTGATTGCAGGGGCGACGGAAAGCGCTACGGGGTCGAAGCCTGCTACCGCGAAGAAGGTATCGACGCCGGCGAAAAAAACCGCGGCAAAGAAAGCCGCGGCGAAATCGGCAGTCGCTAGAAAGAGTGCAGTGAAGAAGGCTGCCACCCAGAAAGCAGTCATGCATAAGGCAGCGAAGAGAGTCATCGCGAAGAAGAGGGCCGTCACCGCCGACACGGGTGGCGCTGTTTCTGCTGTTGCATCCGAAATTGCCGGTGAGACGTCTGCCTCCTGATTGATCGTCAGGTATCACCGGAATGACGAGCGGGACCTGTGCGTCCCGTTCAAACATCTTCGACTCGATTGTCCCTTCGCGCTCAATCTGTAGCGGCCGACAGATTCCCACAGATCAGAGATGATCGGC
This sequence comes from Paraburkholderia azotifigens, assembly GCF_007995085.1. Classification (GTDB taxonomy): domain Bacteria; phylum Pseudomonadota; class Gammaproteobacteria; order Burkholderiales; family Burkholderiaceae; genus Paraburkholderia; species Paraburkholderia azotifigens. The sequence continues at coordinate 673,689 of NZ_VOQS01000005.1, forward strand.
TGCGTGCGGGCCACTAGCTGCCATTCAGCGGTGGGCGGCCAATGTCGGCTCACGTGCGCAAAGCAGACGTCATCGTGCAACAATTTAACGAATCCACTCCTTTGACGATCCTTCAGGCAGCAGCGCAGGTCGCGCTGGCACATACCCGAAGTGCGGAGGAATAGAGGGACGTCATCGAGTTGACCATTGGTGAGTATCAGAAATTGACCGGAATAACCGCCAACCTCGGGCGAGCCGTAGGTTTGCAAGTGAAATACAACGCTCACATCAATACCGGTTTAGAAGGTAAGTCCTCTCGAGACGAGGGAAGTGCGGGGAAATGCAATTTGAGCAGTGCCGTGACTTGCGCAATTCCTTGTACTGCGCCCGATTCATAATTGCCGTATCGAAACTCCGATTCCATCATGCTACAGATGGCTTCCCATTCTTGAGTCTCCACACGTGAATGGATGCCTCGGTCCGCGATGATTTCAACATCGCGGTCGGCCAACAGCAGGTAGATGAGAATTCCGTTGTTGCACTCCGTGTCCCACACTCGAAGCTGGGAAAACACGTCAATTGCCCGTTCGCGCGCTGTTAGCCCATCGAAGAGAGGCGTGCTGTGCAGCGCTCCTTCTACGACGAACAGGACCTGACCAATGTGCTCCCGGTGACTCTCTCGAATGGCCTGCTCAATGACCAATAGCGTGCGCGGCGGAAACGCGGCATTGACCGACCAGCGGGTCATCGACAGATGTCGAACGATACGTTTGAGGTTCACGGTCACCACCTCCCCGAAGCGCCGCCACCGCCAAACCCACCGCCCCCGCCTCTGAAGATATCGTGGTTCGAACGGCCGGCAATCCCTCCTGACCGGCCTCCGATGTAACGGCCACCGGCGAATGCTCCCATTCCACCGCCTAGAAGAGTGAATACGAGCGCCACAGCGCCGGAAATAATGGCCAGCGCGATTGCCCCGGAAAGGAACCACGCCAGCACGCCGATGATGCCGCCGGTTACAAGGGCGCCTGGCAGGCGGCCGAGGATGGCGCGAAGCACACCTCCGGCGACTACAGCCACCACGAACAATGCAGGCAGGAGACCTCCCATACCGTTCGAATCTCCGCGTCGCTGCGGGGCAGGTAGCGGCTCGCCATCTACTACGCGGATAATGCTGTCGACACCCGCCGCAATGCCGCCATAGAAGTCGCCCTGTTTGAATTTGGGAACAATGACTTCATTAATAATCCGGTTACTGGTCGCATCGTTCAATGCGCCCTCGAGGCCATATCCGACTTCGATGCGAAGCGCGCGGTCATTTTTCGCGACAATCAGCATGGCTCCGTCGTCGACCTTGGCACGCCCGAGCTTCCATTGCTCGACTACCCGCATCGAATACTGCTCGATTGTCTCGGGTTGCGTGGTGGGCACGATGAGTACCGAAATCTGACTTCCCTTTCGGGTTTCGAAGTCCTTCAGGGTCTGTTCAATCGCCGAACGCTGCTCGCCCGTAAGCGTCCCTGTCTCGTCAATGACGCGTGCAGTCAGAGGCGGTACGGGGACTTCGGCATAGGCGTATGGTCCGGCAAATGCCAGCGACATAAAGACGAATATGAATGCCGCGAGAAAGGCCTTCAATTGTTGGCTCCGCCGGCAGAAGCGGGAGCCGCGCCGAAGTCAACGCGCGGAGGTCTGGCGATTTCTGCTTCGTTCGCAACCGAGAAGTTCGGTTTTTCCTGGTATCCGAAGGCCTTGGCGGTCAGGTTGCTGGGGAACGACCGCACAGTCGAGTTGTACTGCTGGACCGACTTTATGTACCGATTGCGCGCCACTGCAATGCGATTCTCAGTTCCTTCAAGCTGAGCCTGCAGGTCGCGAAAATTCGCGTCCGACTTCAGTTGCGGATAATTTTCCGAGACCACTAACAGACGGGACAAAGACGAAGTGAGCCGACCTTGGGCGGACTCGAATTGCGCAAATGCCTGTGGGTCGGACAGCATCTCCGGAGTCGCCCGAATGGAACCCACCTGTGCGCGGGCCTCAGTGACGCGCGTCAGAACGTCCTTTTCCTGATTTGCATACCCCTTCACGGTGTTGACCAGATTGGGCACCAGGTCAGCGCGTCGCTGATACTGATTGAGAACCTCCGACCAGCTCGCCTTGACCTGTTCGTCTTCGGTCTGGATGGCGTTGTAGCCGCATCCGGCAAGAGCTGTGACCGACGCCAAAGCCAAGGCCGTGAAAGCCGTCCGAACGAAGCGTCGGATGCCACTGGAGAGTTTCTGGCTGCCTGGCATAGGGAGACTCCTCGATTCGTCGTGATTCACGTGCAACCGTCGCGTCCACGGTGCACGCTTCTCTCTTTCCATCCTACGGTGGCGCACGCGCCGTGGCTTGACATACATCAAGGCCTGCAAGGGCGCGTCGCCTGGCGGTGCTCCGTATCGAGGCCTGCTGCGAGGTTGTTTCAGTTGGAAAGTTCGCTTGAGCTAAATCAACGAGGGCAGCCTGCCCGGGGGTACATTGAAAGGAGCAGGTGCAAAAGAACAATTGCCTGTAACCGTGTTCACGGAGGCACGAATGCCCTTTTTCTAAACGGCTAGCACTGATTGGTGCGTCGTTTCTCGTACTTCATGCTGGAACTGCGATTGGCGTTCAACCGGCGACGGATGCTGCCGCCCACAAAGCTCACTACCCGGCGGCGGCAAGTGCGCCGTCCGCAAAGAGCAAAAAACTCGCGGGCGTTGACCAGCCGATGAAGCAGATGCAGGCAATGCACGAAAAATGGATGGCCGCGAATACGGCCGAGGCGCCCGCCGCGCTAATGGATGAGCAGATGTAATCCATGCAGAGCGGCATGCACATGATGGACATGATGAAGCAGCACTCGCAGGATGCCGATGTCAGGCCAGAAGCACCGGATGATGGAGATGCGCCTGGACATGATGCAAATGATGATGCAGGCGATGATGGACCGCCAGTCTGCGCAGAATCCGCCTACAGGGAAGCAGGTTCTACGTGTAACCGGAGTTGACCATGGACGAAACCACGCACGACTCGCGCCCCTTCTGGAAGTCGCGGTCTGCGATTGCGCTGCTGGTGTTCTCCGCCATCGCGCTGTTCCTGCTCTTTTCCGAGCACAGGGCGCATTTCCTGGGCGTGCTGCCGTATCTCTTGCTGCTCTCGTGCCCGCTAATGCATCTGTTCATGCATCACGGGCATGGTCACAGGCATGGTAATCGCAGTTCAGCAAATGCAGAACGGGCATCGGAAGACGGAGGCGACCATGAGCAGCATCGGTAACGGCTACGGACTCTGGAGCCTGGTCGTCATCAACTCGCTGGTTTTCATCATCTTCGCCTTCAGCTTTTTCAAGCCGGCGACCGGACGCGACTGGCGAACGTTCGGCGGATTTTCTGCCTTTGTCGTCGCGCTCTTCGCGGAGATGTACGGGTTCCCGCTCACCATCTATCTTTTATCGGGGTGGTTGCAGACACGCTTTCCGCAAACAAATCTGTTCACACACGAGTCAGGACACATCTGGTGGACGATGACGGGCCGACACGGTGACCCGCATTTCGCGGTTCCGCACATCCTGAGCATGGTTTTTATTTTTGGCGGCTTTTACCTGCTGTCGACTGCGTGGCACGTCCTATATGAAGCGCAACGCGTGGGACAGCTTGCTACAACTGGTGCGTACGCGAAAATCCGGCATCCGCAGTACGTTGCTTTTATCGTCATCATGTTTGGCTTCCTGCTGCAGTGGCCGACGCTTATCACGCTGTTGATGTTTCCGATACTCGTGTTCATGTACGTCAGGCTCGCAATACAGGAAGAGCGCGATTCGGAAGCGCGCTTCGGAGATGCGTGGCGAGAGTACGCATCACACACGCCGCGCTTTGTTCCGCGACTGTACGGGGACAATACGGTCGACGTTCATTAAGCTGAGTCGGGGACGCACACAATGGTCTCATCGCATACGCATGTTCACGGGGACTCGCAACGGGCGAGCGGGGGCGTCGCCCACAAACACGGGGCCTTGGACGAGGGGAACATCCCTGCGCCGGATACCGGCGTTATCTACACGTGCCCGATGCACCCGCAAGTACGCGCGTCTGCTCCCGGGTCGTGTCCTATCTGCGGCATGGCGCTTGAGCCAGTGCTTCCGACCGGGGCACAGGAGCGAAACGTCGAACTGGAGTCGATGAGCCGACGCTTCTGGGTTGGACTTGCTCTGTCGATTCCGCTGTTGATGATGACGATGGGCAAGATGATTCTGCCGTTCGACATCGATTCAGCTATCGATGGGCTTTTCTCGAGTGCCCCGCACTGGATGACGACATCGTGGTCCCAATGCATTCAGGCCTTGCTCGCTACGCCTGTCGTCTTGTGGGGCGGTTGGCCTTTTTTTGAGCGCGGGTGGAATTCGTTCGTGACCCGGCGACTGAACATGTTCAGCCTCATCGCGGTGGGCGTCGCGGCTGCTTATGTGTTCAGTGTGTTCGCACTGTTTTTCCCCGACGCCTTACCTCAGGCATTCCGTCACGGACAGGAGCTGCCCCTGTATTTCGAGGCGGCTGCCGTCATTGTGACCCTGGTCTTGCTTGGGCAGGTGCTCGAACTTCGCGCGCGCTCACGCACGTCGAGCGCGATACGTGACCTGCTGAAACTCGCCCCGCACACGGCGGTTCGCATCAGGCCCGATGGCGTGGAGGAGACTGTCTCTCTCGATGCGGTTGTCGTGGGCGACATCTTGCGCGTAAAGCCCGGTACAAAGATTCCCGTAGACGGTGAGGTGATGGAAGGAAGCTCGAGCGTCGACGAATCGATGATTACTGGCGAATCCATTCCTGCGGAAAAGGTTTCAGGGAGCAAGGTGACGGGTGCAACGGTCAACCAGACGGGAACGTTTGTGATGCGCGCGGAGAAGGTTGGCTCCGACACTCTGCTCGCGCGCATCGTGCAAATGGTCGCGGACGCGAGCCGTTCCCGTGCGCCTATCCAGAAGCTCGCGGACCAGGTGTCCGGCTGGTTTGTGTTGGCAGTCTTATGCATCGCGGTCGCTGCGTTCCTGGTCTGGGCTGTTGCAGGACCCACTCCCGCGCTCGCAAACGCACTGGTCGTCGCCATTAGTGTGCTCATCATTGCATGTCCCTGCGCGCTCGGGCTTGCAACGCCCGTGTCCATCATCGTCGGCGTTGGCCGGGGTGCCCAGGAAGGCGTGCTCATCAAGGACGCGGAAGCTCTCGAACTGATGGAGAAGGTTGACACCGTCGTTGTCGACAAGACAGGTACGCTGACAGAGGGAAAGCCGCGCGTTCAGAAGGTGGTGGCGGTCCATCCCGGACAGGAATCGCAGATTCTCGGCTATGCCGCCAGCCTGGAAGGCGCAAGCGAGCACCCGCTCGCGCAGGCAATTACGACGTTTGCGAAAGAAGCGGGAGCCACGACCTCACATGTCGACACCTTTGACTCCTTGCCGGGCAAGGGCGTGACGGGAAAAATTGGTGGGCACGCGGCGTCCTTGGGTAACGCCCGGTTGATGACGGACCTGAGCGTTGATTGCGGGTCTGTGGAGCACGACACGGACCGCCTGCGCGAGGCCGGACAGACCGTCATGTATCTCGCGATTGACGGCGAGCTGGCAGGCTATATCGGCGTGGCTGACACGGTCAAAGGTACGACACCGGAGGCTGTGCGGCAGTTGAAGGCAACCGGGGTGCGGATTGTGATGCTAACAGGTGACAACGAGGTCACGGCTCGTGCGGTCGCAGCGTCTCTGGTCCTGGATGAGGTCAAGGCAGGCGTTCTGCCGGAAGACAAATACAGGCATGTCCAGGAACTGCAAAAGTCGGGGCGCATCGTGGCCATGGCAGGCGACGGCGTGAACGACGCCCCTGCGCTTGCTCAGGCGAATGTGGGCATTGCGATGGGGACGGGCGCGGACGTCGCAATGAACAGCGCACGCGTGGTGCTTGTAAAAGGCGACCTTCGCGGCATCGCGCGCGCTCGGTCCCTGAGCATCGCGACGATGAAGAACATCCGCCAGAACCTGTTCTTCGCGTTTGCCTACAACGCCATCGGCATCCCCATTGCCGCAGGCGTCCTCTACCCGTGGCTCGGCATTCTCCTCAGCCCGATTATCGCGAGTGCCGCGATGGCGCTGAGTTCGGTGTCCGTCATCGGGAACGCACTGCGGCTGCGAGGCGTTCGGACGTGAATCGCCATCCTGGCATAGGAGCAGGATGACGACGCAGCACCGAACAGGCTTGCAAGCGTTGATGAACGTGGCGAGTTATCAGGCAACAGCCTCCGCATCCCGGACGTCGACACCGTCACTTCAATGACAGCGGAGAACGGGAACCCGAGGCTGAGTCCCCACAAAATCTGTCCACGACATCGTGAAGGACATCCAAAGGGCGTGACCCGGTGCGCTGAGAATTTGCATTGCAACCTCTATGACATCGAGCCCCAGGCAGGTCGCCGTGGCCGTCGCCGCATCTTGATGTTTTTCAATAGTCAGCTGACGAATCATGCAGCACGGGACTCCGTAATCGCTCCATCATCCGTGAGAAGGCTCCAACGACCATGGCGTTACACACTGACACGTTCACGTGCTTACAGACGACTTAACCCCGTGCTAGACTCTGCACCCATGTCCTACTGGCGCAAACTCCTTCTTGTCGTGCTGCTTGCACTGAGCCTTCCGGTTCAGTCGTTTGCGGCCGTCTCGATGATTTGCGCGCCTTCGGAAGTGGCCGATGACGAATCCGTCACTCACCAGATCGGCCAGTCTGGGACGATGGATGAACATGCGGTCGTGGCAGATGTTGATGACCACGATGGCCACGACCATAGCGGCGGCCACCATGCTCACGCGTGTCTTACCTGCGCATCGTGCTGCATCGGTGCGGCGCTACCCGCTGTGTCTGCATTTTCCGCTTCGGCTGACCTGACTCATTTCTCCGTTCGATTGCCCACAGATGCCCGCGTCGTATTGTTCCTGACCGGCGGCATCGAACGTCCTCCCCGGGCCATTCTCGTCTAATCCACGCAATCGCGGCCGCTGGCTGCGACCGGAAAGTCTTTCTGGAGCCCGTCATGGTCTCCGGATGGTTCACGACGAGAAAAATTCATGCGAACAATATCTGCGGCGCTTATCGGCGCGGGCGCAGTGTTGCCGTTGCTCGCGCACGCCACGACTGCTGTGCCCGACCCGACAGATGCGGGCGCATCGGTCCCGGCTGTCGCCGTGCAGTCTGCGTTTGACGGCTACAAATCCTGGCAGGACGGGGAAGCACCAGGCTGGACACAGCTGAATCGCGCTGTCGCGCCCGGTCACGGCAAGACCGGAACGAAGCACGGTCAACAAGCCGGGTCGCCACAAGAGGGGAAGAACGGGCACGGAGGCGATTCGAAATGATTCGATACCTCGCTCCGAACCGCGTGGCATGCATCGCTATCGCAACTGCATTCCTCGCCGGCTGCACGACGTTCTCCAAGGACGGGGGATTCAACGCCGTATCAACCACTGCGACGGAGCGGCTTGGCAAGGATGCCGTCTACGTCAGAACCGACGAAGACCGCGACGCCGTTTTCAAGCGCACTCAGGAACTGCTGTCGAAGCCGCTCGGTATGGACGATGCCGTTCAGGTCGCGCTGCTGAACAACCGGGGACTCCAGGCGTCGTACGCCGAACTCGGTATCTCCGAGGCCGACCTCGTGCAGGCGGGTCGTCTACCCAATCCAGGATTTACGTTCAGTCGAACGCACTGGAGCGATGGCATCAGCATCAGCCGAACCTTCTCGATGGGCGTACTGGGCGTGCTTACTCTGCCGGTGGCGACCCGCATTGAGAGTCGCCGGTTTGAGCAGACGAAGCTCGAGACGGCCAACGCGATGCTCATCGTCGCTGCTGATGCCCGAAGAGCCTACGTCAACGCCGTAGCTGCGGAGCAGTCTGCCCTTTACGCGGCCCAGGTCACGGACTCGGCCGAAGCCGGGGCAGAGCTCGCGTTGCGCATGCGTCAGGCCGGCAGTTTCAGCAAGCTCGACTATGCGCGCGAGCAGGCGTTTTACGCTGAGTCGGTCGCACAGTTGGCCAAGTCCCGACAGCAATCCGTGGTAGCCCGGGAGAAGCTCACACGAACGATGGGCTTGTGGGGTGCAGGAACCCAGTACAAGCTGCCGGACCGCTTGCCTGACCTCCCGAAGGACAGGCCTCAACTGAATGACGCCGAGGGCTTCGCGATGCAAAACCGCCTGGATATTCAGGCGGCGAAGCTGAGAACACAAGGCGTTGCAACTTCGCTGGGGCTGAGCAAGGCAACCCGGTTCATCAATGCACTGGAGGTCGGCTATCTCGACAACTTCGAGACCGACAAGGGGCACGAGCACGGGTACGAAATCAGCGTCGACATTCCCATCTTCGACTGGGGCAGCGCGAAAGTCGCGCGGGCAGAAGCCATCTACATGCAGTCGGCGAACCGGCTCGCCCAGACGGCGATTGACGCCCGTTCCGAGGTTCGCGAGTCGTACTCCGCGTACGCGACAAGCTACGACGTTGCCAGGCACTACCGCGATGAAGTCGTGCCCGTGCGCAAGACCATCTCGGACGAAATGCTGCTGCGCTACAACGGCATGCTGACAAGCGTATTCGAGCTACTCGCCGATTCGCGCGACCAGGTCGCAGCCGTCAACGGATACATCGACGCGCTGAAAGAGTACTGGCTTGCTGAGACGGACCTTCAACAGTCGCTGGGTGGCCGGCTTCCGCCGCTTGCCATGGGGCAGACGCCCGACGTACCGCGCAGCGCTGAAGCGCCAGCACCTGCCGCACAACCAGCACCGGCTCCGATGCGGGACTCGCCGTTGCCTGCTCCCGCGACGCAGCCCGCATCGTCGACGAATTCAGAAGGTAAATGAACATGGTTTCACGTCGAAATTTTCTCGGCGGCTCAGGCGCGGCGCTCCTCGGCGCGGCGTTGGTCAGCAAGGCGGGAGCAGTTTCACTTCCGGAAGCGGCCATCATGGAAAAAACGGCGACCCAGCCACCGCTTGTGCCGCCAAATGGTCGCCCCTATACGCCCGTGGCAACGCTCAATGGCTGGACGTTGCCCTGGCGGATGAAGAACGGCTGGAAGGAGTTTCATCTCATCGCCGAGCCGGTCGTTCGCGAAATGGCTCCGGGCATGAAGGCAAATCTCTGGGGTTATAACGGCCAGGCACCTGGGCCGACCATCGAGGCGGTCGAAGGCGACAAGGTCCGCATCTTCGTGACCAACAAACTGCCGGAACACACCACGGTTCATTGGCACGGGATGCTGGTGCCGTCCGGGATGGACGGCGTAGGCGGTCTCACGCAACCACATATCCCGCCCGGCAAGACGTTCGTCTATGAATTCCAGCTCGAGAAGCACGGCACTTTCATGTATCACCCGCATGCCGACGAGATGGTGCAGATGGCCATGGGGATGATGGGCACGTTCATCGTGCATCCGAAGGACCGCAGCGTCATGCAGGTGGACCGCGACTTCGTGTTCCTGATGTCCGCCTACGACATTGACCCAGGGAGCTTCACGCCACGCGTCAACGAAATGACGGACTTCAACATGTGGACGTGGAATGCCCGGGTCTTTCCCGGCGTCGACCCGTTGCCCGTACGCGCAGGAGACCGGGTGCGCATCCGCTTCGGCAATCTGACGATGACCAATCACCCCATTCATCTTCACGGGTACAGCTTCGAGGTCGCAGGAACCGACGGTGGATGGATTCCCCCTTCCGCACGCTGGCCGGAAGTGACAGCCGACGTTGCAGTCGGTCAGATGCGCGCCATCGAGTTCACGGCAAACCGGCCCGGTGACTGGGCGTTTCACTGCCACAAGTCCCATCACACGATGAATGCGATGGGGCATCAGGTCCCGAACCTGATTGGCGTACCGCAGAAAGACCTGGCGAAACGTATCAACAAGCTCGTGCCGGACTACATGGCGATGGGCAGTACCGGCGGCTCGATGGGTGAGATGGAGATGCCGCTACCCGACAACACGCTCCCGATGATGACGGGCACCGGGCCATTTGGCGCGCTGGAAATGGGTGGCATGTTCACCGTCGTGAAAGTGCGTGAGGGACTCGGCCGTAACGATTACCGCGACCCGGGCTGGTTCAGACACCCGGCGGGAACCGTTGCGTACGAGTACACAGGTGAGCTGCCCGATCACTGATTTCGTGGAGGGCTGGACATGACGCCAGCCGGGATTTGTTATTTCAACTGTGGGAGAGAGCGTAATGAAGAACGCGATTGCTTCGATTGTGATGGGGTGTGCCGTAGCTGTTTCTGCAAGCGCCTATGCGGCCAGTGACACGGACAACATGAATATGGCAAGCGGTGCCCAACAGGGCTCGAGCGCGAAGAGCAGCATGTCGCACGGCGAGATCAAGAAAGTGGATGTCACCGCTGGAAAGCTGACCATCAAGCACGGTCCACTCGAGAACCTCGACATGGAAGCGATGACGATGGTGTTCAAGGTCAAGGACCCGGCCATGCTGTCCCAGGTGAAGGTCGGCGACAAGATCGATTTCGTCGCCGAGGAGATTGACGGCTCACTCACGGTGATGAAGCTGCAGAAGCAATGAGTATCCAATGGGGTGCCAGGACAACGAGAGCACCCCGATTCAAACAAGGGAGGTAACAATCATGAACGCCTTGATGCGTAACGCTATCGCTCGTGCAGCGGCGGTCACCACGTTAGTGCTTTCACCCGGGCTTGTATTTGCCCACGGCAAACTGGAAAGCGCGACGCCATCGGCTGGCGGCACAGTCGATGCATCGCCAGCGTCGCTCCGCCTCACTTTTAACGAGGACCTCGAGTCTTCGTTCAGCATGATTAAGGTCGTAGATTCATCCGGCACTCCCGCGACCAACGAAAAAGCCAAAGTCGACGCTTCGAACCCGCGCGTGCTGCTGGTTGCGATTCCGAAGCTTGCTTCTGGCTCATACACCGTGCAATGGGCCGTCATGACACATGACGCTCACAAGACGAAAGGCACCTACACTTTTGCGGTGAAGTGATGAACGACGGTTCCCTCGGCGTTTTGCGGTTGGCATTTGTGGCGCTCCAGAACATCAGTTTCACCGTGCTTGTGGGCGCATTGCTATGTGACACATGGTTGTCTCGCAGAACATCGCGATGGCAGACACGTGTCAGCTGGCATTTGCTCCTCACCTTGCGCATGGGTTCGTTCACTGCGCTTGTCTCCAGTGCCATTGCATTCTGGATTCATTGCGCGCTGATGAGCGAATCCTCGCTCGTCGATGCGGGGCCCGCCGTTCGCTCGATGCTGATGGAAACCGGCTTTGGTCACGCATGGCTGGCAGGCGCAGTCTCGCTGCTGATAGCACTCGTACTTTCACTGGCGCAGTCCGGGCATCCGATACGCTTCAAGGCGGCGCTCTGGCTCACGCTCGCGAGCGTCGCAATGTCACGCAGTCACGCGGGCCACCCTGTCGATGCGGGTGTGCTAAGCCTTCCGGTGTGGGTCGACTGGTTGCACATGCTCGCTATTAGCGTGTGGGTCGGACTCGTTCTCGTGACAACATATATCGTTGTGCCGCGCATGTTCAATGCCCCCGTCGCCGAGCGTGCGAACAGTGCGGCATTCGTTCAGTCGCTGTCTGATACCGCCACGCTCGCGCTGGTTATCCTCTTTGTCACCGGCGCGTATAGCGGCTGGCGCGGAATGAATACACCTGAGAGCCTGCTGACGTCGTTCTATGGGCAAGTGCTATTGCTCAAATTCTTGCTTGTGCTCATCGCCGCATCGCTCGGCGGACACAACCGGTTCTTCGAGATGCCGGCCCTCCTGACCTTGTTGAATGGAGTGCCACCGGAACCGGCTGTTCGACCGCTGAAACGGTTTGCTGCGGTCTTGCATGTCGAGTCGGTCGTACTGACTGGTGTGCTCGTTGCCGCTGCCGTCCTCGCTTCCAGTCCTTTGCCCGGGTCCATGTGACCCGCTGGATAGGGGCGAATACGCGGCATACAACGTTCACGCTGATGGTCGTCATCGATGGCCGAGGATGGCTGAATCCTGGACGACCTGAGGCATTGGCCGTCTTTGATGGGCCGCTCCAGGTTCATTCCTATTACGGAACAGTCTGCGAATTTTCGTAAGCGATAGCGATCAATCAAACACGACTCTCCGATAAAGGTCGCACACGCGCGTTCGCACGCAACTGGCGGGTTTAGGCAGTATGACTTTCCGTGAGCCAGTGGCTGGCCCGCCGTGAGGAACCAAACGCGGGTTAGCATCACTGCCAGAGCCGCACGATGTGCACAGGGCACACCCCGGCGATTTCCAGCGCGGAGGCCAGCGTGAACCACGATAGCACGGTGTTTGTCGGTCTGGATGTTCACAAGGAGTCGATCACGGTGGCGTACGCAATCGATATGGCCGACGTGGAACTGTTGGGCAAGATCGGAACGCTGAAGGCGGATATCGATCGCTTGTGCAAGCGTGTTCAGTCGAAGGCGCGCCATGTCCGCGTTGTCTATGAAGCCGGCCCCTGCGGCTACGGACTCTACAGGGAGCTCGTTGAAAGAGGATTCGACTGCGTGGTATGCGCGCCGTCCCTGATCCCGAAGAAACCGGGCGAGCGCGTCAAGACGGACCGGCGCGATGCGGTCAAGCTCGTACGCGCACTGCGCGCTGGCGACCTGTCAGCGGTACACGTGCCGGATGTTGAAGATGAGGCGTTCCGGGACCTGGCGCGCACATGGGCGGCAGCGAAAGCAGATCTCAGACAGGCCCGCCAGCGATTGAAGTCCTTCCTGCTATCGCATGGAGTCCGCTACTCAGGTAACGCCAACTGGGGTCCCGCGCACCGGCGATGGATAAGCGTATTTGCATTCCCAAACCACTGGCAGCAACTGGCCTTCGACGAGTGCCGTCGCACGATCGAAGACAGGTTTGCGCAATGTGAGCGCCTCGAGGCGACCCTGCACGAAGCTGTCGTCGGCTGGCGATTTTATCCGGCCATTCTCGGTCTGCAGACCATGCGCGGCATACAGTTCATCACCGCCGTGGGCATGCTCTCCGAATTGGGAGATCTCTCCCGCTTCGAGCACCCGCGTCAACTGATGGCCTGGCTGGGCGTGACGCCCTCAGAACATTCTTCGGGTGAGCGGCGGCGTCAGGGCAGCATCACGAAGAACGGCAATAGCTATGCAAGAAAGCTGCTCGTCGAGGCCGCCTGGAGCTACAGATACCCGGCACGCGTGAGCCCGGAAATTCAGCGCCGACATGAAGGCATCCCCAAACGCATCCTCGACCGTGCCTGGGACGCACAGGTCCGACTCTGCCGCCGATACCGCAAGCTGGCAGCACGCGGCAAGAATGTGAACATCGCTGTCGTCGCCGTCGCACGCGAACTTGCGGGGTTCATCTGGGACATCAGCAAGCTCGCAATGTCGCTCGCCGTAACGCGAAACGAGCAGCCGGCGTAGCGCTGAGCTTGGCTACACAGATTTGACGAGTTTCCTGAAGGCGGCGTAGCCCGGCACCCGAGCAACCCGCGGCTGGACTATGCAACGGACATCATTCGATTTGCGACTTTAGATAGCGGCAGGCTCAAGGGGCGGACCTCTGTAATGCGGTACCCAACCCGCGAATATCAGTGCGATCCACCGTCGAGACTTACTGCTACGTCGCCCTCAGGAAATTCATGTGTCTTCCAAACGAAAACCGATCCCGATTGACACGGAAAGTCATATCAGTTCACTAACCCGACGTTCCCAACCGGGCGCTACTGTCCGCAACGGGTCGACCCCGGCACTGCGGAGCGTAGTGGTGCGTCGAACGGCTCCAGGTGGGAAGCGCGGCTTTAGTCATCGATCTCACTGCCGCACGTGCCGGCGAACCGCTTACACTATCAGTACGGCGCAACTGCCGTATTGGAGGTTGCTATGGCCCGAAAGTTATCTGAAATTTTCAGGCGGCGTTCAGTGACAGGCGCGCCTGATGACGCGGCCCACGGGGAATCTCAAGCTCAAAGGGATGAGCATACGAGGTTTGCACAGACGCAAGCGAAGAAGCTCTGGGAGACGGTCAGTCGCCACCGCCACAAACAGTCACGCGGCCGCTGAGTCATGGTGGCTTGCGCGCTGCGACGGCACCAGAACGACTGAATAGAATCGCGAGTTGGTCCCGGTCCCTTTGCACGCCATCGCGCAATAAGTGATGGATCATGCGCTCAACACCCGCCGGTCTCAATGAGAGGGCGGGTTTTTTTGGGGCAGACGGGCCCTGTGGCGAATCGGCAGTCGGAGGGGATTTCTCCGCGCAACCCGCAGTGCATGTGCGCGCTCGCGCGGCTCGCCCGATGGCAGGATATCCGCCGTGGCCACCGTGCGCGGACAGGCGGCGTCAAAGGTGGCGCAACGCACAAGCACACAGGCAGCAGAACGCCTACGATGTCTGAAACACCCAGGAGGCCGTCATGACCACGGCTGCCAGTTTTCACATCGGCTACACACGGTACCTCGGCCCAGAGGGCGAACCCGTGCATCCGCTTCCGACCTTCGCAAGGGACCCCGCGGCGCTCCTGCCGCTGTATCGCGCGATGGTGCTGACACGAGCGTTCGACACCAAAGCGGTTGCACTGCAGCGGACGGGTCAACTCGGCACATTCGCATCGTCGCTTGGCCAGGAGGCGGTCGGCGTCGGCGTGGCGAGTGCAATGCGCCCCGAGGACGTGCTGTTTCCTTCCTATCGCGACCACGCGGCCCAATTGCTGCGCGGCGTCACGATGACGGAAAGTCTGCTCTATTGGGGTGGTGACGAGCGTGGAAGCGATTTCAGTGTGCCCCGCCTCGACTTTCCTAACTGTGTGCCGATCGGCACGCAGGTCTGCCATGCGGCGGGCGCCGCCTATGCATTCAGGTTGCGCAAGGAGCCACGCGTCGCGATGGTGCTTGTCGGCGATGGCGCCACGTCCAAGGGAGACTTTTACGAGGCGATGAACTTCGCCGGCGCGTGGGGCGCGCCGCTCGTGCTCGTGATCAACAATAATCAATGGGCGATTTCAGTGCCGCGCAGCCATCAGAGCGCAGCACAAACGCTCGCGCAAAAGGCGATTGCAGCGGGAATCGACGGGCTGCAGGTCGATGGCAACGACGTGATTGCCGTGCATCACGTGGTGGGGGCGGCACTCGCGAAGGCCCGGCGCGGCGACGGTCCGACCTTGATCGAAGCGCTCAGCTATCGCCTCGGCGATCACACGACGGCCGACGATGCCACCCGCTATCGCGATGCCGAAGAGGTCAGCAGGCAATGGGAGTTCGAGCCGCTGCGCCGGTTGCGCACATACCTGATCCGTATGAACGTTTGGGACAAGGCGCGGGAAGAGGAACTCGGCAAGACGTGTCACGCACAGGTGGCAGAGGCGGTCGAGGCGTATCTCGCGGTTGCTCCGCCTGACGTGTCCGCGATGTTCGACCATCTCTATGAGACGCTGCCGCTCGCTATGCGCGAGCAACTGGCGATGGCGCAGCGATTTGCTCGCGTTGCGCCCGCTGCGGGGAACGGCCATGGCTGATCTGAACATGGTCGAGGCGGTGAATGTCGCGCTTGCCTGGGAGCTTGCGCATGACCCCGCTGTCGTGCTGCTTGGCGAGGACATTGGCGTGAACGGCGGCGTGTTTCGCGCAACCGCGGGCTTGCAGACGCGCTTTGGAGTGCAGCGCGTGATCGATACGCCGCTCGCCGAAACGGCGATCGTCGGCACGGCGATCGGCATGTCCGCAATGGGCCTCAGACCGGTCGCGGAGATTCAGTTCAGCGGCTTCATCTATCCGGCCATCGACCACTTGCTGAATCACGCGTCGCGTTTGCGGCACAGGACGCGCGGAAGGCTCACGTGTCCTCTCGTGGTCAGGTCGCCAGTGGGTGCGGGCATTCACGCGCCGGAGCATCATTCCGAAAGCCCGGAAGCGCTGTTTGCGCACATACCCGGATTGCGCGTCGTGACCCCGTCTTCGCCCGCGCGCGCATATGGCCTGCTGTTGGCGGCAATCCGCGATGCGGACCCGGTCATCTTCTTCGAGCCGACACGCCTCTACCGCCTCTTCAGGCAGCCTGTGGAAGACAACGGCGAGGCGTTGCCGCTCGATTGCTGCTATGTGCTGCGCGACGGGACGGATGTGACGCTCGTCAGTTGGGGCGGGGCGTTGCAGGAAGTCCTCGCGGCCGCTGACCTGCTTGCGCAGGAAGGCGTGATGGCGGAAGTGATCGACGTGGCCACGCTCAAGCCGCTCGACATGGACACGATTCTCGCGTCGGTAGCGAAAACGGGACGCTGCGTGATCGTGCATGAGGGATCGCGCACGGGCGGCGTCGGCGCGGAGATTGCGGCGGGCATTGCCGAGCGCGGACTCTATTCGTTGCTGGCGCCCGTGCAGCGCGTCACGGGCTATGACGTCGTGGTCCCGCTGTACCGGCTCGAGAGTCAATACATGCCAGGCAACGAGCGCATCGTTGCTGCAGTCAGGCAGACACTGGAGGCGCAGTGAAACCATGAAGATCTTCAAGCTGCCCGATCTGGGCGAAGGCCTCCAGGAAGCGGAAATCGTCGAGTGGCACGTCGAGAGCGGGGAAGACATTCGCGCGGACCAGCCGCTCGTGTCAGTCGAAACGGCAAAAGCCATCGTCGAGATTCCCTCGCCGCACTCCGGCCGCATCGCGAAGCTGTTCGGCAAGCCAGGCGACATCGTGCATACGGGTGCGCCGCTCGTCGCTTTCGAAGGAGACGGTGGAGAGGATGCCGATGCGGGCACCGTGGTCGGCCATATGGAAGTGGGCAGGCAAGCGGTGGAAGAAGCGCCGGCTGCGCCTGGCAGCGGCACGGGTGCAGGGCCTGGCGCTATCAAGGCGATTCCCGCGGTGCGGGCGCTTGCCCGCAAGCTGGACATCGATCTCGCCATGGTGGCGCCTTCCGGGCCGGATGGCGTCGTCACGGCGGCCGACGTGCAACGGGCGGCAAAGCTGCTCGCGGAGCTCGAGCCGCCTGAAGTGCTGCGCGGCGTGCGTCGCGCGATGGCGCAGAACATGGCGCGGGCCCAGAGCGAAGTGGCGGCCGCGACCGTTATCGACGACGCCGACATTCACGCATGGTCTCCCCATACCGATGTGACCATCCGCCTGATTCGCGCGCTGGTGGCCGGGTGCCGCGCGGAGCGGGGACTGAATGCGTGGTTCGACGGCAGAATGGCGCGGCGCCATGTGATGGAGAAGATCGATGTCGGCATTGCCGTCGATTTGCCGGATGGCTTGTTCGTGCCGGTGCTGCGCGATGTCGCGCATCGGGACGCAGCCGGTCTGCGCGCCGGACTTGACAGGATGCGCGCCGATATTCGCGCACGCAAGATTCCGCCTGAAGAAATGCGTGGCAACACGATCACATTGTCGAACTTCGGCATGATTGCCGGTAAATATGCAGCTCCCGTGGTTGTGCCGCCCACGGTTGCCATTCTTGGCGCCGGGCGGATACATGACCAGGTCGTGGCGCACGAGGGGGTGCCCGCCGTGCACAGGATTTTGCCGCTGAGCCTGACATTCGACCACCGGGTTGTCACGGGCGGAGAGGCTGCGCGCTTTCTCGCCGCAGTCATCCAGGATCTCGAATTGGCGCAATAGCCGTTTTTCACGGTCTGCTCGCCAGAATTGCGATGGCCCGTGGCGTGCGCGCACCGGCATTTGCGATTTTCTTGCCATTCGACCTGCCACGGTTGCGTCATCTGCGCGCATCCTGCGTGCAAGCCGAGGCATTCACGAGGGCTTACCCGCTGGGGAAAAATTCCGCTCTCTTTCGCACACTCATTCCTGCGATAAGCAACTAGAGTTGAGTTGTTGAGGATCATCCGGCACGTTGGCCCCGCCAATGTCTGATTGCTGTCGCACGGTGTGAACGTCATGAAAAACTACCTCGGCGCGCTACTGGTCGCCTCGGCGCCGTTTCTCGCGTGGGCTGAAACGCCATTCCTCCATTCACGCAGCGCAATCGTGTACGACGTTGCGCGCGACCAGGTCCTGCTGGAAAAGAACGCCGACGACGCGCGGCCGATCGCATCGCTCACGAAGCTGATGACGGCGATGGTCGTGCTGGACAGCGCCCTGTCGATGAGAGACACGTTGACCGTCAACGACGATGACATCGACAGGCTCAAGCATTCGGGGTCCCGCATCCCGATCGGTGCGTCGCTCGAACGGGGAGAGCTGCTGCGCCTTGCGCTCATGTCGTCCGAGAACCGCGCGGCGTCGGCGCTATCGCGTGCGTTCCCGGGTGGCCAGCCGGCGTTCATCCGGAAGATGAACGAAAAGGCGCGCGCGATGCATATGGCCAATACGCACTTCGATGATCCAACCGGTCTTTCGCCGGACAATTCCTCGACGGCACGCGACGTCGTCAAGATGGCGGCCGCCGCGGCGCACTATCCATTGATCGGCGAATACACGACGCTTCTCCGTTACGAAGAGGCGATCGGCACGAGGACGCGGTTCTATCACAACACCGACCCGATAGTCCGCTTGGCCGATTGGGACGTTCTGGTCGCAAAGACCGGCTATATCCGCGAGGCGGGACGCTGCATCGTGGTCGATGCCAACATGCCAAATGGCGAGGTGATGATTGCGCTGCTCGGGGCGCAAACATCGCGGGCGCGCTCCGCCGATCTCGTCACGATACGCCGATGGCTGAACGGCGACGAAACGCCCGTCGTCGAGCCGCGCTATCACACAAGCGTCCGGCTGCATCATCTCCATCCGATGCTCGCGCATTCGCACCGCGTCGGGGTGCGATTCACATCGTATGGGACAGGTTCGGGGTCCGCGCACCGGCAGACCGTCAAGCACCATGCCGGCAAGAGGGAGCACCACTCGCCTGTTGCCACCTGAGGTAAGTGACATCCGCGCCGATGCCTGAGTGCCCGCCTGCGCGGAAGACGTCTCGTTTTCATCTGGATGTCGAGGACCGGTGATCGGCGGATCGCATAAACTACAGAAGCAGTGGACGCGGCCATTCCCGCGCCGACCCAGCCATGGCGCACATCTTCTTCGCCGCTTCGATTCAACGGCATATCGCAACACCCGAGCGCGAGATCGATGCGCGCACGCTCGGCGAAGTGCTTGAGGCGGTGTTTGCTGAGCAGCCTCGACTGCGCGGCTACATACTTGACGACCAGGGCTCACTGCGGCGGCATCTCGCCATTTTTGTCGACGGCCGGCCGGTGCGCGATCGACACCATCTGTCCGACGCGCTCGGCGAGGAAAGCCGGGTTTATGTCGTACAGGCGCTGTCGGGTGGATAGGCGGGTTCCATCCGTACCCGAACTCCCAGAGTCAGCGCTGAAGCGCCACCTCCCGCCGAGAGGAGATCCCGGGCATGAGCGATCGATTGCTTGTCGCAACCCGCAAGGGGCTGTTCGTTCTGCAAGCCGACGGCAAGGGCGGCTGGAAGCTGGGTGAACCGTATTTCGTCGGCGAGCCGGTGAGTATGGTGCTGCCCGATCCGCGCGACGGATCACTCTATGCCGCGCTCAATCTGGGCCACTTCGGCGTGAAGCTGCATCGCCGGCGCGCCGGCATGGCCGACTGGGGCGAGTGCGCGGTCCCCGTCTACCCGCCGCAGCCTGCCGGCGAGACGCACACGGACGACGGCCCGGGCGCGAGTGCGGACACCGGCGCGGACAATGTGAGCGCCGCTGCGCCCAGCCCGCCCGTCCCTGCCTGGACGCTTCAGCAAATCTGGTCGCTGGAAACCGGCGGTCCGGATGAGCCCGGCGTCTTGTGGGCTGGCACGATTCCAGGCGGGCTCTTCCGTTCCCAGGATGGCGGCGACACATGGGCGCTCAACCGCGCGCTGTGGGATCGCCCGGAGCGCCGTGAATGGTTCGGAGGCGGCTATGACGCCCCGGGTATCCATTCCGTCATGGTTGATCCGCGCGACAGCCGGCACGTGACGATCGGTGTGTCGTGCGGCGGCGTCTGGCAAACCCTCGACGGCGGCGCGACGTGGCGCTTGACTGCCGTGGGCATGGAGGCCGACTACATGCCGCCGGAGCGGCGCGGCGATGCCAATGTGCAAGATCCGCACCGTGTAGTGCAATGCGCGGCAAATCCAGATGCGCTGTGGACGCAGCATCACTGCGCAATCTTCCGCTCGACCGACGGCGCGGCGCACTGGCAGCGCATCGAAGCACAGCCGTCGAGCTTCGGCTTCGCGGTTGCCGTGCATCCGCGGGAGCCGGACACCGCGTGGTTCGTGCCCGCGGTGAAAGACGAGTGCCGTGTCCCGGTGGACGGCCGGTTCGTCGTCACACGCACCCGCGATGGAGGCCGCACGTTCGACTGTTTCTCGCGCGGGTTGCCGCCAGCGCCCGCGTATGACCTCGTGTATCGGCACGGGCTCGCCGTAGATGACTCCGGCATACAACTCGCGATGGGGTCGACAACCGGCTCGCTATGGACGTCCGGCGACGGCGGCGAAAGCTGGCAATTGATTTCAGCGCATTTGCCGCCCGTTTATTGTGTCCGGTTTGGATGAGCGCGAGAAGCGTGTCAGTAACCCACCCGTCATCAGAAAAACACTGAAGATCACGATCAAAACTATGAGATTGCTTGGTCGACGCGCTTCAGCCGTAGTTATTACGAGCAGGTGTGTTGCAGTCGTCGATAACCGCGTGAATAGCAACTCGTGAAAACATCAACCATTGCCCATCCATTGCGCGCCATGCTGGCTGAGGAATTGCATGCTCGCCCTTTCCTGAAGCTGGCCGAGTCTGCAGCCCTCACGCACTATGCGATTTGCGCCTGTTGGCCAGCAATCGAGGTCCGGGCGCGCATGATGCCTGCGATGCCGAAGTGACGTAGCAGTGTGCGTGAAGGTGAATGTCGGCGACCGCCTCAAAGCCGCCATTGAAGTCCCGCTGATCCGAAGGGCGGGTTGGGGGCGGTTTCACTCACTCGCCAGAGTAGCTGCTGCCGTACGAGCTTGCTGTGTGACCAATGACTGGTCTGAACGGTTAATCGGCCACCGGGCATCGTTAGTTCGACCTCAGCTACGGCCGGCCACCGGACCGAGAGGAAGGAGCCGGCAGCAGCTCGGGCGAGTCGAGCGCGAGGCGGCTCCCCACAACAGCTACGCGTCCATCCAGCTGACATGTGCGCTCACCACGCGCCATCCCTCCTGCGTTCTGATCCAGGTCTGGCTCTGCCTGCCGATACGCGGCTCGTTACCGCGCCGAAACTCGATGTTGGCGACCGCAAACGAATCGCCATAAGTAGTAACGACACGCGCCAGGACAGTCCGCGCGAGCCCCTTGCCGGGGCGCGCGGCGCGAAACGCACGGATCGCGTCGTACCCGTACAGGTTTTCCGTTGCGCCGTATCGGAGCGTGTGCGGCGAATCGAAGAACAGCGTGTCGAGCATGGCGACGTCGTTGGTGACGAGAGCCTGCTCGTACATGTCGAAGGCCGCGTTGACCTCGGCGAGCACGTCGGGCCGGTTGATGTCGTTCATCGCTGCGCTCCCGCATGGGCGGCCAGCTCGCTGAACGGCGGCAGAGGAGACACGGCAACCCGTGCGGCTTCGAGACGCCGCGCCGCTTCGAACGCGAGATCTTCGCGCCAGGGCGCCGCGATCAGTTGCACGCCAACAGGCAGCCCGCCGCGCGTTCGCATCGGGGCCGCAACGACAGGCAAGCCCAGACATGAAACAGGCTGCGTCAACATGCCCAGATTGGGCCTCACCGCGAGCCGCTCGCCGTTGACCTCCATGAACTCTTCGCCGATGCGCGGCGCGACGACAGGCGTGGCCGGCGCGATCAGCACGTCATAACGCTCGAAGAGTTCGAGCACGCGGCGCCGCAACGCCGCGCGCACGCGCTGCGCCTGCACGATCCACGCAGCGGGCAGCAGCGCACCCGCTATCAGCCGATCGCGCGATAACGGCTCGCGAGCGCCATAGTGCGTGCGAAGGTTCTCCATGTGCAGTTGACCGCCTTCAGCGGCAGTGATCAGAAACGCTGCACCGCGTGCCGCGTCGGCGTCCGGATACTCGACTGTGTGCGTGGCCGAAAGCGCATGCGCGGCGGCATGCGAGGCTTCGCGCGCATCATCGTTTGCGTGGGTGTCGAAATAACCGCCGAGACGCGCAACGCGTAGCGGGCCGGGAAGGGTGTCAACGGATTCGAACCCGCGCTGCGCACAGGCCGGGTCGAGCGCGTCCGTGCCTTGCAGCGCACCGTAGACGGCCGCGAGGTCATCTACGCTGCGTGCGAAAGCGCCCATGTGATCGAGGCTCGCGACGAACGGCCAGGTGCCGTGCCGCGACAGGCGACCATAGGTGGGCTTGACGCCGAACACGCCGCACAGCGAAGCGGGCACGCGCACTGAGCCATTTGTGTCGGTGCCGAGCGTGAGCGGCACGAAGCCTGCCGCGACGGCCGCCGCGCTGCCGCCCGACGACCCGCCCGCCGAGCGCGTCAGGTCGTGCGGATTGCGGCACGGTCCAGCGTGATGGTTCTCGGTCGTGAAGCCGTATGCGAACTCGTCCATATTGAGCGCGCCGACGAGGATCGCCCCCTGCGCGCACAGGCGTTCGACGAGGGTCGCATCTGCGGCGGCGGGCGGTGCGCCTGCCAGCACGCGCGAACCGGCAAGCGTCGTCACCCCCGAGATATCGAACAGATTCTTCGCCGCAAACGGAACGCCAGCCAGCGGCGGCAAGTTGTGGCCGCTGGCGCGGCGGGCATCGAGCGTGTCGGCTTCGGCGAGTGCGCGTTCGCGCGTGACGGTGGTGAATGCGTTGACCTGCGTGTCGTAGGCGTCGATACGCGCAAGCGTCGCTTCGATCAACTCGCGTGCGCTGAACGCACCCTGGGCATACGCCCGCGCGATGGAGAGGGCGCTTTCGGCGCCGCTGCTATAGGGTGTCATGGGCGATATACCGGAGCGGGTTCGTCATTCGTGTCGAGGGGATAGGCGAGTACAGGCGCTGCAAGCTGCGCGATGCGCGCGAACTGGGCCTTCACCTGCGTGGCGGCTTCGGCGGGAAGCACCGGGAAATGGAGTGCGAGCGCGGCGTCGACGTAGCGGTCGAGTGCGGTGTCGAAGGAAGAGGCCATGGCGTTTCCGTTCAGGAAAGAGTGGGGAAGAGTTCGCGCGCGCGAGCGATCAACGCGCGGTCGCTGCCGCGAGGCCCGATCAGCGACAGCGCGAGCGGACGTTCGCTGTCGTTGACGACGGGCACGCTGACTTGAGGCAAGCCTGCGAACGCGGCGATCGTGTTCATGGTGAGCGCGTCGCGATAGAACGCGTCGATCAATTCAGGCCTTTCCTGTTTGCTCAACAGCGAACGCGGCGTGGTCGGCAGCACGATCAGCGCGTCGCCCACGATGCGCTCGATGCGCTGCGCGAACGCTTCGCGCATCACGCGACAGCGTTCGACTTCGGCGGCGTCATGCGTCTTCAGGCGCGCGAAGCGTGCCGCGATGTCGGCGCCGAAGCGCGGCGCGTTCGCGTCGATCCACGCGCCCAGCGACGCAGCGATCGAATCGTCCTGCAATTGCTGGTACACATGCAGCCAGCGCGATCGCTCACCCGCGAAGACTTCGACTTCGTCGCGCGTGGGGCAGAGATCGCGCAGGCGCTGTGCATCGTCGGGCTCGTTAGCTGCGCGGGCCTCGAATGCTTCCGTGCAATGTACGAGGGGCGAAGGCGCCTCCACGGCAGGCGCTCCATCGAGCAATACGTCCGCGACGCGCGCGAGCATCTCGCCCGTGCGCGCAAACCAGCCGACCGTGTCGAAGCGCGGCGCAAACGGCAACACGCCTTCGAGCGCCACGGCATCATAGGACGGCCGGATGCCCCAGAGCCCGCAGAACGCGGCAGGCACACGCACCGAGCCGCCTGTGTCGGTGCCGAGCGCGAAGTCCACGTCATTGCTCGCGACGGCTGACGCCGAGCCGCTCGACGAACCGCCCGGCAACGCCTGTGGCCAGCGCGGATTGAGCGGCGTGCCGTAATGCGCGTTCACGCCTTCGAGGCTGTAGGCGAGTTCATCCGTGATGGTCTTGCCGTCCACGCTCGCGCCTGCCGCCAGCAGCCGGGCGACGCAGGGCGCGTGACGCGGCGCGGGCCCATGCGTGGCGAGCCAGTCGGGATTGCCGCCGCCGGTCGTTGCACCGGCAACGTCGATCAGATCCTTGACGGCAAAACGCAAGCCGTCGAGCGGGCCGCTCATCGTCGCGCCGACCTGCAAGCGCGCGCCTGGAATGAACGCGCTCATGCGGCGGCCTCTTCGAGCGCAGTGCCGAATTGCAGCGAATCCGCGACGAAGCCGAAGCACTTCTTCACGTTCCAGATGCTCGCCTCCGTGCAGAACGCGGGCGACGAGGTCGCGCAGCAATCGCTCAGCATCACGCAGCCATAGCCGAGGAAGTTGGCATCGGTGAGGGTGTGCATCACGCACTGATCGGTATTGACGCCCGCGAAGAACACAGTACGCGTGCCGAGATTGCGCAGGATGCTGTCGAGCGGCGTGTCCCAGAAGCCGCTGATGCGGTACTTGTCCACGCAGATGTCTTGCGGCTCGATCTTCAGTTCGTCGACCACGGCGGCGGCCCAGGAATCTTTCTCGAGCACCCGCGCGCCATGCTCCGGCAAGGGCTCGCCGAGGCCAATGCCGGTGCCTGTCGGCTTGTAGAGATGAAGCTGGTTAGGCGGCATGTTGGCCAGATCGGGCCGGTTGCCCCAGTTGACCCAGATCACCGGCACGCCACTGTTGCGCACCACGGGAAGCAGGCGCTGCAACGGTGCAATCGGCGCGCGATCAGCACCGAAATCGCCCCCGATGTGATCGACCCACCCGCCTTTGGTGCAGAAGTCGTTCTGCATGTCGATGATCACAAGCGCCGATCTCCCAATGTCGAAGCGCACTTTTTGCGGCTCGGAATCGAGCACCGCAATGCGCGGCCTGGGTGTCGGCGCGGCCATGTCGACGAGCGTTTCGGTGGCGGTCCAGCGCGTGTGAGCGAAGGCGCCGAGTGTGCCTTCCGTCCTTGCCTGGTCTGGGTTTGCAGCGAGGTTCATGGAGTTCTCCGGAGCGTGTTGCGGGTGTTGTTCGAACGTCGATCGAGGACTGCCGTGCATGGTGTCCGCCCAATCAACCGGACGGCGGCCACCTGGCGTTTCGGGCGCGACGGATCGCGCATTGGCATCGAAGTTGCAACGTGCATTTCAGTCATGAATAACCTACTTACCGAAATTCAACGCAAAAGGAGTGCCAATGATGGTCAGTTCACAACAGGCATCGCGTGCGAGACTGCGCCGCCATCTCGTGTCCCGCTGCCTCGTCGCGGCGGGGATCGTCGCGCTCGCCTCGCCTTCGTTCTTCATTCCCGTTGCGCACGCCGCCGACGATGCGATGCGCGTGGGCGTGCTGATTCCCGGTTCGAAGACCGACAAGGGCTGGATGGAGTCGGGCTATGACGGCGTCGTGGCCGCGCAGAAAGAGTTCGGCCCGAAGCTGAAGACGCAGGTCATCGAGAACATCAATTACGCGGACATGGAGCAGGCGCTCACGAATCTCGCGAGCCGGAACCAGCTGGTGATCGGCATCGGCGGACAGACGCAGGCTGCCGTGCTGAAGATCGCAAAGCGCTTCCCCAATGTGAAGTTCTCGATTGTCGGCGGCAACAAGGGCGACAACATGCCGCCGAATGTGGCCGGGTACGACGTGAAGCAGGCTGAAATCGCATTCGTCGCGGGCGCGGCGGCCGCGATGCTGTCGAAGAACGGCGCGGTGAGCTATGTCGGCGGCATGGAGATTCCGTCTATCGTCAACGCGGGCAAGGAGTTCGGCAACGGTGCGCGCTACGTGAACCCGAAGGTGAAGTACTTCGAGAGCTATACGGGCGACTTCGACAACGTCGCGAAAGCGCGTGAAGCGACCGCCGCTGCCGTCGCGCAGGGCGCCGACGTGCATTACCACATTCTCAATCTCGGTTTGCGCGGGCTGGAGCAGGCAGCCAAGGAGAAGAACACGCATATCATCGGCAGCTATACGGACCGTTGCGGCAGCGATCCGCTGTACGTCGGGTACAGCATTACGGGCGTCGGCTATCAGGCGCAGTACGCGATCGAGCAGCTGGAGAAGGGGCAATGGCAGCCGGGCTACAAGGCGTTCGGCCTCGCGATGGGCCCCAAGGCCTCCGGCATGGTGATCTGCAAATCGACGCCCGCGATGGATGCGAAGCTCAAGCAGATCGAAGAGGACATCCTGAGCGGCAAGATCAAGGTTTCCGAAGGATGAGCGCGCTCGCTGCTGCCGCCGCCCGCGCCGAGCCGATTCTCTCGCTGACGGATATCGGCAAGCGCTTTGGCTCGTTTACCGCGCTCGAACGCGTATCGCTCGACCTGATGCCGGGCGATGTGCACTGTCTGCTCGGCGAAAACGGCGCGGGCAAGTCGACGCTGTGCAACGTGATCTTCGGCGTTCATCAGCCGGATGCGGGCGCGATGCATGTGAATGGCGCGCCCTATCGGCCGAAGAATCCGCGCGAGGCGCTGGCGCACGGCATCGCGATGGTGCATCAGCACTTCAGTCTCGTCGACGACGCGAGCGTGCTCGACAACCTGCTGCTCGGCCAGGCACGCGGCTGGCTCAACCGTCAGCGCGAGGCGGCGCGGCTGCGCGAAGTGCTGGAGAGTGTCGGGCTGACGTTGCAGCTCGATGCGAAGGTCGCGGATCTGTCCGTGGGCGAGCGGCAGCGCATCGAAATCGTCAAGTGCCTGATGCGCGAACCGCGTCTTCTGCTGCTCGACGAGCCGACGGCCGTGCTGCTGCCCGCCGAGATCGACGCCTTGCTCGACACCTGCGAGCGTGTCGCGAAGCGGGGCTGCGCCGTGGTGCTGGTCACGCACAAGCTGAAGGAGATCTGCCGGATCGCCACGCGTGCGACGGTGTTGCAGGCGGGCCGGGTGGTGGCGTGTTCGGCGGCGCCATCGGCGGAGATTGACCGGCTCGTGCACGCGATGATCCATCGTCCGGATCGCGAGTCCGGTGAGGCGGACGACGATATGGCAAGCCGCCTGTCGCTTGCGGAATCGCGCTCGCCGTATTCGCGGCCGCTGACGGAAGAAGTGCTGCAGATCGACGGACTGAGCGCGCGCGATGCCGAAGGCGTCACACGCCTCGAGCATTGCACGCTCGTCGTGAATCGCGGCGAGATCGTCGGCATAGCGGGCGTGGAAGGTAACGGGCAAAGCGAACTCGGTGCGGTGCTGGCGGGCATGGCGAGCGCGTCCTCGGGACGCTTCTTCATTGCGGGGCGTGACATGACGCATGCGAGCCCGCGCGGACTGACGCAGGCGGGCGTGGGCATCGTGCCCGAAGTTCGTCACGCGGTGGGCTGCGTGACGGGCATGAGTGTCGCCGACAACCTGTTGCTCAATCATCTGGATCGCTACACGCGCGCCGGCTTTCTGCGCCGCCGTGCGATGCGTGCCGCCGCGCTGGATCTGATGCGGCGCTTCGACGTGCGGGCAAGCGGGCCCGACGCGCTGTTCGGCGGGCTGTCCGGCGGCAATCAGCAGAAGGCCGTGCTGGCGCGCGAACTGACGCTCGATCCGCTGCTGTTCCTGCTCGCCGCGCAGCCGACGCGCGGACTCGATGTCGGCGCGGTCGCCGCCGTGTACTCGCACATCCGCGCCGCGCGCGATCGCGGCGCGGGCGTGTTGCTGATTTCCTCCGAACTGGACGAACTGATGAGCGTCGCCGATCGTATCGTCGTGCTGTATCGCGGCCGCATCATGGGCACCTGCACGCCCGAGGCGAGCAATCGCGGCCGCATCGGCGCATGGATGGCGGGCGCTGGAGAACCTGCATGAATCCGCATATGAAGTCGCAGACCTTGTTCGGCGCCGCGCCCGGCGCGCAAGGCTGGCGCACGCGTTTGCCGCATTGGCGCGTCGCCGGCGTGATCGCAGCGGCCGTCTTCGTCGCGATGCTTGCCGCGCTGCTGTTGATCGCGCTGATGGGCGTGCCCGTCGGCGATGCGCTCGCGGCCTTTGCCGACGGCGCGTGGGGCTCGCCGTATGCGATCGGCGCGTCGATCAATCGCAGCCTCGCGTTCGCGCTCGTCGGCACGGGCTTCGTGATCGCGAACCGCGCGAAGCTCACCAACGTGGGCGGCGAAGGACAGATCGCGATCGGCGGCATCGTCGCGACAGCGTTGAGTCTTTACGGCGGTTGCGCGCACCTGCCGCTGGGCCTGTCGTTCATCGTGCCGATGCTGGGCGCGGCGATGGCGGGCGCGGTGTGGGGCGGCGTGCCCGGCGTGCTGAAAGCGAAGGCCGGCACCAATGAAGTGATCAGCACCTTGTTGCTGTCGTTCATCGCCGTGTGGCTGCTCTACTGGTGCGTGCAGAGCGAAGCCTTGCTGCGCCAGCCGATGAGCAACGCGGCGACCTTGCCCGAATCGCTCGAAATCCCCGACTTGACCAAGCTCCCGGCGATCTTCGCCGCGAGCGGCATGAACCTCAACATCGGCCTGCCGGTGAGCGTCGCGCTCGCGTTCGCGTCGGCGATTCTTCTCACGCGCACGCCCTTCGGACTGTCGTTGCGCGCCGCGGGCCTCAATGCGATCGCGGCAAAACGCGCGGGCTTGCCGATCACCTCGTCGATCGTGGGCGCGCTCGCGCTCGCCGGTGCGTTCAGCGGCCTCGCAGGCGCACTGATGCTGCAAGGCGACCAGTACTCGCTGAAAGCAGGCTTCTCGTCGGGCTACGGCTTCGACGGCCTGGTGGTCGGCCTGCTCGCGCGCGGTTCGATCACGGGCGTGTTCGCGGCGGCACTGCTGTTCGGCTTTCTGCGCTCGGGCGGCATCAACATGGAGATGATCGCGCAGGTGCCGTCGGCGCTCGTGCTGATCGTGCAGGGCATCGTCACGATCGCGCTGGCGGGCGGCGCGATGTGGCTCGACAGGGGAGACGCACGGCAATGAATCTCGAACTTCTCGCGGTATTCGCCGGCGCGTCGATCCGGCTCGCTGCGCCGATGATGCTTGCCTCGACGGGCGAACTCGTGAGCGAGCGCGCGGGCGTGCTCAACATGAGCGTCGAAGGGATGATGCTGACGGGCGCATTTCTCGGCGCGACGTTCTCGTGGCTCACGGGCAATCCCGCCATCGGTTTGTTGTGCGGCATGCTCGGCGTGATTCCGCTTGCGCTGCTGCAGGCCTTTCTCAGCGTGACGATGCGCGCGAACCAGATTGTGACGGGCATCGGCATCAACATTCTGGCGCTCGGTGGCACCACGCTGGCTTACCGGAAGATTTTCGGCGAGCGGTCGAGCGCGGTGATCCCGGGGCTCGCGCATTGGTCGCCGCCCGTGCTCGGCAAGATTCCCGTGCTCGGCGAGCCGGTCTTCGGGCAAGTCTGGCTGCTCTATGCGGGGCTTGCCGTGCTGATCGGCACATCCGTCGTGATGCGGCGCACGGCCCTGGGCGTCGCGCTGCATGCGACGGGCGTCGCGCCTCGCGCGGTCGATCAGTCGGGACTCGGCGTCGCGCGTATCCGCTACGGCGCCGTGGTGTTTTCGGGTGTGATGTCGGCGGCGGCGGGCTGCTTCCTGTCGATCGGCGATATTCACACGTTCACGGAAGGCATGACCAATGGCGCAGGTTATCTGGCGATTGCCGCGATCATCTTCGGCAACTGGAAGGTCGGCCGCACCGCGCTAGCGTGCCTGCTATTCGGGGCGGCGACGGCCATGCAATTCCAGCTGCCGATGTTCGGCCTGCATGTGCCAACGGCGCTGCTGATCATGCTGCCGTATCTGCTCGCGCTGGTGGCCGTGGCCGGCCTGATTGGCCGCCAGTCCGCGCCGCCCGCGCTCACCCAGCCGTTCCGGCGCTGACACAGCGCGAGCGCCCGGGGCGCGGCAGAGTACCATAGCGATTCGCCGCGCCATCTTCCAACTTTCATCGATACCATGCCACGCAACGCCTCTGCATCCAGCGCACATCCCCGGGAGACGAAGGAAGCGCCTACGCGTCGACAGCAGCTTGCGGCGAAGACGCGCGAGCGCATCTTCCGGATCGCGATCAAGGAGTTCGCCGACAAAGGCTTCAGCGGCGCGCGCGTCGAAGGCATCGCGAGCCGCGCGAAGGTCAACATCCGCATGATCTATCACTACTTCGGCGGTAAGGAGATGCTGTACGTCGAAGTGCTGGAGCATGTGCTCGCGCGGCTGCGCGAAGCCGAACTCACCGTTGCGCTGGATGTGCAGACGGTCGAACCCGTAGCGGGCATCGTTCAGCTTTACGATTTCATCGAGGGGCACTTCGCCGCGCACCCTGAACTGCTATGTCTGCTGTCGTGGGAGAACCTCAACCGCGCGCGCTACCTCAAACGCTCGAAGGCCATTCCGGAGATGTCGTCGCCCGTGCTCGACAAGCTGCGGACCCTGCTCAAGCGCGGCGAGGCCGCGCGCACGCTGCGCAAGGGGATCGACCCGCTTCACATGTACGTGACGCTCGTGAGCCTCGCGTACTTTCACAAGTCCAATGCGTACACGCTGTCGCGCATGTTCGCGACGGAGATGCTGGAGCCTTCATGGCAGGCTGCGCACAAGGCACAGGCGCACGAACTGGTGCGCGCTTTTCTCGCCGGAGCGCGCGTGCCGGAACTGGCGGCGCATCCCTGAGCGCATGCCGCACGTTGCGTGCGGCGCGCTTCAACGAACGTTTGCCCGCTTCCGCGCGATCGATCTCGCGATGAACAGCCCGCCAATCATTACCAGCAGCGAGATCAAGGTCGTTATCGTGCCGAGCGCGTAAATGACGGGGGTGGTCACCGATGTCGTCAAGCCCTGCAATTCGAGTGGCAACGTATTCTGATCGCCGATTGCCTGCGAGGTGCGGGCGATTTCGTCCCACGACAGCGTAAAGCCGAACATCGCGACGCCGATGACGGACGGCCCGATGATGGGCAGCACGACATGCCTGAACGACTGCCACGGCGATGCTCCAAGATCGCGCGCGGCTTCTTCGAATGCGGGATTGAAGCGGTTGAACACGGCGAACATGACGAGCAGGCCGAACGGCAGGGTCCAGGTGAGATGCGCGCCGAGCGCGGACGTGTAGAGTCCCATCGACGTCGTCCAGCCGTCCGCGAACGACTGGAAGCCCCACGCATTCGCCAGATACCTGATGAGCGTGTCGAGCAGACGGAACGTCAGCCCGATGCCGAGCGACACGATGATCGACGGCATGATCAGGCTCGCGACCGACACGTAAAAAACGGCCGTATCGCCGCGAAAGCGGCGCCTGAATGCGAGGCCGGCGCTGACCGAGAACAGGACCGTCAACACGGTGACGGCGGCAGCGAGTTTGACTGAGCGCCTGAATGCGGCCCAGATATCGACATCGCCGACGCCGTCGCGCAAGGCAGCGAACCAGTGCAGCGACACACCGCGCATCGGAAAGGTCAAGCCGCCCTCGGGACCTTGAAAGGACAGAATGAAGATCGTGATGACCGGGCCGTACAGAAACAGCACGAAGAGCCCGAAGAGCAGGGCGAGCCAGTAAAAGCTCGCGGGCCGCCGCTCGCGATGGCGGGTGAGAAGTCGCATGTCACAGTTCCTTTCTGATGTCGACGGCGCGCGTCAGCGTCCATACGATCATGAGCACGACGGCGAGCAAAATGATCGCGTTGGCTGCCGCTGCGGGGAATTGCAGATATCCCGTTTGCACCTGGATGATCTTGCCCACCGAAGCGATCTGCTGTCCGCCCATGACACCGACGGTGAGGAAGTCGCCCATCACGATCGTGACGACGAAAATGGAGCCGATCACGATGCCCGTCTTCGACAGCGGCAAGACGACGTCGCGGATCACCTGCCAGCTGCTGGCGCCGCCGTCGCGCGCCGCTTCGAGCAACGAGCGGTCGATACGCATCATCGCGTTGAAGATCGGCACGATCATGAAGAACGTGTACAGATGCACGAACGCGAGCACGACGGAGAAGCTGGAATACAGCAGCCAGTCGAGCGGCTGATCGACGAGATGCGCAGACATCAGCGCCTGATTGACGAGCCCGTTGCGGCCGAGCAGCGGAATCCACGAGATCATGCGGATCACGTTCGAGGTCCAGAACGGAATGGTGCAGACGAGAAACAGCACCGTCTGCATCGCGGTCGTGCGGACGTGGAACGCGAGGAAGTACGCGATCGCGAAGCCGAGCACGAGCGTCACCGCCCAGACGATCGCGCAGAACCTGAGCGTCGACCAGTAGGTCTTGAAGGTGACGCACACATCCGTCAGCGAGCCGCAACCGTCGAATATCGCCGCGTAGTTCTTCAACGTGAACGCCGGGATGATCTGATACTCGTTGAAGTCCCAGAAGCTCACGATCAACGTGATCACGAGCGGCACGATGAAGAAGAACGCGAACGTCAGCGTGAGCGGCGTGGCTTGCAGCCAGGCGCTCACGCGTCGATGGCGCACCGACGTTTGCCTGGTTTGCTGCAGATAGTCGACCGAGGCCATCGTTACACTCCGGGCTGATGCGTGAGGACCGTCATGCCGCGATGAATTCGTTCCACTTCTGCACCATGTAGATGTTCTCGTCCATCACGGCGTTCCAGCACGCAATGGCGCCCATGCGCTGGTTGTACGAGCCGCCGTCGCGCACGCTGCCCGCCTTTTCGAGCAACTGTCCGTCGGGCGCCTTGATGTCTTGCGCGGCGGGCTTGCCTTCCATCCAGTAGTCCCATTCGTAGGCCTGCATATGCGATTTTGCCGTTTCCGTGACGCCGGGGTAGTAGCCCTGGCGCATCAGATAGGCGCCCGCCCAGCCGTCCTGAAACCAGTTGACGAACTCGTACGCCGCGTCGAGCTTCTTGCCCTGCAGCGAGCGCGGAAAGCCGAAGCCCGATGCCCATGAACGATAGCCTTCCTTGAGCGGCTGGAACTTGCAGGCGATGCCCATCGTGCGCACTTTCGTGACGGCGGGCGACCACATCGACTGGATCACGACTTCGCCCGAGGCCATCAGGTTCACGCTCTCGTTGAAGTCGCGCCAGAATGCGCGGAACTGGCCGGCGCGCTTCGCTTCGATCAGGATCTTGATGGTCTGGTCGATTTCGGCTTTGGTCATGTTGCCCTTGTCGCCGTACTTCACGCGGCCCGTCGCTTCGATCGCCATGGCGGCATCCATGATGCCGATGGCGGGAATGTTCAGCAGCGCCGCCTTGCCCTTGAATTGCGGATTGAGGAGATCTGCCCAGCTCGTCACGGGACGGGCGATCAGATCGGGGCGAATACCGAGCGTGTCGGCGTTGTACGTGGTCGGAATGAGCGTCATCCATTCCGTCGGCGCGGCGGAAAACTCCGTCGAACGCGCGCCCTTGAGGAACATCACCTTCTTCGGCGCGGTGCCCTGATCTCCGATCTTCTTGCCGTCCACTTCACCCTTCGTGAGCACGGGGGTGATCCTGTCGGCGAGCTTGATGCGCTTCGCGTCCATGCCCGCGAGCGTGCCGGCGGGAATGAGTTTCCTGAGCGCGAAGTACTCGGTGTCGACGATATCGAACGAATTGGGTTGCGTGATGATGCGCTTGGTGACGTCGTCGGTGGTCACGGGGATGTATTGAATCTCGATGCCCGTGTCTTCCTTGAACTTCTTCGCGATCTCCGCGCTCTGGTTGACGGCCGTACCCAGGTAGCGCAGCGTGATTTTTTCCTGTGCGTGCACATACGGAAAACCCGCGATGCCCGCTGCCGCGACAGCGCCCTTGATGAACGTGCGGCGCGACACGCCCTTGCTGACGGTCTCTTCTTCAACGTGTTGCGCGGGTGCTGCCGGCTTGTCGTCGTTCATTGCTTTCTCCTCGAAGGACTATCGTTGGGTTGTGATTGCAGGCATTACGCCGCGAGCGGATGGGCGTTCTGTTCGTCCCACCAGACGGTCACGCGCGCGTCCGGTCCCAGACGATGCGGGTCGTAGTCGGCGTCGCTCATCAGCGAAACCAGCGCGGGCGAACCATCCAGCGGATCGAGCGTGATGCGCAGATGCGTGCCCTGGTACTCGGCTTCGCGCACCGTGCAGGCGAGCCCGCCGATGCGGCTCAAGCCTCTTTCGCCCGCACTCGTGCCGGGCGTGACGCCTTGCGGCGCGACGCGCAGACGGTCGGCGCGCACAGTGAAGAGCCGGCCGTTCGCGCCGAGCACGTTATGGCCGCCGAGAAAGCGCGCGACGAATTCCGTGCGTGGCTGGTTGAAGACCTGGAACGGTGTGCCCGTCTGTTCGATATGGCCGTGACTCATCACCACTACCAGATCGGCGAGCGCCATTGCTTCTTCCTGAGAGTGCGTGACGTGCACGAAGGTGATGCCGAGGTCCTTCTGCCAGCGCTTCAGTTCGGCTCGCATCTGCACGCGCAGGAAAGGGTCGAGCGCCGACAGCGGCTCGTCGAGCAGGAGGCAGCGCGGTTCGTTGAGCAACGCGCGCGCGAGCGCGACGCGCTGCTGCTGGCCGCCCGAAAGCTCGGCGGGCCTGCGGTGCGCGTAGGCCGACATCGCGACGAGTTCGAGGAGTCCGCCGGCGCGCTTTCTGCGCACCTCTTTGGCGACGCCGCGCATCTTGAGGCTGAACGCGACGTTGTCGAGCGCGGACAGATGCGGAAACAGCGCATAGCTCTGAAACACCATTGCCGTGCCGCGCGAGGCAGGCGCCTCGCGCGTGACATTGCGACCGCCGATCAGCACGTCGCCGTCGGACACCGACTCGTGACCCGCGATCATGCGCAAGGTCGAGGTTTTGCCGCAACCTGACGGACCGAGCAGGCAGCAGTAAGCACCGCCGGGAATACGCAGATCGATGGCGTCGACGGCGAGCGAATCGCCATAGCGCTTCGACACATGCACGAGCTCAATGTCGGCTGGGCTTGCATGAACCACAGTGGATGCCGGCTGAACCATGAAGGGTTGTCCTGAGTGTAGACATGAGGGAATGCCGCGATCGCGCGGGCCACGGCGCATGCAGCCGGGGGCTTTTGCAAGTCGTATGCCATTCGCAATGGGGTCGACTCTGCGCGGGACCGGAAGCGAGCGCCACAATGCCTGCTGACCGCACGTGTCGACACGTTGGCGCACATATTGCACACGATTGCGAGCCCCGATCGTCAGCACTTGCCGATCCATTCCGTGTGCAATCGCAGTGCAGATTTCGTTCGGATTGGGGCACGAACTAACCAAACCGGATCATCCACACCAGACAATGAACGAATACAAGCGAGAGCCGTACGCTTCGTTGGGTTCCCTAAAGACACATGGCCGATTCGACTATCAGCCGGTTCATGAAGGCAAAGGCTACGTCTGGCCGAACGGCGCGCGGCTCGCGGTCTACCTTGGCTTCAACCTGGAGCACTTCGCGTTCGGCGAAGGACTGGGCGCGGCGCTCGGGCCGCTGTCGCCGCAGCCTGACGTGCTGAACTACAGCTGGCGCGAGTACGGCAACCGCGTCGGCGCGTGGCGCTGCATCGAATTGTTCGACTCGCTCGACATGCCGGCGGGCACGCTCATCAATACGTCGCTGTACGATCACTGCCCGGCGCTAATCGACGCATGTGTGGCGCGCGGCGACGAACTGATTGCTCACGGCCACACGAACGCGCAGCGTCAGAGCGATCTGGATCGGGACGACGAGCGTGCGCTGCTCGCGCATTGCCTCGCGCGCATCCGCGAGCGTTCCGGTGTCGTGCCGGAAGGCTGGCTGTCACCGTGGATCTCGGAGTCGCATGGCACGCCGGACCTGCTTGCCGAAACGGGCTATCGCTACACGCTCAACTGGTGTCACGACGATCGTCCCGTGCGCATGCACACGAGGGGAGGGCCGCTCTGGTCGATTCCCTATCCGCAAGAGTTGAACGATCTGCCGATGATCATCGCGCGGCAGATGGACATGCGCGATTTCGCGGACATGATCGTCGACCAGTTCGACGAAATGCTCGAGCAGACTCAGCGTACGCGCGAGTCTCAGGCGCTCGTGATGGGGATTGCGCTGCACCCGTATATCGTTGGCCAGCCATTCCGGTTGCGGCACTTGCGTCGCGCGCTCGCGCATATCGCAAGCGCGCGCGACGACATCTGGTTCACGACGCCCGGCGCGATTGCACGCCATGTCGAGGAGGCCGTGCCTGCGCCGGCGCAAGTCGCATGAGCACCGTGCGCGCGGCGGCGCGGCACGGTCAGCGCGACGAGGTGAGCGCGGATGGGCGGATCTATCAGACGATCTTCGAAGGGGTGTTGAATCGAAGGCTCACGCCCGGCACCAAGCTGCCAGAGCCGGAACTGTGCTCGCTGTTCGGCGTCGGCCGCGCGGTGGTGCGGCGCGCGCTGGAAAAGCTCGCACATGACGGCATCGTCGTGTTGCGACCGAACAAAGGCGCGGTGATCGCGCAACCGACGCGCGAGGAAACGCGCGAAATTTTCGAGGCGCGGCGCGCGGTCGAGCGTGCGCTCGTCGAACTTGCGGCACAACGCGCGAGCGTCGAGGACATCGGCGCGCTGCGCAAGCAGCTTGCCGACGAGCACGAAGCGATGCATCGCTTCGATCAGCCGTCGTGGGCACGGCTTGCGAGCGAATTCCATCTGCGTATCGCAGCGCTGTCCGGCAATGCGATTCTGGAGCGCTATCTGACGGAGCTGATTTCACGCAGTTCGCTGATCGTCGGCGCGTACGAACGGGTGGGCAATGCGCCGTGCGAGCACGACGAGCACACGGCTATTCTCGATTGCCTCGAAGCCCGCGATGCCGACGGCGCGATTGCACATATGACCGCGCATCTGCAAAGTCTGGAAGCCCGCATCGAGACATCGGACATGCCGGGAACGAAGCGGCTTGCGCATCTGCTCGGCATCGAACCGCATCGATCAACCGCTACGGAATGACATGCAAATCGACTTCGAAGCAATCACCGAGTATCAGCGCTACAAGCTGATGGCGAGCCTGATCGTGCCGCGGCCCATCGCGCTCGTGACCACGCTTGGCGCGGACGGCACCGTCAATGCGGCGCCGTTCTCGATGTTCAACATGGTTGGCGAGGAACCGCCGATCGTCATGGTGAGCATCAACCGGCTGGCAGACGGCACGCTGAAGGACACCGCCGTGAACATTCCGCGCGAAAAGGAGTTTGTCGTGCATCTCGCCGACGAGCCGATTGCCCAGCAAATGCATCGCTGCGGCGAGCGCTTTGCGCCCGATATCAGCGAACTCGATGAGGTGGGTTTTTCAGCGTTGGCGTCGACGCGCGTGAAGCCGCCCCGCATCGCGCAGGCACCCGTCGCGTTCGAATGCGCGCTGTGGGAGACCCTTGAAACGCCGAGCCGCCACATCTTTATCGGCAAGGTGCTGATGCTGCACGTGCGGGACGAGCTGATTGACATCGAAACGTGGCGAGTGCGATTGCAGCACTACTTTCCGGTGGGCCGCTTCGGCGCGAGCGACTATGTCACAACACGCGATCGCTTCGGATTGTGATGCGGGTCGCCGGCTCTTCCAGGCGTCTCGCACATCAGTTTCGGGCAGGATTGCGGGCGCGTTCCGATGTAGCTTTCACAACACGGACAGCAGACCAGCGAACAAGGGAAGACTTCGTGCGCGCCTGTCATAACGAAGACCGACGCGTGCGAGAGTCGTCCAGAAAGCAACCGTCCAGGTGACGGTCGACTTTCGCGCTGTTTGTTCGCTCGTGATTGGCACTCCAGGTGTCAATCCGCCACGAGCCGATGCGCCCCGACCGTGCCAAACAAGGGGCTTGCAGAAGTGGGAGGAAGGT
This sequence comes from Paraburkholderia azotifigens, assembly GCF_007995085.1. GTDB lineage: Bacteria > Pseudomonadota > Gammaproteobacteria > Burkholderiales > Burkholderiaceae > Paraburkholderia > Paraburkholderia azotifigens. The sequence continues at coordinate 711,562 of NZ_VOQS01000005.1, forward strand.
CGGTACAGTCCTTTCATACCATCTGCAGGTCGTTTTTGGCCAACTATCATGCTTCTTCGCATTCATCACGCTGCAATCATTTGCTCGAATTACGAGGTGTCTCGCCGCTTCTACACGGAGATTCTTGGCCTTCAGATAGTGGCCGAGCACTACAGGGAGCATCGGCAGTCATACAAGCTGGACCTCATGCTTCCCGACGGATCGCAGGTTGAGCTGTTTTCGTTTCCCGATGCGCCCCTTCGACCGTCCTATCCGGAAGCGTGTGGCTTGCGTCATCTTGCTTTTGGCGTCAGCGACGTCGATGTCTGTAAAGCGTTACTTGAATCTAAGGGAGTTCTGGTTGAGGACGTACGCATCGACGAATATACAAACAGGCGTTTCGTTTTCTTCGCGGACCCTGATGGACTTCCGCTGGAGCTATACGAGTTGGGGGCGTGACGGGCCGTTGGGCTGAGAACCATCGGATCACCGCCACCATTCCAGGCGTGTCGTCGCCCGCGCCAGGCGACAGGCAAGTTCAGCGGGTAATCGGTTATAGCCGACAGTGTGAACGTAATGGATCCGCTCTCAACCGAACGGTATGTCTGCGGGCAATGACCGGCTGGGCCCAGCCACAACCAGTCGTTCTAGACCGCGGCAACCGCTTCATCGTCTGCTACGACGGGCGCTGCATTGCGGGCCGATGGGGGCGTGAAAAGAGCGCCTGTTAGAGCCACGGCGCCAGCGGAGAGCCGGTCCCGCGATTCGGACCGGCTCCGCCGCGTGGCGCTGCTGAGACAGCAGCTTCACCACTGATGATGCACGTGAGGCGCTATCTTCTCCAGATAAAGCGCGCGTAGAACAGCCATGGCCGAATCACTCAGGGGCGGCAATTCGCTTGCCTCACTGTTGCCCCTGGCTTGCGCCGCGTTCTTCGCCCCAGGGATGACGGTCGTTACGCCCTGGTTCATGAGAATCCAGCGCAGCGCAAACTGCGCCATCGTCGTATTCTGCGGAAGGAGTGAGCGAATTTCGTCGACGGCGTCCAGAGCGATTTCATACGGAACGCCCGCAAACGTCTCGCCCTTGTCGAAGGACTCACCGTTCCGATTGAAAAGGCGATGATCATTGGCGGCAAACGTCGTCTCGCGCGTCATCTTTCCGGTGAGCAGACCGGATGCGAGCGGCACACGGACGATCACGGCGACGCCCCGTTCATGCGCTTCCTGGATGAACCGGGTCGGCCTCTGTCTAAAAATGTTGTAGATGATCTGCACCGACTTCACGCCCGGATATTCGATCGCCTTCAGCCCTTCTTCGACTTTCTCGACGGACACCCCGTAGCCGCGGATCTTTCCCGATACGACCATACGGTCCAGTGCATCGAAAACTTCAGGCCGGTAATAGACCTCCGTCGGCGGGCAGTGAAGCTGCACCAGGTCGAGGCACTCCACGTCCAGGTTCTTTAAAGACCGGTCCACGAAGGCATTCAGATTCGCCGCCGTGTAGCCTTCCGCCAGATGCGGGTCAAGCCTGCGACCAGCCTTGGTCGCAACAAAGGGGCGTGTCCCCGTTCGTTCCTTGAGCACGTCCGCGATGATCCGCTCCGAACGGCCATCGCCATAGACATCGGCCGTATCGATGAACGTCGTGCCGTTGTCGAGTGCCGCGTGCAGGGCCGCCTTTGCATCGCTCTCTGCGACGTCGCCCCATGAGCCGCCAATTGCCCAGGCGCCGAATCCGATTTCAGAGACGCTGCTTTCTGTATTCCCGAACTTTCGCTGTTTCATGCTGATTCTCCCTTCATGGCATCAGTTGTCCGCCGTTGACCTCGATGATTTGCCCGGTGACGTATCCCGACATCGCGCGGGACGCGAGGAACAGGAATGCGCCGACGCATTCCTCCGGCAATCCTTCTCTGCCCATCGGCACCGTCGCTGTCTGCGACGCGCGGATGTGCGGTGGCGTGTATTTGTCGTGAAAGGGCGTTTGTATCAGTCCCGGCGATACCGCGTTGACCCGGATGCCGTCGTCAACGAATTCCTTCGCATGGCCACGAGTCAAGCTGCTGACAAAGCTTTTCGACGCTGCGTAAAGCACCGCGCCCGCGCCGCCGCCCGTTCGCGCCGCGATGGACGTCGTATTGATGACGTAGCCGCCGGCCGCTTTCAGGAACGGATAGGCCGCAGACGTTGCTTCCCAGACCGATCTCGCGTTGAGATTGACGACCTGTTCAAAATGGCTCGCCGATGCGCTGACGGAGGCCAGCCGTCCCAGCATGCCGCCGGCGTTATTAATGAGCCCATCAAGCCCGCCTAGCATGTCCGCCGCTTCTTGCACGACGCGCGCTGCCTCGCCCGCCTCGCTCACGTCACCCTGAATCAGGCGGATACGGTCCGGCAATTCCGCGCGCAGCGCTTGTGCAGCCGCTTCGCTTTCGTGGAAATGCGCGACCACGTGGGCACCCTGTGCGGCGAACGCCCGAACAACAGCCGCGCCTATTCCGGTCGATCCCCCGGTAATGAGAACTTTCGTGTCCTTCAGGTCGCCAATCTGCATCTGCTCAAGTCCAGGCATGGGATGTCCTCCGAACGGATCTGTCTAAGCGCGGCGGCTACCGCACGCCACAGGCATCAAATCGCGAAAATAATGACATAGCGTAGAATGAAGCAGGTTCACTGAAGCGATGAATCGCATTCACCATGTCAAAGAACGACCGCATCGACTTCGCCGACCTGAAGCTGTTTCTCGCCATAGTCAGATGCGGAAGCTTCAGGCTCGCCGCCATTGAAGCAGGACAGACGCCCTCGGCTGTTAGTCACGCAATGCGGCGGCTGGAAGATCGGCTCGGTGCGAAGCTGCTGAACCGCACGAGCAGGGCGGTGTCGCCTACGGAGACGGGGCTCGATCTCGCTTCGCGGTTGCAGGACGGGTTCAACCAGATCGGCTCCGCACTCGAAAGCTTCGAAGCGCCTGGAACGGCGAGACTAGGCTCTCTTCGCCTGAATGTTTTCGCAGATGCGGCTCACCTGCTGATCGCACCGGCATTGCCGGAATTCGCACGAGTCTGTCCCGGGGTGCAGCTCACGGTGGTTGTCGACAATCGTCCGATCGATATCGTCGCGGAAGGCTACGACGCTGGAATTCGCTACGGTCATCATGTTCCGGAAGACATGATCGCAGTGCCCCTCACTCGCCGGCAGCGATGGGTGATGGTTGCGTCGCCCGCGTATCTGAAGAAGCACGGTACGCCTCGCCAACTCCGCGAACTCGTGAACCACCATTGCCTGCAACTTCTGCTCGGCGACAATTCCAGCTACCGCTGGGAAGTCGACGTTGCCGGGAAAAAAAAGTCTATCCGGGTGCCAGGAGCCATTACGATCAACGACACCGTGACGACGATCAGCGCATGCAAAGCCGGAATGGGGATAGCGTATGTTCTGGAGGCCCGGATCGCTGACGAACTTGCGCGGCGTACTCTGAAAGTGGTCCTGGAAGAGCATGCCTGCGCGGAGGATCCCTTGCATATCTACTACAGTAGTCGTCGCTATAACCATCCCGCCTTGCTTCGACTGATTAACATCATTCGCGAACTGCAGTCGCTTCCGAAAATTGCAAAGGCGCGTGGTTGAGCCGGGAATGCAGTGCTCGTGGCAGCGGCGCGCGTCTGCAAACGCCGGGAGGGTGTCACAGGTCAGTTCGGCTACTGGCGTGCGGTGTCGTGCGATCGCATTTTGCCGTAAAGCGAGACGCGGGCGCACCGCTTGACCATGCGCTACACGTACAAACGAACTTGCCGGGCCGCACCGCCGATGTAGGCAAGCGCCAGGGCCGTTCCCGTCAGTTGTGGCGATACGCCTTTTGCCTTGAGCAGAAATGGCAGGAACGTGAGGAGCCCCATGCGCACGGCAGTATCGAGCCCGCCGATGGCGAACAGCGGACAGGCTGCCGGTTGATGCGCATCGACGGTTGCTTTCAGCGCCGCTGCGCATTCGGCCGCCCGCCGGCGATCACCCGTTCCAGCGACATCTTCAGGTGACGCTGCATGCTCGCCTGAGCCTGGATCGGATCATGCGCTTCGAGCGCTTCGAGGATCAAGCGATGCTCATCAGGCACCGCGCCCCATGTGCTCTCGTTTTCGAAATGGCCGCGCAGCTTTTCGGACAGCGGGCTGTGTCGTGCATCGAACAGTGAACTAACGGTGCGCACCAGCACCTCGTTGCCGGTCATCTGCGCGATCGCGAGATGAAATGCGCGGTCGGCGGCGACGGGAATCCGTCCCGCCGAGACTTCGCGCTGCATTTCGTCGTATAGCGCGCGCAGGTGCTTCAGGTCCTTCGCTTTGCAAAACGGTGCGACGCTCGCCGCGATCGAGCCTTCAATCACACAGCGCGCACGCATGATGTCGAGCAGGCTGTCGCCGAGTTCGGCGCGCGACAAGGGCTCCTTGCCGTGCGTCTGCGGCGTTGCGCACACGTAGACGCCGGAGCCCATGCGGATTTCGACCAGCCCTTCCAGTTCCAGTGCAACCAGCGCCTCGCGCACCGACGGGCGCGACACCGCAAGCGCTGTCGCGAGTGCGCGCTCCGAAGGCAAGCGGCCGTTCGGCGCGAACTCCGGCTGCGCGATCAGATCGCGCAGCTTCTCCGCGATCTGCAGATAGAGGCGGCGAGGGTCGGCGGGTTTGTCTGTCACAAGCTTTCCTGGCGAGGTGGCGCGGGCACGCGCCGTTGGGGCGAGCGCCGATTGTAGATCGAAGGGCGCTCCCCGCAAACGAGCAACGCGGCGCGAGAGCAGACGTTCGTCCAACCCGGGATTTCCCGGATTTTCCGACAATTGGCTTGACCACTTACCCAGCGGCATTTTAATTTGTCGGATCTGGTAAGGCCAGTTGGATTCTGGCGCGCGGCGCGGGTGCCGCACGGCGAAGCTCGTCGTGCTGCTGTGCGTGCGCTCCGGCCGAGGCGCCACGCCGTTGACGCTGCTGCCGTGCGAACGGGTGCCGCGCAACGGCGATGCGCTGCGCGCCGCAATCGCGCGAATCGCCCGCATTGCGTGCGATCAGGGAACCGGTCCCATATTCGATAAAGGAGGAGACGAGTCATGCGCAAAATGCGTTGGGTGGTGATTTTTCTAAGCTTTCTGGCGATCGCGGTGAACTACATCGATCGCGCGAACCTGGCGGTCGCGGCGCCGGAGATCGAAAAGGCGCTGGGCATCGGACCGGCGGAGATGGGCTTTATCCTGAGCGGCTTTTTCTGGACCTACGCGTTGATGCAGATGCCGTTCGGCTGGTTCGTCGATCGCGTCGGCGCACGTATCGCGTTGCCGCTCGCCGTTGGCTGGTGGTCCGTGTTCACCGCGTTGACCGCGGCTACAAGCAGCGTTGCGGGGATGTTCGGCTGCCGGCTGCTGCTCGGCGTCGGCGAGGCGGGCGCGTATCCGTCGTGCGCGAAGCTCGTGAGCCAGTGGTTCCCCGTCAAGGAGCGCGCGCTCGCGACCAGCATCTTCGATAGCGGCTCGCGTGTCGGCTCCGCGCTGTCGATTCCCGTCGTCGCGCTGATCATCAGCACGGTCGGCTGGAAAGCGGCGTTCGTCATCACCGGTGCGCTTGGCGCGGTGTGGATTCTCGGCTGGTTCGTGATCTACCGGAACCCCGAGCCGCTCGATACGGGCAGCTCGAATGCGGCCGCCAACGCACCGGGCCTCGCCAGACAGCGCCAACGCGTCACGTGGGGCTCGCTGTTTCGCCACCGCACGCTGTGGGGAATGATGCTCGGCTTCTTCTGCCTGAATTTCGTGATCTATTTTTTCATCACGTGGTTTCCAAGCTATCTCGTGCAGACGCGCGGCTTCTCGCTGAAATCGCTCGGCACGCTCGGGATGATTCCGGCGCTGATCTCGATCCCGGGCGGCTGGCTCGGCGGCTATGTGTCGGATGCGCTGTTCCGGCGCGGCTGGAGCCTGACCGCTGCGCGCAAGACCTGCATGGTGGGCGGCATGCTGCTGTCGTCGGTGATCACGCTGTCGGCATTCACGGCGAACGTTTATCTGATGCTCGCGTTCTTCGGCATCGCGTACGGCAGCCTCGCGTTCGCCGCGGCCAGCATCTGGTCGCTGCCGGGCGACGTCGCGCCGACGCCGGACCATGTCGCGTCGATCGGCGGCATTCAGAACTTTGCGTCGAACCTCGCCGGCATCGTGATCACGACATTCACCGGCGTGATGGTCGCCATGACCAAGGGCTCGTTCACGATTCCGCTCGTCGTGGCCGGTGGCTTCTGCTTTCTCGGCGCGTTCAGCTATCTGGTGATCGTGGGCCGCATCGAACCGCTGTCCATTGCTTCCGATACCGAAGAAGTGTCGACGCGTGTGGGCTCAGCGATCTGACGTAGCTGGCAGCCGCCCCCGCAATCCTTTCCATTCGAGGTTTCCTCATGTTGACTCAAGCTAGCAGTGCGCCCCAGGTGATTCGTCTGCATCCGAACGACGATGTGATCATCGCGACCCGGCAGCTGTTGCCTGGCACGCGCATCGACGCGGAGCGACTGGTCGTGACGGGACTCGTTCCGCCCGGCCACAAGATCGCCACGCGCGATATTGCGAAGGGCGAGCCGGTCAAGCGCTACAACCAGATCATCGGTGTGGCGCGCGAAGCGATCGCGCGCGGCCAGCACGTTCACGTGCATAACCTCGGCATGTCCGAATTCTCGCGCGATCATGCGTTCGGCGTCGACGCGCATCCCACCGACTACGTCGCCGAGCCCGCGCACTTCATGGGCATTCGCCGCGACGACGGCCGCGTCGCGACCCGCAATTACATCGGCATCCTGACGAGTGTGAATTGTTCGGCCACGGTCGCGCGTGCGATCGCCGATCACTTCAGGCGCGACGTGCGCCCCGAAGCGCTCGCCGACTTCCCGAACGTGGACGGCGTCGTCGCGTTGACACACGGACTCGGCTGCGGAATCGACATGCAGGGAGAAGGCATCGCTGTATTGCGCCGCACGTTGGCCGGCTACGCGGTGCATCCGAACTTCGCGTCGGTAATGTTCGTCGGACTTGGTTGCGAAACCAACCAGATCGACGGCGTGCTCGAAGCGGCTGGCCCGGCCGGCAAAGAGATGAAGCTGCGCAGCTTCACGATTCAGGACAGTGGCGGCACTCGCAAGACGATCGAGCGCGGCGTCGCGCTGGTCAAAGAAATGCTCGCCGACGCGAACCGGGTTGAACGCGTGCCCGTGCCCGCGTCGCATCTGTGCGTCGGTCTTCAGTGCGGCGGTTCGGACGGGTATTCGGGCATTTCGGCGAATCCCGCGCTGGGCGCCGCAGTCGACCGGCTGGTGCAGCACGGCGGCACCGCGATCCTCTCGGAGACGCCGGAGATCTACGGCGCCGAGCACCTGCTGACGCGCCGCGCCACGAGCCAGGCGGTGGGCGACAAGCTGCTCGCGCGGATCGCGTGGTGGCAGGACTACTGCACGCGCAACGGCGGTGCGCTCGACAACAACCCGTCGGCCGGCAACAAGGCGGGCGGCTTGACGACAATCCTCGAAAAATCGCTCGGTGCGGTCGCAAAGGGCGGCACGACGAACCTCGTCGAGGTGTACGAGTATGCGCAGCCTGTCGACGCAAAGGGCTTCGTATTCATGGACTCGCCCGGCTACGATCCCGTGTCGGCGACGGGGCAGGTCGCCTCGGGCGCGAACCTGATCTGCTTCACGACCGGGCGAGGCTCCGCATACGGATGCGCGCCGTCGCCTTCGCTGAAGCTCGCGACCAACACCGCGCTGTGGGAACGGCAGGAGGACGACATCGATCTCAACTGCGGCGGCGTTGTCGACGGAAGCGCTAGCATCGACGAGCTGGGCGAAGCGATTTTCCGGATGATGCTCGACTGCGCATCCGGTACGCGCTCGAAAAGCGAGCTGCATGGCTACGGGCAAAGCGAGTTCGTGCCCTGGCAGGTCGGCGTGGTGACCTGAGAAACGATGCGCGGTACAGAGACGAATAGAAGAGGAGAACCGAATTGAAACGCCGCCTTTATTCAGGCCGCGACGTGAACCGCGCGCACAGCATCGACGATCTCCGCGCGATGGCACGCAGGCGGCTGCCGAATTTCTGTTTCGAATACATCGAAGGCGGCGCTGAGGACGAGGCGACGCTGCGCCGCAATCGGGACGTGTTCGACGAAATCGCGTTTTTGCCGCGCACGCTCGTCAATGTCGAACACCGCAACCAGAGCAGCACGCTGCTCGGTCAGCGCACAGCGTCGCCGTTCATGATCGGCCCGACCGGCTACAGCGGACTGATGTTCCGCGAGGGCGATGTGCAGCTCGCGAGCGCGGCGGCGGCGGCCGGCATTCCGTTCGTGCTGAGCAACGCGTCGACGGTTGCGCTCGAAGATGTCGTGCAACGCGCGGGCGGCCGGGTGTGGATGCAGGTCTACATGTATCGCACGCGCGAGTTCGTCGCGAAGCTCGCGCAACGCTCGCTTGCGGCCGGAATCGAAGCGCTGGTCGTCACGACGGACAGCGCGGTGTTCGGCAAACGCGAATGGGATCTGCGCAACTACATCAAGCCGTTGATGCTCGACTGGCGCAACAAGTTCGATGTGCTGGGCCACCCGCGCTGGATGAGCAACGTGCTTTGGCCGGGCGGGATGCCGCGCTTTGCGAATCTCGGCGACCTGTTACCGCCGGGGCAGACCAGCGTGAAGGGTGCGACGATTACGCTGGGTCAGCAACTCGATCCGTCGCTGTGCTGGGACGACATCCGCTGGCTGCGTGATCTGTGGCCCAAGCGCCTGGTCGTGAAGGGCGTGCTGGGCGCGCCGGACGCACTGCGGGCGATCGAGGCCGGCGTCGACGGGATCGTGCTGTCGAATCACGGCGGCCGGCAGCTCGACGGCGCGGTGTCCGCGATGGACGTGCTGCCGGAAGTCGTCGATCAGGTGCGCGGCCGGCTCGCTGTAATGCTCGACGGCGGGTTCCGCCGCGGCTCCGACATCCTGAAGGCCGTGGCGCTGGGCGCCGATGCCGTGCTGCTCGGACGGGCGACGACCTACGGCCTGGGCGCGGGCGGCCAGCCGGGCGCCGCGCGCGCGATCAAGATATTGCAAACGGAAGTGGATCGCGGGCTGGGTCTGCTCGGGTGCAGCGATATCGCCGCGCTGGATCGCAGCTATCTTCGCTGGCGGTTGCTGAGCGCAGCGCAATCGCGGGTGCACGCTGGCAGCGCGCACGATGATGCGATGTCACTCGCGTGACGGCCAGGACACGGCGAGGACACGGCGAGGCGGCGACGAAAAACGATGAGCGTGCTTGCCGGCACACCTGCTGCAACGCCATTCGTTACCGGTAACTGATTCGAATTGCACACGCTAACACCAGTCGCTATACTGGGCTCCGCAATCGGTGGCCTGACCAAAATCGATTGGCCTGACCGCAGCACGAATCAACGCAGACTGGCGAACGGCGCGTTGTCGATCAAGTCATGGCGCGCGAAGAAGAACGAAAGGAGATGACACGATGTTCCGTAAGGGAATGAAGGTCAGGGCCGCGCTCGCGCTCGCGCTCGCCGCATGCATGGTCGGCAGCGCGGCGCACGCGCAGGTCGCTGCGGGCGACACGTCGCAAAAGAAGATCGCGTTATCGAACAGCTTCGCCGGCAATGCCTGGCGGCAGTCGATGCTCAAGAGTTGGAACGCGATTGCCCAGCAAGCGGTGAGCGACAAGCAGATTGCCGCCGCGCCCGCGTTCACAACCGCGGAAAATCAGGTGACCGAACAGGCGCAGCAGGTGCAGAACCTGATACTGCAAGGCTATAACGCGATCGTGATCGACGCCGTATCGCCCACCGCGCTCAACGGTACGATCAAGAAGGCATGCGCGGCGGGCATCGTCGTCGTGTCGTTCGACGGCGTCGTCGACGAACCGTGCGCGTATCGCGTGAACTTCGATTTCAAGGGCTGGGCAGAGCAGGGCGTCGATTATCTGGCGAACCGGTTGAACGGCAAAGGCAACATTCTCGAAGTGCGGGGCGTGGCCGGCATTTCCGTCGACAACCTGATGCATGAGGGTGTGCTCGACGGACTCAAGAAACATCCCGGCCTCAAGCTCGTCGGCTCGGTGAACGGCGACTGGACGCAATCGGTCGCGCAAAAGGCCGTCGCGGGCATTCTCCCGACGCTGCCGCAAGTCGACGGCGTCGCGACCGAAGGCGAGATGTCGTTCGGCATCGCGCAGGCGTTCAAGGCGGCCAATCGTCCCACGCCGCCCATGATCATCGGCAGCACCTATCCGGAACTCGAATGGTGGAGCGAGCAGACGAAAACGGGTTACCAGTCGCGCTCGCTGTCGAACCCGCCGGGCGCGGTCTCGTTCGCGTTCTGGGTCGCGCAGCAGGTTCTCGCGGGCAAGCAGATCCCGAAGGACGTGACCATCAACGTACCGCTGCTCGCAATCTCGCAACAGGAGTTGCCGGCGAAGCTCGCCGCGACGCCGAAGGGCGCTATCGCCGACGTCACCTACACGTTGCCGCAGACCGTGGCCTTGCTCGACAAAAAGTAAGCGCGCTCAGGCCCGATCCGGCGCGATCGGGCGCGTGCGCGACGCCACGCATGGAGGCATGTGAATGGGCGCAACATCAAGCAACGGTCAGCCGGGCGCGCTGATTCGCTTCGACGGCATCGGCAAGACCTTCGGCCGGGTACGCGCGCTGGGCGACATCGACTTCGCGTTCATGCGCGGAGAATGCGTCGGCATCGCGGGACATAACGGCGCGGGCAAATCCACGTTAATGGCGGTGCTGGCGGGCGTCTATGCGCCGACTCAGGGACGCATCGACGTGGACGGACAACCGGCGCCGCATTACGACGCCAACGCCGCGCGGCATGCGGGCGTGCGCTGCGTGTTCCAGGAGTTGTCGCTGTGCGCGAACCTGACGGTCGCCGAGAACATGACGATTGTGCATCCGCAATTGCGCGGGGCCGGATGGCGTCGCAAGGCAACCGCGTTGATGCGCGAGAAGCTCGACGAAATCTTTCCCGGCAATGGGCTGAAGGGCAATGAGCTGGTTTCCGATCTGACGCTCACGCAGCAACAGATGGTGGAAATCGCGCGCGGCTTCACAGTGACCGATGCGCCTGTGCGCCTCGTGATTCTCGACGAGCCGACGTCGTCGCTCGATGCGCATACGGCCGATCAGCTGCTCGCATTCGTGCGTCGCGCGGCGCAATCGGGAATCACGTGCGTGCTGATCACGCACATGCTGGGTGAAATCGAGCGCGTCGCAGATCGTGTGGTCGTGATGCGCGATGGCGGAATCGTCGGCGTGCTGCCGCGCGACGCGGTGAGCCACGCGGCGATCATCCAGGCGATGGGTCAGCAGCTCGAAGCGGACAAGACGCCTTCTGCCGCGCGCGTGCGCGACGCACGCGGCGACGAGCGCGCTTTCCGCTGGAATGTCGGCGCGCATAAGCGGACTTTGATCGAAGCGTCGCGCGGCGAGATCGTCGGCTTCGCGGGACTCGCAGGCCAAGGTCAGACGGAAGCGTTGCTGTCGATCTACGAGGCCGCGACGCGTCGCGGCGCAGGGCGCGTGAAAGCCGCTTTCGTCGCGGGCGATCGCGGCCGCGACGGCGTGTTTCCGGTCTGGTCGATCGCGCAGAACCTCGACGTGCGCTGGCTTTTCGGCGGAGCGAAGTCGAAGCGCGGTCTCGTCGATCGCACGGCCGGGCGCGCGCTCGTCGAAGCGTGGCGCGCGAAGATCGGCATACGCGGCGCGCCGATGAGCGCGAGCATCCTGTCGCTGTCCGGTGGCAATCAGCAGAAAGTGCTGTTCGCACGCGCGCTCGCGTCGGACGCCGTGCTGATCCTGATGGACGATCCCACTCGCGGCGTGGATGTCGGCACGAAGCGCGACATCTATCAGCTCGTCCACGACGAAGCGCAAAAGGGCCGCACCTTCATCTGGTACACGACCGAAAACGATGAGCTGTCGCATTGCGACCGCACCTATGTATTCCGCTCGGCCGCCGTCACGCGCGTGCTCACAGCCGACGAATGCACGGAAGAAGCACTGCTTGCAGCAAGCTTCGAGGAGCAGGCCGCATGACTCCCGCGCACTTTTCCATTCAGAGCACGCAGGCCCGCCTGCGCGCGCTGCTTCCTGCAATCTCGCTGATCGCGGTGCTCGTGCCGATCCTGATCATGCAGCCCGCGGTGATGAGCTATTTCGGCTCCAGTCTGCTGCTCAATCTGGCGGTGCCGATCGTACTCGCGACGCTCGCGCAGCTCGCGATCATCACCGTGAACGACCTCGATCTGTCGATCGGTTCTTTCGTGAGTCTGGTGGCGTGCATCGGCGCGACGCTGCTGGTTAAAGAACCGTGGCTCGGTGTGCTCGCGCTGATCGGCTGCGTGCTCGCGTATGCAGCAGTCGGCGCGCTGATCGAGCTGCGGCAGATACCGTCGATCGTCGTCACGCTCGGTCTGTCGTTCGTGTGGAGCGGCCTTGCGATCGTGCTGCTGCCTTCGCCGGGCGGCACGACTCCCGGCTGGATCGGCACGGCGATGAACTATCAGACACCGTTCATCGCGGCGCCGATCGTGTGGTCGGTGGTGGTCGCGATCATCGGGCACGTGCTGTTGATGCGCACCTCGGCCGGCGTTCGCATCCGTGGCGCGGGCGGCAATCCGCGCGCGATGCGCCGCTTCGGCTGGTCGCTCGTGCGCAGTAAGGCGACGCTGTACGGAGTCGCGGGCATCTTCGGCGTGCTGTCGGGTCTGTCGCTGCTCGGCCTCACGACTTCCGCCGACGCGAATCTGGCGCTGCGCTACACGCTGCTGTCCATCGCGGCGGTGATACTCGGCGGCGGCGAATTCATCGGCGGGCGCGTGTCGGTGATCGGCGCGGTGCTCGGTGCAATCACACTGACGCTCGCGGCGTCGTTCCTCGCCTTCCTCAATATCTCGGCGGACTGGCAGGTCGGCATGCAAGGCGCGATCCTCGTCGTCGTGCTGTCGTTGCGCGTGCTGCTGCAACGCGGGGAGCGCCAATGAAATCGCAGCTAACCGGCAGGGCAATCGGCGCAGACGAAACCGCGTGGTCGCGCTTGCGCAGCGTTCAGGCGCCGTGGGCGTGGTCGTTCGTCGGCGCGGTGCTGGTGTGGTTCGGCATCGTCGGCGTGTTCGGCTTCGGCATAGCCGGCAATGTCGCGCAGACGGCGCTCACCTACGGCGTGTTCATGGTGCTGGTCGGTCTCGGGCAGATGCTCGTGATCACGTCGGGCGTCGGCAACATCGACCTGTCGGTGCCGTCGACCATCGCGCTCGCGGGCGTGATCGGCATGCACGTCATGGGCGGGGCGAACGGGCGAATCGTGATCGGCGTCGCGGCCGCGCTCGGCGCCGGTGGCGCGGTGGGCCTTGCGAATTACATGCTGATCAGGCTGCTGCGCATTCCGCCCATCATCGCGACGCTGTCGTCGAGTTTCATCGTCCAGTCGATCGCGATCACGCAAGGGCGGCAGCTTCCGCCGCCGCCGCCCGCGCTCGGCGCGTTCGCGACCGGCCGCTTCCTGAACGTGCCGTATATCGCGCTCCTTGCGCTTGCACTGTCGGTCGCGCTGGCGGTGCTGCTGCATCGCGCGGTGTACGGCCGCAAGCTGTCGGCGATCGGACAGAACGCACGGGCCGCGTGGCTCGCGGGCGTCGACGTGCATCGTACGCGCTGCCTCGCGTACGTGCTGTGCTCGATGATCGCGGCGCTCACGGCGCTTCTGCTCGCGGCGACCTCGGGCGGCGCGTCGCTCGACATGGGCGTCGAGTACATGCTGATTTCGATTGCCGTGGTCGTGATCGGCGGCACGCTGGTCGCCGGCGGCAAGGCGACGATCGTCGGCGTGTGGGGCGCGTCGATGTTCCTGTTTCTCACGAACGCCGCGCTCAACGCGCTCGGCGCGGATGCGGGCGTGCGATCGATCGTCTATGGCGTGCTCATCGTCGCGGTGACCGTCGCGGCCGGCGGAAAGGCGGTGCGGTGAAGAGGTGCCAATCGCTTTTCCGATTCACGTCAAGAACGAGAGGGGAGATGAAATCCAGCGACTACGAAGTGCATGATCCGCGTTTCAGACTGCTGCTTCAGCCCAATGCATTCCTGAGCCGCCTGACAGATGAATGCCTGTGGGCCGAAGGGCCGGTGTATTTCCCGGCGACCGACCTGCTCATATGGAGCGACATACCGAACAACCGGATGCTGCGCTGGGCGCCGGGCATGGGCCTGGGCGTGTTCCGCGCGCCGTCGAACTACAGCAACGGCAACACGCGCGATCGTGAAGGCCGGCTCGTCAGTTGCGAGCACGGCGCGCGGCGCGTGACGCGCACCGAACACGACGGCAGCGTGACCGTGCTTGCGTCGCACTTCGAAGGGAAGCGCCTGAATTCGCCGAACGATGTCATTGTCGATTCGAACGGCAACATCTGGTTCACCGATCCTGACTACGGAATTCTGAGCGACTACGAAGGGTATCGCGCGCAGAGCGAGATCGGCCGCTGCAACGTCTACCGCATTTCGCCCGACACCACGCGGGTGGAACTGGTCAGCGACGACTTCGTGAAGCCGAACGGCCTCGCGTTCTCACCGGACGAATCGCGCCTCTATATCGCCGATTCGGCGGCTTCTCACGACGACGAGGCGCCGCGTCATATTCGCGTGTTCGATGTGGCGGGCGAGGGTCGTTTGCGCAACGGTCGCGTGTTCATCGAAATGCGAAGCGGCGTGCCGGACGGCATGCGCGTGGACGAGCACGGCAACGTGTGGACCAGCGCGGAAGACGGCGTGCATTGCTATGCGCCGGACGGGGCGCTGCTCGGCAAGATCCTGATCCCCGAGGTCGTCGCGAATCTCACGTTCGGCGGCATCAACCGCAATCGCCTGTTTATCGCGGCGACCTCGTCCATCTATTCGCTTCACGTCGCTGTGCGCGGCGCGGGGCGGTGAAACTCACAACATCAAAACCCGGAGACGAACATGAAGATGACAGCAATCGCGGTGGCGCTGTGTCTGGCCGCGGCATCGGTGGGCGCATCGGCGCAGGTTGCAACGGGCGATACGTCGGCGATGAAGATCGCGCTGTCGAACAACTATGCAGGCAACAGTTGGCGCCAGCAGATGCTCAAGAGCTGGTCGAACGTGGCCGATCCCGCGGTGAAGCAGAAGGTCGTTGCGGCCGCGCCCAGCTTCACGACGGCTGAAAGCCAGGCGACCGAGCAGGTCCAGCAGATCCAGAATCTGATCCTGCAAGGCTACAAGGCGATTGCCGTCGATGCGGTTTCGCCGACCGCGCTTAACGGCGTAATCAAGCAGGCGTGCGGCGCGGGCGTGACGGTCGTGTCGTTCGACGGAATCGCAACCGAGCCGTGCGCATACCGCATCGCGGTCGATTTTCAGGGTATGGGCCGCATGCAGGTCGATTATCTGGCGAAGCGTTTGAACGGCAAGGGCAACCTGCTGGAAATCCGGGGGCTCGCGGGCGTCTCGGTGGACGACGAGATTCACCAGGGCGTCGTGGATGAACTGAAAAAGTATCCCGGGCTGAAAATAGTCGGCTCGGTGCATGGCGACTGGACGCAGACCGTCGCGCAAAAGCAGGTCGCGGGTATTTTGCCGACGTTGCCGAAGATCGATGGCGTCGTCACCCAGGGCGGCGACGGATTCGGCGCCGCGCAGGCGATCAAGGCCGCAGGACGGCCGACGCCGATCATCATTCTCGGCAACCGTCAGGAAGAGCTTGCATGGTGGGCCGATCAGAAGAAGGGCGGCTACGAGACGATGTCGGTGACGATTCCGCCGGGCGCATCGACGTTCGCGTTCTGGGTCACGCAGCAGATCCTGGCCGGCAAGAAGGTGCCACACGATATCCGCATGCCGGTTCTCGAAGTGAAGCCGGGCGAACTCGATGCCGTGCTCGCAAAGACGTCAGCGGGCGCGCTTGCGAATAAGGAGTACACGCGCGACGAGGTGGTCGCGGTGGTCGATGGGAAGAAGTGAGCGCAAGGCAAGTAGCGTGAACCGGCAGATCGCGAGTCGCCGCCGCTGGCAGGACCGCGATCTGCCGCATGCATCGGAAGCAATGCCAGCCACTATGGTCCAATCTGAAAACGGGGACAGCGTATGTCGCCCGTGCCTGTGGTCACACGACGCTTAAACTACCGGTTCGCTCACCGCTTGTGACTTACTTTGTCACTCACTTTGTGACTTGCGATAAGCCGCAAACTTCGACGCATTGCCGATGCCGGGATTGAAGCAATTGCACGGATCGAGCTTCTGATATAACCCGGCAAGCGTCGCGAGCAATTCGGCGAACAGTCTCCTGGTTACGTTCGCCAATGACCAGTTCAATACCGGAAACACCAGGTGCGCCACCGTCAGCAATACTTTCAGAATTGGAACAGACGAAAGCAGTAAGCTTGTCTCGCGCCAGGAGACACGCTATGGCGCATGTCAAGACACCCCGTTCTCAATAACGTTCACCTTCCCGTAGACAAAGTGGGCGAGCGGATGGTGTCAACGCGGAAACCGCTGCGTTCAATTTTCAGTTGATCTGGCACCTCTTCCTGGAAAGACGCGTCTTGAAGGTTCCACACCACCTGTGCCAATCGAGCTATTTGCTTGCCACGCTTTGCGAAGCAACTGCAGGCTGCGCTCCAGGTATTCCTTGAGTATCTCCGACTGGTCCAACGCCTTACCCAGCCCCGTGTGAACACACCGCCAATCAACGCCGTTGACATGAGTCAATCCAGAAGGCTGGACGCCACGCATACTCGAATCATCAACCCGAGGGGCAGTCTGCCATGTCCGGCAACCAGATCATTTCTAGACCGCCTCCGTGGGTGCACGCCTCGGCTACGAATCAAGGAGCGTGATTCTTGCTATCGAAGGTTGCGCCTGACAGGCGGCGGTCGAGCGAGATTGTCAATGTGCGGCGATACGATAACCGCGCATCGTTTGCAGGAGGTAATCGTGAAAGTCAAAGATATTTGTAGTCTTGGCACGGTCCATATTCCCATGTCCTGCAATTTGCAGGAAGCCGCAACGCAGATGCGCGACCAGCACGTCGGTACGCTGGTTGTGACGAGCGGCGGTTCGACCAACCGGATCGCCGGGATCGTAACTGACCGGGATATCGTGTTGAAGGCCGTGACGCGCACCATTTCTCCAAAAGAACTATTAGTTACGGATGTGATGACCCCTTATGTGGTGGCTGTCGACGCCGACGCGGACGTGGCCGAAGCGATGCAAACCATGTCGTGTCACGGGATACGTCGACTTCCCGTCACGAACGCGGAGCAGGACATCGTTGGCGTACTTTCGCTCGACGACGTGATCGGGGCGCTCGGTCAGGATCTGGCGTTATTGGCTAGCATCATCCGTTGTGAGCAGAACCGCGAGCGTAGCGGTTCAGTACAGACCCCGCTGCACGTGTAATCGGGCATCGGTATCTGCAGGGGCTATGGAAAGTACATCATGCGAGACACGTTGAACAATGCATCTGCCGAACACTTGCGCATATTGCCCGGAGGGTCAATGGGTAATCTGTGTGAGCCCTACCGCGGATATCCGATCCATGTGCGGGTATCGATCAGCCCGGTGATTTCGCTGAGTTGCATGCCCCGTCGGCACTTTAACGTCTCGTGGTCAGTCCGATCTGTTGACGACGTTGCTACACCAGTGACAAGCGTTGATGAGCGGACCGACTTCATCTCGTACAGTGGTGCCCAAAACTACGGCCAGAGGCAGGCTCGGGAGTTTATCGACCGGAAACTCGCGAGCGTGCCTGTTTGAAGGCTCGCGGGTCAGGCATGTCGTACCCAGGCTTGTGGCTTCCCTGACGGCATGTTAATTCAGGCGTTGCCGTGCCGATGGGCTGTCCAGACGCAAGGCCGCAAGTAGGTGCTGGCCGCGCGCCGTAGACGCAACCAGTGGAATAAACCATGAAAGACGCATTCGAACGACGTATCCTGCTGCACTATCTCGGCCGGGTCCTTCAAGTGACCACCCGCATCCGCGAGATGCGGCCGGCTCCGCTGACTATCGGGGAGCTTGTCGACCGCAATCCGATCCTCGAAGACGAGCCTGTGCTGGAATACCTGGATCGCACGATGCTGATCGAAGACTTCATCACTTGCACGCTCCGTGCGTTTTGCCTGTGGCCTCAGTGGCTCCTCACAGATCCGCTTGATCGAAACGCGTTTGCCGCTAGTGTTCGTGAGCAACTCTTCAAGGGGAACGGGCGCGGGTGGAAGTCATTTGCTGCGAGACTACGTGCCGAGGTCGGCTGGTTTGACGCGAAAAAGGAGTCCCGACCGAAGAGGGAAGATAACTCGGTGATAGTGTCGGAGATCAACGAAAACGAAGCAGGAGAGGACGTCACAAGCCTCGCCGTCACGGACGTCGAACGCGTTTTCGACGCAGGGGCGGCCGCTGAGAGTATTGAGAGCTTGACAACAGTGCGGGAGCGGGCACGCGCGAACGAACAGCTTCCTGACACCCGACAATAAGCGACGTCCCGTGCCTGCCGCGCATGACGAGTGAGCATGACTCGTTTTGTCCGCATCGGTCGCGACTTGTTGATGAGCGACCTGCGCACGGCATTCTCAAATCGGGTGCTTGATTTGGCGGGCGGCAGATCGCGGTGATGGAACTCAACGGCCTGACTGCCGCCGCGCAATATCGACACGATCCAATGGATCCCTGAGCGTCTGAGATAGATATCGAAAACGCTGATCTGCGTCAGTATCACAACGCTATGGGTCACACACCATGTATTCGCTGCAGCTGGCACTTTTGCACTTTGCCAAGGACTTGCCGCGGATTTTATGGAGTACGTCATGTATCGTCATCTTCCCATTTTCGAGCGGCTGGCGTTTTCGCTGGTGACAGCGTCTGCGGTAATCTGTGCCGCATTTCTGCTTGGCCACCGATATGGCGCATTCGACGGGACATCTCTGACATGGACGTCAGATCCATGCGTTGAACGTGCCTTGACGTGTCAGGATGCGTCTACATCCAGCGGGAGCAGATGTGTGTCTGTCGTTGGTAAAAACATCGAATGCCCATCCGAAGTCTGGTAGCTCCCACCGACGCTTTGCGTGCCTGAAGCTCCTTAATAGGAGTCAGCGTTCACAATGCTCGCATCGATATGCTGCAATCGAATCAGCACACGCGAACGGGTGGGGGAGCCATGCAGACCGAACGCCGCATCCCGATCATTTGCTATTCACGCACTGAGACGACTGCGGAGTTCGCAGGGCGACGACTTGCCGACAAACTTGATGCCGACCTTGAGCGCGTTTATGAAGAGATACCTCGTCACGCCGGGGTATTGCCGGTTTTGTCCGCTCTATCGCCAATACGTTATTCGGGCATTCGGCGCGCCTGCAGCCGATGAAACATCGCCCGCTGCCATATGACATGGTTGTAGTCGGCACGCCTGTATGGGCGGGCCGGGCGTCGACACCCATCGCCACGTGGCTGGCCGCTCATCATCACGACTTCACGATGTGGCATTTTTCTGCCCGATGGGCGTCATGTCAGTCACAACCCTGACTCTACGCCAGCCGTCCTGCCAGAACGGCGCGAGGCCTGGTACATCAGTAGCACAGCCCCGATGACGGGCTATACCATCTGACTGATGGTCTTGCGGAACCGGCGCAGCGACAAGGCAAACAGCGTGACGCCGATTGCTGACAATGCGAAGAAGGGTTTCCACACCACGTCGATTCCTGCACCACGGTACAGTATCGCCTGCCCTAGTTCGACGAAATGCGTCGTCGGCGCCGCGAGCATGATGTCCTGAACAATCTGCGGCATGCTCTCGCGCGGTGTCACGCTGCCCGATAGCATTTGCAACGGCAGTAGCACAAGCACGATCAGCATGCCGAACTGGGGCATGCTGCGTGCGAGCGTTGCGAGAAAGATTCCCATCGCCGTCGTGGCGAACAGGTGCAGCGCCGCACCCAGCATGAAAAGCGCCACGGACCCTTCCACCGGCACGCGTAGCGCGCCGCGCACAATGAACGTCAGCGAGAATGCGGCGGCGGCCAGCACGACCAGCCCCATCGACCAGACCTTCGAAAGCATGATCTCCGCCGGGCTCACGGGCATGACCAGCAGATGCTCGATGGTGCCGTGCTCGCGCTCCCGGATCAGCGCTGCGCCGGTGAGGATGATCGAGAGCATCGTGACGCTGTTAATGATCTCCATGAGTGCGCCGAACCGCACATGTTCGAGATTCGGATTGAAGCGCATATGCATCACGATGTCCACGGGCAGCGACGCGGTGGTGCGGTAGCGCCGCGCGAAACCATCGACCTCGCCGCTTACGATCTGCTGCACATAACCGCTGCCCGTAAAGGCCTGGCTCATCCGCGTCGCGTCGACATTCAACTGGATGACGGCGGGGTGGCCGGCGAGCACGTCGCGCTGGAAATTGGGCGGAATGTCGAGCGCGAACGTGTATTTGCCGGTGTCAAGGCCCCGGTCCACCTCCGCCGCTGTAATCAGCACGGGCGTGACGAACTGTGGCGGGAAGAACGCCGCGACGATGCGCGCCGACAGCGGCGAGGCGTCCTCGTCCACGACTGCGATCGGCGCCTTGTGCAACGTGTCCGGCTGTGCGGTGGCGGCCGAATAGATCGAGACGGTGAACGTGTAGATGATCAGCACGATCATGATGGGGTCGCGCCGCAGGCTCCACAGTTCCTTGACGCCGAGCCGATAGATGTTCGAGAGCCTGCGCATTGTCACGTCTCCTGCTTGCGCAGCATCGCGATGGTCGCGATCATCACCACGGGTATGGCGATGAGCAACGACCAGAACTGCATCTGCAGATCCTGGAACCCGAGTGCCTTGTTGAATACGCCGCGGCTGATCGTGAACATGTAAGTGGCGGGATAGATCTGTCCGATAAACCGGGCGCTGCCTTCCATCGAAGAGAGCGGATTGATCAATCCGGCGAACTGGATGGTTGGCACCATCGTGCCGATTATCGTCAGGAAGATGGCCGCGATCTGGCTGCGCGTGAACGTTGACGCGAGCAGCCCGAAGCCGGTCGCGACGATACTGAAAATCACCACTGCGGCAAGCAGCGTCAAAAAGCTGCCCTTTACAGGCACGTCGAACGCGAATCGCGCGAGCAAGGTCATCAGCAGGAAATTGAGCAGGGCAAGCAGCACATAGGGAATCTGCTTGCCAAGCAGGAACTCCGTGCGCGTGACGGGCGTGACATACAGATTCACGATGGACCCCAGCTCTCGCTCGCGCACGACTGCGAGCGCAGTCAGCATGGCGGGCAGCATGAGGAGCAGCATCGGAATGATCGCGGGCACCATTGCGGGCAGGCTCTTTACGTCGGGGTTGTAGCGAAAGCGCGTCTCGATGTCCAACTGCGCTGCAGGAGCTGCGCCCAGTCGATGCCGTGCCTGTTCGACGAGCCAGGCGGTGTGCATGCCCTGCACGTAGCCGCGTATTGTTTCGGCCCGCTGCGGCATCGCGCCGTCGATCCATGCGCCGATCTCGACGTGCCTGCCGCGGAGCAGGTCACGCGCGAAGTTGGGTGGAATCTCGATCGCGAGCGAAAGCCGGCCGCTACGCATGCGCTGGTCCAGGTCGTAATAGTCAACGAGCGGCATCTGCTCCATGAAGTAGCGCGAGCCGGAGATGTTCAGCGTGTAGTCGCGGCTCAACTCGGTCTGGTCACGGTCGAGGACGGCGAAGCTGAGGTTTTCGACGTCCATGTTGATGCCGAAGCCCATCACGCACATCAGCACGAGCGAGCCCAGCAGTGCGAGCGTGGCGCGCACGGGGTCGCGGCGCAACTCCAGCGCTTCGCGCCACATGTAGCTGAGCATCCGCCCGGCGCTGAAGGCGTGCTGCCTGGGTGCGGCGGCTGTGGTTTCATCAGGCACGGGCATCACCGCCGCCGGGGATGCCGCTTCTGCGGAGGGCTCTCCGCCCGCCTCAATCAGATAGCCGATGAACGCCTCTTCGAGCGTCGCGGCGCCACGCGCAAGCACCAGCGCGGCCGGCGCGTCACTTGCGAGCACTTTGCCCGCGTGCATCAGCGATATGCGATCGCACCGCTCGGCCTCGTTCATGAAGTGCGTCGAGATGAAAATCGTCACGCGGTCCCGCCGGGCGAGGTCAAGCATCAGTTGCCAGAAACTGTCGCGCGCAATCGGGTCCACGCCGGAAGTCGGCTCGTCGAGAATGAGCAGTTCCGGCTTGTGCACCATCGCCACGGCAAGCGACAGGCGCTGCCGGACACCGAGGGGCAGACTCACGGGCAAGGTGTCAAGCGCGTCGGCGAGGCCGAAACGGCTCACCATTTCATCGACGCGCGCGGGAATCTCGCTTTCCGACACATGGAACAGGCGTGCGTGAAGCACGAGGTTCTGGCGCACGGTCAGTTCTCCATACAGCGAGAACGCCTGCGACATGTAGCCGACGCGCTTGCGCGTGTCGATATCGTCTGGATCGACAGGGCGGCCGAACAGTGTGGCAGTGCCTTCTGTTGCGGGCAGCAGGCCTGTCAGCATCTTCATCGTGGTCGACTTGCCGCAACCGTTGGAGCCGAGGAAGCCGAATATCTCGCCTCTGCGGATGCGAAAGCTCACGTGGTCGACGGCAATGAAGTCGCCGAAGCGCATCGTCAGGTCATGAGCCTCGATCGCGACGACCGTGTCGTCGCCTGCCTGCAGCGGAGTAATCCGGACCGGCTGGTGGCCTCGGCGTTTTTCCTCTGGCAGCAGCGCAATGAAGGCTTCTTCCAGCGTCTTGCCGGCCGCCTGTTCGAGCAGCGCCGCAGGCGTTCCCGTGGCAAGCACGCGTCCGGCATCGAGCGCGACGAGCCAGTCGAAGCGCTGTGCTTCGTCCATGTACGCTGTCGCGACGATCACACTCATGCCGGGACGCGTTTCGCGGATGCGTGCGATCAGGGTCCAGAACTGTGCGCGGGCAAGGGGGTCGACGCCGGTGGTGGGTTCGTCGAGAATCAGCAGGTCCGGGTCGTGAATCAGCGCGCAGCACAGGCCGAGCTTCTGCTTCATGCCGCCGGAGAGCTTGCCGGCTGGGCGCGAGAGAAACGCATGGAGTCCCGTGCTGCGCGTAAGGCTGTCGATGCGGTGGCGGCGTTCTGCCGCGTCGTGGCCGAACAGCCGGGCGAAGAACTGCAGGTTCTCGTCAACCGACAGTGTGGCGTACAGATTCTTGCCCAAACCCTGCGGCATGTAGGCGATACGCGGACAAACGCGGTTACGGTGCCGCTCCGACGCCATGTCGCCGCCCAAGGCCTCGACCGTACCCTGCTGCACCTTGCGGGCGCCAGAAGCCAATGCGAGCAGGCTCGACTTGCCTACACCGTCGGGCCCAATCAGGCCGACCATGCGCCCTGCTGGAAGGTCGAGCGTCACGCCATCGAGCGCCACCGTCTTTCGGTAGCGAAGGATTACGTCGTGCAGCCGGACGACGGGAAGGCAGCTTGCCTGATCGTTGCGTAAAGCGCTCGCGGCGCCGGATGCAATCGTGCTCACTGCGGAACCCGGAGCGCGAGATTTTCGGGCCAGGCGACATTAGGATCGACCCGAACCCATGCCACACCGGGCAGTCCCGTCTTGACCAGCTTCAGATGCCGGAGCAGCAACTCGCGGCTGATGCGCGCCTTGACGCGAAACATCAGCTTCTGGCGCTCGCTTGCGGTTTCTACGGTCTTCGGCGTGAACTGCGCGGTACTCGCGACGAACGAGACCGTGGCCGGAATCACGTAGTTGGGCGCGGCATCCAGAATCACGCGTGCTTCGGCACCGAGCGCGACCTTGCCGACTACCGGCTCGGGCAGGAAGAAGGTCATGTAGACGTCGGAGAGGTCGACCATATTGAGGACCTTTCCACCCGCTGCGAGCACTTCGCCAGGCTCCGCGACGCGGTACTGTACGCGGCCGTCGCGCGGCGCGACAAGCTCGCTGTCGACGATGTCGGCGTTGACCCGCGCAATGGTGGCCTGAGCGGCGACCACCATCGAGCGTGCCGCGACGAGTTGCGCACGGGTCGCGTCGATGGCGGCCACGGCCGTTGCGACCTGCGCCTTGGCGGCGTTCACGGCTGCTTCGGTGCTGCGCATCCGGGCGCGGTCGTCGTCGAGTTCCTGCATCGACGACGCGCCTTCCTGCGACAGCGTCTCCGAGCGTGCGAGCTTGCGTTGCGCGGCGTCGAGTTCGGCTTCGCGCTGCGCCACCATCGCCTGCGCCGCCGCTTTGTCGCTCTCGCGTTGCGTGACCTGCGCTTCGATGCTTGCCGCGTTGTTGATGGCCTGCTGATGCTGGGCGCGCGCTTCGTCGAGTTGGGCCTCCAGGACGGTGACCTGCATCTTCGCCAGTGACTGGCCCGCTCTCACGAAGTCGCCTTCATCGACATATATGCCGTCGACGCGCCCGGCGAGTTTTGTGGCCACGTCGATCTCGGTGGCTTCGATGCGGCCGTTGCCGCTCGCGAACGCGTCGCCAGGTCCAACGTCGTGCAAACGGGTCCACGCAAAATAGCCGCCTGCCGCAGCGAGGAGCAGCGCGGTGGCGACGATGATCTGTTTGCTTGTGATGGCAACGTTCATTGCAACGGGACCTGTGATGTCGGATGATTTGCTGCCGAGGGCGTATGATCGGCTGCGGCCTCGCGCTCCATGTTGCCGCCGAGCGCAGCGTAGAGCGCAACACGGCTCGACAGCAGCGCGCGACGAATCTGCACGAGCTGCTGCTGCGCGTTCAGCAGGTCGCGCTGCGCGTCGAGCACCTCGAGGAACGGCGTCGCGCCGTTGTCATAGCGAAGCCTGGCGAGCCGCGCACGTTCGGTCTGCGCGCCGAGCGTGGCGCGCGCGGACCGCACCTGATCGGCGAGCCAGTCGCGGGCCGACAAGGCGTCGGCGACGTCACGGAACGCGGATTGAATTATCTTCTCGTACTGCGCTACGGCCTCCTTCTGGCGCGCTTCTTCGAGTTGCAGGTTGCTGCGGTTGCGGCCTGCGTCGAATATGGGCAACGACACGCTCGGCAGAAAAATCCAGGAGCCCGTTTCCGCCGCGAACAGGTCGTGAAGGGCGGTGCTGCTGCTGCCGATCGAGCTGGTGAGCGTGACGCGTGGGAAGAACGCGGCACGCGCTGCGCCGATGTTGGCGTTGGCGGCGCGCAACTGATGCTCGGCGGCCACGATGTCCGGGCGGTTCTCCAGAAGATGCGAGGGCAGGCCGGCAGCCAGATCGGCCCGCACGCTGTCGTCGTCAAGCTGCGATGGCGGCGACAGTTGCGCGGGCGCGCCCACGAGCACGTCGAGCGCGTGAGCGTCAGCCGCACGCGCCTGCTCCAGTTGCGCGGCGAGCGTCTGCGCCTGCTCAAGCAATATTTCCGACTGCGTCAGGTCGAGTCTCGATATAGCGCCGACCTCGAAGCGGCGCCGGAAGATGCGCAGCGACTCCGTGCGGCTCGCGATCGTCTGGCGCGCAATGGCAATGCGCTCGTCGAACTCGCGAAGAACCAGGTAACTGTCCGCGACCTGCGCGATGAGGCTAAGTGTCGTGGCGCGCCGCGACGCATCGCTGGCCAGAAAATTTTCCAGCGCGGCGTCCTTGAGGTTGCGCACGCGCCCCCAGAAGTCGAGTTCCCAGTTGCTTTCCATGAGGCTCACGCTATAGCCGCCGCCGATGAACGGTCCGCTGCCCAGAAGGCCGCCCGGTGCACGGAAGCGGACATACGACGCACCCGCGTCGACGGTGGCGAATTGATCAGCCCGGCGCACGCCGTAGATGGCGCGCGCCTCTTCGACACGCTGCACGGCAATGCGCAGGTCACGGCTTTGCGCGAGCGCCTGCGCGATCAGCGACTGAAGCGTTGGGTCGGGGAAGTAGTCGAGCCAGTCCATGTTGACGGCAGACGCCGGGCTTGTGTCGGGTGCATCGTTGGGCCACGAAGCGGGCACGGGCAGGGCAGGGCGTTCGTATTGAGGCGCGAGCGACATGCAGCCGGACAGCGACAGCACGAACACAACGACGGCTGCACGGAGCGTGCAAGCGTGTCGCCTCAGGCGTTCGCAGGGAACCGCTTGTTTGCGCATGGCATGGTTGAAAGGAAGGGGTGAGTTCGCGTCGTCGCTCACGTATTCGACACAAGCTCAGTGGCATGTGGTTTCTTCATTCTTATAGCTGCCCGATAATTGCGCACCGTTGATACAGGTCAATCTGGATACCGACCAGTCGGTGTTTCTTCGTGCTTTGATACTGGAATTCGGCCAGCTCCGTTTGGCTGGCCGCACAATTTGACATTTGGGCAAGCACACTGATGCCGGATGTCATGCGTCAGCAGGCGCGGTGTGAATTGCTCTCGCAGCCGGATCGTATTGCTGCACCTGATCCGCCGACCGAGCCTTATCGTACGAGTATTTCGGAGCAGCGGCTCGACTCTTGCGCGCTGGCCCGAAGGCACGCAAAGAGCGCATCGGGCATTTGACGTGCTTCGTCCTGTCGCCGTGCATTGGCGGCGATAACGCCTACCTGCTATACAGGTGCCTTTGGCGGGAAGCTGGATGGCCAGCCCGGCTGGCGGTGTCGACACGGCAGAACACTGCTTGAGGCTGTGCGCGAATCTACGAAACCCGGTGCTGGTTTGCCGAAGGAGTGCGTTTAACATCTTTACGCCAGTCAGCTATCAGAACCGTCCTGATCGCAGAATGGCAACGGCCCATGCAAGTCCCATTGCAGCCGCAACGACGAAGCCAGTTATCCCTAGCAGGGAAATGCCTGCATAACGAGGACCGCTGTGGAATGTCGTTATGATCGACGACCCGATCACAACGCTCGCTATGATCAGGCTAAGGCTAAGCCGGTTGCTGGCACGATCAAGGTGGTTTTCCACGGTTTGCAACTGGTCATGTTCGACCTGAATAGTTGCTTTGCCGCTGGTGAGTACGTCTGTCGTCCGGTTCAGGATATCCGGGAGATTGATGACAGCGTGCTGTAGCGCTCGTAGAGCGCGGAAGCCACGGGCGGTTTCCCGCCTGGGAAGAAGACCTTGAAACATACGGCGCGCGAGCAGCCGGGGTGCATAGTCTCGTAGACACGTCACCGCGTTGAAATCCGGGTCGATCGCAAGCGCCTGCGATTCGACGAGCATGAATGCTTTCGCAACCAGCAGAAACTGCCGTGGCAGACGGATGCGATGCCGCTGGCTGAGTTGCGCGAACTGACGCGCGATTTCGCTAAAAGAATAGCCTTTCCCCGCCGCCAGATAATAAGCCTTCAGGGCATCCGAAACGTCGTGGGTGAAGGCGGTGCGGTCAATATCCACGGCGACGACGCCCATGTCAAAGTAGGCGTCTACCATCCATGGTACGTCTGCTGAGCTGATTGCCAGAATTAGTTGCGCAAGGCTTTCCTGATCGGGGGCGGAGAGCTCGCCCATGATGCCGAAATCGTGAAAGCACAACCGCCCATCCGGGCGCACAAATACGTTGCCCGGATGTGGATCCCCATGAAAGAAGCCATGTTCGAAAACCTGTCTCAGGAACGTTTCCATGAGCTTCGCCGAAAGACGCTTCTGTTCGCGTCGGTCTGGTGAGGGCTCATCGCCTAGCTTGTGACCGACGTTTCTCTCCATGGTCAGGACGACGCGACTGGTCAGATCCCAGCAAATGCGTGGTACAAACACGTCAGGGTCGTCCTTGAAGTTCTCACGCAGACGGTCGCCATGGCGTCCTTCCGTCTCATAGTCCAGTTCGTCATTGATGAGTCGGGCAAACTCTTCGACCAGGTCGATGGGCCCGAACCGGCGCATTTCCGGGATCAACTGCTCAAGCCGGCGGGCCAGAAAGCGCATGATGGCGATGTCTGCGCGAATGACGGGCTCGATCCCTGGGCGCTGCACCTTGACAACAACGCTTGTGCCGTCCCTGAGATTCGCAGCGTGGACCTGCCCGATCGACGCAGCGGCAAGCGGCGTCTCGTCAAAAGTGGAAAATAGTTCATGGATCTGCTTTCCCAGTTCGCGCTCGATAATGAAGCGGGCTTGCGAGCCTGGAAACGGAGCGACATTGTCTTGAAGTGTCTGCAACTCCAGGATCCATGGTTCGGGCAACAGGTCGCGCCGCAAGCTGAGAAGCTGCCCGAACTTGATGAACGCCGGTCCAAGCTGTCCGAGCATCTCACGGAAACGTGTGGCATCGTGGTCGCCGCCGGCTGCTGGAGCTGTGGCCATGACCTCGGCAGGCTCCCGACCGAACTCCAGACGCTCGACATAATGCGCCCATCCTGCGCTCGCGACAGTCCGCAGAATTTGCATGAGCCGTGGAAGTCGGGTCGGAGCGGAACGCTCGATTTCCTCTTTATACATATCTGAATGAGCGGTGGATCTCATTGCTTTCTCCCTTACGGCAAGTCGTCGCTCATTCAGGTTGATTTGTCATTCGATCAGCACGGCGCCCCGTTTGAATCAGACTTCGCTTTCGGCTCGTGGGCGGAATCGCGAGCGGCGCGCGCCAACCGGACCGAAGCGCGCCTCGGCGCGCTCAACAGGCTCCATAACGCTGAGGGAGCGGACAGAAGGTTGCGTTCCGCAGTGGCATCGCCGCGGGCATTTAGCCGATCGCTAGCTGGCTTTACTCGATTCTTCCAGATAAGCAACGACGTCAGCAAGCGTTGAGAGACGCTCATAATCGACCTCTGGTATTTCTACATGAAACTTCTCATGAATAGCTGTTAGAAAATTAAGCCAATCCATCGAATCAAGATCCACCTGTTTTCGCAACGGGCGATCATCGCGTAGTGTCGTGATGTCTACTTCTGGTGCGATCGTCTGCAATGTCGTCAGCACGGTGACACGAATATCGGGAGAATTCATCGCTCGAGTTCCTCAGGATGTTGCAAGGCATCGCTCAGTTCAAGAAGAAACAATGCGCCACGGTGTCCGTCGGACACGCGATGGTCCGCCGACAGTGTGGTTGTCAGCATGGGAAGTATCTTGACTTGTCCGTCCTCTGCCCACGGACGTTCGATGACGCGGCCAAATCCGACGAGAGCCACCTGGGGGGGATAGATTATGCCGAATACTTCGGATGTCCCCTGATCGCCGAGATTCGTCACGGTAATAGTGGCTTCCGACAGTTCGGAACTGCGCAGCGAGCCGGCTCGGCAACGTTTCGTGAGATCGGCCAGTTCCCGCATGAGTTGGGGCAACGTCCTGGACTGGGTATCGAGCAAGGCTGGTGCGACGAGACCCCCGCTGCGTAATGAGATTGCCACCCCCACATGAATCTTCGCGGCCGGCACGAACGAGCCCGCACGATAGAAGCCGTTGAGCTCCGGAAAGCGTTTCAGCGTCACGGCCACCGCCTTCAGCAATAAGGCTGCAAGCAACACCCGGTCTTCAATCGAGCGTTTGGCGTTTTCGGTTTGAAGCCATCTGAGCGCCGTTTTCAACGGGATCGTTTCGCTGACGTAGTAGTGCGGTATTTCACGTTTAGAGCGCTCCATCGCATTCGCGATCACTGTTCTCATTGCGACGAGCCTATCGCCGGCTGGAGCAGCTGCAGTGCCTGCGGCGCCGAGGATAGCGTGTTCGACGTCGTCGTATGTCACCGATCCGCCTGGTCCACTGCCCGTGACCTTGTCGAGGTCGACGTGGCATTCCTGAGCGCGTTTGCGTGCCGCAGGAGAAACCTTGCGGCGCTGCGTACCGGAATCGACGGGCAGGGGGGCGGCCGGTGCCGGCAGTACCGTGCGTGGCCTCCTGGTGACTTCCGACGGGGATTCGCCGTGTTCGAGAAGCATTGCCATAGGCGTGCCTACAGGTATTTTCTCTCCCGGCTGCGTGATCAGTTCGTATACCGTACCCTCATACCAGCTTTCGACATCGACGGCCGCCTTGCTCGTGTCGACAATGGCCACAACCTGGCCTTTTGTGACCACATCGCCAGGCTTTACCTTCCATTCGAGGAGTGTGCCTTCGTCCATGTCGGCGCCCATTGAAGGCAACGTGAACTCGATCATGAGTGCTCCTTCCTGCACTGCGCAAGCTATCACGCAAACAGTCGTTTCACCGCGAGGATGACCCTGTCGACCTGGGGTAACGCGGCTTCTTCCATATGACGGGCATAGGGGATAGGCACATCTTCGGAGCACACACGGCAGGGCGGCGCGTCGAGTTCGTAGAAAACCTGCTCGATCAGACGCGCCATGATCTCGCTCGCGATGCTTGCGCTTCGCCAGCATTCGTCGACAATGACCGCGCGTCTGCATTTCGACACGGAGCGCATGATCGTTGCATCGTCGAGCGGCCTCAACACACGAAGATCGACGACCTCGGCGTCGATGCCGTCCTTTGCCAACGCCTCTGCTGCATCCAGTGCCTTGCGCAATGAACCGCCATAAGCAAGGATCGCAACGTCCCTCCCTTCGCGTCGAACCTTGGCGCTGGTGATATCCACGCGCTCGATGTCCGGCATGTCCCCTTCAAGGTTATACAATCCGGCGTGTTCGAAGATCAGCACTGGGTCCGGGTCGACGAGCGCCGCTGGCAGCATATGGCGAGCATCCTCGATGGTCGCAGGGGCGACCACCTTGATCCCGGGAATGCCTGCGTACCAGCCTTCGAAGCTGTGCGAATGCTGAGCGGCGACCTGGCGGCCAGCCCCTGTCGCCATGCGCACCACGAGCGGCACCGAAAATTGTCCACCCGACATATGATGATAGAGCGCTGCCGTATTGACAATCTGGTCTAGCGCCAGAAGGCTGAAGTTCACGGTCATGATCTCAACAATAGGGCGCATGCCGCCTAGTGCAGCGCCGATGCCCGCTCCCGTGAAGCCGAGTTCCGACAGCGGTGTGTCGCGGACACGCTCGGGTCCAAATTCTTCGAGTAGTCCGGCCGACACAGCGTAGGTCCCTCCATACCTCCCCACGTCCTCGCCCATCAGGAATACACGACGGTCGTTCGCAAGCGCCTCGCGCAACGACTCGCGCAAGGCTTCCCGGAACGTCAGATGACGGCTCATGGCGTCTGCCCCGTTGCTGTGTAGAGATCGGTCAGCAGATTTTCCACTCTCTCCCATGTGCCAGCCTCCGCAAACGCTACGGCAGACTCAACTTCCGCCTGAGCCGCCGAGTCAAGCGCAATAAACTCATCTTCGGACAATTTGCACTCGGCCTTCAGGCGCGCAGTGAAGGTGTGGATCGGGCCACGCGTTTTCCATTGCTCGACCTCGGACTTCTCGCGATACAGTTCGGCGTCGTACATCGAATGCGCGCGAAACCGGTAAGTCTTGAATTCGAGAAAGACTGGATTCTGTGCGCTTCGTACAGAGGCGGCGGCCTCTCTCGTTGCCTCGTGTACCGCCACCACATCCATTCCATCTGCGCTGCGCGCCGGAACGTTATACGCGGCGGCCTTGGCGCACAGATCCGTCTGTGACTGGCTTCGCTCGATTGCCGTACCCATTGCATACAGATTGTTTTCGCAACAGAACAGCATGGGCAATTTCCACAGTGCAGCGAGATTCATCGATTCATGAAAAGCCCCTTCGGCTACCGCGCCGTCACCAAAAAAGCATGCGGTGATGCCGTCGCCGCCCTGCATTTTTTGCGCAAGGGCCAGCCCGACAGCGAGGGGGAGACTGCCTCCGACGATTGCGTTGCCGCCGA
The DNA here is from genome assembly GCF_007995085.1 of Paraburkholderia azotifigens. Classification (GTDB taxonomy): domain Bacteria; phylum Pseudomonadota; class Gammaproteobacteria; order Burkholderiales; family Burkholderiaceae; genus Paraburkholderia; species Paraburkholderia azotifigens. Next base: position 743,276 of record NZ_VOQS01000005.1, read on the forward strand.
ACAGCTGCCTCTTTCGATCGAACAAATGCATCGAGCCACCTCGTCCATGTGCGCAGCCTTCGTACTTGCCATACATTTCCGCCATTAACACGCCCATTTCCATCCCGCGAACCAATGCGTGTGCGTGTTCTCGATACGTCGCAACTATGTTGTCTCCCGACGTGAGGGCATGAAGCGCGCCTACTGCGGTCGCCTCCTCACCGATATACAAATGTAGAAAGCCGCGAATCTTGCCGGCGCCGTAAAGCTCGGCGCATTTTTCCTCTAGCCGACGCACGCGCAGCATGTCGCGCAACAACCCGAGCGCGTAGTCTTTTTCATAGGGAACGGGGCCAGACGGCGGCGCAGGAGCGGGGTGGTCGACTGTCATTCTGCCCCTCCAATGTCGACGTGTCGCCTTCTGCCAGACCCAGTTCGCGTGCCTTCAGAAGTCGTCGCATGATCTTGCCGCTACGTGTGTGAGGCAGGTGTGCGACGAAAGCAATCTCCTTCGGCGCAACGGCCGCGCCAAGCCGCTTCCTCGCGTGTCCAAGCAGTTCCATGCGCAACGCTTCGTCCGGTTCAAAACCCTTGTTGAGCGAGATAAAGGCCTTGATGGTTTCGCCCAGCACCGGGTCTGGTTTGCCGATCACGCCGGCTTCCGCGACAGCGGGATGCTCCATAAGCGCGCTTTCAACTTCGAACGGCCCGATTAGATGGCCGGCAGACTTGATGACATCGTCAGCCCTGCCGACGAACCAGTAGTAGCCGTCCGCATCGCGTCGCGCGAGATCGCCGGTCAGGTACCAGTCTCCGACGAAGCACTTGCGGTAGCGCGCGTCCTCATTGAGGTAAGTGCGAAACATGGAGGGCCAGCCTCGCCTGAGTGCCAGTTCACCCTGTTTTCCAGGCTCGTCGACGATATTGACGCCGCCGTCCCCGGTACGCTGAATGATGGCGGCATCGACTCCCGGAAGCGGTCTGCCCATGGAGCCTGGCTTGATATCGAAAGCCGGCGTATTCGCGATCATGATCCCGCCCGTTTCGGTTTGCCACCAGTTATCGTGAATCGGTAATCCCAGCACGTCTTTTCCCCAACAAACCGCTTCCGGGTTCAATGGTTCGCCAACGCTGGCAATGAAACGCAAATGTGGGAACGCATATTTTGCTGCCACGTCGGCGCCGGCGCGCATCAGCATGCGGATAGCGGTGGGCGCCGTATACCACACGGAAACCGATTCGTCGCGCAAGATGCTGTACCAACGTTCCGCGTCGAACTCTTCCCGATCGACGACGGAAGTCACGCCATGCAAAAGAGGTGCAATGATCCCGTACGACGTACCTGTCACCCAGCCCGGGTCCGCGGTGCACCAATAGCTATCCTCGGGATGCAGATCGAGCGCATAACGTCCCGTCACCCAATGCGTGACGGCCGCGCCGTGCACATGAACAGCTCCTTTGGGCGTGCCGGTTGTGCCGCTGGTGAAGTGCAGCAGCGCGGGATCCTCAGGCCCCGTTGTCGGGAGGTCAAACGAGTCTGACGCACCCGACAGGAGTTGCGGAAGATCGAGGTTGCCGGGGCCGCACGTCGGTGCGCCATCCTCTCCGACGAGGAGCACGTGCTTCAACGTCGGCATCCGGGCGCGCCAAGGTCCAACCTTACGCTCAAACAACGCATCGGTGGTGACCAGCACGGTTGCACCACCGAGATTGACGCGCGTGATGATGGGCTCAGGCCCAAACGCGGAAAAGAGCGGAGAGACGACTGCGCCGAACTTAAGGCTACCTAGCAATGCTATGTAGAGTTCCGGAATGCGCCCCGTGAGGATGAAGACGCGATCGCCTTTTGCTACACCGAGGCTGCGCAACACATTGCAGAACTGATTGGTCTGCGCAGCCAACTGGCCATATGTCAATGTTTGACGAGAAGTATGACGCGCGAGGAATCGCAATGCGGGCTTGTCTGCGAATCCTGCGGCAACATGACGGTCAACAGCCTTCGAGGCGATGTTGATGCGGCCTTCCTCCTCGCCCAGTTCAGCCGCCGCTGCGGCCCACGAGAACCGATGGCGTTCGCCTTCGTAATCGGAAAAATTCGGCGTCACCCGCAAATCTTCAGCGGTCTTTCGAATGGTCGGCGTTGAGTTCATAGATGTGTCTTGACGGGGTGCCTGACCGGCGCGGGTTGGTGCGAGGCACGTTTTCACTGTAGGCCGGCGTCCGCGAGTTCGCTTGATTTAAGTCAAATGCAGGAAGTGGAGCAATGGCGTCGACACGACGAAGAACAGGCAAATTAACGTGCTTAACCAGACGACGCGCTTCGTTACGCACGAGGACGCTTTCGTTCATCTCTCGCCGTTTAGGCCAGAAGGAGTCAAGTCTTTTCTCGAAGGCCAGAGAGTGATCTTCGATGTGCACGCGGATCCGAACGGACTTCCCTTCCCGCCTTCGAACCGATGCATTGCCGGCGTTGGGGGGGCGCGGTGTCCCAGCAAATATCTCGATTCGCGGCGGCCTGCGCACACAGTGCAAAGCGTCGCTTTGTACTGAGCAGTCTTTCTGTCATCAATCTCCCGTTAGTTGACGGATGTCAACCGCATCGCAGCTCTCGCTCGTAAATTCGTACCGTGACAGCGCGAATCAGGCAGGTTATCGGCTCGCGGCTGGTCGAGAATTCGGGAGACGCCATGAACAGGACAAAGAAGGGAAGCGCGATATGTGCCGTCGCAATGATGTGCTTGACCGCGTGTGGTGGTGGTAGTTCTCCACCGACTCCAAACGCCGCCCCCAGGGATTCTGGCAGGGAACCTCGGGTGATGGACACAGTGTCTCCACCTTGATCCTGGAGCAGGGTCAGTATTTCATGGTCTTTTCTTCCGGCACTACGGTAAGCGGCATGGTTGAGGGGACATTCAGCGTGAACGGCAACACGCTTATTGACAATGCTGCGATCGATTTTCCGGCCTCAGGGGCCGCCGCTACCGCGAGCGTCACGGGCTCAGTTAAGGCCCGACAGTCTATATCGCTCACCGAGGCCGAGGCCAGTGGTGTCAGCGCCTTCACTGGTGCCTACACTCCCGCATATGACACACCGGCAGATATATCGGAAGCCGTTGGTATCTGGGTGGGAAGTATTGGGAGTGCGGGAGAGACGAAACTCACGATCACACCAGATCTTTCTTTCACGGGCGCCCAGGGATCGTGCTCGTTCAGTGGCTCGGTGCGTGCACGGCCAACAGGCAAGCACGTATTCGATGGAAATGTAACGTTTAATGATGCATCGTGCGCGGCTGGAGCCGGGACATCAATGAATGTCGAAGCTGTCGTGTCAGGAACGACAATCACCGCCGTGGGTGTGAATTCCTGGACGACAGCGGGGTTTGCGTTTGTCGGAGCGCGGCAATGACGAGTGCAACACGACTGTGTTCAGGGGCAGCTGGACCGCGACACGATGCAGGCGAGTTGACACTTAGCGAAAGCATCTTGGCCTGGTCGGAAGAAAGTTTGCGTACGCGAGTTGATCGACATCACATCGACTTCGCGTGGGACGCGCTGGCGCGACAGCGCTAAATCGGGATGAAGCACAGCATGCCCTCAATGTTTAGAACGCGGTCAGTTGGAATAGCGGCGGCACTGATCGTGTCGCTCGAATCCCCAACGTTGACTGACGCACGGAGCGCGAATGTGCCGCCGTCGGCCATCCAGTCGCCAGACGATATGGCATCGGAATCTCGGGGTGGAACCTTGGCTCCAAGCGAAATGTCGGGAAATAGCGGGAAAACTCGTGCGCAGGTGAGGCAGGAACTGGAGCAGGCTCAGAAAAGCGGCGAGCTGAATCGAATAAATGAATTCTACGGCTTACCGCGATGGTAACTGAGCGGGCGCATTAAACGCGTTACGCGCCGATGTTGCAAGCACGACAGAGGATGCAGCTCGGCTCGCAGCGCTCTTCCAGATTAATCTCTAGCTGCGAGCAATGCGGACGCTGTCCTTGCAGACCACGTTACCCACCGCCTGTGTGCATGTGTGCAATAGCTTGTGCGACCAGCGGCGTGCTGTCCAGTACGCTTAGCCGGTCTAGAAGCGCACCGTTCGGCACGCGCCATGGTTCGATGCTATCCGTTACGACGACGCTCGTCAGCATGCCGTTGCCCAGCTTTTCGCACGCATTGGCGAGGAATAGTCCGTGCGTGGCAGCAGCGTGAACTTCGGTAGCCCCCAGCGCAAGACAGTGGCCGGCAATCAGCGAGAGCGTGGTTCCCGAACCGATCAGATCGTCGACGATGATGGCGCATCGGCCCTCCAGATCGCCGACGACAGGCTTTCCGGTGACGATACCGCCAGCCCGCAGCTTTCCCGCAAACGCCGCTTCCACGGGTTTATCAAGCAGCCTGGCAAGCCGTGCGCGAAAGTCCTCTGCGCGTCTGACACCGCCTGCATCAGGCGAAACGACAACGAGCGCCCTGTCGTGCAAGTGTGATGCAAACCATTGCGTGAGCAGCCCATTCGCCTCGAGATGCTCGGTGGGAATTCGAAAAGCGTTCTGGTACGCAGTCACATTGTGAACATCGAGCGTGGCGAAGCGGGATGTACCGACGGCTTCGAAAAGCTGCGCAATATAGCGTGTGGTCACAGGATCACGCGCCTGCGACCGGCGGTCCTTGCGCGCATAGCAGAGGTAGGGCGCGACAATGCTTACACGCGCCGCGGAGGCATCAACCAGCGCCCCCGCGAAAAAAAGCAGCTCGCACAGCTTGTCGTTTACTGTGTGACCGGGCTCGGCATACAGCGAATGGATCACATAGACGTCGCGTCCACGGACGCTTTCGAGCGGACGCATCTCGTGTTCACCGTCCTCGTAAGGACGCCACTCGTGCTCGGCCAGCGTGACACCAAGCGCGGTGGCCACGCGCTGCGCATAGGCATGACTGGCGGGAGGCGCGAAGAGCATGGGTTCGGTGTTCATCATGAAGACTCCTGGTGGTCCGTTCAAGTCAGATTCGTGGCGGGTGAGCATTCGCTATGCGCTCATGGGGGTCTTTCCAGAGCGTGCAGCGGCCATGCCGTTGACGCCTGCCAGATGCGCGTGCCGGACTGGTTGACCGAAGCAACCTACGGACTCCCGGAAGTTTCGCAAGCAGGTGAGCGCATCGTTCGCGCAAGCAACGGGCGCAGTTGCGCGAGCGGGCGGGCGTTTAGCACATCCGCTTTTTCCAGCCATCCGCGGCGCGCCTGATTGACGCCGTAGCGCAAGTTGTCGAGCTGGGCCACGCTGTGTGCGTCGGAATTGATCGAGACCAGAACGCCGTGATCCTTCGCCATGCGGCAAGCCGTATCCATCAGATCCAGGCGCTCGGGCTGGGCGTTGAGCTCCAGAAAGCAGCCGCGCTTGCTCGCCTTGCGAATCACGCGCAGCAAGTCGATGTCAGACGGATTACGGCTGTCGATGAGCCGGCCGAAGGGATGCGCCAGAATGGTCATCGAGGGATGGTCCAACGCGCGCAGGATGCGGTCGGTCTGGCGCTCGCGCGGCAGATCGAAATGACTATGGATCGCCCCAACCACAAGATCGAGTCGCGCGAGAACAGCATCGGGAAGATCGAGCCGGCCGTCTTCGAGTATGTCGACTTCTATGCCCTTGAGCAGGGTGACGCCTGCTAGCTGTGCGTTGAGCTGGTCGATTTCGTCGATCTGTGCGGCGAGCCTCCTTGCGTCCAGACCGTGGGCTATCGCCAGACGCTTCGAATGATCCGTAACGGCTAGATACGACAGACCGCGTTCGCATGCGGCAAGCGCCATCGCTCGTAGCGACGCGTGACCGTCGCTGGCAAGCGAATGTGTGTGGAGGTCTCCGCGCAGATCGCCGCGCGTAACCAAGGCAGGCAGGGCGGCACCGCGCGCCGCCTCGATCTCGCCGCTGTCTTCGCGAAGCTCTGGCGGGATCCAAGGCAGGCCCAGGCTCTCATAAACGGACTCCTCGGTCTCACCAGCAATGCGCACGTCCCCGCGGAAAACGCCGTATTCGTTGACCTTGAGGCCGCGATCCTGGCCCAGGCGGCGTAAGGCCACGTTATGCGCCTTCGAGCCGGTGAAGTAGGTAAGCGCAGCACCGAAGCATGCGGGTTGAACCACGCGCAGATCCACCTGCAGCCCGCCGCGAAGCACGATGCTTGCTCGGGTCGGGCCATGCGCAAGCACCGCGCTCACATCGTCGTAAGCGACGAAGCGCCGGGTTACCTCGGCTGGCTCCCGCGCCGTGGCCAGGATGTCGATGTCGCCAACGGTGTCGCGCAGGCGCCGTAGGCTACCCGCCGCTTCCACGCGTTCTACATCGGGCAATGCCGCGAGCCAGACCAGCAGAGGCTCGGCCCGCTGGCTGGCCTGTGCAAATTGAAAGCGGCGTGACTTGTCGAGGCGGCCCTGCAGGTTTGCAAGGATATGCGCCTCGGTCAGCGGCCCGAATCCGTGCAACTCGTGGATCCGACCCTCGGCGGCGGCCTGCTCCAGTTGTTCCAGAGACTGCACGTGCAACTGCTCGTAGAGCTGCCGCACGCGTTTTGGTCCGAGTCCCGGTACGCGCAGTAACGCGACGACCGCCGAGGGCAACTGGGCTCGCAGGCTTGCAAGTAACGCGCATGAGCCCGTGGCGACGATTTCGCGAACCTTGAGAGCAAGGTCGTCGCCGATCGCTGGAATCGCTTTAAGGTCGGCACCTTCCGCGATCATCGCTCTCACGTTTTTCGGGTACTCGCCAATCGAACGCGCCGCCCTGCGATACGCGCGCACCCGAAACGGATTGCCACCTTGAATTTCAAGCAGGTCGGCAATCTCGTTGAAAACGTCAGCAATATCGGCATTGTGAATTGGCATGAGCTCAGTTCGGCGCGTTGGAGATGTTAAGCGGGCAAGCGCGCCAACGGACAGCTCCAACGGACACCTGGATTGAACACAGCATGGACGTCAGGGCGATCTGACCGTTGATCCAGATCATCGCCACACAAAGAAGCGAACGGAAGCCGTGCCGGCGGGATGTCAATTCGACGTGACGACAGCGGGACGATGCTTCATCTATCCTGCGTCGGCTGCCGCGGCGGATGCGATCTCATTTGATCTTTGCTCGCAGCAATCAGTTGATCGAGGTCAATTGTGATTGCGGAGCAAATATGATCATCCACGCAAGAGGTCCGCCATCTTGCACAACGGAACGAGATGACGTGGAGACGGCCAAGGGCTGAAACCACGGGCGCCCGTTGTATTGCGCCGTGACGTTCTCAGGAGGAAGTGATGCAAACACTGCAGACGGAGATTCCCGTTGATTACGTGAAGCTTGGCGGGATTCTGGAAATTCCAGACGACGCGCGCGGGGTCGTCGTGTTTGTGCACGGCAGCGGCAGCAGCCGCTTCAGCTCACGAAACCGACAGGTGGCGGCAGGTCTGCAGCACGCGGGTTTTGCAACGCTGCTATTCGATCTGCTGACGCTCGAGGAGCAGCGCCACGACGAGGTCGATGCGACGTACCGCTTCAATATCTCTTTGCTGGCTCGCCGGCTGTGCGCGACCCTCGACTGGCTGAGGAAATGGCCGGAGGTTGCGCCGCTGAGGGTGGGACTGTTCGGCGCGAGTACAGGTGCCGCTGCAGCACTCGTGGCTGCAGCGGAGATGCGTTCCGTAGATGCCATCGTGTCGAGGGGCGGACGCCCGGACCTGGCGCGAACGGCGCTCCCGTCGGTCTCTGCGCCAACGTTGCTGATCGTTGGTGGACTCGACACGGAGGTGATCCGGCTGAACGATAAGGCGGCCGGACAATTGACCTGCGAGCATCACATGGTGATCGTTCCAGGTGCAACGCATCTTTTCGAGGAACCCGGCGCGCTCGACGAGGTGACGCGCCTTGCAGTGAGTTGGTTTGTGCGCTGGCTCGCTGCCCCGTCACCTTGAATGAGGAATCATCCGGTCCGCGTGTACACAGCGTCACGCGCCTGAGCTTCCGCTATTTGCTAAACGTGCAGCATGGTGCTTACGGCAGATTTATCATGAATGAGATCTTTCAAAATCGTATCGATGCGGGCAGGCAACTCGCAGCGTCGCTCGAGCACTTCGTCGGACACACTGACGTCGTCGTGCTGGCGCTGCCGCGCGGTGGCGTGCCAGTTGGATATGAAGTGGCGAGCGTCTTGCAATGCCCCCTCGATGTGCTGGTCGTACGCAAACTCGGCGCACCGCGTAACCCCGAGCTTGCGATGGGAGCCATCGCGACGGGTGACGCACTGTATCTGAACGAGTCGGTGCTTCGCACCGTTCCCGTGAGCGAGGAGCAGATGCTGGATGCGATTGCGCGCGAACGCATCGAGCTCCATCGCCGCGAATTCGCCTACCGGGGGCAGCGGCCGCCGGCTGCGGTGGAGGGGAAAACCGTCATCGTTGTGGATGACGGCATGGCGACGGGATCAACGATGCACGCCGCCCTTAACGCACTGCGCACCCGGCGTCCGAAGCAAATTGTCGTCGCGGTACCCGTGTGTCCGGCAGGAGCCGAAGCCGGTTTCGAGTCGATTGCAGATGAGTTCGTCTGCGTGATGCAGCCGGACTGGTTCACGGGCATCGGTCAGTTTTACATCGATTTCGCGCAGACAAGCGACGAAGAGGTGCAAGCCTGTCTGGCATCGGCGCAGGCATGGCAACCCAAAACCACTACGAGTGGCGAAGACGGCGGGGCGCATGTCGCTTCGACCGAGGGCGGCAAGGCTTGATCGGTCTATCTACTGGCGTATCTTGCATGGAGGTCCCTCATCATGCAGCCATCCAAAACACCATTCCTTGCCGTTCGCGCGCGTGGACAGCGTCTGAACGGCGATGCCAGCGACTACGACGCACTTCTGGAGATGGCACGCGGCCGAGACCTGGTTCTGCTTGGAGAGGCAACTCACGGCACAGCCGAATTTTATCGGATGCGTGCTGAAATCACGTTGCGGCTTATCGCCGAATGTGGCTTCGACACCATCGCCATTGAAGGCGACTGGCCTGACGCGTGGCGCATCGATCGTTTCGTGCAGGGCGAGGGAACCGACGACGCCACTTCGGCGCTTAACGACTTCGAGCGCTTCCCCGTGTGGATGTGGCGCAACCGGGAGATGCGCGACTTCATCGCGGCGCTGCGCGCAGTCAACGCGACGCGCGCGCAGCGGAGGCGGGTGGGCGTGTATGGCCTCGATCTCTACAGCCTCTACCGTTCCGCGGACGCGGTGATCCGGTATCTCGAGGGGGTGGACCCCGGAGAGGCGGCGATTGCGCGCGAGCGTTATGCGGCGCTGGACCATGTGCGAGAACCGCAGGCGTACGGCTATGCTGCGGCTGTGGGCGCCCGGCCTGCCGCTCAGGCCGGCGCGGTGCGGCAGCTTCTCCAGTTGCGTGCAGACGAGTTCGACTATCTCGCGCGCGACGGAACCGACGCACTCGACGCGCAGTTTTTTGCTGAACAGAATGCGCAGGTCGTGGTCAATGCCGAAGCGTACTACCGTGGGATGTTCAGCAGCCGCCTGAACACCTGGAATCTGCGTGATGCGCATATGGCTGGAACGCTGTTCGGGCTGGCCCGCTACCGCGTGCGCCGCGGCGGCAGCGGAAAGGTGGTCGTCTGGGCGCACAACTCGCATCTTGGCGATGCCCGAGCAACAGAGTCGCGGAGTCGCGGGGAGTGGAACCTCGGCCAGATCGTGCGCGAGAACGCCCGGCATCGGGCGTTGCTGGTCGGATTTACGACGTACACCGGGCATGTGTCGGCGGCATCGCACTGGGATGGCGATGTCGAGCAGAAATGGGTGCGTCCCGCATTGTCCGATAGCTGGGAGCATCTTTTCCACACCACAGGCTACGACCGGTTCTTCCTGCCGATGCAGGACGAAGGCGCCAGCGCCCTCAACGAGCCGATGCTCGAGCGGGCAATCGGTGTGCTGTATTTGCCGCAGACTGAGCGGCAAAGCCACTATTTCGAAGCGGCGCTCGCGTCGCAGTTCGACGCGCTATTTCATCTGGACGAAACCAGCGCGCTTGCACCGCTGGAACCGGCGGCCGGCTGGCATCGGCGTGAGGGGACTGCCGAGACGCCTCTCGTTTAGACGCGTTCATGCCGCCTGCGAATGATGAATTGGCAAACGGTGAAGCGCGGTTGGCTAACGCAATGGAAGCACCAGGTTTGGGTTCTCCTATGCATAAACGCAGGAACAAGCGGAATATTGACGGACCGTGACATCGTTCTCGAAGTGCTCGCACGAGAAGTCGATCCGGCCAGGCTGTTCGTCGGCGAGGTAATGTCATCGCCCCTCGTCGTCGCGTATGGGTGGGAGGACGTGTGGCAAGTTGCACCGGGCCTGAACGCCCGCGATAGCCTGACGCAAGGTTGCGCCCGCTTTTCATAGCGCCCCCGCATGCCGCAAAGGAGGTTGAATGTCCGAACCGTTCGCCTTTCTGGCCTGCGAACCGGATGGGCCGGGACTCACGTGTGCGGTCCTGGCGCTTGTCGACGGCGAGAACGTATATGGCTGGTAGACGCGGCCTGCCAATCGCAAGTTTGCAGCCGCATATTTCATGCTCGAACACTATTATTCGGCGCACGGAACAGTCTTGCGCTCGCTCCATAAGCAACACGAGACCAGCGTTGCAAGAAACGCCTATTGGCGAGATCCGATGCTCGTTGATATTGATCAAGTCAAGGTGTTACCGATCATCGAAGATAGTTGAACGGATGAGAACTTATCAGGGTTGGATACGGCAAGGGCGGACACAGAACGCCAGGCGATCCATGCGACAGCGATGAAGGACGCGCTGTGCTATTCATTTACATTCTATCTGGATGCCAATCATGACTGACTCCCGGAACCGAAGCGCGTCGACGATGCGCAGAGATAAAAGATTTCAACCTCATACGCCCGATAGCTATCGTGCGCCGGCCCGCGTGCAGGGTGGAACGGGCTGCCAGGAATGCGGCGCCGTGTATGAAAATGGACGCTGGACGTGGAATGCAAGCGCAGAACACACGGCTCAACTAGTGTGCCCAGCTTGCCGACGGATACGCGAACACGCGCCAGGGGGTGAGCTATGGCTGGAGTCGGGGGCGTACCTCGTTGCGCATCATCAGGAGGTCGTTTCACTCCTGCAGCATGAGTCGGCGGATGAACAACGGCTCCATGCTCTAGAGCGACTGATGAGCATTGAAGACCAGCCGGAGGGGATTCGCGTGACGACCACGGGACCGCACACCTTGCGCAGGCTCTCCGAAGCGCTTGTGCGGGCACATCACGGTCACCTTTCGATCGAATACCGTGACGGTGAAGGTGTGCTGCGTGCACGATGGAGTCGAAAATAGACGTGGCGTGGGTTCACTTAAGGGGCGGCTGCTCCACAACAGAGCAGCGCGAGCGCGCGTGCGCCAAGCGTGAAGCCGCCCGTTTCATCAATCTGCAGCCGTTGCGCTGAATCAAGGATATCCCGCGGCGGGGGCAGTGATGTATCCATGACGAGATGCCATCCACAAGACGCCACTGCGGGAAGACGGAAGGCAACCGCGGCTTCGCTCGCGTTGAAGAGCAAACATAACGTGTTTGCGTCGGGCTGTCCGGCGGCAGCATCCGGTTCGCCCTTTTTACACAAGGGAGAGTCAATGACACAGCCGAAGGCGTGCGTCGACTTTTCCCAATCAGGATCTGCGCCGGATGGAGCGAACCATCGCATCTCTGTGGGCGCATAGAACGCGTCAGCGCTCAGCACAGGACTACGCCTGCGCCACTCGAACAGCTTCTTTGTGAATCGGACAAGTTCAGCGTTTCTTTCGACGAGCCCCCAGTCGTGCCACGAAACCGCATTGTCCTGGCAGTATGGGTTGTTGTTGCCCAACTGTGTGCGGCGGAATTCGTCACCGCCGAGAAGCATGGGAACACCGCGCGAAATAGCGAGTGTCGCAAGCATATTCTTGATCTGCCTTAGCCTGAGTTGTTCAATATGCAGTTCTTTGCTATCCCCCTCGACACCGTAATTTGCGCTGTAGCTATCGTCAGGACCGTCACGGTTGTTTTCACCATTGGCCAGATTGCGCTTTGTGGTGTAGGTCACGATGTCATTCAGCGTGAATCCGTCATGGCTCGCAACGAAGTTGATGCTGTTGATCGGTGCCTTACCCGTGCGACTGTACAGATCCGGGCTGCCGCAAATGCGCCTTGCGAAGGCGCCCGCCATGCCTGGGTCACCGCGCCAGAAGCGCCTTACGTCATCGCGAAAACACCCGTTCCATTCGGCCCAGCGAGAACCGGCAAAGCAGCCGACCTGATAGGCGCCGCCAACGTCCCATGCTTCTGCAATAAGCTTTGCCCCTCTCAGTATCGGGTCCTGCGCGATGCACTCAAGCAGTGGCGCATTCGACAGCAGACCTCCATGTTCGTCGCGTCCCAGGATAGACGCCAGGTCGAAGCGGAACCCATCTACCTGCATGTCCGCGCGCCAATAACGCAAGCAGTCCATAATATAATCCCGCACCACGGGATGATTGCAATTCAACGTGTTGCCGCAGCCTGAGTAATCCAGATAGTTGCAGGCGGTGTTGCCGTGCAAATAGTAGATGCTGTCGTCCAGTCCGCGTAAGCTGAATGTCGGACCGTTATCCCCGCCTTCCGCCGTATGAGTGAAGACGATGTCGAGGATTACTTCGATGCCGTTTCGATGCAAATCACGCATCATCGTCTTGAACTCGCGAAGTTCACTGCCGGGTTCGTGCGTTGACGCATAGTGCGAATGCGGTGCAAACAATGCAATCGGGTTGTAGCCCCAGTAGTTAAAGAGCGGTAATCCGCTTGACGGATCCCGTCCGGTAGGAAGGATATCGTCGAAGGCCTGAACTGGCATCAGTTCGATCGCTGTGATACCGAGTTCCTGCAAATAGGGCAGTTTTTCCGCCACGCCGAGGAAGGTGCCGCGATGGGCGACGCCCGACCCGCTTTCGATCGTCAGCCCACGCACGTGAGTCTCATAGATCAGCGTTTCGGACCACGCTCTACGCGGGTGTGTCGTTCCTTGCCAATCGAAGCTTTGATCCACCAGTAGTGAACGATGACGCCTTCTGCCAGGCGTGGGGCAGGGATCGATCCAGACTGCCAGCGCGCGCGGGTCGAGCAGTTCAATAGCTCCGTCAAACCGCTTTCCATCAACTGGCGCCCATCGCCCAAATGCGCGATACGCGTATGCCTGCCCCCACCGAAGGCCGCCGACGAGTGCGTGCCAGACGTCGCCCGTTCGGTGCTCAGGGGCACTGAGGTCGATGACGGCCAGCGGAGACTCGCTGGTAGCATCCTCGAAAATGAGCAATTCCACTCGCTCTGCGTGACGGCTATACACCGAGAAGTTGAAGCCGTCGTGGCGGTCCTGAACGCCCAGAGGGGACGGGCGCCCGGCGCAAACCCGTACGGTCGTCATGGATCGACGTCAAGGAGGTCGTAACCATCCGCGACCATACGCCAATGGCCCACATGCTGTATCTGCTCGAATTCCCGAATTGCAGCAGAGGTCGCTTCTTCCCGGCTGCCCGTAGCAATCGTTACGCGCATCAGTTCGCTTCGATGCGCATGCCCAGAATCGTCGAGAAGCTCCTTGTAGAAGACGACTTCCAAAGGTCGAGGCTGTGATATGAAGCCGCTGATGTCGCTGGTGGAGATCACCCCAACCACCTGTTTTTCGCGGGTAACCACGACCAGGCGGCGCACATGGAACTGTTGCATCAATTGCGCCGCGCGCTCGACGGTGTCGTCGAGCAAACAGGAGAGAGCACCTACACTCATCACTTCGCGCACAGTCATATCGGTCAGGTTGCGACCGTGCGCCGAGGCGCGCATGGCGATGTCCCGGTCGGTTAGCACGCCGAGCGCCTGCCCGCGATCGCAAACGGGCAGGCAGCCAATTTTCTTGTCGCTCAGTTTGCGCGCCGCCGCGATGAGGCTGTCTTGCGGACCGATGCAGATGGCGGGGCGCATGATGTCTTTGACAAGCATGGCGATCTCCTGATGTGTCTCGGTAGCGTCAACGCTCGCATGGGGCGTTTCAATCCCTCGTTCTATGAACTACGTTAGAACTTTTCCTGTATATGCGCACGTATGCGATGAAGGGACGGGTCATCCGCTATGACTGTCGAGGTTCCATTCTGGCCCATCTGAAGAGCGCCGAGACGACGTTGGAGCCTATCCACAAACTCGCTAAGAATTGGACTCGACTCACAATGTAGCGCTTCGCGCGCTGTGAGGCTGCATTCGGCAAGGGCAGATGCTCGCGTGAGCATGTGCATCTGTTCTAACGCTGTACGATTGCCACGTCGCGCGAAACTGCAAAAGAACGCGACGTTCTTGAAGTGCGATCTGTTAGCGATCAGGTACGCTCGCACAGGGGAAGAGATCGAGTTGGCCCAGACCGGGGTGCCGATCACAACAAGGTCATACATTGATACATCACACGTGGAGGCGGCGATTTTCGCAGGCCGGTGTTCGAGAGCCTCTACAAGCGAGCGCAGATAACCGAACGGGCCCGAACGATCGGTAGACGCAACTATTTCTTCACTTTGCGCACCGAGCAGCTTTGTCAGGTGCGATGCGATCTTCCGAGTCGTTCCAGTGCGGCTGAAAAAGACAACGAGAATCTTGTTGCCGGCCATCGCGAACTCCTTCAAACATTGTGACCCCGTGTTTCGTGGCGGCATCGCATGGGTATCAACGGTACAGCATGCAGCAATTCGAAGGGGGCCATACGTCGAACCCTGCATCCATTGACACCCTCTTTTCCATCGAGGGTTTCCGAAGAAAGTGAATGAAGGTCGCCTCATCACTGCCATCGGATATGGATACAAGCGTGTCACGTCCAGTTGGTAGCCTTTTGACGAAGATCAATTGTCATGTCCCCTGTCTGCGAGTGCTCCCTTGCTCTCAGCGTGCAGGGGAAAGCGATGCCAGGTTTGCATTCCTCCTCCGTTCGAGCAAATCATGCCTGCATAGGTCGTACTTTAAATAATAAGAAGATTAATCTTCGTCGGGCGCGGTTAGTTGACCGCGCCACCGAGCGTGAAACAGACGGAGTTCCTTCAATCGTTTTAGGCACGTGCTCGTATCGCACACTTCTCGACGAAAGCATCGAGCTCTACCGCCGTGCTCGAAGGATGATTGCATGGGAATCTCTGCAAAAGTCCTGGCATTGACGTGAGCTTGGACTATCCTGGGATCAGGAGAATTCATGGAGTGGCGTGATGACACAACTTGGTCTTGGTCTGGATCTGTCAACGAAGCGCACTCGCAAGCGCGAGTTTCTCGATGAGATGACGCGCGTGGTGCCGTGGCAGAAGCTGATTGCGCTCATCGAACCGCACTATCCGAAAGGCAAGACTGGCCGCCCGCCTTTTCCGATCCAGACGATGCTTCGCATTCACTTCCTGCAACAATGGTTCAGTCTCTCGGACCCGGCGATGGAGGAGGCGCTGCACGACATACCGCTGTACCGGGAGTTCGCGCTGCTGGGCACGGGCATGACACGGCTGCCTGACGAGAGCACGATCCTGCGATTCCGGCACCTGCTTGAGGCCCATGAGCTGTCGGCCAGAATGCTGGCGACGGTCAACGAGATCCTGCAGGCGAAGGGCCTGATGCTCAAGGTAGGCTCGGCGGTCGACGCGACGCTGATTTCGGCACCCAGTTCGACGAAGAAAGCCGGCACGCGAGACCCCGAGATGAGCCAGACGCAAAAGGGCGGCAGCTGGTACTTCGGTATGAAGGCGCACATCGGAGTCGATGTGGAGTCGGGGCTGGTGCATACCGTGAAGTGCACGCCGGCGAATGTTCACGACATCACGGTGGCGCATGAGCTGTTGCACGGCGACGAGCAGGTTGCGTTTGCCGATGCGGGCTACGTGGGCATCGAGAAGCGGGGCGAAACGGGGGCGGTCCAGTGGCACGTGGCGATGAGGCCGAGCAAGCGAAGAAAGCTGGACAAAAGCAAGCGGCTCGACAGAATCTACGAGAAAGTCGAGCGGCTCAAGGCGGGCGTGCGGGCGAAGGTTGAGCACCCGTTTCGGGTGCTCAAATGTCAGTTCGGCTATCTGAAGGCGCGGTATCGGGGACTGGCGAAAAACACGGCGCAGATCGAAACGCAGTTCGCGCTGATCAATCTCTGGCTGGCTCGCGGGGTGCTCGGTAAAGCGAAATGAAGGGCGAAGACGCCCCCCAAAGGCGCAGCGTCCATGCGCAAGATGCGACCAGCATCGGTTCAACACAGCGTGAATGAGGACGCGAATTCCACTCCGCGCGTGCCAGTTAAAGATCCCAGGCAGAAAACGGGTTGTTCAGACCTTCCCATGCCTGTCTGTCTGGCGATTTCATCGTACGAACGCGCCGCTTGCCTACCAGGTTGCACACGTTTGACCGAGATCAAATGCTATGCGTGGCGTTCGGTGATGTTTGACATGTCGGGATCGGCTGAACTGGAGAGCATCATGAATTCGGATGAAGCGCTGTTGCGGCGAGTTGAGCAGAAATTGCACTGGGACCGCAGCATCGACGCCGTGCACATCCGCGTGCATGTGCACGATGGCGTCGTCACGCTTACGGGCACGGTGCCTAATGTGATGCAGAAGCAGATTGTCGAGAATGTGCTGCGGAACGTCGCTGGTTGCCGGGCGCTCGTGATGGAGCTCGCGCTTCCTCCCGCGAGCCCTTATGTCAAGTCGGATGAGGCGCTGGCGTCACGCATCATTGCAGCACTGTCGCGGATGCAGGGGCTGTCCGCCGAGCGTGTGCAAGTCGAAACGGAACGCGGCTGCGTTACGCTCAGCGGATCTGTTGATAGCGAGATGCAGCGGCGTGAGGTTGGTTCTCTCGTTGGAAAGCTAGATGGCGTCGTCGGCGTTAGCAACCGGCTGACTGTTTGCGTACTCCCGATCGCGGACGTGGCCGCGCGGATCGGTATGACGCTCGGCAGACGTGTGAGTGAGATTGGCGGCAACATCAGGGTCGACAGCAGCGATGGGGTCGTGACGCTGTCGGGCACCGTCGGCTCGCTCGACGACGAGCGCGCGGTGTGCCTTGCGGCATCGAGGGTGAAAGGGGTGCGCGAGGTCATCGACCGGTTGGCCATCCTATGAACGCGGCCAGCGAGGATTGCCATGTGCGCGGCTGTTATCGCAGGCTGCTCGTTGTGATTCGCCACTGCAGTACCTGGCCGAGCAGTGCCATCCTTTATGCGAGTGCGTGCGCGGCGCGAGATGCCGTCGCCCAGGTCGTCATGGTGTCAGCCCGCGCCGACGAAGGAGGGGCTGCCGCGTGCAACGTGAGTGCGCGTGCGGTAGACACGGCAAAGGCGGACGCCGTGCGCTGCGCGTTGATTGCGCATGGACTGGACGCTACGCAATCATTTGTGCAAGCTGCGGGTGCGGGCGCCACCATCCGCGACTCGATAGTGGAGGTGGCCAAACGTTGGGGTGCGGACCTCGTCCTCACAGACGACCCTGTCGCTGCGCATCTCGTGGACGTCACCGCATTCGATGTGCTGTATTTGCCAGGAGACAGCTGGCACAGATCCCATGTCCCGCCACGCCGTGTATTCGTTGCGTGCGACGACAGTCCAAGCGCATTGCGCGCGGTGGAAACGGCGAAACAGGTCGCCGGAGCAGGCGAGTTGCGCCGCGCATTCGTGTCACGTGAAGCCCAGGAGAATGCAACGCTGGACTCGGCGACGGTCGTACTGATGGCGGCGCACCACGCAAACAACCTACCGCACGCGATACTGCAGGCAGCGCACGAATGGGGGGCGGACCTGCTGGTCCTCGGCGCGCACGGACCGATACCGCACAGCCGATGGCGTTATGGCAGCGTCGCAAGTGCAGTTGCGCAGATCGCGGACATGCCGCTTCTACTGGTGCCAGAACGCGAGTAGCAATCTGCTCCAGAGCGCTCACTCGATCGAAATACGAGCGCCGCGCCGTGGCATTCCCACGCTCTTGGGCTACACGTTCCTTGACGCGGGCCGTCTGGTCAAACTGGGCGCGGTGCTGACGAATCCGAGATGCGCAGCGTCGCTTTCTCCGCAGTGCGCGAGGATGCTCGCCCGGGCCTCGTCGCGCAGTCGTGCGATCCCAATGAGATCCGGCGTGCCGGTTGGAATGGCCTCGCAGGCGGTCACGGTGACGCGGCCGCGTCGCGTGATAGAAGGCGGTTTGACCGTGCTGAATGCCCGTCACGTCGGAATTGATCGGTATCAAATGCGAGATGTATATCGCCAGGCAATATGGACGCGGAGACCATTACTTGAGCGGAGCCGACATGTCCTCGTTCTCCTATCTTGAACTCGAGCGTGAGGTTGCGCATCTCAAGGCTGCAATTTCGTTGCTTGAACAGACCAGAGCGTATTTTTCGGTGCGTAGCGCCGTCAACGATCCGGCGTATTGGAAGGCGCGTCTGCGAGCAGCGCTGGGCAGCGCGGAGTGCGACGAGGCTATCGCCGCGCAGATTGAGCGGCTGCTCGAGCGGTTAGCGCGGTTAGAAGCCGAAGTCGACGGGAATCGCGGCTGCAGTCGCAAAGCGCGTGCTCAGGGCTTACGCAGAACCTTTTAGCGCTATTGCGGAGGCAACGCTCGCGGAAGCCCCGCTCAAGCGGTTCACATTCGCCCACACATCAACGAACGGGCATCTGTGCGAGGAGCCATGCTTTCAGGTGCACATGCACGCAGACGCGTGAACTTGCGCAACACGCCTGTCGGCACGGAATCAACGACGGTCTCCTGGATATCGATGCGGCTTTCGCCGTTTGTCACCGAACGGATGCCAAAGGGCGGCGCTTCGCCATAGGCACTGACCGATCTGAGCAGCCAGTGTCTGAATGCATTCACTTGCGTCGAGGCACCTGAGACATCGTCTCACGCCATTTCCTCTGCAATCGCGCGAGTGAGGTGTCGCTGTGCATCGATGAAGGCGTACCACATCACCTGCTCCGTAGGCCGTCAATAACGCAGGAAACGTTGCCGAAGCGGCCGGAACGCATCGGCATCGCGGGCAATGAGCGTCTGCAGATCGTCCGGGGCTCTGCTCCGCTCGATTGCAGCCTGGATTTCGGTTGAACCTATGGCGTCTCGCGTCGCGGCGAGGTCGAAAACTTGCGGATACATTGCGTGCAGGGTCGCGACAATCGTCAGGCCGAGCTTGCCAGGCACGCGATCAGGCTGGGTTCGCGAAATCTGCACGCCGTGACAAAGCCGGCCATGAAACGTCGACTCAGCGGGCACGAAATCGACCGTTTCGAAGTGCGCGTCGGCATGCGCGTCGTTGAGTCTTGCAGCCAGAGCTTTGCCGTCAATCCACGGTGCGCCGATCCATTCGAACGGGTGAGGCGTCCCGCGGCCAACGCTCACGTTCGCGCCCTCCAGCAGCGCGATGTCGGGATAAAGGTCGAGCGCGGAAAGCGTGCGAAGGTTGGGCGATATCGGTATCCACCCTAGACCCGTATCGGCGAAGCGCATCGAACGCAAATAGCCTTCCATCGGGACGACGCGCACGTCTGCGCCAATGTGACGCGCGTCGTTGAACAGGGCGGCGAGTTCGCCGACAGTCATGCCGTGCTGCAGCGGGAGAGAGAAGTAGCCTGTAAAGCTCTCGTGCCCTGCGTCCAGCGACGGACCGCCGAAGCGGTCCGCGCCCAAGGGTTGGGCCGGTCGAGCACGACGAGGGGAATATGTGCGGCAGCCGTGGCTTCCAGCGCATAGCCGAGCGTCGTCTCGTAAGTGAAGAAGCGAACTCCCGCGTCCTGCATATCGAAGACAAGCGCATCAAGGCCGTCGAGTGCGCCAGGCGCGAAGCGATTCGCTTGCCCATACAGGCTGTGCACCTGAAGTCCGCTCGACGGATCGATGCTGTCGCCGACTGCTTCGTCCGCGTCGATATTTAGCCCATGCTCGGGGGAAAAGAGCCTGATCAATTCGACATGCGGCGCATGTAACAGGACATCGACCGTACGTCGGCCAGCAGCGTCGAAGCCGCTGCGATTCGTCACCAGGCCAACGTGCATGCCGGACAGCATGTCGAAGCCCTGTGCCGCGAGTACATCGATGCCAGTTCGAACGGGGCCTCTCGCGGAAGGCAGGCGCGCCGCCTGTTCGAGCGCGATGCGCACAGGCGGCAGCGTGCGGGCGATCTGCTGCGACGAAACCGGCGGGCCGCCGCTCGACAGCAATGCGAGAGTCTGGGCTCGCAGCGGCATGGCGTCGCCTTGTTCGCCCTCATGCACGCGGTTGGTCAAGACGATGAGAAAGCGTCGCGTCACGAAGTCGATCCACATGCCTGTCCCGGTGAAACCCGTATGACCGATCGCCCCGACAGGTGGCAGCCGATAGCGATTTGGCGCCAGAGGCGCATACAGTTCCCAGCCGAGCCCCCGCCATGGCGGACTCGTGACGACGGCCTGTGGCACGGCCATCCGCACAATGCTTTCGGAGGTGAGAACGCGAACGGGGTGCGATGCTGCCGACGCTGTGCCGTCGCTGCTGGCAAGTCCGTCGTGCAACAGCATCTGCGCGAAGCGTGCGAGATCGCTCGCGGTCGAGAAGAGTCCCGCGTTGCCCGCGACGCCTCGCAATGCGCTCGCGAGTGGATCATGGACGCGGCCTTGACGCAACCCGCGAGAATTGGCTGTCGTTGGCGCACTGCGCGCGGATCGGGTTGCATCGGGCAGGAAAGCCGTGTCCTTCATGCCTAAGGGAGCAAATATGAATTTTCGGCAGTACGCGTCGAGCTGTAAGCCTGTCACTCGCGTGACCAGTTCGCCGAGCACGACGAAATTGACGTCGCTGTAGAGGGTTCGTTCGTCCGCCATGGCGACGGGTTCGAGGTTGGCGATACGACGCAGCAGCGCGTCTCGCTTCGCGCCGGTTGCCGGTACGGCAAGGTCGGGCGGTTCGGCGGGCAAGCCCGAGGTGTGAGACAGCAACTGCTGCACGGTAATCTGCGCCTTTCCGTTGGCGCCGAATGCGGGCCAGTAGCGGGCGACGGGCTCGGCAAGGTTCAGCTTGCCGCGCTCGACGAGCTGCATGATGGCGGTGGTAGTCGCGACGACCTTCGTCAGCGAAGCGAGGTCGAAGACGGTATTTGACGTCATCGGCTCGATATGCGGCCGTAGCATGCGGTTGCCCTGAACGAGTTGCCACGACTGTCCCTCTGCCGTGCCCGCGACGATCACTGCGCCTGGAATGCGACCATCTGCGACTTCGCTGGCTACGATCTGTGAGAGAACCTTGCGCGCCGGTCCGTCAAACGCAGAAGCATCTGCGTGCGCATGCACGGCGCTCGAGCATATGACAAACCCTAGCGCGCACGCGAGCTTCAGTGCGGCAGTTGCGCGGGGTCGTAGCGATTGCGGGGATTCCATAGCATCCATCCGTCCGAGTGCTCGGCGTCGGCAGCGTCGGTCTGAGCGCGGATCTCGTCGGCGTCGAAGTCACGGTGATCGAATGCATAGTCGCGAAATGCCTGCAGCCACGGCCGGAAGCGCACGCCCGGCAGTCCCGTGCGCCGTTGCGCCTCTGCCAGCGAGCGGCGTACGATCTGCCCGGGATCGGCCGTTGGTTTGGTGCACCCCGGCAGTCCCCATGTGAAGCCGGACGGGTACAGCATCGGCGAAATGTAGTCGAGCGACGCGCCCAATGTTTCGAGTTGCTGGCCTATCGCGGTGTCATCGAGGTTCCAGCACACGTATCCGAATATGTCGGCGGCAACAAATACGTTGTAGGGAGCAAGCCGTGCGCGCGCCGCAGCAAGAA
Source organism: Paraburkholderia azotifigens (assembly GCF_007995085.1). GTDB lineage: Bacteria > Pseudomonadota > Gammaproteobacteria > Burkholderiales > Burkholderiaceae > Paraburkholderia > Paraburkholderia azotifigens. The sequence goes on from NZ_VOQS01000005.1 coordinate 765,072, forward strand.
AGCCTGCTATTGCGGCAGTGCGGTTCGCACGCGTGTTCGGTTCACTGAAAACCAGTCCGGGTGCATCCGGAAAACGCACGTAATCGAACTGGATTTCGTCGAACCCAAGCCGTGCCGCCTCTTCGGCAACATCCAGATTGTGTGCCCAGACTTCGCGCCTGAACGGATCGACCCACCGCAGCTTCTCTCCATCCTGCCAGACATTGCCCTGCGCATCTCGAACGGCCCAACTGGGGTGTGCGCTGGCGAGCGGGTCGTCCTTGAAGACGACGATTCGCGCGATCAGGTACAGGCCCTCGCCATGCAGATTCTGCAATAGCGCGGCCATGTCCTGAACAACGGGCGCCGGTGAGGGCGCATGGGCGGCGGCGCCGGTCGCCTCACGCGCACCGCTGTGGTAAGAGGTCAGACCTCGGTCGCCCTTTGCATCGATCACAAGCGCATTGATGCCGTTGGTGTTCTTTAAGGCCACGGCCGCATTGCGCAGGCTCTTTGTTGCCACGCCATAGGTCGACAGATAGACGCCTCGGGCGCGAAAGGGCGTCAGCGGGACGACGAGAGGTTTCTCGGGCGTCGGGCTGAGCGATGTCGACCGGTAGCCTGGCGCGCGAGCAGCGATAACGCGGACCGGGCTCGAACTGTGAAACGTTCCGGACGCGTCGGCATACTGTGCCTCGCCGTCGAGCGTAACGATGGCGTGCGGTATGGGACGATGCGTCGATTCGTCGACAATCACGCCCGCGATCTCGAGCGCGGCGCGTGACGGGGAAATGCACACGGCGGCAACAGCAACCGCGCAGCATAGCAATGCAATGAGCCGCGTCATCGGCGTGCCTTCGCTGCTGAAACGGAGGGTATCTCGGGCTCGCCCAGCAGCCGACCGAGAATACGGGGCGTCACCGCGTCGACCATCAGGAACCGGGGTAGCGCCAGCAATGAATCAGAACGGACGACGCGCCGCCCGTTTAGCGTAAATGCCGCGACGTAGCCGAGCCCGCTGGCAATACGTGCGAGGTCTTCGTCATACAGGCCGAAGGGCCAGGCCAGCATGTCGACCTGGCCGCCTAGCCGGGATTCGATCAGCTCGCGCGAATGCTCCATTTGCGTGGTCGCGAAGCGTTCGAATTCGGCGGGCGACTGCCGGCGCCGCTCGACCTGGAAATTCGGGTGCCACCACGTATGCGACTGAACGTCAAAGAGGCCGGTTGCCTGCATTTCGCGCAACTGCTTCCAGGTCAGTGCGTAGGACGCGTTCGAGATGGCGGACGGATAGATGAAAAGCGTGACGGGCAACCGGTCGCGCTGCACGATAGGAAGCAACCCCTGATAGACGGACTTGTGACCGTCGTCGACCGTCAGCGCGACGGCTTTGGCCGGCAGCGTGGCGGCTGGCTCGCGCAACCACCTCACGACCGCACGCAGCGGGACGATCGCGTAACCGTGTTCACGCAGAAAGTTCAGATGTGCCTCGAACGTCGCGATGCGCACGGTCATCGAATCGTCGACCGAATCTGAGAAGCGATGGTAGACAAGGATCGCCACGGCCGACCGCGCTTCGTTCGCGCCTTGCACTGCGGCCGCTTCAGGCGCCGTTAGCGGGGTGACGGCGAACAACACCGTCGCGGCAAACAAGCACAATGCCGCGACACGATACGTTGCCCGACGGGCGACAAGCGGACGGCGCCGCAACAGGGCGCTCCTCATGCAAACTCCCGGCCCCAGTCGCCGCGACCCGCGCCATGGACGCGATCCTTCTGCGGATGCACGATCATGCAGTCGGTGGTCAGCAGGAGCGATGCCACCGAGATCGCGTTCTGCAAGGCGGTGCGCGCCACCTTGACGGGATCGACGATACCGCGCTCGATCATGTTGCCATAATCGCCGTGAGCGGCATCGTAGCCGTATGCGTCGCTCGCTGCGGCAACGGCATGGACGACGGCCTGAGCATCCGCGCCGGCATTTTGCGCGATCTGGCGCAGTGGCGAAGCGAGCGCGTCGTACACGATCCGCGCGCCGATTTTCTGTGCCTGTGTCTCGCCGTAGTGCTCGAGAATCCGGCGCGCGCGCAGCAATGCGACGCCGCCGCCCGGCACGAAGCCTTCCTCGACGGCGGCGCGCGTCGAATGAAGTGCATCTTCGAAACGGTTCTTCCGTTCGCGCAGCGCCGTTTCCGTTGCGGCGCCGACCCGGATCACGGCGACGCCGCCCGACAGTTTGGCGAGGCGCCGGTTGAGGCTGTCGCGCTCGTATCCGGCTGCGCTTGCGTCGATGCGCTTCTTCAGTCCGGCGATGCGGTCCGCGATGCGCGCATGGTCGCCCGTCCCGGCAACGATCGTCGTTGTGTCGCGCGTAATTTCGATGCGCCGCGCGGCGCCGAGATCCTGGAGTGTGGCGTTTTCGACCGTGCGCCCTGTCTGCGCCGAGATGACGGTGGCCCCCGTCAGGGCGGCGAGATCCGCCAGTTGCTCGGTGCGGCTCTCGCCGAAGCCGGGCGAGCGGATCGCGCACGACTTGAACGTGCCGCGCAGATGGTTGACGACGAGCGTTGCGAGCGCTTCCCCTTCGATCTCGTTGGCGATCACGAAAAGCGGCTTGCCCGTTCCCATGACCGCTTCGAGTATGGGCAGCAGTTGCGGGATCGACGAGATGTTCATGTCGCACAACAGCACGCCCGGTTCGTCGAGCACCACATTGCGCTGGTCTTCGCCGAGAAAGAGCGGCGACACGAGACCGCGATCCAGCAGCGATCCGTCCACCGTCTCCAGTTCGTCGTCGAGTTTGGAGCCGTCCTCGATGCTGATCGCGCCTTCCTTGCCGACGCGCGCGACCGCGTCGGCCACCAGCGTGCCGATGCTCGCATCGCCGCTCGCGGAAATCGTCGCGATCTGGCGCATTTCGTCGACGCTCGAACACGGGCGTGCAAGCCGGTGGAGTTCCGCGACGACCTGCTTGCCCGCATCTTCGATGGCACGCTTGAGCGCCATCGGATCGTGCCCCGCCGTCACGCATTTGTTGCCCTCGACGACGATGGCCTGGGCGAGCGTCGTGGCCGTCGTCGTGCCGTCGCCCGCGACTTCGCTGGTGCGCGTGGCGACCTCGCGCAACAGCTGCGCGCCCATTTCCTCGTACGGATCGGACAGGTCGACCGAGCCGGCGACCACCACCCCGGAGTTCGCGACGAGCGGCGCACCCGGCACCCGCTCGACGATCACATTGCGGCCGCCGGGGCCGAGTGTGACCTTGACGGCTTCAGCGAGCGCGTTCACGCCGTTAAGCAGCAACTGGCGCGCGTCCTGATGAAATACGAGTGATTTGTGCAACACGACAGACCTCCGCAAGCGTTGGCCGATCGCGCATTCGGTGCGCAACCGCAATGGACTGTCTGCCTATTTAAGTCGCCGCGTACGGGAAGCCGATTGATCTGCGTCAACGGGGCAGGGGCGATGCCGGCAGAACATCGTGAAACCGGACACGCCGCTTCCCATCGTCCCGAGAGACCATGATGCCCACACAGCGTCCTTCGCGCGATGACGGGCATGGAACGCGAGAGCCGCGTAATGAACGCGCAGGAAAAGATCACGATTGCGTACCACGAGGCCGGTCACGCGCTCGTCGCGCATAGCCGCAAGCATTGGAATCCCGCCAAGAAAGTGTCGATCATTCCGCGCGGCGTCGCGGCGCTGGGTTACACGCACCAGTTGCCGACGGAAGTCCGCTATGTGCTGCGCGAAAGCGAACTGCTCGAGGATGCGCTGCCCGGGGGCCGCGTCGCAGAGGAACTGGTCTTTGGCGACGTTTCGACGGGTGCGGAGAACGATCTCGATCGCGCGACGGCGATAGCGATAGCGATGGCGAGACAGCGTAGCCGGCCCTTGACGCGCACAGGCACGGATGTCGATGCCGGAGAACACAGGCAATCGTGCTCAGGATGAAGCCGTCTCGCTTGCGACGTCGACGCGCGTCTCGCGCGAGGCGGGACGCGGCCGGTGCTTCTGGCGGCTGAGGCACATCGCCTGGCGCCACACGAGGGCGATTGACATGAATCAACGGCGCGGGGGCCGGTACGGATACGCTGAAACCATGAATTCACGATGCGGCGAGCCGTGAAAGCCGTCAAGCCGCAACGATCTTCCATCGGAACAGGAGAGATTCGATGAAGAGTGATATCGAACTGAAGAAGGACGTCGAGCAGGAACTCGAGTGGGATCCGTCCATCAACGCGGCAGGTATCGGCGTCGAGGTGCATGACCGCATCGTAACGCTGGCGGGGCATCTGGGCAGCTTCGCGGAAAAGCTTGCGGCTCGCCGGGCGGCACAGCGCGTCGAGGGCGTGAAAGGCGTCGTCGTCGAGCTCGACGTGCGCTTGCCTGGCGAGGACAGGCGCAGTGACGAAGAGATCGCTGCCGTCGTTCGGTCCGTGCTCGAATGGACGGCCGGCCTGTCGGAAAAGAGCGTGAAAGTCACGGTGGAGAAGGGCGTCGTGACGCTGTCGGGTGAAGTCGACTGGGGCTATCAGTCGAAGGTCGCCGAAGACGCCGTGGCGCGCCTGCGCGGCGTGGTGACAGTGGTCAACCAGATCGATGTACGGGGCAACGCCGGTGCCGTCGATATCGCCGGCAAGATCAGCGCCGCGCTGACGCGCCATGCACAAGACGAATCGCGCCATATCGACGTCAGCGTGAGCGACGGCACCGTGACACTGCGGGGAAAAGTGGGTTCGTTCCCGGAGAGGTCGATTGCCTGTCATGCGGCGTGGTCCGCGCCGGGCGTGCGCAATGTCGTGGACCAGTTATCCATCGGCGCGTAACACGATCCCGCGCGAAAACGCGTGGCTGCCGCCAAGGGGCCGCAGCCGCGCAGTGAGCCGGCTTTTGAGGTCGGACAATCGGGGCCATGTCCTGGCCTGCTTATCTGAAGGAGAAGTGCAATGAGCAATCTGACGCGTTTTGACCCGTTCTCGCTGGACCCGGTCGTTTCAGATCTTTTCCAGGGTTTCTTCCGGCCCATGCGGTCGATGGCGACGTCTCAGGACGCCGAGCTTGCGTCAATGAAGATCGACGTAACGGAAAACGACGGTGCCTATACAGTGAAGGCAGAGCTTCCGGGCCTCGACAAGAAGGATATCGACGTCCATATCGACGGGCGCATCGTGTCGATCAACGCGAAGGTCGAGCGGAACAAGGAAGAAAAGGAAGGCGAGCGCGTGATCCGGCGCGAGCGGTATTCCGGCGCATTCAGCCGCTCGTTCTCGCTCGCCGGCGAGGTGGACGACGCCAAGGCGACGGCCGAGTACAAGGACGGTGTGCTGTCGTTGAGCTTGCCGAAAAAGGCGCCGGCCGACCAGAAGCGTCTGACGATCGCGTAAGGCACGCACGGCGCGCCGTGCATGCCATCGCGCGGCTCCTGACGCTCTCTTCTGTAACACACCGCCAACAGGAAAGTTGGTCTGATCGGAGGGGGAATTCAAAACGGGCCTGGGTTCCAGGCCCGTCTCGTTGTCGGCACCTTGTCGGCAAGAAAGAAACGCCGCCTCGGCACAGGATCGCGCGCGAGCGTGTCGGTCGATCGACTCCTTCATAAATGAGGGATGCATTCGCATAAGTGTCGGTGCATCGCTATCGAGACCGGCTGCGATGTTCGCTCGGATCTTGAATTTTACATAAGCAAAGTTAGCGAAATTGTTTCGCAATCCGAATCTTTTTTAATGAAATTGACGAGAGCCGGCGATGTTTCCGTTTCCGTCGAATAGCGAAGAAGAAGGAAAATTACAAAACTACGGAGCGACGTGCATCTATGTCGTCGATTCTGGCGGTGCCCTCACGATGAACGAACACAAGCTCAATAGCCGGGCGGAAGGGGGGACGTCGCTGAAGTGGTGAATATACGGCGTAGTCCGGTTTGTCGCGCATTGCAGAAAATGCGCACGCAATCAAACCATTAGATGACATTCCCCCGTCAATTATCCACAGGCTCATTCACATTTTCTGTGCACAACTTTCATCGAAGCGTCACGCGATAGGAGGAAATCCCCACTGAGTCACAGAGGTGCAGACGTCAGGTCAGTGGGACAGCAACCCCGCAATTCCGCGCACATGACCGAAATACCGCCAACACGGCGGCTCTGATGGCACGCCCGAGGGAAGGCCAAAGGCGCTCGCGCTCGCGTAAGGCAGCGTTTACTGGATTCCCAGCGGCGTAACCGCCTGTTTTCCCCCTGACGGCGCCCCGCCCACGGGTCGCCGCGGGTGCTATAGCGGCAAGGGCCTAAACCCATCAAAAGAAAACGCCTACGCTTCTTACGCGGGCGTCCGTGGCCCCGCTATCGCGCCCTAATGAACGGGCCGTCCCGTCCGTACTGCAGCGGGGCCGGTTTCCGCGCGGCTCCCATCGCCACGTGCACGGAATGCCTTGGCTTACCGTCCTCACATGACTGGGGAGCCCAGCCACCCGAGTCACGTTTCCGGAAGTGGGCGCTCAAGCTCAGGGCGTTGAAAAGCTGGAGCAGCCTTCGTCGACCGAGCGCGGAGAGGCATCGACGCGGAAACCGCCAGCTCATAGCCCTGAGCCGCCTGAATCCAGTCTAGCAGTTGAGGACTATCGCGATTGCAATGTTCGGGGCTTTTGTCCGTCTAGCACGGCTGCCGGGCAATCGCTGGCCACCATCCAGCGGATACTGGCTTCCCGGACCGCCCACCCGACGCGCACGCCCGCGCGCGTTTGAGCGGATAAAAACTCCGCCGGGCGCGGATGCCGTGACTATCATGTAGACGTGGCCCGTGTTAACGGCACGTGGCCACAAAGCGGGGCACAGCGGGGCTGGCGGGAAACTGGCCGCCTGTCTGTGCCTCGCCTCGCCAGAAATGGGTCCGCCCAGATGCGGGCCATTTTTTTGCCATCGCGTCAAAGGCATGGAGACGATATACGGCGTGCGTTATGCTGAGTCATGGCCATGTCGGCCGGGTGCACGAGGGGCGACGATCATGCTCGAACAGCAGATGATCGGCAGGGTTCGGATCAACTATTTGCCCGGCTGCATCAGTCCGGATGAAGTTGAGGCAGCGTTGGCGAGAATCAGTCCCGCAGAGGCCAACGTATTCGCGCATGAGGCGCTGGAGGGATGTTCACTCACGCTCATCTGGACCAATCGGGCGGCCGCTGTTCTGAACGCGCCGATCAACGGCATCGCCCAGACCTTTACGGCCAGTGACCCCGACAAGATCTCGGGCCTGACCAGCGTGATGATTCGGGCAAGCCACAAGATTGCTCACAGGCTTTCGCTTACGGGCATCTGAAATGGGCGACGTAGCAAGCCCGACCGAGACCGGTGCGAATTGCGTTATGAATCAACTGCATACAGAAAAGTTGATAATTTATGTTATGTCAAATTGATGTGCAGCGAACTGACGTGCGTCCGCCGGTGGTCCGTTGCTACAGAAACGATTCGATGATAATATTTCTGTAGATAAAGGAGGCCATCATGGCATCGACAACGCAAGGTCATGCAGCGGTCGGCCCAACGCCCGCTGCCACCCTTTCCAAGGCGGCGGTACGCGCGGCGGCCGCCCTACGTATCAGTCAAACGACACTAGCCGACGTGCTCGGACTCAGTACAGCTTCTGTCTCACGACTCGTCGCGGGCACATACCAGCTTGAGCAATCGCGAGGCAAGGAATGGGAGTTGGCGTTGTTGCTGGTGCGTCTGTTTCGTTCACTCGACGCCATCGTCGGACCCGGCGAGAAAGCGCAGGCGTGGCTGGCGGGTGAGAACACCGCGCTCAACGCCAGACCAATTGATCTCATCCGCTCCGCTCAAGGACTTGTTAATGTCGTCGAATACCTGGACGTCTACCGAGGTCGCATCTGAGGCTCGCGAGCTTATCGAGGATACCTGGCGTGCGGTCGAGGCTCAACATCGTGTGGCAACGATGTCGCTCGTTGACAGTCTGGCGGAACAGGCTCAGCTCGAAGCGTTGCTCGAGGCCTCGAAACCTCCGGTTCCTGCCACAGCGCTCGGACTCCACTGGTTGCTATTTACTCCCTTTCGCTATCCGACCTCCAGGTATGGCTCGCGCTTTCGCCGCCCCTACGATCCAGGTGTCTTTTATGCCGCCTACGCTAAAAGCACCGCGTGCGCAGAGCTCGGCTACTGGCGTTGGCGCTTTCTGACTGAATCGCCGTCGCTTGGATCGATCGATACATTGCCACAGACTTTATTCAAGGCGACGATTCAGGGGCGCGCAGTTGATCTCCACCAGCCGCCCTTTTCGCTCCAGCAGACGGCGTTCGAAAACAAGTCGGAGCATGGCTATTGCCAGGCTTTTGCCGGGGTCGCACGCGAGGCTCACCTCGACGCGATCGTGTATCGATCCGCGCGTGATCCGGCGGGAGGCGGGTGCATCGCGGTGCTTACGCCCAGGGCATTCGCAAAGAAGGAACCGGTTGCCGCTGAAACGTGGAATCTGTCCGTTACACTCGATCGGGTGATCTGGCAGAAGAGCGACGTCTTGTCGCCTGAGGCTTTCGAATTCCCGGTCAGCGTCTGGCAATAGGTTTGGCGGACCGGTTTGGCGATGTGACGGCGCGAACGAGGATGGGCCTGATTAGAAATGCGCGCGGTTCGACCGCCTGCAGGCCTGATCGTCATCGGAGCTGTTGGGAATCGTGACGCTGAGCTTCGCCCTGGTTGGCCATCCCGGCGTTTGACTCGAAATCGTGAATTTGAGAACGGAGTAGATTTGGACATCTTCTACTACTGGAAAGACTTCGTATCGGATGTAAACGAAGGGCGTATAGGCACCCTTGGGGCCGAAACCGACAAGCTGACTGAACTCCAGGCGCGCCTGCCGCGCAAGGTGTGGACCTTCGCAACGCCTAAGGGCATGAAAGGGAAGCTTAAAGTTATCGCTTCTTTGTGGATCACCGACGAGAGGCCGGCGAACTTTGTACCCAAGTGGCGGCACAACCTTTTCTATGACGCTGCTTCACCCAGGTCGGTTCTCTTCACGAACTCAGGAAGCCCAGAAAAAATTGAGGAAGTCAGTTCCTACTTGAACAACCGGTTCAACCAGGCCTTCAGATCTAACTTTCAAGGCGAAAAGGGCCTTCACGCGATGGAAGCCGACGTCGTCCGCGGTTTCGAAAACCTCGTTCGTGACTATGAGACCGTTCAATTTCTGGATGGAATAAAAGAGGCACTGTCGCGATAAGACTCGCCGGCCATTACGCGCCATCGGTCGCTTTCCAGAACGGTTCAAGCGTCGATACGTTCGACCAGCACCGCGAAATGGATCTTTGCCCCCTACTCGACGCCTGTCCTCTAACCGCCGTGATGGTGCTGTTCATCGCAAACACGATCAATCTCGCCGCTACAAAACTCGTGCTCGGCGGTGCCTATCATGGCGCTTTTGATGCTGATGGGGTTCGGTTGCCTGGCGATGGCGGTCAGGGGACCCGCTGCAAATGGCATGTTCTGGCCAACTGATCTCGAACACAAAGCCGCGGCGCACAATTTTGGACTTTTCTGGGAGGGTGTGTGGGGTGTGGACGAAAACGACTTTATTCCCGATCGCACAAAGGCCATGCAGATCTATCGACGCGGTGGAGATGACGCGCGCTGTCAACGCCGGTTGCAATCATTGCGCTGAAGAGGCTTGGTGGCGTTCCCGGCTCACAATCCTCGAATATTACCAGGAGAGAATGTGCGCCCCAGTGTCCGAACCGGTTCGGGCCAGGGAAAGCAGTCCACGTGCTGCCGGTGGACATGCTGATTGGCAGGTATCATTCCGCGTGGTACAAATTCTTCTGTCGCGAGCGCTCGCTCTGCGTGGTACTGCGGTCGCGGACGCGACTTTCAACGTTTACAGGTTCAAAAATGGCAACTGGTACAGTGAAATGGTTTAACGATGCAAAGGGCTTTGGTTTCATCACGCCTGACGAAGGCGGCGAAGACCTGTTCGCCCACTTCTCCGAAATCAAGACGGAAGGCTTCAAGTCTTTGCAGGAAAACCAGAAAGTAAGCTTTGAAGTGAAGATGGGGCCGAAGGGCAAGCAGGCCGCCAATATCAAGCCTGTCTAAGCGGCACGCGCTATCCTGACAAGTGACCCGCCCTGCGCGGGTCAAGTTTTTTAGGTTCAGCGTGTCGGGAGTCCGTGCACGGCGTGGCATTCCGGTGCACCGATTCGGGCAGGACCGACAGGCCCTGCTCATAACCCGTCATGTCACTGACCATCAGCCCGCGACGGGCACTGAAACGCTTTCGCTGGCTGGTGCAACTGCTACCGGATTGTGCGGCGCGCGCTTCGCAGGTGTCTTCCTCGCGACAGTTTTCCTGACTGCGCCCTTCTTCGCCGATGCTGGTTTTGGCAGTGCCTTGGCATTCTTCGCGGCGACCGCTTTTTCCTTTACCTTTTTGGTCGTCGCTTGCTTCGCGGTTGCCTTGGTGAACGAAACGGCTTTCGAGCCTGAACCGCCCGCCTCCGCGGCGACAATCAGAAACTTCGAACGGTCTTTGGCACCAGACAAGCATGCCGGCGCCCGACCGCGGCCACTCCATGTCGCCCCGCTCTTTGAGTCACGGTATTTCGGCGTCTGGGGGCCCTTCACGTAGTTGCCAGCCTTCGCGGGTTTCGTTGCGGCAACGGCCGCTTGTGCAGCGCTGCCATCGATCAGAAACTTCGTCCGGTCACGTACGCTCGCGATCCACGCCGGCGCGCGACCGTGCCCCGTCCAGGTAGCACCCGTCTTCGGATGACGGTACTTTGCCGGCGCGGCTGACCTGGCAACCTTTGCGGCGCCTGGCTTGCGACCACGCTTCCTGCCGCCGGTATGTGCTTTGATGTCCGCAACGGTCAGGCCATGCTTTTCCATGAGGTCACGAATCTTCGCGATGACACCGGACGACTGCTTCGCGGCAAGCGCTTCGGCCTGAGCCTGCAACCTGGCGATTTTCGCCTGCAGGTTTTCGAGCGTAGCCATGATTTCCTCTTTGTGTATGTAGTAATGGCCGAACTATGCCAGCAAGTAGGCCGCAGGTCGATAGTGAGCCTACAAACTCAGGAATGCTTCAACTCACAACGAACAATTGGGATCCGTCATCGGCTTTGGATAAGCTGAACTGACAGAAGAGTGACTGCGACCGCCGGCAAGTATGAAGGCTATAGCCGGAACTCTCGCACCCGGAATTATTCGTCATCGGCGCCGGCACCACGACCGCTAATACGCGGCCTGACTGCTACCTGCAGTTTTAACTTCTGCGCGACGACCCTTTTGCAGGGAGTTCACTCGCGCGGCAGCACGCCGACTGACAAGTACACCTTCTCGTGCTGGGCGAACGCCGGCTGCGACAGATGGGCTCGATAGCGCGGGGGCTGTTGCCTTCCAGGTTGCGGGAAAAAGCGATGATGGAAAGGCTGTTCGATACATCGCATCGCGAGCATTCCTACTCGCCCGTGTCTCGAGGTTAGAAGCGGCGCGACTCCTGGAAATCCTCACCTTTTATCGACCTGAGCGCGCGGAAGGGTGACGTGTGCCTGCCCGCCTTTGAAATCTGCCAGGCCGGGTGGTGTTGCGCAAACTTTATCTGAGTGCATGTTTTAAGGCATTTTCCTGACACATCGGTCGTGCTGCGTCATGGAATGAATCTGCTTGCCGGATGAGCAGATTTGCGGGCGTCTATTAATTCGAAAGAGAGTCGACCACGACCATTGCGTCACCGTCGCGGCATTCCCAAAGGTTCGCCGTAACAGGATGTTCAACGGAACCAGTGTCTGACGTCCAAAGGTCGAACTTGCAAGGGCTTTTTTCTCGCGGCCCCGGTACAATCGGAATGATCGAAGCCGCAAGCGGATCATTTCGATGCCGGACTCAAACCCGATGCCAACGGAAGCCCCCTCGCCGTTCGTTCACCTTTCTCCCGATGTCGTATTTAATCGGGAAGTGCTCGGCAGACGGCTTGATGAAGAACCGTTTTCGCTCTCCAGCAGCGCTGTGCGTCCTACGCCGAGGCCCCGGGCAATCACCCGGAAAAGCGCAGTCAGGCCCGACGTCGCTTCCACTGAACAGCCATCCCTCTTCTGAGCATCGTTGCACTTCGACGAATCGCGGCCGACGATCTGAACATCCTCCTCATCCGATTCTTCCGCGAGAGCAATCAGATCATCGTCTGAACAGAGGCAGGAGCGCTTCGCGAAGGTCCGATACGTCCAGCACGTGCTGCGCGCGCGTGCACGCGACGTAGAGCAGCCGCAGCTCGTCCTCCTCCACAGTCAGGCGACCATCGACGTATTTGAACAGAAAATCGTTGATGACTTTCACCCGCTTCCATTCGAGGCCCTTGGCCCGGTGCACCGTGGAGATCACGTAATCGGCCTGCGCTTCAGGTGTAATGCGTTGTGCCAGCGAGCGCAGATAGCCGGTTCCGAATTCATCGACAATCCGCACGACGGGAAGCAGATCGGCGCCGGCCGCGCTGCGTGCGAAAGTCTGCGCATCCTTCCACGTCTTAAACAGCGAAAATGCTGCAGGTCGGTAGGCCCGCCGCCCCTCGAGCAGTCTGTCTGCCCCATCTGCATACGCAACAATTTCGGCGGGACTCATGCGGATTGATGGTCGGTGGCCCGCCTCCACGCCTGCGGCCAGATGCCAGATGGCTGACACATTCTTGCGGCAAAGGATTGCATCAACGGGTGGAGCGACCATCGGGTCTTCGACGATGATCGAGCCGATCGTGCCCTGGCCGCGAACGGCTGTCTGCTCCCCTAGCAGCCCGAGTAGCCGGCTGGCGAGCGTTGCGAACGTGTGACCGAAACGGAAGGACTCGGTCAGCGCGTGTTGGGGTGCATCGATCTGCGCCATGGCGTTCACTGCGCCACGCCATTCGTATATCTGCTGGTAGGGGTCGCCAACGTAGACGATCTGGGAATGTGCCTGCCGGTTCAGAAGCCACAGCATCACGCCATCGCTGTCCTGGGCCTCGTCGAACAGGATGAAGTCGGATTCGATGCGCGGGTGCCCTTGCGCCCAGACCTTCAGATAGACGTCGGGAATGATGGCGCTGCGGCCCCGCGGGTCCGTGCTCTCACTCCACAGACGAGCGACATAGGGGCTCAGTCCTTCCCGCAGCCAGTCGGCGGCTTTATCGTCGATCTTCTCGTCGACGGGAACGTGGATAGCGTTCGGCGCGTCGTCAGCCGAGCGGCAGAACCTGCCCAGTCCATCGACAATCATGCGACCCAGCTCGAACGGTGTGAGTTCGACAGTCTTTCCCGTCACGAGTGGCACCTCGACTGGACCGATGCCATAGCGGGCAGCAAGTTCGTGAGGCGGCTCCGCGGGGTGGCTCACCCGCGCGGCAAGCGCGGGCGACACGGATCGGTAGGCCAGCGAGTGGACGGTTCCAGCCATCACGTTGGGAGGAAAGCCGCGCCGGGCGTGCTCTGCAATCTCGCGGTTAAACGCCAGATAGATGCCACGCTGATGCGCGAGGCGGTTTGCGACAAGACGTAGCGTCGAGGTCTTGCCCGCACCCGCGTAGGCCTTGATCTTGAGATCGCTGCCACCGGCGACAGCATCGACGATTGCCTGCTGTTCGGGTGTCGGTCTTATCAAACGAGCCATTTGCAGTTCGGGAGCAGATGAACCGACAGTCTACGCGGAACGCGCAGGCCGCAACTGCAATGCGCTGCGCCAACAAGGCAACCTCGGCGTCCACGAACTCGACAGTGTTCGGTCCGTCCAAGGAGTCGTCGTCCCAATCGCCGCGGACGGGTTGCACATCGGATGAAAGTCGCGCGGCGTTTATTGCCCGAAGCCGCCGCACAATGCGTTCCAAAATGACCGCCGGGGGGGCGCATGCAGCACTGCCCACTGTCAGGCAAGGCGTTTTCGACGACATCGCCTCGTCTATAATCATGTCCAGAATCAACGTCGCATGGAGTCCTACTATATGAGTCAAGCCCGCGGGCGATATGCGGGATCCCGGCGCAACGGCCAGCGTCAACCTCACCACGAGAAGAAGCCTCCGCCCCGACGGCCGGGACCTCCGTATGTGAAGGCGCCTCCTCCAGAGGCCGCCCAGACTGCCTCCATCTTTAAGACACGATCGTTTCAGTTTCTGGTCAATGTGGTCGGCGCAGAGAATATCGCCATCGCACTCGAATCGAACATGACGCGCGTGGCCGAACTGATGAAAGGCGAGCGGTTCACGCCTGAGACCGCCTTTCACATGGAAACCACGCTTGGATTACCGCACGGCTTTTTTGACCAGCCCAATCCTGCGCTCGCGGACGAGACCATCGCCCGTCTGAAGTCACCGCTCGACTTCGTTCAGATCGATGAAGGATTCGACGCAGAGTCCGAAGCACTTGAGCCGGCGCCTGCCAGGACCGCCGACCAGCAAACAGTTCCTGAAGATAGTTTGTCCGAGGAAGCGCAAATGCCAAAGAAAGTAGCCGGCGGTTCTCCGAGAACCGTCAAGAATAGTCAAAGCGAAATGCCTGCACAGCCTGAACCTCGCGCGCCGCTCAAAACTTCGCGTTCGAAAGACAAGACGTCTCCCAAAACGCCACAACAGCAACCGCTGGCATTGAGCGACAGCGCCGAGGTGGAGAACATCCGACGCGCTAACCTCCACCTTCTCACCAGTCGCAACGGATCGAAAGTAAGACTTGGCGTGGTCATGGAGATGAGCGGATTCAACATCGCTGATCGGCTACATGGCAAGAAACGCATGGACAGTGTCGAAGCACACCGGTTCACGGAGCGGCTTGGTTTGCCAACTGGCTGGCTGGACACGCCGCGCTCCGAAGCAGAAATTCCAGAGTCGGTGTCACGTCTGCTGACGCCGGCTGCGCGCGGTCGCGCATCCGTTCAACAACACGAACGGCTTGCGGCCGCAACAGACGATGGCGCGCCAGGGGTGAAGTTCACCAAAGCGAAGGCGCACACGGAGCGCTCCCGTACAGGCGACCTGCGCGATTCGGAAAGCCCCTCCCCTGTTTCGGCGGATGCCGCAGTAGAGCACGAGACGATCGTCGTCAGCCCGCTAAATCATGTGAATGATTTCTCCGACGACCTTGCCGGCCGCTCACTGGAAGAAAGTAATGGCGAGGCACCGGTAGCCACATCTGCGCCCGCTGAGTCGATGCCCGAGTCGTTATCCGTCTCCGCAACTCCGCAGCAAAACCCGTCTCCACTCTCCTTTGCTACCGTAACCAGCCTGGACAATCTTTTCGGTATCGCACCGATAGCAGAAGCATTGATCAAGACGCTGGCGGGTAAGGCACGCACGGGCCGACTGGACGAAATGAAAGCCCTGGAACTTCTACAGCAGGCTGTCCTGTTGTAAGTCGTCGCCCCTGAACAATTCATTTTCGGCTTCTTCTGGCGCCAAGGTTGAACGATGTCGCCATTGTCAGGCGGCATCGTAACGCCTGCGGTTACCTTGTCCGTTTAACTGCCTAACTCGCCGGCGCAGAGGCTGCATAGAGCATCGCGAGAATGAGCGCACAAATAAACCTCAGCTTCCTGAGGATCAGGCGCAGATTGTGACCTGCACCGCACAGGACAGCGTGCAGCGCATCACCCAGAGCACCCTTCAACCAGTTACGCCCGAGCTTGCCGTCGCTCTTCATGTGTCCAATAGCTGGCTCAATGGCGCTGCGCCGCCGGATCATCACACGCAACGCTCGCGTCACACCGCGGCGCAATCCTGGATGCCAGATCTTGACGCCTTCGATGTCAACGCCCCGATAGCCCCGATCAACGAAGACTGTCTCAGGCTTTACCTCACTCAGAATGTGCGCCTGTTCAAGCGCTTCTTCCAGCGTATGCCCATCGTACGGATTGCCCGGCATCGAACGCATGCCCACCACCAGCCCTTCACGGTGTGTCGTGACGATCGACACTTTCACACCAAATTCGTACGGCTTGCGCGCTTTGCCTTTGGACAGGCACTCCACCTCGGGCGCATGCAAGGCGTACAGCTTGTTTTTGTCTTTCGGCTTCTGCGTCAGGATGCGCTTCGTACGGTTGATCAGTTCACCCAGCGTCGCGCGTGCAGCCTCGTCAACCTGATCCAGCTGCCGCTGGACATCGCGCATCACACGGCCCACGCGCGAGCGCAACGTGCGCAGGGATTTCTTCATGCGCCGGAACTGCTTCGCGTGCGCATACCTGCCAATCTGGGCAGCCAGGCGTGGCGCCTCGCGATTGTAGTTTTGCCGTAGCTTCAACCCGTGACGCGCGGCTGCTTTAACCAGATGCTCCCGGCAACGCTCAAGCAGACGCGAGTCAGTCGGATGTGCGATGGCCTTTTCTGCCACCGTCGTATCGACAATCACCCGCTTCGCACTGCTGGCCTTGATCACATCCGCGCGCCGTGCCGCCTCGATCGTCTCGGCCAGCAACTCCTCTACGCCGGCCTCACCCAGCCTCGCGCGCCAGCGCGTGAGGCTCGACGGATCAACCGGTGGCTTCGTCTGCAGGTACGTTTCGCCCGTAAAAACCTGCCAGTATGGATTTTCAACCCATTGCCACACGACTTCCTCATCCGACAGGCCGAAGGCATGCTGCAGGTACAGCAGGCCCGCGATCAACCGCGTACTTGTGGCAGGACGCCCGCGATGCGAGCGAAAGCTCTCACTCATCGCCCGATCCAGCTGGTCCCACCGGATCAGATCAGCCAGCCTCACCAAGGAATGCTTCAGGTTGATCTGCTCGCGCAGTGGTTGCCGGAAGAAATCGCCTTCGCTTACCGGTGTCTTCGGACCCATCCAGACCTCGACAGAATTTGCAGGATTTCGCCTTTAATGTGCCAGGTTCCTGCAATTGCATCAACCTCTTTCTGCCTCAAACCCTTGCTGCGAAAGGCGTCGCGATTTGTTCAGAGTCGACTAAGTCGTCGCCCCTGAACAATTCATTTTCGGCTTCTTCTGGCGCCAAGGTTGAACGATGTCGCCATTGTCAGGCGGCATCGTAACGCCTGCGGTTACCTTGTCCGTTTAACTGCCTAACTCGCCGGCGCAGAGGCTGCATAGAGCATCGCGAGAATGAGCGCACAAATAAACCTCAGCTTCCTGAGGATCAGGCGCAGATTGTGACCTGCACCGCACAGGACAGCGTGCAGCGCATCACCCAGAGCACCCTTCAACCAGTTACGCCCGAGCTTGCCGTCGCTCTTCATGTGTCCAATAGCTGGCTCAATGGCGCTGCGCCGCCGGATCATCACACGCAACGCTCGCGTCACACCGCGGCGCAATCCTGGATGCCAGATCTTGACGCCTTCGATGTCAACGCCCCGATAGCCCCGATCAACGAAGACTGTCTCAGGCTTTACCTCACTCAGAATGTGCGCCTGTTCAAGCGCTTCTTCCAGCGTATGCCCATCGTACGGATTGCCCGGCATCGAACGCATGCCCACCACCAGCCCTTCACGGTGTGTCGTGACGATCGACACTTTCACACCAAATTCGTACGGCTTGCGCGCTTTGCCTTTGGACAGGCACTCCACCTCGGGCGCATGCAAGGCGTACAGCTTGTTTTTGTCTTTCGGCTTCTGCGTCAGGATGCGCTTCGTACGGTTGATCAGTTCACCCAGCGTCGCGCGTGCAGCCTCGTCAACCTGATCCAGCTGCCGCTGGACATCGCGCATCACACGGCCCACGCGCGAGCGCAACGTGCGCAGGGATTTCTTCATGCGCCGGAACTGCTTCGCGTGCGCATACCTGCCAATCTGGGCAGCCAGGCGTGGCGCCTCGCGATTGTAGTTTTGCCGTAGCTTCAACCCGTGACGCGCGGCTGCTTTAACCAGATGCTCCCGGCAACGCTCAAGCAGACGCGAGTCAGTCGGATGTGCGATGGCCTTTTCTGCCACCGTCGTATCGACAATCACCCGCTTCGCACTGCTGGCCTTGATCACATCCGCGCGCCGTGCCGCCTCGATCGTCTCGGCCAGCAACTCCTCTACGCCGGCCTCACCCAGCCTCGCGCGCCAGCGCGTGAGGCTCGACGGATCAACCGGTGGCTTCGTCTGCAGGTACGTTTCGCCCGTAAAAACCTGCCAGTATGGATTTTCAACCCATTGCCACACGACTTCCTCATCCGACAGGCCGAAGGCATGCTGCAGGTACAGCAGGCCCGCGATCAACCGCGTACTTGTGGCAGGACGCCCGCGATGCGAGCGAAAGCTCTCACTCATCGCCCGATCCAGCTGGTCCCACCGGATCAGATCAGCCAGCCTCACCAAGGAATGCTTCAGGTTGATCTGCTCGCGCAGTGGTTGCCGGAAGAAATCGCCTTCGCTTACCGGTGTCTTCGGACCCATCCAGACCTCGACAGAATTTGCAGGATTTCGCCTTTAATGTGCCAGGTTCCTGCAATTGCATCAACCTCTTTCTGCCTCAAACCCTTGCTGCGAAAGGCGTCGCGATTTGTTCAGAGTCGACTAAGTCGCTGGCGGCGTCGATCGACCAACGACGCCGCCGCCATGTCGCCTGGATCGCGCCGAATTGCATTAGGCCTCAACGAGACGGGAAACGGTTGTCACCGTGACTCAGGCGGACGCCCGGAACGCCGCCTTTGGCGGGCGGGATATTAGAGCCATCCGCGTTCATCGGGCACAAGCGGTTCGACGTCTGCCTGATATCTGTCGGTCCTGCCTGTCCGCTTCCGCCGACGAGTTCCTATGTCAAGCGCCCCATCCGTCTCGCCTTACCTACCGTCGCCGGCGCCGCCCGCGCTATGCGCACTGATCGGCCACACCTGACGTTCAGGTATCGCATCCGTCAGGCGGCAACGAATCGCTTTGCCTTTGCCGACGTTCGCACTTCGGCTACGGCGAACGTCAGTGTTCACTACAAGCGAATGCGTACTCGCGACCCCAAGCGGCCAGCCAGCTTTCGCAGCAGCGGACGTTCGCCCCTACTACTCCGTGTAGTTTGCTCTCAACGGATAAGCAGGTGTGAATTTCATGTCGATCCAGCCGGACCCATGATTTATAACGCCAAGACTATCCTGGTGCGCGGCCGAGTTGAAATTGATGTAGCAATGCGTATCGGTGGGGAGTTTCTTGTAGGAACCGTCGCGACTGTCAAGCAAGAGAGCCGCGCCATAAATATTCAAGAAAGCATACCGGCCTCCCGGAAGCACTTGACCACCACTCTGCCGGAGTCCGTCCAATTCATGCCCCTTTATATTTTTATAGGGGTTTAACCGCATGTATGGCGTGACACGATAATCCCTTCGGAAAATTCCGACAGTCCCATCTTGAAGCCTGCGCAAGATGAAGCCATAGTGCGTTAGCCATATTTCCGTTTCACGAATATCCCCGTTGTACGACGCAAACGGTTTTTCTGGAATCGTTGTGCCATCGTTGAATTGGATTTCGTCGTGAGAAATCGATCTAACTTCTTTCGCGCCACTACCCAACTGACATTTCCATATTATCCTGTTTGGGCTTACTTCAAAATCGAAGCAAACGGTCTCGCTCTCGATCAAAAAAAACGAGGAACTCCGAAATTGGCCCACCGGAATCACTTCGTGGATGACGGAGAGATTGTCGGCATCAATACGTACTAGTGCTTTGTCGGGCGAGTAAAATTGTTGCGATATTTGAGACTGCTTTCGATCTCGTGGAATCAGTATATACCGCGATGACGGATCCCATTGAAGTCTATAGTGTCGATAGAATTGGGCTCCCGGCGCGTGCAAGCTTCCCACCTCGTTGTCGGCTTCGCTCAGGATAAGGTAAGGCTTTTTTCCCGGCTCGACCAAGTAAAGTTTTTTCCCGGTAACTACGATCGCCCTTCTGTCATTTGGCGATGGGTAAACAGCGTTGCGTAGGCGATCTGAGAAATCACCCTCGAATACCGTTGGCGCAGAATCGACGATGGCTCTGCCATACTTGAGCTTATTGCCGATGGAAAAAAAGAATGGCGTCTCGGCCAGTTCGGAAAACTTCGAAGGCCTGTAGTCAACAATGTTGCTGTCGTTGGTCGATTTATTGTCAGCGTTCGCAGCGGTGCAAATAACCTGACTAGCTACAAGTAATGCGAGTAACACCTTTGATGTATACGTATACCAAGCGCTGGCGCAACGTCCGAGGTCTTTTTGTTTGTTTTCCGTGCTCATCGCTCATTCCATTTAGGTAAAACGAGGTAGAGAGGTCGAGGTCAACGCGGGCAAAGACGCCTATCAATACAGCACGTTTACAGTTCGCAGGCGATTTGTCAACAATCGCGATCGGACGTCGAACGCCGAAACTGGCCGACCTCTGCCTGACGGCGATCGGCAGCAGGCGACCCGAAAGCGGTCCTAGATGGCCTCGTCGGCGGAGGGCCTGCGTAGTCTATAACGGACAACCGCGCACTACAGCTTGAGTTACCGATTTCGCCACTCACCACGACGAGCCGTTACGAATAATTGTGTGTGCTCCAACACTTGTAAGCCATTTTCCCAGATACGATCTGACAGCAGTTGAAAGGAGAATCTCGGGTGGCGCAGCGTTTTGGGGCAATTTATTCGTCAAAATGCGCTTCCACTTAGGTCGAAGGTGGAGACAACAAATGAGAGGTGAAAAACATGAAAGAAACCCTGCCGGAGAGCGAGAGCGGTTGGTTCGAAAGAGTTACTGGTTTTATAGAACGCTTTCCAGCTCGGACGGCCGGGTTCCTTGTTGCATTTGCCTTACTCACACCCTTATGTTCGACCGCCTTTTGCCAGCCCAAAAGCCCGGCCGATGACCAGGATCTCAACGTAGTGCTGGGCGACCCCCGGATTCAACGCCAAGCCGAATTCAGAATCCCTCAGAGATACGATCCGGAGATTATCGACGGGTATCGTTTTCGACTGGTCCTGGACTCCTCGTCAATGCTGCCCGAGCCGCGACCTAGGGATTTCAAGATGAACAACAGATTGCTTGACATCCAGGTCGAGGCGTATCCCAAGAACGGAACAATGGCCGATCGAGTGGTTGATGGATCCTATCGCGCAAAAAAGATCGGCGAGAAGGATGGCTACGTAATTTACAGTCAACCGCTTGGAAAAAAATCCCCACCAACGAAAGTTTTTGCATACGTCGATTCTCAGGGGAATAACGTTATTGTAGAGGACTCTGAATGGGCTATTCGTTACGAAATTATCCACGGCGTAGAGCCGTACTATGTAATGACCTGCTTTTTTAGCAAAAAAATAGACATGGATTTTCGCGAAATTGATAAAATCGTGGTAAAGCTTATTTCAGATATGTACGTCAGGTAATCGAAATTTCAATCGTGAAAATGCGGTACGTAGGACACGTTGATTAGGAGAATCACACGTCGAATTCATTGCCGTACTTGAAAAATGTCAGGTTTTAATCCTGACTTTGAGATGATTAACGTAACGACAATCCGACCTGAGTGAAGGTCCGACTCGGATCCGACTTGCGCCGTTCGGCGAGAAAACTGCAATGTCACTTCTTGGCCGGGAAGACTCATTCATTACCACGAGAAGTACCACTCGTCCGCCCGGTCTTGCAATGGCGGCAAACCAGCATGCAACGGACCAGCCGCCGTCCGTCTCCGGACGTCGGCATGGCACTGACGACCGGTCCGTCAGCTCGCGCCTGAATGGGCATGAGGCTTTCCATGCACTTCCTATAAGCGTCTACCTGTGCCGTTCCCGCCCGAAAATGTACGGAAAGTAAGATCACCCTGACAAGATATGCTTCGACGTGATCGTCGCGTGCACGGTAAGCGTCACGCGGTAGCTAGCGAGTCAGGACTCGCCAGTTCGACTCGCCCTTTCCCCTTCCGCTTCGCGCGATACAGCGCTGCGTCAGCGCGAGTTATCAGGTCGGTGAGCGTATCGTCAAACCGGCATGTATCGATACCGGCACTGAAGGTCCAGCGGGGTTGGCCTTCTTCTGTTTTGCTGGCCGTGGCCGACAACAAAACCGATTCGATCAGTCCGGCCGCCTGCTCTTTCCCAGTCTGAGGGAGGAAAATTGCAAACTCTTCCCCACCAAGTCGCCCGAAAACGTCCGTACGTCGAAGCTGTCGGGACACCTCAATTGCAAAGTTCTGCAGAACACGGTCGCCAGCAGGATGCCCGTAACGGTCGTTAATAACCTTGAAATCGTCGAGGTCAATGATGGCAACTGAGAGCAGCGAATGCGAGGAACGGGCATCCTCCAGCAGTGCTCCGCCACGCAACAGAAGCTCACGTCTTGCAAGCAGACCTGTCAGCTCGTCAACTGTTGCGAGGCGTTGCGCCTGGTCCACAAGACTGTCGTTCACCAGCATGACGAGCCCAATTGACAGCAGGAGCAGCGAAAGAATGCCCGCTGCGATGAAAGCGATGTTCGATGCCGTCGGCTCCAGGACCCTCGTCGTGGGACTCGCGAAGACAATGCACTGAACAACTCTCGACGCATGCACTGCCGTACCGGCAGCTGCGCCGAGGATGACCAGCCAATGACCGTACTGGCGCCGACGCAGTGCCCGGGTATTCCAGATGGTCCAGCCCGCGGCCATCCGTGTATAGCCGAGCACAGCCGACATCACGCCCGCTCGCGCATTCTCATCGGGCGCAAATACAGCCCAATAGAACACGGCACCAAATGACACCGCCAGGCCCAGATACTCGTATCGCAGGATAGCCGGGCGACCGGCAAAGCGTCGGCAGCCTTGCAAGATCAGCGCAGCGGCCGTGAGGACGCACACACATGCAACGAGTACGATCGAGGGAGGGTAACTGCCGCGCCTTGAGACGAGCACGCCGAATGCCACAAATAGAATGCAGTGTGCGGCGAGCCATTGGCCAAGACCTGCAATGCGATGACGGGCGAGGCTACCAAGCACGCCAGCGCTGGCGATGCATGACACCATGGCGACAACAAGAAGGACGTCAGTGCTGGACATTGTTCTGCGTTACATTGTTGTTAGCCTGGGCCTGTCATTCAGAAACCACCTCTGCCCGAACGAGCGCAGGCGATCTCAATGATGCTTCGGGCTCGTCTCCCCGAGGATCAGAATCACATCCCTCGCCCGAGCAGACCTGCGTTCATCGAGAGAAACTGGCGTCTTCCCTGCGACGCAATCGGTCGTAATGAGCGAACCGGTCGCCCCGCGAGGAACCCTCGCTGGTCCAACTGTGCGTACGCCGCAGTCAGCTTTCCAGCAGGTTCACCCGCTCCTCCATGCTCGTCAAACCGACACTGTCGTTCAGCAAACCGAAAAAGACCGTGTCGTACTCAATCTGCTGGCGCGGCAACCGACAGGTCGGTGCGAAGGTTAACGACGGCCGGCGGGGTGCTATGAGCCGACTGGAGGATCTGTCGAGATGCGCTTCTGTCCATGTCTGTATATCGACACGGATGCGAGATACTGAACTGGGCCGCACACATAGACCGAACGCACCGGATGGACCGACAACGAAGCGCTACGGCCGCGAACAGGAGGCTGAGAGTCTAGCGGCGCACCGTCACGTGAAATCTCGGGGCGTTAAGAGCCAAGACACTCGCGCTCGCATAAGGCAGCGTTTGCGGGATTCTGAAGCGGACCGGCGTGAGCCTGCCCACCTTGACGGCCCCGCCCACGGGCCGCCGCGAATGCCTTGGCGACAAAGTGCTCCCGTTCGCATCAGGCAGCGTTGTTTGCAGAAACCGATGCAGCCGCGCCCACCGACTGCCGCGAACACCTTGACGGTGTCTCCGTAGCTCGAACGAGCGATTACCCCGCCCCCCGTTTAGAACCATTCATTCAATGCGTAAAACCCTGCCGAAGCAGGGTTTGGTACTCCACATCAGGACCGCTTCCTGTTACGCCGCCTTCTTGTGCGTCACGTGGTGACTCACTTTATGAATGTGCTTCGTCGTCTTGTGGGCGGGCGCCGGTTTCGTGGCGGGCGCCGTAGCGGCAGCTGCGGGTGCGGTTGC
The DNA here is from genome assembly GCF_007995085.1 of Paraburkholderia azotifigens. Classification (GTDB taxonomy): domain Bacteria; phylum Pseudomonadota; class Gammaproteobacteria; order Burkholderiales; family Burkholderiaceae; genus Paraburkholderia; species Paraburkholderia azotifigens. The sequence continues at coordinate 788,984 of NZ_VOQS01000005.1, forward strand.
GGCAGGTGCGGAAGCCTGGGCGAACGCGACCGTAGCAAACAGGGAGGTAACCAAGGCGGCAGCAAGCTTCTTCATCCGGAGTCTCCAGTGGTAAGGCGACGATTCATTGCGTCGTCCACTGCCATAACGTTGTGGGGTCCGGTTTCGTTGACGTCAGATGGTGCGTTGACGTAGATACTGAAACCGCTCGTTGTTGGTGATGTTCGCTTTTAGCTTCGCGTTTGCTGAAGACTGGCGTGTAGGGGCTCGCGCACCGTGGCTATCGCATGCCTGAAGATTAGCGGGCTACCGTTTGACGACTGCAAAAGATCAGCGCACATGTCGAATAACGCGATCGACCCCGTCAGCCGGATTCCCGTGATCAGAAAACCCCCACGATTTTGCTCCCGGCTGCGCAGGCAGTCAGGAAATCGGTCTGTGCGTCACGAACCCTCGGGGACAGGGATGATCCCTCACAAGGCTCGCCCGCCATTGCGCGAGCAAGCCGCTACCAATCACCGGCGCTGCATTCTTTCCGCGTCGCCACGCCTTGCTACAAGCTGCTTTTCACGCCGTTATCGCCAAAAAATGCACGAAAAGGACTACAAGGGCTTCCCCGTTGAGCGCAAGCTCAATCGCGGAATTCTGTTGTTAGCTTTGCCGTTGCCTGCGTTGCGTGAGAAGGTGAAGGACTGCGGTACTACAAACGGTCAGCCAGGATGACCTTGACGCCATCGCCGACAGCCTCAACAGTCGACCTCGTGCCACACACGCGTTTCACTCGCCGTTCGAAGTCTTCTCGACCATGCTCGCACTTGCTTCTCGCCCCGATACGTCTGTCCACTGAACCTTGTGTTGCACCTCACGTTTGAAACCGCCCATCAAAAGGATGCGTTCTCGCAGAATCTACGATTTCCAAATGATTGATTTTAAAAGACAAATTAGAACAAACCGTCAGATTTAGCACGAAAAGGACGAATACCCCAAGTTGGGGAAAAGGTTGTGCCGGGGCGCGAGGCACTCCCTTCCTCCGCTCTATCTGTCTATCGGGAACGTGTGCCGGCGAGCATAGTACCCCGGCAATTTCTGGCGCCACAGGCGCCACGGTAGCGATCGCGAAGAGCCCACTCTATGGTTCGTCGTCCGTGCTGGGACCGGGATACGTAATCGCGAGCTCTACTGAACGTCCAGAGCTCGCGGCATCGACGATTACTTGCCGTTGATCAGGTCCTTCGTCTGCTGGGCAATGGCAGCCAGGCCTTTTTCCACGATCTCTTGCCAGTCACTGGACGTCACAACCTGCTTCGATTCGCTCACCCGAGTCTTGAGTGTCTGAGCACCATGAAGCGCACCGACGTCACCGGACAGCTTCACCTCCGATTTCTGGTTGGTAGTAACGGACCAGAAGCCAGGCTGGAACCACGCCCAAAAGTCGACGATCTGTGCTGTCACGGGAGCGGCGGAATCGAAGTTGGGGTCCCCTTGCTTCACGACAACATATCCTGCTTGCTGAAAGCCCGTAGTCAGCGCACTTTCAACCAGGCCGGAAACCGTTTTGCCCTCAGGAAGCACCACGTCGCCGAGCGCCTTTCCATAGCCGTTTCTCTTACGCCCGATCGCTCGAGCCTTTGAGGCATCGCTAGAATCTTCGGCAGGATCCAGCGACGCCATATCAGCACTCGGAGGCGCAACGGTAAACGTTCTCTTGTCCTGCGCAGAGTCGATGCGCACGTACTTGCCCGTCGCCGGGTTCATGCCTTGCAGCGCAGATACGTCGACAGTGGTGCGCCCGACTGCACATCCTGCGAGGATAGACGCAGCGAGGCCATAGATAGCGAGTCGACCAAACAGCATGATAGCCTTTCTCCTTGTTTATTATGGAATCTCTGCAAAAGTCCTGGCGTTGACGTGAGGTTGGACTATCCTGGGATCAGGAGAATTCATGGAGTGGCGTGATGACACAACTTGGTCTTGGTCTGGATCTGTCAACGAAGCGCACCCGCAAGCGCGAGTTTCTCGATGAGATGACGCGCGTGGTGCCGTGGCAGAAGCTGATAGCGCTCGTCGAACCGCACTATCCGAAAGGCAAGACCGGCCGCCCACCGTTCCCAGTCGCAACGATGTTGCGCATTCACTTCCTGCAACAATGGTTCAGTCTCTCGGACCCGGCGATGGAGGAGGCGCTGCACGACATACCGCTGTACCGGGAGTTCGCGCTGCTGGGCACGGGTATGACGCGGCTGCCTGACGAGAGCACGATCCTGCGATTCCGGCACCTGCTTGAGGCCCATGAGCTGTCGGCCAGAATGCTGGCGACGGTCAACGAGATCCTGCAGGCGAAGGGCCTGATGCTCAAGGTGGGCTCGGCGGTCGACGCAACGCTGATTTCGGCACCCAGTTCGACGAAGAAGGCTGGCACGCGAGACCCCGAGATGAGCCAGACGCAAAAGGGCGGCAGCTGGTACTTCGGTATGAAGGCGCACATCGGAGTCGATGTGGAGTCGGGGCTGGTGCATACCGTGAAGTGCACGCCGGCGAATGTTCACGACGTCACGGTGGCGCATGAACTGTTGCACGGCGACGAGCAGGTTGCGTTTGCCGATGCGGGCTACGTGGGCATCGAGAAGCGAGGCGAAACGGGGGCGGTCCAGTGGCACGTGGCGATGAGGCCGAGCAAGCGAAGAAAGCTGGACAAAAGCAAGCGGCTCGACAGAATCTACGAGAAAGTCGAGCGGCTCAAGGCGGGCGTGCGGGCGAAGGTTGAGCACCCGTTTCGGGTGCTCAAATGTCAGTTCGGCTATCTGAAGGCGCGGTATCGGGGACTGGCGAAAAACACGGCGCAGATCGAAACGCAGTTCGCGCTGATCAATCTCTGGTTGGCTCGCGGGGTGCTCGGTAAAGCGAAATGAAGGGCGAAGACGCCCCCCAAAGGTGCAGCGTCCATGCGCAAGATGCGACCGGCATCGGTTCAACACAGCGTGAATGAGGACGCGAATTCCACTCCGCACGTGCCAGTTAGAGATCCCAGGCAGAAAACGGGTTGTTCAGACCTTCCTTATCTTTATGCTTGGCCGTTGTGTAGAGCCGAACTGGCTGACTTGTAACGCCAGGCTCCTCGCTGCAACAGGCCACATCGCGTTACGCGAAACGGTTTGCCAAGGTCACATTGAAGGAGCGGATGATGCCCGGGAGCAGGAACGCATCGATAAGTACCCACAGCCCGACACAACCTACGATGAAAAAACCAACGCCGAGAAACATGGTGCATGCACCCACAATCGTAAGCAGAAGCTGGGCGATCGCCGTTCCTGTACGACCGGCATAGAAGCGATGACCGCCAAGAGTCCCGAGAAAGAACCAAAGCAGGTATGCAACACCGACGCTTTTCTTCTGTGCGTCGTACATCATCATCTCGCGAGCAGTTTCACTCATGGCCATCCCCCGTTTCAAATTTAAGTTTTGACACCGCAGAACACACTCAGCTGCTATCGATAGCGAGCCACCAGCGCCTGAAAGCGCACGTCCTTTCTCAGTTCGGCCATCTCTGGCGCGGAGTCCAACACGGCAAACTCGCGAAAACCAGACCTCAATGCGCTATCCAGATAGTCGATCGCGTCATCGACCTGTCCTTGCCTGGCTGCCAGCAACGCGCGGTCGTACTGTTTAACTCCAGGTTTGCCGGTGGATTGGCTGGGCGCGCCTACCACGGGAGCGGTAGTCGGGCCTGCAGACCCAGAAGCCTTGAGGCCTATCTGAGTCGGCGTTGGTGTGACGCCAACCGATACCCGCTTCGCAGCGGGCGTAATCCCCTGTTGCTCTACTCTAGCGGCTACGATAGTACTGGATGTCTCCGGTTGCGAGGCACGAGCAGGTTCGACGACCCGCCGATAGTAGACGCGTCCGACCAATGGCGCTTTCAGATACACGCGGTCCGGACCGTCGAAGAAGAACTTCAACCCGACGCCGTACGGCATGTCGACAGTTGCCGTATCGCCCTTGACTTCAATCCCGGTCACCCGAACGCTCGTGCCAGTATCTGGAGTAACAATTTCGGTCGCTGACACGACGATGTCCGGTCCCACCGGCAGTTGCAGGCTGTATACGTCTATGTGTTCAACCCGCCAGTGACCCAAAATCGAAGGATCAGCTGACTTCGAACATGCCGAAATAAGGACCAGCGCGAAGGCGGACGAAGCGGCCAGTCGACGGATAGAAGCCATCACACCGTTGTTTTGTATTTCTTGACGAGCGCGATGAAACGCGGATCATTTCGAATCGTGTCTAGGTCAGGATCCTTCTGCATCTCGTCGAAATACGAGAAGCCGTTCAGAAAGCTGGCCTCCAGTTCCTTGAATGCTTCGTCGGTGCGCCCCTGCTTTAGCCTGAGCACCGCCATGTTGTAGTACACCAGCGATTGCTTCGGATCGCGCGTCGCCGCGTCATTCAACTCTTTCTCGGCATCGTCAAGCTTGCCTTGCGACATCTGGGCAATCGCCACCTTGACCATTTCTTTGGCCGCGACCTGGTTGCTTGCCGATTCTGCCCCGGGGGCATCGCCCTGCGACAGCTTCGTGTCGCCGTCCTTGCGCTGTGCGTTGATGTCTGCGTCCGACGGCGAAATACCGACTGTGGTCGCTTGCGCCGGCGCGCTTGCAGATGCCGGTGCTGCCGGCGCCTCCGAAGCAGCTGCCGGATCTGCAGCCGCGACTACCTCGACCTTTGCTGCATGCGACTTTTTATAGTACAGACCGCCGCCGACGGCGCCTGCAATCACCACAATGCCTGCCGCGATAGCAGCCGCAATGATCTTCTTGTCGGGTCCGGATTTGCCGCCGGTAATCCGCGGTACCAGCAGCGTCGAGCACTCAGGACACTTGAGGTCTTCGCCTGGCGAACGAACGAAAATCTCGCCGCTGTTAGCCTTTTCGCAATCACCGACGGTGGGGCATTTATAGATTGGCATATCTCTGCTTACTCAGTTTTGTGTTCAACCGCCGTTCACTCGGAAACGGCCGGCAACCCGATGATTTCGCGCACAGGCTTTTGCATCGAACTCAGTGCAACAAATTCAGGATCCTGGTCGTCCTCGCCCGCTTCGTTGAAACGCGCCGTAGCAAAGTCGATGTAACGGTCGAACACTTTTTGCTTTTCATCTCGGTGCTTCAGATCGACGTCGACCTTCCGGCTGACCTCCCGCTCGATCAGGCTCTGAATTTCGGCCGGATGATCATCGTCGATGATTGACTGCCACGTTGCGCCTCGCAACACTCTCGATGCAGGGAGTCCGTTCGCCTTGTAAACGAAGGCCCACTCCTGTTCGCCGGTCGTCTTGTTTTCGCGCTCCTTGAGCATGTCCATCAGACGTGCAACGAGCAGGAACGGCTTGCGTTTCGCGAGCGCGCTTACCTCGGCCGCCGAACGTGCATACAGCGGAGGAAGCTTTTTGCCATCGCCGGCGCTGTGCAGAAGGTGCGATTCATTGAAATCCGCAACCAGTCCGTCGTAGTGGCGCTTCATCATCGCTAGCGGCTCGATGAATCGTGCCGGCATTAACGACGCAATCTTCAGGATGACGATCTCGTTCGACAGTCTGCCAGGTGCAACCACAGTGTCAGATGCAGGGTCCTTCTGCTCTTCGAAAAGGCGCGTCAGCGCGGCCTGGAAGTCCTTCTGGCTCTCACATTCCGGCAGGAAAACGGCGACCGTGTTGGTTGTTCCGCGCGATCCGCCCGTATTGTTGGCCACCGACCGGTCAACTTCGGTCTTGTTGTACTGGATCATCGTCCCGGACTTCTCGTAAAGCTCCGACACGAATTTCCGCAGGCCGTTCGGGTTCGCGTCGTACTGCTTCTGCAGTCGCTCAACGATATTCACCTGCAGCACAGGCGGAAGGTTCTTCGAGATTTCAGCGTGCGCCATCTCGACGATAGTCGCCGAAGTCTGCGATATCGTCGAGATGATTGCGCCCAACGAGACCCCACGAACGAGCTTCTCGAAGGAATCGACCTCAGTGCCCGCCAGGTCGATGACGGACTGACGTACCTTCTGCGTGCGGACGATCTGTGCCTGTTCGTCGACGATAACCGCCTTCATGATGTTGGCGATTGCCGTACGGTCAAAGATCCGCTGTTGATAGGTCGTATCACCGCCAACCAGACGTGCCTGCTGTTCGTCATGCACCCGCTCGGTCGCGGCCGCAAGCGTCTGGTGCATGTCGTCAATCTGGCCACGCAGCGAAGTCAGCTCGTCCTTGATGAACGGAATCAGACTGATCGCAAACTTTTGCCCTTCCTGCAACGTCCGTGCCGCATAGATATCCTGATGCCGTGCTGCGACCTCTGCAAACAGCGCACCGCGCTTGTCAGTCAGGTGCTGTCCGAAGAAGCCAACCTTGTTGAACTGGGTCACCAGTTCCTCAATGCTCTGCTGGATAGCAGCCAGAACCGTCGGAGCCTTCGTGAGTTCGTCTGCAAGCACTGCCTGACGCTCGTCAAGAAGCGCAAGGATAGCGTCGACGAACTGGCGCAACTGGATCAGCGAATGCGTGCCAATCTTCCAGCGTGCAAACAGGTCTTTTTCGATCTGGCGACCGATATGGCGCGCCATCTCAAGACGGGCATTGCCCTTGATCTCGTAAAACTTGCGCACGCCACCGAGCTTGCGATAGGTTTCGTCGAAGACCTTGGCCAACCGTGTGTTCAGTGCTGAAGCCCAGGTTGTCTGCTCGAGCGTCGGGTCGTTTCGTACTTCCGATGCGATAACACCGACCACCTGCTTCCAGAATTCCTTGGCCGGCTTCCAGCCGGCATTTTTCGCATCGCCCTCAAGGATCCCGACTTCGAGGGTAAGGTGCTGGTCGCTCAGCAGCATGTTCTGAAGCGCATCCGGTTTGCGCGCTTCACTGCCCCAGTCCTTCTGGACCGGTTCATCTGCGTAGCCTTCACCTTGCCTGAAGTTATTGCACATCAACTGCCGCGTGGCCTGCTCCGCGAAGCCATAGGCGAGATATTCCTTGATTTCCTCTTCGGGCACGACGATCCGTTCGACGCCAAACGACAGGAATAGCTTCGCGCGCGCCTTTCCGTCGTCTTCGCTTTCGAAGTTCTTGATGTCGTTTTCGCCCTTCTCTGCCCGGCCCAGCCCTTCCCATCCCTTATTGAGCGTTTTCTGGTAGATGAACTCAGCGACAGTGCGAGGAATCTCGCCTTCGACATCGAACTGGATGTTGTGCTCGTTCAGGTTGCTGACGAGGTAGCAGCCGTTGAAGTAGATATCGTGCGACATTGACGAACCGTCGAGAAGGTTCACCGGATGATATTTGCCGACCGCAATCGCATTCAGTTCGGCGAGAGCCGCGTACCCGTTGGCGTAGTAATTCTCGAAGCCAGCAACATTACGAACACGGCGCGAATCTTTCTCAGGAAGCAGTGCATAGATGAGAATGCGGTGCGTCTCCGGATTGGGGTACTTGTTGCGGATGAGCGCAACAGCATCCGCCACTGATCCGCTGCCAGTACCGCCTGCAAGACCGCAGACCACGTGAATCACGGCGCCAGCGCGCCCGGGGCCGCCGGCCAGCACGTGCATGCGGTCCTCGACCGCCTTCACGAATTTTGATGCGTTCTGCGCGAAGACAACTCGTCCCAGCTTGCGTCGCTGCGCCGCGCCAGCCGTGGTCATCTGGAAGGCATCGAATACGCCGCGAGGCTCGATCCAGTCACGCAGCCCCGGAAAGGACGCGGGGTCTTCGAGTGCAGCACGAACACTGCTCGCGGTGTTGATCATGAACTGGCTACGTGCCAGGTTGATCTCTTTCCCGAGCACCTTCCACTCGTCGTGTTTGTCGATTTCGTCGTTGGACGTATCGACATACAAGTATTCAAATTGCGCTTCCGAGGGGCTATTGCCCTGTGCGTCCCGATTGCGCTCAATCGTCTTGCGCAAATGACGGATGATCTTGCCGCCCGAACCGCCCAAGCCGATGATCAGATGGTTGTGTTCCATTTCTTTCGTTTCTCAGTAACTCGATGCCATTCGCCGGGGTATGCCTCGCAAGCCCTGTCCGGCTTCACTTGTGTGCAAGGTTGATTTTCAGGAGCAGTGCCGGGTCCGCTTTGGTTGTGTGCTTCACAACGTACGACGCGACCTGCTGCCCGGCAGCTGGCGTCTGATCGTCAGCGAAAACGATGCCTTTGGAGGTGTACGCCTCGGTGTCTGCCTGCGCGATTTGAGGTGCGCAGCCGCCAGACGCATCCGGTGCAAAGTTAATGCCCTTGGAGGTGTAATCTGAAGACGCGCTCGCCAACTGCATCGGCGCGACATCGGACGCAGCAGATGGACTGGTCGATGCGGTCTGCGTCGTCCCCGTTGCCGCCGCCGGGTCCAAGCCAGGGGCATTCGCCGGCTGCGCCGCAGTAGTCGACGCTGCAGTCGCCGTCATGCCCGCGCCAGCCGGACAGGCACCCGCATCTGCCGTTTTCAGCATGGGGCTAGTGACCAGGTCAGGCGCAACCGTACGCACTCGACGCGTCACATCATCGTGCGCCCGCTCAGGCGACAGATACACCATGAGCTTTTCCATCCCCGGCTTGTCGTCGAACTGGAACGCACCCTTCGCAGGAAAGAAAACCACGCCCATCGCATCCACGAAATTGTCTTGCGATGGTTGCGGATAGATTTGAGTAACGGTACCGTCCGGTGCCTCGTTCAGGATATAAACGTAGGACGGCCGGTTCACCTTCACGCCGAGCTGAAACTTCTCGCCGCTGTGGAACACGCGACGTGTCAGCACATCCTGCGTCGTGCCATCTGGATTCTTGAGCCTGACGAAGTAGCTGGCGCCGAGTTGCGATGACGGTCGTTTCTTCTTTTGAGCGACCTTCAGGACTGCGGGCGCGGAGCTTGAGGCTGCCGTCACGGGCGCGTCCGTCGATGCTACAGCCTGCGCGGGCGCATTGTCGTCAGGCTTTGAAGTGCCTACCGCAACGACCGAGTCGTTCGCGGAAAAGAAAAGTGACTTCGCAGTGTAGGCTTCTTCAGCGAACGCATGCGTGGCCATCGCAGCGAAGGTCAGGGCTATCAGAGGATATCGCATGCTTTTTTCCTTTAACTTGATTCGTGCTCAGGAAACGCTCATCAATAAATGGCGTTCAGATCGTCCGGGATTGTCGAGAACTGACGGGGGTTCTGGTCTTCCTTTCCGTGCGATGCATCGAGCGCCATGCGAGATGTAAAGTTCTGCGCGTCGCGGAATGCAGGACCAAACTTGCCGTTACCCGATTTCAGATAAGCAAACAGTGATTGAGTGAAAAAGGAACCGTTCAGAGGTTGCCCGCCGGTCGGGCTCGGAAACGTGTGCCCAGCTGATGGCCCCCATGATCTTTGGTTGGGGCTGGTCGCCGTGACAATCATGTAGCCGTTCCGATTCCGGTCGATTGGGCGCGCCGCCTTGTTTTGACCAGCAGCCAGCGCTTTACCGGAATCGTCCGCAAAACGGATCCCCTTCGATGTAAAGTCCGACGTACTCCACGCTGCCATCGAGATCCCTTCTTTTTCTGGTTTCCCGCCATTCGTCTTGATGATGTACTCGGTACTTTCGTCCTTGACGTCGTCCAGCATGTCGCCGCTGTAGCATGTATCGATGACAACGCGCGTTGTGTGGCTCGGTCTGCGTGCGATGCCCTGTACGAGCGAATCAGGTACTGAGTGTCGCTGCATGTACAGCTTTGCTTCCGTCTGGTCAGACATCGTCATCGTCTTCTCGTTGACGGAGTCGTACGCGATGATGGACATTTTGCGTTGATCCGCACCACCGGGCGTCGGTACCGGTTCGGTCCCGTGGCTAGAGATATAGATGAAGACGTCGTCATTCGGTCCAACCGAGCGGTCGAGCGCAGTGAGTGCACTCTCTATATTCGCCTGCGTTGCATGCTCATCGAGTAACGTCGTGACGCTGTAGCCGGCACGCTTGAGATAGTCCTGCACAACGATTGCATCGTCGCGCCCCTGAATTTGGGGAATGTAGCGATCGGCAAAACGGTTCAGACCGACTACGAGCGCGCGCTTGACAGACACAGAAGATCGCGTCCCCGCATCACGAGCAGACGACTTCAGCGCTTCACCCGCCGCAGCCTCCCACCGCTTCTGTTTGATGTTCTGTGGATACAAGGGCGACGTCGACTTGATCCCAACGATCGATTGCACAATGGTAAAAGCTGTGTCGACATCGTCCTCGTTCTGGTAGCCACCAACGAGCTGGATTCGACCTGTGCTATCGCGTACCACCGACGCCTGACTTAATCCGTGCTCACGGAATTTAACCTTGATGCGCTCCACTAGCGTTTGAGGGACGCTGTATGAATGATAGGTGTTTTGATAACCAGGCAAGCTACTTGCGGCGCAAGCGGACAGCAAAACAGCTCCTGCCAGAATCAGGGCACGCTGGACGTACGTTTTCATCGCTCTATGAGGATTGGCTGCTTTTCATCCCGTGCAGGCTCGGCGAACGCCGATCAACTCTCGACGCCCGAGCGCTCTCTAGCCCAGAACCGATAACGCTCCGGGCGTCCGATCATTATTCGGAAACCTTGAATTTCTCAGAGGTCACCGATGCCGGCTTGTCGTCGGCGGCAACGCTGAATTCGACGCGATAGAGATTGCCGGGCTTTGCGTCGGGAGGAATTGGAATGCGGACAGTATCTGTCACCTCTCCCGCTTCGAAGGTGTGTTGTTCGGTAGTGCTGTGACCAGCGAACAGGACAGGAGCTTCCGCGCCGTCATCGCCGATAACATACAGTTTGCGGTCGACCGTGACGGGATGCTCCGAACCGTCTGGCGTCATCAAGGCAAAAGTACTGTTGACGACCGCGAGCCCACCTGCCTTGACCGGCCCATCGATGGCAACCTTGCTTGCGCGAACTACCACGCCTTGACTGGGCTTGTATTTCAGCTCTTTCTTGACTTTTTCGAACGATTTCGTGTGCTGGATGTTCGATTCAGGCACCCACGACGGATTCTTCTTGTAGCAGGTATCGATCGCAGTGTAATACGCCGTAGCAAACCCCGCGATGCCACCAACCGCAGCGCCGACCGCAGCGCCCTTGAGTGCATCATTCTTCTTGTTGGATACGAGCATGGCCGCAAAGCCAGTCACCGCACCAATGCCCGCGCCCTTTGCGGTCGTCAGAATCTGCTCTTTGCGAACACAAGAATTGAGATCGTCGGTCGCCGATTCTTGAGCGCTCACCTGAGTCGCGAGAAACATCATCCCCGTCGCCGCAGCAACTGTGGCTGCAACGCGTACTTTCATTTTGTTGGTCATGTTTTTCTTTCTTGTCTGCAACACACAATGCAACGCCCTGTGCCAGCGACCACGCGATCGCAGCCACGAACGCTACTCCACCGATTCCGGCCTTTGGCTTCTCTCACCTGCCAGCCGCTACATTCCCGAATGTCGGCCTGATTTTTCTGAACTTTAGCAGTTGATTACAAAAAATGTGCTCCAGGACTACGTATTTTATTTTTCGCGATTCCCGGTCGTCGATGCTTGACAAATTCTCACCATCGTACGGCACAGGACGCAAACGTTTAGCGCGGAGTTTAAGGCTAACAGGATGGGCCAAGTGAGCGATTCCGGTGGGAGGTGAGACCACCCGAAACCAGCTGTCACCGATGCACAACCTTCGCTGTCGTCCGACGAACGCGAAGTCGCCGCCAAGCTCAAGCAGAAAATCCTCGAGCCGATGGATGAGTGCGTCTTCGAGGTCGCTTTCGGAATACTCGTCCTTCAGGTCGAGGAACTCAAGGACATATGGATCCTTGATCGCTTCCTCAGGCGTGACAGCGTCAGCGGGTTTCCCGACGGCGCCCTTTTCGAGCATGGCGCGCTTGTCTCTCGACATCAACGTGCGCGTGTAGAACTGGCTGCCGATCTGGCGTTCGAGCTGTCGCACGCTCCAGCCGCCGCGCAATGCTTCGGCTTCGTAGAACTCGCGCTCTTCGGGCGAACGCGTGCGTCGCATCAGTCGCACGTAATGCGTCCACGACAGCGGGAAGCGCTCAGCGAGTTGCTGGGCCGAAAAATTCCGAACCGGCAATTCGGATTTCGCCTTCGGCGTCGGGCTCGGAGATTTCCGAATCACCGATTCGGAAATCCCGCCCGGCGGATAGCTCTGGTAAAACAGGCGCATCAGTTCCAGATTGTCCGCGCCGAAGCCCCGCCCAAACTGCCGCGTCAGGCCGGCAGACAGCCGCTGCAGGAGTGCCTATCCGTATGCCGCGCGCCCTGTCCGCCCTGCTCCGATTCGACAATCCGGCGTCCGATCAGCCAGTACGTCGCCGTCATCAGTGCGTTGATGCTTCTCGCCGCGGCCCGCCGGCCCTCTTCGAGCAGCGCGACCACGTCACTGAGTGTATTGCTGTATTCGCCTTCGGGGAGAATCACATCCGTCATCTTTGTCTTGTCCACGAGCCTGTTCCAATCGGTCGTCAATGCGAACACCGCGGGCCGACGGGGAAAGGATACGCGATCATGCCCGCTAGAAAAGTCCCTGCCCCATCTCCTCCAGATTCACCCACTTCACGGTGCTCCGGAAGGTACGGCCGTCCTCATCCACCGACTCGATGATCACGCGCTGGCCGCTCGCTTCGGCGATGGCGCGTACGGCCCGCTCGCCGTAGCGCATCAGCGCGCCGATCGGCGGACAGGCTGGCGCCTTGCGCCAGGTTCTCCCTGATCGTGAGGCTTCCCTTTTTCGGGTGCGACTGCTGTCTTCCATCAACCCTGGCTCCGCTTCTTGCGGCGCGCCGCCGTCTTGCCGGTTGGCGCCGAGGCGACCGGCATCTTGCGAGCCACGACCTGTGTCCGTGGCGGACGGCTCACCGCCGGGCGCGTCGCAGTCGGGCGCGCGAGGCCGGTCTTCGCACGGGCTGGAGGGGCAAGGCTGGCCGCCCCGCGCACATCGGCCTGACGTACTGCCGCCAGCTGTGCTTGCAGCGTTGCGTTCGCGGCCTGCACGGCATCGAGCCGCCCCTGCAGGACACCCGCCTGCTGGCGGGCATCACCGAGCTGCGCCTGCAGGGCGTCGAGCGCGCCGCGATAATCCGCCTCGCGCCGGTCGGCCCGTTTCGTCGCCTCATCGAGTTCCTTCTGCAGCTTCGCACCGGCACCCCGCTCGCGGTCGATCTCGAGCAGCGCACGCTTTTCCGACGCACGCAGGCGCTCGTCCGCGCGTTCTGCGCTCTCGCGCAGCTTGTCGAGATCTCGTGAGAAGCCGTCGCGCACGGTCTCCAGTTCACCGTCACGCGCCGCCGCCTCAGCCTTCAGCCGGCTGACTTCGGCCTCGAGCGCCTGACGTGCCGCCCGCCCCTCGGCCTGCGCCTTCTCCAGTTCGCGGACCTCGACCTGGGCGGCGAGCAGCGCGGCGGTGCGCTGCTCGAGCGCCGTTTCGGTGCGGCCCAGTTCGTCGCGCGCCGCCGCGACGCGCTGGCCGGCTGCCGCGCGCTCTTCTTCCACCTCCGCGCGCAGCGCCTCCAGTTCCGCCTGCGCCGAGGCCGTTGCGCGCGTCCACAGCGTGGCAACCAGCTCCCCCGCCGCGGCGCCGAGATCGGCTGGCAGATCCGGATGTTCGATGCGCACTCGGCTCTTTTCGCGCAGCTCCGCCCAGAACTCGCCGAGCACCGCGGCGGGCGTGCCCATGCTGCCGCGCCTGACGAGCTGGTACAGGCGGTTCGCGGTGGGCGTCTGGCCGAAGCGGAAGAACAGCAGCGCGCAGACCTCGCGATAGAGCTCGCGCGTCTTCGGAAACGCCGCCTTCAGGCGGTCGATCTCGGCCGTGAGCCGGGCATCGTCGGAAAGAACGTCGGACATGGATCAGGAATAGCATTTTGATGATAAATAATACAACGTAAAACGTGATAAAACCAACGCATTGTTTATTATAATTTGACATTACGTCTATAATGTCGAAATAGTGGTGCAACAGCCTGTTGCCCAATTGGAAGGGTCAGAGCCTCCTCCTGCGCTCCCGAAAACACTCATCTAGATGCCAACGCCCCCGTCGAATACCGCCGTCACGCTCCACCCCGCCCCGCTCGAGACCCTCGTGGTGCCGGCGGCGCTCGATGGCCGCTCGGGCGCAAACCGCGCGACAGGCGGCGTCGCGCAGATCGCCGCCGCCAACGATCTTGACGCGATCCGCGCGTGGCTCGCGCGGTTTGCCGACAAACCGGCCACCTTCGACAGCTACCGCAAGGAGGCCGAACGGCTGCTGCTCTGGTCGCTGGTGGCACTGGGCAAGCCGCTCTCGTCGCTCACCCACGAGGACTGCCTGCACTACCAGCACTTCCTTGCCGACCCGCAACCGGCGGCGGTCTGGGTCACCGGCGGGGACGCCCACGCCGGCGCTGGGCGCGGCCGCAAGCATCCGCGCGGCGACGCGCGCTGGCGCCCGTTCTATGGCCCGCTGTCGCCCGCCAGCATCCGGCAGGCGACGGTGATCCTCAACGTGCTGTTCTCGTGGCTGGTGCAGGCCGGCTATCTGGCCGGCAATCCGCTCGCGCTCTCGCGCCAGCGCACCCGCAGGGTCGCCCCGCGCATCACCCGCTATCTCGAGCCTGGCCTCTGGCAGGAAGTGAAGGACAGCATCGCAGCGATGCCGCAGGACAGCCCGCGTGTCCGCGCGCACTATCACCGCGTGCGATGGCTGTTCACGCTGCTGTATTTGGGCGGACTGCGCATCGCCGAAGTGGGTGGCAATACGATGGGACAGTTCTTCGTTCGGCGTGATGTCAACGGCACGATGCGCTGGTGGCTGACGGTGCACGGCAAGGGAGACAAGGAACGGCTGGTGCCGGCCACGCGCGAACTGATGACGGAACTGTCCCGCTACCGACAGTCGCTGGGGATGACGGCCCTGCCCTCACCGCATGAGGACACGCCGCTCGTGCTGCCGATCGGGAAGACGGCGGGCAGCACGGCGGAACATCCGGCGGGCGCGACGGCGGGTGACACGTCCCGCCCCTTGACCCGCGCCGCCCTGCATACGATCGTCAAGTCGGTGTTCGCGCAGGCCGCGCAACGGCTGCGCGATCGCGGTGGAGAGGATGCCGCACGCGCCGGGCTGCTTGAGCAGGCCTCGGCCCACTGGCTGCGGCACAGTGCCGGCTCGCATATGGCCGACCGGCAGGTCGATCTGCGACATGTCCGCGACAACTTCGGGCATGCGTCACTGACGACGACCAGTATCTACCTGCATGTCGACGACGATCGCCGGCATCGGGACACCGACGAAAAGCATCGCATCGACTGGTAAAGTGAAGGCTGGCGCGCCCGTCGCCCGGCACGGAGGGAGGCCACCGCTGCAGCATGGCAGCCGGGTAGCAATCGTGCATCAGCCAGTCCCGGCACCTTCCCTCAGGACCTGTCAGAACGCAGCAACGTCAGACCATGGAAATCATCGAACTCGAACCGCAGATCCTCGCGAACCGTCGCGGCGTGGCCTTCCCTGTTGTGCACCGTGGCACCACCGTCGAGTACGTGATCACCCTCGCCGCGCTCGAAGCCTGCTTCTGGCTGGAGTCACGCGCGGACGATGCGCGGATCCTGAAACGTTTCAACGACGGGTATCGCCGCATCCGCGCGATCGCCGAACGAAGGTTGCTGGCGCATCCAGCGACGAGGCTTGAACTTACCCTGGAGGACTTCGTCCGTCCGTAAAGCAGCCCTTCGCGCGAACGGAACACCCCGCCGCGTTTCGCCGTTCCCGGCTCCCGGCTCCCGTCGCCCTGACGGCGCGCGTGCACGCGCACCGCGGCCCAACACTATCGCTGGCTGGCCGGCACCTTACGCGGCATTGACAGCGTCCTTGAACGCCTTGCCCGCGGTGAACTTGACGGTCTTCGCTGCAGGAATCGTGATCGTTTCGCCCGTCGACGGGTTGCGGCCCGCACGCTCGGCACGCGCGCCCGTGGAAAACGAGCCGAAGCCCACCAGTTGCACCGTCTCGCCACGCGTGACGGCGGCCGTCACCGTCTGCAGGATGGCATCAAGAGCTTCGGCCGTTCTGGACTTGCTTTCGCCCGTGCTGGCTGCGATGGCGTCAATGAGTTCCTGTCTGTTCATGTAAGGGAATCTCTGCAAAAGTCCTGGCATTGACGTGAGCTTGGACTATCCTGGGATCAGGAGAATTCATGGAGTGGCGTGATGACACAACTTGGTCTTGGTCTGGATCTGTCAACGAAGCGCACTCGCAAGCGCGAGTTTCTCGATGAGATGACGCGCGTGGTGCCGTGGCAGAAGCTGATTGCGCTCATCGAACCGCACTATCCGAAAGGCAAGACCGGCCGCCCACCGTTCCCAGTCGCAACGATGTTGCGCATTCACTTCATGCAGCAATGGTTCAGTCTCTCGGACCCGGCGATGGAGGAGGCGCTGCACGACATCCCGCTGTATCGGGAGTTTGCGCTGCTGGGCACGGGTATGACGCGGCTGCCTGACGAGAGCACGATCCTGCGATTCCGGCACCTGCTTGAGGCCCATGAGCTGTCGGCCAGAATGCTGGCGACGGTCAACGAGATCCTGCAGGCGAAGGGCCTGATGCTCAAGGTGGGCTCGGCGGTCGACGCAACGCTGATTTCGGCACCCAGTTCGACGAAGAAGGCTGGCACGCGAGACCCCGAGATGAGCCAGACGCAAAAGGGCGGCAGCTGGTACTTCGGTATGAAGGCGCACATCGGAGTCGATGTGGAGTCGGGGCTGGTGCATACCGTGAAGTGCACGCCGGCGAATGTTCACGACATCACGGTGGCGCATGAGCTGTTGCACGGCGACGAGCAGGTTGCGTTTGCCGATGCGGGCTACGTGGGCATCGAGAAGCGGGGCGAAACGGGGGCGGTCCAGTGGCACGTGGCGATGAGGCCGAGCAAGCGAAGAAAGCTGGACAAAAGCAAGCGGCTCGACAGAATCTACGAGAAAGTCGAGCGGCTCAAGGCGGGCGTGCGGGCGAAGGTTGAGCACCCGTTTCGGGTGCTCAAATGTCAGTTCGGCTATCTGAAGGCGCGGTATCGGGGACTGGCGAAAAACACGGCGCAGATCGAAACGCAGTTCGCGCTGATCAATCTCTGGCTGGCTCGCGGGGTGCTGTAAGCGTCCGGTGAAGTCAGGTTGAGGTTCGTGGCCTGCGCATAGGAGCATCGTGTCCATCATAAAGCGTGATGGAGACGTGTACACGATGGCTGACGACGATCGGATTGATGATGGAGTGGTGCCGGCAATAGAGCGTCGCAAACACAGCCGGGAATTCAAGGAGATGGTGGTGCGCGCGGCGCTGCAACCGCACGTGTCGATTGCAGCGGTGGCGCTGCATTACCGCCTGAACGCAAACCTGCTGCGCCGATGGGTGGTGGCAGCGCGACAGCGTGCGGGCGACCATCCGGCGCCGGATGAAGCGCAGCCGCCATCGACGGCGGCATTCGTGCCACTACAACTGCAAGCACCAGTTGCTGCAACTGATCGGGGCGAGATCCGCATCGAGATTCGTCGCGGTGCTGCCACGATTACGCTCTACTGGCCGGTGTCGGCGGCCGATGATTGCGCGGCCTGGCTACAGGGGTGGTTGCGATGATTCGCATCGACGCGATCTGGCTGGCAACTGAGCCGGTTGACATGCGTGCGGGCGCCGATACGCTGCTCGCACGCGTGGTCAAGGTATTCGGCGCGGCGCGCCCGCACCATGCCTATCTGTTTGCCAACCGACATGCGACGCGAATGAAGGTGCTGGTCTACGACGGCCTGGGAATCTGGCTGGCCACGCGGCGCCTGAATCGCGGGCGGTTTATATGGAGCAACGGCGAGCAGTCCGTTGCATTGCCGCTGAATCAGGAACAGTTACGGGCACTGGTCACGGGGCTGCCGTGGCGGACACTGGCAAGCGATCACGCCATTACCGTGGTGTGAGGCCAACGCGCACGTAAACAGTTTCGCTTCCTGATGCGTGGCGTGTCTGGCAGACTCAGTGTCATGGATCTGCCCGTCGATCTCGCCACGCTTAGCCCCGACCAGCTTCGCATCCTGGCCGCGCAACTGGTCGTCCAGCTTGCCGACAGGGAACGCGAGGTCGGTGAGAAGGAACGGGAGCTGCAGTACCGGCAAACCCGCATCGACCAGCTCACGCATGAACTCTCAGTCATCAAACGGCAACAGTTCGGCAAGCGCAGCGAGCAGCTTAATACGGAACAGATGAGCCTGCTCGACGAGGCGATCGATACGGATCTGGCCGCGATCGAGGCCGAGCTCGAGCAGCTTCAGCCAGATACGCCCGAACGCAAATCACGGCAGCAACGTGCGCGACGCGCACCATTGCCGGCGCATCTGCCGCGCACCGACATTCATCACGACCCGGATACCACGACATGTCACTGCGGCTGCGAGCTCGAGCGCATTGGCGAAGACATCAGCGAGAAGCTTGACTACACGCCAGGCGTGTTCACAGTCGAGCGACATATCCGCGGCAAGTGGGTGTGCCGTCAATGCGAGACGCTGACACAGAAACCCGTGCCCGCGCACATCATCGACAAGGGCATCCCGACGGCCGCGCTGTTGGCCTGGGTGCTGGTATCGAAGTTCGCCGATCATCTGCCGCTGTACCGGCTAGAGCGCATCTGCGCCCGCGCAGGACTGGCGATCCCTCAGTCGACGCTGGGCGACTGGGTGGGCGTGTGCGGCGTGCGACTGCAGCCGCTGGTCGATGCACTGCGCGAACAGATCTTGCGTCAGGGTGTGCTGCATGCGGATGAAACGCCTGTGCAGATGCTCAGTCCGGGCAAAGGCAAGACACATCGTGCGTATCTGTGGGCGTATGCCACGACGCAATACGCGTCGCTTAAGGCGGTCGTGTATGAGTTCGCCGACAGCCGCGCTGGCGAGCATGCGCGCGCCTTCCTGGGTGACTGGCAGGGCAAGCTGGTGTGCGACGACTATAGCGGCTACAAGAACAGTTTTACCCGGGGCATCACGGAGATCGGCTGTGCCGCGCATGCGCGACGCAAGTTCTTCGAGCTGCATGCAAACCATCAGAGCGAGATCGCCGGGCAGGCATTGAAATACTTCGGCACGCTATACGAAATCGAACGGGAAGCCGCGGTGCTTGATCCCGATGCACGGCGTGCGCTGCGGCAGAGCCGTTCGAGACCGGTGATGGATGCGTTGCATGGGTGGATGAGCGCGCAGCGGTGCCTGGTTCCGGAGGCTTCAGGAATTGCGAAAGCCCTGGACTACAACCTCAATCGCTGGGCGGCGCTCACGCGCTATCTCGACGATGGGCACGTACCCATTGATAACAACTGGGTTGAGAACCAGATCCGTCCCTGGGCGACGGGGAGGAAGAACTGGTTGTTCGCGGGCTCGCTTCGCGCCGGCGAACGTGCCGCTGCCATCATGAGCCTGATCCGCTCGGCACAATTGAACGGGCACGATCCGCTCGCCTATCTGAAGGACGTGCTCACGCGCCTGCCCACACATCGCGCTTCCGACGTCGAACGGTTGCTTCCTCACTGCTGGGCTCCCGCATTGCCCGATCGCAGCTAGCCAGCTCGCTCCCGTGCCTTCACCGGGCGCTTACGGGGTGCTCGGTAAAGCGAAATGAAGGGCGAAGACGCCCCCCAAAGGCGCAGCGTCCATGCGCAAGATGCGACCGGCATCGGTTCAACACAGCGTGAATGAGGACGCGAATTCCACTGCGCGCGTGCCAGTTAAAGATCCCAGGCAGAAAACGGGTTGTTCAGACCTTCCTAAGAAGCTTTCTCCGTGTGAGGGTCCCGCGCATCACGGGACGAGCGGACACCCTAACGGACAGACGCGACGGGTGCATAGGATGGCATCCGTCGCCGGTCACACTTCCGCTACCACCGTTGGCCGGACGTTGTCGCATGCTGCCTCGACGTCCTCCGGCCATATCGGCTCACGACAAGTCAGCTGTGCAATGTAGTGAAGCACGGACAGCAAAAAAACCGGGACGCTGAGTACGAGAGAAAAAATGCGGAGTCCCGCGTTAACGCCGCCAATGTCGCGAAGTGCGTAAAACCATATACTCATCGACGCTCGAAGAGAGGGGCCGCGCGGCAGATACTTTTTCACAGGTGGCAGCGAATCCGGACCGCTTTCCATATAGCGGCGAATGAACTCGAAGTTGGCCTGGACCTGATAAAGCACCTGTTTGCCGTAGCGGGTGGACTCTTTCGCCCCATTGACTGTCCGCAGCCCAAAGCTGAACGTGTCGACGATTTTCTTGCCGGAGTCGTCAAGAACGAAACAGCGCATCAGAGTGGGGGCTCCGCCAAACGTGGCATTGGAGGGCTGACGGTGTACAAAGAAGAATGCCTTATCCCAAGGAACGGCGATGACACCGCCCGGGCCGTTGCGTCGAAACGCGTACACCATGCGAGTCTTGCGGTTGAACCGCACAGATTTGTGCCGGTAGTTGAAGCAGTCGCGCAGGAGAAGCACTATCGTGAACGCACAGCAGAGCACTCCCACCACCGCAAGGACCCACATCCCGATGCTGAAGGCGCCTTGCTCACCGTTCCTGACCATAGCCGGGTTCATCTCTACAGCGCCCTGTATCGCAGTGACTGTGAAAAATATGAACGCGGGGAAACCAATCAGGAAGGCAAGCAGACACCATCCAATCTGCGAATATGAGCCGTCACAAACTTCCAGGTACACATCGTTCATGCCGAACACGGTATTGGCGTCAGCAACCTCGTCCGCGACCGGTTTGCGGACATCTATGCGCCGTGCGGCTTCATCCTCGTCAACCGGGCGATTCAACGCAACCCGGGTCATGTGGTCATACGCCATATCTTCTCGCTTACGATGTCAGAGCTTCAAACTGCTTTCGTTCATCCTGCTCGGAGAACTTTTCCTCTCCCGTACCGAAGATGCACTTGCTCAACCATTCATTGATTTCTCGGTGCTTCTTCCATGCTATCAGTACGCCGATGACAATCAGGATAAGGATAAGCGGGAATATCAGGAACGTGGCACCGGCGATGGTGACGATACACAAAAGAATACTCGCGGCCATGGACCCCAAATATAGCCATGCCAGCATGCCATGGCCCGCTTTGCTCTCCGCCTGATACTGTTTGAAGTCATACCACGCTCCAACCAGACCCGCGGCAGCGCCAACGACCCGCCCGGCAACTTCGAGGAAGGGTCCATATTTCGCCATGATGGACGAGAAGCGCAACTCCAGCTCGCCGAGCGCTTTCATGGCATTGCCAACCGTCTGCGTGGACGCAGCGCAGGTCGAAACGATAGCGGCTATGAACTTGTCGTGAGTTTCCTTGCGGTTAAGGGCACTCGACTTTTCCAGCTCCTTGCTTGCAAGCATCCAGTTGACCGCGTTGAAAATGACGCCAATCACGCCGTATCCGACCTCGCCTTGGGTGATTGCGCGGAACTTCGGAAGAAAGCTTTCATTGATATTTTCTTCCGTCAGTACCGCGCGGACACCCGGAGCAAAGATTGCCGCCCCGCGGCCACGGAGGGACGTTGCGCCCGACGACGCGCCGACAGCTTCAGTGGCATCGAACACGATAAACTGCGGAACCCTGATGGGGCCATCTTTGGGAGACGAAGCCTGAAAGGATTTGCGGAGGTTGGCGTTGAGCGAGCCTAGACTTGGACGTTTATTCGCGGGCATCTGCTCGTACATCTGTCGCGCCATGTAGGAAATCCACT
Source organism: Paraburkholderia azotifigens (assembly GCF_007995085.1). Taxonomy (GTDB): domain Bacteria; phylum Pseudomonadota; class Gammaproteobacteria; order Burkholderiales; family Burkholderiaceae; genus Paraburkholderia; species Paraburkholderia azotifigens. Next base: position 810,702 of record NZ_VOQS01000005.1, read on the forward strand.
GGTTCACTGTTCTTTCGACGGGCTTGTAGATAATGGTCGTGTGCGTACGAAGACACATGCACGCAGTGAAAACACAAACACTTGCTACGTCGCCAGCCTTGGCTACGAAGTTGGCAACCGGCCCTCCCACCTCATGCAGTATTCGCGCTACCGCCTTGTCCGCCCGGGCGACAAGGCCCCCGCCTTTTTCCTCGAGCACGCTGTTTGCCGCGTTGTTCGATTCAATCATTTTCGCAAGCGGCTCGCGCAGCTCCAGCAGCGGAAACCCGGCGGCCTCCTTCGCCTTCTCGGCCGTCGGGCCGTGGTTCAATATCAATGACCGTAGTAGCGGATTGTGCCGGTCCTTCACATCTCCTTTCGCCCACTCGATAACTAGGTCAAGAATAATTTTTCTATCAGCTGAGCCTGCAATGCAGGCATGGAACAACTCGGCATAATTGATACCCCGAACAGGGTCAAGCTCATGATAGTCCCACGCAAAGACTGTCTTCATGCCAGTCTTCAGCCACGCCGCGTGGTCCTCCGCCAACGGGTTGAGCGTACTGTTCTCAAGCTGCTGGAGCTGCGAGGCCATGTCACTTCGGAATTGCTTGACCGCATTGACGCTGTACGACTCCGCATACGGCTCCCAGGCGGATTCCCTCGCCGACGCCATCTCACGGTCCTTCTGCTCGTCGATAGACTTGATTTCTTTTTCATAGCGCTTGCCGCCATCGAAAATTGAGTAGAGAGCGTAAGTCTCCGCCGCCTGCCCTTTCAATTGCTCAGCCGCGACGTTCTCGTCTTCCTCCGCACCTTCTTCGACGGCGTCCTTGAGTCCGTCGATAGCACTGGCAGTCCACATCTTGCGTTGATAGGGTTTGAGCGCAGCACCGTACGCGACGATATGCTCCGCGTTCAGCTCCTGCGTGATGCCGGCAGAGTCCCACAGCGCAAAGAAGACACCGTCTCCCTTTTCGTGTGCATCCATGAGCTGCTTCAGACCGCTCGCCTCGCTTGCGCGACTTTTAGAGGCGAACGGCGAGACAAGTGCTGAAACGTCTACACCGCTTTTGTATTCAAGAACGTACTCAGAAACGTGAGCAATGGTCTGGGCATGCTTCTGCGAATGGTTACCGCCCGCCCATCCCGCTGCATCAAAGAGCTGCATCCGGTGGTCCCTGCAACCATTTTCGTTCGCTTCATAGCGTTTGCGCACAGCGGCAGTCCAGCGCACGTCACTGAAAGCCAGATAGACCTTGCCGGCTTTCTGCGGATGATCGATGCTGATGCACTGTGCGAGTTCCTTGTGCCCGGTCTGCTGACAGTTGAATCCCTTTTCCTGAGTTTCGGGCAAGTCGACGTCGAGTGGGTAGTTGAAGACGTAGCCCTCTGACGTCACCCCATAGATTTGCCACTTGTTTTGCGAAAAGTAGTAGACGTGGATGAAGCCTTTACGCACCGTGCGCAGGAAGTAGGTCGCCTTCTTCGTGCCCACGCTTGTGACGCCGTTACCAAAGGGTCCGTTTGGCAATGCAAGCCCCGTGGCCGCGCCGAGATTGTGAGCATTGGTTGCGGCAGCTGCCGCATACCGTACCGGCAGAATGAGAAGACCATGCTTCTCGCACATATTGCAGGACTTCTGGCACGCTGCATTGGCTTTGGCGTTGGCCGAGGCAGCCTGGACCTTTGGAATGGCACCCATCTTTGCTCTCTCTGATTTGCGTTATCTGTTGTTCTGCCACGCGTACCGCGCCACTTCCTGGGCAATCACGGCCCAGTTCTCGTCAGTCCACTGGGCGGTGATTTCCGAGTACGACGACGTCTGACCCGGCTGAAGCGCGGCGGCCACATCAGGATGTCGGTCGAAATTCGGTGACACAAGCAAGCCCTGCACCGCAAACACCGCCAGGTCCTCGCCCGCGAGGTGATATTGGGCTCCCTTCGTGAACAGGGCGTCGAGCTGGCGAGAGGTCCGTTCATCAACTGGCTCCCCAACGTCGCGTATGGACTTCAGCGCCTGCTCGATGAGATGCAGGCGGCGCAGCGTTGCCCACTGGGCAGTGGATAGCGACAGGCGTTCGGCAGGAGCGACCGCTGGGCGTTCCATCGCCAGCCACCCATTGCCAGAGTAGTGGCGCCAGCGCTGCACCGGTCCGAGCATGAGCGACAATTGCTCCGGTTGGAGCACCCATCCAAGGTTGCGAACTACGCGAGGGTCGTAGAACCGGAATACAGAATGCCCTCCGTCTTCACGCGGCAGTGCAATCATGTCGCTAATGTGCGTCATCAAGGTCTCAGCGCTTGCATCAGTCTCAAGCAGCGCGCAGACGCGCGGTGGTAAGCCGCTCTGTTTGTCACGTGCCGCAATGACCTCGATAGACGGCAGTTGCTGTTCAGGGTGCTCCACCGAGTAAAGCATTGGCATCACACCTTTGAGTTCCGGCATCGCAGCCGGGACAATCTCGCCGACTTCGTACATCCGCGGCGCCGTGCCAAGGTCAACGCTGCCATTGTCGGGCTCGACAATCAGGTACTGGTCCATGGGTACTCCTAGTCGACAATGGCCGCACCGGTTTGCGAGGCAGAAGCGAATTTTTGCGCGCACGCTTCAGTGGTCGGTAGCTGCGCTGCGGCGTTCTCGCTCGCGGGCCCCTGGAATGAATGTTGGGCACCCTTGATTTCGACCAGGCCCGGCGCATGTACATAGATGTTGCCGCCAGCAAGGCGAATCGTTGCGCCACCCGCCATCAGTTTGATTTCCTTGTCAGCCATCACATTGACGGCATCAGAAGTCGAGACAACCTTGACCGTTCTGTCGGCCGTAATTTCGACGTTATCGGACTGTGCCTGAAGTTCGACCTTCCCCTTGCCAGCAAAGAGCTTCATACCGGCGCTCTGAACAAACAAGCTGAGCTTCTCGCCGACACTCGCGATAAGCGATTTGGTCGCGGCGATGTGCGTGCTGGCGCCACTCACAATGTTGACGTGCTCCGTCGCAGCGGCCTGGATGGATTTCTGCGTTGAAAGGCCGATACCGGACGGGCTGGCCAGCAGCATCACGGGCTGAGCGAATCCGTTCGCTTCGCCAGTTCCACCACTGGCCGTGTTGCCGCCACCTGAGTTTGCCTGCCGCGCGCTCTGCGTCGCGGCAGCGAAGTCGTTAATGGTGTCCTGCGCGTCCTGCAAGCCCTCGGCTTGACTGCCTGTTGCGACTTCGGACCGCCGCTCAACGACACCGCCTGAGTCGACGAGGTGCTGATGCGCCTCCTTTGCATCAAGCGGCTGGCTCGACGTGCCGACTCGCGCGTACGTCGAGAGATACATACCCTGCGAAGCGCGCACTGCACCGTACGAATCGGTCTTCAGGTCGAAGCCCGTCCCGAGATAGTTGCCGCGCGTATTGCCTTGCTGGTCGATGAGATAACCGAGATGCAAATAACTCTGGGCCGTGCTGCTGAAAAGCTGCGCACGGTTCTGGCCCGTTGAATCGTCCATGACAAGCTGGTTGTAGCCTGTGCCCTGAAATTCCTTCGACTTGTAACCCGACAGCAAGCCGTTGGAGTGCCATTGCGGCGTCTGCTGTCCGTTGAACAGGCTACCGCTAACGACCGGGCGGTCACAATCTCCGTCCAGGTAGACGATTCCTACTTCATGCCCCACGCGCGGTACGAATACGCCACCCAGTGTCCCGCCGGCATTTGGCGACATCACGCGCAACCAGCACGAAGCTTTTTCATCGCCACCGTTCTCCCGGTCCCAGTGCATCAGCACCTTGACCCGGTTGAGGTTGTCCGTGAACACTTCCTCCTGATTCGGGCCGACCACTGTCGCGGTCTGCATATGCATCACAGGTTTGCGGTGTTCAAAGGGGCTGCGAAAAGGAACGGTGCGTCGCTGCGTTTCCATTTCGACCAGAAAGAATCCTTCACCGCCCAACCCGTCCTTTGAGTTGAAGACGTTCGACGAACCCGCGTGATATGTGCGAGCCTCAGCAAGTTGTGACTGGAGACTATGGCGGAACTGCGTTCCGCTCGATACGGGCAGATTGTTCTCGATGTACCAGGTCAATGCCAGAATGGCAAACTGGCGGTTTTCCGCGCTATCAGATGCAATAGCGGTTGCGCCCTCGAGCTGGAACCAGCGTCCCACATCGGCTCGCCGCACACTGCCCGTCGCAAAGAAACGCTTCGCGCGGGACTCCCATTCTTCCATCCGCGTCTTGGATAACGTGTCGCCACGAGCGCTGTCGCCGTAGGTGTAAGCGCCCGTGTACTCGTAGACCTCGGCCTGGTCGGGAAGGTCGCCTTGCTTGTCGACTGTCGGCGTGGATAGCTCTCTGCTGAAAGTCGGATTCTTATAGTCGAATGTGCGCGCGGTGTAGCTCACGCTCTGCAATGTGCGTGCTCCGCCCCACTGAACTATGGCATCCGCTTCACTTCCTGCGCCAGCTCGATAAAACGATACATCTTGCGGTGCAAGGGCTTTCACGCTGTAGAGGTCGTCGGTAATGACCAGCGTATGCGATTTGCCGTCTTCTGCCTGTTCAAAGTAGCCGAAAAGCCCTTCGGCCTCCATAATCCGGTGCACGAAGTTCCAGTCGTCTTCATACTGGACGCAAAACGACCGCGGAGGTAGCTGCCTGCCGAGCTCAAAGCGATAGGCGCCGCGTGATTGGGGATGCTCGTTGAATACCGCCGCGATAATATCCTCAGCAGTCTTGTCCTGGAATATTCGCGCGTCGCTGCGAAATTTAAGGAAATGCAACCAGGACGAAAAACTAAGCTGGTAAAGCCGGACGCTACCGTCCGAGCCCAGAAATCGTGAAGTGTGGACATAGCCGTGACGCGGCAGATACGACGAGTCAGTCTGCTGAGTCCAGAGCGTCACCGGTTTCGCAATGAGGGATTTGAGCTCAATTGAATCATTCAGGGAAGCGGCATCAACAGTGAAGTCGTAGTTGCGCCCGATACGCGAAGTACCGACCACACGGACTGGCACCAGCACATTTCCGCCCAAAGCTGTATCCAGCTTCATCAAGCGTCGAGATTGATCCAACCCCGCGCCCAGCGCGGCTGCCCAGTCATTTACCGTCATTTTTAGACTCCCTGCGGATTGCCACCCGGAATAATATGAGGAAAATCTTTACCGGACAATTTTTGTGAAAAAGTACGAGCAATCAGCTTGAGATTCGGGATTATTTGCAGGCACGAACAGGAAAGGTAGATTTTCCCGCTTTGGCGTTTATCTGCGCTGCAGGAGATAGTTTCGCTAAGGGAGGAATAGGTTGCGTTGATTATCGCAGCAATCTCCCGTAAAAATTGAAATATTGATGCGCCAGAATCATGGACGAACACGCATATTGCCCATCCCGAGTATATGCCGCGCTCCAACTGATACGCCAGTTACGTTCTCAGCCAACATTCGTTGCCCCTTCCGGCATTTTCTGGAAAAAAACAGCTTTCCAACGGCGACCACCGATGAATGACACAGGGTGTTCACGGAATCATCACTTTCAGAATGTTAAATATTGCAATTCATGGCAGCGATTTTCGTGTTGAATTTCATAGTGCCTCCGTTTTCGGCGAGTCATTGACGACAACAGTCCGCAAGTAAACGAGTGCGACGCATATGGATTTTATGGGTCAGCATCCGAATCAATTGATTCGCGATTTTTATGCCAAATGAATAGAAAGAGAGGCGGAGCTCGATATGTATCCGGTAAGACATCCGCCACGACTGTTCTCTTGCTGTGAGCGTGTGCGGCACGTTATATCCCCGGCGAATTATTTGAAGCGATTTTGGTTTGCCAATATACCGGCTTTCCAGGAGTCGGAGCTAGCACTGATATCGCGTCTAACGCACAGAGAAGTGCGACGCCACAGGACTGGCTCTTCATGCTCATCCGAACAGCTGTTGCGTTCGGCAACGGCCGGGTCGACGGCGCCCGATATTAGCTGCGCCTTTCTCTATCGAAGCCGGTGTGTTCACTGCATTGATAACGTATCGGCCGGACAACCTGTTGCCCTTCTCCTGAATGGAGGAGCGGTGCGTAGTTTCCAGGAAATATCCGCGAGTCGCGGGGAAGCGAGTGCGTGCGCCTGGAGTCCCCGGTTATTCAGCAGCGCGACCTGAACAGCATCGTCCATACCGAGGGACTTCGACAGCAGTTCCTGAGTGCGCTTGAGGACGGCGTCGCGGTCCTCGTCGGTTTTGACGTAGACCGCATCTTTGCCCAGGCGCTCAGACGCGGTCGACGATACGCCGTTGAAACCACCATCCTTTGAAAAAAAGTGCAGCCGGTCAGGAACACCGTTGCGATAGCGATGCAGGCCACGCGGTTCGGAGCGGGGTGTCAACGCCGATTGAATTCTGACCCGCCGGGGGTGCAGCTAAATTCTTGGACTGATTTACGCCGCGATGCCAAGACTCTGCCGGTATTCGATGGGGCTGAGGAAGCCGAGCGAGACCTTGATCCGTTTTGCGTTGTACCAGCGGATGTACGAGTCAACTGTCTCGATGAATTGATCGATGGTCGTGGTTCGCCAATCACGAGGATAGAACAATTCCGTCTTGAGTCGCCCGAAGAAACCTTCGCAGGCTGCATTGTCCGGCGAACATCCTTTGCGCGACATCGAGCGAGTCAGTCTGGCAGCCTGCATACACGAGAGCCATCCTGGCCAGCGATAGTGCGCACCACGATCCGAGTGAACTACTGGCCGCTCCTTGCAGCCAGCCACTGATTCGATTGCCGAATCCAGCATGGTGTTGACGAGTTCGGCGTCTGGCCGCGTACCGATTGACCAGCTCACAACGAGACCATCGAGGCAGTCGATAACCGGCGACAGATACACTTCGCCAGTCGGGATCTTGAATTCGGTAAGGTCCGTGAGCCATTTCTGATTAGGACCGGCGGCGTAGAAGTCACGATTGATGATGTTCTCCGGCGCGGGACTAATTTCTCCACGATAGGAGCCGTAGCGATGTCGCCTCGTCGTGGCGGCGGCCAGACCTTCCTGTCGCATTAAACGACGCACCACCTTCTCCGGGATGAAGACCTGTTGCCTGATCAATGCCGCGCGAATCCGACGATAACCGTAGCAACGGTGATTGAGTTCGAAGATGTCCGCGATGACGCGACGCACGTCAGCATGCCTGTCAGCAACCAACAGCCGTGCACGGTGATAGAAGTAAGAGCTGCGGGCAAGACCCAAAGCGGCTAGGGAAGGTCTGAACAACCCGTTTTCTGCCTGGGATCTTTAACTGGCACGCGCGCAGTGGAATTCGCGTCCTCATTCACGCTGTGTTGAACCGATGCCGGTCGCATCTTGCGCGTGGACGCTGCGCCTTTGGGGGGCGTCTTCGCCCTTCATTTCGCTTTACCGAGCACCCCGCGAGCCAACCAGAGATTGATCAGCGCGAACTGCGTTTCGATCTGCGCCGTGTTTTTCGCCAGTCCCCGATACCGCGCCTTCAGATAGCCGAACTGACATTTGAGCACCCGAAACGGGTGCTCAACCTTCGCCCGCACGCCCGCCTTGAGCCGCTCGACTTTCTCGTAGATTCTGTCGAGCCGCTTGCTTTTGTCCAGCTTTCTTCGCTTGCTCGGCCTCATCGCCACGTGCCACTGGACGGCACCCGTTTCGCCTCGCTTCTCGATGCCCACGTAGCCCGCATCGGCAAACGCAACCTGCTCGTCGCCGTGCAATAGTTCATGCGCCACCGTGACGTCGTGAACATTCGCCGGCGTGCACTTCACGGTATGCACCAGCCCCGACTCCACATCGACTCCGATGTGCGCCTTCATACCGAAGTACCAGCTACCGCCCTTTTGCGTCTGGCTCATCTCGGGGTCTCGCGTGCCGGCTTTCTTCGTCGAACTGGGTGCCGAAATCAGCGTTGCGTCGACCGCCGAGCCCACCTTGAGCATCAGGCCCTTCGCCTGCAGGATCTCGTTGACCGTCGCCAGCATTCTGGCCGACAGCTCATGGGCCTCAAGCAGGTGCCGGAATCGCAGGATCGTGCTCTCGTCAGGCAGCCGCGTCATACCCGTGCCCAGCAGCGCAAACTCCCGATACAGCGGGATGTCGTGCAGCGCCTCCTCCATCGCCGGGTCCGAGAGGCTGAACCATTGCTGCATGAAGTGAATGCGCAACATCGTTGCGACTGGGAACGGTGGGCGGCCGGTCTTGCCTTTCGGATAGTGCGGTTCGATGAGCGCAATCAGCTTCTGCCACGGCACCACGCGCGTCATCTCATCGAGAAACTCGCGCTTGCGAGTGCGCTTCGTTGACAGATCCAGACCAAGACCAAGTTGTGTCATCACGCCACTCCATGAATTCTCCTGATCCCAGGATAGTCCAAGCTCACGTCAATGCCAGGACTTTTGCAGAGATTCCCTAGCAACTCTGGCAACCCATAGGTTTGTTTCAGGGCATCAACCAGCATTGTCTTCTCCCGGTTGCTCAGGAGTTGCGGGTTGATGCCCATTCCTTTTTTGTATGCGATCCACGAACGACGCCCCTCAGAGTAGGGTGGCAGAGCGTGTGAGGTGTGGTAGTGATGCGGGTCAGCGGAGGTCGGCCGGCATTTTCCAGGGAAGCAACACGTCAAAGTCGTCGACGGTCTTCGCCAGAGGCAGCCGCTGGAACAGCCAGGTGAGATACCGGTAGGGATCGATGCTGTTTGCTTTGCAGGTCTCGACGAGCGTATAGAGATTGGCGCTCGCGTTCGCGCCTTCGACAGTGTCCGAGAACAGCCATCCGCGGCGCCCCACGCAGAACGGTCGAATCGCATTCTCACATGGATTGTTGCTGATCGGCCAACTGCCATTCTCGATGTAGCGGATCAGCTTCGGCCACTGCACGCGCAGATAGGTCAGTCCTTTGCCGAGAAGGCTTTTCGGTACAACACCGGGCGATTGCTCGAGCATCAGCGCGTGGATGGCGTCGAGTACGCGCGCGCTGTATCGTCGCCGCAACCGCTGTCGTCGCTGTGCGGTCCACGTCGCGCTGCGTGCCTCGGCCGCGAACAGCTTGCCGATCAATTTGATGAAGCGCGTCGCCAGCAGATCGTGCGTTCGGGCGGCCTTTGGTACGCTGTCCTCTGCTTTGACGAAGTACCGTCTCAGGTGAACCCAGCATCCAAGGTGCACGAGCTGGTGACGCCGAGCGATGTCGTTGTAGGGCTCATAGCCGTCGGTCATCATGACTGCGCCCTCCCGGATCCCGGTGAACAGCTTGTCGGCCAGCCTGGTGCCACGCCCCGGTGTATAGGTGAAGCAGCGGATGGGCACGCCCAAATCGGTCATCTGCGCCCAAAGGTAACTCTTCGTTTGCGGTCGACGGCCCTTTTCCTTCAGCACCTGGAGTGTCGTCTCGTCGCAGTAGATCAGCTCGGCATCGAGCAACGCATCGCGCATCAGGTTGATCACAGGTTGCGTCGCGAGACCCGCACGGACCATGCTCGCTGCAATCGTGTTCGAGGAGATGTCGCCGCCGAAGCGACGTAGCAGACCGGCCTGGCGATACAGTGGCATCCCGAACTGATACTTGCCGGCGGCGATCCATGCGAGCGCCGATTCACTCAACAGCCCGCGAGGGATGATGCGAGGCGGCGCCGGCGTCACCTTGATGCCGAGATCGCAGCACGGACATGCATATTTGACGCGCTGGTGCTGGATCACGCGAAGCTGCTCCGGAATCACGTCGAGCTGCTCGCTGATCTCCACGCCGAACTCGACGAGCGCGTGACCATCGTTCATGCAGAAGCGTTCGGCTTCGGGCAGCTGGTGCCGCACAACGTCGCGCGGCAGGTTGGGATCGAGTGGCTTGCGATGACCCCGCTTCTTGCGCGTATGTGCAGCGACCGTCGATTCTGGAGTATCTTCCTGAGCAGGCGTGCTGCTCGCGCCGAGCACCTCGGCTTCGTTGAACAGGCTGGGTTGATCCGAGTCTCGTGCCTCGCTCTTTGCGCCGAACAACTCGTGACGGTAGGCCCGGAGTCGTTCCTCGGCGAGATCGCGTTCCGCTGTCACAAGCCGCAGGGCGCCGCGTAACGCCTCCTGTTCTTCTCGCAACGCACGAGCGGCATCGCGTTCGGCGAGCAGTTCTTTCAGTTCCTCGGCGGTGATCGTGACGTTGACCGGCATGCCGGATTAGACCAGCACACCGTCAGCCTGTTCAGCTCACACGCAGATATTCCTGCTTCGGATGTCGTCGAATCGTAGTGATGTCATCGCCATCGATCAGCGCGTGCAGCACGTTGGGCGTCATCGTCACGACCTCAGCCTTGTTGTCGGGCCAGATGAAACGGCTTGCCTCCAATCGTTTCGTCATAAGCCAGAAACCGCTACCGTCCCAGCCAAGGATCTTGATCCTGTCGCGACGCCGGTTTCCGAAGATGTAAAGCGACGAGTCCATCGGATTCAGGCGCATCGACTGTTCAACGAGAATCGACAGGCTGTTCATGCCGTACCGGAAGTCGACAGGATCGCGGTGCAGATACACCTTCAGATTGTCGTCGAACCGGAACACGGCATCCTCCCAAGGATCTGAACCAAGGTTGTCAGTTCATCAATGGTCGCGATGGCCTTGCCCAGTTCGAGTTCAACACCGTTCGACAGATGCACATGCAGCGTAAGCGTCATCGACGGAGATGGCGGTGAGGACGCAGGCGGTACCGAAACGACAGGCACGAACGCGGGTGATGTTGCCGCGCCAACGATGAGCTGGTGAGAACTCGGAGGATCGATCGCCAGGCTGTCAGTCGCATTACCCGAAGGCGGCAAGCCACCGTTATCCTGCGGCGTCGGCGAGACGCCTTTCTCGCGCTCCATCAGGTATTTCGTGATCCACTTGCGTAGCAGGTTAGCGTTGATCCCGTGCTCCTGCGCCATGCGGGCGACCGACACACCCGGGCGTAACGCCGCCTCGACCAATGCTCGTTTGCCATTTTCATCGTAACGGCGACGGCCGTCACTACTTTGCCGAACTACTCTCAGCCCTGAGTCTTTGTCAGCCATAGGTGTCCACCTCGTAAATAGGTGGACACCTATGCTCCTCGCTCAGAGTGCTGTTGAGTAGACGTCGATAATGGATCGCTTACCCTTTTTTAATCAGTTCGTTTGCCCTCTTCGGAATATCGTGCTCAAGCTGCAACTGCCGGATGCCCCGTCGAAGCGATTCGACGTGATGTTCCAGCTGCACACGCTCATGGTCCGATGCTAGTTTCTTTTTGCGTTTCACAGATGCTGGAACCTCTCGACCGAGTTTAGCCAGGTGTGCTCCGCGCGGCAGATCAGGTTGGGGGGCGATGCTTGCGTCCTGCACGTGGTCGGGGTGGTTCATGGCTCGCTCCTGCATGTCGCGGCGTCGTCTGTCTGCATCAGGCGTATCGGCTACCTGCGCAGCATCGGCCACCGTACGGCTGAACGCTTCGCTCGTTGTCACGCCTTTAGTATCGATATCGCCGCGGGCCGTAACAATCAGCCGCGGCCGGACTTGCTGCCCGATGTTCGGCAATAGGATCGGAAATGGCTGACATCCGCAGAGGGCAGTGCTGAGTTCGTGGAACAGCAGATTCGTGGGGCCGGCGATAACCGGGATGGGGCCGCCGCGCCGGCCGTCTAACTGTCGCTTCACGACATCGAGTGCCAGGCCGTGTCGAGTACGGCGGACGGGATGCCATCGCGCTAGGGGACACCTGGTCGCCGTACTTCGTGCTCGTGGATATTTCGATGCCCAGAGTGCGACGGACACGAGGCCACCCGCGCGCTGCGACATGCTCCTCACACAGCGGGATCCCTCATCGTTGCGCATACGGCGCTAGACGAACCCGAGGTTGGGCGGAAAATCATTGACGATGAATTTGACGGCTATCTGCAAAAGGACCGCGGGACCGGGCAGATCATCGACGCTCCCCGATACATGGCAAAGGCGTGTTTGCCCTTCGCCCTGTCGCGGCAGGCGAGCGGCTCATCGAGTACACGGGTGAGGTGACCAGCTGGCGACGCGCGGCGGCCCGTCAGCGAGCCGACGACCGACACACGTTTGTCTTCGGTCTGTCGGATGGGAGGGTGATCGACGGCAGCCGTGGCGGCAGCAGCGCACGCTTCATCAACCACTCATGCGCCCCGAACTGCGAGGCCATCGAGACGGGTCTGCGCGTCTTCATTCACGCGCTCGCCGACATTCAGCCGGGCAACGAGCGGTTCATCGACCACGGACCGAGGGTCGACGGCGAGATCACCGACGAGATCCGCGCCCACTATGCATGTCGTTGCGGTGCTCCTGCCTGTCGTCAGTCGATGCTCGCGCCCGCAGCGGATTCCGGATGCGACTTTTCGGATGCCTGAAGTCGACCCGGAGCGGCCAGCCAATTTGCTTCAAAGCGGCCGCTCATTCGACGAACCTGCGCCTCTGACCAGTTCGTTAGATACGACGTCGAAATTCTGAACGTAACAACGCGAACTGCAGGAGATCGTGATAGGTCTCACGCCAGTACCCAGCCTGTCGCTGATACCCTTCACGGGAAAAGCCCAGTGTCTCCAGCGTTTGTATAGAGGGTGCGTTTTGAGGGTGAACCTGGGCTTCGACGCGGTTTATCTGCATCGCGTCAAAACCGTAGTCGATCGCAGCAGAAAGCGCTTCGCTCATATATCCATTGCCGCGCACAATCGGATGCAACTCATAGCCAACGACGCAGCTTCGCCAATTTCGATTCCATCGGAAGAGACCGCACGTACCAAGGAAAAGGCCGTCCGAAAGTCTCTCGACGGCCCAGCGGACGCCGGAGCCGCTGCGCCGCCAGTCAGCAAATACCTGAATCAGCTTGTCGGCCTCCCCTATATCGGTCATCGGATCGGTACCGAACCAGCGCATACCTTCAGCGTCGCCGTGCACGGCAAACAGCGATGGTGCGTCGGCAGGCAAAAGCTCCCGCAATGTCAGCCGCGAAGTCGTAAGGGTTGGAAACGTAGCTTCCGCGTCAATTACATTCATAGACACTAGCGCCCCCATGAGTCGGTGTTTTACGGAGTTTGCCAGATTGTCACCGATCCAGCGCTGCCGACCCAGTGTCCGAAACTGGCCGACCACTGTCGCACGCCTTCCGCATCGACAGACCGTGTTGCGGCGCCCTCGGGAGTTTCCCACACCCGTCCAACGCGAAAGGTTCATGTAGCTACAAAGCGCACGCTGTCGCGAGCAATGTTAGAGAATGCTGTGGTCAGTCAGCACCCTTCGACCTCGACCGATTTGACCACAGCATTTCTTTGGCAGATCGATACGATATTCCTACAAATATGGTGAGGAAAACCGACGCGCCAACAATTAGAACCTTCCAGTCCGAGCCCTTGAGGAGCGAAACTGTCAAGACAAACAGCATCATTGCCGCCAACGATACATATCCTTTCACGAAGCGCCGAACGACCGTCTTCCTTTCGTTTTGCATATCCTTAGTCCGTCAGTCCCATTGCAGTTTCGATTCGCCTGGGGCGTCGTTTTTGCAGCTCCTGTGGCAAATACCGTGTCTTCAGGCGACCGACAGGCAGCAACGCCCCTAGATCAGTTACTCACTCGCACCGCGCCGCGCCGCAGCTGTACATGCGAGGTTCAAACCTGAGTCTCAACTGGCGTCAAGATGGGACGTCCAAGGTGCATATTGTCAACGATCGATCTCTCGTCGTCGACCGACCGCTTGTGGCCGACTGTACGCATTCGTCGCGTTCGCCGATCCCGGACCGACGGCGAACGCGCCAAGCCGACCCACAAGAGGCAACGATCTTTCCAAAAAGCGGCCATTCGACTCGTCGACGATTGCGATTTAAAGCAGGGAAAGTAGCGCACCGAGTATAGACAGAAAACATCCGCCAACAAACTGAGATTGGAGAATGCTGCGCCATCCTGGGTAGCCATATGGCACCGGCGGGGAGAATCGAGTCATAACAGGTAGGCGCAAGAGCCGCGTGCGCCATGCGTTTGTGATCGAGAGCGAGCCGCCAGCCAGGAGAAATAGAGAGACCACCCGCACCGTATTGAACTGAATTGGGATGTCAAATACATGCGCCGCAATGGGCGCAAGCGCCCCGAGTATCAAAAGTCCGCAAAGGAAGCGATAGAGCAAGGTAAGGCACGTCTTGAGCCACGTTGGCGCATTGCTCTCGCCCTGAGGTGGAGGCGTCCAATTCATTCTTTTTGGGCTGATGGGGTCCGTGTGTGGAGACAGGATTTGGTCGTGATTCGAATTCATACTCGTCTCGTGGTCCACCGCGAGATTGTTACGATTCCAAGATTCCCGCCGAGTGTCCAATTCTGGCCGCACTGAGTCCTACGACTGAACGCGACGATAGTCGCAGGCTCGCGACTCATGCAACACGCATAATCCGTTTCCAAGTTGACAGTGAGTTCTCGGAGCGGACACAAACGCAACTTCTACATCTCAGCGTCGTACACCTCTCCACCAAGTGCAAGACTAAGCCTTGCACAAAGTACTGTGAGCCAACTACACCATAAGCTCGACTCAACTTGGCCGCACAACAACAGCCCGCTAGGCTCCGCTGATGCACATATATATCGAGCATCGCCTTCGCGCCCATACCAGTAAGCGCCATGCGGGTCGCCTAGCCACCCGTCCAATGTCCGGAAGACGGCCGCCACCTTTCCCCAATCCTCTGGTGACAGGTTGGTCGGGACATTCAACGTAATGGATTGTTCCATGATCGCAGGGAAGACCGGCCAAAGGGAGAATTGTCGTCGATTTCCGATGTGTCGTCGAAGGACCGCTTTTAGCCGGCTAGCGTCCGACGACCAAGCGTGGCGATCACCGCGGGCGCGGCCTTTATGCAAAGGGCATAAAACGGGCCGTACGGCCGACCTTTGCCTCATGTTTTTGGCGGGATTCCGCCCATCGCGCCGAGCCGTATTTTTTCTGCCAGCGTTCGGTCGATGACCTTCTGCAAATTCGCATTCACATCACGGTCCTTTTTGTTCCAAATCGCATATTGAACCGCGAGGGCGTCGCCGTGTATCTCGCGGATCGCCTCGCGGGCGCGATGCCACTTTGACGCCGCCCTTCCTTCCATGGTTTCCAGCCACCAAGATCGCGGGCACCCTGACCACCCCGCGACTCTTCATGCTCGCGTATTGCGGTTGCTACACCATACCGTGGTTGAAGATTAACCACTCCGTATAGGTGTAGTCTTCGTCGCCCTCGTCCGCAGCGCCATTCAAGCGTTTCTCGGCGGCCAGAACCCAAGCTAAGAGGCTGGCCGCGTCCTGGACAAACCAAGGTTTTGACGCCCGGACGTATTGCCCCAGACCGCCTGCGCGAAGCGCATCAGCGACGCATCCAGTGCAGTTATTACTAGCACTGAGGAAAGAATACTTAGGCTTATTATCCAGGCGCTCCAGCCAAAAGGCCTCAATCAAATTGGCATCGAGGCCCTCTGTTTGTTCGCCAGTTTGCTTGGTCTTCAGTTTGATTTTGTAAGTTGGCTCAGCGGAATTCATGAAGCGCCGCATAAAACCTTTATCAATCGCCTTCGTTACGTTTTCGATCCCAGTCATGGAGTTAATCACGGAGGCCTGGAATGGCGAGCCGTCTGCCATCCAAGTGATATAGTATTTCTTGTCGTTAACTCTGAGCGTCAGGCTAGCGTGACCAACTCCTGCATATGACGCGAGTTGACCTTTAATGCCCATGTCCGTTGGCATCCATATTCGAACAGTGACCTTGTTTGAAGCCACGATTCCCTCCATTGGTTGTGAGTATCCGGTTGTGTTGAATAAGCCGAAAGACTTTGCTGCTTAATTACTTCTTGGTGCCAGAAATGAGAACTTCGATAAAGCCTATTTAATAACGCGCGTTCGCGATCGACCCGCAGAGCTTCTCGTGCGCCCGCGATCCGTCCTTCTCGCGCTGGTCCGAAAGGCAGGGCCCATTGAAGAGGACCGTCGAAGTGTCGTCGTCCTCAATGCGGAAAACGGCGCTGTCAGGGCTTGGAAAATCGGCCGATTTTCTCTCTTCAAAAATGAGTGCAGTCCGCGCTGCAGCTCCATTTTCTTCAATGATAGTGCGCCCGCGAGTCGGCCGCTGATGAAATATCTGGACAAAGTAGTTGATAGGTCGCGGGACTGGCTGAAGATCAAGCAAGCTGACTATGAAAGGTAATTGTTGGCTTGTCCCGCGACGCGCTAACTATTCTCCTCCCCCTTGGCATGGGGTTTGACTCGGCATCGGCCGGTCCTTTTTTCTGCAAGGCGCTTACCGACCCGTTGCCGCCATCGGCCGTCGGCAAGATTGTGTCCGCTCTTGCTGGGAAACCTGCCAGCCGTTCGATAGGGGAAAGTCGTGTTGACGATGACTATGACGCGTCTGCTATAGGCTGTCTCGGGTGCGTATTCATTCGTAATGCGCTCAGCGCCACGGCCTCCGAATTGATTTTATCGATCGTGCGAAGCAGTTCCTTGAGCACGAGTGGCTTGGTAATCACCTCTTGAACTTTGCCTTTGAAATTCTGTGCGTCCTGCGGCCATACGAGCGCAATGATGCGTTGCCTTCCGATGGTCGTATCAAAGCTCCCCACGAACCACGCGGAGGCGCCGCGAGAAAATTCCGAAACGTCGAGTACGATCAATTGCTGCAACGGTTCAAGAAGGAATTTATGCCAACTGTCGGAGCCACATGCCTTCGACCTCCCATAACCCTTCACGTTAAGCAGAACGGCTAGAGATTCCCGGATCACCTTGTCGCGGCCAATGATCACAATGGGACTGACTATGGGTGGCGGCTTCGGTATCGCATGGGCGCCTGCCAAGCGCAACTGCCACTGACAGCGCAGCCACTCCAACCGCGACCGTTCGTGACGGTGCTCCGCGCGCGGAAGCGCAGCGAGGGACATCGCTGGATCGTGCTCCAGGCGTTGCAGAGCTATGACGCAGAGGATCCGATTTGCGCCATGCGCGCGGCGCCTTTGATCGGCGTGTTAGCCGTTCGACGACTCGACGTTCAGGACGATCCGTGCAGCCCGCTGCACATCCCAAGTGGATGGCGACGGGCTTTTCAATCGTGTGCGCTGGCGCTGTGGTGCACGCTCAGGGGGAGAAATGCAGACGTTCTTTCCGTGCAGCAATCCGGCGTGCGAGGAGGGATTGGAAACGCTCAAACATGAGTTTGGCACTGCCGGCCAGCAGTGCGCGGGGTGCCGCGGTACGGGGTGGCAACTGGCGCGAGAGCGCCGAGGACGACGACGCCTGTCTTTGACGGCGGGGATCAGCCCTTCAGTTGCGACTCGACGTTGAGGACGATCCGGGCGACCGGGTTGTTGTCGGCGGAATCCGGAGCGAACTTGATCTGGGCAAACGTGACAGCAGCGAAAGCGACGACGACGAGGGCAGCAGATGCGGCGATGCGGGTAATGTATTTCACAGGGACTTCCTTTTGAGGTGTAGGCAGAAACTGGCGAAGCTGACAGGAGGCCGAATACTTCGGCGCCCTTCTGTCGACAACCGGCAAGGCCGCACACGGGGTCTGATCGCGCCTGGCGATCTGGACCGCACTGCAAAAATAGGGCGACCCAAACCCAGTCACTATAAAGGTTTTACCCGTGTGTGCAGTGCGACACGCGGTCGCCAGTGGGTGCTTAATTATTGAGCACCATTTCGTGATTGAAAGGTCTATGTAGGCCGTAATGAGCAGTGCGGGTTGCGCAATTAGCCTGGAGGTTTTGCGGGTTCCCGCCGGAGCCCCACGTAGCGGGCTGGTGGTGGTCCGATTTCCCGTGCCGCCTGAATCAGCGGCAAAGTCTCACCACTTGCCTTCAATGGCGTTTGTGCGTGCCCGTATAAAGCACGGACGCAAACGCGATCGAAGGGACTAGTTCAGGGCAGGAGGCCGGAGCACAGTAGCGCATCTCCATCGAATGACTGGACTCGGCGGCGCCTGGTTCGTTCGAAGCTGCATGGTGGCTGTCTCTTGGTGGCCGACTTCCGCCCCACGAGCGTTTCAAGTCCTCCAGCCAGATGCCTCGATGCCCGTCACTGGATACACGAACTGGAGAAAACGGCAACCGTTCTGCGCGCCGGGGCACATGTGAAATCGTCCGGCTCTTGCGTTACGGCCGCTCTACCAGTAGATTGAAGTCGTCAGCATTCTGAGAATCTGATGTTGTGCCTGTCGATTCAATCGGCATGGCACCGGTTCACGCTCAGAGGGCGCCCGGGTTTCGTTTTTTGGAAATCTTTTTTTAAGGGTCGCCCCATGTCTTCTTCATTAGCGCGCGCTCGCACCCGCGCATACATTCAACAGTCCGGCCTGTGCTACTACTGTGACCGCCTCATGTGGAACGACGCGGACGGTCTCGTGGCTATGACTGCGAACGCCAACATTTCGCGCAGGAAGGCGGGACGCTTTCAGTGTACCGCTGAGCATTTGATAGCCCGAAGTGAAGGTGGCTTAAACAGTCAAAGCAATATCGCTGCTGCGTGTCGATTCTGCAATATGACGCGCCATCGATCTAAGACACCACGTGACCCCCTCGAGTATCGGAAACATGTCCAGAATCGATTGCGTCGAAAAAAGTGGCAGCCCCTTTAGATCCATGACGTCGCGATTTGCAGTCGAAGGTCCGTTCGATCGAACGGACTCTTCACGGTGGCGGGTCGAGGCCGTTGCAAACGAGTCGTCCTCTTCCTCGGTTTATCGTCATTTAAACAACGTCGTGTCCGGCGGACCAACCTCGGTAGCAATGTTGTTGGTTCGTCAGCAACCCTGACCGACCCATTTCTGACATTCATTGGTATTTCGACCGAACGACCGAAGATTGGAACATCTCAATTGTCGGCGCCTGACGCCATACCGTGCTGGCAACCGCCGCACTGCAGCGCGATCTAGATCCAACAGTAACGGGTGGACCGTTGAATACAAGCCGACCATTTCGGACTGCGCGCGCCCACAAGCACAGGGCTGCGATCCGTGTAACGCATACCGTCAAGGAGTCACGAGCCGTCTCTCGGTGTTCTGCTGAGATTGGCGTTAGCGAGTATGTGCGAGATTTTTGGATCGCTGCTGGCCCCGCAAAAGGAGATCTCAACGCCGGATAAACACGTTGACCAACAGGAAGCGGCGCGTCACGCCCTCACCGGCTGCTCGGGCTGAAGGGATATCAATGGCGGCTTCAAGATGCTTCGGATGTCCATCCTCGCAGGGGCGCGGGCGCACTTGCGCCTTAATCGACAGTCAAGGACCGTCGTTTTGGGTAGTTTCGAATTGCGTTTCGGCCTTCGGGTCTGCCGTCGCACCGAGAAGCAAGATGCGCAGGTGCGGCGTGCAATCAGCTGACTCGCGGCTAGGCGTTCAGCAACGAAAACGTAATCTCTTGCGCGCCTTCCCATAGCACGAGTTTGCCGAATGCTTCCAGGTGCTCATGACCTTCGATCAACGTAAAGAAATGATTGCCGGCTAGCTGGCCCATTTTGCTCGCGAAGATGGAGCTTCCGTAGACGAACAGAAACTCCGTCTCGCTGAAACCGCCAGGATAGAGAAGGATATCTCCACGTGACGCGTGACTGGTGTGGTTCTCGAGAGTCAGACCCGTATCGAAGTCGCCCAGCGGGATCCACACAGCTTCGCCGCTCCAGCGAGAATGGATTACCTTGTTCCTGAATGGCAGCAGCTCGAGGAAACGTTGGCAAGTGCGCGGTGCTTTCTGTTCCTCGAGTCGTCCGACAAAGCGGAAAAGTCCAGCTTCCAAGAGAATCTTTTTCATGTCGTCTTCATGTGATGATTTATCGACCACCCGACAGTTCACGACCAAGCAGCCGCTCGAGCGGTTCGGGCAGGCCCCGGTTCGGCTTGACTGGCGGCTGGGTAAAACTGCCTTTCGACGCCTTTTTCGGGGCTAGTCGAATAAGGCCCTCAAGCTGCGTAATCGCACTCGCCACACCATCGACGATCGGCACCGGCAATTCATCACGGATCTCACGTGCGAGCCCTGCGAGAGGCGCGCCGGCGATGATGATCACGTCGGCGCCGTCATCATCGACCACCTGGTTGCACAGCACCTTCAGTCTCTCGCTGTAATCCTGCTGCACGCTGCCGATATCGCGCAACGGTTCGTCGAGCGCGCGGATGCTGGCGAGCCGGCTCGCCAGATGACTCCGTTCAACTGTTTCGCGATACCACGCCTTGATTCGCGGCGAGATCGCGATAATCGAAAAGCGCTGCCCGAGCGTCGCTGCCGTCATCAACGAGGACTCCGTCAGCCCGACTGCAGGCACGTCGATCAGTTCCTTGATGCCTTGCAGGCCCGGGTCGCCGAACGCCGCCACCACGACGCCATCGTAGCTGCCGTAGCGTTCGGCTGCCAAGCACGCCGTCGCGTAGCCACCGACGAGCGCTTCGAAGCGAGTCTCGATGTACGCAACGCCGAACGGCGCGGTCGCGACCTCGATCTCGGTACCAGGCGACGCGCTGCGCTGCGCTTCTGCCTGGATCAGCGCCGAGACACTATCAGAGATGTTGGGGTTGATAACCAGGATCTTCATGCTGCGCTCCGATATCAGAGATCAACGTACTGCGGCTTGCCAGCAGCGAGGAAGCGGCCCCGCCCTGCTTGCGGCTCAAGATAGCGGCCGCTCTCGACCAGCAGTTCACCGCGTGACAGACAGTACTTCGGCCAACCCTGGACGGTTCGGCCCTCGTACGGCGTGTAGTCGACATTGTGATGCAGCGCGTCGTTCGCGATGGCAACGTGCTTAAGCGGGTCCCACAGCACGATATCAGCGTCGGCGCCGACCGCAATCGTTCCCTTGCGCGGATAAAGGCCGTACAGCTTCGCCGGGTTCAGTGACGTCAACTCAACGAACTTGTGCAATGACAGCTTGCCGCGACTCACACCATCGAACAGCAGCGCCAGCCGGGTCTCAATCCCGGGGATGCCGTTCGGGATGTGCTCGAACGATACCTCTTCGCCGTTGGGCTTCTTGCCCTGCGGATCGTCGAATGAGAACGGCGCGTGGTCGGACGAGAACACACTGAATATCCCACGCTTCAGCGCGCTCCACACGGCTTTCTGGCTTGATGTGTCGCGCGGCGGCGGACTGCAAACGCACTTCGCACCGTGATAGCCGTCCTCCTGGCCGAGGTCCTCGGCTGTCAGATACAGGTACTGAGGGCAAGTCTCGGCGTAGATATTCAGACCGCGTTGCTGCGCCCATTCGATCTGCTCGATCGCGTCCTGGCCCGATACATGGACGATCAGGATCGGCACGTCGACGAGTTCGGAGAATGCAATCGCACGGTGCGTCGCCTCCCGCTCGACCACGGGCGGCCGCGACAGCGCGTGATATTTTGGCGCGTAATTGCCGGCTTCGGTGAGCCTGTCGGTCAGCCATGCGATGCAGTCAGAGTTCTCGGCATGCACCATGACCAGCGCCTGGTGACGACGTGCGACATCCATCACCTCAAGAATCTCGCGGTCGCTGAGCTTGAGATCGTCGTACGTCATATAAATCTTGAACGACGTATAGCCGGCCGCGATCAGCTCGGGCAATTCGCGTTTCAGCACCTCGGGCGTCGGATCGGAGACGATCAGGTGGAACGCGTAGTCAGTGACCGCGCGACCTTCGGCGCGGCCATGATAGTCGGCCACTGCGGCCTTCAGCGATTGACCCTTTGCTTGCGCAGCGAAGGGTATTACCGTCGTGGTGCCCCCACACACGGCGGCACGTGTGCCGCTCAGGAAGTCGTCCGCCATCTTCAGCCCGTCGGGCATCGGCTGGTCGAGATGGCAGTGCGCATCGATCCCGCCGGGCAACGTCAACAGGCCGGTGGCGTCGATCTCGCGCCTGCCTGCGTCGAGATCGCGGCCCAGCGCGACGACGACGCCGTCCTTCACGGCAATATCGCAGTTGAAGCGCTCGGACGCGGTTACCACGTCAGCATTGCGGATCACCAGGTCGTATTCGTGATTCATGGCAGTCTCTCAGGCAACTTCGGAAAACAGGCGGCCCCAACCCGCAAGACGGGTCGTATCGTAACCGGCGAGCTTCAGCGACTTCCACACCACAGTGGAAATGGTGTCATAGAGCGGGATGCCGTGGTGCTGCTCCACTTCCTGGGCAAGATGCGCAGCGTGCAAATTCGTACAGAAAGTGACGATCGCCTCTGGGCCGTGCACCGCAACCTCGCGGATTTGCGCGCGTAGCGTTTCTTCGGTGACTTCGGAAAACTGGAAGTTCACCTTTAGGCCGAGATGGTTCTCGGAAGAACAGTCAATACCGTTGTCACGGTAATTGGCGACGATCTTCTGCTGCACCTCCCTGAGGTACGGACTCACGAGACCGAATTTCTTCACACCCGTCTTGTCCAGAATCTCGTTCAGCGCCAGCACCGAAGTGGTGGCAGGGATGCCCGTCGCCTCCTCGATTTCACGGCACAGGCGGCGGTCCGTTTCGAAACCCAGCCAGCCGGAAGACGTGCCATTCCATGCAATCACATCGACCTTGGCGTCGGCCAGGAGCCTTGCGGCCTGAATAATGTTAGTGGTGTCGAATTGTCCGAGTGCCCTGTCGGACAGCGAGATTTCGGTGACTGTGAAGCGCGAGAAATGGGCGCTGACACCGGGCAATTGGGCCACCATTGCGCTCGTGATCGGTTCGAGCGCAGTGTTGGACGAAGGAGTCAGCATGCCGAGCAGAATGCGTTTGCTCATGATGAATTGAGTAGTCGGTTATTGAAGGTGAGGAGCGCAATGCTCAGACGGGTAGCTTGCGTTGGTAGTCGATCAGTGTCGAACAAACGAAGAGGCCTACGCCTGCGGCAGCGAAAAACATCAGCGCCAGAAAGTACGAGCCGGTAGTCTGCACGATCAGGCCAACGATGATCGGCACGAGAACGCCGCCGATATTGCCGCCGAGGTTCATCAGACCGCCGAGAAAGCCGATCTTGTTGCGCGTACCGAGGATGGAAGGCAGGCACCAGTACAGGCCGCACCAGCGCAGGAAGAACAATGTGGATGCGAGCAGCACCACGACCGTCACGGGATTGCCGACGTAGGCGACCGAAAAGATCGACGCCGTGGCCGCCACGGCGGCGATGCCGAATAGCGTACGCATCACGCGATTAGGCGAACCGCCCGCCGCCTTCCACTTGTCGGCAATCCATCCACCGATCAGTTCACCCACGAAGCCGCTGAAGAAGATCGCGAAACTGGCTCCGCCCATCTGCTGAATATTGAAGCCGTGAACCTTGTTCAGGTAGTTCGGCATCCAGGTGAGCAAGCCGTAAAACAGCGAGTTAAAGCACATCCAGCCGAAGAACATGCCCCACACCGACCGATACCGGAAAAAATCCAGGCTGCGGCCACTGGCATGAGCCGGCTCGCTACGCTGTTCTTCCTCCAGCGCCGCTTCGAGATAGTCTGCTTCCGCCTGATTCACGGCCGGATGCTCGCGAGGGTTGTTACGGATGTAGTACCAGGCAAACAGGCCGGCAAGCATGGTGCCCACGCCCGCCACCACAAAGGATGTGCGCCAGGATCCAAACTCGCTGATCAACCCGGAGATGATCACCGCACCGAATGCCGCCCCCAGCGGCGCGCCACCGTCGAGCAGCGTCGCGCCGCGGCCACGCTCGTGGCGCGTCATCCACATCGCGTTGAGCTTGCCGCCGGCCGGGTAGATCGGTGCTTCAGAAGCGCCCAAGCCCAGCCGGGTGAGAATCAGCGCGGTCGACGTGGTGCAGATTGCGGCAACACCCTGGAAAAAGCCCCAGAACAACGTAGCGCACGCGATCACGATGCGCGGCTTGAAACGGTCGGCCAGCATGCCGCCCGGAATCTGCATGACCGCATAGGTCCAGAAGAACGAACTGAGAATCAGGCCCTGCACGGCAGGAGCGATGTTGAACTCCTTGGCAATCAGCGGCATGGCCACGGAC
The DNA here is from genome assembly GCF_007995085.1 of Paraburkholderia azotifigens. GTDB lineage: Bacteria > Pseudomonadota > Gammaproteobacteria > Burkholderiales > Burkholderiaceae > Paraburkholderia > Paraburkholderia azotifigens. Next base: position 834,618 of record NZ_VOQS01000005.1, read on the forward strand.
AGCGAGGCCCGGTCCACATAATTGATTGAAATCAGCAACAACATGACCAGAAAGATTCGCCAGCGTACGCCGGTCCTGCCCTCGGCCTGCACGGCTGCATTTACGGTTTGCATCTGTGTCTCCTCCGTTAGGCCAGAGATGGCCTTCGGGTTTCATGTCTGTTGAAAAGGACCGCTCCCGGTCCCCTGCGCTGCATGCGCCAGTGCAGTATATGATGTCTAATTATGAATTACAAGCGACGCATTTCGTTGATTTTTAAGGCTTTTTATTTTTGTGGATAGTCCACCTGACTTGTAAGACAATTAAGCAAAAGCGGAAGAGACAAACGGAAACAGACGACATGAACATGAAGTCATTACCGGCTGAGACACGCAAGCGGATCAGCCTGCGCGGAACGGGTATGTACGCGGCGATCGCGGAGCGGCTGCGCGAGATGATTCTTGAGGGTGAACTGCCGCCCGGCGACCATATCGACGAGAAAGCGCTGTGCGAGCAGTTCGACATCTCCAGAACGCCTTTGCGCGAGGCGCTCAAAACGCTTGTGACCGAGGGACACGTGACTCACCGGCAGCACATGGGTTTTCAGGTCGCACCAATCGATAGGGACGAGATTGCTGCCATCTTTGAAGTGCTGCATGGACTGGAGGAAACGGCGGGACGGCTCGCTGCGCAGCGCATCGACGACAAGCAGATGAAGATGCTGATGGAGCGCCATCGCGCTATGGAAACCTATCATCGCGAGGGCAAGCGCACGGCCTACTATCGCGCTAACCAGAAAGTGCATCAGCACATCGTGGATGTCGCAGGCAATCCCGTCCTCTCCGACATGTACTCATCGTTGATGAGCAAGATTCACCGTGCAAGAGGTGCAGCTAATGCCGATGTGCTGCGCTGGGCGGAGTCGCTCGGCGAACACAGCGAAATACTGGACGCGCTGTCGAAGCGAGATGGAGCAAACCTGGGCCGGTTACTGCGCGAACATTCAGAACACACGGCGGCGGAAGTAATGAAAGTGTTGGAGGCCGCCAACGCGGGTTAGCAAAAACAAGAACCTCTTAAACTCGCATTTGCCGGTGCGTTGAGTTTTCACTCCTCCACGCGCCGAAGCAAACCGTCGACAACATGCGCATGGCTCGTCCGTCCGGCAACCTCGGCCTGTACCGTCTCTATCTGATCACCTATTTCCGCGATCACCCCATGGTGCGCCGAGACATGCCGCTCGTGATCGAGAACTGCAGTCCAGCCAGCCCGTCGTCGCGCTGGAGATCTACCTTTACGTTGGAGAGACGAACTGGGAACAGTACGAAAACCTGCAGTCGGACATGCTGGACCACGCGTATGGAGTCGCGCCTCAGTTCGGCTTGCGTTGCTGGCAGCCGCAATGGCTGTCGCCTTCACTGTAATACTGGCAGGCGAAGAGTCTACGACACCGAAGTCCGGCCTCAGCACACCTGGCCGCACTCCCCTGCCAGATCCGAAATTTCCTTCTGAAGCGCACCAAGGAACACGTTCACCCGATTCGGCACATACCGACGGCTTGGGATGACCGCCCACACCGACAGATCTTCCATCGCCGCGTCCTCCAGATGAACCTGCACGAGCGATTGATCGGCCAGTTGCCGGAAGACATCCCAGTACGTCAACATGGCTAACCCCAGTCCCTGCACAGCTGAAGTGCGTGCCGCTTCCACACTGGTCGTGTTGACATACCCCTCAATGCGCTTGCGTATCAGCTTGCCGTCGACAACGAGCGGCCATCTTTCCACCGAGTCAAGTCTGATACAGCGATGCTGGTCCAGTTCCGCCGACGTCGCAGGTCGTCCGTGCCTCTTCAGGTACTCGGACGAAGCACAAATAAGACGCGGATTCGGAGCAATTTTTCTGGCCACCAGTTCCGAATCCTCCAGAGGTGCAATGCGTAATGCGAGATCCAGCCCCTGCCCCACGATATCGACCTGGCGATCTGACAGATCGAGGTCGATACGAAGGTCCGGGTTAGCTTCGAGCAAACCTGGCAGCATCGGCAACACGACCGATTGTCCGAAGCCACTCGGTGCGGTCAAACGCAATACGCCCGATGCAGTGCCCGACGACGGACTCAGCTCAGCTCGCGCGCCCGCTTCTGCGTCGACCATCGCCCTCGCATACGGCACAAACGCCTCGCCTTCTGCGGTCAAGGTCAGAGAGCGAGTGGTCCGATGAAAGAGGCGCACGCCGAGGTCCTCTTCGAGCGCCGCGATGCGCCGTGACACCTGCATGGGCACCACGTTCAGCTGACGCGCCGCCGCTGACAGGCTTCCCGCTGATGCAACCGCCAGGAATGTCTGAACGTCTGGGAGGAACATCGTTTATATCCAAAAGTGTTAGGGCGGCTTCACGCTCCGACCTCTGTTTCCTGCCGTTCGCGACGCCTACCATGCAGTCACCTTCTTCACGAGACGAGCAGCGAAATGAACGACGCAACCTCCCCGATCCTTTCTCCGTATAACCGCAACGGCATCGCAGTACGCAACCGCATCGCCGTCGCGCCCATGACCCGTATTACGGCCACGGAATACGGCCATCCGACCCAAACCATGTTCGACTACTACAAGCGCTTCGCGAAGGGTGGCTTCGGGCTGGTAACGACGGAAGGCATTTACACCGACAAGGCGTTCTCGCAAGGATACCGGTTTCAGCCAGGCCTGGCCGACGACGTGCAGGCTGAGGCATGGTCGACGTTCAATCGCGAGATGCACGAGCATGGCACCCCTGTATTCGCGCAACTCATGCATGCCGGCGCGTTGAGTCAAGGCAACGCTTACCGAAGCCATACCGTGGGACCGTCGGCCGTCCGCCCCAAGGGCGAACAGATGAAGTTCTACTTCGGCGAGGGACTCTATGCTGAGCCGAAACAGATGACGGACGCGGAGATCGACGAGGCCGTTCAAGGTTTCGTCGATGCGGCACGACGTGCCGTGAATATCGCCGGGTTCAAAGGCGTGGAAATTCACGGCGCGAACGGGTATCTCCTCGACCAGTTCTTGACGGCGGGGACCAATCGTCGGACTGACCGTTGGGGCGGCGACACGAAGGCTCGCGTGCAACTGCTCGCGGATGTTGTGAAAGCAGTCAGGCACAACATCGGAGATGCTGTGCCTGTGGGCATCCGGATTTCACAAGGCAAGGTCAACGATTTCGGTTCGAAGTGGTCGGGTGGCGAGGCGGATGCAGAAGTGATCTTTGGCACACTTGCCGATGCAGGCATCGACTTCCTTCACGTCACGGAGTTCGAGGCCTGGCAGCCAGCATTTGAAGGCACGCACGATAGCCTCGTGACGCTGGCACGCCGTTATTCGCCCGCCGTCACCATCATCGCAAACGGCGGCTTGCACACGGCCGAGCGCATCAACAATGCACTTGCCTCCGGGGCGGACCTGGTGACAGTCGGACGCGGCGCACTGGCGAATCCCGACCTGCCGAAACTGCTCGCAAACAGGCGCGAACCCCGTACATTCGACAGTTCGATCCTTCAACCGATCGCCAGCATCAAGCCAGCAGAACTCGCGATGCAGATAGCCGCCTGAACGTAACGTCCGGTTGCGCGGCAGCTCGCAGCGCAATCGTCCTGCGGAACTCTCCAGCCTTCAGGTTGCGAGTTCCGCATGTTGTTTCTCCTGTTGCGAACGACGCCAGTCCGCTGGTGTCATGCCCAAACGTTGACTGAAGGCGCGCCAGAATGCGGCAACGGATTGATAACCGACTGTCTCTGCCACGACCTCGGTCGAAATGCCGTTGGCCGCCAGCGCCATTCGGATATCGGTCATAAGGTCATTCGGCGAACGGCCCAGCTTGTCCTGAAAGTGACGAATCAACGTCGCACGCGACATGCTGCAGAGGTTCGCCAACTCGGGCAGCGTCCATGCTCGCGCCGGGTCGCTGAAGATCGCCGTAAGCGCGGGAGAGAGGCGCCTGACCGGCGGAATTGAATACCGCGAAATAGAACGCGGTGATACCCGACGAAACATTTGCCGGCGCGCACATGGACATCTCATCCGCGTACTTTTCCGAGATCGGAAGCCGCTCGCGCAATCAGGACGCTGTCGGCTGTGTGGTCGCTGAACGACACGCGTGTTTCGTCGTCAGCGACGGCATCGCCAGCACGCCGGGTGGCGAAGTCGCCGCGCAACATGCGGTGAAGCAGATCCTTGCACAGGGCGGCGCACGTGCGATGGCAACACCCGACATTGCCGCCTGCATCGAAGATGCGAACGCTGCGATTCTCGCCGAGCAGGCGCGCAGTACAGATAGAAGGAAGATGGGGGCGACCGTCGCTGCACTATTCATCGACCGTATGACTCGCTCAGCCCAGTGGGCGCATCTCGGAGACAGTCGCCTCTATCACTTCCGCCACGGCTCGCTGATGCAACGGACCCGGGATCATAGCCTGCTGCAGCGTATGACGGACGCAGGTCTGTCCGTCAACGGCATAAGCGCGAGTCTGCTCGATTCAGCACTCGGGATGCCTGGAAAGATTGCACCATGCATTGCCCCGACGATGCCGCTGGAAGACGGCGACGTGTTCCTGTTATGCACGGACGGATTGTGGCACGCGGTACCAGATACACTGATAGAACGACATCTGCGCATCGTTAATAAGGCGGACGACTGGTTGAGTCTGCTGCGGCATGAGGTGTGCAAGCAGCGCGGACCGACCGCGCCCGCGGACAATTGCTCGGCACTTGCCGTCTGGGTAGGTCGACCGGAGGAAGCCACGCTGCTACGTATCAGCGCGTGATCGCATTCGATTCCAGTCTCTCACCGTCGACAAGAGTTGCCAGATCGCCGTGAGCTGCGCCGCAATCTTCATCTATTCGCTGCGCCGAACTGGCGTCGCTCCATGACAATCCTGTATTCACACGGGAGTAGCTGCCCGGTCTCTCTTCGTGATTATGGCGATCTCGTCCTGGCTCCAGGGGATCGAAGATGCAGGCCAGCATCCGAGTTCAATCGCAGCGCCGCAGTTGCTCACATTAATTCGGCCTCTGTTAGATCGCCCGTCACCATCACACGCATAGGTGCTTCCTGTGCCCCATCCCTAATGGCGTTGAGAACCTGCAGGCGCTAGCCGTCCCCAGCCCCTGTAAATCACCGGTCACATGTAACTCAATCTGTCTGTTGGGAGGAATCACGTGCAACTCCTCCAGCTCGTCGGCAAGCACATCCGAGAGATTGACATTCGTGGGCACGACGTTGATGCCCAGGCCCAGTCTGGTCTTGTTGAATTCAGTTAGGTCATCCAGCAGCGTCTGCATCCCCGCCCCGCTGCGTATCAGGCGGCTCGCGGCATTCGATACTTGCTCACCGGCGCAGAAATCCGCGAACACTCATTTGATCACCTTACGCCAAAAGACCAGATACGCGGCCGAGCAGGATGCGAGAAGCAGGATTCCCCACATCGGGGCCATGCTGACCAGAACGGAAGTAGCAGACATTTCATACTCCTATTGACTGATGTATCGATTCACCCACGATTGACTGGTTTCGCCAATACATGGGCGATGTGTGTGTTTCGTTGAGCAGCTTATTGATGCTATGCCAATAGCCGGTGCCATACCTGTGGTTTCCTGCCGCACCGACTTTGCGCCAGATCAATCGTCGCTCACCGGACGTTCCGGACGCCAGTCAATTTCTGTCGCTGGATCCACGTCATGGGTCTCAGCGGCCGCAAGCTTGGCAGAAAACCCGAGTTTGACGTGCGTCAATACCAACGGATCTACGATTACGTGACGTTTGCATCAGGCGCCGCTCCTGACCCGTACGACCATTTCCGTGGTGATCGACTGCTTGAGATGCAACCGCTCTGGATGCGCTCCCGCAGTTCCCTCTGGCCAACGCGCCGCGTGCGCGCCATCGCACATCATGCGGAAGGATCGGAATCCGCCCTCAGGGCACTTTGCCAGTTGCCCGTTGCCGCAGCTGCCCGCTCCGTCACTCGCCAAGTCTACTGATCTTGAGGTTTGTTCGACGCCTGCCCATGTCTGCGGTCTCGTAAGCGCCCGCCGACGCGCGCGGGCAGGCGTTGAATAAACCTGACGGGAGGAGACCGCGGAGTGCTCCATGCAATGGGAGTCTTTAGGGCTATGGCGATTGTTGGCCCAGGATACCCGGCGGTGCTGGGGGATACGTGGTCAGGTGGGATGCTGAGTGTGCGCAGATGCTGTGCCGAAGCGGTAGTCGCGCAATCGTGACGGCGAATGGACATGTAAGGGCCCGTGCGAGGCGACAGACGCGAGCACGTGTCCGTACGCCGCGTTGCCGCAGATCCGACGGTCGGGTTGTTCGTGCTGAAACAGTGGCGGTCATCTCTCGACCCGGCGCGTGGGTGGTGCACGAACCGGCGCGGTGCGAGCGAGGATATCGATGACCATCATTGGTGCGCCGCAGTGCCGGCAGATGAAGGCGGGCCGAGCTGGGATTCGACCTCTTGATCTGATGTGTTGACGTTGGTCGCGACGCGCAGCAGTTCGCGGACCTTCGCGAGACTGGCGCGGCGCACCTGGTTGTCGAGCAGTCCGTATCGATATCGCGCAGGCTGATCTGCCGCGGGTTCTGACGGATCGTATTGAAGGAGTGGACAGCCATGAACAAGCCTGATGTCATACGCACCTGCACCGTACAGCGAGCGTTCGAAGGTGAAACTGTGCAACTGGCCCTGAGCGTGCTGCGCCCCCACCGCCCACTCGTCCAAAATGCTACGCGTTGCAAGAAAATTTCTTCAGCTCCTTGCATCAGTGGTCACGGCGGGCCTCGTCGAGCCACTTGTCGTCGCGCCCGAACGCGATGCTGAAGGTCGCTACGTAGTACTCGATGGTCGATTGAGGCTGGAGGCCCTGCGCAGGCTGGACAAGCAATCGGCAACCTGCCTTCTGGCAACCGAAGACGAGACGTACACCTACAACCGACATGTCAACCGGCTGACGGCGGGTCAGGATGCGCGCATGATTGCACAGGCGGTTGACCGAGGGGTATCGCAAGAACGCATCGCGGCCGTGCTCGGCATTGATGGGCGGACCGTCAAGACGAAGGTCAAATTGCTCACGGGCATCTGTAACGACGCCGCGGCGTTGCTGGCCGACAGAAATTGTCCTGCAGCAACCTACGAGATCCTGAAGTGCATGAAGCCCTTCCGTCAGGTCGAGGCAGCGGAACTGATGTGCAGCCAGTCCAATTTCACTTCAGCGTTTGCCCGCGCCATCAAGCTTGCTACGCCGCCCGAGCAACTGGTGCCCCCGCCGGGTTCGCGAGGCGACGAAGAGCAGGCAGCGCGAGAACAGATTGATCGTCTCGAGTGTGAAATCGTCTCGCTTCAGGCAAAGGTAACCGATGTCGAAACCCATATGGCGTCGAACATCTCCATCTCTCAGCGTGTCGATCAGCTACGTCAACTCACTGCTCAATAACGGGCATGTTCGCGAGTGGTTTGTTGAAAATGCGCCGGGACACTTCGCAAATCTACAGGAGCTTGCCGCAGCGGCGGGTCCCCGGGTGCGGTAATGCTTAGCTCGTAGGGTGAATCTCTCAGTCACAGATATCAGCCACACATCGCGAGCTGCCACTACCTGGCCCGGAGCGAGCATGACACATGGCGTCAAGAGACATACTCTCCATGGATACCGACGAGACCGTCACCGAACGGTGACGACAGTCGGGAAGACGTACTTCGACCCTGAACTGCCGCTCAAGTTGACGCAACATCGATGGCCGCTTACAGCCTTCTCCGGACGTACACGTGTTGCGCGTAAGGTGCGACTGCCGTGGCATGCATTCCTTCCCTGAATACGGTTGATGCTGGCTTCGCTCGTTAGCATGTGGCTAGCATTCGAGTCTATCTCTAGTCAAGACAGGCAAATGGAGCATGCAAGTCCATCCAGTCATAGTGCAAGTGCGCCGTCGTCCATGCCCAGTTCGAGACCGGATATGATTCGACCTTTCGCTCCTCCTCACTTGAGCTGGCGTGGCCAATTTGTCGGGTCATGTCACGGATTGGTTGTGCTGGTCGTCTTTCGTTCTTTCTGCAGTTCATTTTGGGCTGCATCGTCAAAGTTGATGAGAGTAAAGTGGTCATGCAACGCAGGGAGCTGCCCGATCGCCGAAGCTTTATCGGCACGCTATCAAGATCAATCGGCCTCGCATGGCACACTCCAGACTTGAGCCAATTTGGGGACGCCCATTGTCAATCGTCTGGCATCTGGCGGAAACACGCACCACGAGCCGTCTTCGTGTCGAAAAAAGATAAGTTCAAACGTGCCGGCAGAACGTGTTGCCTCGACACGTACGCACCTCCACTGTTTGCATCGGATGAGCCTGGAGCGCGTGACTCGAGCCCGTGCATCTGCCACAGCACCAAACCATTTCTCCACCACGGATCGCAAGGATCCTTCACGGAAACTCATCACTTACCTCCACTCGCCATGATTGACTGACTCTTACCCGTAATCCGCAACCGCCGATGCGTCAGGAACGTCTTGCACTAACGCTGCGATGTGCGAAAAAAAGCCCGGAAATACCGGGCAAAAGGCTCGCGCTCTCACACGCGAACATCGGAGATGCATGCGCACTCTCAAACGTTTCGCCGTGCCCTATGCCGCGCTTCGTCGTGGCAACTCGCGATTTGCGTTTTCGTCCCATCGTCGACTGTTCAGTCTGGCGGCTCGTATCGCGTGATCGAAATTTTCGTCCGTCGCAACGTGCCTATGATCGACACTTACCAACCACCTGCCATCAGCAAGACACCAACGGATACGACGCTCCTCGACCAGGCCTGCAAACCATCGCCAAATGTCTGCGTCCTCTGCATTGACTGCATTCGCCGCGTTTTGCCGGATCTGAGTTGACATATCCAAAGGCTCCTCCTTCAGTGAAAGGGCTCAGATCTCAAGGAGCTCAGATGCCAGCTACCAGTTCGGGCACGACGGCGAACAGATCGCCGACCAGACCGTAATCCGCGACGCTGAAAATCGGCGCTTCTTCGTCCTTGTTGATCGCGACGATGACCTTCGAGTCCTTCATGCAGGCCAGATGCTGGATCGCGCCCGAGATGCCGACCGCGATATACAGCTGCGGCGCGACAATCTTGCCGGTTTGACCGACCTGATAGTCGTTCGGCACATAACCCGCATCGACGGCTGCGCGCGATGCGCCCATTGCTGCACCGAGCTTGTCGGCGAGCGGCTCGAGAACCTTGTTGTAGTTCTCGCCGCTGCCCAGACCCCGGCCACCCGACACGATGATGTTCGCCGACGTCAGTTCCGGGCGATCGAGCTTCGTCACTTCGCGGCTCACGAACTGCGACATGCCGGAATCAGCCGCGGCTTCGATCTTCTCGACCGCTGCGCTGCCGCCTTCCGCTGCAACAGGATCGAAGCCCGTCGCGCGAACCGTGATGACCTTGATAGGGTCAGCCGATTGCACGATCGCTATCGCGTTGCCCGCGTAGATCGGGCGCTCGAAGGTATCGGCGGAATCGACGGCCGTGATGTCGCTGATCTGCGCGACGTCGAGCTTCGCGGCGATACGCGGCGCGATGTTCTTGCCGTAGGCCGTAGCGGGCGCGAGGATATGCGAATAACCCTTCGCCGGGTCTTGCACAAGCGTCAGCACCGTCGCCTCGACGTTTTCCGCGATGCCTTCTGCCAGTTGCGGCGCGTCAGCCAGCAGCACCTTCGCGACGCCCGCCACCTTCGCGGCCGCATCCGCCGCGCCTTGCGCGTTGTGGCCAGCGATCAGCACATGCACGTCGCCGCCAATCTTCTGCGCGGCAGCCACCGTATTCAGCGTCGCTGCCTTGAGCGCCGCGTTGTCGTGTTCAGCAATTACCAGAATCGTCATTTCATTCGTCTCCGTGTGCCCGAAAAATCAAAGCACCTTGGCTTCCGTCTTGAGCTTCTCGACCAGCGTCTTCACGTCGGCGACCTTCACGCCAGCCGAGCGCTTCGGCGGCTCGCTGACCTTCAGCGTCTTCAGACGCGGCGTGACATCGACGCCCAGGTCTTCCGGCTTGACGGTTTCGAGCGGCTTTTTCTTCGCCTTCATGATGTTCGGCAGCGTCACATAACGCGGCTCATTCAGGCGCAGATCGGTCGTCACGACTGCGGGCAGCTTCAGCGACAGTGTTTCAGCGCCGCCATCGACTTCGCGCGACACGGTTGCCTTGCCGTCAGCGACGACAACCTTCGACGCAAACGTCGCCTGCGGCAGATTCGCCAGAGCAGCCAGCATCTGGCCTGTCTGATTGGAGTCGTCGTCGATGGCCTGCTTGCCGAGAATCACCAGCTGCGGCTGCTCCTTGTCGACCAGCGCCTTGAGCAGCTTCGCGACAGCCAGCGGCTGCAGGTCTTCATTCGATTCGATCAGGATCGCGCGGTCCGCGCCGATCGCCAGCGCCGTGCGCAGCGTTTCCTGACATTGCGTGACGCCTGCCGACACGGCGATCACTTCCGTCGCCACGCCCGCTTCCTTCAGACGCACGGCTTCTTCGACGGCGATTTCGTCGAACGGATTCATCGACATCTTCACATTGGCAATGTCGACACCCGTGTTGTCCGACTTCACGCGGACCTTCACGTTGTAGTCAACCACTCTCTTGACTGGCACCAGGATTTTCATGAGCATTCTCCAATCAGGTTGATGACAAGTTTGCTCACTACGGCTGGCAGACGGAATTCGCCATTCGCAAACGGCTCGTTTCAACAACTCGAACGCTCTTGACCTCAATCGCCAGCGACAGAATCGTTAACCTGAAGCTAACCACGTCTTCGGGAATCACAAATTGAGTGAACGGTGTCGCCAGGGCACGCTGTTATGCATGACGGCGCGTCCATGCACCAACTGACTTCGCGTCCCTTTTTCAACTCATCAACGTGATTTCGACACCATGTCCGACACCATGTCCGTTACCTGGCCTGAAGCAATCTTCGAGCATTTCAAAGCCGCCGACGTGCGGCAAGTCGCGTATGTGCCTGACGCAGGACACAAACACCTGATCAACCTCTGCGAAGAAGATACGGAGATTCACGCGGTTTCGCTGACGACAGAAGAAGAAGGCGTTGCCATGATGGGCGGCGCGTGGATCGGCGGACAACGTGGCGTGCTGCTCCTGCAATCGAGCGGCGTAGGCAACTGCATCAACATGCTTTCGTTGCAGCACGAATGCCGGATGCCCATCGTCATGCTCGTCACCATGCGCGGCGAGTGGGGCGAATTCAATCCGTGGCAGGTTGCGATGGGCAAGTCGACGCAGGATGCACTCGAGTCCGCAGGTGTCTACGTCTATCGTGCCGACGATGCAGACGATGTCGCGGAAACGGTCCAGGCAGCGCTGAGCTTCGGCTACAACACGTCCCGCATGGTTGCCGTCCTCATCGGACAGCGCGTGATCGGCACCAAGAACTTCAAAAAGTGAGTAAAAACATGACACAGCAGACGAAGCCCTTGAACCGTCGGCTGGCGGTGAAGCGGATCCTCCGCGATCGACAGCAGGACGTCCTCGTTGTAACGAGCCTCGGCAATCCGACGTTCGATGTCGCCGCCGCCGGCGACACGCCTCAGAACTTCTATCTGTGGGGTGCAATGGGCGGCGCCGTCACGTTCGGCCTCGGGGTCGCGCTGGCACAACCAAACAAACGCGTCGTCGTATTCGTCGGTGACGGTGAAATGATGATGGGCCTCGGTTCGCTCGCGACGGTCGGCGTCGACAAACCGGCAAACCTGTCCATCGTCGTCATCGATAACGAGCACTACGCCGAAACAGGCATGCAACTGGCGCACGCCGGACGTGGCGTCGACATCACCGCCATCGCGCGCGCGGCGGGCTTCAAGAACGCAGTCACGATCCAAAGCGAGCGCGAACTCGACGAGTTCGTCGACGTCCTTCTGAAGGCGGCGGGCCCCGTCCTCGCAACGATCAAGGTCAGCACCGACCCCGAACCGACCAGCCTTCCTCCGCGCGACGGCCCGTGGCTGCGCAGCCGCTTCCGCGAAGCGTTGCTCGGAAGCGCCGCGCACGCGAGTCAGTAAGTTCTGGCGGTAGCGCATATTGCGGGGCGGGCCAGCGTACGCTGCCCGCCCTATTTCGTTCCGGTTCGCTATTTTCGAGCCTGTACAATCGGAGCCAACGTGACCCAGACGCTGATTCCATGCCGCCCCCGAAGGTCTTCTCCGATATGCTGGTCGAGGTACTGAAGCAGTTGGACAGGCAGCCCGATCTGCTGGCACGCGTGTTCGATTGCCTGCCGGATGTGCTTTACTACATCAAGGACGCGGAGGCGCGCTATCTCTCGTTCAATCAGACGCTGATCGAACGCAGCGGCCTTCAGCGCGACGAAGTCGTCGGGAAGACTGCGGATCAGCTGTTTCCGGTAACGGGTGCGAGCACGAATGCGCAGGATCTCGGCGTTATCGAAAGCCGTGCGCCGATTCTTGAACGACTGCGTCTTTACTCGACAGCGTCAGGACATCGATACTGGTGTCTCAGCTCCAAATTCCCCGTTCTCGACGACCACGGAAACGCAATAGGCCTGATCGGCATTTCCCGCGATCTGCCGAGGCCTGACGAGCGTCATCACGGCTACAGGCGTTTGCAGGTCTATCTGGAGTATCTTGAGGGAAACCTCGGGCAGAACATTCTTGTCAGCAAAGTCGCCGAGCGTGCGTCGATTTCGGTCGACACGTTAGAGAGGCTTTCGCGCGAAGTCTTTCATCTCACTCCGAAGCAAATGCTCATGAAGCTTCGCGTCGATCACGCATGCAAGCTTCTTGAGACGACGGACCGCAGCATTACGGATATTGCGACCGAGTGCGGATACGCCGACCATAGTGCATTTACCCGGCAATTCAAAACGGCCACGCACCTCACACCCCGGCAATACCGGAACGTTCGAGGGCGCGGCCTGAACCCGCACTGATGTGCGGGCTTCCTGTCAGTAGACGCCCTCTTCGACGATCAGATTCCCGGACGACAGTCGGGCCGGCGACAACGACGACAGATCAATCGTACGGAATCCGCCGAAGCCAAGCAGTTCCGCCATGCCTCGTCCTACGCCAGGACTATGCATCATGCCGTGACCGCTGAATCCTGCTGCCACGTACGAGTTCTCCGGACCGACCTGCCCGACGAGGCCGTTATGGTCCAGGTAGTTGTATTCGTAATAGCCCGCCCAGGTGTGTTCGATGCGCAATGCCTCGAACGCCGGGATGCGTTCAGCCAGCGCCGGCCAGATGATATCTTCGAATTCTGCAAAATTCGCATCGAGCGGCAGGTCGTCCAGGTCCTGTTCAGCACTCGGCGACACGATACAAAGAAAATGATTCTGCTCGCGGCGCAGATAGACACCGGACGTATCGATGAGAATCGGAGGTCCGCTATCGGCGTCGGGCAAGACACGACGAAGGCAGAGCGCCTGCGCGCACGTACAGGCAGCTCGACGCCCAGCGAACGAGCCAACGGCGCGCACCACGCACCGGCCGCATTGACGAATACATCCCCCGCGATCTCCCTGCCGTCGGAGAGTTCGACATGCGTAATCCGCTCGCGTGCCGTTCGATACCGAACCGCTTCTCCGTTCACGAAGTGGACCCGCGCTTCGCGTGCACGGCTTCGAAACCATTGCATGACGCTATAACCATCGAACCACCCTTCGCCGGCCTGGCCTTCGACGGCATAGGCAAGATCATCGGCATTGATCCAGGGGTAACGTTGCTCGAGGTCCGCGGGCGCGTATTCGCGCAATTGCGCCCCGAGCGATTTCGCGAGCACACTGCGCCGCCGCAGCGCTTCTTCCTGTTGCCCATTACCCAGGAACAGGTAACCGCAGTCCACGAGATCGACGCCCGCGCCATAGCGGGTCTTTTCGCGCTCGCACGTCGCGAAGAATTCATAGCCGAACTTCGACAACTCGATGCAGACGGGCGTAGAGAACTGTTGTCGAATGGAACTCGCCGAAAGCGCCGATGAAGCTCGCTGGTAGGTAGGGTCTCGCTCGATGACCCAGATTTCCCGATCGGCGGATTGCTGGCTCAGGAAATAGGCTATAGAACAGCCAATGGCGCCGCCGCCGACAATTACCACACGTTCACTCATGATTGACCTTTTAACCGCGCGAATGGCTTTCGGTGACCATCGCGATGCGGCAATGATTCAGGCTGTCACAGCCTCAAGGGATTCACACGCGAACCGGATCCGGCCAAGTGCCTCGTTCAGCTCGTCGACGGACGCCGCATACGACAACCGGAAATAAGGCGACAGCACGAAACCCGAGCCCGACACCACCGCGACGTTTGCGTCCTCAAGCAGATACATAACGAAGTCCTGATCCGTGACAAGCAGCTTTCCGGTCCCCGTCCGTCGACCCAACACGTCGTTGCAGCCCACATACGCGTAGAACGCGCCTTCCGGTTCGTGCACCCGCAAGCCGCGAATCTCGCGCAGCCCGTTCACCACCCTGTTGCGCCGCTCGTCGAACGCAGCCAGCGACGCGGCCACGAACGATTGATCGCCCGTGAGTGCCTCCAGCGCCGCGTACTGCGACACAGAAGACGCACTCGTGATGATTTGCCCCTGCACGAGATTCATGGCCTGGATAAGCGCCTTCGGTGCGGCTGAATAGCCGATCCGCCAGCCCGTCATCGAATAGACCTTCGATACACCGTTGATGACCAGCGTCCGGTCATACAGGTCCGGGGCCACGTTCAGGATGTTCACGAACGGCCGCGACGTGTAGACGAGCTTCTCGTAGATATCGTCGGACAGCACCCACACATGCTCGTTACGCCGCAAGACGTCTGCAAGCGCCTGCAGTTCTTCGGCCGAATACACCGCACCCGTCGGGTTCGACGGCGAGTTGAGCATCAGCCATTTGGTCTTCGGGGTAATCGATGCTTCGAGTTGTTCAGCCGTCAGCTTGAAACCGGATTCTTCGCCGCAGGTCACGCCGACAGGCGTTCCCCCTGACATCTTGACGATCTCCGGATACGAGACCCAGCAGGGAGCGGGAACGATCACTTCGTCGCCCGCGTTCAGCGTTGCGAAGAAGGCAGCGAAGATCGCCTGCTTGGCACCGGCCGACACACTGATCGCGTCGGCGGCATATTCGAGGCCGTTGTCGTTCTTCAGCTTCGCCGCGATAGCCTCACGTAGTTCCCGCGTACCGGCCGCTTCCGTGTAGCGGGTCTTCCCGTCCCGCATCGCCCTGATTGCCGCTTCCTGTATGTTCGCGGGCGTGTGGAAATCCGGTTCACCCTGAGACAGTGAAATCACATTCTTTCCAGCCCGGCGCAATTCGGCCGCCTTCGCCGCCATCGCCATGGTTTGCGCAGGCGCAATCTGGCCAATACGGTCTGCGATGAAGCCCATTCTCGTGTTTTCCGTTTGTGAGTGACAAGACACGTAGCCCGGAGCGCCGTGTAGAAAGAACGCTCCGGTATTCGCCCTCGATTACAGGCGCTCGGCAACCGCCTTCATCTGCAGGAATTGCAGCAGATAGTCGGGACCACCCGTCTTGGTGTCGGTGCCCGTGAGATTGAAGCCGCCGAACGGCTGAATCCCGACCAGCGCGCCCGTGCACTTGCGATTGAAGTAGAGATTGCCCACGTGGAAATCCCGGCGCGCGCGTTCGATCCGGGCCCGGTCGTTCGAGAACAACGCGCCCGTCAGTCCATACACGGTGTCGTTGACGACCGCGAGTCCTTCTTCGAAGTCCTTCACCCGAATAGCGGCGACGAACGGACCGAATACTTCTTCCTGCGCAATGCGCGCCTTCGGCGAGACATCCCCGAAAATGGTCGGTTCGATGAGATACCCGGCTGCGCCTTCGACAGCCTTGCCGCCTGTGAGCAGCTTGCCTTCGCTGCGACCCACGTCGATGTAGGACAGTACCTTCTTGTACTGCAATTCATTGCAGACGGGACCGAAGCTCGGGTTGTCCTGCGCTTGCGCGACGACCAGTTCCTTCGCCTTGGCGACGACCTTGTCCAGCAGCGCATCGTAGACGGAATCGACCACGATCAGGCGCGAGCAGGCCGAACACTTCTGGCCTGAATAACCGAACGCCGACTGAATGACGGCCGTTGCCGCATCGTCGAGATTCGCGGTTTCGTCGACGAGAATCGCATCCTTGCCGCCCAGTTCCAGAAACACGCGCTTGAACCACCGCTGGCCGTCCGCGAGTTTCGCTGCCGACTCATTGATCTGCGCGCCCGTTGCGAGCGATCCCGTGAAGTTGATGAAGCGCGTCCTGGGATGCGCGACGAGATAAGAACCGATATCGCGCCCCGTGCCCGGTAGATAATTCACGACGCCCGGCGGCAGACCCGCCTCCGCGAAGATATCGAAGATCTTTGCCAGCGACACGATCGTGTCCTCGGCCGGCTTGCAAACCAGCGTATTGCCGACGACGATCGCGCCCACGGTCATGCCCGTCATCGGCGCCATCGGGAAATTCCACGGCGAGATCGTCACCCCTGCGCCCAGCGGAATGTAGAAGCTTTCGTTCTCCTCTCCCGGGTAGTGGATCAGCGAACCCAGGGCGCCGACGTGCTTCAGCGCCTGACGCGCATAGTATTCGGTGAAGTCGATCATTTCGGCGACTTCGGCGCTCGCCTCGACATAGTTCTTACCGATTTCGTAGACGAGCCACGCTTCGAGTTCGCGCTTGCGGCGCCGCATGATCGCGGCGGCCTTCAGCATCACACGGCTGCGGTCTTCCTGGGTCCAGCGCTTCCACGATTCGAATGCCTGCCACGCGGCATCGAGGGCCGCGTCGGCATGATCTTTCGTTGCGTTCGCCGTATAGCCGACAACTTCCGAAGGATTCGACGGGTTCGTCGACGTCAGCTTGTCCTGCGTCTGAATCCGCTCGCCGTTGATGACGAGCGGATAAGTCTGACCGAATTCGGCATGCACTTTTTTCAGTGCCTGTTGCATCTCGGCCTTCGCGCTATCGGTGTCATAGAGATCGAACGGCTCGTTCTTGTACGGCGCAATCAACATTGCATTCTCCAGGTTGAATGATTCTGGTCGCGGCGCCCGACGAGGCGCGCTACCGATAACGGATTGTCCCGAGCGAAAAACCAGCCGTCTTGATCTGCCTCCACGATTTTCTGCGGAAATTTGCATAGTCACAAAACGACCCGCTCATACCCGTTCGAAACAAGCTGCACCATATAAGGCAGTATCTGCCGCTATCGGGGCTCGCACGAGCAAATGGGTATTGCGGTTTTTCGTCACTTGATAGACCATGAAAAAGCAACGAGACTTTTCAGGACACGCAAAATGGGTATGCACTTCGATCTTGTCGATCTTCGCCTGATTACCTGCATCGCAGAGACCAACAGCCTGACGCGAGGAGCGGAACGGTTTCACATGTCGGTCCCGGCAGCGAGCACGCGGATCAAGAACCTCGAAGAGAGCATGGGCACGAAGCTGCTCTATCGAACGAGCCAGGGGGTCACGCTGACTCCGCCCGGACAGGCGTTCTTGCATCACGCTCGGCTCGTGCTGTCGCAACTCGAACAGTTGCGTGGCGACATGCAGGAATATGCTCGCGGCGTGAAGGGGCATGTCCGCATCTTCGCCAACACGACAGCGACAACCGAGTTCCTGCCCAACGATCTGCGCGACTTTCTGGCGAGCCATCCCGACGTCAACGTCGATCTCCGCGAGCGTCTGAGTCACGACATCGTGCGCGCGGTCAGCGAAGGCACGGCCGATGTGGGAATCGTCGCGGGCAATGTGCGTCCCGAGTCGCTGCAAACCCTTCCGTATCGTTCGGATCGGCTGATACTCGCTGTGTCGACCTCTCATCCATTGGCTGAACGTGAATCCACGTCGTTTCGCGACGTGGCGAACTACGACTTCGTCGGATTGCCCGAGGCCAGTGCGATTCACACATTCCTGATCCGCGTCGCCAGCGATCTGCACACGAAGCTGCATGTGAGGATAGAAGTCGGAAATTTCGAAGCGTTGTGCCGGATGATCGAAGCGAATGTCGGCATTGGCGTGTTGCCGAGATCGTCGGCCATACGCTATGCGAAGACCATGCAGATCCGGCTGGTGGAGATCGAGGATGAATGGTCGACCCGTGACCTGCTCATTTGCGTGCGCAGTCTCGATCTCTTGCCCTCGTTCGCACGCGAACTTGTCGATCAATTGACCAGGAAGTGCGCCGCCGCGGCGCAAAACTGACGCCGCGATCAGTTAGGCTCTGCCTAAAGCCCCCTTCTCCACACACAAATTGTAGTCGGCCGTCCCCTGCGTCAATCTATCGAGACTGACGCCAAAGGACTGCAGATGCCCTCCAACCACGATCACCCGCGCTCATGGATCGGTCGAACGCAGACCGAGTGTGAGCTGGTCTCTCCTCGACTCGCCCAACAACTGGCCGCCACGTTGGACCATCCACGCGCGCCGAAGGCGGGTGACGCGTTGCCCCCGCTGTGGCACTGGGCTCTGTTTCCGCACATCGCGACGCACTCGCATATCAGCGCCGACGGACATCCGCAGCGCGGCGGGTTCCTTCCGCCCATTCCGCTCCCAAGGCGCATGTGGGCGGGAAGCCGGGTCAGGTTCGAGCGCCCCGTGGTGGTCGGCAGCCAGGTGACGCGCACGTCTCAGATTATCGACGTCGCCTCCAAGGAAGGTCGAAGCGGGAAGCTGGTATTCGTGCGTATTCGCCATGAACTGGAAGACTACGAAGGGCCGCTGATTTCAGAAGAACAGGACGTCGTCTATCGCGAAGCCGCTGCCGATCCCTTCGCGCCTGCAACAAGCCCGCTTGCTCCGACTGAAACGACGTGGAGCCGGACGATCGTGCCCGACCCCGTTTTGCTGTTTCGCTACTCGGCCGACACCTTCAACGGTCATCGCATTCACTACGACCGGACCTACGCAACGAGCGAGGAAGGCTACCCCGCGCTCGTCGTCCACGGCCCGCTCACGGCCACGCTGCTGGTCGATCTCGTGACGCGCAGCGCACCCGACGAAGCCGTCGCGTCGTTCTCGTTCAGGGCAGTCAATCCTCTTTTCGATAACGCCCCCTTTCAGGTCTGCGCCGCGCGTGCGCCTGATTCGGACGAAGTCAAACTGTGGGCAGTCAATGAAGCCGGCGTTCTGTGCGTCGAAGCGAACGCGACGCTGCGTGCATCGGTGGCCGCCCTCTGAACATCGATATGACAGGAGTAGACACGAAGTGACGCACACCATTGACGCATACCAGGACATCCGCGAAGCCGTACGCGACCTGTGCTCGAATTTTCCGCCGGAGTATTTCCGCAAGATCGACGAAGAGCGAACCTATCCGGAGACGTTCGTCCAGGCACTGACGGACGCCGGCTGGCTGGCCGCGCTGATCCCGCAGGAGTACGGCGGATCGGGACTCGGACTGACCGAGGCGTCGGTCATCATGGAAGAGATCAACCGCAGCGGCGGCAATTCGGGCGCTTGCCATGGACAGATGTACAACATGGGCACCTTGCTGCGGCACGGTTCGGAGGAGCAAAAGGCTCACTACCTGCCGCAGATCGCCAGCGGCAAGCTCCGGCTTCAATCGATGGGCGTTACCGAACCGACGACCGGCACCGATACGACGAAGTTGAAGACCACGGCGGTCCGCAAAGGCGACAGGTACGTCATCAACGGGCAGAAGGTCTGGATTTCGCGTGTTCAGCATTCCGATCTGATGATCCTGCTGGCCCGGACCACACCCATCAACAAGGTTGCAAAGAAGTCCGAAGGCATGTCCATCTTTCTGGTCGATCTGCGCGAGGCCGTCGGACATGGGATGACGGTGCGTCCCATTCCGAACATGGTCAATCACGAAACCAACGAACTGTTCTTCGACAACCTCGAAATTCCGGCGGACAACCTGATCGGCGAAGAAGGCAAAGGCTTCAAGTACATCCTCGATGGCCTCAATGCCGAACGCACGCTGATCGCCGCCGAATGCATCGGTGACGGTTACTGGTTTCTCGACAAGGTGAGCGCCTACGTCAAGGAACGCATCGTGTTCGGCCGGCCAATCGGACAGAACCAGGGTGTGCAGTTCCCGATCGCCCGCGCATACATCAACGTTGAAGCCGCGAGCCTCATGCGCTACAAGGCGTGCGAACTGTTCGATGCAAAGCAGCCGGCCGGCGCGCAAGCCAATATGGCGAAGTTGCTTGCCGCAGATGCTTCCTGGGAAGCCGCCAACGCATGCCTGCAATTCCATGGCGGCTTTGGTTTCGCCAACGAGTACGACGTCGAACGCAAGTTCCGCGAAACCCGTCTTTACCAGGTCGCGCCGATCTCGACCAACCTGATTCTCTCGTATGTGGCCGAGCATCTGCTGGGGCTGCCGCGTTCATTCTAAGGAGGCTGTTATGAAACCGCTGGACGGGGTCAAGGTCATCACGCTCGAACACGCCATTGCAGCGCCGTTCTGCACGCGCCAGCTCGCCGACCTTGGCGCGCGGGTCATCAAGGTTGAGCGGCCGGGCGTGGGTGATTTCGCGCGCGCGTACGACGAAAGGGTGAACGGGTTGGCTTCCCATTTTGTCTGGTGCAATCGTTCGAAGGAGAGCCTCTCTCTCGATGTCAAGGCGCCGCAGGCCGAGGCCATTCTCGACGGTCTGCTCCGGGACGCCGACGTCCTTGTGCAGAATCTCGCCCCCGGCGCCGCCGCGCGATTGGGCCTGTCTTTCGAAGCACTGCACGAAAAGTATCCGAAGCTGATCGTCTGCAATATTTCGGGATATGGATCGGACGGTCCTTACCGCGACAAGAAGGCGTACGACCTGCTGATCCAGAGCGAATCGGGTTTTCTGTCGATCACCGGCGGACCCGATTCGCCCGCAAAGGCGGGTTGCTCGATCGCGGACATTGCCGCGGGCATGTACGCGTACACGAACATTCTTTCGGCCCTCCTGCAACGCGCAAAGACAGGGCTCGGGCGCGAGATCGACGTTTCGATGCTCGAAAGCATGGTGGAATGGATGTCGTATCCCCTCTACTACGCCTTCGACGGAGCGTCACCGCCTGCTCGCGCCGGCGCAGCGCACGCGACCATCTATCCCTATGGCCCCTTCCCGGCGGGCGACGGCAAAACGGTGATGCTCGGCCTGCAGAACGAACGCGAATGGGCCGTGTTCTGTTCGAAAGTATTGCTCGCCCCCGAACTCGCGACAGACCCTCGCTTCAGTTCGAACTCGAAGCGCGCGGCAGCGCGCGACGCGTTGCGAGACATCATCTGCGTCGCGTTCAGCGAACTGTCATCCGAGGAAGTGATTCGTCGGCTCGACGCTGCGCAGATTGCAAATGCGCGGATGAACACGATGGAAGACGTGTGGTCGCACGAACAGCTGGAAGCACGAGGGCGCTGGACGACAGTCGGAACGCCGACGGGCGATGTCCCGGCTCTGCTGCCCCCGGGCATCGCAAGTGCCGAAGACATGCAACTGGAGGCCGTTCCGTCTCTCGGTCAACACACGGAAGCGCTCCTCGTCGAAATGGGCTACATGCCTGAAATGATCCGCGACCTGCGCAATGCGGCCGTTGTTTGATGACATCAACTCGTCCGGAACCACGACATGACCAATACCGAAATTCTGGCAGCGTTCGCCGCCAATCTGAAATACGAACAGATTCCCACGGAAGTCGTACGACGCACCGAAGACCTTTTTCTGGACTGGTTCGGCGCAGCGCTGGCGGGGCGCGGCGCGCGCCCGGTGGAATCGATCCAGAAGCTCGCGCTGGATCTTGGCCCGCAATCGGGTCCTTGCGAAATCCTGATATCGCGCCGCAGTACGAGCCCGCTCTTTGCGGCCATGGTGAACGCCGCCGCGTCGCATTTCGCAGAACAGGACGATCTGCACAACAGTTCGGTGCTGCATCCGGCGACGGTTGTATTTCCTGCTGCATGGGCTGTGGCTCAGGCGCTGGGTCGCAGTGGCAAGGAGTTCATCGCGGCCTCGGTCGCCGGCTATGAAGTTGGCATCCGGGTCGGCGAGTTTCTCGGCCGATCGCACTACAAGATTTTTCACACGACGGGCACGGTCGGCACATTGGCCGCCGCCGCCGCCGTCGGCAGCCTGCTTCGTCTCGACGAAGTGCAGATGCTTCACGCCTTCGGTTCGGCGGGCACACAAGCGGCCGGACTGTGGGAGTTCCTGCGCGACGCGGCGGATTCCAAACAGTTGCATACCGCGAAAGCCGCGTCGAACGGGCTGCTCGCCGCCTACCTCGCAGCGGACGGATTCACCGGCGCCCAGGACATTCTGGAAGGCGTCAAGGGCATGGGCGCCGGCATGTCGGCGCAGACGGACCCGCAGAAGCTGGTCGATCGCCTGGGCGAGCGTTGGGCACTCGTCGAAACGTCGTTCAAGTTCCATGCGTCCTGCCGGCACACTCACCCGGCTGCGGACGCGCTTCTCGATGTGTTGAGACGCGAGAAGCTTTCTCCCGGCGACATCGAGACGGTCGTCACGCATGTGCATCAGGCCGCAATCGACGTTCTCGGTCCGGTCACGGATCCGAAGACGATTCACCAGGCGAAGTTCTCGATGGGCACCGTTCTTGCGCTGGCTGCTGAATACGGTCACGCGGGTGTGCACGAATTCGACGCGCACTACAGGGAACAACGTATCGCCCAGTTCCGCGACAAGGTGTCCATGGTGCTCGATCCCGAGGTCGACACGGCCTACCCCGCACGATGGATCGGCAAGGTCACCGTGCAGACAAAGGACGGGGAGACGTTCACGGGCCGGATCGACGACCCGAAAGGCGACCCCGGCAATACGCTGTCGCGCGCCGAACTCGAGCATAAAACCATGACGCTGGGTCTCTACGGTCACGCAGCCGCCGAGGAGGAAATCCAGCATGCGATCGCGTCGGTATGGTCTCTGACCGACTACCCGGTCGTCCCGCGGCTGCTCCCCGAAGTCTCACTGGAGTCACACCATGGCTGATCTCGCTCCCCGCTCCTATCTTTTCGTTCCCGGCAACCGGCCGGACCGGTTCGCCAAGGCGGCCGCGTCGGGCGTCGATGTCGTCGTCATCGATCTCGAAGATGCCGTGCCTCCAGAAGAAAAGAAAGTCGCTCGCGCTGCGCTCTCGGAGTGGCTTTCTGCAAGCGACACCCCCATTGCCGTGCGCGTGAACGACGTCAACAGCGAATGGTTTCGCGACGACATCGCCGTGTGTCGTGCGCCTTCCGTCAAGGCCGTGATGCTGCCAAAAGCAGAACGGATCGACGATATCTTCCTGTGCGAATTCGCCGGCAAGCCGACGGACATCCTGCCGATGATCGAGACGGCCCAAGGGTTTCGGAACGTCGTCGCGATCGCTCAACATCGCCTGACGACGCGACTCGTATTCGGCAACGTCGACTTCCAGCTGGATCTGGGCATCGATGGCGACGACGAGCAGTTGCTGTATTTCAGGTCGCAGATCGTGCTGGCCTCGCGCATCGGCAATCTTCTGGCGCCCGTCGATGGCGTCAGCATCACGCTCGACGACGCAGCGCAAATCGAACGTGACACGCTGCGCGCGAGGCGCCTGGGATTCGGCGCAAAGCTTTGCATTCATCCGAAACAGGTCGCAGCGGTCAATGCGGCTTTTGTTCCGGCAGAAAAGGACGTGGAATGGGCGAGAAAAGTCGTCGCTGCTGCTACGGCATCGCATGGCGCGGCTGTCGCCGTCGACGGCCGGATGGTCGATCGGCCTGTCATCCTGAAGGCTCAGGAAATCCTTGCTGAATCGCAGCGGCGCGTGCCCGTCGAAACCTGAGGCGGCCTGACATAAGTGGAGCGTTCAATCATGCAGCAATTCGAAATGTACATAAACGGCGAATCCGTTTCCGCCTCCTCGGGCGAATGGTTCGATACCGAAAATCCGTTCACGGGCGAAGCTTGGGCGAGGATCGCCAGGGGCAACGCCGACGACGTGAACCGCGCAGTAGAAGCGGCACATGCAGCGTTCACCACCGGACCGTGGGCGCAGATGACGCCGAGCCAGCGTGGTCTCCTGCTGCACCGTGTCGGCGACCTCATCGCGCGGGACGCGAAGCGCCTCGCGGAACTGGAAGTGCAGGACAACGGCAAGCTGATGGCCGAGATGCTCGGGCAGTGTCAGTATCTGCCGCAGTGGTACTACTACTTTGGCGGTCTCGCGGACAAGATCCAGGGCGCGGTCATCCCGCTCGACAAGAAGGGATACTTCAATTTCACGCGCAATGAACCGCTCGGCATGGTCGCCGCGATCACGCCGTGGAACTCGCCCTTGCTCCTCGCGACCTGGAAGATTGCTCCCGCTCTGGCTGCGGGCTGCACGGTCGTCATCAAGCCCTCGGAATTCACGTCGGCATCCACGATCGAGTTCGCGAAGCTGTTCACCGAAGCGGGCTTTCCGCCAGGTGTCATCAACGTCGTCACGGGCTTCGGCAAGGATGTGGGTTCTCCGCTCGTCGAACATCCGCTCGTGAAGAAGATCACGTTTACGGGCGCGGACTCGACGGGACGCGCCATCAACGAAGCCGCCGCGCGTCAGTTCAAGCATGTCAGTCTCGAACTGGGAGGCAAGTCGCCGAACATTGTGTTCGAGGACGCGGACCTCGACGACGCCGTGAATGGCGCCGTGTCGGGCATTTTCGCGGCGACCGGTCAGACCTGCATCGCGGGCTCGCGACTGCTCTTGCAGGACAGCATCTACGATACTTTCGTCGAGCGGCTGTTAGCGCTCGCTCGCACCGCCAGGATGGGCGATCCGTCGAAGATGGATACGCAGGTCGGCCCCGTGACGACGCGCCCGCAGTATCAGAAAGTCCTGTCGTATATCGAAACGGCGAAGGAAGACGGGGCAACGCTGCTACTAGGTGGCAAACCCGGCACGGCGCCTGAATGCGGCAGCGGCTGGTTCGTCGAACCGACGATCTTCGGCGACGTGAAAAACAGCATGCGAATCGCGCAGGAAGAAGTATTCGGCCCGGTGCTTTCGATTATCCGTTTCAAGGATGAAGACGAAGCCGTTGCCATCGCCAACGATGTGCGATTTGGCCTGGGTTCCGGCGTGTGGACCAGAGATATCGGCCGGTCCATCCGGGTAGCGGAAAAAATCCAGGCGGGCATGGTCTGGGTCAACAGCTACCGCGCTGTGAGCTACATGTCGCCATTCGGCGGCTATAAGGATTCCGGCCTCGGGCGCGAGAACGGCATCGACGCGATCCGCGAGTATCTGCAAACCAAGAGCGTGTGGATCAATACCGGCGTGAAGACGGCCAACCCGTTCGTCATGCGATGACACGAGTGCTCGACGGCTTAACGGCCGTCGAGCTTATCGATGCAAGCCGGGGTTTTCAAGGAAGGGATTATCGAGCGGGAAAGCCAGTCTTGCTGGAGACGACGACGAATGAGGCCGTCGGAACGGGGGCGATCGTTAGCCAGATCGCCCCCGTGTGTATACGAGCCGGAAGAAATCAGCTCTTGATGCCCTTGTTCGCCTGAGCACTCGCCTGGCGAACTTCAAGCGTCACGCCTGCACCTTTGTCAGCGGTGCCGAAATAGGTGAATCCGCTGCGATCGTCGAGTCGACCTGACCCAAGAATCGGTAAGCCGGCCTCGATTCCCTGTTGCCGAGCCGCGTCTACGCTGTCAACCGTGAATCCCAGGTGGAAGACGCCTTCGCCCTTCGTATCGAGAAACCGGCGCTGCGGCGTATCGCCCTGCCCCGGCTGACACAGCTGGATTTGCACGTTGTCCAACGTCGCAAACTTGTAGCGCATTTGCAGGAATGCTTCGCGGTTATAGCCGTCGAGTTCGTAGGCATCCATCGGCGGGAAATCTTTCCACGGACCCACGCCCGTGGACTCATAAAACTTCACCGCATTCTCGATGTCGCGCACGACGACGCAAACATGGTGCAACTGCCGAAAAATGCCAAGGTCTTTCATCCGTCACCTCGAGTACTTTTAGCCATAAACAATTGCACGCGCGAGCAGCGCGTGCGTCTTCCCGTGATGCTCAGTTCAGCCGGCGCTCGCGATCTTGCGCGTGAATTCGTCAGCCGCTTCGTCGTGTGCCTGCCCTGCGCCAGGATTCCATTGAAAGCCCGAGCGTGCGATCACACCAGGCTTCAGACGCTGGTCCGGACCGTAATCAGCGAACGGATGGAAGAACAGCGGCTCGGTGTTCTCGATTTGACAAAGACGCGTTGCATAGGCGTCGAGATACGCCTGACGCTCGTCCGCCGACACCCGCGAAGGCATCGACGAGACGTGCGGCGGCAGCACGTCGAAACCGAGGTAGCGGAAGATGCCATTGTGAATCGGCCAGAGGATGTGATTGATCGCTCCGTCGACGCCGTCGGGCTCATACAGACTGGACGCAGTGCCCGTCGTCGTCGATATCATCGCTTTCTTGCCCTTGAACATGCCCGTGTCGTACTTGCGGCCCGTCGCATAGGCAAACCCGCGCGTCATCACGCGATCCACCCAGCCCTTCAGGATCGCGGGCATGCCGAACCACCACATCGGATACTGGAAAATCACCATGTCGCACCAGAGCACCTTCTGCTGTTCTGCGTGGACGTCGGGTGTTGGCGGTGTCGACGTCGTGAACATCTGTTCCTGTTCGGCCGAGAGGTCGAGGAAATCGTCGTTCAAACGGTCGCCTGTGAAATCGTCTGCGCTAAGGTCCGCGCGCCAGTTCAGCCTGTACAGATCACTGACCTGGACTTCGTGACCGAGCGCCTTCAGTGTCGAGACGGCGGTATCCTTGAGCGCGCCGTTGAACGACTTCGGTTCGGGGTGTGCAAATACGATGAGGACTTTCATCCGATAACTCCTGAATTTCTTCGCATTGAAGCAAGCCGTTGAGGCTTGTCTTCGTTCGTGTTTCCCGCAGAGGATGACTCCCAGCGTTTCGAGCCCGTCGTGAAGCAATGACGTCACCTCTTGAGCGTCATTCTGCACTTTTCACTGTTCGACGGCTTGAACTGGCTCCCGGCTGGTTCTGCGGAATTCCGCACAGTTTTCCTCCGCGTGCAGAATGGAGATTGAGCCCCATGCTTTCGTCATGGGGAGTATGAGGATTCGATAAGGATGCGGATATCCGCCGGATATCCGCTTTCCCTTGCCGCGCGATCAGGCGGCGTCCAGCTGAGCCGTATCACCCTCCAGATAGGCTGCGCGCACCGCAGGGTTGGCAAGCAACTCGCTTCCCGTACCTTCCAGCGCGATTTCCCCATGCTGAAGAACATATCCGCGATGGGCTACGCGTAGTGCGTGGTGTGCATTCTGTTCGACGAGAAGGATCGTCATGCCCATCTGCTCGTTCAACTCTTTGACCACGGAGAAGATCTTGCGGATGAAGAGCGGGGCAAGTCCGAGCGACGGCTCGTCGAGCAGCAACAGTCTCGGGTGAGACATGAGCGCCCGTCCGATCGCCAGCATCTGCTGCTCTCCGCCCGACAGGGTCCCTGCACGCTGTGACGCGCGGCTCTTCAGGATCGGAAACATCTCGACCATCCGGTCGAGATCCCGCGCAACCGTCCGCCTGTCCGCCGTACAACCCATCAGCAGATTCTCGAGGACGGTCATCCGCTGGAAGATGCGACGACCCTCTGGCACCACCGCGATGTCCAGTCTCCCGATCGCATGTGAGGGCAGCTTCGTGATGTCCTGCCCCTCGAACAGAATGCGGCCACCGCTCGCGCGCGGAACACCGAAGATCGAATTCATCAGCGTCGACTTTCCGGCGCCATTCGCACCGATCAAGGTAACGACTTCACCCTCCTCGACCCGGACGTCGACGCCGCGCAACGCCTGAACGCTTCGATAGTGCGCGCTCAGATTCTGAATCTCAAGCATGTGCTGACCTCTCATGGGGCATCGGTTCGTCCGTGTACGAATCGTCGTCTTCGCCGAGATAGGCACTGACGACATCCGGATTGGCTTTGATCTCAGCCGGGCAGCCTTCAGCGATCTTCTTGCCATGATTCAGAACCACGATGTGATCGGAGACTTTCATGACAACGCTCATGTCGTGCTCGATCAACAGGATGCCGATGCCCTGCTCCTTCGCGAGCGACCTGAGCAGCTCGGTCAGCTCCGCAGATTCGCGCGGATTCAACCCTGCAGCCGGCTCATCGAGGCAAAGCAGGATCGGACCGGCACACATTGCACGCGCAATCTCGACGCGGCGTTGTACGCCGTAGGGCATGTCGCCGGCAGCCTTCTCAGCCACGTCGCGGACACCAAGCCGCCCTAGCCACGTCAAGGCGTTGTCGATCGCCTGTTCACTCGCACGCCGGTACGACGCCAGGTTGAGCGCGCCCGCGATCGAGAAGCGTGAGGCCCTCT
Organism: Paraburkholderia azotifigens; assembly: GCF_007995085.1. GTDB lineage: Bacteria > Pseudomonadota > Gammaproteobacteria > Burkholderiales > Burkholderiaceae > Paraburkholderia > Paraburkholderia azotifigens. Next base: position 862,982 of record NZ_VOQS01000005.1, read on the forward strand.
GCAGAGTATTGTGCTGGGCCACCATCAGGTTTTCGAGCACCGTCATACGCGGAAACAGACGAATGTTCTGGAAAGTACGGACAACCTGCGCCGTGCGCGCCACATCGACGCTGCGCATTGCATCCAGACGTAGTTCGCCACGCTTCGGATGAGACAAGGTGAGCGCGCCCCGTGTGGGCCGATAAAAGCCCGTCAGACAGTTGAAGAACGTTGTCTTGCCCGCGCCATTCGGACCGATCACGGACGTGACCTGAGCCGCATGCGCGAGCATCGAGAGGTTCTCGATTGCGCGCAAACCGCCGAATTGCATGGTCAGGTTTTCAACGCTAAGCAATGGATGCCCGATTGTCATTGTTTTGCCTCCGACGGCACATTGACGGTGGCGCGACGGTGGCTGATCAGGCCGCCCGGTCGCACGATCATGATCAGCACCATCGCCACACCGAATGCGAGCATGCGGTATTCCGAGAAGTCGCGCCCGAGTTCGGGCAATACCACGAGAACGGTTGCGGCAAACACGACGCCGAGCTGACTGCCCATACCGCCGAGTACCACGATGGCCAGAATGGTCGCCGACTCCGGAAACGTGAAGCTCTCCGGCGATATAAACCCCTGACGCGCGGCGAAAAACACGCCCGCGAATCCGGCCAGCATTGCGCCCGTCGCGAACGCCGAGAGCTTGACGTTGGTCACATTGATGCCCATCGCCTTGCAGGCAATCTCGTCCTCGCGCACGGCCTCCCACGCCCGACCCACCGGCAGCCGTCGCAGGCGGTTGACGAGCAGGCTGGTCAGAAGCGCCAGGCCGAGGATGAGGTAGTAAAGAAATACGACTCGCTGTCCCGGGCTGTAGTCGATGCCAAACACACTCGCAAAGGTCGGCCCTTCGCCGAAAGCAGCCATCGGCAAACCGAAAAAGGTCGGCTTCGGAATCGACGAGATGCCGTTCGGTCCGCCGGTAACGTCGCCCCAATTCACCAGTATCAAGCGGATGATCTCCCCAAAACCGAGCGTGACGATTGCCAGATAATCGCCACGCAGCCGCAACGTCGGGTAGCCGAGCACCATGCCGAACAACGCCGCAAGGGCGCCAGCAACCGGAAGGGCCTGCCAGAACCCAAATCCGAAGTGCGTCGAGAGAAGCCCATACGTATATGCACCAACCGCATAGAAGGCGACGTATCCCAGATCGAGCAGCCCGGCAAGACCGACGACCACGTTCAATCCCCACCCGAGCATCACGTAGATGAGTACCGTCGTGGCCGTATCGACCACATATCTATTCCCGGCAAACAGCGCGGGCAACAGAACGGCGAACGCGACACATCCTGCGCCCAGCCAGGCGAGCGCACCGTTACCCGCGACGCTCGGCGGAGCGGGCCGCGTCGGGGTCCGCCGCTTCGGGATAATGTTGAGCCGATGCATCACGATCTGGAGCGTGAGCCGGCCGGCGAACGCCATCGCGATGAACGCTACCAGCAGCGGCCAACGCGTCTCGACCTGCAGTCCGTGCATGCCGTCGCGCGTCGTCAGGCCAAGCAACGGAAGACCGATCAGACCGGCAATGACGGATGCCCAGAGGGCATCGCGTAGCCTCAGCGAGAGGTCAGATTCTTTCATGATGGTCGCGCTCATTACACTTTCTCCACTTCCGGTCGTCCAAGCAAACCTGACGGACGAAACATCAGAACGACGATCAGGATGACGAAGGTCGCGACGTCTTTGTACTCGGGCGAGAGATAAGCGGCCCAGAATGCTTCGATGAGTCCGATGATGACGCCGCCAAGCATGGCCCCCGGCAGGGAACCGATGCCGCCCAGGACCGCAGCGGTGAACGCCTTGATGCCCGCCTGGAAGCCGATCGAGAAGTCCACTACACCGTAGTAGAGCGTCACCATCACGCCAGCGACTGCAGCGAGGCCCGCACCGATCATGAAGGTCAATGCAATGATCCTGTCGACGTTGTAGCCGAGAAACTGCATCATGCGCTGGTCCTGCTCGCATGCTCGTTGCTGCCGACCGAACGAGGTTTTGTTGATGAAGAGCGTGAACCCACACATCAGCAAGACGGTGACGGCAACGATCAGGATTTGCGTGTAAGAAGCGTACACCGCGTGATGATCATTCCCGGCAATCAGGTCCACGCCGCCCGTCACCAGAGGCTGGATGGATTTCACCCGTGCGCCCTGTGTGATCTGCACCGCGTTCTGAAGGAAGATGGAGATACCGATCGATGAAATCAGCGGTGCCAGGCGGCTTGAACCGCGCAGCGGACGATAGCCGACGCGCTCCACCGTCCAGCCGAATGCCGATGTGAGTGCGATGCAAACGACGAGCGTGATCGCGATACTCGCGACCACCGACGATATGCCGGCACTCGTAACCAATGTGAAGCACGTAACGGCGATGAAAGCGCTGACCATGTAGATGTCGCCGTGCGCAAAGTTGATCATGCCGATGATGCCGTAGACCATCGTGTAGCCGATCGCAATCAGGCCATAGATGGCACCCAGGGTGATACCGTTAATCAGTTGTTGCAACGCCTGGCTCATGTCTGCTCCGGTGAGGCTTGTTCGGAGGCGGTGCGCCATACACGCACCGCCGTCTTTCATGGCAGTCCAGGCACTTACTTGTTCACGTACTCGTAGTTGTTGCCTTTCCACCGATAGACGACGTAACCAGGGCTTTTGAGGTCGCCCTTCGCATCGAAGTCGACCGGGCCCACGACCGTGTTGAAGCTCGCGTTGTGCAGCTGTTTGACGACCGCCGCGTAGTCCGTCGAGTTCGCGCGTTTCGCAGCGTCGGCGAAGACCTGCATGGCGGCGTACGAATACAGCATGTAGCCTTCTGGTTCGATCTTTTGCGCGCGCAATGCTTCGACGACCTTCGCCGCAGCAGCGTTCTTTCGCGGGTCAGGCGGGAAGGTAAAGATGACCTTGTTGATCTCGGGCCCCGCCGCGTTGACCAGCTCGTTGTTGGTCAAGGTATCGCCGCCGACCAGCGTCAGCTTCAGGCCCGCCTGCGCTGCCTGCCGCAGGATCAGCGCGACCTCCTGGTAATAGCCGCCGTAGGCAAGAACCTCGACGCCGTTCGCCTTGAGCTTGCTGACGAGGCCCGAGTAGTCCTTCTCTCCCGCGGTGATCGACTGGCGCAAGACGACAGGCGTCTGCTTTGCGGAAAGTTCCTTGGCGATTTCGTCAGCGAGACCGCCGCCATAGGCGGTCTTGTCGTCGACGACAGCGATCTTCTTTCCCTTGAAATTTGCAGCGATGTAGTCACCCGCTACCTGCCCTTGCTGATCGTCCCGGCCAGTGATACGGAAGATGCCCTTGATGCCGCGCTCGGTGATTTTCGGGTTAGTCGAAACAGTCACTTGAGGGATCTGAGCATCGTTGTAGACATCCGATGCGGGCAACGTGGAACTGGAGCACCAGTGTCCGTCGATGAATGCGACCTTCTTGTTCACGAAGCTATTGGCGACCGAGACAGCCTGCTTCGGATCGCACACGTCATCGCCTACGACCAGATCCACTTTCTGGCCAAGCAAGCCGCCGGTCGCATTGATGTCTTTCACAGCCTGCTCGGCACCTTTCCGGAACTGCTCGCCGCCCGACGCGTATTCGCCCGTCATCGGACCCGCAACCGCTACCACGAGGTTTGCGCACGCGGCAACTGACCAGGTCAGTGCGAGGCCGCCCAACCCGATCCCCGCCACTATGTTCATTGAATGTTTCAGGCCGTTCATTCCCATCTCCAAGTGCTCGCTGTCGACGCGGAGACGATCGGGGCTTGCTTCGATCGCCTCCTGTGGGGCCTCGTTAATCACACGAGGTTGCCTGGAGGTTGCCGAAACCAAAAACCATCCGGAATTCGATTGTGCGAAAGCAGGGTTTAGGCCGCGGTTAATAATGCGAAAACCCTTCGCTCCATTCCGGAAAACTGCACATTTGGACGGTAAGTCGCGCACCAGGGGCACTTCTCAAGCTGCTAGTGAAAACCCCAAGGCCGCTGTACTGGAGAAGGAATTGGGAGCGTGCGGGATGCGATCCAAATGAAGTTTCGTGTCGTCGAGGATCCGCAAGCATGTGGCCGCGAATCGTTTCGGTGATCGGTACGCGCGGATCTGCGCAACAGGTGGTTTTATTGGCCATCTGGCCGGTCGTATGGCCGGAGGAGGCCAATTGCACTTCGGTCGCCGCCTGGGGCAACCACTACGATCAATCATCCGTCGATGTGGCCGACTACACGCAACAGGCCCTTCGGATTGTGACGGTCAGGGCAGTCGTTGATCGGGTAATCGAAACGCTATGTGACGACGGCGACCCTATCCGATGAGATCGACGTCGCCGCGGTAAAAGGAATAATGCGGTTTTGCAATGACGTCTACTAACAAGTGCAAACCAGCCACACGAATGACCGTGTGGCGAATATGGCGAACGCCCCCTTCTGCGCCGGTTTCCCCCGTTCGACGATGACGTCATTATTCAGGAGACGAAAAGCCTGCAGTACCGGAGACCGGGAGACAGCCAATTGTTCCGCGATTTCTTCCTGGACACTCTATGAAAAAATCCGGGAGTACAACCTGTTTTAAGCGGTCCGCCACATGAGGGGGCGCGGCGCCTTTAGTTGAACGACCGCGCTCCATGGTTCAGGCAGCACGCCGATAAGCGGTCATGCACTGATGCCCGGCCCGAGGGGATAGACTTGCCACGACCCGTCCCCGTGCCGAAAGAAAGCGACCACAAGCGAGCTGCCCGGCTGCGTGGCCCGAACAGTGACGCAGCGTACGCGCCAGCCGTTCGCGAGGCTCGTGCGCGTGATGTGGATTGTCTTCGCACAAGCATATCCGAACCATTTATCGATCTGCGCTCTCAGTGACTTTCTGGCTGCGTTCATTTCTGCTTCCATCTGATTGTTCGTCTATCGGTTATGCGGTGCCGGCGAGCACGGAGCGAGGCTGGCAGCGAACTGACGGACGCACGCGGATTATGCGAGCCTCCAGCGCCAAGTTCTCGCATTCGGCGCTTCTCGAGGTTGGGCCAATAGCTCGCGTAGCGCACCTTTGAGTACTTTGCCGTTGCTGTTCTTCGGTAACGCTTCGACGAACAGATAGGCCTTTGGTCGCTTGAACCGGGCGATGCTGCGCAGGCACCACTGGTCTAGCTCGGACGTGGTCACTTGCGTCCGGGTCTTCCGCACGACGACGGCCACCACTTCTTCCCCCCAATCGGGGTGGCCGCGGCCGAGCACGGAGACTTCCGCCACCGCGGGATGCGTGAGCAGCGCGTCCTCAACCTCGCGCGGGTAGATGTTGGCACCACCGCTGATGATCGTGTCCTTGCTGCGGTCCTTGAGGGTGAGCAGGCCACGCTCGTCCAGGCACCCGACATCGCCTGTGTGCAGCCAGCCGTTGCGCAGCGTCGCTGCAGTGGCCTGCGGGTTGTTCCAGTAACCTTGCATGACGGTGGGGCCGCGCACCAGCACCTCGCCGATTTCGCCCACTGGCAGCGCGTGGTCTTCGGGATCGGCGATGCAGATATCCACGCCAGGCACGGCACGCCCGACCGAAGCCAGCGCCTTGCGGTCGCCAGCGGCATGGGCGCTGGCAATGTCGGCGGGCGCCTGGGCGGTGATTGTCATCGGGCTTTCGCCTTGGCCGTAGATCTGGGCGATCCTGGGGCCCAGGCAGTTGAGTGCGGCAAGTTCATCCTCGACGTAGAGGGGCGCACCGCCGCAGACGACGACCTTGAGATTGGAGAGCTCGACCCCGGTCCGGTGCGTGTACTCAACGAAACGATTGAGCATTGTTGGCGCCGCAAAAAAGCTCGGGCGGTGGTGCTTGGCGACGAGGCTGGCTACCTCGGCAGCATCGAATCCGCCCGAAGCTGGAATCACTTGGCTCGCGCCTTCGGCAATGTGCGGGATCATGTAGAGCCCGGATCCGTGGGACATCGGCGCAGCATGAATGAGGCTGTCGCCTGCGACGATTCGGGAGACAGCGCTGGAATAGGCCCGGGACATGGCGGCCAGATTGTCATGCGTGAGCATGACGCCTTTTGGCTTGCCCGTCGTGCCGCTGGTATAGAACAACCACGCCAGGGCATCCCCGGCGACATTGGCCAGCGGCATGCCCGGTGCCGCGAAGAGGGCGTGGTAGTCGGTGGAGCCGACCACGATGGTCCTGAAGCCGGGCGCGGCCCCGATATCGGTGGCAAGGCAGAGGCGGGCACCGCTGTCCTGCAAGATGTCGTCGATTTCCCGCGGGTGCAGCTTGGCATTGACCGGTACCGCGCACAGGCCCGCATGCCAGATGCCGTACAGCAGCTCGACGTATTGCGGGCAATTCTTCATGACGAGCGCCACCCGGTCGCCGGCCTGTAGTCCGACCCAATTACGCAGGCTGCCGGCGCAACGCGCGACGCGGTCGGCAAGTTTCGCGAACGTACGGAGGGGCTCTGTGCCGAGGAACAGAGCCGTCCGGCCGGGATGAGCGCTGGCGGTACGGACTAGCGTGTGGGCGAGGTTGAGGTCCATTCTGGTTTCCATGTCAGGCGCAGGGAAGCATATGTCGCGGAGGGGGCAGGCAATGTCTGCCCCTCCGCTTAAGCCGCCGCCCGTCAGTCCTGGGCGCGTTCTGGCACCGGTAGCTGCACCCATTCCTTATAGAAGGCATCGATGTCCGGCTCGAAGTCGTGGATCACGGGATACCATGGGGTGGGCGCCTCGACATCATGCATGGTGCCGCACGCCGGGCAGTAGTACTCGCGATAGACCTGCCACTGGGTGTCCGGGGCCATCAGCTTCGGATAGACCTCGGTCATCGCCTCTTCAGTGTCGCGCACGTAGATCGCGGCATGCAGTTTCCAGTTCTCGCGGTAGTCGCAGAACTCGTGGCCGCAGTCACACTTGACCACCCACTTCTTGCTCCTGGCCGCTTGCACGATGTGCAGGTGCGGGCCGAGTGGCAGCACGATGCGGTCCGCGAAGCTGACCTTGGCCTGCAGGGCCGCCAGATACTGTTCGAACCGGCTCTCATCCTTTGGCATCGAGAGCATGCGGAACGTGGTTTCCCAGTCAAGGGAGCCTTCGACGAGGTGCGCGACCTGTTCGTTGGTGTAGGCTGACATTTTGCAACTCCTGGATAAGGTGATTACTCTTCGACCTGGACGACGGTGGTGACGTCGGGCAGCAGGGAGAGATCCATACGGTGCTTTGCGCCGTAGGACGGTACGCCCAGTTCTTCCTCACGCAACTGCCAGTCCGCGGGCAGGCTCCAGAACTGCTTGAATTCCCGCGTGAACTTCTCGGAAAGGGCGAAGCTGGTCGCGAACATGTGCTGCACCTGGACGGACGCGTGCTTGTTGAGGATGCGTTCGCGCTCTTCCTTCATCCATTCGCGCGTCGGCAGGGCTCGAGCCAGGCGCTCCTTGCGGACCTCGGCACGGCGGGACTGGGTCCTGGCGACATCCACCGTGAACACGCCCTTGCCGTCCTGGGTGAAGACGGCGCCATAGACCTTCTGCGCGTATTCCGGCAGCAGGAACTTCTGATTGAGGTCCGCTTCGATGGCCTTCGGGTCCCGGTCGAGCGGGTCGCCAAAGCCGGGGCCGCCACGCAGGTAGTTCAGGTAAAGGTCATGGTTGGCATAGCAGTCCTCAGTCGTGATGCACTGCTTGTCGCGCTTGACTACGGCGGTGGCGTCGATGTGGCGCTCGAAGTCGGGGTTGCTCGGGTCGATGTCGCCGCCCAGGGGTAACGAGTCACCGATGGCGATGCGCTGGTCAAGGCCCGTCTTGTGCGCCTCAAAGCGATAGCCAGTGGCGGAGGGATAGCCGCCCATCATGCCCCAGTCGCTGTTCATCAAGCCATTGCCCATGAAGAACATGGTCCAGTCCTGCGCGTTCCACACCATGCGCAGCGTCTCGAACCCGCAGCCGCCGCGGTACTTGCCGTAGCCGCCGGAATTGGCCTTGACGTTGCGGCCGAGGTAGAGCAGCGGTTCGGCCATCTCCCAGATCTCGATGTCGCCCATGTCGCCTTCGGGGTTCCAGATGGCAGCGGCGTGGTTGAGGCCATCCTTGACGGCGCAGGCGCCGGTGCCGCAGGAACTGGCCTCGAAGCTGTTGACCGCGTGAATCTCGCCGTCCTGGTTGATGCCCCCCCTTGCAGCCAGTTGGAGGTGTTGGCGTTGCCGGCGTTGACTTCCTCCAGATAGCCGCGGCTGAAGTAGGACTGGGACAGGCCGCGCCACAGCGCCGCCCAGCCCGAGACCAGGAAGTGCCAGGCGTATGCGTGGCCGGTGCGACGGTCATCCGGGTTGCACCACGTGCCCTTTGGCAGTCGGAACTCGGTGGCGAAGTAGGCACCGTCGTTGATGCGTTGGGTGGGCACCAGTGTCTGGCACATCATCACCCAGATGCCAGAAGTAAATGCCACCTGGTGGGCATTGAAAGTGTGCCAGCCCCAGCGGCTTGCACCCTCGAAGTCGAGGCGCCACTTGCCGTCGGCCTTGATGGTCATCTCCACCGGCGAATGCATGATGGAGTCGAGCTTGGCGAAGGCGTTGGAGACCTGCACATCCTCGTGCTTGTACGGCACGTCGACAAAGGAGACCTTGCGGTACTTACCGGGCAGGGTCATCGCCTTGATGCGGCTCTGCAGGCCTCGGCGGCCTTCTTCAATGACCTCATAGGCGAACTTCTCGTAGGCCTCGATGCCGTCTGCGCGAATCACCTCTTCCACCAGATCGCGGATCATGTGGCAGCCGGCGATGCGGGTTTTCTCGTCGAGGATCCAGTACTTGGGCGTGCGCACCGAGCGTTGCGACTCATGCAGCCAGTCGCGCAGCGGCTCGTCGTTGATACCGGTCTTGCGGCAGGTGATCATGTAGCCGTCGCCGAAGCGCTGAGTCTGGCCTGTGGACATAGAGCCCGGCGTCACTGAGCCGGTGTCGATGACGTGGGTGACGCCGCCGACCCAGCCGATCAGCTTGCCCTCCCAGAAGATCGGCACGATGGTGGCGATGTCGCAGGGGTGGACGTTGCCGATGGCGCAGTCGTTGTTGGTGAACATGTCCCCGGGGTTGATGCCGGGGTTGGCTTCCCAGTTGTTCTCGATCATGTACTTGATCGCTGCGCCCATCGTGCCGACGTGAATGATGATGCCGGTCGAGGTCAGCACGCAGTCACCCACGGCGTTGTAGAGCGTGAAGCAGAGTTCGCCTTCCTGCTCGACGATGGGACTGGCGGCGATCTTCTTCGCGGTTTCGCGGGCATGCACGAGGCCTCCGCGCAGCTTGGAGAACAGCTTTTCATAGCCGATCGGATCGCTGTCCCGGAACTCCAGTTTGCTGAGGCCGTTGTAGTGGCCGGAAGCCTGGGTGCGCGCGATGATCGCGTCGCGGAACTCCTTGAGGGTCTCGCCGTTCTTCAACAGGTTACCAAGACCCACTTCCTTGTTGTGCATGATGTTCATGGCGTGTCTCCTTACTTCACTTCTTTGAGATGGAACAGGCGGTGCTTATCGATCGTGGTCTCGAAGCCTTCCGGCACCACAAAGGTGGTGGCATCGGATTCGATGATGGCGGGGCCTACGATGTGGTTGCCGGCCTTGAGCGATTCCATTTTCCAGAGCGCGGCATCTACCCACTTTTTGTGGCGATAGAAGGGGCGTGTACCCAGATAGGCTTGCTTGGGCGGCGTCGGTCCGGCGTCCGCGTCTTCCGGCAGCACCGGCTTTTGGGTCACCACCATGCCGCGCAGGATGGCACCGGTGATGGAGAAACCCAGTTCCGGCGAGCGTGCCGAGTTGGCGTACACGCGGCCATACGTGGTCTCGAAAGCTTCGACGATCTGGTCCCAGTCGGCAGCGCTGGCCGCGCTGGTCACGGGCGAGACGATTTCCAGGTCATTGAGCTGGCCCATGTACTGCATCTTGTAGCCGGGGATGAGCAGCACATCCTCGGGCTTGTAGCCATTGAGCACGAACTCGTCGATCACCTTCACGGCCAGTTCGGACCAGGCCTCCTGCAGGGACTGGCAGGCAGCTGCCTTGTGGGCGTCGGGCGCATGCTGGGTCACGCCCAGGTCCACCGACTTGTCATAGCGGTACTCGAAGTCGGCACAGGCGCAACCAAAGGCTGAGAAGCCGGCTGCCCAGGCGGGTACCACCACGTCCTTGAAGCCCACGCCTTCGGTGTAGCCGTAGGTGTGGACCGGACCGGCACCGCCGTAGGAGAAGCAGGTGAAGTCGGCCGGGTTGTAGCCCTTGGCGCTGATGTTGGCGCGCAGGTATTCCGACAGCGTCAGGTCCAGCAACTCGATCACACCCGCCGCCGCGTCTTCCACCGACAGGCCCAGCGGATCGGCGATCTGCGCTTTGATGTGGTCGCGGGCACGCTGCACGTCGAGCTTGATGGCGCCGCCCAGGAAGTTGTCGGGGTTGAGGTAGCCCAGCACCACGTGGCAGTCCGACACCGACACCGTATCCAGGCCGCTCTCGGGCCAGCAGGTGCCGACGCGGTAGCCGGCACTGTCGGGGCCAAGCTTTATGGACTTGCTGTAGGGGTCCAGGCGCACGAAACTGCCGGCGCCCGCGCCGACGGAATCCATGGCCACCAGGGGCAGGGAGAGGACCAGGCGGGCCATATCCGGGTCCGATTTGATGGCGAAGTTGCCCTTGGTAATCAACGCCACGTCGAAGCTGGTGCCGCCGATATCAGAGCAGGCAATGTTCTCGTCGCCCAGGGCCTCACCCAGCAGCTTGGAGCCGATCACGCCGCCGATCGGGCCGGAAACGATCGTACGCGCGAGCTCCTTGGCCTTCCAGCTGATGGTGCCGCCGTGAGTAGCCATCACGCGCAGATCGAACTTGGCCCGTGCTTCCTGAAGCGGTCGCTGACTTTCTTCAACGTCTGGCGCGAAGGTTCCGCGCCGTATGCCTCCAGGATGGTGGTGTTCATCCGGTGGCTCTCCTTGCGCGACGGGTAGTAGTCCACCGAGGCGAATACCGGGATATCCGCCTTCAGCTTCTTCAGCTCCTCGCGCACAATGTCACGGGCACGTTGCTCGCTGGTTTCGTTCTTGTGGGATTGCAGCAGGCAAATGACGATGGCTTGCGAGCCGGCTTCCACCAGTTCCCGTGTAGCCCGCCGGACTTCGTCTTCACGCAGGGGGATCACCACCTTTCCCTGTACGTCGGTGCGCTCGGTGACGCCACGCGTGCGCGAGACCGGCACCAGGGGCTCGTCGTAGCGATGGGTGTTCAGGTGGATGCGGTCTTCCAGGGCATAACCCAGGTAGCTCTGCAGCGCGCGGCCCATCGAATGGATCTGCTCGAAGCCGCGGTTGCAGATCAGGCCAACGGCAAGGCCCTTACGCATGAGGATGCGGTTGAGCATGGCCGTACCGGAATAGACGCAGGTCACCAGTTCCGGATAGACGTCGTCCACGGTCCGGTCCCAGTGGGCAAGGGCATCTTCGGAAGAGTTGTAGATGGCAAGGGACTCATCACCGGGATTGCTTTGCGCCTTGCCGACCACAAAACGGCCATCCGAGCGCACGAAGAAGGTGTCGGTCATCGTGCCGCCGGCATCGATGCCCATCACCTGTACGGTGGACTGGGGTTGCATATTGCCTCCTATGTTTGATGTAGTCGTAGTGGGAGATCCCACATACCACCTATTGCAGAGGGCATGCCAGTGGTGGCCATCACTTGGTCCCACGCTTGATAAGAGAATCAAATCAATGCGTTGCGGGCGTTCGTTTTCCGCATCGCCGGTCCAAATGGGCTGTCGACGGTGTCCGGATTCCTGACGCCCGCGCAGCGGTGTCCTGGATTCGGACACTCACGAACAGATGGACCAACTTGTGATCGCAAGCTGTCTGACGGTATTGACTACGGCTGCCATGAGATGATCAGTTATCCAGAATTTCCAGGCATTGATTTGGTCACTGCGGCTCTCGCCGTACAGGCACCACGTGCAGAAGTGCTCGCAGTTATTGGAAACCAGCCGATAGCGATCCTCGCCGAGGCGCGAGTAGGCCCGACGGATGGCTTTCAAGCCCGCGAACCTTGCGTCAGGGCTTTGCCTGATCCAGACCGGATGCCCATGTGCGAACGCTGCGAGCGAGACCTCCTGCACCGGGCCGCAACGCAGTGACCGCGACAGTCCTGCGTAGTGCACGACCTTGCCGCCCCCGCGTAGAGACCATGATGCGTGTACCCAAATCGACCGGTTACGAGATGGGTGCCGATTGTCAGATCCGCGCCGGTAAGGGTCTCGACGACCGGGCGCCTCGTCCTCGTTGAATCGTTCATGGTCTCCACCGCATTGCGCTGCCTTTCGCACAAGACCAGGGCATAGGGTGTGCCATCGCCACCAGCGATCGGCGGAGCGGAGCTTTCCGCCCGTGTTGAGGCTCGGGAGGAAAGCGCCGTGCTCACTTCCATCATTCGGGACCGCGCGGATGTCGCGATGCACCGGACCCGGGGCCTTTCAGTCCATCCGGCAACGCTGAAAGGCGTTGGCGAATTCAACGCGATCTTCTTCCTGAACCCCGCTTTCGCTGTCCGGAATCCGGACGTCCAATGCAAAAGTGTCCGGATTCCGGACGCCTTCACGCGCTTGCTGCAGAGCACAATATCTTGATTTGAAACGGTTTTATTGACTTTGCCAGGGTGAGGGGCTACGGTTGCTGCAGTCAAAGGAGAGTGACCTCACATGCCGTTTTCTCAATCCGGCGTCCTGGTTCCCCGCAGCAGCGACGATCCTGTCGTGGCCTCCGCCTGGGAGCGTTTTCTTCAGCATCAGCCCCTGGCGGGGGAAGGTGTGCGCGGCGTCGTCCTGGCTTCATGGCAGCGGTGCCGTTCCGAGGCCGTTGATCCTGCCAGGCACTCCGCACCGGGGGCAGAGGCCGAGCGTGTCCGCCAGATCCAATGGCAGAACAGGGATCTGTGTGGTGCCGCGCGTCCGGCACTCGATGGCCTGCGCGATATCCTGCGGGAATGCGGCACCCTCATCATGCTCAGCGACCCGGGCGGCACCATTCTCCAACTTAATGGCGAGACCAAGGCCCGCAGCGTTGGCGAGAAGATCAACCTCGCCTCAGGGGGCTGCTGGAATGAAGACGTCATCGGCACCAATGCCATTGGCACCGCAATCGCCACTGGCGCTCCGGTCCAGATCCATGCCAGCGAGCATTTCTGCCTGGACGTCAAGCGCTGGACCTGCGCTGCTGCGCCTGTTCTTGACCCCTTTACTCGCACCCTGCTAGGCGTGGTCGATGTCTCGGGCGTCAAGGAGACGTTCCATGGCCACACGCTGGGATTGGTGGTGGCCGCTGCACGGCAGATCGAAGGCGAGCTGGCGCGCCGCGACGTCGCACTCCACGAGCGGCTGCTGGCCAGCGCCATTGATCATTTCATCCGCTATGCCAGCGACTACGTTGTGCTTGTCGACGGTCGCGGGCGCATTGTCCGCACGTCCGTAAATGCGCAGGCGGCCAGAGAGATGCATGACGTGCGTTTGCCGCTTCTGCAGATTGGCAACCAGGTGCCAGGACTCAACCTCGCACTGTCCGACGTTGACCGTTGCTGCCAACGCACGGAATGGTTGCGCCCCGAATGGCTGCACCCAGTGAAGGACCGTGACGCTACGCTGGGTACGATGCTCGTGATTCCGCTTGGGGCGCAAAGGAATCGAACCACCATATCGCCGCTGCCCAAGGCTGCGACGAAACTGGCGGGAAACGATCCTTTCAGCGAAATCATTGGCGCAAGCGAGGTTCTGGCGGCGACCAAGGCACGCGCTCGCCGCATTGCCCCGCTCGATCTGCCAGTACTGCTCCTGGGCGAGACGGGAGCCGGGAAGGAACTCTTCGCCCGGGCGCTGCATCGAGCGGGTACCCGCGTCGAGGCCCCCTTCGTTGCCGTCAATTGCGGCGCCTTGACCCGTGAGCTCCTGGCCAGCGAACTCTTCGGCTATAACGAGGGCGCTTTTACCGGTGCGCGTCGCGGTGGCCTTCCGGGCAAGTTCGAGCAGGCCGATGGCGGCACACTGTTCCTGGATGAAATCGGCGAGATGCCGCTCGACATGCAGCCCCACCTGTTGCGTGTGCTGCAGGATGGGGTCGTAGTCCGTCTTGGCGATACCCGCGAGCGGCATGTTTCGGTGCGCGTCATCGCAGCCACTAACCGTGATCTGCAGAATGAGAGCGCCGCCGGACGCTTCCGCGAAGACCTGTACCACCGCCTCTGCGCGGTCATCCTTCAACTGCCGCCGCTGCGCGACCGGCCGGGTGACATCGAGGCAATCGTCGAGCATCTCAACGGCAAGCTCGCACGCAAGTATGGCTGTGCGCCCAAGCAGCTTGAACCAGCCGTGTACCAGGCGCTTCTGAGCTATCGTTGGCCGGGCAACATACGCGAACTGCAGAATGCGTTCGAGGTGATGTTCGCGCTGAGCGAAGGCGACGTTATCGATCTTTCTTTGTTGCCCCCGTCCATCGCGCAGGCCAGGAGTTCACTTCCCATATCAACTTCAGCGTCAATGCCTGCTTCATTCGGCCGTCTCGACGAAATGGAGAGACAAGCCATACTCGGTGCGATCGCGAGTGCCCATGGAAATGTTTCGATGGCTGCCCGAACACTTGGAATTTCGAGGAGTACGCTTTATGTCAAGCTGGCCACGATTCGGGCTCAGCCTGGCAATTCAGGCTCCGGCATCTAGAGGGATTGCGCGCTTACGATTGCCTGCCAGATTTCGGTGCTCCGCGGAGCAGGTTGCAGAGTCTCGAATGCATAGACATTCCGACGCTGTAGTCCAGTCTTTCTTTCGAAGACCAGATTTGGTTCTCCTGCGCGAGCCTGATGGTCATGCCTGAGGCGGGTCTCGGCGGCTATCCGAAGGGCGAAATTTTCGGCACCCGTCTGGGTTACCGGCTGTGAAGGCCATAAAGCCTTCGCGCGGTACTAGCAGATCGCCGCGCGACTTCAGTTGTTTCGCGGCAGCCACGAAATTCCGAATATCCTCTTCGCAATCGTGCGCAAGGTTGGCACGGGAGCGTTAAAAACTTCGGGGTAGCGATTCAGAGGCCCGGCGAAACTGATCGAGGAATACCGCGACCTCGAGAGATACCGCGTGGGGACGTCGCCTGAAGACTTCAAGTCTCTCGCGCAAGTCACCGTTTATCACCGCGCATCGCACTTGGGCAAGCAGATGAACACCGGTTGGCGACCAACGCATTTGTTGGCGCTTGCACATGCGCTGGTTGAGCACCTGATTCACTGCAGACTCGGCCGTGGCGGTCGAGATAGGTTTGCCGCGACGGTGTCGTGCGCCGTAGTCGATCGTTGAGCCGCCATTCGCTTCGACGTATTCAACAAGCTCTCGAGTGCGGTAGTCGAGCTGCGCCAGACTTTCTACAACGCCCGGGGTTTCAGGCACGATCACCCGACAGAGGAGCAGGATGCCTTGCATCCTGTCTTTCGCCTTCTCGAGTTTGCCATGCCAGAAGCACCAGCGCAGCTTGTCAACGCGGGAGATCCGCACACGTCGGGCTGCCTTTTCCGTTTCCGTTTGTGCGCAGCAGGTCTTTTCCCTCGGCCAATGACAGCCCGACCTTGTCCGGCTCAAGCTGACGATAGGGACGTTCCAGCTGACCGATTTCGAATGTTTCTGTTTCGTCGCAATCGGTGGTGATCTCGATGCGAATTGTGACTTTCATCTCCAACTCCGGCGGCCATGATTGCCGGAATCCTAGGCACCCTGCGCTGAAACCCCAAGGTTTTTAACGCTCCCAATTGCCCGTCGACTTCACCCCGTCTTTTGACGTCGCCGGGGTCAAATGCCTGATGCATCCGGCGTTCATCGCCTCTGTACCGTTAAACGACCTCGGTCCTTCAGTTGGCTCGTTACGCGAGTATCGGGACAAGATTACTGCAGCGCTTGATCGTCTTCTTGGGGGATATTGACTTGTCCTCTAGACGATCTTTTCGAGATGGCATAACACCTCGCCTTCCCGGCGGACTTGAGGAGACACAGTGAATCACGAAGTGCCATCCGCAGTGATTTATTACGTAGCATTCCTTACTATATATGCAAAAAAAATCGCTAGTTCCGTTTATCTCAAGTAATACAGTCATCCAACAAAAATCATTAAAGCGACTCGAAACGGAGCGTCAGTCCGGGCCGGCCTCAACGGCGCAACGGGCCATAATCGCTTAGACGGTCCTCATCTGGCACGAGGCCTGCGGATTAGCATGATTTCAATTGCTCGACCACATACTGGCTGACGATCAGATCCAGGTGCGCACCGCCCGCATTCTTGTAGACCGTCCGGTCTCCGGCCGAACGATGGACCGCCGTCATCCGGCACAGATCGAACAGATCGCCTTCGATATCACTCTCCCGAATCACGCCCGCTTTTAGCGGGTTCTGAATATCCCCCGACTGAACGGCATTCTGGCGGTCGTCCACGAAGAGCCGCGCACCACGGAACACATCGCAATCGGCCTCCTGCATGTCGGCTCGGTATCCGCCCACCAGATCGACATGGGTACCAGGGCGTATGCACTCGCCCCGGATCACGGGTGTGAATGCGCTGGTGGCGGCCGTGATGATGTCTGCGCGGGCGACCGCGGCATCGAGGTCCGCGACAATGCTGACGCGGATGCCTCTCGCGTCGAGCGCCGAACGCGCGGCTTCCAGCCTCGACGGTGTGCGATTCCACAACAACACTTCGCGGATGGAAGGCCGGATGTGCAGATAAGCGTCCGTCAACGACCGTGCGACCGGGCCCGCGCCCAGCACCAGCAGGACCTCACTGTGCTCGCTGCACAGCATGCGGGCCGCCAGCGCGGAATCGGCGGCGGTTTTCCATCGCGTGATTTCGGGGCCGTCCAGCATCGCGACGAGCCCCTTGGTGCGCTCGTCCAGGACCAGGAACGCGGCCTGCTCCGACGGCAGCGGCGGGACGGCAGCGCCATTGGCCGGGTGGATCGACGCGATCTTGACCCCGGCACCCCTGCCCGGCAGGATCACGCCCCGGCTGAACAGGCCGAAGCTCGAATCCCCGATGAAGTAGCCGCCGCCGCTCGGCCGGGCACCTGCGTGCCCGCGATGCAACGCGTCGAGAACGCCGGACCAGTCGAGTACCGACTGGATCTGCTGCGCGGAAATGATCTGCATGCGTACCGCCCCTACTGCTTCGGCCAGATGTCCCCAAGGGTGTAGCCCTCGGGAAAGGGATCATCGTGATCCAGCACGATGGTGTGGATGCCATGTATCCAGCTGGTGCCGGCCAGCGTCGGCACTACCGCCGCCTGCTCACCGATATGGGTCGTCTCTTCCAGGCGGCCGGTAAAGACCGTGCCGAGGATGCCCTGGTGCCGGAAGTCCTGGTTCAGCGGCAGTTCGCCCTTGGCGTGCAGCACGGCCATCTTGGCGCAGGTGCCGGTGCCGCAGGGGCAACGATCGATCGCGCCCGTCCAGGTGGCCGGATCATCCCACGAGAGCGGCCCGGTGGGCATGGTGACCGCGTTCTTCCAGTCGGCTCGCGCGTCGTCGGTTGGGCCGGAGAGCTGGGAAATCGTGATGCCCACGCCCGGATAATCCGGATGCGCAACGGGCAACTGCTCGATGGCGGCCTGCCGGATCATGGCCGAGACCCGCGCGATCTCCTTGCCGTGCTCGGGCTTCAGTTCGAGCCCCGGAAACTGTCGCACGTCGGCAATCGCGTAGAACATGCCGCCCCAGCCGACATCCACGCGCACCTTGCCCAGATGCGGCACGTCGATGACGGCATCCAGATGCGCGGCAAACGCCGGTACGTTCCTGAACTTCACGCTCTTGACCTTGCCGTCCTTGCACTCGGCGGTGATGCGGATCAGGCCAGCCGGCGCTTCCAGTGTCAGCTCGGTCACCGGCTCCTGCATCGGCAGCATGCCCATTTCCAGCAGCACGGTGGCCACGGAGATGGTGTTGCCGCCCGACATCATCGGGTATTCGACCTGCTCCAGGATGATGTAACCGGCGTCCGCCTCCGGGTGACAGGGCGGCACGACGATGTTGCAACAGTGCGCCGGGTAGCCGCGCGGCTCGCGCAGCAGCAGCTTGCGCAGTCCGTCGTCATTGGCCTCCAGCCATTTCATCTTGGCGTGAACGGTGTCGCCGGGAATATGCGGGATGCCGCCCGTCACGACGCGCATGGGAATACCCGAATGGGTCTCCACCGCATGGATGCTTCGCTTGAAACCCATGTGCTGATTTCCTCTTACGTGCCGCCGCCCCTGTGCGGCGTGAAGAGAAATCTATGCCGATTTCGACGCAAACTTAAGCGACATTTCCTCCGGTATTCCTTCAACTTTTGGTTGACGATTGCACGGCGAGTTGCTGCCGGATCCACTGGCAGAATCGCATGCACACGCTGGCGTCCGCCTTCTCTTTCCGCACGGAGAGGTAATGGCCGCGATTTCTCATAACGGTCTTGTGCGGCAGCGGACGCACGAGGTCGCCGCTGTCGACCAGGTGCCCGACGAGATGATGCCAGCCCAACGTCACCCCCTGATGCGCGAGGGCCAGTTGCACGATAGCCGGATAGTCATTGCTGGTGAATAGCTGCCGCGGGATATCGGCGCGCCAGCTGGTATCCACGTCATGCAGCGCCAGCCAGACTTTCCAGTCGATATGCTCGGAAATCTGTGAGCGACCGTAGGCGCTAAGATCCAGCAGCGACATGTCGAGCAATCCTTCGGGTGCCGAGATCGGGCCATGTCGCTGCAGATACTGCGGCGTGCAAACCGGATAGACCTCGTCGTCGAACAGGTGCTCACTGTCGTATCCCTCGCGCAAGCTGGCCAGCTTCGCGATGTACACGTCCGGCTGCACGCCTGCTTCCATCGAGATGAAATTCTGCGTGGCCAGTACGGTGAGTTCGATATCCGGCGCGTCCTGAAGGAATTCGGGCAGTCGCCGATGGAGCCACAACGCCGAAAACGCCGGCGAACAGCACACGATCAGGGTCTGCCTTGCTGGAATTCTCTTGCGCAGGCGTTCGGCTGCCTGATGAATATTGATCAACGAAAGCTGGGCGGCATCCTTGAACATCTCGCCATCGGCCGTCAGCGCGACGGTTCTGCCCGAGCGAACAAACAGCGCCGTCCCGAGGTAATCCTCAAGCTCCCGCACCTGCTTGCTTACGGCCGCCGGGGTCACGCTCAATGCGTTGGCGGCCCCCGTAAAACTGCTGAACTTTGCGGCCGCGAGAAATGACTTGATAGCTCGCAGCGAAAGCGCGCCGACCAGGGTTTCGCTGATTTCGAACTGAGGCGCCATGGCTATGTCGACCGGTCTGAGGGGATCGAGTCAGAGTCCGAAGCAAGGACTTGCCCGAGATTACATGAGACAACGACGCTATTGTCATATCCCAACGGACCGTGTTCAAGTAGCAGCGCCTGAGTGAGGCCCCAGCGAAACCCGTGAGCAGAAGGCCATGAAAACTGCTGATCGATGATACGACGCCGGCTCAGGGGGATCGAGTGGCCGCTTGCGGAGTGGAACGGCCAGATCAATGTCATGGCGACGCATCAAATAAAGGGCTCCCCTTCTGGCCGTGTGAAAACGCGTTGTTCACGAAGCCTTCTCAAAAGTTGACCCTTCAGATCGCCGCGTAGCGGCCTGGTGGCGACTCGGGAAGGGTAAAGCGTCGCCCGAAAACCGTGTACTTTTACGTTTTCACGCGGGCCGACTCTAGTCATTCATCGCCTTTCGAATCCGAACGGACAGCGAATGTAACAAACCGGTCTTCCGACCTACTGTTGCCGACGACCGAAGTTGCCAGTACAGTCGTCGTTCGCTTGATTAGCACTGACGCTTACGCAGTCACGTGTCAACATGGTCTACACGCTAACCCAAGCGCTTATCGGCACCGATATCGAATGCTGGGACTCCCACGTAGCCCGGTTCAATCCGGCGGCCTGATTGCCTTGGTTTGCGGTGCCGTCATCGGGTTCGCGTTAAATACCGCATCGGGCTTTCTGGCATCGCTTTCGGCGCCGGCCACTTTTGTCATCTCGTGGACCGTGTATAGCCGCCTGCTGGCCACTGCGAAACGGACGTGGTTCGTGCGTAATACCTGAGGCAGCCTAGATCGCGGTCCCAGCCATCACTGCACTCCTGGGCAGAGCCAGCGCCGAAGATACCGCTGCAAGCGAATACCGAGGCCTGGCCAGTTCAGACGGAACCGATTGCTAATCGGTCCGCCAAGGCCGCGAACCCAGTATCATCTTCTTCATCAACGCTTCGAGCGTGCGGCGTTCTGTCGAGGTCAACGACTGCAGCATTATCGTTTGTCGCTGGATGAAGAACGAAAGGACGGTTTCATATGTGGACCGACCTTTGGCGGTCACCTTGAGGAGCGCCTTTCGACGGTCAGTCGCATCGGGTGTTCGCGTAATCATGCGTCGATTGTGCAGGCTATTCACTGCCCGGCTGATCGAATTCTTTGGACGGCGGCTGAGCATGCAGATTTCCGTTGCCGTCAATGGCCCGACATCCACAAGCGTCAGCAGCACGGTGAATTCGTCGCGCGCCAGACCATATTCCTCGGCCTTCTTGATTGCGGGATCCGCAAAGAAGTTGACCCAAAGCGTAATGAGATAGCTACTCGCAATCGGCGAGTTGCGCATCAGCTTCGCCATCGTCTCGTCGAAGTTGGATTCTTCAGACATGTCGCGTGAGTCTTATGTCGTCGTCAAGGGAAGGCCGCACGCCTCTTTCGAACCCGGCCTAACGTTTGAAGCGGTCATGGCACGGCAATGTAATGTCAGATACTTAGTGTGTATAACGCCAGTGTATTCCACGGCGTAGGACCTATGATCCGTGGTCGACGTCGCGAAACGCAGATTGAAATCGCCAGTACACAAATGTCTATCGAACAAACATACGTGTACAGTGGCAGTAATCTGATATCAAGCGACAGCACGTCGACTGAGGACATAACTTAATGAAACGGACCGACGATACGGATTCTGAGACGCGCGGTTCGGCCGATATCTGGCTTGACGCGGCCTATTCAAGTCTGCTTGACGGAGGTGTGGAGGCGGTCCGTATCCTCCCATTGGCGAAGAAGCTGAACCTTTCACGGACGAGTTTCTATTGGTTCTTTGAGGATCGTGACGAACTTCTCGCGGCTCTCTTGACCCGCTGGAAGATGAAAAATTCAGGCGCGTGGATCGCGCGAACGGAGGCGTATGCCGAAAATATCTGCGAAGGTGTCTTGAACGTTTTCGACTGTTGGTTCGACGACACGCTTTTTGATTCGCGATTTGAAGCAGCGGTCAGAAGTTGGACGATCCAGGACCCGGAAGTCGCAAAAGAAATTTCGATCGACGATACCCGACGCATCGATGCGTTGGTGCGCATGTTCGTGCGGTTTCGCTATAAACCCCTCGCCGCAGAAGTGCGTGCTCGCACCATGTATCTAAGTCAATTGGGTTACATTTCCCTGCATGTGACCGAAGACATATCACTGCGTCTGGGCCGCATTGCAGAATACGTCGAAGTTTTCACTGGCCAGCGCCCGGATAAGCATGAACTCGGGCGCTTCTTCGCGCGTCATCCGGTAAAACCATCACCTAAGTCTCGAAAACACCGCTCTTAGATTACCGGACTACTCGCCGCATATTCATCTCATCGAGACCATAGCTCAAGCGGTTCGTTTTGCACATCGATGCCCACAACCAGCCGGCATCCTTTCATTGGAGGATCCAAACTCTTCAACACGTGTCAGCCGCCGCGCCGCTCCCCCGATGGGGTGTGGCCAAATTCACGTCGGTAGGCTTTGCTGAACGAGCATGCTGACTTGAAACCGCATTTCGAAGAGATCGCCCTGATCTCCGCAGCGCTAGTAAGCAGGAGCGAGCGAGCACATTTGAGCCGGATCGTCAGGTAATATTCGGCAGGTGACCGACCAAGCTGCTCGCGAAACATCCGCTGCATATGCCGATCCGAGACGCCTATGAGTCGTGCCAGATCCGTGCTTGATAGCGGCTCCTCGACGTTGGCCTCCATCAGTTCCACCAGTTCGACGAGTTCAGACCTTATGCCGCCCAGCCTTGCCGACACAGGGCTGATCTGGCGTTCGTTCGGCGCCCGAATCCGATCGACGCATAGATAGCGTGATACTTGCGCTGCGCAGGCTGCACCGATCTCGCCCGCGACCAGATTGAGCATCATGTCCACAGGCGCCGCACCGCTCGCACAGGTTATCCGGTCGCGGTCGAGCACAAAAATTTCATCGGTTATCTGTACATGAGGGAACTCGGCCGCCAGCGCCGCAACGTCTTCCCAGTGTACGGCGCATCGGTGTCCTTCCATAAGGCCCGCCGCAAGCAGCGCGAAGACGCCGCTACACACTCCACCCAGCACAACACCTTGCTGCGCGGCGCTACGCAGGATGGCGCGAAGCGACGCACTCGCCGCCTGCCTGACGTCCATGCCACCGCAAACGATTAATACATCAGGTAGACCGTCTCGGTGGTCGAAGGGCTGAGCCGCCCTGGCCACGACACCGTTGCTCGGAACAGCCAGGCTACCGTCGACCGTGTAGACCGTCCATCGGTACCACTCATGCCCCTCGACATAGTTTGCGATTCGTAGGACCTCGATCGCGTTTGCAAACGCGATCATCGAGTAAGACGGCAGCGTTAGAAATCCGAAATGTCGCTTTCCGCTGTAGTCTGGCAAGGCTTTATCTGCCCTCCTCACCCTTTCCTCCCGCTCCGCTACAGATCCAGAACCAGATCGGAAGTCGGCTTGCTGCAACACATCAGTCGAAGCCCCTTATCAATCTCGCGCGGCCGGATACCGCCGTTGTGCTTCATCTCGACTGTGCCTTCGAGCAGCCTGGTCTTGCAGGTACCGCAGATCCCCTGACTACAAGACGATGGCATCGGTACACCCGCTTTGCGCGCGGCCGCGAGCACAGTTTCTGACGACTCCATCGTGAAGGTCTTGCCGGAGCGCGAAAGACGTACAGTAAAGGACGACGTTTGCTCGCCCGGGCGTTGTTCCGGCGCAGCTTCGACGACCTCGACGGTCTCTGCGAAGTTGAAGCTTTCCTGATGATACCGGTCCGGGTCATGTTGTCCGTCGAGCAGCAGCTTCCTGACGGCGTCCATATAACCGGTAGGACCGCATGTGAAAACCTCCCGCTCCCGATAGTCGGGCACGCGCGCTTTCAACAGATCAAGACTCAGGCGTCCGGTGGGACCTTGCCAGTTACCTTCCTCGCCTTGCGCTTCGCAGATATGGATGACTCGAAAAGCACTGGATATCTGCTCGAACGCTGCCAACTCGTTCGCAAAAATGATGTCTTCGGGCGTTCGCGCGCTATGCACGAACACCACATCGCGATTCTGTCCGAGGTCGAACGCCGCGCGTGTCATCGCCATCAATGGCGTGACGCCAGAACCCGCCGAGAGATACAGTGCCTTCTGTGACGGGCCGGCTGACGGTGTAAAGATACCCGCCGGACCGAACGCAGGCAACGTTTTGCCGGCTACCATGTTTGCGTGCAGCCAGTTCGACATCACCCCGCCCGGTGTCCGCTTGACCGTGATCGATAACGTGTACGGCCGCGTCGGTGGCGACGAGATCGTATAGCAGCGGCTGACTGCCTGGCCTTCGATCTCCGCGCTAATCGTGATGAACTGCCCCGGCTCGAACGAGAAGGGTCGCCCCGCCTCGCTCGCAAACACGAACGTGCGGACGTCATGGGTTTCGTCAGTTACCCGACAGCAGACCAGCGTTCGTTGCTCGTGGCTCGGCCACTGCGCATCCGCGCGTTCCCATGTAGACGACAGACTAAAGCGATCACACACGTCGGGGCTCTGTTGAAGGATGCAGGGTTCGAGGACGCTTTCCATATCGCTCACACACCGTGTTCTTTCAGACGTGCGTTGTACCAGCGCGAGAATTCGTCCAGTGGCGCTTCCGTGAACTGCGAAAACGGCCCCGGACGGTAGGCGGGATCCTGGGTACCGTTGTGCGTATTCGCTACCAGCTCGGCGTCCTGGGTGGTCGTGGCGATCCAGACTTCCGTCAGTCGCTTGAGGTCGTAGTCGACGCCTTCAACGGCATCTTCGTGGACCAGCCAGAGCGTGCGCACGAGCGTCTTGTCAGGCGCAAGCGGCAGGATATAGGCGATCACCGCGTGGTCGCTCATGACGTGCGTCCATGAATGGTGACCCCACATGTGCACGTCGCCCAGATCCCGGCGCTGCAGGCCACCCAACAACTTCGTGCAGGCGACTTTCGTATCCATGGTCTGCGATTCATTGGCGCCGGCAATCACCAGCCGCTGCGTGCGGAAGTTGGTATGCACACTCTCATCGAGCGACTCGAAGCGTTCGCAGATCCATCCGTCCTGCTCCCATGCGGCCTGGCTGGCCGCATTTCGCTTGACGTACTCGTCGTACCCTTTCAGGGCATCCTCGCTCTGGCCGTCCGGACAGAACCCGAAGTCCTCAGCGAGAAACGAATTCGTGAGTTCCGGATGTGTGGCCGCGCAGTGATAACACTCGCGGTTGTTCTCCATCACCAGCTTCCAGTTGCCGTTCTCGACGATCTCCAGCTCGTGTGCGATCTTCGTGCGCGTCAGATCGTACGGCGCAAAGCGGGGTGTCATCACCTTCTCGAGTTTCGCAAAATCCTCCGGCGGCTCATCGGCGAGGCAGACGAAAACGTGTGCGCCGACCGTCTTCAGATGAACCGGAATCAGGCTGTGACAGGTAGGATCGAAATCCTGCCCCATGTGGGACGTGTGGCGCAGACTGCCGTCCAGATCGTACGTCCACTGGTGGTACGGACACACAAGCATGCCGACAGTCGCCTTGCCCGGCTGCTTCATGATGCGTGAGCCACGATGACGGCACACATTGCGGTAGGCGCGAATGTTTTCATCATCGTCCCGGACAATGATGATTGAAGCCTTGCCGATGTCGACCGTATGGACATCACCCGGTTCCGGCACATCGGCCGTTACGCCAACGAGAATCCAGAGCTTGTGGAAGAACACCTCGACATCGGTTTCGAAGACGTCATGGCGGCCAAACAGTTCGCCGGGCATGCCGTGACCGGGCTGCCGGCTATCGAGGAGTTCGCGATGAGTCTTGATGGGGATGACGGTCGACATGAGTGCCTCTTTAATTGGTCTGCGCCGCAACGTTATGTGCAGCATTGCGTTGAGTATTGGATCGCCAATACGGACCGTCAATGCGCTTTATTTACCCGCTGACATTCCTTTAAGTCATGCGAAAATATCGACGGGATCGATCGCACGCTACAGGGCGATTGAACACATGGTCGATGTTTCAATCGGCATATGAACAGCTGCGCATCCCAGCGCCTGACTGTCGCAACAACATCAGAATCAGAGACAACGGATGAAGACGTCCAGAGGAACGAAGGGTTACCGCAGAATTGTGCCGTCGCTTACCGCGCTGGTTGAATTCGAGGCGGTGGGTCGCCTCGGCAGTTTCACGTTTGCAGCGGCTGAACTCGGTGTGACCCAATCGGCGGTCAGCCGACAGATCCGATTCCTGGAGGAAACCCTGGATGTCCGGCTTTTCCAGCGCGGGCACCGCTCCATCAAGCTGACCGCAGAGGGCGAAGCGCTATACCAGGTAGTTGCTGAATCCATGCAAAAGATTGCTGGCGTGTTTGACCGTCTGTCCACGACAGGCGTCGAACAAAGCGAACTCGTGCTCGCCTCCACGGCCGCGTTCTCCCAGTTCCGTCTGCTCCCTCGCCTCGCCAATCTGAAGAAACTCAATCCGCCACTCCAGTTACGCCTCACCACGCAAATGTTTACGGCTGACTTGCGCCATGTCGAAGTCGACGCCGCTGTCCGCTACGGCAATGGTCAATGGACTGACGGCACGTCAACGTTACTGTTCGATGTTGATATTTTCCCGGTCTGTTCGCCACGGTTTCTGGAAGAAAACGGAGTACCGACGTCACTCGAACAACTCGCGTCCATGGCACTCGTTGAATCCGATTCGACGGCCGAAGGCTGGATGGACTGGACTGAATGGTTTCGCGCGGTCGGTTATCGTCCATCACGGCTGAACAAGGTATTGCGATGCAGCCTATATACAGACGCTGTGCAGGCCGCCCGCTATGGGCAGGGCATCGCGCTTGGCTGGAGCCGGCTGGTCGATGACCTGCTCATGACGGGCGAACTCGTGCGGATCGAGGTGGCCACCTTCACGCCCGCCGAATGTTACTTCCTCGTCGTCCCGCACGGCCGCACGATCTCGCCGGTCATTACGCAACTCATCGAGTGGCTGCGCGGTGACCCAGCGACCCGATAGAGGGAGGCCGTTGCCTGACGCCTCTTCGGCGTTTGCGTGCTGACGCGAACGGATGACTTAAACTCATGCGAGCCGGAAAATAAAGGCCGTTGACCGGCTTTATCGACGTTCTGATACTGCCTGCAGATCATGTCAGGAGAACAGTCAATGTCGGGGATTTCCACGCTTCATGCCGCAACACCTGGGACAGACGAAAGCACCGTCGGCTTGCCACCAGGTCTGCTTGATCGTGTACGTCACTACAGGCTGGAACGCGTACGCCGCCACCTTCGTACGAGCCGGGTACCCGCAATCGTCCTGTATGACCCTGTCAACATCCGGTACGCCACTGACACATCGAACATGCAGATCTGGACTGGCCGCAATCCGACGCGCTACGTCATGGTCTTCGCGGATGGTCCGGTAATCGGCTTCGAGTTTCACAACTGTGAGCATGTGTGGCACAACGTGCCCGTCAAAGCGGAAATCCGGAGCGCAGTGTGCTGGAACTATTTCAACGCCGGTCCTGAAGCCGGATCGAACGCCAGGCAATGGTCGCGCGAAATCTCGGATCTGCTGCGTCAACACGCGCCATCGGAGCATCAAGTCGCAGTCGACCGGCTCGACCCTGAAGGTCTGCATGCCTTGCGCGAACAAGGCATTCAGGTCGTCGATGGGCAAGCGATCATGGAGCTGGCACGGACCATCAAATCCGACGACGAACTCGCCGTCATGCAGGCAGCGATCAACGTGTGCGAACTCGGCATTCAGCGCATGCACGACGTGTTGCAGCCAGGCATGACCGAACAGGAACTTTGGGCACACCTGCACTTCGAGAACATCAAGCTCGGTGGCGAATGGATCGAGACGCGCCTGCTGGCATCAGGCAATCGGACAAATCCGTGGATGCAGGAATGTAGTCCAAAGGTCATGCGCAAGGGTGAACTGATCGCGTTCGATACGGATCTCGTGGGCCCGTTCGGTTACTGCGCCGACATTTCGCGCACATGGACGGTCGGGCACGTCCGCCCAACCGATGACCAGCGGCGCCTTTACGCCGCAGCTCACGAGCAGTTGCATACGAACATGCACCTCATCAAGCCAGGCATGACGTTCAATGAATTCGCCGAGCGCAGTTGGACCATGCCGGCGAAGTTCTTCAAGAACCGGTATAGCTGCCTGGCCCACGGAATCGGGATGGTCGACGAGTATCCGTCGATCTCGTACTTCCAGGACCACGGTTATAACGGTATGTTCGAAGCGGGCATGACGCTCTGCATTGAAAGCTACATCGGCGACGAGAGCGGCAACGAGGGCGTGAAGCTCGAACAGCAGGTGCATCTGACAGAAAACGGGTGCGTGCCCCTTTCGACATTCCCCTTCGAGACCGAATGGCTCTGATCGGTTCCCGCACAGTCGCGACCTGGTTAGAAGCCGCGACTGCCCCCATCGCACGATCGCTATCCGCCTGACACCGATCCGATATCCGTCTCCGAGCGATCCATCACTTCAGCCGACACGTCTACATCGTGCGCCCCGATATGGCTGGTCGGAATACGTACTCCCGCCCCCGCGAGTCGGTCGAGATGTGCCGACAGAAGCTCCACCACCCCTTGCATCAGCGCGCCGGCTCTGGACACGACAAGAAGGAGACCAACGCCTGGACCTTTCTATTTCTTCTGCGAAGTCGGGCGCATCGCAATCGACATGTGCACCTAGACAGCCGCGACGATCACGACCTCGATCAACTTCTCTCGCTGGGCCAGCGTCGCCCCCACCGTAGCACGAGGTGGCGTATGCCCTGGCGTTACCCATGCATCCCACACTTCATTCATCGCCGCGGCTTGCGACATGTCGGACAGGAAGATCTGGCACGAAAGAATGCGGGATTTGTCTGAGCCGTGTTCTGCGAGCAGCGCATCAATCGATGCCAACACCTGGCGCGTTTGACCTGCCATATCCTGGCTGATGTCATCCGGCACCTGCCCGGCAAGATAGATCGTTCCCTGATGGATAGTGACCTCGCACAGACGCTTGCCGACATGGCTACGCTTGATTTCAGGCAACTTGATTCCTCCAGATTTACTTTATCGATAGAAACTAGCGCTCAGAGCCGGCAAGTGCCGCCTGATACTTGATCGACGAAACGACGCCAATGCGCCTGATCGGTTCCGGGGGCAACCAGTTGGGGCCTTCAAGACTAAGTGCGTCGGACAACTGCGAGGACTGGGCGCCCATGGCCATCTCGCCCAGCAGCTTGCCGTATGTGCTGCCCTTCAGCACGCCGGCGCCGTTGCAGCCCAACGACGCAAACAGACCCGGGCGCAACTCCCCAAAGAACGTGGCGCCATTGCGAGTCAACGCCGTTGTCCCTCCCCATACATACTCAAACTCGTGTGACTTCATATTCGGGTACCGACGCTGATAGCAGCTCGTCAGCTGCGCTAGCGTATCGGCAGGCGCCTGCTCGCGCTCATATGAATAGGCACTGCGCACCATAAAACGTCCGTCCTGGACGCGGCGCAATGTCGTGCCCAGCCGATTGGCAGGTATGACACCCCACTCCGGGGAATTGCCGAGCTTTCTCAACTCCGACTCGGGAAGCCTTGGCGTGACCGCTGCATAGGTAAAAATCGTGATCAGTCTGTCACGGAGGATGCCTAGGGCTTTGGCGAAGCCGTTGTTGGCCAGAATTACTCGATCAGCCACGTACTCCGCTTCGGATGTCGTAATCCGAAATGGTGATGATTCGCTGAGCTCTACGACCGGCTCGTTTTCGACTAGAACGACGTTGGCGGGCAGACTGTCCGCCAGCCCCCGGATCAACGCGGCTGGCTGCACGAAAACGTTATTGGGTGAGTGAAACCCGTAGCGGTAGTAGCTGGTACCCAGCTTTTCCTGCAGCGCGTCGCGGTCGAACTCTTCGAAGTCCACACCCCACTCGCGGTATTGCGCCAAGGAAGCGTTGAGATTCTCTATGCCGGAATCGCTCGCCGCCGCGTGAAATTTTCCGATCGGGTTCCAGCCGCAGTCGATCCCATGTTCTCGAACGAGTTGCGCAAGCCAACGCAAACCCGAATCGTACAAACCAATCTGCTTGCGTGCCACCTCCAGCGGGCTGGTGTGGCCACCCATCTTAGTATTGTGCGGCAGATTGATAACGAAGCCCGAGTTCCGCCCGGACGAGCCTTCGCCAATGGTCGACGCTTCGAGCACCAGCACCGGCTGATCAGGCTGCATCTCCGCAATGCGCCGTGCCGCAGCGAGGCCCGTATATCCACCGCCGATCACGACAGTGCCGAATCTGCGAACACTCGTGCCAGACCGTTTCTGCCGCTCGGGCAGCATCGCATTCCAGCCCGAACCAAGATGATAGGTAGGGTACTTACCAGCCGTCACGTCGGCGGTAGAGAGACCTTGTTGGATATGCATGGAGTCACCGCTATGATCGGAACATCATTGCGCTCGCGCCTCGAGCGCCTGCGAGCGTACAGCGGACCATGGTCGAAACCCGCTACCTTTCCGTAGAAGTAAAGGAGACCGGCTTCCTCGATGATTTAACCTGATCTCATGATGCCGAGGAACCGTTGGCGTCCAGCTAACATCAGTTAGCCAAATGATGAGCTTAAGTGCCGTTTGTTTTCATCAGGCACTGCGTAGTGAATGAAGGCACATTGATCACTTGCGCTTTCATTCCTCGCGTTCGACATAGCGATTTGCTTCCGCAAGCAGCCAGAGCGCGAGCGCTTGTAGTTGCGGTGAGTTTTCCCTGGATTCTGGATAGACCAGGTAGTACCCCTTCTCGCTACGCAGCGACATGCCGGATGGCAGTACAAGTTCGCCAGTAGCCACCTCGTGCGACACAAAAAATCGAGGAACGAGCGCAATACCAAGTCCGGCGCGCGCCGCCTCGACAAGCATCGAGAAGAGTTCGTACCGCTGCCCCCGCATGCAGTCGACATCGTCGATACCTGCTTGCGTGAACCAGTGCCGCCACGCGTCAGGACGCGCTGACTGATGAAGCAACGTGAACTCTGCGACTTCTCGCGGCTCCAGCAGTGTCCTTCCCTTCAAGAGCCGCGGACTGCATACGGGAGTCATATCCTCACCGAAGAGATACTTCGTGATCGACCCTGGCCATATAGGGTCGCCGAAGTGGATGGCTGCGTCAAAGGGCGTATCGGTGAATAGAAAGGGCTCGGCCCGTGTCGTCAGATTGACCGTGATGTGTTCATGCTCTTCGTAGAACCCTGGAAGCCGCGGGATCAGCCATCGCGTGGCGAACGTCGGAATGACGGCAAGCTCGAGGGTGCCGCCAGCGTTCCGGTGAGCCATCGCTGCCAGCGTATCCCGCTCTATGCGGTCGAGATTCCCTCTAACCTGTCTTGCATACACCTCGCCTATCTCAGTCAGGCTGAGTCTTTTCTTGACGCGGTTGAAAAGCGGAACACCCAGATACTCCTCCAGGCTCGCTACCTGTCGACCGACTGCACTCTGCGTCAACGCCAGCTCGTCCGCGCTCCGGGTGAAGCTCAGATGGCGCGCTGCCGCCTCGAAAGCGATCAGCGCTTCGATACTCGGAATTCTTCGCCTCACGTTCATTCCTCAAACGCACAACGTCGCGAGTTTATATCGTTTGCTGCCCTCCGACCATGCAGTAACAATGATTTCAACAACACAAGCGACATTGCCTGGCAACGCGCGCCCCGCGCCACGAAGTATCTGGCGTACGGATTCGCACGGCCATACATTTCGCATTCCTATTCACACTTATCTCCACTTTACAGAGGACAATCCCATGGCTTCCGATTCACTTCCTGCAAAGTTCAAGCCTTACACGCGCCAAACGATCAGCCAGGCGCCCCAGTGGTCGTTGCTCCCGGAAGAGCTTCGCGAAGCGGTGCAGGTTGTCTCTCGCGTGATGCCGTTCCGAACCAACCAGTACGTGATGGACGAACTGATCGACTGGAACAATGTTCCCGACGATCCGATCTATCGTCTGACTTTCCCGCATCAGGACATGCTTTCCCCGTCCGACTACTCGAACCTGAGAGACCTTGTGCTGGTTCGGAAAGACGAGGCCGCGATCGAAGATGCGGTGCGTGGAATCCGGCTCGCGATGAATCCCCACCCAGCTGGTCAGATGACTCACAACGTGCCTTTCATGAACGGCCAGCCAGTGAGCGGGCTCCAGCACAAGTACAAAGAGACGGTCCTCTTCTTCCCCAGCGCCGGGCAGACATGTCACGCATACTGCACCTTCTGTTTCCGTTGGCCGCAGTTCGTCGGAATGGACGATCTGAAGTTCGATGCGCGTGAATCAAGCGAACTGGTCGCCTATCTGAAGCTGCATCCCGAAGTGACCGATGTGCTGATCACCGGGGGCGATCCGCTCATCATGAACACGCGTTCGCTCGCCGGTTACATCGAGCCGCTGCTCGTCCCCGAACTCGCGCACATCCAGAATATCCGTATCGGCACCAAGTCGGTTGCCTATTGGCCTCAGCGCTTCGTGACGGACAAGGATTCGGATGATCTGCTCCGTCTGTTCGAAAAGGTCGTGGCGGCCGGCAAGAATCTGGCGATCATGGGCCACTACAATCATCCGGCTGAAATTCGCACGCCGATCGCGCAGCGAGCGGTGAAACGCATCGTGTCGACGGGCGCCACGCTGCGATTGCAGGCACCGTTGATTCGCCATATCAACGAAGACCCGAAGGGCTGGGTCGAACTCTGGACAACGGGCGTACGGCTGGGTGCCATTCCGTACTACATGTTTGTCGAGCGAGACACGGGCCCAAGCCACTATTTCCAGTTGCCGCTCGCCCGGGCCTACGAGATATTCCAGTCCGCCTACAGTTCGGTATCCGGTCTGGCGCGTACTGTTCGCGGCCCGTCGATGAGCGCGTTCCCCGGCAAGGTCGTGGTGGACGGCATCGTCGAAATCGCGGGCGAGAAGGTTTTCGCGTTGCAGTTCCTGCAAGCGCGTAAGCCCGAGTGGGTTCGCCGTCCCTTCTATGCGAAGTTCGATCCCAAGGCGACCTGGCTGCACGATCTCGTGCCTGCGTTTGGGGAAAAGAAATTCTTCTTCGAAACGGACGCGGAAGCTCCGCACAAATCCCTGCAAGTCGTCACGCGACACACGGGCCGATATGTGCCGGGTGCGACGTCGGAGACATCGCAACCGCTCGCAATCGAAGCGTAATTTCATGGGACGGCCCGCTGGCACGGGCCGTTGCCGGATTCGTTCAACGCCCCGGAGGACGCATGGCGTACGTTGTAACCGAGAGCTGCATCCAGTGTCGTTATACGGACTGTGTCGAGGTCTGTCCCACCGACTGTTTCCGTGAAGGTCCGAACTTCCTGGTCATTGACCCCGATGAGTGCATCGATTGCGGAGTCTGTGCCCCAGAGTGCCCGGTTGATGCGATCTCCTCGTCCGAGGAGATCGCGGGAACAGAGCAGCACGTTTTCATCGAACTCAACGCGTCGCTGGCCAAAGCATGGCCGACGATCACAACCCGACAGCCGCCGCTACCCGACGCGGAAGAATGGAAGGACGTCAAATCCAAGCTAGCGCATCTCGCTCGCGACTCTGTGGCCGGTTGAGTGTCCGTAAAAGAACGCTCGTGAAAACGCAGGCAGCCCCTAAATCAGCTCGCCCTCGAGAATCAGAAGCTCCCGGCTCGATGCCTGCGTCGCAAACCTGGCGGCTTCCTGATACTCCGCGTCCTCGTAGCAAGCCTTTGCCTGTTCGTAGGATGGAAACTCGACGACGATGACTCGCGAGCTTGTCCGAGCTTCTCTGAGCACGGTTTGCGTATCGGGCACCTTTACCTTGGCATCGTACCTGGCGGCGATGGGCGCCCACAACTCACCATATCGCTTCTGCGCGTCCTGATCCTTGACCGCTTCGCCCAGAATGAGCCAATAACCTTTCATTGCTTTATCTCCTGTCGACGTCAGATTGAAGCCTTCCCTGCTGCATACGAACGCACCGTGTTCATAACATCATCCGGAACATCGATTTCGCGAACCGTGATGTGACTACCAGGAATGCGGACTCCGGCACGTGCGAGCCTTTCGAGCTGCGTCGCCAGGCGAGCTTCGAAATCGTTGGCAAACACATCGGCCTTCAGCGCCACCAGGAACAGCCCGATGCCCGGCGTCTCGCTGCCCTCTGCATAGTGAGGCGCGTCCATTGACCAGTTCGCCCCCGTCATGCCCGCCGCGAGAATCTCCATCATCATCGCGATGTTGGCGCCCCGCGCGCCTCCGAATGCCAACAGCAGGCCCTTAATGGCCGCCCTGGCGTCCGTAGTCGGCGCGCCTTGCGCATCCACTGCCCAGCCTTCGGGAATCGCCTCGCCAGCCTCTGCTGCCCTTCGAACGCTGACAAATGCCGTGGCGCTGGACGCCTGATCGATAACGAGAGGCCGTGCGTTGGCCACTGGTGCGCCAAAAGACACGGGGTTGGTTCCGTAGACGGCCTTCCCGCTTTCGAGCGTGGTCATCTGCGCGGTCGCGTTGCAGGTTCCGAGCGCAACGAGCCCTGCTTCCGCGAGCCGGCGGGTGTAGTAGCCAAGCTCACCAACTGTGAAGCTGTTGGACACGGCCAGTGTGACGACACCATAGGTGTTCGCCCTCTCCACGATCTCGTCGAACACCCGATCGTATGCCAGTTGCGCGATGCCGCCCCGCGCGTCAATCCGCACGGCCGCCAGCGCCGGAAACGAGATCTGCGGCTCGGCATGCGCAGCAATTCTGCCTTTGACGAAGCCATCCAGGTAATCCGGAAGATGGGCGAAACCAACCGCCTTGCTGCCGGCGAGTTCAGCCGATATCACCGCATCGGCGAGTGAATGCGCAATCGCATCATTTGCACCTGCACCTTTGATCGCATCGAACGCGATGCGCCGTGCCGCTTCAGCCTCGTATCTCATCGTCTCATCACCAGAATGCAAATGGTGGACGACGCGTGTCGCCCACCTGTTACTGCCCGCGAGGATCATTGGTTGCCGTGCTTCAGGCCCAGATATCGCCCATCGTGAAGCCGTTCACGAAGGGATCGTCGGGGTCGAGAACGTAGGTGTTGTAGCCATAGATCCACGAACGGCCGGAGATGGTCGGAACCACGGCCGGAATGTCGCCGATCTTCGTCTGCTCGACGAGGTTGCCCGTGAATACTGTTCCCAGCACGCCTTCGTGCCGGAAAGGCTGATTGATATCCAGTTGGCCCTTTGCGTGAAGCGTGGCCATCTTCGCGGACGTGCCCGTGCCGCAAGGGCAACGGTCGATAGCGCCCGTCCACGTTGCGGGATTATCGAAGTCGATCGCCCCGCTCGCGACCGTCACCGCGTTCTTCCAGTCTGCATTCGGATTTTCGGTCGGCCCGGACAACTGCGCAATCGTGATGCCGTAGCCAGGATAATGCGGATGCGCAACGGGCAATTGCTCCTGCGCCGCCTTCAGGATCAGCGCGGAAACTCGTGTGATCTCGCGTCCGTGCTCGGGCTTGAGTTCGAGTCCCTTGAACTGGCGAACGTCGGCGATGACGTAGAACATGCCGCCCCAACCCACGTCGACAGTGATCTTGCCGAGGTGGGGCACGTCGATAATCTTCTCGAGATGAGCCGCAAATGCCGGCACGTTCCGGAACGTGACCGACGTCACCTTTCCGTTGCTGCACTCTGCCCGGATACCGATCAGACCTGCGGGCGCTTCGAGCTGAAACTCCGTGACCGGCTCCTGCATCGGAATCATGCCGGTTTCGAGAAGCACCGTTGCAACAGAGATCGTGTTGCCGCCACTCATCACGGGATACTCGACCTGCTCCATGATGATGTAGCCTGCCGCGGCATCGGGGTGCTTCGCAGGCACCACCAGATTGCAGCAGAGCGGCGGATAGCCGCGCGGCTCGCGCAGCATCAGCATGCGGATCTGATCATCGTTCTCTTCGAGCCACTTCATCTGCTCGTAAACAGTGTTTCCCGGAATATGGGGAACGCCGCCGGTGATCACGCGCATCGGCTCACCGGAGTGAGTTTCGACTGCATGAAAAGTGCGTTTGAAAGTCATGATCTTCCCGTTTCGTACATTCTGTGCCAGTAATGATCTTGCTCGACCTCGCGCGAGTACCGCGTTCAGCAGAACGCTTCGTTCCTTACCGCTCTCGCGCGAAATCCACCTTACTAGTTATATCCGAGCACGGCAGCGGACGTCACCTGCGGATTCTCGTCCGTACACCGCATCAAACTCGCCGTCGGCGCCTTCAACAGCCTCCAGTAGCTTCCGTGGCGCGTCGGATCCGGCCTTGCGCGTTCGAAGGTTTCCGTTCGAGTCACCGGGGTCTCGCCCGCCTGATTATGCTGCTGCATGATTCTGACCTCTTCAAACTGTAGTTGCGGTAAGGCTAAGACGGACGATGTACCCAGATCAGACATGCGGCGCATGCGCGCGCGTTCGGGAACCATCAGCCGGAACAGAGACGGCAGGGATTTCTGTGCCCGCCAACCCAGAAGCAAACATACGCCGACGAGGTAGCCGACCCATTAGGTTTGATCCGCGTTGTACTGATCATAAGCGGCGTTTAGGTAAAGGGCGGACGGGAACCTGCGCATCATCATTCGAGTTGTCACGCTGCAACAACGGCTATTCAATCGCCTTTAACAAAGGGGTATTGATGACGACCCGCCCTGAAGTACTAACCGATTTCATCCATGTAGTTCGACTGCTTTTCGCATCTGACCGTCTCCCGCTCGAAGGGCGAAAAATCGCTGAACAAGTGTTCGCGAGACTGGACGAACCGTCAGACGACGGACAGAGGGCGAGTGCACACTATCCGGCTTGCGACTGGCTCGACGCATCGCTCGTTCCCCTTGATGAAGACGTGAGATTCCGTGACATCGCAAAAGCGTTGAAGGCGGTTGCGCCCTTGCTCGGGTGGCGCCGCAGGACATCTGGTCCCCACGGCAGTGCAGGCTACGTCGAGCAGCACGCGAATGGAATCATTTGCGGGCCCGGTGGTGCGGAGAGTCGACGCGACGTTCAGCTTGGACTCACGATCATGCTCCCTCATACGCGGTATCCGGATCACAGCCATCCCCCCGAAGAGGCATACGTGCTGCTGAGTCCCGGCGAATTTCGGCAAGGCGATGGTGAATGGGCTGACCCGGGTTTAGGCGGCGGCATCTTCAACACGCCAAACATCGTGCACGCGATGCGCTCGGATGCGTCTCCATTTCTCGCACTGTGGTGCCTCCTCGTCTAAAGCGGACATATAGGACGGTTGCACAGCGACGCTAACCAACAAGCACACGGAGCACCGCAGACAGTTCTGCGGTGCTCCGTTCACACCATCGTTTGCCCGCTACTTCGCGCCGAGCCACACCGCGAATTTCTGATTCAGGTCGTCCGAATGATCTGCCCAGAATGCCACGTCGACGTCGACGGCAGTTTTCTGATTGGCTGGATTCGTCGGGAGATACGGAGTGACTGAAGGATCAACCAGGGAGATCGACGATTTGCGCATCGGTCCCAATGCAGTGGCGGAACCGAGTTTCGCGAGTTGTTCCGTGGACGTCGAAAAATGAAGAAAGTCCTGAGCTGCTTTCAGGTTCTTCGTTCCCTTCACGACCGCCAGGCCCTCGATGTTCTTCACCTCGCCATCCCATACGAATCCGAACGGCTTCTTGTCCTGAGCGATCGCTGTCCAGATCCGGTTGCAGTAAGCGCTCGTCATCGAGACCTCGCGGTCAGCCAGCAGTTGAGGCGGCTGAGCGCCCGCTTCCCACCAGACAATCGACGACTTGATCGTGTCCAGCTTCTTGAATGCACGGTTTACGCCTTCCGGAGTGCTCAGCACCTTGTACACGTCAGCCGGCTTTACGCCGTCAGCCAGCAGGGCCCATTCCAGAGCGGCTTCGGGCGACTTCCGCAGGCCTCGCTTGCCGGGGAATTTCTTCAGATCGAAAAAATCCGCGACCGTTTTCGGTTCTCCGTTCTTGAACGCTTCCTTGTTGTACGTGATCACGGTCGACCATGCTACGTTGCCGACCATGCAGTCCGTCACGCCTCCCGGCAGAAAATCCGCCTTCGCTGCGGTACCGTTCTTGCCGGCGGGCAGCGCTGCGACATTGACCTTTTCGAGCAGCCCCTCGTCGCAGGCTCGGATCGCATCGGCCATCTGGATATCGACGACGTCCCAGGTAACGTTGTTGGTCTGAACCTGGCTTCGGATCTGGGCGATGCCGCCGTTGTAGACGTCGGTCTTCACGTTCGTGCCGTCCTTCGCAGCGAACGGCTTCGCCGCTGTTGCGATCTGGGCATCCTGGTATGAGCCGCCCCAGCTCGCAAATACGATATCGGCCGCGCTAGCAGAGACACTTCCGACCGCGGCGGCGACCAGCAGCGCAAGCTTCGCTGAATGGTTGAATTTCAGTTTCATGCTCTCTTCCTTCGTATCGACGTCCAGTGGCACTGGTGAAGCCAATCGTCTTGGTTAAAAAGAAATACTTCTTTGCAAACTGCTTACTTCGAACCACCACCCCGTAGTACTGCAAAGTCGGAAGAGCCGACGACAACACGACGCCGATCGGCATCGCCCTCCCTTCCTTCATCTAGCGCCAAGATTAGTCCTTGTTATCGATAATACTTAAGGACTACTACGCATTACCCATCGAATTTCCACTTATCGGAACGATGGAGTAGTACGGATATCGCTTCTGTACGCAGAACTCGAACGTAGCTCCGTCGACTACCGTCAGACAGAATCACGTCAGCATGCGCGCTCCGAAAATTGAACCAATGACCAACATGGATTCTGGCGCAAGGTCCTGCGCCGTTTCTATCAAGCTGAACATCGGTTCAATTCATCCGTACACAAGTTCAATATATACGCGATTTTTCGTCGTCAAAAATATTTTTTCAATGCATTATTGCCTGATTTCCGCGAAAACCGGGGTATTCACCTACTTTTCGCCACGAAATACCGTGAACAATCGTTCAGCATCCGATGGCACACCGACTCCTTATTCGTGAACACTTGTTCAGTCAAAGGGTATGCTTTGATCGTCGGTGGAACGCCAGAGTTTCCCGATGGAAGGAACGGCTCAGGGCCGGATGCACGTTCGGGATAAACTGACAAACTTAACGCAGGGGTGTCGGGTGCAAAGAACAGACAAGGAAACAATGCAAACAACGTCGACGACGTCAACCGCTCTGAAGGACGACAGGAAGGAAGATCCCGGCCCCTACGATGGAATGAGGCTGAGACTTATCGAGTCGACGCTGGCGGTAGTTGGCGATGTCGGCCTCGAGAACCTGACCATCCGGCGGGTCAGCGATCACGCTGGCGTGTCGGTCGGCCTTGTTCATCATCACTTTGATAACAAGAAAAGTCTGGTCTACAAGACGTTCGAGCATCTCATTCGCAGAGTACGTGACCAGTTGACGACCGGTCGCAGGGGCATCGCGAATCCCGTCGAGCGAATGAAGTTCACGGCAGACTTGTGCTTCAGCGATGAAGTGATGAGTCCAGGCGCAGCCAACGTATGGCCGCACATGTGGAGCTCGTCCGCTCATGACGCGGAAGTACAGAGACTTTGCGCGGCGTTTTCGAAGCGCTTGAGATCCAACTTCATTTTCGATCTGCGACAGGCTGGCTGTGACCACACGATGGCAAGAATCCACGCGATTCAGGCCCTTGCTCTTGTTCACGGACTATGGATCGAACATCGCGTTGCCGCCAGCGTGACGATCGACGAAGTGATCGGGATCTTTCACGGGATGATCGACGACGCGACCAGACAGATATGGAAACTGAACATGTCCAGGGCCGCCAAATCCGCTACCGTCAGTTGAACACCGTCTACATGTTCGGATAGTTCGGACCGCCGCCACCTTCGGGCGTGACCCACACGATGTTCTGCGTCGGGTCCTTGATGTCGCACGTTTTGCAGTGGACGCAGTTCTGCGCGTTGATTTGCAGACGATCCTCGTTACTATCCGCTTTCACGAATTCATAGACACCTGCCGGACAGAAGCGCGCTTCCGGGCCCGCGTAGGTTCGCAGATTCACGTTCACGGGGACGCTCGCGTCCTTGAGCGTCAGGTGCGCGGGCTGGCTCTCTTCGTGATTCGTGTTCGAGATGAATACCGATGAGAGCCGGTCGAACGTCAGCTTGCCGTCGGGCTTCGGATACTCGATCGGCTTGCACTGCGACGCCGGCTTCAGCATCTCGTGATCCCAGTGCTGATGATGCAGCGTCCAGGGCACGTTGCCGCCCATCAGCTTCTGCTCGATGCCGACCATCAGCGTGCCGAGATACAGGCCCTTGCTCATCCACTGCTCGAAGTTACGTGCGCGATACAGCTCGGTGTGCAGCCACGAAGTCTTGAACGACTCCGGGTAAGCCGCGAGTTCGTCGCTCTGACGGCCCGCCTTCACGGCATCGAACGCCGCGTCGGCGGCGAGCATGCCCGTCTTGATCGCCGCATGCGAGCCCTTGATCCGCGACGCGTTCAAAA
Organism: Paraburkholderia azotifigens; assembly: GCF_007995085.1. GTDB lineage: Bacteria > Pseudomonadota > Gammaproteobacteria > Burkholderiales > Burkholderiaceae > Paraburkholderia > Paraburkholderia azotifigens. The sequence goes on from NZ_VOQS01000005.1 coordinate 902,861, forward strand.
AGCCCGCGTCATCGCCGACCAGCGCGCCGCCCGGGAATACGAGCTTCGGCAGCGACAGCAGGCCGCCCGCCGTGATCGCACGTGCGCCGTATGACACGCGCTTGCCGCCTTCCAGGAATTTGCGGATTTCCGGATGCGTCTTGTAGCGCTGGAATTCCTCGAACGGCGACAGATAGGGATTCGAATAACCCAGGCCGACCACGAAGCCGACCATCACCTGATTGTTGTCGATGTGATACAGGAACGAGCCGCCGTAAGTCTGCGTATCGAGCGGCCAGCCAGCCGTGTGGATCACGAGACCGGGCTTGTGCTTCGCGGGGTCGATTTCCCACAGTTCCTTGATGCCGATGCCGTAGACCTGCGGATCGGCGCCGTCGCGCAGCCTGAACTTGTCGGAAAGCTGGCGGCCCAGATGCCCGCGCGCGCCTTCGCAGAAGAGCGTGTACTTCGCGTGCAGTTCCATGCCCAGCTGGAAATTTTCCGTCGGCTCGCCGTCCTTGCCGATGCCGAGATTGCCCGTCGCGACACCCTTGACGGAGCCGTCGTCGTTGTACAGCACTTCAGCCGCGGCAAAACCAGGGAAAATCTCGACGCCCAGCGCTTCCGCCTGCTGGCCCAGCCAGCGCGTGACATTGGCAAGGCTGATCACGTAGTTGCCGTGATTCTTGAAGTTGTCGGGCAGCGCCCAGTTCGGCACCGATTTCGCGCCCGTTTCGTTCAGAAACAGGAAGCGGTCTTCCGTCACCTCGACGTCCAGCGGCGCGCCTTTTTCCTTCCAGTCCGGGATCAGTTCGTTCAGCGCGCGCGGGTCCATCACCGCGCCCGAGAGGATATGCGCCCCGACTTCCGAGCCTTTTTCGAGCACGCAGACGCCGATTTCGACGCCTTTTTCGGCGGCGCGCTGCTTCAGGCGAATGGCCGCGGACAGGCCGGCCGGGCCGCCGCCGACGATCACGACGTCGTACTCCATAGATTCCCGTGGGCCGAATTGCTCAACCAGACTTTGCGCGTTCATATTCAACGTACTCTTATCAGCATATCGACGATCAACCGAGCGAGATCCTAGAACAAGTGAATTTGTGGACCGTCCGATATAACCCGCGCTTATGCTAGTTTCAAGATCCGTTTAATTAGCCGGGCACCTCCTCGCGATACTTAAACTAAAAATAGAGCGCGCTTATATTCCTACACCACATTATTTCCGGTCGCACACTTGCGTCACACCTTGCTCAATGAAGGACGCAAACCGTGAACAATTTCGATGTGGTTGTGATTGGCGCCGGCGTGATCGGCACTTCCGTAGCGTTTCAGCTTTCCAGGCTCGGAGCGAAGAACGTTCTCGTGCTGGATCGTGGACTGATCGGCGCCGGAACGACCTCTCAGTCGTCCGGCATTCTGCGCACGCACTACTCCGTCAAGGAAAACGTCGAGCTCGCGAGGAAGTCGTGGGAGGTCTTCAACAACTTCTCCTCCTACCTGGGCGACGACGAAGCGTCATGCGGCCTGGTGAAGTGCGGATACATGATCGTAGCCAGCGAGGGCGACAAGATCGAACCCTTGCGCGCTTCGCTGAACCAGCAGAAAGAACAAGGCATTCCGCTCGAATTGCTGAGCCAGCAACAAGCCAAAGAGTTGATGCCTATTGCGCGGTTCGACGATGCAGCCCTTATCGGTTACGAGCCGGAAGCGGGTTTCGCGGATGCATATCTCGTCGCAACGAGCTTTGCGCGCGCGGCGCGCCGCGGCGGGGTGACGGTCAAGGAAAATGTCAACGTCAACAAGATTCTGTTCGAGAACGGGAAGGTCGTTGGCGTATCGACGAGCATTGGCGACTTCAGCACATCCACGGTGATCAGCACGCAAAACATCTGGACACCGGAGCTTGCAGGCTGGACGGGTCGCGAACTCCCGGTCATGCCGGAGCGCCATGCCGTGCTCGCGCTCGAATGCGAAGCGGCGAAATATACGTTCAACATGCCTGTCTTCAAGGATCTCGCCTCGCCCGGCATGCTGTACTACCGCAGCTATGGCGGCAGTCAGATGCTGGTCAGCGAAGGCGTCGTCGGCGAGAAGCTGAACGCGGCCGACACCGAGCAAGGTGACATTCCGATGGACTACATCGTCGACGTCGGCGCTCAGGTCGCCGAACGCTTCCCCGAATATGAAACGGCGGGCATCGCTTCGTCGTGGACGGGTGTCTACGACGTGACGCCCGACTGGAATCCTGTCCTCGGCAAGTTGCCGGGAATCGAGGGCCTCATCGTCGGCTATGGTTTCTCGGGTCACGGCTTCAAGCTATCGCCGACAGTCGGCCGCGTGCTTGCGCAAGAGGCGCTCGGTCTGCCGACGGATGTATCACTCAAGCCGTATTCGATCGAACGATTCGCAACGGGCGAACTCCTGACGGGCAAGTATGGCCTCGGCGCCGTTTCCTGAGGACGCGCCGATGTCTGCAGTGATCGTGCGAGAGATCGCGTCAGTGCCTTCCGAAAAATGGCGAAATGGCAAGGGCGTAACGAAAACCCTCGCCATGGACGGTACAAACTGGCGCGTCAGCATTGCAGAAGTCGAACGCGACGGCCCGTATTCGACGTTCGAAGGTATGACGCGCCTATCCATCGTTCTCCGCGGCAATGGTGTCGTGCTGCGTGCCGACGATCTGATCACGACACTGACACCGCTCGCTGCCGCCGAATATGACGGCGCGATCTCGTGGGACGCTTCGTTGACAGACGGGCCAGTCACCGCGCTCAACGTCATGTGCAAACGATCAGTCCGTCGCTCAACCATTCGGGCGCTAACAGGTGCAGCGATTGTGCCGGCGGGCGCCAGCGCCATCGTGCTGGCCGTCGGACGTGCATGTCATGTCTCCGCTCTATCGGAGACAGCACTGCAGCGGATCGATGCAAACAGCTTCGCGGTCTTTCGAAATCTGGAACACCCGGTTCGGATCATCCCCGACACGTCCCATGGGGAAGATCGAGGCTTCGGGCTGGTCCCGCAACTGGTGACCGTCGAAGCCGCGACCGCATGACGAACAGGAACTCGAGGAACAACAAATGAAGGTACTGACTGCAGTAAAGCGCGTCGTCGACTACAACGTGAAGGTCCGCGTCAAGGCGGATCAAAGCGGCGTCGATATCGGCAACGTGAAGATGTCGATGAATCCGTTCGACGAGATTGCGACGGAAGCGGCTACCCGACTGAAGGAAGCAGGCAGGGCGACCGAGGTGGTCGCTGTGTCGTGCGGTGTGCCGCAAAGCCAGGAAACGCTTCGCACCGCCCTCGCTATCGGTGCGGACCGCGGCGTCCTCGTGGAAACCGACGCCGAACTGCAGCCTCTGGCAGTTGCCAAGCTGCTCAAAGCCGTCATCGACAGGGAACAGCCGCAGCTCGTCATCCTCGGCAAACAGGCAATCGATGACGACGCCGGCCAGACGGGCCAGCTACTCGCGGCGCTGCTCGACTGGCCGCAGGCAACGTTCGCAAGCAACATCGAGATCGGCGACGGTTCAGCTACCGTGACGCGCGAAGTGGATGGCGGGCTTGAAGTGATCACCATCCGTCTTCCGGCAATCGTCACGACGGACCTGCGCCTGAATGAGCCGCGCTACGTGACGCTGCCCAACATCATGAAGGCAAAGAAAAAACCCGTCGACATCCTGAAGCCTGCCGATCTTGGCGTGGACCCGTCTCCCCGCCTCAAGACGCTGAAGGTCGTGGAGCCAGCAGCACGCAAAGCGGGCGTGACCGTGCCCGATGTCGCAACGCTGGTCGCGAAACTCAAATCCGAAGCAAAGGTGATTTAAATGACGACGCTTGTTATCGCGGAACACGACAACGCTCTGGTGAAGAGCTCGACGCTGCACACTGTATCGGCAGCACAGAACATCGGCGGCGGCGTCCATGTACTGATCGCTGGCAGCAATGCGCGTCCCGCAGCAGAAGCCGCAAGCCGGATTGCGGGCGTTGAGAAGGTCATCCTTATCGACGCACCGCATCTCGCCGATGGTCTCGCGGAAAACGTCGCGGCGCAGATCATCGGCCTCGCCAAAGACTATACGCACGTGTTCTTCCCTGCGACCGCCGCCGGCAAGAACACCGCGCCTCGCGTCGCGGCAAAGCTGGATGCGTCGCAGATCTCGGATGTCATCGCGATCGATGCGCCCGACATCTTCCAGCGTCCCATCTATGCGGGTAACGCAATCGCGACCGTGCAGACGAACGATCCCGTGAAGGTCGCGACGATCCGTGCGACGGCATTCGATGCCGTGTCTGCGGAAGGCGGAAGCGCGAGCATCACCGAAGTGTCCGCGGCAGCCGACACCGGCCTTTCGACGTTCGTACGCCGCGAAATCGCGAAAAGCGATCGCCCGGATCTGACGTCTGCACGTGTGGTGGTATCGGGTGGACGCGGCCTGGGCAGCGCGGAGAACTTCGCGATTCTCGACCCGCTCGCCGAGAAGCTGGGCGCTGCGATCGGCGCTTCGCGCGCCGCCGTGGATTCGGGCTATGCCGCCAACGACCTGCAGGTCGGTCAGACCGGAAAGATCGTGGCGCCGGAACTCTATCTCGCTGTCGGGATTTCCGGGGCTATCCAGCATCTGGCGGGCATGAAGGACTCGAAAATCATCGTCGCCATCAATAAGGACGCTGAAGCGCCGATCTTCGGTGTCGCGGACTACGGGCTCGTCGGCGATCTATTCGAAGCTGTCCCACAACTCACTCAGTCGCTGTAACGTCGACGAATCACGATTTCCCGTCTCCTTGGGTAACTGGCCGGCACCGCAATGCGGTGTCGGCCTTTTTTAATTCAAGAGTGAAGTCTGGATGAAGCGTGGAGGCTTGGGTGTCGGTGGCAGCGGGCCAACAGGCTCGCCCCTGGCTTGTTTGCGGTCAGCGCGTTTCCGCGCGCAGCTGACGCGTCGCGACAATCGCCGCGGAGACCATGCGCTCTACTACAGGTTGAATCTGTTCGGCAAGGTCCTGCCGATAGCTGAACGGCGCATGTTCGTCCATATACGTCGACTGACACATCTCCAGTTGCACCGCGTGGATCCCATCGGACGGTTGGCCGAATGCCCGTGTGATATAGCCGCCTTTGAAGCGGCCATTTTCGACCCACGTAAACGACTGATCCTCGACCAGTTCAGATGAAATCGCGTCGAGGATGCTTGCATCACAGCTGGCGCCTGCATTCGTGCCGATGTTGAGATCGGGAAGCTTGCCTTCGAACAGGCGCGGCAGAACACTGGCAATCGAATGGGCTTCCCACAGCAACACGTGTCCGAATTGCCGTTTCATCGCATCCAGTTCAGCGCGCAGCTTTTCGTGATACGGGCGCCAGTATTCGTCCAGGCGCCTTCCCACCTCGTCCTGCGACGGAGCCTTTCCTTCGGCGTACAACTGTTCGCCGCGAAACGTTTCACTCGGGCATAGTCCTGTCGTCGTTTGCCCCGGATACAGGCTCTCGCCACCAGGTGGCCTGTTGAGGTCGATTACATAGCGGGAGTAGCGCGCGCCGAGAATCGATGCGCCCGCGGACTTTGCAAAGCTGTAGAGGCGATCGAGATGCCAGTCGGTGTCGGCGACAGCATGCGCTGCGTCGGTCATATCCTGCGCGATATCCGCAGGGATCTCTGTGCCCAGATGCGGAATCGAAATCAGCAGCGGAATCCGCCCTTGATGGAAAGTGAACATCGTTTCTTGCACTGCAGAATCTCCTCGTCGGCTATGGAAACGGGCGCGTATACAGTCCGTCGCAAATCAAACGGGGCGGTTTTTACCCGCCCCGTGCTTCACCTTTGTCTTCGTCTTCGCCTAGAGAGCGTCCTCGCTCATCACCATCAGCTGCGTATTGCCGCCCGCTGCGCTCGCGTTGACGGTCGTGACGCGTTCGCGGACCAGTTGCGTCCAGTCGTAGGTTCCGTCATCGCGCGTTACCGCCACGTCGATCATTCGTGATGCCGCCATGCGACGCAGATTGCCGACGCCGCGCTGCTCCGATGTCACCAGAACCACGTCCGGGCGAACGCCGGGCACCTCGCCATCGAGCACCCGGGCCGCATCGGCAGAATCAACGAAACGATAACCGGTGCGGAGCGCAGCTGCAATTTCATCGGCTACGGAGGACTTCATCAGCAGCACGTCATTGCCGAATGCACAGGCCGCTGTTGCCTGAGCCAGTAGCGATTCGACAGAGTCCGCTGCACATAAGACCTGTCCGCGAGGCAGCAACTCGACGGTGTTCTCCTCACCCGTCAGAGCCGGCAAGCTCAAAGGACGGAAACTCTCTGCAAGTCGCAGAAGTTCCGCTTTATACCGACCGATCCGCGCCTGTGCACCGGGATCCAGGCGTCGTGCGGCAGACGTATTCGCGATCGCCTCGACGCGCTGCCGGTAGCTGGCGCGGGCTTGCGCCTGAGCGGTCATCCGGCCGACAAGACGCCCTTCTGCGGAAGCAACCGGAAACTCGAGGTACTTTTCGCTCACGGCCGTCCGGGACGGCGCGAACGGTCCCGTGTCCGCTGCGTATGTGTCGGCGGAAGAACGCGTCAGGCCGATCAGCGTCAACGGCCCCGCGACCATCGATCCCGTGCCGGACGCACCGTTTCCGCCTGCCGGTTGCATGCCGGGGAACGCGGCGTGCATCGCCCGGTTGATGCAGATACTGCTGGCCTCCGAGAACGAAAGGAGATTGCCCGCTGTCTCGTTGATACGCGTGTGCAACCCCTGGACACCACTGCCAAGCGCGTTCAACGCCCTGATCAGAGCTTCCATGCTGCCCGTTTCGTACCGCACGACATGCAGAATCGGTCCTGTCACCGACGGGTCAATTGCCGCAAGCGATCCGACGTCGCCGATATCGGCGATCGTCGGCGCAACGAAGTTGCCATTCCCGCAGCCCGCGCCCAGCTTGCCACGGCTGATCCCAACACCGCGACGTTTCAGTTGCTCGATGTATGTCTCGGCGGCATCGCGCGCCTTGCGGGTAGCCACCGGCCCGACATCCGTTGCGCTGCTCAGCGGATCGTCCGTGTTGCGTTCGCTCAGCATGCCGTTGAGCATGCGCAGCACCTTGTCTGCCGTCGAGTCCTGCAGACACAGAACGCGTAGCGACGACGCGCCCTGACCCGCCGATGTGAACGCGGAAACGATCGCGTCCGAGATGACCTGCTCCGGCAGCGCCGAACTGTCGACGATCATCGAGTTGACGGAGCCATAGGTAGCGATCAGTTTTGCCGGTCGTTCGACAGCAGCGAGTTGTACGGCGATTGCACGCGCGATCTCGCGCGACCCCGCAAAAAGAACAGCGGCGACGCGTTGATCCGAAACGAGCGCTTTCGCCACCGTCGCGCCGTCGCCTAATGCAAGCTGAAGCACGTCTTGAGGCACGCCAGCGCTGTGGAAGACTCTCGTCGCTTCGAACGCAATCAGTGATGCGTCCGACGACGGCTTCGCAATCACAGCGTTGCCTGCAGCGAGGGCGGCCGATACTTGCCCGACGAACGTGCTCAGCGGACTCGCCGAAGGCGTCACGCTGATAACGGTTCCTAGCGGCAGCGCGTCGGCAAGCGCCTTGTCGGCTTTCACCTGGAACGCGTACAACCGGCACAGATTGACAGCCGTGCGGACCTCCTCGGCAGCTTCCGACAGCGTGGCGCCGTTTTCGAGCGATAGCAGCGCCCCGAGTTTTGCCGCATGCGTTTCCAGATCGCTGGCGACCCGCTCCAGGACTTCTGAGCGATCGTCCACCGTTCTGCCGCCCCATGCAGCCATCGCCCGCGCCGCGGCGTCCAGCGCGCCAGCCACACTGTCCATCTTGCAGCTGGCGAAACTTCCGATCGCCTCGACGAGATTGCTCGCGCTATACACCACGGTCGTCGATTCGGATTTTGCATCTGCCGAACCCGCAATCACCGAATACGCGTTCACCCGGTTCTGACGTATGTCCGCCACTACACGCTCGAATTCCGTCGCACCGGCAAAGCTCAGCGACACCGCATTGAGACGTCCCGGCAGCAGGTTGCGTGGCGACGCAATCCCGGCATGTGGCGCACCGCCCGTTCGCGCAGCTTTCGCGACGGGATCTTCGACGATGTCGGCAATGCTGACGGCGGGATCGACGATCTGATTGACGAACGAAGAATTCGCACCGTTCTCCAGCAGGCGACGGACAAGATAGGCAAGCAAGGTCGCGTGCGGCCCGACGGGCGCATAGATGCGGCACGGACGATTCAGCTTCGTGGCGCCGACGACCTGGTCATATACGGTCTCGCCCATGCCGTGCAGACACTGGAACTCGTAAGCCTTGTCACCCGCCAGCGTGTGCACTGCCGCGACTGTAAACGCGTTGTGCGAAGCAAACTGCGGGAAAATCGCGTCCGGCGCGTTGAGCAGCGCCTTCGCGCATGCGATGTAGCTGACGTCCGAATGCACTTTCCGCGTAAAGACGGGATAGCCGACGGCGCCCGCATCCTGTGCGAGCTTGATTTCCGTATCCCAGTACGCGCCCTTGACGAGACGGATATTGATCCTCCGTCCGTTGGCGCGGGCGAGTGCGATGATCCAGTCCGCCACGGCCCTGCCGCGCTTCTGGTACGCCTGCAACGAAATGCCGATACCGTTCCAACCTTTCAGGCTCGGCTCGGCGCAGAGACGCTCGAGCATCTCCAGCGTCAGGTCGAAGCGCGCCGACTCCTCCTGATCGAGGTGAAAGCCGATGCCGTACTTCTTCGCCGTCTGCGCGAGTTGCAACAGGCGCGGATACATCTCGCTCAGCACCCTGTCGCGTTGCGCCAGCTCGTATCGCGGATGCAGGCCCGATATCTTGACGGAAACGCCGGGGCCATCAATCGGCCCTTGACCCTTCGCTTCCTTACCGATCGCTTCGATTGCATGGCGGTACGACTCGAAATAGGCCTGCGCATCCTCATCCGTCAGCGCTGCTTCGCCGAGCATGTCGTAGGTGTACCGGTATCCGCCCGACTCTCGTCCCTTGGCCACGCCGATCGCCTCTTCAATCGTCTGGCCGGTAACGAACTGCTTGCCGAGCATCCGCATCGCGTAGGCGACGCCCGCACGCACCACGGCCTCTCCACCCTTGCGAACGACGCGCGACAACGCTTCCGCGAGCGCGTTCTCATCCGGCTGCTTGAGAAGTTTCCCCGTGAAAAGCAGCCCCCATGCTGTCGCGTTGACAAACAACGACGGCGATTTGCCGATATGCGCGCGCCAGTCTGCATCGACGATCTTGTCCCGGATCAGCTGGTTGCGGGTCTCCGTGTCGGGAATCCGCAGCATCGCCTCGGCGAGACACATCAGCGCGATGCCCTCGCGACTGTCGAGCGAGAACTCCTGCGTAAGCAGGTCGACACCGCCCGCGTTGATGCGTGCATCACGTACGCCCTGCGCGAGCCGCGCGGCGAGATCCTGCGCTCTCGCGAGCGTCGGCGCGTCCATGCGCGCTTCGTCCATCAACCCACGTACGACGACATCCTCGGGGAGCGACGAGGCGTCGCGAATGCGCTGACGCAGCGTGTGAAGATCTGCCGAGCTGCTTTGCATCGATTGGATTTCCGACAGCATGATGAGGTTACCTGGTGAATATCTGATTGGTTGATCGATTTATTGATCAGAACTGGTTGGCCGTTCCGCGCAGACGTTCGGTTCTGCGCCGCAGAAGTTCCAGCGTGACCAGCAGCAACGTCGAGATGACGACGAGCACGCTCGCGACGGCCAGAATCGTGGGACTGAGCTGTTCGCGGATGCCTGCCCACATTTGCCGGGGCACGGTCCGTTGATCGGTGCCCGTCAGGAAGAGCGCGACGACGATTTCATCGAACGAAGTGGCGAACGCGAACAGCGCGCCCGAAATCACGCCCGGCGCGATGATGGGCAGCTTCACCTGCATGAAAACGCGCATCGGAGACGCGCCCAGACTGCGGCCGGCACGGGACAGCGTTTCGTTGAAGCCCGCCAGCGTCGCCGTGACCGTGACCACGACGAACGGCACACCGAGCGCGGCGTGCGCGAGAATCAGACCCGTCAGACTGTTGACCAGACCGAAGGGGCTGAAGGCGAAGTAGACGCCCACGGCTGTGATGATCAACGGGACGATCATCGGCGAAACGAGAATGCCCGTGATGAGCGCCCTTCCCTTCAGGCGTGGATGCGTCAATCCGAGCGAAGCCATCACGCCGAGCGTGGTCGCGAGCAGCGTCGAGACGACGCCCACGATCAGCGTATTTTTCAACGCCAGCATCCATTCGGGGCTGTTGAGGAAATCCTGATACCAGCGCAGACTCACGCCCGGCATCGGATAGGTGAAATACGGCTGCGAGTTGAACGACAGCGGCATCACCACCAGGATCGGGGAAATCAGGAACACCAGTACGGCGATCGACAGGACGACGTGAGCCCATCGTCCCAGGCGTCCCCAGATCGTCACATAAGCGGGAAAACTCAACATTTGATCACCCCAGTTTGACGCCGGCACCGCCGGTCATGCGGACGAATACGCCGTAGATCAGCAGCACGCCGGCGAGCAGGATCGACGCAAGCGCACTTGCGAGGCCCCAGTTCAAGGTGTTGTTGACGTGATTCGCGATGTAGTAGCTGGCCAGTTGATCGTCCGGGCCGCCGACGATCGCAGGCGTGATGTAGTAGCCGACGGCGAGAATGAACGTCAGCATGCCTGCCGCGCCGACACCGGGAAGCGTCTGCGGAAAATACGCCTGAAAGAACGAGCGGATCGGACCTGCGCCGAGCGACCGCGCCGCCTTCATGTAGATGTTCGGCACGCCCTTCATCACCGAATAGAGCGACAAAATCGCGTACGGCAGAAGAATGTGCGTCATCGCAACCAGCACGCCGAAACGGTTGTAGATCAGCGGCAAGCCGTGATCGGTTAAACCGAGATGCTTGAGCACGTCATTGATCACCCCGTTGGTTTGCAGCACGACGACCCACGCGGTCGTGCGAACCAGGATCGAAGTCCAGAAAGGCAACAGCACCATGATCATGAACAGGTTGCTGTAGCGCGCCGGAATGTTGGCGAGAAAGAACGCGACCGGATATCCGAACAGCAGACAGAGCGCACTGACCGCAATGCTCACCCATGCCGTGCGAATGAAAACGCTGACGTAGAGCCGCTCGCTTTCGCCCTGGCGCACGATCGCGCCATGCGTGTCGCGCTTGAAGTCGAATGCTTTCAGGTAGTAGCCGAGCGTCCACGGCGACGATGCGTACTTGAGCGTGGACCACGCCGCGATGTCATTCCAGCGCGCGTCGATTCCCGTGAGACGTTCATGCCACGTGCCCGTGCCTTCATCGCCCAGACGACGCGCCGTCTTCATCAGCAGGCTCCGCATGCCCGCCTCGTCGTAGTTCAGGCGCGATGCTATCCGGCTGACGCCCTCGCTTTCTTTTGCCGCGATGAGATCGCGCGCAAACGCGTCGTACACCTGCTCACCCGGCAGCTTGCCACCGCTCGGATCCCATTCGCGAAGCAACACGGAGGCGTGCGGCATTTCCTGCGAAAGCGTTGGGTCCCTGAAGCTCTTCATCAGCAAGCTTCCGATGGGAACAAGGAACGTTACAAGGAGGAAGATCAGCAGCGGCGCGACCAGCATGAAAGCCTTCACGCGCTCGGTTCGCTCCGCGCTACGGAGTTTTGCCTTGAGGCTCTTCGAGTCGTTCACAGTCATTTGCGGTGACTGGTCTGCGGGCACGGTCATATCGTGGGGAAGTATCATCGTCGTCCAGCGGCTAGCGCCGCGTCCTCCTCGTCAATTCGACACCAAACTTTCGATCCGGATGGAAGTGAATTCGCCATCCGATGCAATCTTTCAGGGTGGAAGTGCGACACAAACGTGCGATTGAAACTTCGCACGCCTCTACCATCCCGGGTTACGTTTGACCGGGATTGTGTCTCCACTAGTTGTACTAAGTTTGTCCGTTTCTTCCGCGCCCGTCAGTGCGATTCGCTACGCGGCTTTCAACCGGTCACTGCAATGCGCGGCAGCATTCCGCCATCCAGCCCACATGCACCGAATCGCCAATGCGCAGTTGACGCGCGACGCCGTTGTTCGGCAGCTTCACGATGAAGTCATTCCTGCCGCATACTTGCATGACGACGCGAAGATGATCGCCGTAGTAGATGAGATCCTTTACGCCACCCTGGAACACGTTGTCACAGTTCTTCGCCAGATCGCCGACTGTCACCCGCTCCGGACGCAACGAGATGCTGGCCGAGCCGGTTCCGCGTACGCTCGGGCCAGCATACGCGTGGATGTTCTGTCCGCTCTCCAGCTTGACGGTGCACCGCTCCCTGTCGACCGACGATACGGTTCCAAGCAGTTCATTACTCTCACCGATGAATCGCGCGACAAACGCGTTCTCAGGATTTTCATAGAGTGCGGGAGGCGGCGCGAGCTGCTGGATGGTGCCGTTGTTGAACACGGCGATCCGGTCGGACATCGTCATCGCCTCCCCCTGGTCGTGCGTCACATAAACGACCGTCAATCCGCTTTGCTCGTGAATCTGCTTGATCTCATACTGCATCTGCTCGCGAAGCTGTTTGTCGAGCGCGCCAAGCGGCTCGTCCATCAGCACCAACGCCGGTTCGAACACGAGCGCACGCGCGACCGCAATGCGTTGCTGCTGCCCGCCCGAAAGCTGTGCGGGCATGCGATTGGCGAACTTTTCCATGTTCACCATGTTGAGCGCGCGCTTTACCTTTCTTGCGATCTCGTCCTTTGGTACTTTCCGCACCTTGAGCGGGAACGCGAGATTCTCGGCAACCGACTTGTGAGGGAAAAGCGCGTAGCTCTGGAACACCATGCCGATGTTGCGGCGCTCCGGCGGAATACGGTTGATCGGCCTCCCCTGAAGCAGGATTTCACCATGCGTCGCGGTTTCGAAACCCGCAAGCATCATGAGACACGTCGTCTTTCCAGAGCCCGACGGCCCGAGCATCGTCAGGAACTCACCCTCCTGAATTTCGAGGTTGAGATTTTTGACGACGAGCGTTTCGCCGTCGTAGGTTTTCTGGACATTCTTGAAAGAGACAATGGTGGACATGACATTTCCTCAGGAGAAGCCGGAATCAGGGTTAAGCGCCGAACTGCCAGTCGCGCGGGGGCAGGTACGTTTCCTTCACCACGCGCGGGGACGCCCAACGCAGCAGATTGAGGTAGGAACCTGCCTTGTCGTTTGTGCCGCTGGCGCGACCGCCGCCGAACGGTTGCTGACCGATCATGGCACCCGTGGGCTTGTCGTTCAGATAAAGATTGCCTGCCGCGTTGATCAACGCCGCTTCTGCGCGATGCAGTGCGAAGCGATCGGTGCAGAAGATCGAACCCGTCAATGCATATGGGCTCGTCGAATCGATCAGTTGCAGCGTCTCTTCCCAGTTCGCGTCGTCGTATACGAAGACCGAAAGGACGGGGCCGAAGAGTTCTTCCTTCAACAACGCGTGGTGCGGGTCGCTCACTTCCAGTACCGTCGGCTCGACGAAATATCCCGGGTCCGACCACGTCTTTCCGCCCGACACGACCTTGACGCTCGAATCTTCGCGCGCCGCCGCCAGCACCCGCGTCAGTTTCTGATGCGACGCCTGCGAGATCACCGCGCCCATGAACGTGTCAGACTGCGCGACATCGCCGACCTTCAGCTGCGCGAGACGGTCACGCATTTCCTGACTCACTGCTGCCCAGAGGCTGCGCGGAATATAGGCGCGTGACGCGGCGCTGCACTTCTGGCCTTGATACTCGAACGCGCCGCGGATCAATGCGATTGCGACTTCCGATGCATTGGCCGACGGATGAGCCAGAACAAAGTCCTTGCCGCCCGTCTCGCCGACGAGTCGCGGAATAGTGCGGAAGCTGTCGACCTTCGACGCAACGCCTTTCCACAGCGACTGGAACACGGCTGACGAACCCGTGAAGTGGATGCCTGCAAGGTCCGGCGAAGACAGTGCAACACGCGTGGTCAGTTCGGCATCGCCGGGAACGAAATTGATGACGCCCGGCGGAAGGCCTGCTTCTTCCAGCGCTTCGTAGAAAATCCAGTTCGCGAGCGCCGACTTCTCCGACGGCTTCCAGAGAACCGTATTGCCCATGATGGCCGGGGCCGTCGTCAGGTTGCCACCGATCGCCGTGAAGTTGAACGGCGACACCGCGTAGACAAACCCTTCCAGCGGACGCCAGTCGGCGCGATTGACAGCCGTGGGAACAGACATCGGCTGCTCGGCATACACGCGTTGAGCGTTGTAGGCGTTGAAGCGCAGGAAATCGATCAGCTCGCACGCGCTGTCGGGCTCGGCCTGATCGATCGTCTTGCTTTGGCCGAGCATCGTCGCAGCGTTGATCCGCATACGCGAACGGGTCGCCACAATGTCCGCGGCCCGATGGAGAATCGTGGCGCGGCTGGCGTGCGTCAGGCTGGCCCAGTCCTTCGCAACAGAAGCCGAGCTCTTGATCGCTTCGGCGATCTGGCTTTCGGTCGGACGATGAATGCGCGCAAGCACACGCTGCGTGTCGTGCGGTGCACGCACTTCGACGGTGTCGTTCGAGGAGTAGCGCTTCCCGCCGATCACCGTCGGAATGTCGACTACGTCGCGCTGCTCCAGCGCTTTCGCAAGCTCTGCCGCGGCAGCAGTGCCGGGCCGGAAGCTCACTTCAGTTTCATTCGCCGGCAACGGAAATTGTGGGCCTGAAATCACGCTAACTCCTTAACAAAAAAGCGATTTGGACGGACTGCGGGAAGTGCGGGCTGACCGCGATCAACTGTCGGCCATTTGATCCCTCGACGCTTTACCTCACTGCCCAGCGTAGTCCTCAAAGGAAATCCGGCTTACTGCTCAATCGATGGTTATGTTTTGTTTTCGCCCGTCGTTATGAAAAACATCGGGCCATCACGCGCGCCGCCACGACGATTGAGGCTGATCGTCGGTTCAGTCACCCCCTCACTGGATCAGGTCATACCCCTCGTGAACGGACGTATGCACTTGAACGTTTGTTCAGGATATGTCGTGTCACAGCGACTATATATCCGCATTAACACTGATCAAAAACATTTTGCGAAGCCGCTTCCCAGCGCATTTTCCGGGGCATAGCGGGTTGATTTAAGGGTTTTCACTTACTTTAATGCGGCTTTTTTTCGTGAACAATCGTTCAACAGACAAGCGTGCACGGTCAGGATGCAGCAGTCACGATCCAATGAACAAATGTTCAGACCACGCGCGACACTTCGTTCAATCACCTGTGGACGCGGGATATGCAAGTGCAGAAGCCAGGACGCACTGAGATCGAGAGCCGGAAGGACGACCCGAGTCAGTACGAAGGGATGCGTTACCGGTTGATCGACTCGACGCTCGAGGTTGTGGGCCACGTCGGGCTCGAACACCTCACGATCAGAAAGGTCAGCGAGCACGCGGGCGTTTCCGTGGGGCTCGTCCATCATCACTTCGAGAACAAGAGCAACCTCGTCTACAAGACGTTTGTCTACCTGATTCGAAGAGTGCGGGAACAGCTCACGGCAGGACGTCGAGGCATCGTCGATCCTGTCGAACGCATGAAGTTCACCGCCGACATGTGCTTCAGCGACGAAGTGATGAGTCCGGGTGCTGCGAACGTATGGCCTCACATGTGGAGTTCGTCGGCATACGACAAGGACGTACAGCGGCTTTGCACCGCATTCTCGAGACGGCTGCGCTCCAACTTCATCTGGGATCTGCGCAAAGCCGGCTGCGACCAGATGATGGCCACCATCTACGCGATGCAAGCGATGGCTCTGGTGCACGGATTGTGGATCGAACACCGCGTGGCCGCGACCATGAGCATCAGTGAAGTTCTCGGTGTATTCCACGCTGTCATCGACCATGCGACCAATCGCGGATGGAAGGCGAGCATGTTGTGCCACTCAGGCACGAATCACTGAACGTCGTGCATGTACCCGACGAAAAACTTCTAGCAGGCAAACATCATGACTACGAAAGAGAGCGTTCCCGAGCAATTCCCGGATTGGGGGCTCCTCGCGAGCTGGGTAGCCGTTGTCGAAGCCGGGTCCATCTCGGACGCCGCCAGCCGGCTCGCCATCTCACAGGCGGGCGTTTCTCTGCGCATCAAGGCTCTGGAATCGATACTGGACACGAGTCTTCTCGATCGCGCCACCCGACCGGCGCGCCCAACGGCCGCCGGGCAACGTCTGTTCGAACACGCGACCGTCCTCCTGCAGGGCGCGGACCAGATGGTCGAGAGCGTTCGGAATGTCACTCGCGCAAAGCGCGTCGTCGTGCGCCTTGGCTGTGTCGACTCGTTCGCCGCAACCATCGGCCCCATCATCATCCGTGCACTGTCCGGCACCTCACACCAGATCAGGTTGTGGTCAGGCATCACACCCACACTGGACGCACAACTCGAGGCCAGACAGGTCGACATGGCAGTAACGACAACCAGCTTCTCAAACGCCGCAGGAATCAAGCGGCAAAAGCTTTTTACGGAGCCGTACGTCGCCGTCTTGCCCAAGGGCTTTGAAATCGACCGGCTCACGACCCTTGCCGAGTTGAGCCGTCATCTGCAGTTCATCCGCTATAGCTCGCGCTCCGTCATCGGCCAGCATGTCGATGCTTATCTGGCGTCACATGGCGAAGACATCGATCGTACGTGCGAATTCGACGCGACGGATCCCATGCTGAGTCTGGTTGCCGCGGGGCTGGGATTCGCGCTCACGACGCCCTTGTGCCTCTGGCAGTCCCGGCACTATCTCCCGGAAATCCGCGTCGTGCCACTGACCGCCTTTTCCCGGCAGGGACGCCCGTATCAACCTCTGAGCAGATCGTTCTTCCTTGCATATCGCGAGAATGAATTGGGACATCTGCCGGCCGATCTTTATGATCTGCTGAAGCGATCCTTCGAAAGGCAGGTCTCGCAAGACATCGCCAAGGCGCTCACGCTGCGACCGGAGGATATTTTCGTTCCCGAAGAAGAGTAAATTGACGTCGGCTTCCTGATTGAAAGCGACCGCGGGTCTTGAGCAACCCTTATTCCAGCCAAGAGTCACGAAGCTCACGCATCAGATCGCCGGCGACGCTCGTTGCGGGAAGGCTCTCAATTGCCTGCTCAGCAGCGCACAAAATTTTCGCCATATCTGCGTCAGGTCGGGCCTCGTCAGCCGAATCGCCCGCCGCAGCCTCTATTGCCCGCCGCCAACGACCACCAATCTCCAGTTCGATCACGTGAACACCTTGCTCCGGCCGGCCGTAGCGCTGGGCCGCGAACGTATCGATCATCTTTCCATTCACCACCCAGGAGTGGTCCAGCGCCTGCGACGCCTGGGTCATCGCGCTCACAATGAGCCTCTCGCTGGATGCTCCATGATTGGTGCTGAAATTGCAGTCGGCGGCCTCCAGTTGATCCCGATACGGAGATAACCACGCGCCAGCATGCGGTACCAGCATCAGAACGTGGTTATGTAGGCTGCGTAGCCGGATCAACTCCTCCAGAACCGCCGCATGGAACGGCTTCCAGTACTCTTCGATCCGACACTGCACATCCGCGTCGAGGGGCTCCAACCCGGGCAAATAGAGTGCTTCCCCTCGTGACGTGTGCGTACGACAAAGTCCTAGCCGGTTCAATCGTTCAGACAACGCGGCGTTGTTCGCCGCCACATTCAGATCGATCACGCACGGGTGAAGCATCGCGGATATGCTCGTAATCTCGCTTTTGCGCGCAGTCGTCGCGAGGATCTTCCCCCCGGGTCCGAAAGTCTGCCAGCGACGGCTTCCCATGCGGGATGAACAAGGAGGGCCGAAGGCACCACCGTCCCGGTGTGAGGCGTCACGACCATGACCGCTGACTTACCGCGGAAGATCGCGCCTTTGCATTCCATAGTTCCCCCTTCCTGATCTAGCGTTAGCGCTTCCAGACACATATATGAAGCCACGAACAACATAGCTCGCCTGCGTGGGGACAACGGGACTCCAAGCACTGCTTGCCCTATATATAAGCGCGCCTCATGAGCTTCGGTGCCAGCTACTCTGCAGCAGATACTCCACTTCTCAGCGGGATCGACTCGACGGTTCTGGCAGGAAGCATTCCAAACCTCGAAGACTGTTCCGTCGAACAAACAGACCCAGTGAGGAGGTAGTCCAAAATGAGGCTTGGCTTTGTTGGTACCGGCGGTATCACCCGTGCGATCGTGACCGGACTTCTAAAGGTGGGAGCGGAAGTCGAAACAATCGCTCTTTCCAACAGGACAGCCCGGATCGCGAACGACCTCGCGGCGCTGCATCCGAAAGTGCGCGTTTGCGAATCAAATCAGCAGGTGCTAGACACCTCGGACGTGGTCTGCCTCGCAGTTCTTCCTACGATAGCGCGCGACGTCATTCGCGAACTCGCTTTCGCGCCAACGCACAGGGTCATCAGCTTCATTCCCGGGTTACGGACGGACGAGTTGTCGAAGCTGATCCCTGACGCAGTTTCGGTCACCCGCGCGGTTCCTTTGCCAGCTGTCGAACAGGGCATTGGCACGACGGCCGTCTATCCGCCTCACGACGTTGCACGCCGGCTATTTTCCAGCGTGGGAACGGCCGTCGAGGTGGAAAGCGAAGATCAGTTCGACTGCCTGCATACCGTCACTGCGACAATGGCCAGCTATTTTGCATTCATGCAAAGTCAGGCGGACTGGCTCATCGGCAAGGGTCTGCCACCTGAAAAAGCGCGCACGTTCCTCTCCTCGTACTGTGCAGGAATGGCGCACCGCGCCGAACACACGGACTATTCGTTTCCTGAACTTATCAAGCACTCGATCACGCCGGGCGGCATGAACGAAAAGGTGCTCCTCGAACTCTCGTCTGCCGGCGCATTCGATCTCTACCCGCGCGCACTCGACGGTGTGCTGGAGTGGCTGAAGGGCTTTCATTAGACCGCTCTCGCTGCAGATTGAACGTTCGCTTGCGACCCGGTTCAGCAGGCAAGCGAACGTTCCTTTAACGACCACGCAGAGTTACTTCTGCCCTAACCACACTGCGAACTTCTGATTGAGATCGTCGGCGTGGTCCGCCCAGAATGCTACGTCAGAATCGACGGCACCCTTCTGGTTAACTGGTGCAGTGGGAAGATAGGGCAGCACCTTCGGATCGACCATCGCGACTGCAGAGCTTCTGATCGGACCGTTCGCCGTCAGGGGCGCCAGCTTGGCGAGCACGGCCGGCTCAGTGGCGAACTTGACGAAGTCCTGGGCTGCCTGCAGGTTTTTCGTACCCTTTACGATGGCGTAGCCCTCGATGTACTTGACCTGACCATCCCAGATGAAAGCGAACGGCTTTTTGTCCTGCATCATCGCCGCGTAGATCCGGCCGTTGTACGCGCTGGACATCGTCACCTCGCCGTCGGCGAGCAACTGAGCGGGCTGGGAACCAGTCTCCCACCAGACGATCGACGACTTGATCGTATTGAGCTTTCTGAAAGCCCGATCCACTCCGGCAGGTGTGCCCAAAACTTTATACACGTCCGCTGGAGCAACGCCGTCCGCGAGGAGCGCCCACTCCAGCGCTCCCTCAGGCGACTTGCGCAGCCCGCGTTTGCCCGGGTACTTCTTCAGATCGAAGAAGTCGGCGACTTTCGCGGGCTCGGATCCCTTGAACTTGTCCTTGTTGTAAGTGATCAGTGACGACCACGCGATATTGCCTGCCATGCATTCGGAGACGCCGTTGGCGACATAGTCATTCTTCGCCGGCGTGCCGTTGGGCGCCGGAACCAGACTGGCAGGATTGATCTTCTCGAGCAGACCTTCGTCGCACGCACGCGTGATGTCGGCGAGTTGCATGTCGACGACATCCCATGACACGTTGTTCGTTTGCACCTGACTGCGAATCTGCGCGATTCCGCCGTTGTATGAATCGCTCCTGACCTGAACACCGGCTTTCGACATAAAAGGCTTCGCGGCAGTCCTTTCCTGTGCATCCTGGTAGTTACCACCCCAGGAAACAAAGGTGATCTGTGACGCCATCGCCGAAACGCTAAACACAGACGCCGCGAGCAATCCCAACCTTACAACGGGCTTCATCTTCAACTCCATAAATGGTGGACCAAAGTCGCCATCAGTCACCATCGCTAATGCTCTAGCGCGAGAACCGGCGAGACTGCATGCAGACTAGCGGCGATGCCGTCATCGGCCGAAATGCTTGAGAAGAGCTTATGTTGAGGATTGAGCGCTGTTATGAGTTGGCTACGGCAGCCGAATGTTGCACACCGATCGAGCAATTCATGCTGACGACGTGCAGTATCAGTTGGCTACGGTTGCTGACCATCAGGGTCGAAAAAATGGGAGACTTTTCGTGCTTCACACACTCGACAGTTCGATGGTTTTGCCAGTCGATCTCCAGCAGCGGCTACTTCCCGTAATTCACGACGGGGGGTCGGTCGTCTCTCAAGCAACGCGCCTCGGCCGGATTGCGCGGCCGCCGAACGTGATGCGCGACTTCCTAGACGAAAATGACAATGCACGTTGGGAGCAATCGCATCTGCAGCAGTTGTTTCGTTCATCGGACTATAGGGATACTCCAACTGCAAACATCCCAATGACAGCCGAAGCTGGTGTCGCTCTGATGGTAGTTACCGCCGCCACGTTTGCTGCAAGCGATTCCGTTGTTAAGGTCATCGGTTCATCGGTCCCCCTGGTCGCCATTCTCTTTGGGCGCTACCTCATACAGGCGATCGCCCTCGGAGTGTGGCAGACCAAAGCGGGATTCGGTCGGTTCCGCCATATCGGGACACTGAAGCTCCAGGTGCTGCGCGCGTTCCTCCTTCTGCTGAATTCCGCATGCACGTTTGCCGGGCTGCGCTTGTTGCCGCTGCCAGTGAGCACGCCCTGACCGCGTCGTGGGCGGCTGCGCGAAGCGCATGCCCGCCCCGTCCGGCGTGTGAGAGTCCGCGTGACTCAGCGCGGCAAGCCTGCCAGGCGACGATCGGGGCGGCCTCACCCTTCGTCTAGCCGTTCAAATGCAACCGCTGATCGTCTACCGCGTTGTCAGCGCGATAACCGGCCTTGACCAGATAGTCCATAGCAAGGCGGATTACCGTCAGGTAGGCGCGGTAACGGACACGCATGCCGGATTTTGGAATCAAGGTGGGCAGATCCGAAGCCTCGTTCCAAGCGAGTCTGCATACACAATCCAGTCGAGTTCGAGAATCGAGATCTGTCGCTCCAGAATGAACCGGCAGAACACGCGAAACAGCGTACGGTAACGCTCGCGTACGTGGTCGGGGGTCGCATGCTGTTTCGGCAAGACCTGGCAGCTATCCAAGGCCTCTTCGAAACCGATGTGCGGGCAAAACACCCAGTTACGGATGCGTGCATCAGGCGCGCTGGTGCCGAGGGGCTTCATGCGGTCGGTTTGCGAATGCGTGGTGATCACGACCAGACCTCCTGAACTTCCACTCGGGCAAATACCGCGACCCGGATGCGCCCGTGACGCCCGCGATACCGGTTCCCCGCGCATTGGCGAGCGCCCTGACCGTCGCGCGGCTCACGATTTGATCGTCGACGCACCAGGTGTCCACTTCAACGGTATTTACGACCCGTCGGGAAATACGCCCAAAGCAGCGCCTCCGACTTGTGAAGGGTAAAACCGATCCACATAGTGTTTGGCTGCAACAGATGATCGCCCGACGCGGACACAATTGCACTGCGGTCGCACTGGCCAACATGAACGCGCGAATCATCCAGGCGCTGCTCAGCGGCGAGGCCAGTTACGTCTCGCCAGGTATCGCGGCGTGGGCAAACAGTTTTCAGCGGAGAGTACCACCAGCGCTGGTTTGCGAAGCTTCTCAAAAGCGATGACGAAATTGGTTGAACCAGCATCCTTAAGCCTGTTTTTCGTGCCGGCTGCTCTTTTAGGCAAGCCCGATACATGCATGCAGACCGTTTCGACATCACGAACAAGAAGCTTGCAAAAAGGCACCGGGGCCATACATGCACGAAAAGGACGATTACCCCATGTTGATCCGGTCGCAGCCAATCGCCACTGTCGGGCCAGCCTGTTGATTTCCACCGAATACTGATCCCGCGGGGATGACCTGGCCGGTCCGCGCTGCCGCTGTCGAAGTTGCGCGTATTTCTATAGCGCTCCCATTCATCGCCGTGCCCTGCTCGTCGAACTACACGCTCACTCTGACACCGGCGAGACTGAAGCCGGACAGCGCTTCGATCCCTGCTTTCAGCGAGTCCTGCAAACCGATGCAAATGATCGCTGCACGGCACGCGTCTGGACACGCCGCCTTTGCCTCGACGGATCCGCCGCGCGCCGCTCGTCAACCCGCCGCGAGTGCTCCAGTTGCGGTACAAGCTGCCGCGGACGGTTCGCTGGACACAGCCTGCATTATCTGCCGCATCTCTATGGCGGCCGGAATCGACGCAAAGGTGCCGTGCCGCTCGACGGCCAGCGCAGCAGCCCGTTGCGCGCAGCCGATTGCCGGCAGCAACGGCGCAGTCTGCGAAAGCATCGCCGCCAGCACGCCGCAAAACACATCACCGGCACCCGACGTGTCGACCGCCACCGCTGGCAACGCCGGCAGATGCACCGCCTGGTCGGCACGCACCAGCAATGCGCCGCGTGCGCCAAGGGTGACGACTACCCATTCAGGTCCTCGCGCCAGCAGCCAGAGCGCCGCTTGCTCGGGCTCGTCAATGCCGGAGATGTCGCGAATCTCTCCCTCGTTGGCGATCACCCCCGCGCAACGCTCGAGCGCCGACGTATCCGGCCAGCACCACGGCGCCGCGTTGACAATGACGGCAGCGCCCCTTTCGCGTGCATGTTCGATCACACTGAGCGTGCAGTCGAGAGACAGGTTGCCTTGCATCAGCAACGTATCGCCTGCGTCGATGTCAGCAATCTGCGCGACCACCTGCGGTGTATCGAGCGCACGCGTGCAGCCAGCGGCCGTCACGATGGAATTTTCGCCGCTGCGGCTGACGGTGACGACCGACATGTCTGTCGCGACACCGCAGCTGACCATGCGCAACGCATGCATTTGTTCGGCTTCGAGCCGCTTGCGGATGCCCGTTCCCTCCGCATCGTTGCCGATGGCTGCGTGAAACACCACTCCCGCCCCGGCGCGATGCGCGGCCACCGCCTGGTTCAGCCCCTTGCCGCCCGGGGCACGCTGCACGGCCACCGCCAGCAACGATTCGCCCGCGCGCGGCGCGCGCTCCACCAGAAAGGTGAGATCCGCCACCGCGTTGCCGACCACGAACAGCCGCTTCATGCGCGTGCCTTCACGGCTTCCCTCATGAATACGTCGACCCGCTCGCGGTCGACCGGATTCCACCACACGCCATCGCGTTTCAGAAAGCTGGCGATGATCACCGCATCGGCGACGGTAAACAGCTCGCCGACGTTCGACGGATTCACACCCGAACCGATCATCACCGGCAGCGAGGTGCCCTTTGCAATAGCCAGGAGTTCATCCACCGTGGCCGAATCGCCGGTACGCTGACCGGTCACGATCGCGGCATCCGCATCGAAAAACTCGACATCGCGCGCGAGTTCGGCGAGCGAGCGGTCCGCCGTAATCGCATGCGCGCCATGTTTAACGTGCACGTCCGCGACGATCTTGATGTTCTGCGCGCGCAAACGGGCGCGATAGCGCGTGGCCAGCGCCGCCGGCCCTTCGATAAAGCCTTCGTTGGCCACGTAGGCATTGGCCCACTGGTTCACCCGCACGAACGACGCGCCGGCGGCTTTGGCCACGGCGAGCGCCTGGACGGCGCCGTTGGCCAGCACGTTAATGCCGATCGGCAGCCCGACTGCACGCCGCACCGCGTCGGCAATCACGGCCATCGCCGCGGCGGTTTCGGGCCCGAGGTCCTCGGGTTTGGCGAACGGAATGTCGCCGTGGTTCTCGACGATGATGCCGTCCAGGCCGCCCTGCGCATAGGCTTTTGCTTCATTGACCGCATAGTCGACGAGCTCCGCGATCGGCTGGCCCTCATAGTGCGGCGCGCCGGGCAGCGGCAAACAGTGGATCACGCCGATCACGGCCTTACGTCTGCCGAACAGGCCTTCGATCGCGTTGGGTTTTTGCTTGAAAACGGGTTGTGTGCTCATTTGATCGTATCCGCAATAGTCGTCAGACTTCGTAACAGGCACTGTGAAAATCGATTTCCAGGGCGAGCACCTTCGCAAAGATCGCGCTGCTGCGCTCGAAATCGAACTGCTCCGCGCTCCAGCCGTTCACCTGTGCTTTCAGCCATTGCACCTGGGCATTGAACGTAGCTTCCGCGTGCAGTGCGACCCAGTCGCGTATGTAGCCGTTGTCGTGCAGCGTCCGGTTCGCGCGCGTGCACCAGGTGCCATACATCCATTCCGCCGTCAGCATCGCGACGATCACGTCTTCGTACCGGCCTTGCTGCGCAATTTCGAGCATGCCGGTATCGAATGCAGTGACGCCAGCAGGCAGCCGCGCATCGCTGCGTGGCGCCGGCAACGCGAGCGCTGCGAAGGTACGGTCGAAATATGGCACCTGCTCGGTGGACAATGCGTGCAGCACGCCGATCAGCCAGTGTTTCTGCGCGATCGCTGGCGCCTTGATCAGCGCATGGCCGAATATCCCAATGGCGGTTTCGACGAAGCGCCCTTCATACGTCAAGTAACGGTTGAACGTGTCTGCCGGCAAACGGTTGCGCTCGATGTCGGCCACAAACCGGTGCTCCTGCATGGCCTGCCACGGGCCGGCATTGGCCGCGAGCAGACGTTCCGTGTGAGTCGTTGGATGTTGCATAGTCATCTAACAGAAGCCCTCGCTATTTCTTTGACGATTTGTAGCGGCCGAACACCCGGGTGTTCAACCAGATCGCGCCGAGAATGATCACGCCGGTGATGATCTGCGTGAAGAACGGCGAGATGTGCATCAGAATCAGCCCGTTGCCGATCACCGCGATGGTTAGTGAGCCAAGGATCGTGCCGGTGATGGTGGCGCGGCCGCCCATCAGCGACGTGCCGCCCAGCACAACTGCCGCGATCACATCCAGCTCGAAGCCCACCGCCGCATTCGACGAGCCCGAGCCGAGCCGCGACGCGAGAATCAACCCGGCCGCCGCGGAGGCGAGACCGGTCAGCAGGAACACCGAACTCTTGATGCGCAGCGTCGGCATGCCGGCGCGCCGCGCAGCTTCGGCATTCGCGCCGACTGCGACCACGCGTCGGCCATAGCGACCGCGGTTCAGATACACGTATCCGAGCACGCATACGATCACAGCGATCAATGCCGGCACCGGTACGTTGAACAGCATGCCGGTGCCGATGAAGTCGAAGCCCGTGCCCGATTCGATTGGCACTGAAAAGCCCTTGGTCGAATAGAGCGCAATGCCGCGCAGCGTCGACATGGTGGCCAGCGTCACGATGAAAGACGGGATGGCCTGGCTGGCCGAAATCCATCCTTGCAGCCAGCCGATAGCGCCGCCGAGCGCGAGGATCGCCAGCATCGCAGCAGGCCACGGGACGCCATGCTGGATCAGGATTGCGACCAGCGCGTTGGTCAGCGCGGCCATCGAGCCGACCGACAGATCGATACCGCCCGTCGTGATGACGAAGGTCATCGCAATCGCCACCACCAGAATCGGCGCTAGCTGACGCAACACGTTTAGCGCATTGCCCGTGGTCAGAAACGTGTTGCTGCCGAGCGCGAACACCACGCAACATCCGACAAAGAAACCGGCAATCGACAGCACCTGCGCGTGATTGGCAAAGTAGTCGCGCGAGCGCGAGCCGAATTCGCGCTCGGTATAAGGCGTGGTGCTCATCCGTGTCTCCTTCCGACAATCAGCTGAACCAGTTCTTCGAGGCTGGTCTCGTCGAGTTGCCGCTCGGCAACCTTGGTGCCCTCGTACATCACGGCGATCCGGTCGCAGACCCGGAACAGATCCTGCAGCCGGTGCGTAATCAGCACGACGGCCACTCCCTGCGCCTTGACGCGATTGATCAGGTCGAGCACTGCATCGACTTCTGCGACGGCGAGCGCCGACGTGGGTTCGTCCATAATCAGCACGCGCGGCGAAAACGACGCGGCGCGCGCGATCGCGATCGACTGCCGTTGCCCGCCCGACAACTGCTCAACGGTGTTGCTCAGGTTCGGAATGCGAATCTTTAGCCGGTCGAGCAGCGTGCGCGCTTCGGCCAGCATGCGCTTGTGCTGCAGCATGCCGCCCTTGCACAGTTCGCGCCCGAGATACAGGTTGCCGACCACATCGACGGTGTCGCACAGGCTCAGATCCTGATAGACCATTTCGATGTGACGGGCCCGCGCGTCGGCCGGTCCGGTGAAGCGCACTTCGTTGCCTTCGATGTGAATCGTGCCGGCGTCGGGCAAATAGGTGCCTGCCATCACCTTGGTCAAGGTCGATTTGCCGGCCGCGTTGTCGCCGATCAGGCCGACGCATTCGCCGGCGTAAAGATCGAGATCGATGCCACGCAACGCGGGAAACGAGCCGAACGATTTGCGAATGCCCTTCATCGCGAGAATCGGCACGCGCGGCCTGGCGGCTGCGGCGGTCGGGGTTGGCTTCATGGTGGTGAGCGCCTGCATGGTCATTTCGCCGCAAAGAGGTTGCGATACGCGCCGACGTTCGCCTTCGTCACGTAGGTCACCGGCGTCATCACCACCTGCTGCACCGGCTTGCCGTTGTGCGCGTTATCGATCTGCGCGATCGCCGCGCGACCCATCGCGGGGGGATCCTGCTGCAGCACGCCGAGCACCACGCCCCGGTCGATGCCGCGAATCACTTCCGGCGCGAGGTCCCAGCCGATCACCTTCACCTTATCGGCGCGCCCTTGCGCCTGCACCGCGGCGATCGCACCCAGCATGGCCGGCTCGCCGGTCGCGTAGATGGCGTCGAGGTCGGGGTTGGCGGTCAGCAGGTTTTCGGCGGCCGAAAGCGCAACGTCCTGAGTGTTCTGGCCGTCGACCACACCGGCCACCGTCACCTTGCCGCTCGCCGCGATCACGTCCTGGAAGATCTTCTGGCGCGTGTTCTGGATCACCGAACTTAGCGCGCCAACGATGCCGATATGCGCGCTGCCTTGCGGGTTCTTTGCGACGTAGTCCAGATAGCGCGCCGCCAGCTCCCTCGAGCCGACCGTATTGTCCACGGCAACCTGCGCCTTCTGCGGGCCCGGCGGCAGCACAGCGTCGAGTCCCACCACCGGAATCCCCGCGGCAGTTGCGTTGCGGATCGCACCGCGCACCGCGTTCACGTCGATCGCATCGACCACGATACCGTCGACTTTCTGCTGTACGTAGTCGTCGATCGCGTTGACCTGCGCTGACGACACGTCATTGGCGTTGAACACGACCAGCTTGACGCCACGCTTCTTCGCCTCCTCCTCGGCGCCGGCACGCATCTGGTTGAAGAAAGCCGCCTGCTGGTTGATCACGATCAGCGCGTAAGTCGGCGTGCCGGCTGCAGGCGCAGGCGCGCTGAAGCCCGCGAGGCCCATTAGCGCGACGGAACAGCTAAACGCGAAACGTAGTACCTTGTTCATAACTCCTCCAGAGTACGGGCAGCAATCAGACGGATGCCGGCGGAGCCACGGAAGCCCGTTTCACGAGCTCCACCGGAAGACGGACTTCGGTTTCTGCGGGGTCGCCGTGCGAAGCGGCAAGCATCAGTTCCACGGCACGCGCGCCCAGCTCCGCGATCGGTTGGCGGATCGCGGTCAACGGCGGATCGAACAGATGCAAAGGGCCCGCGTCGTCGAACACGATCAGCGACAGACGTTCGGGTACCGCCACGCCGGCGCGATGCAGCGCGTCGAGCAGGCCGATCATGATTTCGCCGCTCGATACGAATACGGCCGTCGGCGGTCGCCCGAGGCTCAACAGCGCGCGCGCCGCGTCCTCGCCGTGCGCGGCGGCATAAGCCCCGTACATTTCGAACGTGACTTCGGCGTCCGCCTGCGCGGCCGCATCGCGCAAGCCGGCAAAGCGGTCGCGCGTGCTCGCAAGTTCCGACGGGCCGCCGATGAATGCAATGCGCCGATGACCATGTTCGACGAAGTGCTCGCCGGCCAGCCAACCGCCGCGATAGTTGTCGTACAGCACCTTCGCGCTGTGCACGCCCGGAATGTCTTCGTCGATCAGCACGAGGCCGCGCGTGTCGTTCAGCGCCTGGACCAGTTCGGGGGTGTGGTAATGCGCGCTGACGAACAGCAGGCCGCTCACCTGGTTGCGCCGCATCCGCGCCACGTGCTGCAATTCGCGGCTCGCATTGTTCGACGTCGCGTTCAGCAGCACGCCTAAGCCCTTCGCTTCGGCTGCCTCCTCGACGGCGGCAGCGAGCAGCGCGAAGAACGGGTTGGCGATGGTCGGTATGACGAGGCCGATCGTGTCCGAACGCCCGCGGCCGAGACTGCGCGCATGTGGGTTCGGCACGTAGCCGAGCTGGCGGATCGCCGTATCGACGCGTTGCGCGGTGTCGGGCGGCAGCACGAGATCCGCGTTCAGGTAACGCGACACGGTGGTCATCGAAACGCCCGCTGTGCGTGCCACGTCCTTCAAACCCGGTATGAAACGGCGTTGCGTCACGCGTACCTCACAGGAAAATTCATCAGATGGCTGGTTGCTGCGCTGCGGACTTGTAAAGCGCTTTACTTGATTGAATGCAACCATATTTCGATTGTCAAGCGGCTTGCCAAAATTTTTCCGCATGCGAAATGCAGCCTGACCTGCTCAGTGATTCCTGTGGAAAATACCTATAAACAAGCACCAAAATGGTGTTCAGGTGTTCAATGTGTGTGCCCGGATATTTCCAACTGTGTTTTTTTTGATTTCGTTGACAGCCAGGCTTGAATCGACATAATTTCTAGTAAAGCGTTTTACTGTGATGCGCGTTAATTAACTTTGGCCCACCTGCCAGGACTGCCCGGCGGCAACATGGGCACACGCGAGGCACGCGATGACAGTGTCCGGATCTACCCTGCTCCAGCCGACCGTCGGCGTCGACAGCGGCTACGTGATGACCGTCCTGGGACGGGTGCCCGTCAGCGAGATGGGCATCACGCTGATGCACGAGCACATCCTGATCGATGCGTCGAACAAATGGGTGCCGCCCGCATGTTGCGCGGCAGGCCATATCGGCGAACAGAAAGTCCACATCGGGATACTCGGCGCGTTGCGCATGAATCCGCTAATGAACCGCGACAACTGCCGGCTTGTCGACGTCGATCTTGGCGTCGAAGAGTTGCTCAAATTTCGCGAACTGGGCGGCGCGACCGTGGTCGACCCGACCAATATCGGGATCGGGCGCGACCCGGCGGCACTGCAGCAGATCGCGCGCCGCACCGGCCTGCATATTGTGATGTCGACGGGCTTTTACCTCGAACCCTCGCATCCCGCCTATGTACGGGAGCGTTCAGTCGAAGAACTCGCCGAACTGTTGATGTTCGAGGTGGGCGCGCTCGAACGCAAACCGGAGGTGGCCGCCGGCCTGATCGGCGAAATCGGCGTGTCCGCGGCATTTACCGCCGAAGAAGAAAAGTCGCTGCGCGCCGCCGCGCGCGCGAGCGCCGCGACCCGCGTGCCGTTGTCGGTGCATCTCCCGGGCTGGGTGCGGCATGGTCACCGGGTGCTCGACATTGTCGAAGCGGAAGGCGCCGCTGTGCAGCATACGGTGCTGTGTCATATGAATCCAAGCCTCTACGACGTCGCTTACCAGCACTCGCTGGCGCAGCGCGGCGCGTGGCTCGAATACGACATGATCGGCATGGACTACTACTACGCGGACGAACAGGCACAGTCGCCTTCGGATGAGGAAAACGCGCGGGCGATTCGCGCGCTGATCGACGCCGGTTATGTGGACCGCGTGCTGCTTTCGCAGGACGTATTTCTGAAGATGATGCTCACCCGCTACGGCGGCTTTGGTTACGGGTACATTCTCGAGCACTTCGTGCCGCGCCTGAAGCGGCATGGCGTGACCGACGCGCAGATCGAAACGATGCTGGCGGCCAATCCAGCGCGCGTGTTCTGGAGCCGCGCGAACGCCAGCTAACGATCACCCTGCGCAAGGAAATCACATGAAGAAGAAAGTGCTGCTCGCCGGCGAATCGTGGACCTCCACCGCCACCCATGCCAAGGGCTTCGACCAATTTGCGTCGATCACGCATCACAGCGGCGCGGATGCGTTTCTGAAACTGTTCGAGCATGGCGATTATGCGGTCACCCATATGCCGAGCCACGAAGCGCAAACGCACTTTCCTGCGACGCTAAACGACCTCAACGCTTGGGACGCGATCATCCTGTCCGACATCGGCGCAAATACCTTGCTGCTGCACCCCGACACCTGGATCAGAAGCGTACGCACGCCGAACCGACTCAAGCTCTTGCGCGATTACGTCAGCGGCGGCGGCGGGCTGATGATGATCGGCGGGTATCTGAGTTTTCAGGGCATCAACGGTAGCGCCCGCTTTCGCAATACGCCCGTGGAAGACGTGCTGCCGGTGCGCTGCCTGCCATACGACGATCGCGTGGAGGTGCCTGAAGGTTTCACGCCGCATGTGGCCGCCGCGCATCCGGTAGTCGAAGGTTTGGGCACAGACTGGCCTCATCTGCTCGGCTATAACGAAGTCGAATTGAAGCCCGATGCGCAACTGATCGCGACAGTACCCGGCACCGGGCATCCGCTGCTTGTCGCCGGACAGTTCGGCGCGGGCCGCACGCTCGCATGGACCAGCGACATGTCGGTGCACTGGCTCCCGCCCGAGTTTTCGGCATGGCCGGGCTACGAGCGACTATGGCGCAATTGCCTGAACTGGTTGACGCAACCGGCCAGCCGATAACTTGCGCAACCGATACCGCGTTGCACGTCATTGATTGATCACGTGGTTCATGCTTCCGACGAAACGCTACACAACACGACGTCACCGTCGCGGCGGGTTAGCGCACGCTACGCTCATGACGCGACTTCGAACCCGCTGTCGGCGCCCATCACGCTCAGAAATCGACGCGTCAAAGGATGCCTCGGATGCGTGAGCACATCGTGCGCAGGGCCCTCTTCGACGACCATGCCGCCGCTCTTAAAGACGACGCGATCGGCAACCTGATCGGCGAAACGCAATTGATGGGTGGAGATGATCATGGTCAGGCCGTCTTCGATCGCGAGCCGCTGGATCACGTCTAACACCTCGCCGACGAGCTCCGGGTCGAGGGCGGACGTCGGTTCATCGAGCAGCAGTACGCGGGGATTGGGAGCCAGCGCACGGGCGATCGCAACACGCTGTTGCTGCCCGCCAGAAAGATGGCGCGGCAATGCGTGGGCGCGATGACCGAGCACCACGACGACTTCACCGAAGCGAACAGTCAGATCGAATCCATCAAGCACTGGCTGCTTGCCGTACTGTTTGCGCAGGTCGCTTACCTTCACCGCTGCGCCCTGCCGGGCAAGTTCCGCGTAGCGCTTTGCGTGATCCGCCCGGCTGTACGCGGGTCTGCGTGTGGGCGGATCGCTCTCGCGAAGCGGGTCGGCAGTGAGCGGCTCGGGCCGAGGCGCCGCTCGCGCGCGTGGCGCTGTCTCCTCCGCCACAACGGCATGGCGCCACGGCAACAAACGCGCGAAACCTCCGGACGCGGGACGATCGAGATCGAGCGCGGCTTCCGCGATCAACTGGATCACGGCAACCGCCCCTGTCAGAATCAGGTACATAAGCCCGAATGCGAAGAAGATCGAGAAGAAGTCGAACGTCGATGACGCGAGCTGCGTGCTGCGCAACATCAGCTCATCGACGGCGATCACCGAGGCCAGCGATGAGTTCTTCAACGCGCTGACCGATTCGTTGCCAAGCGCCGGCACGATGGCGCGGATTGCCTGCGATGCGATCACGCGGCGCATCAGGACGGACGGTGTCATGCCAAGCGCCTGTCCTGCGAGCAGTTGGCCGTGTTCGACGCCGAGCACGCCAGCCCGCAGGATCCAGGCGATAAACGGTCCCTCGTTTGCTGCGAGCGCGAGACCGGCGGCGCCTATTGCGCTCAGCTTCCGCCCGATATGTGGCAGCGCGTCATACGCGAACACGAGTTGCAGGATGAGCGGCGTACCGCGGAAGATCACCGTGTAGCCGCGCGCGAGCGCCGCTAACGGGCCGACCCTGCTTAGTTGCATCGCTACGAGCACCAACCCTACGACGACACCGCCCGCGAGCCCGAGGACCGTCACCGCGATCGTGAAGCCGATGCCGCGCAGCAGATACGGCACGCCAAGATAATGCAGAAACAGTTCCATCAGTTCTACACGATCAGTTGGGGTGTTTCGAGATTTTCAGCGCCAGGCGACCACTTCTTCAGCAGCTCAGCCTCGATGCCCGCCCTCCGGATCGCGACGAGTGCCGCCATCACGGCTGCGCGAAATTCAGGCTTGTCCTTCGGTGCACCGATGCCGACCGAGTACGGCAGCGTCACTGCACTCGCCTTCTCGAGTTTGTCCGGATACGCCTTCACCGCCTGGTCCACCGTGTTCACGTCGTTGATGTACGTATCGGCGCGACCCGACAGGATCGCCTGAATGCAGTTCGCGTTGTTGTCGTACAGTTGTATCGCGGCCTCCTGCCTGTTGGCCGCCTTGCAGGCCGGTGCGAGATTCTGGATCAGCGGCACTTCGACATAGCCGGTATTTTCCGCTGCAGTGGTACCGCACATGGTCGGGTTGATGCCCGTGATCTTCTTCGGATTACCCTTTGCGACGAGGACGACGTCGAACACCTTCGAGCAGGTGATAAAGTCCGCCGCCTTCGCGCGCTCTTCAGTCGCATAGATGTCGGAGATCACGATGTCAGCCTGACCGCTTTGCAGCCTCGTCAATAGCGCGGCGAACGTCACCGGCTTGTACGTCATCGTGAAGCCGAGGCAGTTGCCGATCGTCTCGCCAAGGTCGATATCGAAGCCGATGTATTTGCTCGGGTCGCTCGGATCCAGCGCTTCATAGCCAGGTGTGTGTGGATTGATCGCGTTGACAAGTGACTGTCCCTTGAATTGCGTATTCCTGGCTTGAAGCGCCTTTCACTCGGCGGGCGTAGCCGGTGCGGCAGCCTTTGCGTGGCCCGATATCAAGAGTGCGAGCAAACAGACGGCGCCGATGACGAACTCGCGCCAGCGACGAAAGGCAACACCTTTGTCGAGCAAGCTATGTCCGTGTTCGATGAGATTGGTATGCATCCGGAAGACCCCTCCGGCAGATGTCAATGGCCTACCCCATGTAAGCCTTGTTGTATCGCATCAGCGCAAGCGTAGGTGGAGGAAATTTCGCGGACTTGTTCCGGTGCGCACAAATCCTTGTACGGGGATGAAGGGAAGTCTGACTACCGGGGCGATGGCGGATCGCGCAGCACTATTAGAACGAGAACGTGGCGCATGCGGAAGTTGACAAGATGCGTTTCGGCTTGGACATGACAAGACCCTCGTAAGCTGAGTGACACGGAAACGGATTCGTCCACACACAAGCTTTTGTACGCAGTCAACCAAGTCTGTCTATTCTGTCGCCCGTACGATCGGTCATCAGTCGCGTCGATCAATTGGACACTCTTACGGAGCTTTAGAAAGCATGCTTTACGACTTGCCTGCCATTCAAAAAAATGTTCATTGGGGATATTTCGATGCGACGCTAGCGCCCGCGTTGATTGTCGAGAGCGGCGACATTATTCGCGCCGAAGCGATCACGCATCATGCAGGTGACGCACCTGACCTCATGATGGATGACAAGGTGCGTGCGCTCTACGACACGATTCCCGAGTCCGATCGCGCGCCCGGCGTGCATCTGATGACGGGTCCGATCTTCGTGCGCGACGCCAGGCCCGGTGACCTGCTCGAAGTGCGCTATCTGCAAATGACCCCGCGCTTCAACTATGGTTCTAACCTCGCGGCGCATTGGGGCCATCTGTTCACCGATTTCGAGAAAGAGCGCGTCACGATCTATGAACTCGATCAGGCTTCGAACACGGCTCACGCGCTCTATGCGTATGACTATCCCGGTAAATATCTCGTGCCGGGTAAGCGTTCGGAGATTCGCGACTGCTGCCGCGAACTCGCGCTCGATGGCGTTCGCGTGCCCGTGCGCCCTCATCTGGGCACAGCAGGCGTCGCGCCCGATGTGGCGGGCCGTGTGAGCACCGTGCCGCCGGGCGCGCATGGCGGCAATATCGATAACTGGCGCATCGGCGCGGGTTCAACCATGTATTACCCGGTCGCCGTGGACGGCGGGTTGTTCTCGATTGGCGACCCGCATGTATCGCAAGGCGATGGCGAGATCAGCGGCACCGCGATCGAGGCATCGCTCAATGTCATGTTCCAGATCGTGCTGCGGCGCGACTTCACATTTCCCTCGCCGCTGCTAGAAACGCCGGACTTC
Source organism: Paraburkholderia azotifigens (assembly GCF_007995085.1). Taxonomy (GTDB): domain Bacteria; phylum Pseudomonadota; class Gammaproteobacteria; order Burkholderiales; family Burkholderiaceae; genus Paraburkholderia; species Paraburkholderia azotifigens. The sequence goes on from NZ_VOQS01000005.1 coordinate 937,253, forward strand.
TGGATCGTCCATGGCTTCGATGAGGATCTCAACATCGCGACGAAAAACGCTTCACGCGATATGTTGTTGTTCCTCACCGAGCAGCAAGCACTCTCGCGTGACGATGCGTATTCGCTGATGAGCGTTGCCGCGGATTTCTCCGTGACCCAGGTCGTCGACGGCCGTCAGGGCATTCACTGCAAGATCCCCCGCAGCGTCTTTCCTCCTAAGAAAAAGCGTCGCGTGTGAGCAGTGCGCGCGCGCGCGGTAACGGTGCATCCACGCACCGTTACCGCGCGCCGCAGCGCTAGCTGCGTCATTATCAATGGCACGGACATTGCCTTTGAATCATTCGACTGACGTTCGTCAGCGTCCGGGAGCCCAGGTTGGACTTACTGCGTTTCACCACCGAGTCGTACGCCGAGACAGATCGCCTGCGCGCATGGACCGAGGCGCTCGACCGGCTTGGGCTGCACTGCGGCGCGCCTCTTGCTGCCGGGCGCCCATTGCATGGAACCATTACGTCGCGCAGGTCGACGAGCGGCTTTGAGCTGATCGCGCTGGCCGCATTCGCGCAAACCATCGAGTTCAAGGTCGACGGCGCCGACAGTCTCATGATCGTGCTGCATCTCGACGGCGGCGTGACGCTCGTCGCCGACGGCGTGCGTGCGCGGGTTGCAACCGGCGATATCATTTATGCGTCGTCGCGCGAGGGAGCCCACCTGGCGTTCACATCCGAGTTCCGCGCGTTCGCGATCCGCGTGCCTCGCTCCGCCATCAATGCACGCCTTCTTACGCCGTTCTCGCTGCGTGCCGGGCGTTTGCCAGGCGAGGCCGGCATCGGTCACGTGTTCTCCGGCTTTCTGCGCTCGATTGCTGAAAGCGTGGAGACGCTAACGCTCGACGAGTTGCGCCCCCTCGAACTCGCACTCGCGGAATTCCTGGTTGCGAGTCTCGCCGCTCACGACAAGGAAGGCAGTTTCAGCGGACTCACGCCGTCTCAGGCCGCGATCTTCTCGCGAGTGTGTCGGACCATCGAGGGCAATCTCGCCGACCCCGATCTGGGGCTGACATCCATAGCCAAAGAGGAGCGCGTCTCGCCGCGCTATCTGCAGAAACTGTTCGAAGCGGTTGGACAGAATTTTTCGATCTACTTGCGCTCGCGCAGGCTGGAACGCTGCCGTGCGGAGTTGGTGAATCCGCTGTATGAAAAGGTTTCGATTGCCGATGTCTGTTTTCGCTGGGGTTTCAACGATCCTGCGTATTTCAGCCGCGTGTTCCGCGAGCAATATGGCGCGTCGCCGCGCACCTTTCGACACGAAGCGGGTCTCGAACTAGCGCGTCATCTCGTGCGGCGAATCTCGCGCGGCTTGCCTGTCAATGCCGGGAGTTTGATCGTACATGCACAACTTGCCGAGCAGGGTACGGCTCATGAAGTTTCAGATGAGGCCGACTCTGCCGAGCGGCCTGAAGCGCCTGCGACACAAACACAGCGCGAGTCCGGCAAGCCGCGTCATCATCTGTTGCGTGCAACGGCCAACACCATCCACTGGGGATACTTCAGTCACGATCTTAAGCCCGTGCTCGAAGTGAACAGCGGCGACACGGTAACGATCGAAACGCTCACGCAACACGCGGCGGACGACTGGGAGCGCATGGTGCAAGGCGATCCTGGCGCCGAAAGTGTGTTCCATTGGACTGCTGGACGCAAGAACGTCAACCGCCGCGGCGCAGGGCCCATGGACGCGTCCATCTACGGGCGCGGTGCGGGAGAAGGTATCGGCGTGCATATCTGCACAGGTCCGATCGCCGTGCGCGGTGCGGAACCGGGTGATGTTCTGGAAGTGCGTATAGTCGATATTCATCCGCGTGGTTGCGCCAATCCGAAATTCGCCGGCCGCGCGTTCGGCAGCAATGCCGCTGCGTGGTGGGGCTTTCACTATCGCGAGCTATTGACCGAGCCGAAACCGCGCGAGGTCGTCACCATCTATGAAATCGACGACGCCGCTACCGCCGGCGAGACCGCCTACGCCCGTGCGGTCTACAACTTTCGCTGGACGCCTCAGCGCGATCCCTTTGGAGTGATGCATCCGACGATCGATTATCCCGGCGTGCCGGTCGATCATTCGACGGTCGTCGAGAATCACGACATTCTCAAGAATGTCAAAATCCCGGTGCGCCCGCACTTCGGCGTGGTCACCGTCGCACCGCAGCAGGACGGTCTGATCGATTCGATTCCACCGTCCACTTTCGGCGGCAATCTCGACAACTGGCGCGTAACGCGCGGCGCGAGCGTCTTCCTGCCAATCGGGGTACCCGGCGCGCTGCTCTCCATTGGCGACCCGCATGCATCGCAAGGAGACTCGGAACTGTGCGGCACTGCGATCGAATGTTCTCTTACGGGTGACTTCCAACTGGTGCTTCATAAGAGAGATACGTTAAGCGGCCAGCCGTTTGCAGACCTCACCTACCCACTGGTCGAAACCGCCGACGAATGGGTACTTCACGGCTTCAGTTATCCAAACTATCTCGCCGAGTTTGGCGCGAACGCGCAAAGCGCGGTGTATGAAAAATCGACCCTCGACCTCGCGATGCGCGACGCGTTCATCAAAGCGCGGCGCTTCCTGATGACGACCAAAGGCCTGTCCGAAGATGAGGCGATCTCGCTGATTTCCGTGGCGGTCGACTTCGGCGTGACGCAGGTAGTGGACGGCAACTGGGGTGTTCACGCGATCATCCGAAAAGCGTTGTTCAACTCGTGAAGCAGCGCGTTTCACCTTCAATGCGCGTATAGACAAGAGTTTGTTCGCAACAAGCTCGATGCGGATATTTTGACATCCATACCATGGGTTCTGACGTAACCAACGGCGTATGCGCCGCTCGACAGGACTCTTTGGATCATGAATTCTCCCGCACATCGCGTGCTGCCCGGCCACGGGCGCTTTCAATATTTGCCGATCAACGGCCGCCCTGTTTATCGTTGGCCTGACGGTTCTCGGCTCGCGGTCTATATCGGCTTCAACATCGAGCACTTTGCATTCGGCGCAGGACTGGGGCCAACTATCGGACCGGTGATGCCCGAACCCGATGTGCTGAACCACGCGTGGCGAGAGTACGCATTGCGTGTGGGCGCATGGCGCTGTCTCGATCTCTTCGATGAACTCGCGCTGCCGACGGCCGCCATCATCAACACGGCGCTCTACGATCACTGCCCGGAGCTGGTCGCCGCTTTCGCTCAGCGCGGCGATGAACTGGTCGCGCACGGTCATACGAATTCGGAACGGCAAGGAACGCTGACCGAAGACGACGAACGCGCGCTGATCACTGCATGCCGCGAGCGGATTGCGGCGGAGAGCGCGCAACAGCCAGCGGGCTGGTTGTCGCCGTGGCTCTCGGAAAGTCATGTCACCAGCGATCTGGTTGTCGAAGCGGGCTATCAGTACACGCTCAACTGGTGTCACGACGATCAGCCCATGCGCTTGCACACGCGCAACGGTCAGCCCCTGTGGGCGATTCCGTATCCGGAAGAAGTAAACGATATCCCGATGATCCTCGCACGCCAGATGGATGCGAAGTCGTTCGCCGATCTGGTGATCGATCACTTCGAGGAAATGCTGCGGCAATCCACACGTCAGCCGCTGGTGATGGGCATTGCATTGCATGCATACCTGATGGGTCAGCCACATCGTTTGTGTCACTTGCGGCGGGCACTCGAACATATTGCGCGCGCGCGCGACGAGGGCCTCACCTGCATCACTACACCGGGTTCTATCGCAAGCCACATGGACTTTCTCGGCTGTTAGACCACTTCACGCCTGCTTCGCTGTACCACTTCTTCCGCACTTATATCGTTCAACCTGAATAGGATTCGCCATGTTCATGTCAAAGGCAATCAAGCTGCTGCTATGCGCAGTCACCGGCCTCCTCCTCGCGCAAGCCGCGTCGGCGCAATCGTGCGAACCGTCCAAGGTGGCGCAGAAATACCCCTCGCTCGCAGGCAAGACGATCAAGATCGGCGTGGACCCAGAGTCGCCGCCGTACGCGTTTCGTGACGGCAAGGATTTCAACAAGATCATCGGCGCCGATGCCGACATGGCCCGCGCCGTGTTCGCCTGCGCTGGCGTGAAGACCGAATTCTTTACCGCTGGCTGGCCTGGCTTGCTGCCCGCACTGCGTGCCGGCCAGATCGATGTGATGTGGGACTTGTTGTACTACACGCCTGAGCGCGCAAAGGAGACAAGCTTCGTCACATATATGCAGGCCGGTACGGGTGGTCTGGTCGCAGCCGGCAACCCGAAGAAGATCGATGACATCTCCAAGCTTTGCGGCCTGACGGTCACAGCAGGCATCGGCACTGTCGAACTGTCGATGGCACAAGCGCAAGCCGCCAAATGCAAAGCGGAAAACAAGCCCGATGTAACCATCATGACATCCGCCGATATCGCGTCAGGCGCGCGCCTGGTTGCAAGCCATCGCGCCGACGTCATGATGTACGACCTCGCGCTCGTCGACGGGCTCGCGAAACAAAACCCTCAGCTCTACATGCGCGGCTTCATGGTGACGAGCGGCATGAAGATCGGCGTGGGCGTGAAGAAAGGCAACGCCGATATGATCGCTGCCGTATCCGATGGACTCAAGATCATGCAGGCCAATCAGACCCAGAAGAAGACCTTTCAGCAGTATGGCGTAGATCCGTCGCTGGAAACGCCGACCACGTTACTTACTCAATAAAGGCAGCCTGCGCGGCACACCGCGTCGTGTGCCGGCAGCGTCATGGATCAGGTTCGGAAATGAAGGCATTGCGTATCAAACACAAGATCGTCGGCGCCCTCGGTATGGCGGCCATGTTCGTATTGCAGCCGGCGATGGCCGCCGGCCTCGAAGGCATTCAGGTGCTCGACGGTTTCAAAGAGCTGGCAGGTTACGTCGGCTCGCCGTTCCTGCTCGGCGGCGCGTGGATTGCGGTAAAGATCACGCTGATTGCGATGTCGATCGGGCTCGTGCTCGGGCTCGGTCTTGCGCTGATGCGGCTGTCGCGGTTCAAGGCCCTGGACTCAGCGGCCTGGAGTTATATCTGGTTCGTGCGCGGCACACCGCAACTGCTGCAACTCGTATTCATCTTCGACGCTTTGCCGCTGATCGGTTTGCGCTTCGATGAAGTCACGACTGCCGTTATCGGCTTCGCCTTGAACGAAGCGGCATTCAGCGCCGAGCTGTTTCGTGCCGGGATCCTGTCGGTGAACCGTTCGCAATCGACCGCGGCCGCGGCGCTCGGCATGGGACCGTTGCTGACGTTGCGCCGTATTATCCTGCCGCAATCGATGCGCGCGGTGATCCCCGGGCTCGCCAACGACACCATCGGCATGTTGAAGCTGACGTCGATCGCGTCGGTGATCTTCGTCAACGAGCTCACATTTCGCTCCCAACAGGTCGTCGGGCAGAACTTCAAGTTCTTTACCGTGTTCGGCGCGGCGGCGGTGATTTATCTCGTCCTGACGAGCGGGATCTCTTTGCTTCAGGTGTGGCTCGAACGCATCTTCGATCACGAACGCGACCGAAAGCTCACGTTCTCCTGGTTCGGACTGCGTGCATCGACGAGTGATGTGGAACCTCTCGACGCACCGGTTGCTTTGCCCGTCACCGCCAAAGAGCCAGAAACGAACGATCACGCATGGATCAGCACCCTGCTGCCCGACGAAAGCCGCGCGCCGCGGCGGTGCGATGAACCGTTTGTCGTGTGCAAGAACGTCTGGAAATCATATGGCAAACGCGAGATTTTGCGCGGGGTCGACCTGTCAATCGCGCATGGCGAAGTGGTCGTGATACTCGGCCCGAGCGGTTCCGGCAAAAGCACGCTGCTCAAGCTCATCAACCATCTCGAACCGCTTGACTGGGGAACGATCAAGGTCGATTCGCAGTATGTGGGCTATCGCGAAGTGCCGGGTGGCGGCGGCACGGTGCGGCCTCTGCACAATCTCGCACGCGCACGCGCGGAAGCACGCGTGGGCATGGTGTTCCAGCATTTCAATCTGTTTAGTCATTTGAGTTCGCTGGACAATATCGTTGAAGCACAGCGTCAGGTCTATGACGTGCCGCGCGCGGAGGCGGAAGCGCTTGGGCGCGAGCTGTTGAAGAGCGTGGGCCTCACCGGACACGCGGATTTTCTGCCGCACCGGTTATCGGGCGGACAGCAGCAGCGCGTGGCGATTGCACGTGCGCTCGCGATCAAGCCCAAGTTGATGCTCTTCGACGAACCTACTTCGGCGCTCGATCCAGAACTGGTCGGCGAAGTGCTTGGCGTGATGCGCGGCCTTGCCGATGCCGGCATGACGATGGTCGTGGTCACGCACGAAATCCGCTTTGCCCGCGATGTCGCTGACCGCGTCGTCTTCATGGACGGCGGCGAAGTGATCGAGCAAGGGACGCCGCAGCAGGTCATCGACAACCCGACTGAAGAGCGCACCCGAAGATTTCTTAACGTCGTTGCCAATTAAATGTGAGGCTCAAGTGACCGACTTCGAAACTTTCAATCTTGGCCGCGTCGCGCTGCAATCCGGTGCGACGCTGCCTGACATGCGGCTCAGCTACAAGACCTATGGGCGGCTAAATTCAGCGCGAGACAACGCGATTGTCTATCCGACCTTCTATAGCGGCAGCCATGTCGACAATGAGTGGCTGATCGGCGAGCACATGGGGCTCGATCCGCGGGAGTATTTCATCATCGTGCCGAACATGTTTGGCAACGGCGTATCAAGCTCGCCGAGCAACTATCCGCCCCCGTATGATCGTGGCCGCTTCCCGCATGTGACGCTATACGACAACGTCGCGATGCAGTTTCGCCTTGTGACCGAGAGGTTTGGCATCGAGTCTCTCAGGCTCGTCACCGGCTGGTCAATGGGCGCAATGCAGGCATTCCATTGGGCCGCGATGTATCCGGAGATGGTCGAGCGCATTCTGCCGTTTTGCGGGGCGGCTCGGTGCTCGCGGCACAACTTTGTGTTTATCGAAGGCCTTAAGGCGCCATTGCTGTTGGATCCAGATTTCAGGAGCGGTTTCTACGATGCGCCGCCGACGCGTGGAATGCGCGCTGCCGCCCGTGTGTTTGCCGGCTGGGGATTTTCGCAGGCGTTTTTGCGTCAACGCCTCGACATGGAAGCGTTGGGGTATGGGTCGCTCGAGGACTTTATTGCCCAGTTCTGGGAGGGGGATTTCTTGAAGAAGGACGCCAACAATATTCTGTCGATGATGTGGAGCTGGCAGAACGGCGATATTTCCGCGAACTCACTTTACAAGGGAGATTTCGATCGGGCGTTGGGCAGTATCACTGCAAAGGCCATTGTGATGCCCGGGCGCACGGATCTGTATTTCCCGCCGGAAGATAGTGAATATGAGGTTTCGAAGATACCTGATGCGCAGTTGCGGCCCATCGAGTCGGTGTGGGGACATTTTGCGGGCGGTCCTGCGGCCAATGCTGTCGATGTCAAGTTCATCGATAGTGCGGTGAGGGAGATTCTGGCTATGTAGTGGTCGGACTCTTTTCGGGTTTATCGCTGATTACCGTGCCATCCCATGAGACCAACTTTTTCGTGTTGTGGTAATGCAGCCGACGAGTGACCGAACTCATCTCAACAAAAATTTTGTATCTCGCGAAATGATCTTCGGTCACAGCGTATTAGTGAGAATGTGATCCGAGGGTCACTGTCGATGGATGAGACGTCGGCGAACCTCTATGCAAGGCGCCTGGTCTGCGCGCGGATGCGTGCGCGCGACGTCGCCGAGAAAAATGGCAGCCACAGCCGCCTGGATGCTCGTGTCGGCGTGCTAGTGGCGGCCCGCCGACATCGAGTTGAGATGCGCAATTTGCCCGTCCTGCTCCGCTTGCACATTTTGCTGATAGGCCTGCGCGGGTGTTCTGGCCAACGTCGGCCCGCTATATGGCGGAACCCATCGGCCGTTCGGGAGACCAGCGGAACGGCTGATCGGCAACTGGACCGAGCTGTTGGCGGGCTGCGCGATCGAAGCGAAACCGCGAGTCGACTGCGCATACGCCGTCGACATCGTCCCAACTAAAACGATAACTAAAATCATAAGTTTCATTTTGATCCTCACTGAAACGCACACCCAATCGTCCTAGCGGCCATGTCCGCCGCCATGCCCACCACCTTGACCGCCGCTGCGTCCGTGTCCGCCACCGCCTTGCCAGTGGACGCCTTCGTGACCCCATGCGTGACCGCCGTGGTAATAACCGCCGTGCCCCCGATAATAAGGACCGCCGCCGGCCCACACGTTGAAAGCACCGTAGCCGTAGGCCGGTGTGTAAGCCGGACCATATGCATAATCCGGCCCGTAGTAGCCCGGATACGAAACGCAACCCGATAGTGCAATCGCCAATCCCATAACCGCAATAAGTCTGTACATGACGCACCCCCTGGTATATCAGATTCGGGTGTGCTGCCCAAGTTCGAGGGGAATTGTGACCGCTGATTACCGCGACGTGTGCTCGCGCCATCGGCACGCGCCGGCGCCGTAACGGACGACTTCGGGCATCGGCATCACGCGCTGTAGTTGAGCACCGACACCCGTCCCCGCTTGCAGGTGAACGTGCGCCAGCGCAAGCCTGTGAGTGGAAAGCCTGCCTTTTCGAGAACGCGCTGCGAAGCGCGATTGTCGCGGTGACACGCCCAACGATCGACCCGACAGCGTCGGTGTTCAGTCAAGCACCTCCGGCGCACGAAGAAGCCTCGCGAGCGCACCGACGTCTGTACTGACGACAGGCCGCAGATCCAGCTGACCAGGTCGGATTCCATGGACTACGGAGACGACGCTCATGACGAGTGAGTGTTGGCTATTTCAAGGCCCTGAGGACGGGAAGCAGCAATCCATCAATGAGCATTCCCGCGAGTATGTCCGCCTCGCCGAGGTTCGTCCCGTTCACGTCCGCATCGCAGTTCGAGAGAAGGTCCTCAACCTCAGCGACGTGTACGCCCGCAGCATGATGCATGAGCCAGAATTCCATCTCGGACCATCAGTCTGGCACACTTCGCCCCCGACAAATTCGCCGCTATGGCGTCAGACGACGTCAGCGAATTGGTGAGCCAATGCCGTGCATCGGTCGTAGGCAACCTGTTCGTTATCGAAGCGGACACCTACGACGCCTTATGGCAACAACGCCGTTAGTCGCGTTGTCCGGCCGCCGCGAGGACAAGTTGTGCGACCTCGTCGGGATGAGAGATCAGCGAGAGATGGCTCGCCTTCATTTCGATCGTTTTGGCGCCCATTCGCTTGGCCATGAAACGTTCGAGGTCGGGATTAATCGTCCGGTCTTCCGTCGAGACTGCATAGAAGCTCGGCTTCGATCGCCACGCGGCCTTCGTGGTTTTGCCGGTGAGCAGCGCTTTGTGGAAAGGTTGTTGAACAGCATAAAGGACCCTTGCCTTCGCTTCGGGAAGGTCGCCCGCGAAATCGTGCAGGAACGCTTCCTCGGTCAGACGTCCCTCGTCGCCGTCGAAGACAATTCCAGCGGATGCCGGTGGTGTCGGAAAGGTCCTGGCCAATGCCGTGTAGTCTTCGCCGGCATCCGGTGCACGTGCTGCCACGTAGACGAGAGCCGAAACATTGGGATGCATCCCCGCTTCCGTCACGATCATTCCCGAGAACGAATGTCCGACCAGCACCGTCGGACCATCCTGCCGATCCAATACTCGCTGAGCCGAGGCAACCGCGTCAGGCAATGTAGTTAAGGGATTCTGAACGGAAGTGACATTGAGATCCGCCGCCTGCAATCGTGGGATCACTTCCGACCAGCACGAGCCGTCAGCGAACAGCCCGTGCACGAGAACGATATTGCGTGCTTTCACCGGTGTGGTGGTCGCCGCCGTCACACGGGTAGAGATAAGCGAAGCGGCGGCACCGGCAACAAGGGCAATGGAGAATCTACGTCTGTTCATCGTCACGATTAGTCTTCCATCCTGGGTTGTCGTATTGGAATAACAGGCGACGCGCCGCTTTCGTGCGGACGAACAGCGAGTCGTTCTAGCAACCTTTGAAGTCGACGGCTGGCCGTGCTTCTCCGGCCTTTGCTGCCTTGATGGCCGACGCTAGTCCATCGATCGCATCTTCCGTGTCAAAGAGCGGCATCGCAATGTCGAACATCGCCTGATCGGCGGTATCGATGCCGCCGACAGCCCAGATGCGAAGCAATGCCTTGTGTGCTACGTGGGCACGAGTTGGGCCCTTGGCCAGTTTCAACGCGAAAGAATGGGCTTCATCAAGCAACTTCGCGTCGGGCACGACGCGGTTCACGACGCAAAACCGCTCCATCGTGGCCGCTGGGACCTGTTCTGACGTGAACGCCCACTCGGCCGCACGGAACCGGCCCGCCAGCTCCGCGACCCGATAGATGCCGCCCAGCATCGTAGCGAGCCCTAACGTCTGTTCGGGGTGGCCGAACCGTGCAGACTGCGCGGCGAAGACGATGTCTGCGCGAAGCGCGAGCTCCAGGCCCCCCCCGAAACAAAGGCCTTGCACCGCCGCGATTACCGGAAGCGGCAGGCGCTCGAAGCGGTTGAACGCATTCATGTAACGCTCGAATAGCGATCGAAGTGCCGACTTCGGCATGCCATCCCATGGCAAGATGTCGCCCCCGAAACAGAAGTCCGGACCCTCGGCTCGCAGCAGTACGGCACGCGCATCGCTTTGGCCAACAGTCGTCAAAGCATCTTCCAGTTCACCGATCATCTGCTCAGCGAGACGATTCTGCGGTGGATGATTGAGGCTGAGCGTCGCGACCTGGTTGGCGATGTCGACAAAGAGATGACGCATGTTCGGCTCCTGTGGCGTTACGAAAGCTGTTCGCGGAACCAGTCGACAGCGGCGCCGCTGGTCTGCTGGAAGTACTTTTCATATCCATCGAAGTGACCGCCAGGAAACGTCACGAGTCGCTTGGGCTGCAACGCCCTTTCATAAGCCCCGAGCGCCAGGTCGGTAACGGTAATAGTGTCTTGTAGTGCCACGATCATCAGAAGCGGCGTTGGCGAGACCCGGGATATCCATATGCCCGGCTCGTACATCCGCGCCAACCGGATTGAGCGCAGCGTGACGGTGTTCTCCCACATCCCTTGGGAGACGGGCTGAAGGTAGAAGTCCATCGCGTCCATCGTGCGATAAGCGGCCGGCACGTTCGGATCGTCACCGACGATGGCCTGTCGCATCGGCGGCTCTCCATGCGCTTGAGCACGCTCATCGTTCGCAAATGCTTCCTCCAGCGAGCTGACCGATTCGGGGGAATCCGCCGTAGCCCCTGTTCGTAGCCGCTGAGCGTGGGGACTTGTGCGACGACGCAGCGAAGGCGTCGATCGGTCGCGCCAAGCACAATAGCGTGGCCGCCGGCGAAGCTCGTACCCCACAGGCCAATCCGCGCTGGATCGACTCCCTCGCACGACTCCAGAAAGGAAATCGCGCGACGCCAGTCGGCTATTTGCCGCCAAGGATCGACGTCGTGCCTTGGCTCGCCTTCGCTGCTGCCGAACCCTCGATGATCGTGAAGCAGCACGATGAAACCCGCGCTGGCGAACGCATGGGCAAAGCGCTCGAGGCCGTGCTCTCGCGTGCCCGCGTATCCGTGTGCCATTGAAATCGCCGACAGCAGGCCTTTCCTGGCGTCTGGCATGAACAACCAGGCGCGCAGCTTGATGCCACCCTCTGCTTCAATTTCGACGTTAAGTCTTTGGACCATGAGCGTCCTCCATGCACCGTTAGATGGAATGGATCGAGCGAGTACGGAGCTTTGGATTACCTGGTCGGCACAGGGACAATCGCTGAGATGCGCCACCCATCAGGCGTACGCACCGCGATCTCGTTGACCAGAAACTGGAAGACGGCTACCGGCTGACCTGAGGCACCCGCGGTGATACGCGTGGGCGCATAGATGTGCGCAGTATCGCGTCCGAGTGGAATGACTTTGATGGCATCTTCGTCGGGCTCGAATCGCCACGTGCCGCCGAAGACCTCGCGGAAATGAGCGAGTACCGCTTCACGGCCCCAGAACGTATAGGCGCGCGCGACGAAGTTCACCGGGTCGATCTGCCCCGCAGGCGCGCGCGCGAGCACAGATTCGATCACCTCGATGTCATGTGCTGTTTCGCCTGCGGCCTGCCGCAAGAAGAGCGCGCGGATTTCACGCAGATCGTCAGGGCTGACTGGCGCAGCAGTCGATGGATCGGCCATATCCAGTCGCGATACGCGGATGGCGGCATGGAACAAGTTTTGAAGGCTGAAGGTCACGGTTTTAGCTCCTGGCAGCGGAGGCAGGCGGCACGGGCAGGATGATCTCTGAAGCGACCTTCCAGTCCTTGTCGACTTTTATCCAGTTGATCAACACCAGAAACGGCTTTGGCGTGCCATCCTGACCCGCATAGGAGACCGTGATGGTCACCGGCGCGTAGGATTGCGCCACGTCGTTCGTCAAGCCGACCACCTTGAACTTCGAATAATCAGGCTGGAGCACAACTGGGCCTGAAGTGCCGATGTCGTGCAGCTTCTGGTCAATCGCATCATTGCCCCAGAAGCCGGCCCAGTTCCCTTCCGAAGCGGCCGCGCTTTTAGCGACGAGAAGGGCCGAAGGAGATTGCCAGAACATTTCGTGCAGCGCCTTGAAGTCGTGGCGATTGGCTAATTGCATTAGATGGCCGAACCTGGATCGAATCGTATCCAAAGTTGTCGCGTCCAACGGCTCACGGTAGTCCGAAGAAGTGGCCGCGAAGGACGTTGTAAAAACAGTCAGTGTGCCGACAAGAGCCAGTAGCGTTTTGCGCACGATGAGATCCCGTTGAACGATAGATAGTGTGTTCGGTGTGGGCAATCCTGTGCCGGCTCGGTCGCGATGTTGGATGCGCCCGCGTATGAGCATCGATTGATGGTTCTCGAAAAAATCCGGCGGCAACCAGCAACCAGACAACCTGTGAGTCAGGAACGGCCGATAAGTATCGTAGCGGTTGCTGGCCGCTCAGAGCTATCTGTTTCTGCCGTGTTTGGTACAGGAATGATGCAATATACAGGCGCTGCAAGAGGGTGTTCGAGCCCGGCAACGCTTGCGAATTTCGAAACGCCTAACCGGGGATTATTTCGACGAGGTGACAGAAGTCGTCGCTCTCGCGCAGCATTTGATGAAGGGGTGCAGATTGAGAAATCGGAATGTGCTGATGAACGTCCTGAGAAATCTTGCGGGTAAATCACGGGCCGGGCGCATCACGCCTGCCATCGACTTTGAGGTGCTGGCGTTGCCAGGCCTTCGGACTCGTGCCGGTCATTCGCTTGAACCATCGTCCCAGATGGGACTGGTTTACAAAGCCGCAGGCCAAAGCAATGGCCTGCAGGGTTAGGCTGCTGCACAGAAGCATGTCCTGAGCTTGAGCGATCTTGTTTTTGAGCGCCCATCGGTGGGGCGGCAAGCCTGTTGATTGCTTGAATTCGCGCGCAAAATGACCAGACGACAATCCGCACGCCTGGCTTAGCGCCGCGAGTGTAACCTTGTCATGATCGCGAACCGATAACATGGCCTTGGCAAGTTGCAGATGAGTCGGAGAGAGGCCACCACTGACCCGGCGTAGCGTTCCCGTTGCGTGAGTGAAGCGGTAGCTGTCGAGTACATATGTTTGAATCGTGCGCGTAGCGAGTTCAAAGAACTGCGCGGACGAACTCCTTTCCTGTATCTGGTCCACACCATTGACCGCGTGCACCTGTATGGTGACGAACGAAGGATAGGGGCCGCCTGGGTTGGATCGCTCAATCACTATGTAGCCCGCTTCTTCAACGATGTTCGAACGCCGCCTGCAGGGCCACCGGCGAGTAGCCGGTCCAGCGCTGCCGTCATGTGCTCTATTGGCGCGACACCGCGCACGACCACGGGAGGCTGCGGTCGTGCCGTATCACTTGCGCTTGTCAACATGACGAAAGGAAGTCCAGTTACGCCTAGTCGACCGGCCGCTGCTTCATCGTCTTCGATAACTGTCTTGAATCGCTGCTCGGCCAAGGATGCAGCTAGCGCCGTCTGATCGACGCCGCATTCGTTCGCTATGTCCAGCAAAACGTCTTTGTTGCCTATATCTCTTCCATGCTCAAAATACGCCTTGAACAGAGCGCGATGCACACTGTCGAAGCGTCCTGCAGTGCGGCTGAAGAACGCGGTCTCAAAGGCAAGGCGGCTACGCGGTGCAGAAGGCGGTAGCTTCATCTTCAGATTGCGTTCAGCGGCAAGCGGGTAGACTGCCTTGAGCCAGATGCTGGTGATGTATTCGCCGTCCGGCTCGATGAGCGCGATAGGGTCGGGCCGCAGTTCGAACGCGTGCCATTCGACCTCTAACGGCACGCGAGACTCCTCGATGAATCGGTCGAGGGTATCCATCTGCAGATAACAGAAAGGGCAGACATAGTCAGCCCAGCAATCCATGCGAACGATTGGCATTGGAACCATGCGAAAGCACCTTGATATCACGCGAGCGCGGAAGCCTACCCGGACCGTGCGGTTGCCCGAAACAATAATACACTCCGGTTCCTGCCGCATAGCGCGCGTCTGCCACTTTGGTACGAAAATGCTCCTAATTCGACAAATTTCGCCGAGGCAGCCCGCTTCTTGCTGGAAGAACGAGACTGTATCTGTATTTTCGAATTACTCTCTGTAAAGGAAGGGAAGATCTGCAGAAGTCCTGGCGTGGACAGGCAGGCGAACTATCCTGGATTCAGGGATGTTCCGGAGAGAGTCGATGACACAACTCGGCTCTGGTCTGGATCTGACGACAAAGCGAACACGCAAGTGGGAGTTCCTGACTGAGATGGACAGTGTTGTGCCGTGGCTAAGGCTGATTGCCCTGATTGAGCCGCACTATCGGGCGAATGAGAATGAAGCCCGAGCGAACGCCGTTGACCTCTATGAATCGACACAACGCAGGATCGAACGACGTTAGAAACCGCTCCCGCGCTTCGGGTCAAAACGATCAACGCGCTCCAGGCTCTCACGCATCGCGGCGATACGAATGGCAACGAGTGTTTCGGCCTCGGACTGCGCCGTACGGGAATAGGCGATGTTCATTGCAGCCGGCTTCCGGCCAACGGTCATGTGGCACTGCCAGTAATAACGCCCCGAATCGATTGTCACCAATCCAGGCCTTCATCCCGGAGGTCTGCGCTTTTGGCCGACTGTACGCATTCGTCGCCTTGAGCGAACTCGTACCGATGGCGAACGCATCAAACCGACCCTTCACTGCCGCTCTTCCGATTGTCCGTTACCCGAGCGCAACCGCCTTTCAGGAGACTAACAACGCGGATCACGAACAACCAGGACTTGCGAGCCGCCAAATCGAAATGGGTACTGGATGATTGCTACGGGCGTTCTGACAACCAGGGCGCCGATAGGCGCCTTCGACTTGTCGTGTTCGAAGCGCACTCATTCTAAGGTGACGACGATCTTCCCGACTTGTTCACTAGATCCGACGAAGTGCATTGCTTCCTGAATATGGTCAGATGCAAACGTTCGACAGATCAAAGGCGAAAGCCTATCCCTGGAGAGCTCTCTTCCACGATGGTGCCGTGCGACGGGGCCGGGCGAGAATTCGATTCCCCAACATCTGCGAACACCAACGGAGGGTGCTATGCGCTGTTCTTTCTCTGCAGCAAGGGTCATCCTTTAAGAGGTTTTCCAGCCAAATGGTGCGAGGCGCTGCTTGGGCCAGCTTACGATGGGACTGGTACCTGAGCGCGGCGAGCAGGCCTTGCGGCCAACCGCGTCGGTCGACATCTGAGTCAACATCGCCGACAATCGTCCTGCCACTTGAACTGGCGTGGAGCCCGGCATTCAGGGGAGAAACGATTCAGTCAATGTTGTGCAACGGCGATTGCCGAGCAATACGAACGGCATCGGCCTACAGACATGCAGCAGGCCGATGCCCTTACAACAACGCGCGATTAGTGGTTGATCTGCTGGATACCCGCCAGGCGCCACGCCTGACCGCCTTGCGCGTTCTTCACCAGATTCCAGATCTCCTGGAACGGCTCCGCAGTCTGTGCGTCGTCCTCTCGCATCTGACCGTAGAAGCGCACGCTGACCAGCGTTTCATCGGCGTTGCTCTCCGTGCCCAGCACTTCGGCGTCGAGCTTCGTCACTTCCGTCACACCCGGCTTGCCGCCTTGAGCTTCCAGATCCTGCTTGAGCCGCATGAACATATCGTGCGTCGTCAACTCGAACATGTCGCCCTGATCGTTCCGGTCCCACGCGCTCTGAAGACGCATGAACAGGGTCTTCGCCGATGCCAGAAAAGCAGCCTGGTCGGATCCGAATGCGAGTTCGGGAGCCTTCACGGCGCCTGCAGCTCCGGTCGAACCCATCGCGGCAGCCGGCCAGTTGCCGGACCTCGCGTCCGACCTCGCCTGGCCGAACTGGTTGAACAGCGATAAACCGTTGGTCTGCTGCCGGTTCGCGGCGCCATGCCCATACGCCAGATCCGGACGGCGTCTGTTGGCGATAAAGCGGAACAACATCACACCCGCTAGAACCACGATGCCGATCAGCAGCGCATTCGACAGCATTTGCGCCAGCCCCTCACCCAGGCCAAACGACGACAGCAGCGCCGCAATGCCCAAGCCGGCGGCGAGGCCCGCAAGCGGGCCCATCCAGCGGTTACCTGCCGCGGCAGCAGGCGTCTGCGCGGTCTGTTGCGCCGGCTGGGCTTGCTGGCTGCGCTGCGTTTGCCCAGACGGCGACACCGTCTGTGACTGGCGCCCGATACTTTGACTGCCGCCCACCCGCTTCGCTTCGGCATCGTTCGATGCCACGGCGCCAAGCGCGAGCAGACCCGCCAGACCGAGCGCCGCGGTTCCGCGCGTCACCGCACCGGCAGCACGTCGAAGTTGATTGACGAATTGCGTGAACATAAAAAATCTCTCCAGTGGTAAGTCGGGGCTACCTGCATCACGCGCACGGAACGCACGCGCTTAAAATTACACACAGTAATATTTTCAGGTCATCATAGTTGCGCCGATTGTGTCTGCACGCCGTTACGGCCAGCGTGAAAACCGTCACCATGGATGTAGTGCTCCAGTTGCCGGATGGTGAGTTCCTGCTCGGCAATCTGGTTCTTGATCAGATCGCCGATCGACACCATTCCAATCACCTGCCGCGCCGTAATCACGGGCAGATACCGTATGCGATGTTCTGTCATGACCGCCATGCATTCGTCAGTGGTCTGATGCGGGCCGACGTAGCGCACTTCCGCCGACATGATGTCGCGCACGGGTGTATCCCTCGATGAGCGTTCCATCAGCACGATTTTCCGTGCGTAGTCGCGCTCCGTGACGATGCCGGCGAGGCGCCCCTGATGTGCGACGATCAGCGCGCCCACCTTCCGGTACGCCATGATCGCGATCGCGTCGTAGACCGATGCGGACGCCTCTGTGGTCCACACTGTCTGCGAAACTTTTGAGCGAAGAAATTGCGCAACCGATGCCATAGATCACCTCTGTCCGTTATCGATAGCCGCCCGCTGGCGTCCACGTCCGAGGCTTCAATCTATCCGAACCGGATCAAATAGAAAATTCGTATTTTTATTGCCAATACCTCGAAAAAACCGTAGCGTTGGCTGATCGACGGGGGGAGCGTGAACTTCAAACATCTGCATTACTTCTGGGTCGCAGCGCACGCGGGAGCGATCGTCCGGGCGGGCGAGCAGTTGCACATCTCGCCGCAAACGCTGAGCGGCCAGATCAAGCTGCTCGAGGAAGCGCTGGATAGAAAACTGTTCAGGAAGAGCGGGCGCACCATCGAACTGACCGATGCTGGCCGGCTGGTGCTCGATTACGCGGACGAAATATTCTCGCTGGGCTCGGAACTCGAAAGCGCGGTGCGGCGCGAGAACGAATCAGGTGCGCAAACGCGGTTTCGTGTCGGAATTGCAGATTCGGTTCCGAAGGCCATCGCGTACCGGTTACTGGAACCCGCGCTGAGCGCTTCCGTACCGGTGCGCATGATCTGCCACGAAGGCAAGCTGCACGCGCTGCTTGCGCAACTGGCTGTGCATCGCCTCGATCTGATCATTACGGACGCCCCGATTCCGGCCGACGTCAACATCAAGGCGTTCAACCACCGCCTCGGCCGTTCGACGCTGGGCTGCTTCGGGGCGCAGACACTGATCAAGGCCAGCAAGAAACGCTTCCCGCTGCTGCTCGGCCAGCTGCCGGTGCTACTGCCGGGCACGGAATCGGCCGTGCGTCGCAAGCTGGATCACTGGCTTGCGTCACATGCCATATCGCCGCACATCGTCGGCGAATTCGACGACGGGGCGATGGCCATGGCGTTCGGCCGCGAAGGCCGCGGCCTGCTGTTCGCACCCACTGTACTGGAGAGTCAGTTAAAGGCCGAGCACAAGCTGACGATGATCGGTCAGATCAAGACGATCGTCGAAGAGTTCTTTGCGATTTCGATCGAGCGTCACATCAGTCATCCCGCCGTCGCGACGATCATGAGTGCGGCCCGAAGCGAACTGTTCAATGAGTAGGAACTGCGTTTCCTAGCCGGGATCAGGCGCGACGACCGGCGCACAGACGTCGAAAAAGATGCTGTGCGGCGAGCGGCCTACAACGCAATTGTGTCGATCAGGTTGTGCGTCGTCATATCAATCACGCCAACATGCTGGCCGTCGTAAAGGAGGTCAACGCGTCACGACGTTGGTACGAACGGAAGGCGTGACAGCCCAGTCGACTGTACGCCGGGATTCCGCCAGTCGAAATCGATGCGGCATATGTTAAGGGTCCTTGTGCTCGTGTGAGCACGGGCCCGCCCACGGTCCGGTGGTTGCCAGCGCATGCTGTCCGCTACAACCCGCTTTACCGGTCAATGTCCACGAGCCAGCTCTTCCAGCCCATGTAGACCAACGGGCGGAGTCGCCTGCCACGGCAATAACACAACCCGTTTCGCATCCTGCTTCATCACGCGCTCGATAAATGGCACCTCGTAGCGCCCTCGTTCGGCGAGTGCCGGGTCGTGGGTACCGCTTGCGAGCAGACTTTGGTCAATGACCCAGGCATACGGTTCAATCTGGGCCCGCCGGAGGTCGGCTTGTAGCCGCTCTGCCTCATGAACCGGTGTCGCCTCAGGGAGCGTCACGATAAGTACGCGCGTGAACTCGGGGTCGCGCAGACGTGGCAGAAGCTGGCGAACCTCTTCTGGCATATCGCCCTGGCTACGCATGACTTCGCGATGGTAGGCCTCCGCTGCGTCCATCAGCAGGATGGTGTGTCCGGTCGGGGCCGTGTCGAGTATCACAAACGAGTCCCGGGCCTCATCTACCGTTCGCGCGAATGCACGAAAAACCGCTATCTCTTCGGTGCACGGCGACCGCAGGTCTTCCTCAAGCATCGCTTTTCCCTGGGCATCGAGAAAAGCACCGGCCTTGGCAAGAACCTCGTCGCGGTAGCGGTTGACCTCCCGCTCCGGGTCGATGCGACTCACGCTCAGACCCGGCAGCGACTCCCGGAAAGTCCACGCCACATGTGCGGCCGGGTCAGTGGTCGAAAGCAGGACTGCGTGTCCGCGCTGAGCCAGTTCAAGTGCTATCGCAGCAGCAACCGTCGTCTTGCCGACGCCACCCTTGCCCATCGTCATGACAAGCCCACGCCCCGCTTTCTCGAGGTCGTCAACGAGCGGCAGGAGGCCGCAGGGCAACTCCACGCTCAACCGGACATCTGTTCTCGGCTCCGCAATCTGCTCAGGGTGCAAATACGCCCTTAACGCGGTCAGCCCAACCAATCCCTTGGGAATGAAGCCTGTTTCGCTTCGCGGAAGGGCTGCGAGACCCGGCGGCATTGCCTTTATAGCTACGCCCTGCTGTTCTTCCATCGCGCAAGCAATGTCATCGTCAGAAGAGACAGCCTTGAAAACGCCATTCACGGCAAGCACAAGGTTTCGGACCCCGAGGTCGGCTAGTTCGATTCGGGTTCGCTCCGCCTCACGGAATGCAGATGCCTCCGGTCGGGTCACCAGGACGACAGTAGTGCGGTCGTAATTAGCCAATTCGGCAACCGCCGCTGCGTACAGTTGCCTGTTTTGCTCGAGGCCTGCCAGAGGCCCCAGGCACGAATTGCCGGTTGTGTTTGTCGACAGAAAGTTGCTCCATGCCGACGGCAGTGTCAGCAGACGCAACGTGTGCCCCGTGGGTGCGGTGTCGAAAATTATGTGGTCGTACGCATTCGCGCTGGCACTACCACCCAACAGGTCGGCAAAGGCGTCGAACGCCGCTATCTCGACGGTGCAGCCACCGGAAAACTGTTCCTCCATGCTGCGAATTGCCGCATCGGGTAACACGCCTCGATAAGGGCTGACCATACGCTCGCGGTAGGCTGCCGCGGCGAGTCCCGGGTCGATGTTCAGCGCGTGGAGGTTTGGAACCTGCGCAATTGGCGTCGGCCGCCCGGAAAGTTCAGTCTCAAGCACCTCATCGAGATTGGATGCCGGGTCGGTGCTGACAAGCAGCACGGCCTTACCCTTTTCGGCTAACTGCAGCGCCGTTGCGCAGGCGAGCGACGTCTTACCGACGCCACCCTTGCCAGTGAAAAAGAGATGGCGAGTTGTAACGGCAGGAAGCGTCATATCGGTGCGCCGGTTAGCATTCGCCAGGCTTGCAACCGCAGGCTCCGGCCTTGATGTGCGGCTTGTCGGCGGTGGAAACCTTGAGGCCCAGTTTCTGAATCAACTGGGCACGTGACGGATACGCTCCGACAGAGATAATCCGGCCATCCACCGTTGCGATGGGCAGACGGTCCATACCCGCATGCAGCTCCCGAACCACTTCCGGGTTGGCCGCAAAAGCAGCCGCGTCGTGTCCGAGGCCGTGCCGAGCGACTTCGACACCATGTTCAGCAAGCCATCGAACGTCAGCGCTGAACTGAACGAGGGTTGGGTCCACGTCGACGCCGCAGACGCCAGTCGCGCAGCACATGGCCGGCTCGAACACGTCAAGTTTGCTCATCGTTGCTCCCACGAATTCTCCTGTCGGGCCAGACTGCAGCCGCATCCACCCGTCATGCTCGTCCCTTTGAACGACGAGTCATTGACCTCGGTCAAGTCACAGACGATGGGGCTGCATTTCCTCGCTTGGAGAATCGAATCGCTTGCCGGCCGCCTCCAGCTTGTTCGTTGACCAGCGTCAAGGGAAGGTCGGTGCTGACATGTAGCCTTTGTGTGCACGATGACTGCACACGCTCTGTTGTCGAGTCGCGCGTCCACAGGGAGGAGATATGAAAAAGCTTCTAGTTATGCTGACTGTCGGTGTCGCATTGACATCCCCGGTCCTGCAAGCTGCTTCCAAGGACACAAGTGCGCCGCAAGGCAGTTCAAAAACGCAGCAGCCTGGCGCAGCTGAGTTCGACAAGAATCTGACTCAGCTTCAGGAGCAGATGAAGGCAATGCAAGCGCAGATGGACCAGATTCGCAAAACTCAAAACCCTCAGGAACGCCAGAAGCTACTCGAGCAGCACTGGGCCACAATGCAAAGCGCGATGACAATCATGCGCGGGATGTGGGGCCCGGGGATGATGGGACGTGGAATGGGCCCAGGCATGATGGGTGGCGCTGGGCCAGGGATGATGGGAGGCTGGGGCCATATGGGTGGCTACTATTCACACCTGACGCCCGAGCAACTGCGGCAACGTCAATATATGACTGACCAATACCTGCGGATGCAGCAGGAGATGATGAATAACATGATGTTGCAGCAACAATACCGGATGGGGCCACCGCCTGCCGGTGCGCAGTAGACATACTGGAGAACCGAATACCGACGACATCCCAGCCTTGAAAGCTCGCCACCTACAGGAGCGAACATGAGCGGAATTTCCAACTACAAAGACCTGACAGGCGCGGTATCTATTCAGATGCGAGCGATGCGCGCGTCACAACCGGAGTTGATGACGGCATTCGGACAACTCGCTGCGGCTGGGACAAAAGACGGGGCTCTGGACCGAAAAATGCGGGAGCTGGTGGCGCTAGGGATAGCGATTGCATGTCGTTGCGACGACTGCATCGGCTTTCACGTCCAAACGCTGGTGAAACTAGGCACGACAAAGGCCGAGCTGGAAGACGTGCTCGGCACTGCCGTCTATATGGGCGGCGGCCCGTCGATGATGTATGCCACCCATGCGTTGAGAGCCTTTGAGGAATTCTCGCCCTGAAATCAACGCACCCGGTGTCTACCAGTGTCTGCGGTGCAAGGCAGTCCTCGAAGAGGACCACAGCATGGCACTCATGGCTGCGTCATCCCTTGATGATGCATATGCCCATCCATCGCGTCAGCGCCGTGGTCCGAAATCTGTGCGTCGAACCATGCGTGAAGTGACGACACTAATTTCGGGTCATCGCTGCGATAACCAAGTTCTCCTCCACCTTCAATGTCCTTGTACGTAATCGATACCTGACCGGGTCTTGCCGCTCTGAGTTGCGCCAATCCGGGCATGTCGGTACCGTGAGTACGAGCAGGTCCCGAAAAATCACCGCGCTGAAACTGCGTCTGGATTTGACGCAGGTGCTCACGAATCAGCCGAATCTGGACGCTGTCGGCCGGGTTTTTCGCAATCACCTGCTGGCTTCCGCCATCGTCCGATTTCGTGAAGATGTGGGTCGTGGCCTGGAGGCTGAACGGCATGACCTCCGCACCTCGCTGCGCGACCTCTGCCTGACGTTCAGCGTCCGCCGCGAACGATTCAAACGGCGCGACAAGACCTACCATCGCGATTAGCGTAGTGAAAAATATGGTCGATTTCATTGGATGAGACTCCCGTACAGTCAACCTTTGCCTGATTGAACCATTCCCGCATCCGTGCAGGTCAACATCCTAGCTGGCGAGTTTCCGCCTGCCGGGGAGAACGCAGTCAGCTATCTAAAGATTCCAGTCAACATCTTGTAGGCTAATCGTTTCGAACGGTCACTCCGTCGCTCTGTATCGGCACGGAGCCTATCACGCTAACCATTTAAACAAGCATGAAATCTGACATGTCAGCGCTTATGCCAGGCTGGATATCCACCCCGCGGCCGTCCAGGGTTGGGGCGACACTTAGGCATCAACGCCACACATGAACCCGGGCGGATAGCGAGCGTAGGCCGTTGGCGTCGCGAGCATGTCGACCGATGCCTGCGCGGGGTCAAATTGCCTATCCAGGTGTTTGGGCCATCCATGCGATGGACCCAACCAATGGCGCCAGGTTCTCAAGCGCGGCATATGTACGCTAGCCTCCCGTTAGCCCGCGCCCTGCACTCGGCCACGCACGTCCGCTAGTCGGGTCTCGAGCCGCTCGTTCCTAATGAGAGGTTTCATGGGCGGTTGCATGTTGATGCACGGACGAGTTAGCTTCAATGAAGCGGTTCGGCTGAAATCGCGTGTTTGCGCATTTTCTCCCAAAGACTCTTCCTTGAAATGCCAAGAGCGTGGGCCGTCTCGGAAATGTGGCCTTGGTGCTGCAGCAGCGCCGCACGGATGAACGCGTTTTCGCACGCAGCCATGTAGCCGTCGAGCGGAGCGTCCATATCCAGCGCTGCTCCGGCCTGAGACCCGTCCTCCTCGAAAACATCGGACGAGAAAAGCATATTGCGAGAGCACACGATGCAAGCCCGCTCGAGCCGGTTCTGCAACTCCCGCACGTTCCCGGGCCAACTGTACGTCGCGAGCCGCGCCTCCGTCGATGGGTGAAACAGCTTGACCGGCTCGCCTAGCCGGCTCGCGATTTCTCGTACGAATCGATGTGCGAGCCATAGAACATCATCCGGCCGGTCTCGTAGCGCTGGCACACGCAGCTCCAGGATGTTGATGCGATAAAAGAGGTCTTCCCTGAACTTCCCCAGACGGACGAGTTCAGTCAGGTCACGGTTCGTGGCACAGACCAACCGAAAATCCGTTTCTACCTCCCGTTCGCCACCCACGCGTGTGATGCGACGTTCCTGAAGAGCACGAAGCAGCTTGACCTGCATCGACAGCGGCAAGTCACCAATCTCATCAAGGAAGAGCGTCCCGCCCTCCGCCTGCTCGAAATAGCCCTTCTTCTGGCGCTCGGCGCCCGTGAACGCGCCACGCTCATGTCCAAAGAATTCAGATTCGAGAAGCGTGTCAGGAACAGCACCGCAGTTGACGGCGACGAACGGTAACGTAACACCCGGGGAGTGCCGATGGATGAACCGTGCCACCACCTCCTTGCCGACGCCCGACTCGCCAGTAACCAGAATCGACTTCGCTCTGCCAGCAATCCTTGGCACCATCTCGGCGAGTCGTCGCATCGCTTCCGATACCCCCAGCTCGCTCTGAGCGGGCATTGCCTGGTCAGGAATTCCCGTTCCTGTGAGCACTCTGACCTTGTCGACCAGCGCCCCGATGTCGAAGGGTTTTGTTATGTAGTCCGCCGCGCCACTTTTCAGCAGGGAAACAGCGGTTTCGACGGACGCATAGGCCGTGATGAAAAGAAACGGCGGCACGCCAACATGCGTCGATGTGGCACGCGAAAAAAATTCCTCGCCTGATATGTCGGAAAGCCGGATGTCACTGATGACTGCCTGATATGGTCGGCTTCCGAGGGCGTCGAGTGCCGACTCACCCTCGGTATGCCAGTCCACCTCAAAGCCTTCAAGGCGGAAGCGGTCGGCGAGGGACTCGCCCATGATGAGGTCATCCTCAACGACACAGATGAGCGCGTTACCCATGCAGCACTCCTCTCACGGAAGTGAAATTGGCAGGAGGACGGCAATGATTGTCCGTCCTGGTGCGCTATCGACCGAAATTGTCCCACCAAGCTGCGTGACGATTTGATAGCTAACCCACAACCCGAGACTGGAGGAACGTCTACCCGCAGCGATAGCAACCGAACCAAACGGTTCAAACAAATGTTCCATCGCCGTTCCTGAAATGTGCTGGCCGGTGTTCGAGACTGTGATTCCCAGACCCGTGCCGTTGACCCCGGCAAGACAGTCAACGCTTCCCCCGATTTCGACGGCCTTTGCGGCATTCAGCAACAGATTGAGAACAAGCTGGCGAACCTGATGGGCGGGCAATGCGACAGTCTCGTCCAGTTCGACCGCCCAATGAAAGGTCGCCTGCTTTGCCTGTATTTGCGGTGCTATCAGCAGCTTCAGGTCGTGCCAGTCGGATGGACTCATCGCGGGCGAGTCAAGTCTCGCCTCGAAAAGCAATGCACCCACCGTCGACCGGATTTGGGCCAGGCCACGCTCGAGCAGACCGAGGGTTTTTCTTGTCTGAGCGTCGGGTTCACCGTGCGTATTCAGTGTATCGATGGCGTTTAGCATCCCGCCGAGTGGGTTGTTGATTTCGTGTGCGATGCCGGCAGCGACCTGTCCGACGGCCGCAAGGCGCTCCGAGACTACGACTTCCCGTTCCAGCGCCTGTTTTTGCGCAAGCTCGGCGAGCATGGTCTGAAACTGCTGCTCCAGTTGCCCGATTTCGTCACTGCCCTGTGCCGTGATGCCCACCCCGAGCTTGGATGGATGTTCTTTACCGACGCGAGCCATCGCATCGGTTAGACGGATTAACGGTTTGGCCATCCGGTCTCCCCACACCCACCCCAGCGGCATGAGCAGCAGCAGCACGGGAATCGTTGCGACGGCAAGCTTAAGCAGGGTTGACCTGACCCGACCGTAGTACGTGTTGGCGTCGTAGACGAGCACGACATAGCCGAGCACGCTTCCGTCGTCGGAGTTGACCTGCATGCCAGCTGTCACATCACGGTCCGCGAACAGACCAGGGAAATCAAAGAAGAACGGAGCATGAGCGGCGCGCAGACTCGAAAGGACCGCGCCGAACTGGGGCTGAAGGTTTGCGACCGGACTCTGGATACGGTCCTTGCGCGGGGATGTTGAAGCATAGACGCGAGCCTTCGCGTCGAACACGACGATTTCCTTCAGCGGGTTCGTGGGCTCCCTCACTGCAACGGGCGTGCGAATGACTTCAAACGCACGCCAAAGGTCGTCCTTCATCATGGGGTCACGCACGGACAGCGTCAGAACGCGACACAGATTCTCAGCGCTGCTCTCCAGGTCCTTTCGCGCGTCGGAGACGGCCAAGCTCACAAGCGCGATGGTTACCAGCAATTCCGTCAGAAGAATAACCCCGCTCAACGCCAGCGGAATCTTGTATCGATAGCTGAGATGGGACAGCATAAGCACCGTCCTTATTGAGGCCCGGCATTCAGGATGGCCACAAGCCGGCGAATCCCGTCGAATACCTTGTCGTCATCCCGAACGAAGCCATCGAGATTCAGTCGCTGAAGAATCGTTTGCCCTCCCGCATGTTCTTTCATTCCGAGCAGTGCCTTCTGGATACGAAGGAACGATTCCTCATCGAGCGAACGACGCGCGACAATTGGCGGAAAGCCATATTGCGGAGACCGCCACGCAACACGGACATCGCGAGTGCGTTCGGGGTACTGTTTCTCAATGGTGTCGTAGACGTAGCCGTCTATCTCGCCCGCGTCGGCAAGTCCGGAGGTCACCGCATCAACGACCTTCCGGTGCGCATACGTGAAAAAGAATTTCTTGAAGAAACGCGTAGGCCGGATACCCGAACGCATGAGTTCCGTCGTGGGCACAAGAAAGCCCGAATTGGACTCGGGGTCGCTAAAGGCGAAAACGCGGTCGCGTAGCTGCGTGATGTGGGTTGTATGCGTGTCGCTCTTCGGGACAATCAGATATGAGCGATAGAGTGGCTGTCCACCGTAATCGGGAATCGCCATCAGACGCATCGTCTGAAGATGCGTCACATAGGGAAAACCGCAAACCCACGCAACATCGAGTCTTCCATCGGCAATGAGGTCGTCGATTTCGCGGTAGCTGTTGCGTTGCACAAACCGCACGTCTGCGCTGCATACGTCCCCGAGTTCGCGGCTCCATTGATCCAGCAGATTTATTTCGTTATCGAGAATTACGCCGGTGGTGCCGAACGCCACAAGCGGGCTCTCGCTGGCTATCGCGACCCGGACAGTCGACAGAAGCGGAAGGCTCAGCGCGAGACGAAGAATCCGACGCCTGTACATGTTACGACCTGGTGACATAACGGCCCACTCCCCGTTGGGAACCGTTACCGGACGGTAATGGCGACCAGCAGCACTGCACCGATAATCCGCGACAGATGCGCGCCCGGCAGATGGCAATGCCCTTGGCATATGTCTTGCCGTTGCTCTGATGCTAATGACAACAGCAGCAAGATTCAAGCGAGGAGATGACCATGGGCGAACTCAAAATCCAGCGCCGTACATTCCTGAAACTCAGCGGCGGCTCAATCGCCGCAACCGCAGCGTCTGCGCTGGCACCCAACATAGCGACGGCGACCAATCCGGTCGATACGAGCCGTACGACACTTCCTTATCCGAAAAAATCCCTGGCGCAGCTGGGGCGTATGACCGTCAACAGTCCCGTCGCATTCACCTATCCCGATGCGTCGTCACCGTGTACCGCTGTCAAGCTCGGCAGTCGCGTGGCGGGCGGCGTCGGACCGGACGGTGACATCGTCGCGTACAGCGCCATGTGCACACACATGGGTTGCCCCGTCGTGTACGACCCAACCACGAAGGTCTTTAAATGTCCCTGCCATTTCAGCATGTTCGACGCCGAAAAGGCCGGACAGATGATTACCGGACAGGCGACGGAGAACCTTCCTCGTGTCCGCCTTCAGTACGACGAGAAGACAGGGACCGTATCGGCAGTCGGGATGGAAGGGCTGATATACGGCCGGCAGGCTAACGTTCTTTGAGCGCGAGGAGCTGAAAATGGCTAAGGACAACGACCGCATCGTGCTTCCGCCTGTCACGGCCCAGCGAACCAACATGACTTGCCACTTCTGCATCGTTGGCTGCGGTTATCACGTGTACAAGTGGCCCGAAGGCGAGGAAGGTGGACGCGCGCCAAACCAGAACGCCCTCGGCGTCGATTTCCGGAAACAGGTTCCGCCGATGCAGCTCATCATGACGCCAGCAATGGAAAACGTGGTGACATACCGCGACGGTTCCCGCAAGACCATTATGATTGTCCCGGACAAGAGCTGTGTCGTGAACAGCGGGCTGAGTTCGACACGTGGCGGCAAGATGGCAACCTACATGTATGCGCCAGATGGCATCACACAGGAACGCCTGAAGAATCCGCGCATTTATGTCAGCGACCAGTGGGTCGACACCGATTGGGATTCGGCAATGGCCCTTTATGCTGGCCTGATGAAGAAGACACTCGACAAGGATGGACCGAACGGTATTGTGTTTTCCGCCTTTGACCATGGCGGTGCAGGTGGTGGATTCGAGAATACCTGGGGCAGTGGCAAACTGATGTTCACTGCGCTGCAGACCCCGATGGTGCGCATTCATAACCGCCCTGCCTACAACTCCGAATGCCACGCAACCCGAGAGATGGGCATCGGCGAACTGAATAACTCGTACGAGGATGCCGAAGTGGCCGATGTTATCTGGTCGATCGGCGCGAACTCGTATGAGACCCAGACCAACTACTTCCTCAATCACTGGGTGCCCAATCTTCAGGGTTCGACAACCGACAAGAAAAATAAATGGTTCCCTGGCGAAGCCACCCCGAAGACAAAGGTCGTGTTCGTCGACCCAAGACGAACTCCAACCATCGCAATCGCGGAGCACGTCGCCGGCAAGGACAACGTGCTACATCTCGACATCCAGCCGGGCACCGACATCGCGCTCTTCAATGGCATCTTCACTTACGTGGTCCAACAAGGGTGGATTGACCGTGATTTCATCGCCCAGCACACGAATGGCTTCGATGATGCAGTGAAGGCCAATAACCTGTCACTGGAGGAAAGCAGCCGAATCACCGGCGTGCCTGTCGACAAAATTCGAACGGCAGCCGAGTGGTCGTACAAGCCGAAAGCACCTAACCAGATGCCGAGGACGATGCACACGTACGAGAAGGGCATCATCTGGGGCAACGACAATTATCTGATTCAGTCGTCCCTCGTCGACGTCGTTCTCGCTACCCATAACGTCGGCCGGCGCGGCACCGGAGTCGTTCGCATGGGTGGGCACCAGGAAGGCTATACGCGTCCACCGTATCCGGGAAACACGAAGATATACATCGACCAGGAACTCATCAACGGCAAAGGCCGGATGATGACCTGGTGGGCATGCAACAACTTCCAGACCAGCAACAACGCGCAGGGCTTGCGCGAGGTCGTTCTACGCCGGTCGCAAGTCGTGAAGGACGCGATGCAGAAGGCCCGTGGCGCGACCACGGAGCAGATGGTTGACGTCATCTATGACGCGACGTCCAAGGGCGGGCTGTTCGTCACTAGCATCAACATCTACCCGACCAAACTGGCGGAAGCCGCACACCTCATGTTGCCTGCGGCCCACCCGGGCGAGATGAATCTGACGTCGATGAATGGCGAACGCCGGATGCGCCTGTCCGAACGGTTCATGGACCCGCCCGGAACGGCGATGCCAGACTGCCTTATCGCGGCACGCGTGGCGAACACGCTGCGCGACATGTACACGAAGGAAGGCAATTCGAAGATGGCGACGCGGTTTAATGGCTTTGACTGGAAGACCGAAGAAGACGCCTTTAACGACGGCTTCCGTCGTGCCGGGCAGCCTGGAGTTGAAAAGATTGACAGTCAGGGCGGCAGCACCGGCAATCTCGTGACGTATGAGCGTCTGCGTGTGATGGCAAACAACGGCGTTCAATTGCCAACCAAAGCGTGGGAAGGTGGCAAGCTCGTCGGCACGGAAATGCTATACATGGATGCGAAGTTCGACACGCCAGACGGCAAGGCGCAGTTCAAGCCGTCACCTTGGCCGGGTTTACCGAAGACCGTTGCGGACCAGAAAGCGAAGTACCGCTTCTGGATAAATAACGGTCGTACGAACGAAGTCTGGCAAACGGTATATCACGACCAATACAACGAGTTTGTACGTGCGCAAGACCCAATGGCGTACATCGAGATGAATCCGGGTGACGCCCAGGGACTCGGCGTCTCTCCGGGCGACATTGTCGAGTTGTTCAACGACTTTGGGTCAACTTATGCAATGGCCTATCCTGCTGCCGAAATAAAACACGATCAGACATTTATGGTGTTCGGACACATCAACGGCATCCAGGACAACGTGACCACCACATGGACCGACCGTAACGTTGTCCCGTACTACAAGGGCACATGGGCAAACATACGTCGTGTCGGCTCGATGGAAGATTACAAGCGGACTGTGAGTTTCAAGAGTCGCCGTTTTGCGTAGACAATCGCGGCCGGCATCTAGCCGGCCGCGTCTTCTTTCCGGTCGGGAGGGTGCGCTTCTGCTATCGGACGCGACGGCCTTCCGCATCGACCACAACTTCGCCGTCCTCCTTCGTGAATTGCACATGTGTGGCTTCGGGCAAGATTTCGAGAAGTACCTCGGAAGGCCTGCAGAGGCGCACGCCGTGCGGCGTCTCCACGAACGGACGATTGATGAGAATCGGATGCTTCAGCATGGCGTCGAGGAGTTCATCGTCACGGAGCGACGGATTGTCCAGGTTGAGTTCTGCGCGGCCATAACGGAATTTCCCTCACACCCGCTGGTAATTCCCTACTCGCCCGAGCACGAATAATTCTCACCGAGTGCGCCCGCGCAGAAGCCGAAATTGCAGGCCGCAACAAGGAGCTCATCGGCAATCTGGCGGTCGGAGCCTCGTCCGAGGCATTCGCCGGGGTGCTGTGACCTGCCCCGGTATTAGTCCCAGTCGACTAGCGCATAGGTAAAGGCAACCCGACGCGCACACCGAAGCCCTGCCCATCTATTCCCGTTGTGTACTCCATCCTCCCCCGCAATTGGGCCACAATGCGTGCGACGATCGACAGGCCCAACCCGCTTCCTTTCTCGACGTGGTTCGCGCCACGAAAGAAGCGGTCGTGCAGGCGTGACCGGTCCGCCTCCGCGACACCAGGGCCGTCGTCTCGCACCTCAAGAAACATCGTGTCGGCGTCGCTCCAGATAGCGATTTCCATGCGCCCCTGCGCGCGACTGTACTTGACTGCATTGTCGACGAGATTGTCGAGCAGTATGCGCACCAGCGCGGGCGGCGCACACACGGTGGTCGCTCCATCGGCCCGCAGCGTCAGCGACATCTGCTTGTAGTCTGCATGAGCATGCTGATCGACGATGCAGGCTTTGGCCATGTCCGCGAGATCGACCCGCGCACTCGGAAGCGGCGTGCTTTCCTCAAGCCGCGCCAGCGCGAGCAGTTGGTCGGCCAGGTGCGTGCTTCGGTCCACGGCTTCCACTACGCGCTGCATCGCGCGACGCTGACGTTCCGGATCACACGCGGTGAGCGCGACTTGTGCCTGGACCTTGATGGCGGCGAGCGGGGTCTTGAGTTCGTGCGCCGCGTCGCCCGTAAATGCGCGTTCGCGATCGAGCGACTGGCGCAGGCGTTGCAACAGCGTATTGAGCGCAGCGACGAGCGGAAAAACCTCGTCGGGAACGTTCTTGACCGCGATGGCATCGAGACTGTCGGGTGATCGTGCCTCGATGGCCTCCGACAGCGTACGCAAGGGAATCAGGCTGCTGCCGATTGCAAACCAGACCAGGATGGCCAGCACGGGCAACGCGAACGCGAGTGGGCGTGCGATGCGGTGCGCGACCATCGTGGAGAACTCTGAGCGATGCGTGCGCGGCTCGAAGATTCGCACGGTACGGCCGCGCGCGGCGTCGCCAAGTACATAGACGCGCCACTTCGCATCCTCTACACGCAGCAGGCCAGATGCTTGGGCCGGACGTGCCGGCAGCCCGAGCGAGGACAGGCCGGGGCTGGCGGCCAGTACCCTTCCGTCTGCAGCAGTCACCTCGTACAGCAGCCGCATTGACGCATCGTTGTCTCCGTCGTCGTCGCGCGGCGTGAGGCTCGCGCCTGCAAAAGCCGGCAGATCGTGCACGTCGAGCAAGAGTAGCGCTCGGGCGACCTGTTCGATGCGTGTTTCGTCCCATTCCTCGACTTCATGGATTGCCTGGTGATAGCTCGAATAGAGCGAGTACAACCACACCAGCACGATGCCAGACAACATCAGCAAGGTCAGCCGTCGGCGGATCGACCGCATCACGTCGCCTTCTCCACCACATAGCCGACGCCGCGGATCGTCCGGATCAGCTGGGCGCCCAGCTTCTTGCGCAGGTTCGAGATATGCACCTCGATCGCATTGCTTTCGATCTCCTCGTTCCAGCCGTATAGGCTGTCCTGGAGACGCGCACGGGAAAGAGGACGGCCCTGATTCGCCAGAAGTTCGACCAGCAATGCGCACTCGCGCGAGCTGAGCGCGATGTGCTCGGTTCCGCGCATGACCGTCAGGCTCCCGGGATCAACCAGCAGATCGCCGTATTCAATCGTGTCGGTGCTTCGGCCCTGCGAGCGCCTCACGAGCGCGCGACAACGCGCGACCAGTTCAGTCAGGTCGAACGGCTTGCCGAGATAGTCATCGGCGCCAGCGCTCAGGCCACTTACCCGGTCGGCGACAGTGTCGCGCGCGGTCATGACAAGCACGGGAGTATGGTCACGGCGCTTGCGAATCCAGTCGAGCAGTTCGGTGCCCGACATGCGGGGAAGGCCAAGATCGAGCACGACCAGGTCGTATGGCGTGGTTTCTAGTGCCAGCTGCGCGTGCTTGCCGTCGCACGACCAGTCGACCGTCATGCCCGCCTCGATCAGGCCGTCTTCCACACCGCTGCCAATCAGCCTGTCGTCCTCGACGAGTAATACGCGCATCGCGTCGTGCTCCTGTTCGTTCCTGGCGGCAACGATAACCGCTTACACCGACGCGGATCAAGCCCGTGCGTCGCCATGGCTTGTCGTTAAGATTCCGTTAACCTGACCTGACTATTCTCGCGGGCATTCACTGTCCTTACAGGATCAATGCCCATGGCCATGCTGCCGTTCCACCCCCATTTCCGCACGTTGCTGTGCGTCTCGCTGCTTGTGGCCGCGCCGCTGGCCCATGCAGGCGAGATCAAGACACTGATGAAGGACATGAAGTTAGCCATGCAGGGCGCGCTGTCCAGTACCACGATGCCCGAGCTGCGCGGCTACGTGACCAGACTCGAAAGCGACGCGCAGCGGGCAAGCAGTCAGCCCTATCGCAGCGACCAATCCACCTACGACGAAGGCATGCGGTCGCTGCAGCAGGAATTGACCGAGGTCGACCGTGCAATCCAGGCAGACGACATGAACGCCGCCAAGCGCGCATTGCACCGGATTAACGGTACGAGGAAGCATTATCACGACCTGCTGAGCTGACAAACCTGAAATGCATTTGAACAGGAACCCCGTAGCATGAAACATGTGTCCCGCTATCCTTTATCGATCAGTCTGCTGCACTGGCTGCTGGCCGTCGCGCTGATCGGCAATCTGATCATCGGCTGGATGCTCGACGACAGGGAGGATCTGCTCGCATTGCACAAGTCGATCGGCATCGTCATCCTCGGGCTGGTGTCGGTCCGTGTCGCGAACCGGTTGCGCGTGCGGCGTCGGCTGCCGCCGTCGACCAATCCGGCCGGAACGCCGGCTTACCTCGCCGAGAAGACCGCCCATCACCTGCTCTACGTGCTGATGATCGCCATTCCCCTGCTCGGTTGGATGAAGACCAATGCGGCCGGACACGTGGCCAGTTGCTTCGGGCTCTTCTCGCTGCCAACGCTGCTACCGAAAAGCCACGAATTGTCGCACTGGTTGGGGGAACTGCATGCGCTGGCGGCCTATGGGCTGGCCGCACTAGTCGGATTGCATGTACTGGGGGCGCTGGCGCACCGGGTACTCAAGTCGGAAAACATTCTTCCCCGGATCCTGCCTTTCACCAGGCGCGTCGAGCAGAAGATGCCAACGAGCGATCGTGGTTGAGTCGTCCGCGCGGCGCTCAAGTCAAATGCCATCGGCAAAGCCGGCGGAACGCGTGCACTCAGGAACGCGCAATGGCTGATCGCTGCGCGTTTCGAAGGGATCGGTACTCGTGCCATGTGAGAGCGAAAATGACGATGTCCAGAGTGGTCCCGAGCAGCAACCATACTGACTGCGTGAATGTGTATCGGTAGACCTGATACGCGATAAACAGGCCGTAGACGATCATCGAGACAGGGTAATACCAAAGCCTCTGTCGCAAGAGGCCGACGATTAGCCAGAGCTTTATCATGCCGTGCCCGAGCAGATAGATCGCAGCAAATTTCTGGGCACCGATGGACAGATGCTGGACAGTATGGAGTAGAAAGTTGACCACGAGATCGTGGGAGTCTTCGGCAAACTCCTCCCTGGTAACCCAAAGCACGAGGGATAAAAAAAATCGCAGTGGAAACAAAGTAAGTGGCAACGCCGACGACGATCTCTGACAGTGAGAAAACAGCTTTCGACCACGGCAGCAATAACCAGTTAGCGTCGCAGTTCAGGCCTCAAGCCTGCAATGATTCGAGCAGCGTCCTTCGCAGGCGGCAATCCGAACGCCCGAGCATATTCGCGACTGAACTGCGTGGGACTCTCGTAGCCGACTTCATGCGCCGCCGTAGTGACACTGTGGCCGGCGGTGATGAGGCGTGTGCGCGCCTGAAGCAGGCGAATCTGTTTCTGGTACTGCAGTGGGCTGAGCGTGGTAACAGCTTTGAAGTGACGGTGAAACGCCGACACGCTCATCGCCGCGTCTTCGGCGAGTTCGTGCATCCGCAGGGGGTGCGCGTAATCCCGGCGGATACGCTGGATGATCCGATTGATTCGCGACAGTGCGGTATCCGGCGTGGCAATGTCATGCAGCATCCAGCCCATCGGCCCCTGCAGCACTCGGTAGAGAATCTCGCGTTCGTAGGCCGGTGCCAGCGCAGGAATATCGGCAGGATGCGTCATCAAACGTAGCATGCGGACCCATGCATCCAGCAACTCCGCTGTCACTGCGGCGACCGAAAACCCCGCGTTTCCGCGAACCGGCCCGGCAGCGTCTGGCAGGTCCGAGAGCAAGCCGGCGATCAGTGCCGGGTCGAGGGTCAGGCTCACCGCCAGATAGGGGGCACCCGATTCGCTGCTGCGCACGATGCCGGCGGCAGGAAGATCGACGGACATGACGAAATACGTGGCGGGATCGTAGTGCAGGGTTTGACCGCCGACTGTCATGGATTTGCCGCCTTGAAGGATCAGGTTGACCATGGGTTCATAGACAGCCGCCAGCTCGTGCTCCGGCACGGCACCCCGCACCATCGCCACGCGTGGGATGCCTGTCTCGGTCCGACGGTTCTGCGCGTGGGCGGCCAACTTCCGCAGTTCGCTCAATTGTTCTTCCATGCCTCCATTGGACTTCGAATCTTGCCTTGGGACAAGCAAAAAAGCAGAAATAGGCAGGATTGAGGGAGGATCAGGCGAGCCGCGAAAGCGGCAGAGACCTATCGTATCGCCGTTGAACTTCAATGGAGCCACACATGGACATCATCGTTATTACCGGAGGCAGTCGCGGCATCGGCGCCAGTACCGCCCTCGAATGCGCACAGCGCGGACTGGGGACCATCCTCACCTGCAACCGCAACCCGGATGCCGCGCAGGGTGTGGTTCGCCAGATCGAAGATGCAGGCGGCAAGGCCGTCGCCCTGCCGCTGGACGTCGCCGACGTCAGCAGCTTTCCTGCTTTCCGTAACGCGGTGGAGCAGGTGCTGGCATCCACCTGGGGGGCGACTCGACTGGCTGGTCTGGTCAACAACGCCGGCTACGGGCTTTACAACCCCATTGAAACCGTCACTGAGTCCGAGTTCAACGGGCTGATGAATGTGCATCTGAAAGGCCCTTTCTTCCTTACCCAAACGTTGCTGCCGTTGCTGCGCAATGGAGCGAGCATCGTCAACCTGACCAGCGCGACCACGCGGGTGGCCACTGCGGGCGTTGCGCCCTATGCGACTTTCAAGGGCGGCCTGGAAGTACTGACGCGCTATATGGCCAAGGAGTTCAGCGAACGCGGCATCCGGGTCAACTCAGTATCGCCTGGCCCCATTCGGACGGAACTCGGCGGAGGTCTGAACGCTGAGTTCGAAGCGCTGCTTAGCTCGCAGACCGCCCTCGGGCGCGTAGGCGAACCGGAAGACGTCGCACGCGCGATTGCTTCGCTGCTGACTGAGGATGGCGGCTGGATCAATGCCCAGAACATCGAAGTCGCCGGCGGTTACGTCATTTGAGAGGGCAAACCAATGATTGATCACGTCTTCCTCACTGCCAGCAACACCCACCGCGCGATGGCCTTCTACGGGGCATTGGCGATCGGCGCGGCCGAGATCCATGCCTCCGGGCCGCAGCTTCACTACGATCTCCGCTTCTACACCGCTCCGATCAGGGACATGGATGGCTGCACCCTGGAATGCGTCTACAAAAGCTGGCAGCACGGAGGTTGATGCGATGAGCGAGCAGACAGACAAGCTGTGCATGGCCGCGGACGCCTTGATCGCGGCAACCAATGCGTTCGACGTCGAAAGCGCGCTTCCCCTTTTTACCGCGGATGCGGTGATTGACGATCCGTCCACAGGCCATCGTTTCGACGGCCATGCCGGCATTCGGGGCTATATTGAGCAGTACTTTATCGGCTATCACACCGTGACCCGCTTGCTGTCCATCGAGCGCCTCGGCAATAGCCATGCTCGCGTTCGCGTCGATTTTACTGGGGACTTCGGCCACGAGATCGGCCTTCTGGAAATACGCGTCAACACCTATGGGATGATCGAACGCATCGACGCGGATCTCGAATGAGCAAAGCGTGGAGTAACGACCGCTGTACAGTCGAAAGCAGTCACACGTGGACGATGTGCTGAAGGACCGAAATGGATTGTGGATTCAACCGGTCGAGGAAACGGATTGGGGAACTCGCCGCTTATATAGTGTCGGTGAGGGAATCACGGACGCGATCATTTCGGTCGATCCCGATGCGAAAGTCGCTGCCGACGTGCGAGCGAAGATGGTGGACGTAGACTCCTGGCTCTTCGCCGAGGAGTTCCTCGTTGCTTTCTACGATGCCGGATATGACGTCCAGATAGCTCAACGCTAGCACGTCCGTTTTTGCTGTCATGACGACGCGCATACCGGTTCGGCGCATTTATTCCAATGCGTTAGTTGATCGCCATGTGCTCGTTGTCAAGGCAACAGGTGTGCCACGATGTGACCGATGTCACTACCGCGGCGCGGGAAAAAGTCGCCCCCTCAATCACATCGTGACATGATTCTGGTGGCAAGGCTCGATCTCGGGCCATCGCAGCATCCGATCAGGGGGCAACCAATTTGATATGTCGTCGATCGAATCTCTGTCCGGGATACGATCGGGCGGCGATGAAGAGACGCGGTTCGAGGGAGGGAACAACATACGCTGGGCGATCGGTTCCACAGAGGAGGAACATCGTGAGTGAAACGAGAATCTTTGAGATTTTCCGCTACGATCCAGACCGGGATTCCAAGCCGTACATGCAAACGTACGAGATAGAGGTAACTCCGAATGACCGGATGTTGCTCGACTTACTTGTCCGACTCAAGGCACAGGACGAGACGCTAAGCTTTCGGCGTTCGTGTCGCGAAGGCGTGTGCGGCTCAGATGCGATGAACATCAACCGCAAGAATGGGCTCGCCTGCATAACCAACCTTAACGACATCCCCCGCCACACCGTTCTGCGTCCACTGCCGGGATTGCCCGTCGTTCGCGACCTGATCGTGGACATGACCGCGTTCTTCAAACAGTACCATTCGATCAAGCCTTACCTGATCAACGACACTCCGCCGCCCGAGCGGGAAAGGCGCCAGACGCCGGAGGAACGCGATCAACTCGATGGTCTTTACGAGTGCATCCTGTGCGCGTGCTGTTCCAGTGCATGCCCGTCGTACTGGTGGAATCCAGACAAATATGTTGGTCCCGCCGGGCTCCTGCAAGCCTATCGCTTTCTGGTCGATTCCCGCGACGAGGTCACGGGCGAGCGGCTTGACAATCTTAACGACCCGTACCGCCTTTTCCGTTGCCGGACGATCCTGAATTGCACGGACGTTTGTCCCAAAGGCCTGAATCCGGCAAAGGCGATCGGGGAGATCCGCACCATGCTTGCGCGCCGGATGATCTGAGTGCCGCAATCTGACTTTGGGAGGCTGTTATGGCAATGCCACGAGCGATACAGGGAGAACTGATCGACGTTCGACCACTTGGTGATGCACTGCGGGAGTCGAAATCGATCACCCTCATGCGGTCGGACCACCTCGAGGTCGTTCGGCTTGTGCTTCCGGCAGGCAAGCACATTCCCGAGCACCGGGCGCCGGGGGAAATAACCGTGCAGTGTCTGGAAGGAGTTGTCAAATTCGGCACCGGCGCGGGAGCGCAACTGATGCGCAACGGGGACATGCTATTTCTTCTGGGCGGGGAATCACATTGGCTCGAGGCCGTGGAAAACGCCTCAGTGCTTGTGACCCTTTATCTTCCGCACAATCAATAGGGCACCCAGGGCCGGTCGGCAAGAGCAACATTGCAAGTGAGGCCCGGAGGGCAATCTAGAGGCGAGAATGAGCGAGCAAGCACGCATTGATTTTCTCGTCGAACGCGACGGGTTGCCGCAGGCCGCCGAGTGGGTGCGCCGCACGATGCACATTTACCGTCGTGCGGTCCTCAGCAGAGGACATTTCGACCACTCCCATCCCTACCGGCACCGCTTCATCGTTGCATATCTGGAGTTCAAGAGATGGTTACGAACGGGTTCCACAGCCCGGCCGGCGTGACGGCGGGCTTTGCGGGGCCCTTCTTTCCCGGCGGTGTCAGCACCGGCACATTGCGCCCGATTGAGTGCGTCGATGTCGACCGCGGACGTCCGCGTTTTTTGCAGAAGGTGAATGATGGAAAACTCAATGTATCCGCAGCCAAGCCCGGAAATTGCCAGACAACGCCGGGAACTCGCACCCGAATCCCTCGCTGCGTTCAGGGCTTTCAGTAGCAGTGTTTTCGCTGACGGCGCGCTGCCGGCTAAGACGAAGCAACTGATTGCGGTGGCCGTCGCGCACGTAACGCAGTGTCCCTATTGCATCCGTGGACATACGAAGGAGGCCCTGAAGGCTGGCGCATCGGAGAAGGAGATCATGGAGGCAATCTGGGTCGCAGCCGAGATGCGTGCGGGCGCAGCTTACGCGCATTCTGCACTCGCGCTCGACGTGATGAGGGAAGAAGGGCAGTCGCGTGAGGCCTTGCAAAATCGGACGACGAGACTTTCGCCTAACGACGTCACGTGAGGTCTGCCTCGGCACGCGTGACACCTGTTGATCTCGACCAGATTGCCGCTCAACAACGGTTGCAGGTCTGGCCACTCGACGCTGACCTCCCCCGGCGTATGCGCGATGAGAATGAGCGTTGCAATCTCGTGTGGTGACAACATTGGGAAATTCGCGGTGCAAGTGGACAGCGCATCGCTTGCTGATGCGGTGTCGCTTGCTGGTTGTCCTTGTCCACCCTGCTGCTCTTCAACGTGGATGAGTCGCCGATACGCCGGGCCTTCGACTTCGCAGGAAGTTTCCATCACTGTCCTCCTGGCCGACTTTCTGACAAGCGAGTCTCAGGTGCGTAACTCGCGCGCCCGCCAGCGCCCTGCTGAATCCGGGAGGGAGAAATGCAAATGTCTGTCGCCAGCCTCTGCAACCCTTCAATATCCAGAATCCGGAGATCCTTGCCGTGCACCTCTATCAGCCGGCGCCCCTGCAATTTCGACAACATCCGGCTGACCGTCTCGAGCTTCAACCCGAGGTAGCTGCCAATTTCCTCGCGCGTCATCTTCAGCATGAACGCGGCAGCGGAGTAGCCGCGTGCCTGCCAGCGCTGCGAAAGGTCGGCGAGAAAGGTGGCCACCCGCTCTTCCGCCGTCGTGGTGCCGAGCAGCATCATGTGGGTGGACTCGCGCACGATCTCGGCACCCAGCATCTGGTGCACATGGTGCTGGATCGCCCTCACTTCGCGGCACAGCATCTCGAGCAGTTCGAACGGCATCACACACACGGAACTGTCTTCCAGCGCGATCGCCTCGCAAGCGTGTCTGCCGCTGGCAATGCCATCGATGCCGAGCGTGTCGCCAACGATGCCGAAGCCCGTGACCTGCTCGTGCCCCTCGCGATGCATGACCACGGTCTTGAACGAACCCGCGCGGACTGCATAGATGCTTCCGAAGCTGTCTCCCGGTCGATACAAGGCATGCCCGCGGTTCACGGTACGGACGCACTGCACAGCATCGTTGAGCCGATCGTGGGCCAAGGTGTCAATTGCGCTGCGTGTGCGCAGTTCTGCCATCGCACACGTCTTGCAGCCGATGTCGGCCGTCCACCTCCCTTGTTCGCCCGGCCGTGCGAGCAGTTCATGGTGGGCGACAGAAGTGGGGCTTCTCTGGGGTACGGTTGTGGTCAGCATGCTTTCCTCTGTCCATGAATATTCAGGTGGGCGGATGTGTGGACCTACGCGGGCATGTCAATCCACGGCCGTCACCGTGAAGTCGATCACGATGTTGCCCGGCTCACGAGCGACGTATCCGATGTCCACGCGCGGCCCGAAGTGATACTCAACCTGCGCCAGGAGGGGAAGTGGGTCGTGATCGTTGACAAAGCGCATCACCTCGCCTGGCTCCAGCGCATCAAGCGCGCCGAAAATGGCAGCGTGGCGGAAACGTCTCGCAATACCGCGCGCATCGAAGACGTATTGCTGGGAAAGAATGGGAAGGACGTCTGCTGGATTTCGCATGGATGTTTCTCCTGAAAGGCGGCCGATCGTGGCCGCCACTGCGGCGTGATGGTGCGTCGGGCCACCATGGCCGCGCTTGGTCTGTGAGCGCGGTAAGCGCCGACAAAGTCAGCTACCCGGCGCCGTTCGAGCAGCCTTGTTTTCCGGTCGGCGACATCGGCGAGCACGACGCGCAATTGCACCAATGCGGCCTCCAGGGAACGATGCTCGTCGAGCAAGAATGCGATCCGTCCGCCCACCGGCGAGCACTGGCGTCGACTGATCTCAATGAGCATAGGGAAGAGATCCTGTTCCTCGTCAGCATGGTGATGCGGGCCCGCCACGTCGAAATAGCGCATGATGTTTCTGGCTGCCTGCTGCGCCTGCGTATCCGGGCCATACAAAGGCAGATGTGCCGCGAGCTTCTCGAGCGTGGCGCACTGAGCGGCAATGCGCTCATGGCACGCCCTGAGCATTTCGACCGGTTCGTCGAAAGAGAGCGCGGGCTTGATCAAAGAGTTGTCGGACTTCATTTTGCGCTCACATCGTTTCGCTTTAGCCAGCCTTGCCGTCGGCTCGCGGACGTACCAGATAGGGCCAGTATTGGCGCACGTACAGCGCGAACGCCACGCACCAGCACAGGCCGGCAGTGTCGATCCACCAGGCACTCCAGCCACCCGCGAGCAACGGGCCGAAAACGCGCAGGATAGCGGCGGCGATCACAAGGCAGTAACAGGCAATCTCAGTTGACCCGGCGACGAGCCTTCTGCCGGTATGGCCGAGCGCGGTGCGCGTGATCATGGCGATGATCGCGCCTCCGAGCGCACCAACGGTGAGGGCGTGCAGCGCGATGGAATGCGGCACCAGTCCGACCGCGCTCAGCGCCAACAGTGCGAAGCCAAGTGGAACCCAGGCGTAGGCCGCATGGAGGATCGCGAGAATCGGCCGGCGGCCGACCTGCCACGAGCGCCATCCCGTGAGCCGCACGCCATGGATCGCTGCCGTGGCGCCTGCCGCGCTGGCCACAAGCCACGCGCTCGCGCCCAGCGCGTGGAACGCAAACGCCAGCAGCGGCAACGGCACGGCCAGCGCTTCAATTGCCCACCAGCGCCTGAATGCATAGCCGGGTATAGCGTTAGCCGTGAACATCGGCGTGACGCGACCGGCGATGATGGTGACGAGCGTCACCAGCAGTCCAACGGCGGCGTCAGCAGAGCGCAATGCCAGATCGGCTCGTCCCTGCAACACCCATACGTGAAACACGCCGTTCAGAAGGCCAAGCATGCCCAGCACGACGGGCACAAAGATATTGTGGCGATTGCGCGCCGGAATGAGCACGTACAGCAGAACGATCATCAGGACCGGCAGAAACGCCGAATCCACGATCGCGGCCGTCGGCTCCGGGCCGAACCATACCGCGATGCGTCCAGCCAGCCACAAAAGCCATAACAGGGCCAGCGGTGCGCCCGATGGTGTTTCGTGCGATGTCCAGGCCCGCACCGCCGTCAGCAGGAAACCGGCAACGATGGCCGCGGCAAACCCGAAGATCATTTCGTGCGCATGCCACAGGATACCGTTGAGTGACGTCATCCGGCCCGCCGGTGCAATGCCATGCAGCGCGCCAAGCCAGACCAGCATGGCGAGCACACCGAACAGCGCGCCCCCGAGATAAAACGGCCGGAAGCCGAGTCTCAGGACGGACAGCTCCGATGCCGGAGACACGAAAAAAGGACGGCGCGGGAGATGCATTTTCATTGCCTGGCTCCAGCGCGGCGGTTCGTACCGCCACGCGGGCGCGACACTGACACGGCATCCGACACCAACTCGCGGCGCTGAGCTATGCCGAGGACAGTCACCGCCACCGTAGGCGCCGCGATGGCCTCTCGCAGTGTCATGGTGTCGAGCTCGTGGAGAAAGGCGTCGACCGCCCGGTACAGCCTGCGTCTGAGGTTGCAGGCCGGATAAATCGCGCAGTCGTGCGCGACGGTCATATCGTGGCAACGCACGACGGAAAAATCTTTCTCGGCGACACGCACGATTTCCCCTACCGAAATCTGCTCGGGCGCGCGTCTCAGGCTGGCGCCGCCGGCCCGGCCGCGCGTGGTCTCGATAAAGCCGGCGCGACTGAGCTCGTGGATGATTTTCGTCAGGTGATTGCGCGAAATCCCGTAGGCTCCCGCGATTTCGTCGATCGTTGCAACGCCGCCGTCCGGGTACTTCAGAGCCAGATACATCATCACTCGAAGCGTGTAATCGGTGTAGACGGTGAGGTGCATAGTGGCTCCATCCTTGAAGCGACACGATGGGTCTGAGCTCGGAGCGTCCCGCTTCGGAGCTCATTTAACATGCATTAAAAATATATCATTTACGCCAGATTCGCAATGACGCTGACCGATTGGTTTTGAATCTTGTCGAGTGCGTGACGATTTTCTCCATGCTTTTACGGCGCCTTAGACCACCGACGGTGGCCACATCATTGTCATGGTGTGGCAAATTGACCCTGATCAGACTCCCGTCGGTGTCGCTGTGCTAGAACATGTATTAGCGATGTATGTTATGCGCCCAATCAAGGCCACCGGTTAAGTAGCGGCCCCCGGGCCATCTTGAGCGACGCAGTTCGTGAGGTGCTCCGTTGGTGCGTATTTCACACCAAGCTGGACAGTGATTTCGCGGCAAGCTGGACAGGCATTTCACGCGAAGGTGGACACGGATTTCACGGCAAGCTGGACAGCGATTTCACACGAAGCTGGACAGTAACGCTCTGATGTAGCGACGCGGGTCAACCGTGGCACGCTCGACGATTTCGTCGAGAGGCCACATGGCATATCCAACGTTGACCATGCGTAAAATTCGTGAAGTGCTGCGCCTGCATTTCGACTGCGGGTTTAAGCAGCGTGAGATTGCCCGGGCAGTCGGTGCCTCTCCAACGACAGTCGGACAGTATGTGCGGCGCATGGAGCGCGCAGGGCTTACCTGGGCGGTGTCGGCGACGCTGTCCGACGATGAACTCGAAGCGCTGCTGTACCCGCCGCCACCACA
This sequence comes from Paraburkholderia azotifigens, assembly GCF_007995085.1. Lineage (GTDB taxonomy): Bacteria > Pseudomonadota > Gammaproteobacteria > Burkholderiales > Burkholderiaceae > Paraburkholderia > Paraburkholderia azotifigens. Next base: position 981,004 of record NZ_VOQS01000005.1, read on the forward strand.
GGTCGAGGGGCAGCGGCCCGAACCCCACTGGCCCACCGTCCGTCGCGAGCTCTCGCGCAAGGGCGTCACGCTGGATCTGCTGTGGAACGAGTACAAGGCCGAGCATCCGGACGGCTATGCGTACACGTGGTTCTGCACGCACTACAGCCAGTGGGCCAGCTCGTTGCCCCTGACATTGCGCCAGACGCACGCTCCGGGCGAGAAGCTGTTCGTCGACTACTCCGGCGACAGGGTCGCAATCATCGATGCGGCGACGGGCGAGATCCGTGAGGCGGAGCTCTTCGTCGCAGTGCTCGGCGCGTCGAACTACACGTACGCCGAAGCGACCTGGACGCAGCAGTTGCCGGACTGGATCGGCTCGCACGTGCGTGCGTTCGAATTCATCGGTGGCTGTCCTGAGATTGTCGTGCCGGATAACCTTAAGTCAGGCGTACACAAGCCCAGCTTCTATGATCCGCTGATCAATCGCACCTACGCAGCAATGGCCGCGCATTATTGCGTCACTGTCCTCCCGGCTCGCAGCGGGAAGCCCCGCGACAAGGCAAAGGTTGAACAGGGCGTACTCCTGGTCCAGCGCTGGATTCTCGCCCGGCTGCGCAAGCAGCGCTTCTTCAGTCTGGCCGAGGCGAACCGGGCAATCGCCGGATTGCTCGCCAGCCTGAACAACAAGGCCTTCAAGAAGCTGCCGGGTTCGCGCCGCAGCGCCTTCGAGGAACTTGACCGTCCGGCGCTCAAGGCGTTGCCTGTGCTGCCGTACCAGTACGCCGACTGGAAGGTCGCCCGCGTCGGCATCGACTATCACGTCGAACTGACTGGTCATTACTACTCGGTCCCACATCGCTTTGCGCGCGAACAGGTTGACCTTCGTTACACCACATCGACGGTCGAGATCTTCCATCGCGGCAAGCGTATCGCCGCGCACGCAAAGAGCGACCGGCGCGGCGCCCATACCACGCTCAATGAACACATGCCCGCTAACCATCAGGCCGTCACTGGCTGGGACCCACAGCGCCTGCGCAACTGGGCGGACAGCATCGGCCCATACACCGCCGCAGTCATCGAGCATCTGCTGGGCGGTCGCCAGCATCCGCAGCAGGCCTATCGCACCTGTCTTGGTGTGCTTCGGCTCGCAAAGGACTATGGCAACGAGCGACTTGAGGTGGCCTGCTGCCGCGCCATCGATCTCAAAGCGCCGGGGTACAAGTTCATCGCCTCAACGCTGAAGAACGGTCTGGATCAGCAACCCTCGCCGACATCTGCACAGGCCGACTTACCGCTTACGCACGCCAACGTGCGTGGGCCCAACTACTACCATTGAAGGAGAAATATGCTCAGACATCCGACCATCGAGAAGCTGCACGAGCTACGCCTGAGCGGCATGGCCGCCGCGCTCACCGAGCAGCAGGGACTCGCCGACATCGAAGCAATGAGCTTCGAGGAACGACTGGGTCTGCTTGTTGAGCGAGAGTCCAGCGTGCGCGAATCACGGCAGACGACGGCGCGGCTACGCCGCGCAAAACTGAAGTTCCCCGATGCCGTGCCCGAGGACATCGACTACCGCTCGGCACGGGGACTCGACCGCAGTCTCATCGGCCAGCTGCTGACGTGCAACTGGATTCGCGAGCGCAACAGCACGGTGATCATAGGCGCCACCGGTCTTGGCAAGACCTGGCTGTCTTGTGCACTGGCCAACCAGGCATGCCGTCAGGGCTTCTCAACGCTGTATCTGAAAATGCCCCGGTTGAACGAGGATCTTGCCATTGCCCACGGTAGTGGCCGCTACGCACGCCTGCTGGCGCAGTGGGCAAAGACGGACGTCCTGCTGATGGATGACTTCGCGATGGCGCCCATGAGCGACGGCGCCGTGCGCGACCTGCTGGAGATTCTTGATGATCGTCACGGCCACCGTTCGACGCTTGTGACAAGTCAGATTCCAATTGAGAACTGGCACGCGGTACTCGGGGATCCGACGCTCGCCGACGCCATTCTCGATCGACTCGTGCACAACACCTATCGCGTCAATCTCAGCGGCGAGTCGATGCGCAAACACAAAAAGAGTTTGACCGACAAACCCCGATCAGAGTAAAAATCGGAAACCCCGCGTCGCTGCGCTCCGACTGTCCAGCTTCGCGCGAATCAGCCGTCCACCTTCACGCGAAACGCGTGTCCAGCTTCCACGAATTACGCATCCGTTGGCCTGTGCATTGAGGCCTCTTGCACATCTCACGGTATTTTTATGTTTCATTCTGGAGTACGAACATGTCCGCTCCCACAATCCCTGCTGCCTCCGTCATCGTCGTCGATATTGGCACCGTTGATCCGCACGATCGTCATTCAATGGCTTTCGGCACGTTCGCAAAACTGGCCCCTGGTCAGGCGCTTGAGCTCGTATCGGACCACAATCCTGAGCCGTTGCTCGAGGAGTTTGTTGCTGAGCTTCCGGACGAGTTCTGGTGGCGGGGCGAAAAAGGTCCCCTCGACCTGTGGCACGTGCTGATTGGCAAATCGGAGACGGCACTCGATTGACTGCAATGACCTAATGACTGTGCGTACCACAACCGGTCAGAATCATGAACGACAGCCCACGGTACAGCGGCCGATACCTCGCGGACGGCAGCCACGCGCTGCATGACCGCCGTCCTTTTCCAGGCTGATCACGGTGCCGGAAAACACGGGAATCATCGGCTCGCCGTGCCAGGCTGCGCGTGTCAACGCGTGCGCCAGTGGGACGGCCACGTGCGCTAATCCGGTAAGGACCGCGCACACGAGCAGTTGGGATAGTTGCGGTGAACATCGAGACGATGCCTGCTTCACCGGCAACATAGAGCGTACCCATGGCGGCCTCGAATGCGAGTACGTCAGGACCATCACCCACGTCAAAAGACTGGATGACCTTTCGCGTGAGCAGGTTCAACTCCAGTAGCCTCGCGTTGTCTTCACAGGCGATGAATGCCAGATGGAGTTGCGGAACGATATAGAGGCCATGATTGCCTTTCGCGCCCGGCAGGTCGATCTGCGAGACGATCGCGTCGTTCGCGGGGTCGATCTCGACGCGTTTTCGTCGAGATTGCGAGTTGACGAATATGTGATGAGACGCCGCATCGTATTGGGTGTTCCTGCGGCGACCCTCACCCACTCATCGCTGGACGGGGCCGCCGCGCCCGCGCAACGGTGTGGAATGGCGCCCCTTCGCGGGCGCCCTCTCGGCCAGATCGACTGCGCACGCGCTCACCGTGCGGTCCGCGATGTATCGCTGGCTGGTTGAACAGCGCTACGTATTTGCCAACCCTTTCGCGGGAATTCGGGTGCGTGGGCGCGCGCGGCACGCCGGGCTCGATGCCAGTCGCTCTTTCCCCGAAAGCGAGTGGCGGTTGCTCCGGACCATTGCCGACGGGCTCGAGTGGTCGCACGGCTGGAGCGAGGCTGCCGATGGCGCAACGCTGTCGCGTCCCGGTCGATGAACACGCGAAGGCTGCGGGGTGGCCGTTCGAGCAAAGCTGCCGTCGCGGCGTCATCTCCGGTGCTGCCAGCCTGCAGCATTCGACAGGTATCGCGGGTCAGCATCGACCCGGGCACACCGTCGAGCAACGCCGCCCCGATTCCAATCAGCCGACCCGGCATACGAACCTGCAAGAAGGAACCCAAACCGAGCGATCTACGATAGATCGCCAGCATCTTCCGATACTCGACCTCTTCGCCATCCACCACATCGACCACACGCGGGTCGCCAGCACCGCCATCCAGCAGGCGCTCAACGACTTCGGCCAGTTCCTCTACATGGACCGGCCGCATGCGCTGATGACCACCCGCAGGCAGAGCGTGGATCGGCAGGCTTGCGAGCATCCGGAAGAAAGCCGCCGACGCGCCTGTAGCTCCATAGACAAGCGCAGGTCTCACGACGCAGTAGCTGGAAAAACCACTAAAGCATCAGCTTCACCGCCTCCGGCTCGTCTGCTTCAAACCAGTCCGGATTCAGTTGCGCCACGGGACCGAGCGACACCAGTATCTCCCGCAGATGCGCGCGCATCGCGCTCTCCGCTGCATCGGGATCGTGCGCCTTCAGCCCGCTTACGATGAGTGCATGTTGCTTGATTAGCAGATCGAGCGGCGACACTTCATGCAGGCTCAGATAGCGCACCCGGTCCATCTGCGCCTTGATGTCCTGAATCGTCTCCCACGCCGCCACGCAATCGATGGACTGCGCGATCAGGAAGTGAAACTGCTCGTCGCAGGCGAGAAACGCGGCCGTATCGTTGAGCTTCGCCGCAGCCTTCTGCTCGCGCAGATTCGCGGCGAGGTCAGCGAGTTGCGCATCGGTGATGGCTTCGGCGGCCTTGCGCACGACGGCAGCCTCGATCGCCTCGCGAATGAAGCGCCCTTCCCGCACCTTGCGCGGCGAAATCCGTTTCACAAAAGTGCCGCGCTGCGGCAACACCTGCAGCACGCCGGCTTCGACGAGCTTGATGAAGGCTTCGCGGACGGGCTGCCGGGACACCTGAAACATCTCCGACACATCTTTCTCCGAAAGCGGAGTGCCGGGCGCGAGCAGGCCGGTAAAAATCGCCTCGCGCAACGAACGGAAAATCTGCTTGCCGATCGGCTCGTGCGAATCGACGGACAAACCCTTCAACGCCCCGCGTAGCGGCGTCTTCTGCTCGCCAGACACCGCGCGTGCGCGGCTCGCGGCAGGCTGCGCAACGGTCAGCGCGGCGGGTCCTTTCTCGCGCCGGGACGCGGCCTTCGAGCTTGCAATTTTCGTGTCCATACCGGTAATCGAAGACTAATAGCGTGAAACTACCATACTAGTTTACGCTCTACCGGCTCTTTTTGCGATCTGGGCTCGCGGATGAAAACGAGCGCGCACAGCGCGCCGATCACGGCGATCGCCCCCGCCAGCACAAACGCGCTGCCATAGGTGCCATGTGTCGCCTGAACCATGAAGCCGGTCACGGCCGGTCCGATCACGCCCGCGAGATTGGCGAGCAGGTGCACGAAACCGCCGACGCCGCCCACATTTTCGCGGCGAACTGTGTCCTGAATCACCGCCCAATACACGGAACCCGTGACATACAGGAAGAAGATCGACACCGACATCAGCGCCACCGCACCCTGCATGCTCTGCACGCGTCCGGCGAACGCGACGCACACGGCCGCAGCGCCGAGACAAACCGATAGCACGATCCGGCGCGACAACAACGGCTTGCCGGTCAGACGCAGAATGAAGTCAGTGATGAAGCCGCCCGCCGCGAGCCCGATGCTGCCAAGCACCCACGGGATCACCGTCGCGATGCTCATGTCGTGCAGCGACATATGATGGGCTTCCGTCAGATAGGTTGGAAACCACGACAGGAAAAAGAACAGCACGTAGTTGTACGAGAAGAACGCGAGCGCGGTCGCCAGAATAATGGGCTGCTTCAGATAGAAGCCGAGCCCCGTTTTCTTGCCGTCAGGCGCGTGTTCCATCGATGAAGCCTGCTGCTGGCCCGAGACAATCAGATCGAGTTCCGCCGGCTTCACACGCCTGTTCTGCTGCGGATGCTCGGTCGTGGTCATCGACCAGAGCACGAGCCACGCAAGGCCGAACACCATGATCGCGACGAACGCCCAGCGCCAGCCGAACTGGATCGCCATATAGCCGACGACGGGCCCCGCTAGCGCGCCGCCGAGCGGCGTGCCCGAGCTGATGACGCCGATCGCGCTTGCCACTTCGCGGCGCGGAAACCAGTTGTTCACCATCTTGCTGTTCGACGAACTGAACGGCCCTTCGCCCATGCCGAACAACACGCGCAGCACGATCAGGGAAACGATCCCGCTCGCGAGCGCCGTCGCGCCGCAGAAGATGGACCAGATGCCCATCGCGCTGCCGAACACTTTCTTCGCGCCGAATTTATCGGAAGCCACACCGCCGATAAAATTGAACAGCGCATAGCCGACGAAGAAACTGCTGAACACGATGCCCATCTGCGCATGCGAGAAGTTCAGGTCTTTCTGGATCAGCGGCGCGGCAATCGAGAGCGCCGCGCGGTCGAGGTAGTTGATGACGCTCGCGAGAAACAGCAGGCCGACGACGAACCATCGCTGGCTCTTGATCATGATGTGTGTCTCCAGTGCTCCGCCTCTTTGTGGATCCGGGCGCTTCAGGTGGAAAGGTTAGTCGAAGTGCAAATGGACCTTCATCGATTGGGTGCGGTCATGCGCGATTTCAAAAGCGCGGTTGACGTCTTCGAGCGGGAACGCGTGCGTCATCAGCGGACGCAGATCGATCTTGTGCGAGCCGAGTTCTTCGGCGGCGACGGCGTATTCGTCGGTGAAGCGGAACGAACCCTGATAGCGAAGCTCTTTCGACATCACGAGATTCGCTGCAACGGGCGATTGCCCCGCCGGCAGATTGCCGACCTGAATGACCGTGCCGCCCGCGCGTGCGGCGCGTAACGCTGTATCGAGACCCGCCGTACTGCCCGACGCTTCCAGCACCACATCGAAGGTGCCGCGCTGCTGCGCCCATTGATCAATGCGTGCGTGATCGGTGGCGAGCACGGTTTCGTCGGCGCCGAGAGTCGTCGCCATCTGCAACGCTTTCTCCGCGAGATCGAGAGCAACGATGCGGTGCGCGCCCGCACGTTTTGCCACTGCAAGCAGGATGCAGCCGATCGGTCCACAACCCACCAGCAGCACCTTCGCTCCAACGAGCGATCCGGCGAGCCGCAGCGCATGCAGCGCCACCGCAAGCGGTTCGGCCATCGAGGCCTGCGCGAAGTCGAGCCCGTCGGGCACGGGCATGCATTGATGCGCGCTCACCGCGATGAACTGGCGGAACATGCCCTGCATATGCGGAAACGTCGATGCGCTGCCCATGAAGCGCATGTTCAGGCAATGATTCGGCATGCCCTTGATGCAGTATCGGCAGGTGCCGCAGTTGAGTCCGGGGTTCACGGCGACACGTTGCCCGACCGCGAGACCGCTCACGCCTTCGCCGAGCGCTGCAACCTCTCCCGCGACTTCATGGCCCAGCACGAACGGCTCGCGCACCGGGAAATCGCCGCTCTTGCCCTTGAAGTAGTACGAGAGATCCGAGCCGCAAATCCCGCCGGCACGCACGCGAATCTGGACCTGACCGGCCTGCGGTTGAGGCGCATCGAGTTCGTCGATGAGGAGTTTCTTCGGCTCGTGAAGAACGGCTGCAAACATGGTCATGGTCCTGTATCGAGGTGTTGCTGTATCGGTGCGCTCAGTGGCGCGCTCAGTGGCGCGCAGCGAATGCGGCCGCCGCGTGGGTTTCGTGCTGGGCCGCTTCGCGTTGCGGCGCGCCCCAGTCGTGCAGATCGCCGCCGCGTCGCGCAGGCGCGGTTTCGGGCAGATGGAAAACGCAGACGGCCGAGATGATGCCGAGCAGCGCCACATAGATGACGAGCCCGATCGAATTGCCATGCGTCGCCTGAATCAGCTTGACCGCGACGAGCCCCAGCACACCGCTGCCGATCAGCGATCCGATCTGCCAGATGAGCGCAATGCCGCTGCATCGAACACGCGCTGGAAACAGCTCGGGGAAAAGCGAGGCCTGAGGCGCGTAGCACAGGCTGTGACCGACCGAGATCGCGAGAATCATCGCCGCCTGAATGGCAAGGCGGCTGCCGCTGTCGACGGCATGAAACAGCGGTACGACGACGAGCACTTGCAGCACCGCACCTGCGATGAATGTCGTGCGCCTGCCGATGCGGTCCGATAGCGCGCCCGCCATCGGAATCGCGAGCAGTTCAAGTACGACGGCAACGATGATCGTCTGAAGCAGCAGGCTTTCGCTGATGTCGTGCGCACGTCCGTAGGCGAGCACGATCATCGTGTACATCGCGAAGGTGCACGCCTCGATCAGCTTTGCGCCGACGCCTTTGACGATAGTCGGCCCAAACTGTTTGACGACCTCGACGACGGGCCGCGACTCGACTGCCTTGGTCTCGCGGATGCTGGCGAATATCGGCGATTCCTCCGTTCGCAGCCGGATATACAGGCCCACCACGACCAGCACGATGCTGCCCAGAAACGGCAGGCGCCAGCCCCAGTCCATCAGTTGCGCATGTGTGAGCGTCGCACTCAGCAATGCAAAGAGACCGGACGGAATCAGAAAGCCCGCTGGCGCGCCGAGCTGCACGAGGCTCGCAAAGATGCCGCGTTCGCGAGGCGGCGCGTACTCGGCCGTCAGCAGCACCGCGCCCGCCTGTTCGCCGCCGACGCCGAAACCCTGCAGCACGCGAATCAGGATCAGCGAGGCCGGCGCCCAGATGCCGATCTGCGAATAGTCGGGCAACAGGCCGATCGCGAACGTCCCCAGCCCGACGATCAGGATCGTGACGATCAGCGCCTTCTTGCGTCCGATGCGATCGCCGAAATGCCCGAATACGATGCCGCCGAGCGGCCGCGCCACGAAGCCTACGGCATAGGTTGCGAATGCTGCGAGCGTGCCGATCAGCGGATCGCTCGACGGGAAGAACTTCGCGCCGAACACGAGCACCGCGGCCGTGCCGTACACAAAGAAGTCGTAGTACTCGGCGGCTGTGCCGATCGTCGATGCAGCGGCCACACGCCGCAACATCGCACGGGTTCTTTTGTCTGCCATGCCTGTCTCCTGGCTATCGTTCTATCTATCGACGAGGTCTTACCAGTTCCACAGCGTGCCGTCTTCGAGCCGCGCAACGGGCAGGTACGCCGGGTCGTACGGATAACGCGCAGCGGCTTCCTCGTCGATATCGACGCCGTGGCCCGGCGCTTCGCCCGGATGCATCATGCCGCGATCGAAAGTCCATGCATGCGGGAACACGTCGAGCGCTTCCTTCGGGAAACCCATGTATTCCTGCACGCCGAAGTTGGGCACCCACAGGTCGAAATGCAGCGCCGCGCCCATGCACACAGGCGACAGATCCGATGGGCCGTGACAGCCCGTGCGAACCTGATACAGCGAAGCAAAATCGGCGATGCGCTTCAGGTGCGTGATGCCGCCCGCGTGCGTCAACGTCGTGCGGATGTAGTCGATCAACTGCTCTTCGATCAGCTGCTTGCAGTCCCAGATGCTGTTGAACACTTCACCGACGGCAATCGGTGTGACCGTGTGTTCCCGGATCAGACGGAAGCCTGCCTGATTCTCTGCAGGTGTCGGGTCTTCCATCCAGAAGAGCCGGTAAGGCTCGACGGATTTACCGAGACGCGCGGCCTCAATTGGCGTGAGACGGTGATGCACGTCGTGCAGCAGGTGGGTATCGAAACCGAACTTGTCGCGCACGGCTTCGAAAAGCTTGGGCACGAAGTCGAGATACTTTTCCGACGACCAGCTTTGCTCCTCGACAGCCCCTTTAGTCGCGGGCTCGTACATGCCGGAGCCCTTCGACACGCCATAGACCGACCGCATGTTCGGCACGCCGCACTGGATGCGGATCGCCTTGTAGCCGGCTTCGATGTGCTCCTCGTAGCGGTCGAGCGCTTCGGGAATGTCACGTCCCGTCGCGTGACCGTAGACCATCACGCCTTCACGCGACGCACCGCCCAGCAGGCGGTACAGGGGAAGATTCGCCACCTTGCCCAGGATGTCCCACAACGCCATGTCGACGGCAGCGATTGCGGTCATCGTTACCGGGCCCCGGCGCCAGTACGCGCCCTTGTAGAGAAATTGCCAGATATCTTCGATGCGCCCCGGATCGCGCCCAATCAGCAATGGGCAGACATGGTCCTTCAGGTACGACGCCACCGCGAGTTCGCGGCCATTCAACGTGGCATCGCCAATGCCATGCACACCCTCGTCCGTCACCACCTTGAGCGTGACGAAATTGCGGCCGGGACACGTGACGATCACGTCGGCGCGGACGATTTTCATGGGGATTTCCTTGAGTCGCATTCGATGAAACTGATGCTACCATACAAGTATATTTAATCGTCAACAACGGGTTTTCCCGCGCTTCGGACCAGAACATGACCGTCAGACCATCGCTTTCCCGCAGTGCACTCAGTTCATTGAACGACCACGTGCTTGGGCCCGCATGGCGCGATCCGCGCATCGGCATCGTTCATTTGGGGATTGGTAACTTTCATCGCGCGCACGAGGCCGTTTATACGGAGGAAGCGATGCTCGCGGCCGGTGGCGACTGGGGCATCTGCGGCGTGACTTTGCAGGGCGACGTGGGCAAACGCGACGCGTTGATGGCACAGGACAGCTTGTATAGCGTCGTCGAGCGAGGGCCCGAAGGCGTGCGTGTCACGGTGATCCGTGCGCTCAGGGAAGTGCTCGCCATGCCGCACGATCACGCACGTCTGTTCGAGCTGCTCGCCGATGCAAACGTGCGGATCGTCTCGCTGACGGTCACCGAGAAAGGCTATTGCCGCGACACGCGAACGGGCGACGTCGACCTGAGCCACGAAGGAATCGCGCATGATCTGGCGCATCCGGACAATCCGTCGACTGTACCCGGCATCCTCGCCGCCGCGCTCAGGCAGAGACGCGACGCCGGCACGCCGCCTTTTACGGTGCTGTCATGCGACAACCTCTCGCACAACGGTGCCGCGTTGAAGCAAGCGGTCGTGTCCTATGCTCGCGTACTAGACGCGAAACTTGCCGACTGGATCGATTCACAGGTCGCGTTTCCGTCGACGATGGTGGACCGCATCGTGCCCTCCACCACCGATGCGGAACGCGAAGCCGCGCTCAGCGCATTGAACGTTCACGACGCCGCGCCCGTGCCCTGCGAGCCGTTTCGCCAATGGGTGATCGAGGACCGCTTTCCGGCAGGACGCCCGGCGTGGGAGCGAGTCGGCGCGCAACTCGTCGACGACGTAATGCCGTTCGAGCTCGCGAAGCTGCGCATGCTCAACGGGACGCATTCGACACTCGCCTATCTCTCGATGCTCGCGGGCTTCTCGACGATCGATGAAGCAATCGCCCATCCGCCTCTGAGAGCACTGATCCACGCGATGATGACGGACGAAATCGCGCCGACGCTCGACGTCCCGCCGTCATTCGATGTGCTCGCCTATCGCGATGCGCTGCTCGCGCGCTATGCAAACACGGCGCTCAAGCATCGCACTGCGCAGATAGCGATGGATGGCAGCCAGAAGATTCCGCCGCGGCTGCTCGCAACGATCGAGGCGCGTTTGAACGCGGGACAATCGATCCAACGGCTGACACTGGCCGTTGCCGCATGGCTCGTGTTCCTGCGCGGCCACGCCGACGACGGAACGCGCTATGACATCAACGATCCGATGGCTGCGCGCCTGACGGTCAATGTCCCCACCGACCCGGAACAACTCGTTGAAACCATGCTGTCAGTCAAGGAGGTGTTCGCGCCTGCACTGGCGAACCATGACGTTTTCCGGCGACAGCTGGTGGAGGCTGTCAGGGCCATCCAGCACGGGGCACTGCAAGCCATTGCGATTGCGCGTAACTGATGTGGCGTGGCTCCTGACGTGAACCGAAGACGCACGGCCATACAACAGGCCCTTACATCAGGCGAAGCACGATTCCCTGAAGGAGGGAGGGCAAGTCACGTAGCACGTCGACTACGAGATAAACACGGTATCGTCGCGGACCTGATAGATGATCCGGTTCTTGCCGGAAAGGGCCTGCCCGAAACCGTCCTCGAAGGTGCGCACCGTCGAGCTTTCATCAGAATCCCGACGGCTTCCTAACCTCGGCGGAATCGGTGTTTGAGCGTTTGACGAGCGTCTGAGCTTCCGTGCTGCTCGAATCGATTGATAGCGCGTTACTGGCACTTTCCCAGACGCACTGACGACGCTCCTGTCCTACACAACTGCGTGCCGCCTTCAATGCCGCGTCGCGAGCCCTTTCCCGCGAAACCAGATCCTGCTTCAGCAAGAGTGCATCGCGATTGTCCGGCTGCAGCGAAAGCGCCCAATAAACCCCTGATCGGGCTGTATGCAAGTCATTTCTGTTGAGACCGTCGCGCGCTCGCGCAAGCGCAAGTGACATCAACCTATGGGGTTTGTCTCCATATCCCCTGTCACTCGATGTCGAACTTTGCGATGGTAATTCTCCATTCTGCGAACCAGAGAACGACGACTGTGCCGGTTGCGGTGCTACGTTGAAAGCAGTCGAAGCAGGTATCGCTGACGAAGCGACAGTCGCGGGCCCGACATCGGCTGTCATTGGCGTACTTCGCCCAGGCGGGTTCGATAGACTCGTATCGTTCGACCTCACGATCCCTTGCACGGTGCTTGATTTCGCGCGTAGTTCGCGTATGTGAGAATCGTCAGACCGCCGCAAAAGTAACGTTCCTCCGACGAGCATGACGATCGCGAGCGACATCAGCGTCGCGCCCCTCTTTAAGCCCCGGCCACTCGCCGCGCGACCACCGAATGCGAGCCGTGCAGGCGATCCGCAGTGGGGACAAAAAGAAACCAGCCCCGACACGCTGCCGCCGCAGCGCGCACAGGTTGTAGAAAAAATCGGGCCACGAGCGGCTTGATCGCTCACTATTAAACTCCTGCGCCTTGGGGACGTGATATGTCAGACCTGAAAAATGTGCGGGATGTGATGGACACAGGTAATTGCTTCCTGGACGACGCAGTCGAAGCGCTGGTTCAATATCAAGCAGCGCCGGCCCATCGTCAACCCCGCATCGTATATTCGAATCGTCGGATATCGCCCTTCATTATCAATTTGCGCAACGCAGGGCGAGAAAATCACGAACGACAGGTCAGTCTCAACATCAGGCAACGCATCACCAGCGTCCAGCTTTTCTATTGTTATTGATTAGCATAACTATGGATATTTTCATCGGCTAGACAGGGGATTGTTTCCTGCAACCTCATTCGTCTAACAGGCATGTCGCCAGTTGATTGAGCCGCCCAATCGCTCATCGGTTGTGAGACGACAGCAAGCGACGGATTGTGATCCCCTGACTGAATGTGGTCCGTCGAACGCACGGACATGCAGCAAGCAACCGCTTCGCCAACCGAACGATGCAAGGGTTCCGTTAGCGAGCGGCGGCTCATGGCAGCGGGCTTTTTCCTGAGTCGGGAGTGACAGTCCCTGGAATAGAGGCTCACGGTTGACAGTCATACAGAGCAAGACTCAACGAAATTGGAGCTTGCGATGAACCTCCTCGAAATCGCTCGTGAATCAGGCATGGCGGTGATCCTTGACGGCAGGATTGGACGCGAGGAATACCAGAGCGTATGCGGTTCGCTCGCAGCGCTCGAGCGGTTCGCCGACGCGCTGCGCATTGTGACGGCAAGCGAAAACGCCACGCGAAGCGATCGCGACAACGGGGACACCGCCCTCGCCCACCCAAGGCGTCGTTGACGTCGACCTGAAAGCGGGAGCTGGCGGACCGACGCGCCGCTCGAACGCTGCACTTCAGCGGTGACGATGCGATATCGAAGGAAACAGGTGTCAGGGGGAATGAGATGCGGTTGAATCCACATGCTCTGCAGCGAGGTTCGGGCATCGTGCTGCTGGCGTACATTTCCCTCCATCTGGTCAATCACGCGCTCGGAGTCTGGTCACTGGATCTCGCAGAACGCGGACTCACGCTGGCCATGCTGGTGTGGCACAGCGTGCCAGGCACGGTCCTGCTCTACGGTTCCGTCGGCGTACATTTAACCTTGGCGTTACGCACCCTATACAACCGTCGTCACTGGGCGCTGCCCCTGAGCGAATGGATCCGCCTCTGGGCTGGCCTGAGCCTGCCGCTGCTGTTGATCCGCCATGCGGTAGGCACCCGGCTCGCTGCCTCGCTCTATGGCTTCGAACCGAACTACGAGCGGGTCATCGTGTCGCTGCTCCTCAGTGGAACGCAGGGCTTGCAGATCGCACTGCTTGCGCCAGGCTGGGTGCATGGTTGCCTCGGCTTGTGGCTTGGTTTGCGTAACTATGCGCCCGTATATCGCGCAAAAACGGTGCTGGTTGCTGTGTTTGTGATTTTGCCCCTGTTGTCAGCGGCGGGTTTCTTTCAGATGAAGCGTGCGCTTATCGCAGCCGGTTTAACCGCGCTTGCACCCGATGCGACTCTGGTCCGACATCGAGCCGCGCTGGACGGTTGGCGCCATGATCTCCTGATTGCCTATCTGTTGCTGATTTTCACCGCCTTCGCGGCAGGTCAGCTGCGAAACGGTTTCTACAAACGTGTATCCCGCAAGACAGCCGGCGATGCTTGAGGTGCGCAGAATTGAGTGCCTCTTGCTCTAATCTGACGAATGAGGCCCGCAAAGCGAGCTTCTCGAGCAGCACGAAGCACCCGAGGTCGCGGCGACAGGCGGCCAGCCAACCGCATTTCGCACACCATTAGCGTAAACACCGATAAAACGTGTATTTGGAACGCCCGTTATTCAAGGTGCGAAGCTCGATCGCCGACCTGCTCTTCCTGTCTCATGGCAACGCTCCTGTCTGCATCCGGGCCCATCGTGGCACCCCGATCTCATTGAGCACCGACGCAGATTCTCCGTGACCGCCTTTCTTGTCCGGAGTGCCTTTGCGTGAGATGCGATGTACATAAGAGCTTTCCATCCCAATGGACGCAGTAGGAACTCATATTCAAGCGGCGCCGACGCTGAGCCGGCATGTCGCCAGGACGGCGGCCATCGCGGTGGCCGCCGCGCTCGTCGTTTGCCTCGCCGTCAGCGCAACGATCGGCGCAAGCTTTTCGCGAGGCGAGGATGACCAGAGGCTTCGTAGCGCACTCGCAGTGACCTCGGAACTCGAAACCCTGCTCACGCTTCACGCCGCAGCGAACACCGACTTCCTGGAGGGCGTCGGCGTAGCGGGATACAGTTCCCGAGGATGGCCGATCAGGCGCGCCGCCGCCGTCGCGGGCACGTACGACCGGCTGGAGCACGACCTTGCGGGAGGCGCGGACGCGCTGAAGAAGCTGCGCCAGTTGCGTCGGCTGAGCACGGCATGGCCGCAGGAACTCGATACCGCCGCGCGCAATCTCGCGCTTGCCAATGCGGGTGACATCGTCCAGCCGATGCTCCTCCAGCACGCAAACAAAACGCTCAGTTCCATCATGACGCTCATCTCGGACCTGAGGAGCGAGGAGCGCGAACAGATCGCGGATATGCAGTTTCGCGCGCAGGGGCAACTGGTCCGGCAACGAATTTCGCTGGCCGTCGCATCGGCGGCAGGCGCGCTGCTGTTGCTGTTCGCGCTATTCACCCGTCAGCGCGCCTCGCTCACAAAGATCAGGTCGCAAATCGTGGCCGGCGAGGCGCAACGGCGCTTTCGCGAATACTTCGAACAGCATCCTGTCTCGATGCTGATTTTCGATGTGCACTCGTATGAAATCCTGACCGCCAACGCGGCCGCCCAGCGTCAATACGGCGCCACGCTGGAGCAACTGCGCACGCTGCCCGCCGATCAGCTCCGTCCGGCCGCCGACGTCGAAGAATTTCGCCGCGATATTCAAGCGCATCTCGAGTCGGGCACTCGAGGCGGCGCGGCTGGCGTTCGCCGGCACCGCCGCGCCGATGGCGAGATCTTCTATGTGGACGTCACGTATCACCTGCTCGATTTTGCTGGACACGAAGCATGCTTCGTCACGGCCCATGACGTCACCGCACACGAACAGGCAAAGGAAAGCCTGCGCGTCCGCAGCCGGGCGCTCGATGCTTCAAAGAACGCCGTGATCATCTCGGGCAAGATCGACGGCAACAGCACGATCACGTATGTCAACGCGGCCTTCGAACGCATCACGGGACGTTCCGCGCAGGAGGCGATCGGCGCGGAACTGTGGAACCTGATCGGCTGCGATATTTCCACGCCCGATGCGCGCTCGATGCGCATGGCCATGCGCGCGGAATCCGAAGGTGCGAGCCTGCTCCAATGCCGCAGGCGCGACGGTTCCGTCTACTGGATCGATTTGCATGTCGCGCCCGTTCTCGACGGACAGGATCGTCCGACGCACTTCGTGACCGTGTTCAGCGACGTATCCGAACGCGTTCTCTATCAGGAACAACTGCGCACGCAGGCACACGAGGACGCGCTGACGCGTCTGCCGAACCGGCTGGGTTTGAAGGCGACGCTCACGGGCATGATCGAGCGCGCCGTCTCCGAAGGCAACAGGCTGGCCCTCGTCTTTCTCGACCTCGACAACTTCAAGGAAGTCAACGATACGCTCGGACACACGGCCGGCGATCAGGTGTTGTGCGAAGTGGCGCGGCGTCTGTCGGGAGCCGTATCGCGCCAGGAACTCGTCGTCCGCTATGCGGGCGACGAGTTCGTCGCAGCGCTGTACGGACGGGGCGACGTCGATAGCTTCATGGCTGCAGCAACAGCGATGAAAGAGGCCCTGACGCACGGGCTCACCGTCGGAAACCGGCTGATCGTGCCTCAGGCAAGCGTCGGCGTCGCGGTCTTCCCCGATCACTCCAGAGACCCCGATACGCTGCTCAAGTACGCCGACGCCGCGATGTACCGCGCAAAATCGGCGGGACCGAACAGCATTCTGTTGTTCAACCATGAAATCGCCGTACAGGACAACCGGCGCGCAACGCTGGCGCAGGCACTGAGACACGCCGTGGCCTCCGACGCCTTCTCGCTCGCCTACCAGCCGCGCGTCAATCCCGCGACGGGCACGCCGAGCGGCTTCGAAGCGCTCGTGCGCTGGCAGGACCCGGAACACGGGGACGTCAGTCCGTCGGTGTTCGTTCCCATCGCCGAGGAAACGGGTCTCATCGTTCAGATCGGCCAGTGGGTGCTCGAGCACGCCTGCCGCCAGACGAAGGCATGGGCGAGCCAGCATCCCGACATCGTGGTCTCCGTGAACGTATCGCCCGTGCAATTCGAACGCTCCGACCTGCCCGCCATGATCGCCGCTACGCTGGAGCGCACAGCTGTCAGCGCACGCAATATCGAACTGGAGATCACCGAAGGGGTGCTGATGGCGCCCGGGTCGCTGGTGACCTTGCGCGCGCTGCGAGAGATGGGCCTGTCGATCGCAATCGACGACTTCGGTACGGGCTATTCGAGCCTCGGGTATATCCGGAGTTTCCTTGCGGATCGGCTCAAGCTGGACATGTCGTTTGTTCGCGGCATCGGACGCTCGCACGCGGACGAAGTCATCGTCAAGGCCGTGCTGGCGATGGGCCGCACGCTCGGTATGCGCGTCGTCGCCGAAGGCGTCGAAACACCCGTGCAACTCGAATTCCTGCTCAGCAACGGATGTGACGAAGTGCAAGGTTACTGGTTCGCTCGCCCGATGAATGCAGCAGCAGCGCACGCGTATCTGCTGCACGGCACAGCGCAGGAATCGACACGCGTCACGTAAATGACGCGACGTCCTTCGCCTCTATCGTGCTTCTCCTCAAAGCATCGTGATCACGGCAGAGGCTCCATCGTCTGGACCACTGCTCCGACGATCGCACTCAAGCCGCAGCGCAAGACTCAGAGCGCCGCGATGCGCTCCCGGAAACGCTCGGTTCCCGCGACGATCTTGTCCAGCACGGCATCGAGCGCCCAGAACCGCTCCCGCACGTCATAGTCGATCACACGGCAGCGGATCGAATCGAATGTGCCGATACGCTGGTGGTACATCTTCGCGAGCGCCGGATAACCGAGCACTTCGGACACGGCCGCGACGACGAGGAACGTCGACAGTTCTTCGGCCAGCACGGAATCTTCAGCGCTCCGGCTGCGCAGCCATTGATACAGATCGGGGTGGAAGTTCGTGAACACACCGTTGAAGCCGGCCGAGCCCGCTTTCATCGCATCCCACGCGATCGCCGCGTTCGCGTTGAGAATTTTCAGCGGCGAGCCTTGCGCCAGCGCGACGCGACGCTTCACGGTCGCGAGATCGCAGCTCACGTCCTTGAGCATCACGAAGCGGCCGGTATCGATACAGGCCTTCAGTTCGTCATCCGTGAGCAGACGTCGATACGGCGCGGGACATTCATACAAGCCCAGCGGTATGTCCGACGGCAGTTTCGACAAGAGCCGGTTCAAGCTCGCGAGAAACGTCTGCGAACCTTCGCGTTTCGGGTCGAGGTGATTCGTCACCAGCACGACGCCCTGCGCACCCGAATCCGCCGCAACGCACAGCTCTTCGGCCTGCGCATCGAGATCGTCGCTGATATGACCGGATGCGACGACGGGCACTCGCCCCGCCACTTTCTCGACGACGAAGCGCGCCAGCGCGCCGCGCTCGGCGAGACTCAGAAACTGCATCTCGCTCGACTGCGCGACCGCGAAAAGCGCATCCGAGCCTTTCGCCAGATACCACTCGATCAGCCTTTCGAGACCCGCGTAGTCGATCGTTCCGTCGTCATGGAACGGCGTCAGCATCACGGGCACGATGCCCTCGACCGGGCCATTCGTTTTCGTTTTCGCTTTCTCGTTCATTGTGTTTGCCTTTTCCTTGAATAGCCGATTGCACGTCACGGACGGGCTCGCCGGATTGTCCTCACACAGGCAGCCCGGCGGCCGCGCTCGACGTGTCATGCTCGGGAATGGGTTTCTTGACCAGCAGCAGATAGGCCATCGCGCCGACGAACGCGATACCCGCAGCCGTCAGCAGCGCGGGAACGAACGACGTCGCCTGAGCGATGAAGCCTGTCACGATCGGCGCGAGCGCACCGCCCAGGAATCCGCCGAAGTTCTGCATCGCGCCCAGCGATGCGATCCGGCTGGGAGGCGCGGCCGCCGTCGCCAGTGCCCACGATGCGGCGGACGCCGCATTCGCCAGAAAGATCACGACGGAGATGCACGCGATTGCGATCGTATTGCTCTGCACGAGCGCGGCGGGAATCGTGAACGCGACCATGCCGAGCATCGCGACCACGACGGCATTGCGGCGGCTCACGACGGGCGAACTGCTGCGCTTCGTGATCAGATCGGAGAACCAGCCCGCGAGCAGCGCACCGACGAAGCCGCACAGGAACGGCACCGACGCGGCAACGCCCGTGCGCGCGAGGCTCATATGACGCTCCATCGTCAGATAGCCGGGCAGCCACGTCAGATAGACCCAGTTCAGGTACACGGAACCGAAGAAGCCGATCAGCATGCCCCACGTCGTGCCGTAAGAAAACAACGCGCGCCATTCCGCGAACGTGAGCTTGGGCGCGGGGCCGTCCGCCCGTTCGGCACCTGCGTCGAGATAATCGCGCTCTTCGCGGCTCAGCGCCTGCGCGTTGGGATCGCGATACAGCGCGAACCACACGGCGGCGACCACGAGACCGAGCGCGCCCGTCACGACGAACGCCCAGCGCCAGTTGAACGCGACGATCAGCACCGACAGGCATAGCGGCGCGAGCGCGCTGCCGAGCGGCGATGCCGAGTTGAAGATGCCCGTCGGCGTGCCGCGCGACTTCAGCGGAAACCAGTTGCTCACGACACGCGCCGCCGACGGAAACTGCGGCGCCTCGCCGATACCCAGCACGATACGCGCAAGCACGAAGAAGCCGAACGTCGACACGAGGCCGCCCGCGATCTGCGCGAACGACCACACGATGAGCCCCGCGCCCAGCAAGCGGCGCGGCCCGATCCGGTCGACGAGACCGCCCACGGGCAACTGGCACAGCGCATAGCTCCACGAGAACGCCGACAGCAGCAGTCCCATCTGCCCCAGCGAAAGACCGAGGTCTTCGCGGATCAACTGGTTCGCAACCGCGAGCGTGCCGCGGTCCAGATAGTTGACGATACCGCTCACCATCAGCAGCGTAAGCGCGATGGTCTGCGCGCGTCGGATGCGCGGCGGCGCGCTCGGGCGTTCAGAGGTTGTGTTCACGTTTGCTGTCTCCGTCTGTTGTAGGAATGCTGTCGTTATTCACTGCCTGCCGGGCTGGCTCATTTCAATGCGGGGCGTCGAGGCCTGCATCAAACCTCGCTGATGCTGTCTTCTTCCAGTTCCGCAAGAAACGGAATGGACGGCTGCGCACCGGCGCGCGTCACGCTTGCCGCGGCCGCGCGCTGAGCGAAAGCAATCGACTGCTGCATCGATGCGCCGCTCGCGCGCACGACGGCAAAACCACCGGCAAAAGTGTCGCCCGCCGCCGTCGTATCGACGACGCGCACGACGGGCGCCGCCATATAGCCGCTGCCCTGCGCGCCGGCCCAGATCGCGCCTTGTGCGCCCAGTGTGACGATTACGTTGCGCACGCCCTTGCCGAGCAAGGCATCGGCAGCGAAGCGGGCGCACGGCACACCGCTCACATGGAGGCCCGTGAGCAGCGCGGCTTCCGTTTCGTTGACCAGCAAATAGTCGATCTGTCGATACAGCGTGTCGGGCAAGGGCTGGGCGGGCGCCGGGTTGAGCAGGACAGGCGTGCCGTTGCGCGCGGCAATGTTGATTGCGTGCGCGATGGTCGCAAGCGGCACTTCCAGCTGACCGATCAGCATGTCGGCGCGCGCGATCAGGTCGGCAGCGGCATCGACATGCGCGGTGCTGACGCAGGCATTCGCACCCGGCGCAACGACGATGCTGTTCGCGCCGTCGCGGCCCACCGTAATCGAGGCGATACCGCTCGGCTGGCTCGCGATCGTATGCACGTGAGCACCGTCGATGCGCTCGCGGTGCAACGCGTCACGCAGCGACGCCCCGAATGCATCGCCGCCGACGCAGCCGACCATCGCGACGGTCCCGCCGACACGTGCCGCGGCGACAGCCTGATTCGCGCCTTTACCTCCGTTGACCGTCTCGAAGCGCTCGCCGAGCAGCGTCTCGCCTCGCAAAGGCAAACGCGACGCATGGACCACGAGATCCATATTGGCGCTTCCGACAACGACGATCAGGGGTGCAACGGCTGATGAACTCATGGTGGAGGCGATAGTTTTCAATTGGCGGGCGAGACGTTGGCTGGCAGGCTCGGTCGCCCCTTATGTTAGCGCTTACATTTTGTCTGGATCGTAGTGATAACGGATGCGTTCAATGCCAATATCACATGCGTTTCTCGTTAATTACAAATCACGGACAGCTCAGACACGCCATGTTAGCGCTTACATTTTCGACCGAGTTGCGCGAAAATTGCAAGCGAGATAACGCGGGTCGAGGGTAAACGCGCGGTCTCCTTGCCTCGACCGTTCATCGGAGACACGAGGACGATTAGCCACCGCGCTCCCAGCCGGGCGGTTGCAAGCGCGAGCGCGTCGCCCTGTAAGATGGCGGCGACACGAGCCGCCCGCAGCATTTCATATCGGACAGACATAACGACCATGAGCAGTTCACACGAGCCCGCGACACCCGATATGCCCGCCGCGCGCACGCGCCGCAACAGCGGACGTGCCGTGCTTGGCGATGTGGCGCGGCTCGCGGGCGTGTCGACAGCCACGGTATCGCGGGTCTACAACGAGCCGGACAAGGTCTCTCCGAGTGTGCGCGAACGCGTGCTGCAGGCGGCGACCACACTCAACTGGATTCCGAACGCGGCGGGCCGCGCGCTCGCATCGACGCGCACCCACATCGCCGGCGCAATCATTCCGACACTCGACGATCAGGTGTTCGCGTCGCAAGTCGCCGGCATGCAGGCGATATTCGCCAGCCGTGGCATCACGCTGTTTCTCGGCTGTTCGAACTACGATCCGGCGCAGGCATTGACCCAGGTGCGGGCGATGCTCGCGCGCGGCGTCGAGGTGATTGCGATCGTCGGCGAAGCGCATCCGCCTGAACTCTTCGACGCGCTCAGACAAGCGCGCGTGCCATACACGATTACCTACGCGTATCGCGAAGGCAGTCCGCATCACTGCATCGGCTTCGACAATTGCGCGGCGTATATCGAGATCGCCGAGCACCTGATCGGCCTGGGACATCGCACGTTTGCCGCCATCATTCAACCCGTGCGTGACAACGACCGCGTTCAGGCGCGTGTGACGGGTATCCGGGAAGCGTTGGCACGGCATGGCATTGCGGTGCGCCCGTCACATATGCATGAAGGGCCGGCGACGATTGCATTCGGGCGCGAAAGCTTGCGTGCAATCTGGCAGGGAGCGGACGAGCGCCCGACTGCGATTATTTGCGGCAACGATCAACTGGCGATTGGCGTGCTTCTGGAAGCGGCGGAGCTGGGGATCAAGGTGCCGCAGCAACTATCGGTAACGGGTTTCGACGATGTCGCCATCGCACAGCAGATTCATCCTTCGCTCACGACGGTGCGCGTCGACACTGCGGAAATCGGCCGGCGCGCGGCGCAGTATCTGCTCGATGTGCTCGATGGGAAAGAAAACACGGAGTCCGGCGTCGTGCAACCCGTGCTGATGATCAGGGAATCGACGGCGCGGGCAAGCAAGGCGGATTGAACGAGTCCAGCAACCATACGATCGGCACAGGTCGTGTAACCGTCCGACACTCAGGCGCCCGTGTCGCGCGCATCCGCCCGGTCTCGCGCTCGTCGACATCATGATGCCGGGCATGGACGGGCTCGAACTGCTGCGCGCGATACGAGCCGATTCCCACACGCGCCACATTCCGATCATCCTGCTGTCGGCTCGCGCGGGAGAGGAGTCGAGGGTCGAAGGCCTCGACGCGGGCGCCGGCGACTACCTCGTCAAACCGTTCGCAGCGCGCGAACTGCGAGCGCGGGTGAACGCGCATGCGAACCTGGCCGACGAGCGCCGTCGTGCGACGGAGGAGCTCAACGCACGCTTTGGCGACCTGCAGCGCGCGAATGCGGACATTCGCGACGCGCGGCGCGCGACGCTCAACGTGCTGGAAGATGCCGTCGAGGCACGCAGCCGGGCGGAACAGCTATACGACGAACTGCGCGAGCAAAACAAATGGATCATCGGTCAGCGCGAGGCGCTGGAAGCAGCTGTGAACGGCGAAGCGCTCGTGACCTCTCTGGGCATCCTCGCGCGCGTCGCTACCGCTTCTCTGGGGGAAGGCACGCGTGCCGCCTTCTACCTCGCCGACGAGACGGGCAAGGTGCTGCATCACATCGTCGGCATGAACGCCGAATATGCTGCGGCTGTCGACGGCTTCGCGATCGGACCGGAATCGCTGGCGTGCGGCCTGGCTACGCATACGGGCGAGGCCGTCATCACCGTCGACGTGCGCGACGATCCGCGTTGGGCGCGTTGGCGATGGCTCGCCGAGCGCTTCGGCTATCGCGGCTGCTGGAGCTTTCCCATCAACAGTTCGGCGGGGGCGTTCATCGGCACGCTTGCGCTCTATCATCCACAGCCTCACGACATGACGGGACGCAACCGGCAACTCGCCGCATTGCTGACGAGTACCGCGGCCATCGTGATATCCCGTCATAACGAAGCGGAAACCCGCAAGCTCGCAGAGACGGCGTTTCGCCGCAGCGAACGGTAACTGCGCGCGTATCTGGCCGGGAGCTTCGATGTCGTCTACCGCATGAGCGCCGACTGGCGTGTGATGTGGCATCCCGAAGGCAAGGCGCTGATCCCCGACACCTCAGAGCCCAGCCATACGTGGCTCAATCAATATATCCATCCCGACGACCGGCAAAGTGTGATGGAGAGGATCGACCGCGCGATACGGAACAAGTCGGTGTTCGAGCTCGAGCAACGCGTCGTTCGCGCCGACGGCTCGCCTGGACGGGTGTTCTCCCGTGCGATCCCGGTGTTCGACGAGCACGGCGAAATCGCCGAGTGGATTGGCACTGCTACCGAAGTCAAATCGACATGACGTTCGCCGGATGACGGGAATCGGGCCGGACAAAAGAAATTCAATGTTCCGTGCGCGCCGCAATGAGCTTGCACGCATGGGCCGGCAATTCCGCGAACACGGGCATACCCGTCCGAAGGTCGGGCGTCTCGCGCGGCGTGGTGGCCGCCGTGAGCGTGAAGCCGTCGCAGTCGATCGTGGCCTCGATCGATGCCCCGACGTCCCGCACGAAGGTCACCTTGCCCGGCAAGGCGTTCTGGCCGGGGGGCACGGTCGCGTGCCTGATACACACGTCCTCGGGGCGGATCAGCAGCCGGATGTCGCCCGGCGCATCGGGGGTTCGCATCGCCGCGTTCACGGCGATCGACTGGCCGCCGGGCAGCGCGATCATGTCGCCGCGGAAGGTGACGGGAAGGATGTTGCCGAGCCCGATGAAGTCCGCGACGAACTCGTTGACAGGATCACGGTAGATATCGAGCGGCTTGCCGACTTGCGCGATGCGGCCTTTTTCCATCACGACGATTTCGTCGGCCATCGTCATCGCCTCGCGCTGGTCGTGCGTGACCATGATCGTCGTGATGCCGAGGCGCTGTTGCAGCAGGCGGATTTCGACCTGCATCGCTTCGCGCAGCTTCGCGTCGAGCGCGGACAGCGGCTCGTCGAGAAGCAGCAGCTTCGGCGAGGAGGCAATCGCCCGTGCGATCGCGACGCGCTGCCGCTGCCCGCCCGACAGTTGCGTGACCTTGCGATCCGCCATGTGCGGCAGCTGGATCAGCTCGAGCAGATCGGCCACACGCCTCGCCCGTGCGCTCCCGTCGACGCGGCGCAGACGCAGCGGATAAGCCACGTTTTCCGCTACGGTCATGTGCGGAAACAGCGCCAGCGACTGAAACACCATGCCGAAGTCGCGGCGGTTGGCGGGCACGTGCGTCAGATCGCGGCCCGCGAACGTCACCGTGCCCGACGTGGGGGTTTCGAGACCGGCAATGATCCGCATCAACGTCGTCTTGCCGCAGCCGGACGGTCCGAGGAAGCAGACGAGCTTTCCGTCCGGCACGGTCAGGTCGACGTGGTCGACTGCGTGCGTGGCGTTGAAGCGCTTGGTGATGGACTGAAGTGTGAGATGAGTCATGGCAGATCCCAATGCCTCCGTTATGCCGGGGCGACAGTTACAGTGCGACGCCTTCATCGCCGACCAGCCTTTCGAGCAGCCAGATCAAGGCGAAGTCAACCAGCACGATGAAAACGGCAAACGAGAACACGGTCGGGTCGAGTGACGACACCGTGCGGCTGTAGAGCCAGACGGGCAGCGTCATCGTATTGATGGTGTAAAGAAAGAACGTCACCGTGAATTCGTTGAATGAGATGATGAACGCGAACAGCATGCCGGCGAGGATGCCCGGCCGCATCAACGGCAACACCACATCGATGACCGCGCGCCAGGGGCTCGCGCCCATCAGGCAGGCTGCTTCCTCGAACTCGGGACCGATCGAGGCAACCGATGCCGCGCAGTTCTTCACCGTGAACGGCAACGCCAGAATCACATGCGCGACCACGAGGCGAAGCATGCCGAGCTCCCCGGGAAGCAGGTTGAACACCAGCAGCAGCGACAGACCGAGCATCACGAGCGGATACACCAGCGGCAGCGCGACGAGCTGTTCGATGATGGCCTTGCCGCGGAACCGGTAGCGCGACAGCGCATAGGCGGCAGGCGCCGACACGGCGGTGGCGATCACCATCGTCGCTACGGCGACTATGAGGCTCGTCGTCAACGCCGTGCCCATCGATAGCGCGTCGCTCGCGTCCGGCGACACGAACGTGCGCCACGCGGCGCGATACCAGTGCAAGCCGAAGCTCTGCGGCGGGAATTCGAGCGTGTCCGAATTGCCGAACGACATGGTGATCATCGTCAGGATCGGCAGCGCGGCGAGAAACAGCACGATCATCGCGAGCAGACCCGTCGTGCGGCTCAGGCGGCCCGGCATGGCCGACGGGGGGCGCAGGGTAATCATGGGCGGGACTCCTCCTTGTGCTTCGTGCCGCTCGCAAGCCGCTGCGAAAGTGCCATCACGGTGAGCGTCGCGACCATCAGCACGACGCCGGATGACGCGGCAGCAGGCCAGTTGAGCAGCGGCGCCACCTGGTCGTGAACCAGGACCGCAAGCATCGGCACGCGTCGGCCGCCCAGCAGCAGCGGCACGGCAAATGCGCTCGCGTTGTAGGCGAAGACCAGCAGCGCGCCCGAAACGAGCCCCGGCATCGCGAGCGGCAACATCACGTGGCGCAGCGTTTGCCAACGGGTCGCGCCAAGCGTCGCAGCCGCTTCTTCATAGGAGCGCGACACCGCGCGCATCGCACTCGATATCGGCAGCACCGCCAGCGGGAACGCCGTCTGGATCAGACCGAGCAGCACGCCGTTCTCGCGGTAGAGCCACTGCAGCGGGCGCTGGATGAAACCGCTGCCGAGCAGCGCATGATTGAGCAGGCCCGCCGGCCCGAGGATCACGAGCCAGCCGTAGCCCTGCAACAGCAGGTTCACGAGCAGCGGCAAGAGCACGCCCGCGAGCAGCAGCCGGCGCGCGAGCCTCGACTCGGTGCGCGCCATCGCGAGCGCCACGGGAATCGCGAGCAGG
Organism: Paraburkholderia azotifigens; assembly: GCF_007995085.1. GTDB lineage: Bacteria > Pseudomonadota > Gammaproteobacteria > Burkholderiales > Burkholderiaceae > Paraburkholderia > Paraburkholderia azotifigens. The sequence goes on from NZ_VOQS01000005.1 coordinate 1,007,189, forward strand.
ACGGCGCAGATCATGCTCTGGAACGCGAGTCGAAGCGTCAGCCACAGCGAGTGAAGAAAGTACCCGTCGACGAGATCTGCGTAGTTCCGGAGCGTGAGCGCATGCCACTCGTCGCCCGATACCCCGAAGCTCATCCGCAGCACCGCAAACGATGCCGCGATGAGCACGGCGAGGAAAACCAGGATCGGCGCGAGCAGCAGCAGCGGCGGCACGCGGGGCAACGCCGGCGCATCGTTGCATCGCGCAGCATCGGATGCGGCTGCCGCTGTCCCCACACGGCGGGAAGAAAGCGCTGACATGACCGTCAAGCCGAGAAGATCTCGGTATAACGCTTGATCCATGCCGCCTGCACGAGCGCGAGCGCCTTGTCGTCGTGCAATACTGCCTTCTCGGCGATCTGCTGAGGCGAAGGTACGAATGGACGGCTCTCGGCGGGTATCAGCGCTTTCGAGTTCACCGGACCGTTCAATACGTCGGCAGCCATGCGGCCTTGCACCCCGGCATCGAGCGTGTGGTTGATGAACGCGTGAATCAGGTCGATGTCGCCCGGATGCGCCTTTGGAATCACTGAAAACATCAACTGCGTCGCGAAGCCTTCCTTCATGCCGTACGTGACGCCCATCTTGTACTCGGGCTTCCTGATCTGATCAGGGAAGAATGCCGGCGAATAGATGCCGCCGATATCGAGCGAACCCGTGCGGAACAGGTCTGCAACCTGATTCGGATTTTCGCCGAGTGTCATCACCCGCTCTTTTAACTCCGTCAGCTTCCTGAACCCCGGCTCGATGTTCTGCTGCGAGCCGCCCGCCAGCTTCGCGGCGATGATGGCGAGATCGACTGCCTCGGCCCACTCGGGCGGCGGCAGGAACAGACGCCCTGCATATTTCGGGTCCCACAGCGCTTCGTATGAGGCGGGTGCCGCCTTCACAGTCGACGTGTTGTAGATGAGGCCGTCGGACCACAGCAGATAACCAATGCCGAAGCCGTTTGCGCCCGTGCGGTATTGCGGCGCGACGTCCTTGAGGTTCGGCAGCTTGTCGAGATCCGGCCTGGCCAGCAGCCCCGCTTCGCCAAGACCTGCGGCGCCGACGCCGGCAAGTGTGATCACGTCGTAAGTCGGACGGGCACCCGCCGCCTTCACCTTTGCGACCATGCCTGAGGTGCCGTCCGCGCGGTCGGCAATGACCTGCGCGCCGGTCTTCTGGCTGAACGTGTTGGCGATGTTGCGCAATGCCGCCGCGCCCGTATCGTCGGACCACGTGAGCAGCCGCAGCGTCTTGCCCGCGAAGCTGCGCTGCTGGGCTTTAGCGGTACTGATGAAGGGCATTGGCAGCGCGGTTGCGGCCAGTGCTGTACCAATGGTCTTGATTGCCTGCCTTCTGCTCCGCTTGAAGTCCTGCATGGTCGTCTCCTGTACGTCTCGTCGCTGTGGGGCCATCCGGCATGCGCATCGGCCGCCAGGAAGGTGAATGAACTTTAGGGGCGTCAATATCCGCCAACAATCGAAATCTCTGCATGCGGACCATGACGTGAACTCATGACCTCGGGTTTCCCCGCGATTCCTCAGGCGGTTCCCTCAGCGGTTCCCGAAGCGGTCAGGCCACGAGCGGATGCGCGGCAAGCAGCGCGCCTGCGCTGACGCCCGTTCCCGTGACGACATTCAGGACTCCCGCCCGTAAGCCTTGCCCACGTCGCCTCGCCCACGTCGCCTCGCCCACGTCGCCTCGCGCAAATCGTGCGCAGCAATTCGCGCGCAGCAGCGAAGCGCGTTGAGCGCCCTGTTGCCTTCCTGGCGCGGAACGCCTTGACGGCAGCTTGCTCGGCAAGCGTCGACTTCGGCGACCGGTTCTTCCGTCGAGGGGACGACGACCTGCAGGCGCCGTCCGTCTTCGGCATGGCGTCAGATGCCGTCGAGATAGAGCCGTGTGCGCAGCGCGCGGTCTATTTGAGGGGATTGCTGCGTCGTCATGCCGGCACCTGCGCGAACCAGTCGGCTTCGACAACTTCGATGACGGTCGGGACGTCGCGCGAGTTAGCCCGCTGCAACTCAGCGGCAAGCGACTCGCGCGTATTGACACGCCGCGCTTCACATCCAAAGCCCTTGGCGAGCTTCAGGAAGTCCGGCGTGTAGATGTCGACGCCGACGGGCGTAATGTCGCGCGCCGCCATGTACTTGCGAATCTCGCCGTAGCCGAGGTTGTTCCACAGAAGCACGATCACGGGCACCCTTGCTTCCACGGCGCTCGCGAGTTCTGGCAGCGTGAACTGGATGCCGCCGTCGCCGATCAGGCAGACCACCGGCCGCTCGAGCGCTGCGAGCTTCGCGCCGATCGCGGCGGGCAGGCCATAGCCCAGCGTGCCGTAACCCGTCGATGAATTGAACCAGCAGCGCGGAACCGGCGCGTCGTACACGAAATTGCCGGCATAGACGGGGCTCGTCGAATCTCCGGCGATGATCACACCAGGCAACGCAATGGCTATCGTGTCGATCAGCTGTTTCTGCGAGCGTGTCGGCGCATCGTATGACGCCCACACGGCAAGCCGCACCTTCTGGACGCGCGCCGCACCCCAGTCGGGCTCGCGAACAGGCGCTGGCCGTTCATGCAGCCGCACTGAGAGGCTGCTCATCGCCTGCTGTGCATCGGCGGTAATCGCCAGGTCTGCGCGAAAGTTGCGCATCAGCTGTTGCGCGTCGATATCGATGCGGATCAGCTGGCCCTTGATGACAAAGCCCTGGTCGAAGACGACGTCGTAATCCGTCTCGCCCAGTTCCGTGCCCACCGCGAGCACCACATCGGCGTCGCACACCATGGCACGTGTTTCCGGCAACGATTGCGTGGAGCCGATCAGCAGCGGATGACCGCATGGCAACAAGCCCTTCGCGTTGATCGTGAGTGCGACGGGCGCTTGCAGGCGCTCGGCGAGCTCACGCAATTCGGCTGCCGCGTGGACCGCTCCGCCGCCCGCGAGAATCAGCGGCCGTCGAGCGTCGGCGAGCAGGTCCACTGCAACGGCGAGTGCGTTCGCGCTCGCTGCGGGTCTGGCGGGCAATACGGCAGGCGCCATGTTCATGCCGTCAGCCGGCGCGACGATCACATCGAGCGGAATCTCGATATGCACGGGCCGCGGGCGGGCGCTTTCGAACACGGCGAACGCGCGGGCCAGCACCCGGGGCAACTCGGCCGCGTCGAGCAACGTGTGCGAGAACGCGGCGAGACCCGCGAACACGTCGCGCTGTGACGGCAGCTCATGCAATCGCCCATCCCCGCTTCCTAACTCGCGCCGCGCATTGACGCTCGAAATCACGAGCATCGGAATCGAGTCTGCGTAGGCCTGCCCCATCGCCGTCGCGATGTTGGTCATGCCGGGGCCGGTAATGACGAAACATACGCCGGGCTTTCCCGTGACCCGCGCATAACCGTCGGCCATGAAGCCCGCGCCCTGTTCGTGGCGCGGCGTCACGTGCTGGATCGAGGAGGCCGCAAGCCCACGATAGAGTTCGACCGTATGCACGCCCGGAATGCCGAATACGTACTCGACGCCGTAACCCTCGAGCAGGGTCACGAGCGCCTCGCCACAAGTTGGAATCTGCATGGCAGGCCGCACGGTTATCGTGGCTCCCGCTTCATCGAAACGGACAGAGGTTTCGGGATGGTTCATCGATCGTCGCGTTCCTGGTGGGTTTCGAACCCCGTGCAACGTTGCCGAAGAATGAGGCCAACGCTGCCCTGGACAGTGTCCGGGTCAGCGGGCAGCAGGTGATGCTTCAACCCGCCGTGTGTGCACGAGCGCATTCACTGAATTGATTCTCTGCGCTAGTGCGGGCTGCCAACAATCGATAAGTTTTCATAACGCGCATGACCTTCGTTCATGACGTGGCGTAAACCAGTACGCACCCCAGCTGAAGAAATCACGAAGCAAGGTCGTCGCGGATGATGGCGCATCTTCGGCAGCGAAGATTGTGTCAACGAATGCGGGACGATTCGGCGTGAAGCGATTTCGTCACGGAATCGTCGATGTTGCCGACATACCCTCTTCCTCGATAAACGTTCGATCAGATCGAACATCTTCATCGCGTCAGCCGCACGTCAATCTCCCTGCCTGTCCTTAGTATCGGTGTCGTCAGCCATCGCCGCTTGCCCTGCTCACTGGATACTCAAGGAACCCCATGAAGAACATGTTCGCATCAGCGTTCATCGCCACGTCTCTTTTCGTGGCGGGTGCAGCGCACTACGCGCACGCGGCGTCGAACGACGACAACATTCCCGCTGCCGCCCCCGCCATCGCAGCAGCAGTCGCGAAGATCGCGGACGGCAAGGCCGATGTGAACGGCGTGCGCTATCACTATCTGCTGGCGCAAGGCAAACCGGGCGCGGCCGTCGTCGTGTTGCTGCACGGCTGGGCCTCGACCTCCTACATGTGGCGATATGTGATGCCGCAACTGGTCGCGCGCGGCTATACGGTGCTGGCGCCCGATCTGCGCGGCCTGGGTGACACGTCGAAACCGGCGACCGGTTACGAAAAAGCCAATATCGCCGATGACATCCGCATGCTCGTCGCGAAGCTGAACCTCGATCCGCATATCAATCTCGTCGGTCATGACATGGGTGGGATGGTCGCCTACGCATACGCCGCGCAGCACCCCGATGAAGTGCGGACGCTCGCGATTCTCGACGTGCCGTTACCCGGGATCGAGCCGTGGGATCAGCTCATCCAGACGCCGCGCACGTGGCACTTCCGGTTCTACTCGGTTCAGGACGTACCCGAAATGCTGATTGCCGGACGCGAACTCGAGTACCTCAAGTGGTTCCACCATTCCGAGGCCGTGAACACCCGCGCGTTCAGCAACGAAGCCGAAGAAACCTACGCCCGCGAATACGCGATGCCCGGCGCACTGCGCGCTGGATTCGAGTACTACCGCGCGTTTCCTGAGGACGCGAAAGCCAACCGCGAATTTGCAAAAACGAAGCTCACGATGCCCGTGCTCGGCATCGGCGGCTCAGGGAGCTTCGGTCCGATTATCGGTGACCACTTGCGTCACGTTGCCGCTCACGTCGAAGCGTTGAATGTACAAGGCTCCGGTCACTGGGTGGCCGAAGAGCAGCCTGCCGTCGTGACGAACGCGCTTCTCAAGTTTCTGCCCCGTCCGCAATGATGTCGCCCGACCCGTGCGTACGCAAGCGGGCTCAGCCTCACTCCCCGTGAACCCGTCACCCTTCCCCCAACCTGCAATTCAAGGATCTGACATGAAGTTTTATTTTCACCCTTCGCCGAATCCGCTCAAGGCTGCACTGCTGATCGAAGAACTCGGCGTGCGCTATGAACTGATTGCCGTCGATACGTTCAAGGGCGAGCAGCATCAAGCCGCTTTCCTGGCCGTCAATCCGAACGCCAAGGTGCCTGCCATCACCGACGACGGCGTGACCGTATTCGACTCGCACGCCATCCTTCTGTACCTGGCGAACCGGCACGATCGCTTCATTGCGCGATCGCCTGCCGATCATGGAGCGATGCTGTCGTGGCTGATGTTCATCGGAACGGGGCTATCGCCGTTCTCCGGTCAGGCAGTCCATTTCCTGCACCATGCGCCGGAAGCGATCGCCTATGCGCGCAACCGCTATCTGAAGGAAGTCGAGCGTCATTACCGCGTGCTCGACGAACGGCTCGCCGTGTCCCCTTACCTCGCAGGCGACGAGTACACGATCGCGGACATGGCGCTGTGGGGTTGGGCGAGCTTCGCGGGTTACATCCTGGGCGACAAAGGCCTGACCGGCTATCCTCACGTCAAACGTCTGATCGACGAGATTGCCGCTCGCCCGGCAGCCATTCGCGCACAGGCATTGAAGAGCGGGCTCGCATTGAAGGCGGACTTCGATGAAGAGACGCGCCGCGCGCTGTTCCCGCAGAACACGCCGGCGTAATCACAAGTTAAAGCTATGTGACGCGCATCGAGGCACTCGCGAGTGCCTCGATGCGCGCCCCCGGCACACCAACGTTCGTTACGCCGACAGATTCAACGCGTTGGTCAGATCGCCCATGCCCGCCTGTCCGCGCGCGTGCATTTCGGCATCGCGGGAGCGCACGCCGTCGAGCGGTTCGAGGTCGAATACACGGGTGATCAGACGAAGGATCGAGCCCGTGTCATAGGTCGTGTGATCGACATAGCCCTTCTTCGCAAACGGCGAGACGACCAGCGCGGGAACGCGCGTACCGGGGCCCCAGCGGTCGCCCTTCGGCGGCGCGACGTGATCCCACCAGCCGCCGTTTTCATCGACGGTCACGATCACCACCATGTTTTCCCATTGCGGGCTCGCACGCAGCGCCTTCACTGCATGCACGATATGGCGGTCGCCCGACGCGACATCCGCGTAGCCCGCATGCATGTTCAGATTGCCCTGCGGCTTGTAGAACGTGACGGCCGGGAGCTTGCCGGCGCGCGCGTCGGCAAGAAAGCGGTTGGTGCTTTCGTCGTCGCCGAGGCCGCCGTCGCGCAGACGCTTCGGGCGTGCGGCCGTGCCCGGACCGAGATCGGCGAAATAGTTGAACGGCTGATGGTGATACTGGAAGTTCGGAATGACAGGCGTAGCGTTGTTCGTGTTCTTGCCGTTCATGTCGAGCGTCTGCTGGAATGCGCCTGCATACCACGCCCACTCGACGCCGCGCTTGTCCAGCTTGTCGCCAATGTGCTCGTGCGTCTGCGGCGGCACGACCTGAGCGTTGCTGTCCTGCGTGAAGTCGACCACACCATTCGCGCCGACCTTGTACGGCGTGGGCGCGAACGGCGGCATCATCGTGTTGACGGCATAGCTGACGGTACGCCCATCCGCGAGCGTTTCCGGCGGCGTGAGCGCGCTCGGACCGAACTTCGGAATACCGTCCATTGCGCTTTTCGGCGAGACGGCGAGCGGCTTCAGATTGGGATCGTCGTGGCGTCCACTGACCGTCTCGGCAATCTGGAACTTCGCGATGCTCTGCGCCGCATTCGGATACACGGGCGGCGTGGCCGCGATCAGATACTGATGGTTCAGGAACGAACCGCCGAACGCCCCCTGAAAGAAGTTATCGCACAGCACGAATTCGCTGGCGAGATCCCACAGCCGCAGGTCATAGCTGGTATTGGCGTAATGGCCCATCGTGAAGGCGGCCGAATCCGCCCACGCGACGAACATGTCGTTCTTGCCGCCGTTGATCTGCATCTGGTTCTGATAGAACACGTGCCACAAATCGTGCGTGACGAGCGAGAGCGGCAGGTTTTCGCCGCTCGGGCCTTTGAGTGCAAACGGCCCGTTCGGCAGATTGGTCTGGTATTGCAGGCCGGCTTTGTAGGCGACGCCATCCACCATTTGATCTTTCAGCAGCCAGCCGCCGGGCACTGTAGGCAACTGCCTGAGCACGGTCTCGCCGTCGCGGTCGCGCTGCGCATACTGTTCGGCCTTGACCTCGGAGAGCGGATGTTTGACGCCGGGGAAGTTGCCGAACAGATTGTTGAAGCTGCGATTCTCCGCGTAGATCACAACGACCGTCTTGACTTTGGAGCGCAGCGCGCGGTCGAACTGCGGCCCCACCGCGACGCCTGTTACGGCCGCATCGCGCGACGACGGCGTCGCGCAGGCCGCCAGTCCGCCACCCATCGCAACCGCGGCCACGCCACCGAGAAAATGGCGGCGGCCAGGGCGCTGCGGCGTTTGCGGCGTGTCGGCTTCTTCGTTGACGGGAGGCGTGGCAGGCGGTTCGCGGTCTTTCATCTGAGATCCGAAGGTGTGAGGAAGTGAATCCAGACCGGCCGGTCAAGGCGTTGCCCGCTCAGGTCGGCGGGCGGTCGCACGGTATACGGCGGTCGGGGCCATATCTTTGCGTTCGTTTCATGTCATTTCCATGACAGAGAACGAAGCGTAACAGGTCCACGGATCCGCGAGCGCATCGCCGCGCTTCAGGGAACATACCAACTCGCTCGAGCCGGTGCCCGCCGTCGTACCGCGTTACACGCTCGCGATTTCGAGGCTGTGTGTACGACGTGGTGTCGGAAATGAAATACGTGAGTCAACAGAAAAGCGCGCCTCAGTCGCAGCGCAAAGAGGCATCGATGTTGCTGAAGTCGATGAGCACGCCCGTTGAATATGCCCCTTGGCGGGGACGGGTGCTGAGTGCAGTCTGTCGCGGTGCCGGCACGATGGCCGGTTATCGGCGCGTGGTGCGCACGCTCGGGGAACGGCTCGGGCGGCAACGCATGCACCCGGTCAGGGAGCCAGTTTCGAGTTAGCTGGATCGTTGCTGATAGTGCTGATAGTGCTGATGGGCACGGCGGGCCTCGCGGGTTTGCCCGTCAGTACGCCCCACATTATCACGTCAGCCATTGCGGGCACGATGTCCGCAAGTGGACAAGGCGTTCGGGCGGCGCATGCTGATTCGGATCGGCGTTACATGGCTCGTCACGCTGACTATGACGATCGCCCGGTCGGGCACGCTGTTCCATGTTCTTGCCTGATCGATACCGTCAGGCATTCAACGATCAAGGGCGATTGCTCGCCGCGCGGCTTCAGTGCGGCCGACGATGGGATTCGGCGACGATCTCGCACACTTCGAGGTGGGTGCGCCACGCGTCGATCAGAAATTCGCGGACGCGTGCAAAGAAACCGGCTTTGACGGCGGGCGACGTGGCAGTAGCGTAGTTCATTGCAAACTCCTTCGTTAAGGGTTATTGCCTAGGTATTAACCCTATCGTACACCGTTTCATGGTGCGTTGCAAAATAAACCACGTTCTGCCCGATCGCGACACGGCGGACGCCTGATGGGCGCGCCACGCCACTGATCTGTCCGTACGCTTTATCGTTCCGGCTAAAAAACCTCGGCCGCTCAGGGCCTCGACCGGGGTAAACCGTCCCGACTCCGCGGCTTACGAGGACGCTTGAGGATTGTCGGGAACGGTGTGCACAGTGTTGCTGAAAGCCTGTTAGCCCCTTCACTGGCGAGCACAACCAAGGGGCCGCGACGCTACGGGAGCGCCGCAGCCATATGCTCGAACGAGCGGACAGCGATTACTGCAGGAGCTTCAGAACCTGTTGCGGCATCGAGTTCGCTTGCGCGAGCACCGAAATACCGGCTTGCTGCAAAACCTGAGCCTTCGACAGGTTCGCCGTTTCCGTCGCGAAGTCTGCGTCGGTGATCTGCGAACGGGCTGCGCTCATGTTCGTCGCTTGCGTGTTCGTCGTCGAGATTGCAGCCTGGAACGTGTTCTGCGTTGCGCCGAGCGTTGCCTGGAACGTGTTCACGCTCGTCAGAACCGTGTCGATCGTGCTCATTGCTGCCTGAGCGCCCGAAGCCGTCGAAACCGACACGCCGTTCACGCCGAGGCTCGTCGCATCCCACTTCTGCGAGCCGAAGTTAGCCGTGATCTGCTGGCCGTTGAACGCGCCGATCTGGAAGTTGACGGAACCGATGCCGTTGAGCACTTGCGCGCCGTTGAACGTCGTTTGTTGCGCAACACGCGTGATTTCCCCGAGACGCGTCGACACTTCCGACTGGAGGTTTGCCAGCGCGTTCGAGTCGAGCGAGCCGTCGCCTGCTTCCACTGCCAGCTGGCGGATCCGCTGCAGGTTGTCGACGACCGATTGCAGCGCGCCGTTCGTGGTTTGCACCATCGAAATGCCGTTGTTCGCGTTGGCAGCGCCTTGCGTCAGCGCGTTGATCGACGCCGTTTGCGTCGTCGAGATTGCGAGACCTGCCGCGTCGTCGGCAGCGGTGTTCACGCGCTTGCCCGACGAAAGACGGTTGATTGCCTGCGAGAGTGCGCTTTGCGAACCAGACAGGTTGTTTTGTGCGGTCAGCGAAGCGATGTTGGTGTTGATGTTCAGCATTTCTTTCCCCAATTCGAATTGCCGTCAGTCGACGGCGGCAAGCGGTGCCATCCAGAGGCTCATGATGCCTGCTTCAAGGATTACGGCTGCAAACGCCAGAGCTTTACTGGTCACTGACGTTTTATTTCCGCAGCCGGAATCAAAGAATTGGGGTGCGACACTCGCCGTGAGCGCGCATCGATCGGGGAAGAAAAAGGGATCGGTCAGCTCGAATGTTTCGTCGATGACGATGCTTTGGACACTGCCCCACTCTGCACGAGCCGCGCGTCCTCCTGCTTCACAGCGCCGACGAATTTCCAGCCGTCCGGCAGCTTCACGAGTGTGTAGCCCGTAGGCGTATCGACGAAAACGGTGTACATGGGCGAGTCAGCCCTTGCTTGCGAAACCGCTTGCGCATGCGACAGCAACGGCGCGGCCAGCAGCGCCGCAGCGAAAAGTGACGAGGAAACCAGCTTCATTGCACACTCCTTGAGATGTTGAACCGCTCCATCAACGCATCCGGTCGATGTCGCGAGATTTATGTGGTGACTGTTACAGATATCGAATCACGAGCAAAGGATGACGTCCGTAATTTTGTTATGATCGACATAGAATTCGGTTTTCGTGGATCTTGGACAATCGCTCACCGGGAGGGGACATGGAGCCAGCCAACGTCGGCGAAGCCAAAGGACGCGGCAGACCGAGGGCATTCGATCGCACCGTGGCGCTCAGGCGCGCAATGGACCTGTTCTGGGAAAAGGGCTTCGACATGTGCTCGATGTCGGATCTCGTCGATGCCATGGGCGTCAATTCGCCCAGCATCTATGCGGCGTTCGGCAACAAGGAAAGCCTGTATCGCGAGGCAATCGAGCTATACCTGCGCGCCGAAGGCGGCGCGGCGCTCAGGATGTTCGACTCGTCCCCGACTCTGCGCGAAAGCCTCGAAACCATGTTCGAGACAAGCATCGACCTTTTCACAAGCGGGCAGCGTTCTCGTGGATGCATGATTTTTCTCGGCGGCGCGGGTATCGGCACGGAGCACGTCGAGTTGAGAGACTTTCTTCAGGCGTTGCGGCTAAAGGTGGCGCGCACCATCGAAAAACGCTTGAAAAAAGCCATCGAACAAGGCGAACTCGTACATGATGCGAACACCGGGGCGCTTGCCACATTGTGCATGTCGGTTTTCTGCGGCTTGTCGGTCCAGGCTGCCGACGGCGCCAGCAAGCGCAAGTTGCACGCGGGCGTTACGCAGTTGCTGTCGATGATTCCTTTTCGCTCTTCGTCTGATCGAGCCGGAACGCTGCGCCGGAACTTGTAAGTGTTGAAATGCGCAGTTACCAACTGCATAAGTTATTTCATCAACGTCTGCTTAAGATGATCTCCATGCCCCGTCAAACGGGAAAGGGAGAATCTCATGAAACGCGCAGCGCTTGTCTTGTTGTTAATCGGTAGTTTGTCGGTGGCCCAGCAGGCGTCTGCACACGGTCGCGGTGGCTGGGGACATGGTCACGGCGGCGGCGATGGCGGCGCGATCGTGGGCGCGCTCATCGGAGGCGCAGTGCTCGGTGCGCTCGTGACATCGGTTGCGAATGCCCAGCCCCAGTATGCGCAACCGGTCTATCAGCAACCGGCTTACGCGCAGCAGGTTTATGCGCCGCCCCCGCCGCCAGCCGCTTGCTACGACAGCTATCAAAGGGCCTATGTGCCGTGTCAGGGCGGCTATGGTTACTAATGCCATCAAGTCCGCTTGTGCCCGTCCCATTCCGGCTCGGTCATGACGATGCGAAAGCCGAGGTGGGACATGCTGTTCATCGGATCGGTGCCACGCCGGGCGCTGGTCCGATAGCTTTGGCAATACGTTTCGCTGCAAAGAAACGAACCACCTCTCGTCACGCGTTTCGGCGCGTTCAGCGGAACGCCTGGCTCATCGGGATCATAGCTGTCGGAGGGGCCGGCCGGATCAACGATGGTCTTGCCTGATGCACGCGCCGCAAGCTGCGCAAATGCGTCGGCTCTGTACCAGTCCGCCGTCCACTGCCATACGTTGCCGGCCATGTCGTAAAGGCCATAGCCATTCGCGGGAAACGAGCCCACGGGCATCGTACCGACCGCGACTTTCTCGCTGGTGTGAGGCACCACGGGAAATCGCGTGATGTCGTCGCGCCACACGTTGGCGCGCGGCCCAGCCTGTAGAGGCGGCTCGTCACCCCACACGAAGTCGGCCTGTTCGATGCCGCCGCGCGCCGCATATTCCCACTGCGATTCCGTCGGCAGATGCCCTCCTGCCCACGAGGCATAGGCAAGCGCATCCTGGTGCGACACCTGCACGACCGGGTGCCGCTCCTTCCCCGCGATCGACGAGTCCGGACCCAGCGGATGACGCCAGTCGGCACCGGGCACGAATTGCCACCAGCGGCTAAAGTCCTCCAGCGGCACGGGTTCATCTGTTCCGACGAACACCAGCGCGCCCGGAACCAGCTCGCTATCCGGGGGCTTCGGTGTGCCGGGCGGCAACTGGAGCGCAAGATCGTCCCATCGGGGCACCTGCTCTGCCGTCGTTCTGTAACCGGTTGCCTTCACGAATGCGGCGAATTCGGCATTGGTGACGTCGTACTGGCTCATCCAGAAGCCCGTGAGACCGACGGAGTGCGCCGGACCTTCATTCGGAAGCGCGCGCCTCGACGTGCTGCCCATCAGAAACGTCCCTTCGGGCACCCACGCCATACCGCGAGGACCGTTCTCGCCATCGCCCGTCACGATGCCTGAACGGCGGCTCGCCGAATACGACCAGACACCGGCAGTTGCAATCAGCGCACCCGCCGACATCGCACCCAGCAAGAGTCGTCTTCTGCCAAACGCTTTTCCGTTCATCCGATACCCCGCAATGTCGCCTCGCCAAGCAGTCCTTTCAGCGCGGCACGCAACTACTCTTTCATCAGCATGCGCTGCGCTTCCTTGTTGAGGTCTTCATACTGGGCTTTTTCGACCGTGACGCCGACGCCGAATATCTTCCCTCCCTTGAACTTCGCGGGAGAGGCGTACGCCTGGCTAACGGCATCGCCGCTGTCGTAGCCGACGCACAAGCCGTCTCCGCTCAGCGTGAATTTGCCGGGCTGCGTTCTCATCGGTCCTTGTGCAACGACCTGATCGTCGATATAGAGCTTCGTCGTGCCGATCGACTCACCGTGCTCGCCCTCCTTTTCCCGCGTGAATTCCACGCCGATCGTATGTTTGCCTGGCTTGAGATCCGTCTTCGAAACGAACTCCTGCTCGGGCTTGATACCGAGGAAGTTATAGACGTAATGGACCTTCCTCTCTTTCAGGAACAACGTGTGTCCGCCAAACCGCGAGCCGTGCGCGAACACCACGCCTGACGCGTCCGCATCGGTGATGTCGACGTTCGCCAGGATCCTGTACGAGCGGTTCCGGATGTTGACGGCCACCGCTTCGGGAACAGGCGCGGTGTCGGGATAGTAGATGTACCGTTCATGCGGCGGCTCGTCGCTCGGACGTTCGAGCCCGAGAAGTTCCAGGGCCGATCGATCGTCGAGCGGCAGAACATGATTCTTGTCGGCTTCGTCGAACCATGCCTGAACGAGCGCCCTGAGTTTGTCAGGATATTGCTTCGACAGATCTTTCGATTCGGCACGGTCGACGTCCACGTGATAGAGCTCCCACGCATCCTGATCGAACTTGCCTCGCCCCGTCAATGGCGCGTGAACGGAGGCGACTTTCCATCCGTCCTCCCAGAGCCCGCGCGTGCCGAGCATCTCGTAGTATTGACGGCGCTTCCTGGTTGGGTCATTCGGCTTCGAATCGAACGTGTAGCGCATCGACACGCCGCTCAGCGGATATTGCTCGACTCCGCGATACATCTTCGGCATCTCGAGTCCCGCGATCTCCAGAATTGTCGGAACGATATCCGTCGAGTGATGATATTGATTGCGGATTTCGCCGCGCGCCTTGATTCCCTTTGGCCACGAAATCACTAACGGATCGGCGGTTCCACCTGCGAATTGCGAGTACCGCTTGAACATCTGGAACGGAGTTGAGAACGCGACAGCCCATCCGGTCGGGTAGTGCTCGTATGTGTTCGGTCCGCCCAGTTCTCCGATGTGGCTCATATTCTCCGCGATCGTATCGGGGAAGCCATTGAAGAATTTGTTTTCGTTCACCGATCCGTTGGGGCCGCCCTCTCCCGATGCACCGTTGTCAGCCGCATAGAAGATGACCGTGTTATCGAGCTGCCCGGTTTGCTGCAGGTAATCGATCAGCCGTCCGATCTGTGCGTCGGTGTATTCGGAAAAGCCTGCATACACTTCCGCGAGCCGTGAAAACAGCTTCTTCTCATCAGGGCTGAGCGTATCCCACGGGCGCACGTTGTCGAGCGGATTCGCAATATCCTTTGGAAGCGGGTTCAAAGGCGTCAATTGCGTGCCTTTAGGCAGAATGCCCCTGGCGACCATGCGCTGGAGCACCCATGAGCGATACGCTTCATACCCGTCGTCGAATTTGCCCTTGTATTTGTCGATGTATTCCTGAGGCGCCTGGTGCGGCGCATGGTTCGCGCCCGGGTTGAACCACATGAACCAGGGCCGCGACGGGTTCGTCGCCTTCTGGTCGCGCAGCATTTCGATCGCGTGATCGACGAGATCCTTCGACAGGTGATAACCCTGTTCCGGTCCATAAGACTGATCGACGAAACGGTTGTCTTCGACGAGATCGGGATACCACTGATTCGTTTCGCCGCCGATGAATCCGTAGTACCGGTCGAATCCTTTCTGGAGCGGCCACTGCTTGCGCGTGGCGCCCGATGCGACATCCTGCTCGGCGACATTATGATTCTTGCCTACCCAGAACGTGCTCCATCCCGCGTCCTGCAAGATCTGTCCAATCGTGGCCGACTGTTCGGGAAGTCGTCCTGTCGATCCGGGGAAGCCACTGGCCGACTCCGTGATGGACGCCATACCGTTCAGGTGGTGATTGCGTCCCGTCAGAATGGTCGAACGCGACGGGGAGCAAAGTGCGGGAGTATGCCACTGGGTGTAAGTCAGGCCGTTTGCCGCAAGCCGGTCCAGCGTCGGCATGTTGATGCGTCCGCCGTAAGGCGACCACGCCGCGAGGCCCGTGTCGTCGTAAAGAATGAACAGGAAGTTGGGCGCACCTTGCGGCGCCTTTTGGGGCGTAAATGGCGTCCAGTCGGACTTCGAATTGCGGACATCGAGATTGATGACGCCATGAAACCCAGGCACATACTGCGGATTGGGGCGCGGCTGAGGGGGATTTGCAAGAACCGTTCCGACCGATGACGAAGTGGTCGCGGCTGAATCAGCGGGCGATGTGCCTTGCGCGCCGGTGTCGAAAGAGATGCCAAGAAAGAGCGCAAGTACGCCGGACATCACGGCCAACGCAAGTTTGAACCGCATTTCGTACCCCCACGCCTCAAGACGATTCGCTGCTCCCTTGCCAGGCCCGTATAGCGGACGACGTTTGACCTGGTCGCTTCACTATTGGATGCACGCCGGTAAAAATCAATTGGCCTTTAGACCAATGTCGAACATCCCGTCTTACGTTGCCGATCGCACAGATCGAAAGATCTTCATGGTTAGCCGATACGCAGAATCGCCATCCTCGTTTTTACATTACGACAGCCGCAGATTCGTTTAACCCAATAGAGATGACCGCACTGGTCTGTCGTCGAAACAGTCTCGCATTCAGTTGAGCGGCTTGAAACGATCCGCGTGCTGAACGTTTGCCCTCTGCGGCACTCACTCGC
Source organism: Paraburkholderia azotifigens (assembly GCF_007995085.1). Lineage (GTDB taxonomy): Bacteria > Pseudomonadota > Gammaproteobacteria > Burkholderiales > Burkholderiaceae > Paraburkholderia > Paraburkholderia azotifigens. Next base: position 1,022,798 of record NZ_VOQS01000005.1, read on the forward strand.
GCGAGCCACGTGCTCGATATGTAACGGAGGAGTTATGTTAGACGCCGATTCCCTCAAGCGTGTCTTCCCGCGCTGCAAAGCGCCTGATGCATGGGCCAACAGCCTGAATGCGGCGCTGCCGAAGTTCGGCATCAATACGCCCGATCGCATCGCCAGCTTTCTTGCGCAGACGGGCTACGAGTCCGGGCAATTCAACAACCTCGAAGAGAACCTCAACTACAGCGCCGCCGCGCTTATGAGGGCCTGGCCAAAACGGTTTCCGAATGAAGCGGCGACGACGCCCTATATCAACAATCCCAGAAAGCTGGCGGATTTCGTCTACGCCAACCGGATGGGCAATGGCAATGAGCAAAGCGACGACGGTTATGTCTTTCGCGGACGAGGCCTCATCCAGCTGACGGGACGCAGCAACTATGCGGCGGCTGCAAAAGCGATCGACGAGAAACTTCTCGCACAACCGGATCTGCTCGTGCAACCCGAGTTTGCCTGTTCGACCGCTGCATGGTATTGGCAAAGCCGCGGGCTTAACGAGTTGGCGGATGATCGCACGGACGACAACGACCTTGAAGACTTCGCAGAAATCACCCATCGCATCAACGGTGGCACCATCGGTATCAAGGACAGGTTCGCGCTGTACAAGCAGGTTATCGCCGTGATTCATTGATTCGCTGCGGATCGCGTGCAGCGATCATTGCGCAGCGGCATAGAGAAACCTGCAACGCCATTGGAGGGTTTCAGCATGCGCGTAGATCAGAAGGAACGCACGGACGATCCGCCCAAACGCTTCTACGACGTCTTCCTGTCCTATCGTTTCCGCGACCGCGACAAAGTGGATGGGCTCCAGAAGAAAATCGAGTCGCACGGCTTCACGACGTTTCGCGACACAGATCTTGTCGAACTGGACGACCGAGCCAACGTCACTCAGGAAAAGGTAGAGATCATCCGAAGAAATCTCTCCCGAGCCACTTGCCTGATCTTTGCTTACTCGCGTGCCGCCGCAAACGATGACAACTCGCTTGGCGTATGGATGCCCTGGGAACTCGGCTTTTTCGATGGCAGCATTTCGTCGCGAATCGGTGTCTATCTGTTCGACGAAAAACCGGACCCATTCGATGCGCGCACGTTCTTCAAAAACGCGGAATACCTGCAGCTTTATGAAGTGCTAACGGACACCAGCCTGCTCGAGTTTCTGGCTCGCAACGCGGTACGGGAACGCCGCATCGACAATGTCGAAAGCGGCTTCCTGTGGTTGCAGCATCTCTATGAAGAAAGTTTGACGAACCCGACCAACGTCGCGTTAGGCGTCGGCGAATGGTATGCGGATCACGCGTCGCGATTCTGGCGTGAGAACGGCAATGAAGCGCTGGCAGCCTGCTTCGCGGAATTAAAAGTCAAACTCGACGATCTGCGGGTGAGCTGGACGCCGCAGCTTCGATTGCGCATGTTCGACGCGTTGCTGTCGGGATCACCCGATGTGAACACCATCGCGACGAGAGAGACAGCAGCGAAGGTCGGGAATGTGCAAAACGCCAACCCAATGCTCGTCGACTGGTTCGGCATGTGGCAGGCAGCAATGAAGCCGTTTCAAGTGGGCACTGACGCGCCGGATAGCGTGCGCAATCCGCTAACCGCCGTTCCACGATGACAGACAAACGAATTCCTCGCCGCTGGTGTCACACGCCCGCGGCTTTGCCACTCGTCGCGAACCACGCTTACTGCGAATCATCGCCCTGATAGAACTTCCGCCCTGAGCCGGAACTGACCGAAGTCGCGGCGACACCGCCATAGGCATCGCTCGCCTTGAGCGCATCGAGACGTTTCTGCGCGGCCTGGATGTTCTCGGGATACGCAGTCGAATCCGATGTCGACGGGTTATAACCCGCATTCTCGATTTCAATGATTTGCTGACGGACCTCTGCACGGGTGAGCGGTGCAGTTGACTGCGCGTACGCGGCAAGCGGTAACAACAACGCTGCTGAAAGCGCCGCAGCATTCGCAATGAATTTCATGGTGGCCTCCGATAGGGCTTTAGCGTAAACCCCATCTTACCCCCAGAAACGGATGCCACGCGCCACACGCGACGCATCGGCGAAGCGCAACTCGTTACAGTCGATGACAGACCCGTTGCCGCGTCTCACGCTCAGTCCATGCTCGCTGTTTCGTCATGCTCCTTGCAGGTCGACATGTTGAGAAAGCGGACCGTTGCCTAAGGCGCAATTTCTTCCAGACTTCGCTCGCGCGTCTCCGTCATCTTCGTCGCGCAGAGCGCGCCGACCACGGCGACCAACGCGAACATCACGAACACGGAAGCGATGCCATGCTTGTGCAGCAGCAAACCGGCAAGCGATGGCCCAACGGCCGATGCCAGCCGCAACCACGACGTCGCGAGCCCGGTGCTGGTCGCACGCATCCGGGTCGGATAGACCTCGGGCGTGTAGAGATAAAGCACGGCCGCAATCGAGCCCACGAGTCCATAACTCAACGTGCCGAGCACCATTGCGCTCCATACGTCATGCGCGCCGAACAGCCCGAGGCACGCAAACAGCACGGCTGCGAGACAGAAGGCCGCCACGGTCCAGTTCCGGCGCCCGACGCGATCGATCACATACGCGCAGACGAGCAGCAACGCGACCTGCGCGACGTTCGTCATCGATGCGGCCCGCAGTGCCGTCTGCAACGGCAGGTGATAAAGCGAGCGGTACAGCGTGGGCAGCCAGTTGTTCAGACTGTTCGCAATGAAGAATGCACTCGCCCAGAGCACCCACACGACGAGCGTCCGTCCGCGATAGAACGGCGACAGCAGTTCGCGCCAGCCTGCTCGCGCATTCACGCCGGCGTTGTCGGGCTGCTTTCTTTGACTGGGCGCGATGCGGCGATCGGTGCTCGCTTCCATCGCCTTGACGACGGTCTCGGCTTCGTCGAGACGCCCTTTCGAAATCAGCCAGCGCGGCGACTCTGGCAAACGTGCAACCAGCAGCGCGATGATCAAACCCGGCACTGCGCCGATCCAGAACATGATCTTCCAGCCGATGAGAGGAACGAGCCACGCGCCAACCTGCCCCGTCGCCATCAATCCAACGGGGAAGATCAGCTCGTACAGCAGAAAGTATTTGCCGCGCCCGTGCGCGTTCGACAGCTCGCTGATGTACGTTGCCGCCACGGGCATCTCGCCGCCTACGCCAATGCCCTGCACGAAGCGGCACACGAGCAGCAACGCGAAGCTGCCGCTCATCGCGCAGCCCATGCTCATCACGGACATGATCGCGATGGAGATGGTCGCGCTGCGGATGCGCCCGTGCCGCTCCGCATACCAGCCGAAGATCAGCGCGCCGACGAATTGCCCGATGTAGCTCGCCCCGATCAGCACGCCGATTTCGAGCGGCCCGATATGCCACAGACCGATCAGCACGGGCAGCACGAATGCGATCGACAGCGCATCGAACGCGTCGAAGAACGTCGCGCTGCCGATGATGATGCGCGCCTTCGTATGCCATCGCGAGAACGGCACACTCTCGATCCGCCGGATCAACGCCGCTTTCGCCGCGTCTGCCGTCGTATGAACGGCCGCATTCTGCGCGGCTTCTTCTCTCACCGCGCGATGCAGCGCATTGCTTTCTTGCATTGTCGTCTCCTCTCCCCGTCGTTCTGATCAATGCAATGCGTACACGGCGGCCAGCGCGATGACGGCTACGAGGCCCAACGCCCAGATCAGGGTCTTGCTGCTCGTGCCTTGGACGCTTTGTTCCCGCGCATGCTGCTTGACGCCGGACGGGGCATGGACGGTCGTGCCATCCGATGCAGCATCGGCTGCCGCCGCTGCCCCGTCGTCCGATACCTGTGCCTGCCGTCCGACGACGGCCTCCGTAAACCGGCCAAAGAAGTCTTCGGCCATCTTGCGCGCGACCCCGTCGATCAGCCGCGCGCCGACCTGGGCGAGACGGCCGCCGACCTGCGCGTGCGACCGGTACACGAGACGCGTGCCGCCGCTATCCGCCAGCAGGTCGACGTGCGCCCCGCCCTTGCCGAATCCCGCCGCGCCGCCCGATCCTTCGAAGGTCATCGAATACGATTGCGGCGGCTGCAGATCGGTCAGCATCATCCTGCCCTTGAAGCGCGCCTTGATCGGGCCCACCGTCGCCGCCATCACCATCTGAAACTGGTTATCGTCGACGCGTTCGAACGACTCGCAGCCCGGCACCGAGGCCTTGAGAATCTCCGGGTCGTTCAACGCCGCCCATACGCGTTCGCGCGGCAGCGGCAGAATCTGTTCGCCTGTCAGTTCCATATGCAGTTCTCCTTGTAGGCCGCCATCGAAAGCGCGCAACCCGGCGCGCCGCTCATGACGGCGGCCTGCATGATCGGTATGTGGCGCATCGCGCGCCGCTTCATGCCGCGTCGCGCGGCGTCAGCCCAGAATGTGTTGCCATTTCGCGCGCGTCTTTTCCTGCAGTTCCTTGCTGGCTTCCGCGACCTGCGGAAACTCGTGCAGAAAATCGAACGGACGACACGCGTCGATGATCGCCTTCGAGTTGAACGGCGCCTTGTACGGGTTCGCAATCGACATCGGATCGTTCTTCGAACCCATCCCGCGCCTGACGATGTCGATATCGATGTCGGGGTCCGTGCGGGTGGCGACGGCCCACATCACTTCCTGCAGATTCGACGGATCGATGTCCTCGTCGACCACGATCGAATAACGCGACATATAAGCGCCGACGCCGCACTGACTGAGAATGTGTCCCGCCTGGCGCGCGTGCCCCGCGTAGCGCTGACGGATCGCCACGACGTTGAACATGCGCGCGCCGCCGATTTCATGAGCCCACACGCCGGCGACATCCGGCACGCCCGCCGCCTGCAATGCATCGACGAGCAGCGCCGAGCGCATCACCGCCTTCGAATACGAATAGTCGTTGGGCGGCTTCGCGGGCGGGCTGCCCATGATGATCGGGTTGTTGCGGTAGTAGATGCGCTCGATGGTCACGACGGGCGCGGTCTCCGCCTTGCCCGGGTAATAGCCGTGAAACTCGCCGAACGGTCCTTCTATCCTGACGTCGCCGGGATGCGCGTAGCCCTCGATCACGATCTCGGACGCGCACGGAAACGGCAGATCCGTCAACTGCCCCTTCACCACGGAAACCGGCTGCTTCAGGATCGCGCCGATGTAGTTGTACTCGCACATGCCGAACGGCACTTCGATCCCCGAGATTAGATAGCCGAGCGGATCGCAGCCGATCACGATCGCCACCGGGAACGGCTTGCCCGCCTTCATGTGCTTGTCGTACTGGATGGCGCCATGCTTGCCGGGGATCATGTCGAGGCCGACGTGGTTCCTGTCGTGAATCATCACGCGATAGGTGCCGACGTTGATCCAGTCGGAGTCGAGGTCCTTCGTCACCACCATGCAGCCCGTGCCGATGTAGCGTCCGCCGTCCTTCTCGTGCCACAGCGGTGCAGGAAACGAGAAGAGATCGACGTCGGCGCCGGACTGGATGTTGTCGAACACGGGGCCGCCCGCAACCGTCACGGGCGCGTATTCGGGCGCGTGCGCCTGCCACTGCTTCGGCTTGCCGCGCAGCGTCTCCACGAGTGCGCGATGGTCCGCCTGATGGCCGACGCGCAGGATCGAGGAAAGGCGCGCCGGGCTCGCGGTGCTGCATGTCAGCACGCGATGTCCGCTGGGATAGCCGGGAATATCGTCGAACAGCAGCGCGGCGGGACGCGCCTTCTTCACGTTCAGCTCGCTGATGGCGCCCAGTTCCAGATTCCAGTCGGCGCCCGATACATCGGTCAGTTCATCGAGCGCGCGGGCCTCGTCCAGCCATGCGCGCAGATCCAGCGAGTGGGTATTCGAACTCTGTGTCACGTCCTGTGTCTCCTGTCGAGCAGCGTCTTGCTCCGATTCCATACAAGGTGGTTGTTCTCGTGCTGCAACATTGAAGCAATGCCACATGCCGTGCAAACGACCATCGTTCATGTCACGGATGAGAACGATTCATGCGCTGCCCACGCGCTACCGCCCGTCAGTCGAGTTCGCCGCCGCGTGCGCCCGACGGTTCGCGCCGCCCATATCCGCCCGCGTACTTGAACGTGCCTTGCGCGGTGGCGATCAGCGTTTTCGAATCGATCCACGCTTCGCCGCGCGCAAAGAATATCGAGCGGCCCTTGCGTTCGAGAAAGCCCTTGCCGATCAGCGTCGTGCCGACGCCCTTGTCGAGGAAATTCAGCGTCAGCGACAGCGTCACGCCGTGAATCGGCCGCTGCGGATCGGCGCTATACAGGCCCGCGTATCCGCACGCAGCGTCGAGCAACGTGGCGACCACGCCGCCCTGCAGCACGCGCTGGCGATTCAGCAGTTCGGGCTGCAGGTCGAGGCAGAACTCCGCGTAGCCTTCGCGCCAGTCGGTACGCGTCATGCCGAGGCTGGCAAGAAACGGGTTTTCCAGTACATCGATGTCCATCGTTCGTTTCCCTCTCTGCGATCAGCGGCTCATTGCGCGTATCGCTTCTTGTTGTCCTTGCAGTGCCGACGTGGCTTCGCACGAGCGCAGAGCTGACCATTGCCTTGCCGTTGAACACGCGATGTTCCGGGTTTGTAACAATTGATTCATGTGCGCCGATGGAGGACGCTTCGTTCGACCGCACCAAGAGTGCCCGAGCGCTTTCGGCACGCGCAAACTAACTTTTCTCATGTCCGGCATGAAAAAGTTTCATTGTCGCGAGGGGTCGTAACGGGTCGATCATCCGTGCATCCGGCGGGGTTCGGCCTGGGCCGCCGTGTGACCTCATGCGGGCCCTGCGTCGCCGCGCGGAGCGTCGGAGCGCGTAGAGGAAACCCGCTACAATCCGTCACCAGGTGACTTGCATTGCGCTGACATCTAGATGAGACCCTACATACCCTCTCTGCAGAGCTTGCTTGCGTTCGAGGCGGCATCGCGACATCTCAGCTTCACCCGTGCGGCACAGGAGCTCGAGCTGACGCAAACGGCGATCAGCCATCAGATCAAGACGCTCGAAGAACGCCTCGAGATCAAGCTGTTCGTGCGACGCCGCAACGTCCTCACCTTGACGCCAGCGGCACGCGAGTATCTGGATTCCGTGCACGAGGCGATCAATCTGCTGTCGCTGGCCACTGCGCATGCACGCAAGAAAAAGCCGAGCACGGTTCTCACGGTCACCTGCCTGCCCACCTACGCGGTCAAATGCCTGATCCCCGCGTTGCCTGAATTCCAGCGCGCGTATCCCGACATCACGGTGCACGTCGCCACCAGTTCCACGTTCAACGAGTTCGACCGCAACAGCTACGACGTCGCCATCCGTTATGGCTCGGGGCGCTGGGCATCGGCGCGCTCGGACCGTCTGCACGGCGAGGAGTTCTTCCCCGTGTGCTCGCCCGCCGTGCTCGAAGAAGCGGGCAAGTTCGGCTCGGTCGCGGAAGGTCTCGCACGCATGCGGCAGATTCGCACGTACTTCTATTCGATGTATCAGGACGACTGGCCCGCGTGGCTCGAAGCCGCCGTGCGCGAACCCGTCGAATTCGCGGGCGAGTCGGTGTTCCATCTGCAACTGACATCGCTCGCTGCGGCGCTCGACGGTGTCGGCATCGCGATCGGCCGCACGCCGCTCGTCGACGGCGATCTCGCCAGCGGCAAGCTCGTGGCGCCGTTCGATGTGCGCGTGCCGTCCAGTTCCGCGTATTTCGTCTCGTCGCCGAACGACAAGGCGCGTACGAAGAAGGTCGAACTGTTCCGCGAATGGGCGCTCGCGCGCCTCGGCGAAACCGCTGCCGCCGACGGCACAGCAGCGCCACGCCGCGTCACGGCGCCGTCGGTGCCGGAGCCTTGCTGAGTTCATGTCGAGCGCCCGAGACCCCGTAGCCGAGCCCATCTGGCGCACCGCTGCCGACCTGATCGAGCAGCATCGGCGGGAAACGCCTGACAAGCCTGCCATCGTGGATGTCGACCGGCGTATCAATCTGAGCTTCGAACAGCTTGCCCGTTCCGTCGACGCCATCGCCCGGCAATTCGCGCGCCGCGGCATCACCCGGGGCGCGCGTATCGTGCTCGCCGATTGCGATGCGCCCGACAAGCTGCTGCTGTGGCTCGGCGCATGGCGTCTGGGCGCGATCGTGTGTCCGCTCGACGTGCTGTTCATCGGCGACGAGACGGCTCGAACGCTGCTCGACACGATCCAGCCGACGCTCGTCGTGATGCCCGAAGACGCAGCCGATACCACCGTAGCGAGCGCGAATGCGCCCGTCGTGCGCTTCGTTTCATGGGCGTCGGGAGACAGCGCGAACGCGCAGCCGGGCAAGGACATCATTGCCCTCGCCGCACACGCTGACGATGCGGCACAAGCCGGCGACACACGGCCGCTGCCCGACGCCGCGACGATCTCCAACCCCGGCGATATCGCTTCGATGTGCTGCACATCGGGCACGACGGGTATTCCGAAGATCGTCGTGTACGATCACGCGTGCTACTGGCTCAACGGACTCGACAGCATCGATCTGCTCGGCCTGACCCGCGACGACCGCACGCTCGAATACCGTTCGTTCGACTGGTATTCGGCGCAGATACTCAGCTTCATTCCGTTCCTGCAGCTGGGTTCGACACTGTGCATCGCGCGCCGCTTTTCGCGCAGCCGCTTCGGCGACTGGATTCGCGACCACAGGATCACCGTGAGCGCCGGCGTGCCGACGGTGCTCAACATGCTGCTCGAACCGCCCCTCGAGGTGCCCGCCGGCACGTTTGCCTCGCTGCGCGCGATGACCTGCAGCACAGCGCCGCTCTCGCCCGCTCAATGGCAGCGGTTCGAGCAGCGGTACGGCATCCGCATCCTCAATCTGTACGGTTCGTCGGAAGCGGGATGGATGTGCGGCAACCGCCTGCATCGCCGCGAGATCGGCACGGTCGGTTATCCCGCCGCGCACATCGCGTTCGATATCGTCGACTCCGAAGGCGCGTCCTGCGCCCCCGATGTCAAAGGCCAGGTGGTGGTCGACGGCGCCAAGCTCGCGCTCGGCGTGCTGCAACGCGACGGCTCGCTGCTGCCTATCCGCGGCACGCCGCTCTTCACGCGCGATATCGCCGCACGCGACGCCCAGGGCTTCGTGCGGATGGCGGCACGCATGGACGATCTCATCATTCGCGGCGGCGTGAAGATCGTCCCGCAGGAAATCGAGGAGATCGTGCGCGCGCATCCGCAGGTGCTGGACGTCGCGGCACTGGGCGTGCCGGACCCCGTGTACGGACAGGAAACCGTATGTTTCGTGGTGCCGCAGCCGGGCGCTACGCCGGACGAAGCCGCGCTGCTCGCGCATTGCCGCGAATACCTCGCGCGCGAGAAGATGCCGCGTGCGGTCTTCATGATTCAGGCGCTGCCGCGCAGCGCGCGCGGCAAGATCCTGCGGGACGCGCTGCGTCAGCAGTGGTGGCAGATCGTCAATGCGCGGCGCGACATGTCGGAACCGGAGTGCGAGTAGACGCGCTCCCGCTGTCGCGATCTAGCGGGTCAAAGCCGCCGCGCACACCGCGCCCGGTTCCTGCTCGCGTTTTCCCTGCGCCACATCCAGCGCGTGCGGCAACCTCACGCCATTCTTCGCAGCCGTCATTTCCGCTGCGATCGACACGGCGATTTCCGGCGGCGTCCTGCTGCCGATATAGATGCCCGCGGGGCCATGCAGCCGCGCGAGCTGCCGGTCGTCCAGATCGAACAGTCTGAGCCGCTCGCGCCGCGCGTCGCTGTTGCGCCGCGAGCCGATGGCCGCGACATAGAACGCGTCGGTCTGCAGCGCGTCGATCAGCGCGAGATCGTCGAGTTTCGGGTCGTGGGTCAGTGCAACGACGGCGCTGTGTCCGTCGAGGCACATGTCCAGCACCGTATCGTCGGGCATCGTCCGCACGAGGTGCACGCCCGGCATCGGCCACGCATCGGCGTATTCGTCGCGCGGGTCGCATACGGTCACCTGATAACCAAGCCCGTTCGCAATTCCCGCCAGGAAGCGCGACAGGTCGCCTGCACCGATGATCAGCAGCCGATAGCGCGGCCCGTGCACGCTCACCAGCGTCTTGCCGTCGAAGCGCAACTGCTCGTCCGGCGATGCCCGCCGCAGCCGCGCGCGGCCGCTTGCCAGATCGAGTTCGCGCGCGATCAGATTGCCGTCCGCGATCTGATCGCAGAGTTCGCTCATGGCCGTCAACGACGCATCGCCTGCCAGCGGTTCGATCACGAGCTGCATCGTGCCGCCGCATGGCAGACCGAAACGCCGCGCTTCCTCGGCGCTGACGCCGTAGGTCGCGACTTCGGGGCGTTCGCCCGCAAGAAGCTGCGCGCGGGCGCGCGCCATCAGATCGTCTTCGATGCAGCCACCGGAGACCGAGCCGTTCACCACGCCGTCGTCGCGCATGGCGAGCAGCGCACCGACGGGACGCGGGCTCGAGCCCCATGTGCGCGTCACGGTCACCAGCGCGACACGGCGTCCCGCCTTCAGCCAGCCGACGGCATGATGCAGCACGGTCACGTCGATGCTGTCCATAGCCTCCTCCTGAAGCTGCCGGTTCAGGCAGCGCGGTGCGCCACCATTTGCAGCTCGACGAGAAAGCCATGATGCAGTTCCGGCACGGGCACGACCGCGCGCGCCGGCTTGTGCGCGCCAAAGTGCTCCGCGTACAGACGGTTGAATTCCGGCCAGTTCTTCACGTCGACGATATAAGCGGTGCACTGCACGACGTCCGTCAGTTCGCACCCTGCTTCGGCAAGCACGCTGGTGCAGTGCGCGAGCGTCGCGCGTACCTGGCGTTCGAAATTGTCGGGGCCGTCGGTAGCGACGCCCGGTCCGGGCAGCATGCCCGACACGAACGTGAAGCCGCCTGCCTGCACGGCCTGCGTATAGTGACCGCCCGGCGACGGCGCTTTTTCGGTGAAGATGAAGTTCATGATCAGACCTGTTCGGGTAAGGGTTTGCCGCGCGTTTCCGGAAGAAACGGCACGAGTGCGAGACCGACGAGATAGATGAAGCCGACCGTGACGGCTGCATGACCGTAGCCGCCGAAGCGGGCGATCAGCGTACCGGCGACGAGCGGCCCAGTCCACGCCAGAAAGCGCGGAACATTGAAACACAGCGCGATCGCTGTGCCGCGCACGCGCGTGGGATAGAGCTCGGGCAGCCACGTCGGCATCCATGTGTACTGGCCGAGACTGAAGAAGCCCGACACGCACGCGACGGCGAGCAGCAACGCGACATCGTGCGTCCATATGAACAGCACAGGCGTGATGATGAACGCCACCGCGAAGAACAGCGCGGTGACGCGCTTGCGGCCGTAAGCGTCGGCGAGAAAGCCGAGGCCGATATAACCGGCGATCGCGCCGACGTTGTACGCCATGCCCGCAAAGCTCGCCCATTGCGCCGCATGCAGGCCCGCGCGCGCCGCGACTGCGCCGATGTACGGCGGCACCCACGTCGAAATGCCCCACCAGCCGAGCGTCGTGCTGAGCGACATCAGCACCGCGATCCACGTACGGCGGCGCAGCTTCGGATCGGCGAGCAGATCGGTGAGCGTGAAACGCGCCAGCGCCTGTTCGCCGTCGTCGAGCACCGCGCCCGCCTTTTTGCGTTCGCGCGTCGCCTTGCGCTGCGCGTTCACGCGCTCCCACTGCTCCGATTCGGGGATGCCCGCGCGCATCCACAACGTCGCGAGGCCGGGCAGCACGCCGATCAGATACATGTAGCGCCACGCGTGGTCGCCCATTCCGCTCACGAAGAGCCAGATCAGCGACGCCACGAAGAAGCCCGTGCCGAGCCCGCATTGCATGAGGCCCGCGCCTTTGCCGCGATGACGGTCGGGCCAGATTTCGGCTGTCATGGCCGTGCCTGTCGCCCACTCGGAACCCATCGCGAGTCCGACGACGAAGCGCAGCGCCGCAAACGACGCCCAGTCCCACGACAACGCGCTCAGGCCCGTGGTGAGCGAATACGCCAGAATGGCGAGCATCATCATGCGCTTGCGTCCGACGTAGTCGGTCAGGATGCCGCCGATCAGCCCGCCGATGCCCCAGCCCAGCAGCGTCAGCGCGATCACGAGCCCTGCGTAGAACGGAATCTGCGCGTGCGCGGACGGCGCCAGCAGTTGCCCGAGCGCGACGCCCACGGTCAGAACGAGCGCATAGGTCTCGTAGCCGTCGAAGAACCAGCCGAGATTGGATGCGGCCAGCGCGCTCCACTGCTTGCGGCTGATCGAGCGATACCACACGACGTCTTCACCGGCGCTGCGTGACTGCGCATGCACGGCGCCGGACCTCTCCTCCAGAGGTTGCTGCATCGACCGTCTCCTTGTTGTCGCGCGCCCATGTTCCGGCGCGCGTGCCGCCGGGAATTTTACGCGGGCACGGCGCCCTCCGACCGGCGCATCTGTGCCGCGAGCTTCACGGCCTCGATGATTTCGGGGTACGCCGCGCAACGGCACAGGTTACCCGACAGAAAATGCCGGATCTCGGCTTCCGTCGGATCGGGGTTGCGGTCGAGCAACTGGCGGCTCATCAGGATGAAACCCGATGTGCAGAAGCCGCACTGGAACGCGCCGCATTCGATAAAGGCCCGCTGCACGACATCGAGTTCGCCGTTCGCGTCGAGATGCTCGACCGTGGTGACTTCGCCGCCGTCGGCCATCGCCGCGAGGTACAGGCAGCCCGACACGCTCTCGCCGTTGACGATCACCGTGCAGCAGCCGCACAGGCCCTGGCCGCAGCTTTCGCGCGCGCCGTACAGCGCGAACTGCTGGCGCAGCACTTCCAGAATCGTCTGATGCGGCTCGATTGCGGCGCTCACCCGTTCGCCGTTCAGCGTGAAATGAATCGTGATGGACGTGGTGCTCATGGTCTATTCCTCGGATAGCGGTTCGTTGCGCGCGGCGCACAGCGCCCGGAAAACGCTCTCGGGCGTCAAGGGCAGCGACTTGAGACGCACGCCGACGGCATCTTCGATGGCATCGGCAATCGCCGACGCGACGCCGAAGGTCGCGCTTTCGCCGACGCCCTTCGCGCCGAACGGTCCGTTGTTCTGCACGGAATCGACAGTTTCGCGGCCGATCGCGGACGGAATGTCGTGGATGCCCGGAATCTTGTATTCGGCAAACGACGCATTGCGCAATTGCCCGACTTCGTCGAACTCCATCCGCTCGAACAGCGTGATGCCGAGCTGCATGATCGCCGCGCCGGAAATCTGCGTATCGACGACCTTCGGATTGATGGGCGTGCCGCAATCCACGACGTTCTCGAAACGCAGCAGCCTGAAATGGCCCGTCTCCGTATCGACTTCGACTTCGACGCCGCAGCCGCCCACCATCCAGTTCGGCGTGATGTTTTCCGACTGCCCCGTCTCGTGATCCGGCGACTTGTAGCTGGGAATGAAACTGCCGATGCCGACGATATTGCCCGCCTGCATGCCGTACTTGCGACGCAGCAGCTCTCCCGCCCGGATCGCGGGCACGGGCGCGACGCCCAGTTCGTCGGCCAGTCCCTGCAGCTTGCGGTTCGCGTCTTCAGCGGCGAGACGCACTGCGTGGCCCATATGAAACGTGGAGCGCGAGCCGAGCGTCGCCATGTCGTACGGCGTCACGTCCGTGTCGGGGCGCATCACCTTGATGCGCTCGGCGGGAATGCCGAGCACCTCGCCCGCCATCAGCGCAATCGCCGTCTCCGATGCCTGGCCCATGTCGACCGTGCTCGAATACACCGTGCAGCTGCCGTCTCCCGCAATGCTCACCATCGCGACGGACGTGGTCGGTGCGACCAGCGCCTTGAAGCCGATGCCGATGCCGCGCCCGCGCCGCAGCGTGCCCGTGCCGCGCTCGAATGGCGCGCTCCAGTTCATCCGCTGCGCGACGCGTTCGAGCACGAGGTCGATGGCGGCGTCGTGCATCGGCGTGCCCGTTGCGTGCGGACGGCCCTCGCGCAGAATATTGCGGCGGCGGAATTCGAGCGGATCGATGCGCAGCGCGCGCGAGATCATGTCCGCGTGGCTCTCGTACGCCCACACCATCTGCGGAATGCCGAAGCCGCGAAACGCGCCGGCGGGCGGCAGATTCGTATACGCCTGATACGAATCGATCCACACGTTCTCGATGTCGTACGGACCCGACGCGGTGAAGCCGGACTTCTGCGTGACGCGCGGCCCGATATCCGCATAGGCGCCGCCGTTCCACCACACCTCGCACTTGCGCGCGGTGATGCGGCCGTCTTCATTCACGGCCGTCTTCATACGGAAGGTGGTGGCGTGCTTGGTGATGGTGAAAAACTGTTCTTCCATCGTCAGCGACACTTTCACCGCGCGCCGCGACAGCAGCGCCAGCGCCACGACGAGCGCTTCGAGCTTGATGTACAGCTTCGCGCCGAATCCGCCGCCGAGCAGCGCCGACTTCACACGCACGCGGTTTTCGTCCCAGCCGAGCAGGCGCGCAATTTCGATGCGCACGAACGACGGGCTCTGCGACGCGGTATGCACCGTCAGCGTGCCCGAGCCGGGATCGGCTTCCGCGAGCGACACCATCGGTTCGAGCGGCGTGTGCATGACCTGCTGCGTCGTGAAGGTATCTTCGAACACATGGGCCGCGCGCGCGAAGGCGGCGTCGACATCGCCGCGCCGCAACTGGAAGTCGAGCGCGACATTGGTGCCCTTGCGTCCCGCCAGATGCTTGAGATCGGGAAAGGTGCCCGCCGGGCGCAGGAAGTCGTGCACGAGGATGTCCGATTGCGCGGCCTCGACCTCGTTAAACACGGCGGGCAGTTCTTCGTAGTCGGCCATGATCAGATGCGTCGCTTCTTCGGCGACGTGCGGATCGGCGGCGAGCACGACGGCCACGGGCTCGCCGATGTAACGCACCTTGTCCAGCGCGAGAATCGGCTGGTCGTGAAAGGCCGGGCCGAAATACGGCTCGGGAATCACACGCTTCACGTCCTCGCCCGTATACACGGCGAACACGCCTTCCAGTTCACGCGCGGCGCTCGTATCGATGCCGACGATCCTGCCATGCGCCACGGTACTGCGAAAGATCTTGCCGTACAGCATGCGCGGCAGCACGAGATTGTGGATGTACTCCGCGCGGCCCGTCACCTTCGAGCGCGCTTCCAGCCGGTTCAATGCGCGGCCAACCTGTTTTTGTGCCGGCTGTTCTTCCAGCGTCGTTTCGATTTTCATCAGGCATGCCCCCCGGATGGGGCCGCGCGTCCCTCGGCGGCAGCGATCGCCGTGCGCACCGCGCGGCCCAGATAGACCTTCAGCAGTTGTTTCTTGTAGCTCGCGGAGCCGTGAGGGTCGCCGACGATATCGAGCTGCGCCGCACCCACTTCGCCCGCATCGCGCAGCAACGCGGCATCGTCGGGCGACGCGCCGCGCAACAGCGCTTCGGCCTGCGTGAGGCGCGTCGGACGATCCGTGGCCGCGCCGACGATCACGCTTGCGCTGCCGATCTGCGGACCTTTCATGTTCAGCACGACGGCGACGCCTAGCGCGGGCCAGTCGTGCGCCGCGCGCGTCGTGACCTTCATATAGGCGGCAGGACGGCCGGCCTGCGGCGGCACGATGACCTCCGCGATCAGTTCGTCGCGCGCCAGCACCGTTTCGTAATAGCCCGTGCAGAGTTCTTCGACGGACACGGTCCGCTCGCCGTTCGGCCCCGCGATCGTCACGCGTGCGCCGAGCGATGTGAGCACGGGCGGCATGTCCATGTGCGGGTCGGCGTGAGCGAGGTTGCCGCCGATCGTCGCGACGTTACGCACCCGCACGTTCGACAGCGTGCGCAGCGTGCGCGACAGCAACGGCCAGCCTTCCTTCACGAGCGGCGAGTGTTCGAGCGTCGCGAGACGCGCGAGCCCGCCGATACGCAGTTCGCCGTTTGCGGCGACGCGAATCTGCGCGTAATGCGGCTCGACATCGCGCAGGCTGACGAGGCGCGTCGGCCGCAGCACGCCCGCCTTCATCATCAACATCACGGCCGTGCCGCCGCCCATCGGGCGAATATCCGGGTCTTCCGGATCGAGCAGCGCGATTGCCTCCTTGAGCGACCTGGGCCTGGCGAGCTCAAACGGAATCATCTGATGCACTCCTTGTTTCTGAATGGACCTAGCGCGCGCAACCTGCGCGATCGAGCAGCGCGTGCAGCTCGCGGGCCACGATTTCCGGGGTCTCCAGCGGCGTGAGATGGCGCGCTTGCGGAATCTCGACGAACGTCGAAGCGGCGATGCCCGCGTGCAGCGCACGCGCCATCGCAGGCGTCGCCGCGTAGTCTTCTTCGCCGACGATCACGCACGCCGGCACCTTCACGTCGCGCATCAGCGCGCGCCCGTCGAACGCGCCGAGCATGCGCCCCGTCGCCGCGAATGCAGCGACGTCGTTGCGCAGGAACGTATCGACGCAACGCTGCACGACGTCGGGCCGTTCGGCGCGGAACGCGTCGCTGAACCAGCGCGTCGTCTGGAATTCGACCAGCGGCGCGAGGCCGCCCGCTTCCGCTTTCTCTGCGCGGACATTCCAGTCTTGTGGCGCGCTTTCTCCGTACCACGCGGTCGTATCGATCAGACCGGCGGCAATCGCGTCGGGGCAGGTTGCGGCGAACTCGAGCGCCACACAGCCGCCCATCGACGCGCCCGCGATCAGTACATTGCGGAAGTCCGTCGCGCGGATCACGTCGTACACGTCCTGCGCGAACAGCGACACCGTGTAGGGGCCGGCCGGCTTGTCCGACGCGCCGTGGCCGCGTGCGTCGATGGCAAGAACGGCAGCGCGCGGCATCAGCCGCTCGACGACGGGCGTCCAGAAATGACGGTCCATCGCGAGCGAATGCACGAGGACGACGCGCACCGTGTTCTCTTTTCCGCCGTAGAGGTTGTAGCCGATGCGCGTGCCGTCTCGTACGGTGACATGAGACGAAACGACATCGGGACTGCTCGGTTGATTCATTGCGTGCTCCGCTGGCTAGGGTGCGATCGAATGCGGTCGGGAATGGGTTCTCGGTTCTCGGCTCTCCGAGCCCGCAGACGGATATTGCTGGCTGCCCTTTGACCCGGCAAACGACGATCTTTCATGCGACGCATGAAAAGTATTCATTGCCTGCGAACGGGCGTTCTACATCGCGCGAGTCGATCCAGGGACAGGCGTCGCGCGCGGCGGCGGATGAATTTCTCTCATGTGCGGCATGAACAATTAGCGTTTGCCCGTCGCCTGGCTCGCCTTCAATCTTGCTGCCAGAGCGTGCCGCTCCATGCCTGTGCGCCGCGCTTGCCTGCGCCGCCGCTTCCTGCTTCTCGATTCTCGTTTCTCGTTTCCCGCTTGCACGCGCTGCCGCGACATGCGAGGCCCCTCGCCGACTCCGCGGTCCGTTTCCAGCCTCTCAACCAGAAAGGGCGAATGCCGTGAACTTCACCAGGAAAGTGCTCAACTCACAGTGGGTCCGTCCGCTGCTGCTGATCGTGGCGATACTCGTCGCGTGGGATCTCGTGATCCGCATCTTCAAGATTCCGCCCTACCTCGTGCCGACGCCCGAAGCGATCATGCGTCAGATCGCCGTGCAATGGCCGATGCTGCTGCAGGAGTCGCTGCCGACGCTCTACGCGACGCTCGGCGGCTTCGGGCTGTCGGTGCTGATCGGTGTGCCAATCGCGATGCTGGTCGCAGCGTCGCCGCTGATCGAAAGCTATCTGTACCCGCTCGTCGTGTTCTCGCAGAGCATTCCGAAGGTCGCAATCGCGCCGCTCTTCGTGGTCTGGTTCGGCTTCGGGCTCTTTCCGCGCGTGCTGGTCGCGTTTCTGCTCGGCTTCTTTCCCGTCGTCGTATCGACGGTGATGGGCTTCAAGTCAGTCGAAAAAGACCTGATCGATCTGGCGAAGTCGATGGGCAGCTCGCCCGTAAAGACGTTCTTCAAGATCAGCTTGCCGCATGCGCTGCCGTCGATTTTCTCCAGCATGAAAGTGTCGATCACGCTGGCCGTGGTGGGCGCCGTGGTCGGCGAATTCGTCGGCGCGAACTCGGGTCTCGGTTTCGTTCTGCAGCGTGCCAACGGCAACTTCGACCAGCCGCTGATCTTCTCGGCGCTGGTGGTGCTGTCCGTCATCGGCGCGCTGCTGTTCGTCGTGATCGACATGCTGGAGCGCATCGCGATTCCATGGCACGCGTCGCATCGCGCACGCGCACTCGGACGAGCGTGACTACCTCGCACGACTACCCCGCACGACTACCCCGCATCACTACCCCGCATCACTACCCCGCACGACTACCCAACTAAAACCAGGCAGGAGACGACATGAAGTCCAGAAGGTTATCGCGCATGGCGAGCGCGCTGAGTATCGCTGCCATCTGTTGTTGCGGCAGCACGGCGAGCTACGCGAAAGATTCGCTAACGATGATGCTCAACTACACCGTCAACGGCGCCGTCGCGCCGTTCTATCTCGGCAAGGTGAAAGGCTATTACGACGCCGAGGGCATCGACCTGAAGCTGATGGAAGGACACGGTTCTGGCCCGACCGTACAGGCCGTCGCCACGCATAACGTCGACATCGGCTACGCCGATTTCAGCACGATGGTGAAAGTCGCCGCGATGGGCGCCCCCGTCAAGGCAATCGGCGTGCTGATGCAGGAGAACCCGACCTCCGTGGTCGGCCTTGCGGAGAAGAACATCAAGACGCCGCAGGACATCAAGGGCAAAACCGTGGCCGTCGCGCCCGGCGATGCCTCGTCGCAGCTCTGGACGATGTTCATGAACAAGGTCGGACTCAAGGATTCGGACTTCAAGACCATCACGGGCAATCCGCAGACGACCATCAACGCCGTCATCACGGGCCAGGCCGATCTGCTCGTCGGCTTTGCGACCATTCCGCTGATCTCCGTCGAGCAGGCCACGAAGAAACCCGCACGCGCGATCCTGTTCGCCGACTACAAGGTCAACGTCGCCACACTCAGCATCATCGCGCGCGACGACATGATCAGGGACAACGCCGACCTGCTCAAACGCTTCATGCGCGCCACTGCGAAGGCCGTGAACGACAGCGAGAAGGATCCCGCCGCCGCCGTCGACGCGTTGCTGAAGACGCTGCCCGCCGCCGGCTCGCGCGACACGATGATACGCACGCTCAAGGCGACGATTCCGTTCTACCGCACGCCTGAAACGGAACAGGCGCCGATCTTCCACGTCAGCACGAAGAACATCGACGATTCCGTCGCCGCGATCGTGCAGTACAGCAAGCTCGATCCGTCGGCGAATGTGCCCGCGAAGTACTACACGGGTGCATTCGTGCCCTGAGCCGCGCCCGACCCCTCGCGCGCCCTTCTCCATCCGTTCATCTCAATCCCGCATCGCTATGACCACCGTACTCAAGCTTGACGAAAAGCACTACCGATCGCCCGCACCCGCGCCATCGAAACCGCTGATCGAGTTGCGCGGGGTGACCAAGCGCTACCGCAGCGCGCAGGGCATGATGCAGGCGCTCAGACCGCTCGATTTCGACATCCGCGAACAGGAGTTCGTGTCGATCGTGGGACCGTCCGGATGCGGCAAGAGCACGCTGCTGAAGATGATCGCGGGGCTCGAAGAGATTTCGGACGGCAAGATCACGCTGTCGGGACAGCCGATTCGCGGGCCGCAGAAGAACGTCGGCATTGTGTTTCAGAGCGCGGTGCTGCTCGCGTGGCGCAATGTGCTCGACAACATCCTCCTGCAAGCCGAGATGCGCCGCATGCCGAAGCGCGAGGCGCGCGAGAAGGCGATGAAGCTGATTGGCATGGCGGGGCTCACGGGGTTCGAGGAGAAGTATCCGTGGCAGCTTTCAGGCGGGATGCAGCAGCGGGTGTCGATCTGCCGCGCGCTGCTGCATGATCCGTCGGTGCTCTTGATGGACGAGCCGTTCGGCGCGCTCGACGCAATGACGCGCGAAAGCATGAACATGGAATTGCAGCGCATCTGGCTCGAATCGAAGAAGACGGTGCTCCTGATCACGCACAGCATTCCCGAAGCCGTGTTTCTATCGGACAGAGTGCTGGTGATGTCGGAGCGGCCCGGATCGATTGCGGCGATCTACGATATCGATCTGCCTCGCCCGAGGCCACTGGAAGTCATGGCGACGCCGGCTTTTCTTCACTATACGAAGACGATTCGTGCGCACTTCAACGCTCAAGGGTCGCTGGACGATCACTGAGATCGCTCTATCCCCCGTAGCGTGTCTGGCTTCATTTCAGGCTGGCCGGCATCCTTTGCTCATGCGGATGCCGGCATCACGATCCCGTCACCACACAAACAAAGAAGCGCGCC
Source organism: Paraburkholderia azotifigens (assembly GCF_007995085.1). GTDB lineage: Bacteria > Pseudomonadota > Gammaproteobacteria > Burkholderiales > Burkholderiaceae > Paraburkholderia > Paraburkholderia azotifigens. Next base: position 1,043,089 of record NZ_VOQS01000005.1, read on the forward strand.
CATGAGCGGAACGAACCGCTCCGGCGCGCCTGCGCACGACTAGAACCAGTGGTTGATACCGAACGATACGCCCGTCTGCTTCTCATGCTGCGACGGATTGAGCGTCGCGTTCGTCACGTACACGCCCGTGAAATGCGTGTAGTCGATATCCGCATAAAGCTCGGTCCGTTTCGACAGCAGATAACTGATCCCGAGAATCGCGACATCCTTGCGGCCATCCACGCCGTTCGTCTTGTTCTTGTTGTCGTAGTACGCAGCCGTCACGTTGAAGAACGGTGTCATCTGATACCGTACGCCGCCCCACAGGTACTGATTGCGCGTCATGCTGCGCACGTTGGCGGGCACGTCCTGCAAGTCGAGCGAATAACCCGCCATCACGTCGACGGGCCCCACGGTCACCGTGCCGCCTGCCGTGTACTGGTCATTGCCGAAGTACTGGCTCGACGTTGCGGATAGCGGATTGGATTTGTGCGTGTAGCCGGCGCCCAGCTTGATCAGCTGCGTGCGATAGTTCAGACCGCCCGCCAGCGTCGAGCCGTGCGAGGCGCTGCCCGGCACGCCGCCCAGCGCATACTCGCCGCGGACCACCCACGGTCCGAAGATGCCGCGATAGTTGATGTCGTTGTCGTCGCGCCCCGTGGTGCCGCCTGAGATCGCTGTCGACTCGGTGATGCTCAGGTAATGGAAGTCGAACGGCTCGAAGTCCTTGATCAGAAAGTGCTGCAGCGTGAACTGATGGCCCATGTCGATCTGGCCGAACGGACCGCCGACTCCCACCGTCGACGTGCGCTGGAACAGCTGGTTGCTGGTGTTGTTGTTCGCCCCCGTCGACAACACGTAGCCCGCTTCGAGATTGAAGCGCACATAGTAGCCGCCGCCGATGTCCTCCTTGCCTTCGAAGCCCCAGCGGTTCGAGTTGTAGACGCCGTTCGACGCCATCGTCAGCGCCGCGCCGCCCGCCCTGGTTCCATTCACGAGGTTGCGCAGCCCGCCGTCGAGCGAGCCGTACAGCGTGACGCTGCTCTGGGCGTGAACGGCGCCGCCCGACAAACCCAGCAAGGTCAACGCTGTCAGCGAACGCTTGAGGCCGCTCGCGCGCGCGATGGAAACTGCTCCTCCTTTTTCGTGCATATCTCCTCCATCAATGTCTTTGTATTCATGTGGCGGGATGTGGCGCGTTCCACGCCGCCCACCGTGGATGTACGAGAGCGCCCCGCACGACCTGCCGTCCAGCGTTCTGCCGTTTCCTGACGGCAACCCGTGAACCATCGCGCGAGACGCTCTCTTGCTGCTGCTCTGGTGTGGCCGCTTTCGCGGGCCGCTTACAGATCCTTCTTTTCCGCGAAGTACCAGTCCGAATCCTTGTTGATCCATTCGGGACCGACGCGTTGACGCGTCTGCTCTTCACCCGTCTTGAAGTACTCGCTCTTCACCGCGCGTTGCGCCATCGCTTCGTTGCGCTCGTCCCAGTCGCCCATCGAGACGCCGTACCACGGCCACTCGGGACGCAGCGCCGGCAAGCCGAGCTCTTCCCAGATTGCCTTCGCGTTCTCCATGTAGGGCTTCGTCGGCAACGACAGCGGCGGCAGTTTTTCCTTGCGCGTCGCGTTCATCAGGATCACGCCGTCCACGGCGTCGTCGCCGCGCTGCGCACCCGACGTGCGCGGCCCGTGCCCCGTGTCGCGGCCATGCAGGATCTGCACGTCCTTGATCGCATTCATCCGGTAGCTCATCGACCAGAAGATGGCGTCGCTGTTCTCCGGGTTGATGTCGTTGCTGACGGCGACCACGAGCTTGCCGACGGCCGGTTGCAGCGACGCGGCGCCCATCAGCGCGCGCCAGATCTCCGTTTCGGTTGCCTTCTCGCTGAATACGACGATCACGAGCTTGCGCAGATTCGTGAGCGGCTCGTGCATCACGACCTTTTCCACGCTCGCGATACGCAGCGAGTTCCTCAGGTGATCGAGGAACAGCGGCTCGAATGCCACTTTCTTGACCAGCGAGCTTTCGCTCGGCGTGACCTGGCTGATGATCGATACAAGGTGAGCATTCTTGCGGCGCGTGATCGCCGTCACGTTCATATACGGGTTGAATTCCTGCAGGTTCACGTGACCATGCGATTCGCCGAACGGACCTTCCGGCTCCAGCGTATCCGTGGGCACGAAGCCTTCGATCACGATTTCCGCGTCGGCGGGCACGAGCAGATCGTTGGTCCTGCACTTCACGACGCGCAACGGCTCGCCAAGGATCGCGCCCGCGACGCCGAGTTCGTCCACGTCGATGGGCAGCTTCTGCACCGAACAGAACGACACGGCAGGATGGCCGCCGATTACGAGCGCAGCGGGCATCGGTTTGCCCATCGCCTTGTACTTGAGCCAATGCTGATAGATGCCCTGCCCCATTTCGATCGACGGATTGCAGCCGACCCGGCGCTTGCCCTTGATCTGCCCGCGGTACGTGCCCATGTTCTGGATGCCGTTTTCCGGGTCGACCGAGATGTACTGCGAACACGTCGTGTAGGGCGCATTGTCGAAACCCGGCGTCGAGATGGGAATCGGCAGATGTTCGAGTCCTTGCCCATCGACATCGAGATCGTCGCCGATGAAGCACACTTCCTGGCATGGTGCTTCGTCGACGACGACGGGGGCGATCGGATTGCCCTTCGCGTGCTGCCACTTCTTGCCGATCTCGTCGACGGGCACGCCCATGCCGATCGCGTACACCTCCCGGTTGATCGACAGCGCGCCGACCACGACGGGCAACTCGTAACGGCGTCCTTTGCTGTCGACGACGTTATGGAATACGAATGCCTTGCGATCCGATTCAGGGATGCCGCCGCGCAATTGCCAGCGCACGAGGGGATGAAGCTCCGTGTCCTTGTTGATCTCGCGATGGACGTGGACGACGAGGCCTTTTTCCTCCAAGGCCTGCAAATGTGTCTGGAAGGAAGGGAAATTTTTCATGGTTGTCCGGTGAATGATCAAGGGGAATACATCGCAAACCGGCCAGCCTCACGGATTCGCCTGTCGGATTGCATCGGTGTGAATCAGGCAACGTCGCATCGATGTGACGTGTCCGGGCAGCACGGCGGCAGTCAGATGCTGCCGTTCGGTGGACGTTGCCCGTCGAGTCGCGCGGCATGACATGCGGGACTGTGAGGGCAGACTGAGCCAGAACGCACGCCCTCGCAAACGGTGATTTCTCATGTTCGCCATGAACGGATTTCATCCGCGCCATTGACGTGGCGTCGCACGCCAGACCCGGCTACTGACGATGAAAAGACTTCATGCCACGCATGAACAGATTTCGTTTGAAGCGTGCCGCCTGCGTCATGCAACCTTCACGTAGCCGTATGCCGTCTGATGTGCGCGGGACGACACACATGCATGCGGGGCACTTCGGTTCAACGAGAGACGATGGACATGGAACGACGCAAACGTATCGTGGTGGGAATCAGCGGCGCTTCGGGCGTCATCTATGGCGTGCGGCTGCTGGAGATGCTGCGCGAGCTGAACGTCGAATCGCATCTGGTCATGAGCCGCTCGGCGCAGATGACGCTGGCGTACGAGACCGATTTGCGCGCCGCGGACGTCCAGGCGCTCGCTCACGAGCACTATCCGAATGCCGATATCGGCGCTGCGATTTCGAGCGGATCGTTTCGCGTGGATGGCATGATCGTCGCGCCTTGCTCGATGAAGACGCTTGCTGAAATCGCGACGGGCAACACAGGCTCGCTGCTGTCGCGTGCCGCGGACGTCATGCTGAAGGAGCGCAAGCGGGTCGTGCTGATGGCGCGCGAAACACCGCTGCATCTCGGGCATTTGCGCAACATGACTTCCGTTACGGAGGCAGGCGCGATTATCTATCCGCCCGTGCCTGCGTTTTATGCGCGGCCGGATAGTCTTGAGTCCATGATCGATCACACGCTCGGACGCGTGCTCGATCTGTTCGACATCGACACAGGGACGGTCAAGCGATGGACGGGCGCGTCAGGCCATCGGCTCGTGAGTGTGATGAACGGATGATTGCGCCACCGTTGGCGCCGCGCGGCAGCTTCGCCGAGCACGTGCATTTAATTCAATGGTAGGTCGTCTTGGACGACTGCAGTTTCGTCAACACGCCGCCCTTGAAACGCAACCAGCCTTGTGAGCTTTGCATCACCACTTCGTCGTCTTGCCAGAACACGCGTTTGATTGTCATGCGCTTTTCCGAGCGCTGTACAAGCGGCGGACGGTGCCGAAAATCGTATAGCGCGAGGCCGGAATCGGTCTGCACGAGCATGCGTGTCACCGTTTGATATGAGCTGCTGGTTTCATCGAAATGCGTGAGCGTGCTCGCGCTGAAGCGATCGAAGCTTTGCGTGTCGAGCATCCCGACGAACTCGCGGTCGACGCGCACGAATTGCAGTTCGCCCGAGGGCGTGATGAGCGGGCCGGGCGCGTTGCTTTGGGCATGGACGCCCGTCAGGAAACAGGTGGCGGCGAGTGCAGCGAAGAGCAGTCGTTTCATGGTTTTCTCTGGTGGCGGCGAGCCCCATACTGTACGGTTTCTAGAGCGGCGATGCAGGCCCCGACAGACTCCCGTCGTTCGCCGGTTCATAGGCGACCTGACCGAAGTACATCATCCGCCAGTTCTCCGACCTTGAGCAGTTTTCTCAAATGCCATTCAAAAAGGTCTAAATATGCCATTCACATTTAACCGAGACGTAAAAATTTCCTCCCAATTCTTTCCGCGCATGGCAAACGTCGAATTGGAACCCCTTCACCTCAAACTGTCTGGCTAACACTTAAAAAGCCATTTGCCGCTGAAGAACAGATTCTGCAGACTCTCCGACCAGTTCCTGATATGCAGCAGGCGCCGTCGCACCTTCAGTGTTGACCAGCAGTATGCGCGAAGCGCCATCGAGACCCACCTGGCTGGACAACGGCTGGCCCTGCAATAGCGCGATCAGACCAGCAAGACCCGCTACACCCGACTCGCCTGCAACGACGGGGGCATCCGTGTCGCTCCCCGCAGCCAGGATACGCATCGCGTTCACTGCATCGGCATCGCCGATCGTCATGAAATGGTCGACACCCGGGAAACTCCCACAGATAGCTGACCAGTCCGGCTGCAAGACCACCGACGCCGCCCTGAATGAAGACATGCGTGTACGCCGGACGATCTGGCCGGCTATCGCTCTGTTCGACGATCTCCGCCGCGATCGTGCCGTAACCCTGCATCACGTCGCGCGGGATGTCTTCGTAACCGTCGTACGACGTATCGGACACGACGTGCCAGCCGTTCAGCGAAGCCAGTCGCGCCGCCTCTTCGACCGACTCATCGTAGGGACTTCGTGCTGATCCTGACGGTTCGCAATATGGAGGAGTACACGGCCCTCACGCGGCAATTGTTCTTCTCGAACAACAACGTCAAACGATTCAAGACGCTGGTGAGCATGAGCAGCGTGAAGGTGGGGCTCGGTGTACCCGTGACTCCCGAGCGCGGGTGACGCACGCGACTCGAGCCGCGTCGATCACCCTTGCATACCGCGGGCGATGCGCATTGTCGCCTCCCGTCCGCGAATGACGGCGCAGGACTATCGTGCGTAACGCCGCCAGCCAAAGCGATTCACCCCTCATCCAAGCCGATAGACCCTCGTTGCTGTTCCTCGAAACAACGCTTCCCGTTCGGTCGCGCTCGCGTCCGCGGTCATCCGTTTGAACGCATTCCAGCCGTTGCTGTACGGATACGAGCCCTTGTCGACGGGGAAATTGCTCTCGAACATGCAACGATCAGCCCCGAAGGCTTCGATGCAGGTGTGCATCCACGGCTTCCACGCCTGCGCCAGCTGCGTCGATGAAGGCGGCAATTCACCTTTCTCGAAGTCGAAGCCGTTGATCCGCATCCCGAGTCCGCCAACCTTCACGTAGACGTTAGGCAGCTGCGCCAGTTCTCGCATCGAGTGCGACCAGCTTTCGAACACTTCCTTGCGCCTGTCTTCGTAGCTCGCGATGCGCACGACACCGCCACAGTGATTGACGATGATCGGCGTGTCGGGATAGGCCTTCGCAAGATCGAACAGTTCGGGAAGCTGCGGGAAGAATAGCCACGCGTCGTAGGACAGTCCGAGCGGCGCGAGTTGCGCGACGCCGGCGCGGTAATCGCGATCGAGCAGCAATCCGCGGGGCACGGCCGACAGCGGATTCACCAGCGTCTGGTCCGCGTCCCATGTGACGAGATGGCGAACGCCTCGAAAACGCCCTTGCGCAGCCTCTAGATGCGCTTCGAGAACGTCACGCACCGCTGCGCCGCGACGAAGGTCCGCATAGCCGACCACACCCTTCGCGACTTGCGGCTTGCCCGTCTGTGCCGGCGCCGTCGCGCCGGTCACATACTCCGTTTCGCCAACCGGCCGCAGTGCCTCAGGCCCCGATTGCCGATAGCGCGTCAGCGCCTGCATGTACACGGAGGCCGTGATGTTATGCCCGGACTGTGCATCGTGAAGGTACTCGTCCAGCAGATATGTCCAACCAGGCCGCTCGTAAAAATGATGATGCGCATCGACGATCGGCATCTCCGGTTCGAGGGCGGGCTCGGTCCCGGCGGCGAGCCATTCGGCTCGTACAGGCAGATAGTTGCTGGTCGGCTTCATGGGGCGTGTCGTTTCGTTGGCAATTGCCTGTGCGGCGGCGGTGGCGATGGCCGGCATGGCGAGCGTCGCGGCGGCGGCGCGCAGAAGCTGGCGACGCCTCATCGAATCGATCTGTCGTGTCATCGTTCGCCCCGGTTGAATGCGTACAGGGACAGCGTCAACAGCGTCGTGACGCCAAGCACGATTGCCAGCCCGAACATGCCGGCAGTGAATGTGCCGTAGCTGTCCTTCAGATAGCCGACGAGATACGGACCGGCAAATCCGCCCAGCGCGCCGATCGAATTGATCAGCGCCAGTCCGCCCGCGGCTGCCTGACCGGAAAGAAAGCGTGCGGGCAGCGTATAGAAAATCGTGCGTCCCGCGATCGTGCCGATCAGCGCCAGCGTCATGCCGACCATCGCGGGCAGCAGTTGATGAAAGCAGGTCGACACGCCGAGCGCGATCGCACCGATGAAGAGCCCTGCGGCGAGGTTGGCAATGTGCCCTCCCCGGCGATCGACGCGCTTCGCCCACCACAGCAGTGCAATCGTGGCGAAGAAGTACGGCACCGCGGAAAACCAGCCCGTCTGCGTGACGCTCATGCCATGCGCCTTGAGCATCTGCGGCAGCCAGATGCCGATGCCATACGAACCCATCGTGAAGCCGAAGGAGATCATCGCAAGCACGTAGACCCGTGCGTCCTTGAGGGCAGCGCGAAAGTCCTTCTTCTTTTGTGCCGCTGACCCTTCGCGGTCGAATGCATTTTGCAGCGCGTAACGTTCTCCGTTCGACAGCCAGCGAGCATCGGCAGGCTTGTCGGCAAGCAGCTTCAAGACAAGGTATCCGAGCAGACATGCGGGAAGACCTTCGACGATGAACATCCATTTCCAGCCGGGCAGTCCGAGCACGCCGTCCAGCTGAAGAAGCCACGAGGACAAAGGCCCGCCGACGAGCGACGACAGCGGAGTCGAGACCGTGAACCACGCGAGCACGCGCGTCCGGTAACTGGCGGGGAACCAGACAGCAAGGAAAAAGATGACGCCGGGGAAGAAGCCCGCTTCGCCGATCCCGAGCAGCAGGCGGATCACATAGAAACTGGTCGGCCCGACGGCAAGCGCCGTTGCAGCCGCCATCAAGCCCCACGTGATCATGATGCGCGCCAGCCAGCGGCGGGCGCCGAAACGGTACAACGCGAGATTGCTCGGCACTTCGCAGATGCAATAGCCGGCGAACATGATGCCTGCGCCCCAGCCGAACTGCGTGGCCGTCAACCCGAGGTCGCGATTCATCGTGAGTGCCGCGAAACCGACGCTGGTGCGGTCCAGGTAGTTGAAGAAATAAGCGAGCGCGAGCAGCGGGATAAAACGCCACGCAGCTTTTCTGACTGCCTGCTGTTCGAGCGTGGTGGACGTCCCGGCCGCCATGCCCGAGGAAGAAACGGATGTCATTGTCGTCTCCAGACAATTCGCTGGCGCCGCCGGCCACAGTGCGGCCTGCGTTGCGCAGCGTTTCCTTGTGATGCCTTGTTTTCAGGCGCTGGCCAGCTCGTTGGCGGAAGGATTCGGGTGATCGCCCGCTGGCTCGTTCTGACATCGGACAACACCTGCATCGACGAGCTGTCGCAGTTCGTCATCGGTGTAGCCGAGTTGCTGCAGCAGCGCGCGCGTGTCCTGTCCAAGTGCGGGCGGCGCTGCGCGAAGCCGCAAGCGCTCGCCGCCCAGCGTGAGCGGCAGCAGCGCGGTCCGCGTGGAGACGGCTTCGCCTGCGCCGCTGGCATCGGGCGGCAGCGTCACATCGGCGAGGCCTCCCGTCGCGAGCAGATGCGGATCGTCGAACAGATCCTGTGGCCTCGTGATCGGCGCGTACGGCAAGCCGATGCGCTCGAAAATCGTGCTGATTTCCGCCGCACTGAACGCCGCCATATGCTGGCGAAGCCGCGGCAACAGCCAGTCGCGCGCCTCTACACGCTGATTGTTGGTGGCGATCCGTTCGTCCGACTTCAGTTCATCCAGGCCGAATGCATCGCAAAACAAGGCCCATTGCGTGTCGGACACGACGGCGAGAAAAATCTGTTCGCCGTTCCTGACAGAGAACACGTCGTACACGGCCCACGCGGAGATGCGGCTTGGCATCGGTGCCGCAGCCGTTCCCGTGACCGCGTATTGCATCATGTGCTGCGCAACGAGAAACACGTTGTTCTCGAACAGCGCGCTTTGAACTTCCTGGCCTTTGCCTGTGCGCTCGCGTTGCGCGAGGGCAGCCATCGCGCCGATCGCTCCGAACATGCCGCCCATGATGTCGTTGACGCTCGTGCCCGCGCGCAGCGGACGTCCCTCCGGTCCCGTCATGTAGGCAAGGCCGCCCATCATCTGCACGACTTCATCCAGTGCGGTCCGGTGGTCGTATGGACCGGGCAGGAAACCTTTGTGCGAGACGTAGATGATCCGGGGATTGATCTTCGATAGCGCCGCATAGCCCAGGCCGAGCTTGTCCATCGAGCCGCTCTTGAAGTTCTCGCTGAAAATGTCCGCGCCTGCGAGGAGCTTGTGCACGACCTCGATTCCGCGCGCGTCTTTGACGTCGACCGCAATGCTCTTCTTGTTCCGGTTGAACGTGCCGAAGAAACCCGCCCCCGATCCGCGCAGCGAGCGCGTGCTATCGCCCGCGACCGGCTCGATCTTGATGACCTCGGCGCCAAGATCGGCCAGCACCATGCCGCAGGTCGGCCCCATCACCATATGCGTCATCTCGACCACGCGCACGCCGCTGTACGGCAGGGACTGATTCGTATCATTCATTGCGGCACTCCCAGCAAACATCCCTCCGGCTGCGGTGCGCTCGGTGCGCGCCCATCTGCATAGCTGAAGCCCTTCGGCAATCCGGCATCCGGCACGTGGCCGTAGAGCGCCTCGCCCGGCAGTGCCTCGGCGAGAATCGCGCGTGCCGCAACCAGGGCGTCGATATCGATACCCGTGTCATAGCCCATTGCTTCGAGCATGAACGCGAGGTCTTCCGTCACGATGTTGCCCGTCGCGCCCGGCGCATAGGGACAGCCGCCGAGGCCAGCCTGACTGGCGTCGATCGTCGTGACGCCCGCATCGAGCGCGGCGACGACGTTAGCCAGACCCTGTCCGCGCGTGTTGTGAAAATGCGCGCCGCCCGCCCTGTCACCGAGTTCGGCATGCAAGCGGCGAAAGAGACGCCGGACCTGCGTGGGATTCGCGTAACCGCTGGTATCCGACAGGCCGATTTCATCGACGCCGCATTCGGCCATCGCGTGACACATCCGCATCGTCTCGTCGTCGCTGACCGTGCCTGCGATCGTGCAACCGAACGCGACGGACACCCCTGCTTCGATCTGTACACGGGGAAACTGCGCGTTACGCAACGCGACGATCTCGCGCACTTCCTGAATCATCTCGCCGGTGGTCTTGCGGATGTTCGCCATCGCGTGCCCGTTGGTCACCGACACCGGCAACGTGACCTTGTGCACCCCCGCTTCGAAAGCGCTCTGCGAGCCGCGCAAATTCGGCGCGAGCACGGCAACGTGCAGACCGGGGATGGTCAGTGCATGCGCGACGACTTCGCGGATGTCCGCCATCTGCGGCAACAGCCGCGCGGGCACGAAGGATCCGACTTCGATCTCCTTCAGTCCCGCAGCGGCGAGTGCGGAAATCCAGCGCAGCTTGGCTGCCGTCGGCATGACGCTCTTGATGCTTTGAAGGCCATCGCGCGGCCCGACTTCGCTCACGAGAATCCTGGGCGTAGAAGACATTTTCACTTCGCTCCAATTCAAAACGTTCTATTGGAAAGAACTACGTTCTGTTTGATAGAACTATAGGATGCGAAAGTCCGTAATTTAAGATGGGTTTACCCCAAGATTTGAGCTTTTTCGAAACTTGCGTTCCGTCAGATAGAACGGTAGAGTGATCGGCGAGATAAACGGGAAAGGAAACGGACGTGTCCACCGAGACGCAGGAAACGGCGGGGTCGAAGTCTTCAGCCGCTAACGATGGGGCGAGCGGTGTCGCGGTGCTGGATCGCGCGTTTGCTATTCTCAACGCGTTCGGGCCGGCCGACAGCCGGTTGTCGCTCGCGGAGATTTCGCGTCGGACGGATCTGTACAAGAGCACCGTGCTGCGTTTGCTCGGCGCGTTGGAGCATGGCGGATTCATCCGCAAGCTGAATGACGGCCAGTACGCCATCGGACCGCAGCCGTTGCGCCTCGCCGCGCTCTACCAGCGCTCGTTCGATGTGGGTCCCGTGGTCGAGCCGATCCTTCAGCAACTCAGCCGCGATCTTGGCGAGACTGCCTCGCTGTATGTCCGGCAAGGCGATCAGCGACTCGTCCTGTTTCGCGTCGAACCTGCGCGCGCCGTGCGCGTGTCCATCCGGATCGGCGAAGAATTTCCGATCGACAAGGGCGCGTCCGGCAAGGTGCTCCTCGCGTTCACCGATACTCACGACGCGCGATGGGACACCGTGCGCGCACGGTTGTGGGCGGTCTCGCACGGGGAGCGCGATCCTGAGACAGCGTCCGCATCGGTGCCCGTATTCAGCGCGACGGGCGAACTGGTCGGCGCGTTAACGCTATCAGGGCCGAAGGCCCGGTTCGACATGGCATCGACCTTCACCGTCGCGCTGACCGCGCTGCTCGAAGCGGCAAGGCGCGCGACCGTGACGTTGGGCGGCAATGGCGCGCGCTTCGATGCAAGTATCGAGACGATGAAGCGAGAGGGGTTTCGGAGCGGCGAATAGGTGAATTGGGGGGAACGGCCGGACTCGCGTCTCCCGATCGGCTGCGGCCCTGCCCGGCATTGCGTCGGGCGACGAGGCTAACGTCGCCCGACTGACAACCACGAAAGTTCTGCGAACCAGTCCCTGCGCGGCGTTATGCGCGCTCGTGGCTAAAGTTGCCGTCACGCGATCCGGCCTGGCCGTCTGTATGCACAGCGGGATCACGCGAAGTCTCGTGCAAATCGGTACCACTCGTCTCGGGCAGGAACACAGCCGCACAGAACGCCACGCCGTAAGCGCACAGCGCGCATGTTCCCATCGCCGTACCGAGCGGCAGGTTCGCTGCCAGCAACCCAACCGTCGCCGGAACGACCGAGCCGAAACCGCGGCCACCGCCGAGGCAAAATCCCTGACCACTCGCGCGTATGTTGCTCGGAAACAATTCGGCAAACGTCGGAAGCATGCCGGACGCCAAAGCGCCCTGGAATGCGCCCAGGAAAAAGCTGAGCACCACGGTCACGCTTGCGCCGATCGGCGCGAGCAGATAGATGGCCACGTTGCCCGCCTGCAGCACGAGGAACGTCATGAACGCAGGCCGGCGGCCAACACGGTCCGACAACCAGCCGTACAGAAGCGGGCCCACCAGCGAGCCGAGGATGTTGCAGGCCAGATAACCCGCGCTCGATCCAACGGAAAGATGCAGCGCTGTGCGCAGATAGGTCGGCAGCCACGTGATCATCACGTACGCGCCACCGAAGATGCCTGTCCCCATGATCACCGCCGCCAACGTGCGGCGCAGGTGAGCGCGCGCGAAGATCTCCCAGAACGGGGTTGCCTTGACGCCGTCGCTGCGCGCCGCCTTCGCCTCGGCATACACGCCCGACTCGGGCACGAGACGGCGAACGAAGAAGACAAGCCCGGCAGGCACGACGCCGAGCGCAAAGAACACGCGCCAGCCGAATTGCTCGGGAAACATCGAAGCGATCACAGGCAGCAACGCAACCGAGATGGCATAGCCAAGCGCGTAGCCGCTTTGTACCGCGGCTGCGACGCGGCCGCGAACCGCAGGCCGGATGACTTCGCTGATCAGCACGCCGCCGACAGCGGCCTCGCCGCCGTAGCCCAGGCCTTGCAGGAACCGGATGCCGAACAGCACCGGAAAGGAGTCGGCGAATGCGGCAGCGATGGTGGAAACGGCGACCCACAAAATCGTGAATTGCAGGATCCGCACGCGCCCGATCTTGTCGGCGAGGATGCCGGCGCCCCAGCCGCCGATCGCCGTTCCCAGCAGAGCCGCCGTGGCGAGGTAACCCACCTGAGGATGCGTCAGGCCGAGCGTCGCAATAAGCGCCGGGATGACGAGTGAAAAAATGGTGGCGTCCATCGAATCCAGGCCGAAGCCGGCAAAGCATGCCCAGAACGTGCGGCGTTCGACAGACGTGAGACTAGAGTACCAACCCAGACGCATCCTGTTCCTCTTGATCCAGTTGAATGCAAAGTCGCGACAGCCGGCGGCAATGCGTCGAACCGTCTGTCGGGACGCAAGCTATCGAAATTGAAGGCTGCCCCGAAAGGTCGGGTTAACCATATGAAATGGCGCGAGTCGCTCCGGCGAGGGAGCGCTTTCTCACAACCGGGCGATTGGAATTCATCGGCGTTGCTGGCTGTTGAAGGCTCACGGCGTGATATTCCTGACGGTGCCGCATCACCCGCTTCGATGCTTTTATTTGAGCGACGCGATAAACAGATTAGATAGCAAAGACTCAAGTTCGAAACCTGACCGGGCGTCGACGCGGGACTTGCACTGCGAATTGCAAAGCCCCCTCGTAGACTTGTTCATGCCCGCGTGTGCGGATCATTCGCTCGCGATGTTCATTTCCAAAGGGTGTTCCATTGCTCAAGTCCTGGATTCTCGCTTCATGGGCCGCATGCCTGGGCATGGCGATGACGACGCCATCGCAGGCGGCATCCGCAACGGCCAATGCCGGCACGACGGATACGCCCGTCTACTATCGGACCGTGAAGGTAGACGGGTTGTCGATCTTCTACCGCGAAGCAGGCCCGCGCGATGCGCCGACGATCCTGTTGCTGCACGGCTTTCCCTCTTCGTCGCGGATGTACGATCCGCTGCTGTCGCGCCTGTCCGATTCGTACCATCTGGTCGCGCCCGACTATCCGGGTTTCGGCCACAGCGATGCGCCTGCCGCAAAAGACTTTGCCTATACGTTCGACCATCTCGCCGAGGTCACCGATCACTTCACGCAAGCGTTGGGACTTAAACATTACGTGCTGTTCGTGCAGGACTATGGCGGACCGATCGGCATGCGTCTCGCCGTTCAGCATCCGGGGCGTATCGACGCATTGATCGTTCAGAATGCGGTGTCGCATGAAGACGGACTCGGGCCGCTATGGGACACGCGGCGCAGATTCTGGAAAGACCGCGTATCGAATGAAGCGGCGCTGCGCGAGAACTTTCTTTCTCTCGCTTCGGCCCGCCAGCGGCATGTCGGCGCGAACCCTCACCCCGAAACGATCAACCCCGACCTGTGGACCGACGAATTCGCTTTCCTGAGCCGTCCGGGGCAAGCGGAGATCCAAACCGATCTGTTCTACTCATATCAAACGAACGTCGCGAGCTATCCGAACTGGCAGGCATGGCTGAGGAAGCATCAACCGGCGACGCTCATCGTTTGGGGCAAATACGATCCTTCTTTTCAGGTCGCGGAAGTGGCGGCTTATCAACGCGATTTGCCCAACGCGGAAGTGCATGTTCTCGATGCCGGCCACTTTGCACTCGATGAAAAACCCGGCGAAATAGCGGGGATCATGCGCAGCTTCCTTGGGCGCGTGACGCATGGCGCGACGCAATGAGCCCACGCGGCACGCCGATTGCTAAACAGCTTGATTTCCGGCCCCTTGATTTTCGGCCCTCTTCGCGACAGAAAGCGGGCGGCGCGCCTCATCCTTGAACAGGTTCGTCGTCCCGGTTCATACTATTTCGTCTAACGATGAGATGACCGACCGAACGCCGTGGCAACCACTTTCACCTCCACCCTGCGCCCTGCGGGCGCGCTCTTTTTGCTCATCGGCACGCTGCTGACGGGCGCGGGATACGGCGCCACGTTTCTCCTTTCAATGCGCTTCCGGACCATCGGCGGTAATGAATTCGACACGGGCATCGCGCTCGCGGGCGGCGTGTTTGGAACCTTCGTCGGTGTGACGATGGTCCGCTCGCTGGCACCGCGCATCGGGACGGCGCGCATGAGCGCGCTCGCTGCACTATGCGTCGGCATCGGCATTGCGGGTTTTTCGCCGGCCGTTCGCGACAGCTCGCTGGAAGTGCTTGCCGGATTTCTTCTCGGTCTCGGTTGGGGCGCGTTCTACGTTGCAGCGCCGCTGGCGTTATCGGAGCGAACCGATAGCGCGAATCGCGGTATCTGGTTTCTACGCTTCGGGACATTCCAGATGGCGGGAATCGGCGGATGCCCGGCACTCGCCGCCTACGCGATCCACTTTCTGCACTGGTCCGTCAACGGCGCGCTTGGTGTGATAGCAGGCCTGTGCGCGATCGCTGCCGTTCTGCTGGAGATGTTTGGCCGCCTCTCGCCGCATTCGCCCGCTGAGGTACTGAAAGAGCGATGGCTCGGCGACCTCGGCGCGATCGCGCGCACGCAGGCCGTCTATCCGATTCTGATGATCGCGCTCGGCGCATGCGTCTTCTCGGGCATCATGACGTTCCAGATGTCTCTGGTTCAAGGCACGCGTGCCCAGGCGAGCACGTTCTTCAGCCTCTATACGTTGACCGTCGTCTCGATGCGCTGGCTGCTCGCACGGCTCGTTGCCAACGTCTCCACCGAAACCGCGACCAAAGTTCTGCTCGTCGTAATGGTGCTCGGCATTGCATCGATGTTCGCGGTGCCTTATCACGTGTTCTTCCAGGTATCGGCGGCGGTGCTGTTCGGAACGGGCTACGGGCTGGTTTATCCCGTGATGCAGACACAGCTTGTCAACGACTCCGACGTCGCGCATCACAATGCCGTTCTGACGTGGTTCGTCACCGCGTACTTCATCGGCGCATTTGGCTTTCCGACGGTCGGAGGCTGGTTGTTGATCCACAGCGGCAAAGGCGCGCTACTGACCGCCATCTCGGCGTGCGCGATGGCGGCGTTGTTGCTGGCGTTCGTGCGCGACAAACGACGCATCGCGGCGCTGACGCTCAAGGCGTAATCCGACGATGGCAGGACTCGCCGCCATGAGAGGGAGCACGACAATGAAGATCCGCTATTTTCTTGCGGCAGCCGTTGCCGCCATGATGACGGGAGCGGCTTTAGCCCAGCCGCAGACATCCGTGCAGGTCGAGAAAGGCAACGGCAGCACGACTGTGACGGGCACGGCTACCGTGGTTGCAACGGTGGTCGCGATCGATCCCGCGACGCGGACCGTCACGCTAAAGAACAAAGATGGCCGGACGGAAGAACTGAAGGCGGGCGAGCAGGTGCGCAACTTCGATCAGCTGAAGATCGGCGATGTCGTCACCACCGAGTACCACGAGGCGAGATCTTTGAGTCTCAGGAAGACGAGCGGCCCGAGGTCTTCGAAGGAGCGGCAGATCTTGCTGCCGGCTGCGTCCGGGGCTAAGCCTGGTGGCACGATTCGACGCGAGGTGACGATCGTGGGCGATGTCGTTGCCATCGATGCCAACGGGAAACACATTACGGTAAGAGGCCCGCAGGGCAAGGAGAATGTGCTCGTCGATCCCGAGCAGTTGAAGGATATTCGGGTGGGCGATCAAGTGGAGGTTGTGCGCTCTGAAGGCGTCGCTATTTCTGTTTCCCCAGGGGTGGGGAATTAGTGTTTTTTGTTTTTTGGTTTGCTTGCGTTGCCCCTGTGCGGGGCGGCACCTACCCTCTTTGCCGCCGCAAAGAAAGTCGGCAAAGAAAGCGGGCTAACACCGCCAACCCTTGACCTTTACCCACGGGCCCCGCGCGACAGCGGTGAATGCACGCGGCCCTGGTTGTCGACTCGCCGACGATTCGCGAAGTCCGACACGCGGATGGGGCGTCACTGTAAGAAAATCCGGAAAATGAGGCTTCGCTCCGGCAGGCGGTTCCGCTCCGGATCGGCCATGTTATGCATGGCCCCGCTGTCGATACAAAGTCAGCTCAGGCTTGGCGGCCTGATTGACACGACCAGCACGGCGACGCGTAGGCCGATTCGGACTTCACAAATACTGTCCGCTTACCAACCTGAAGCGAACAGATCGAACAACTCGCTCCATTCGTCGAAGCGGGCTTCAATCGTCATAGCGACAGAGCGAAGACGCCGCCACGCTCGACGGCATGCAGTAACGCATCGCGCAGCGCCGCCGCGCCACTTGCGTACAGATCGCGCGTGGTGAGCCTTTACGAAGAATGGCGCGAATAGCTACACCAGAAACGACAAAGCCCGCATTGCGCGGGCTCTCATTTTGTCCAGGCTCAAGTTTGGACCATCTGAATCATTCGCAATATCGGCCCACAAACGGCATTGGTCAACATTCGTTGTCCAGAAGAATTATTCTTTTCGGTGAAATAGAAAAACGTCATTAGAGACAAATCACCACCCAATTTCGAAGTTTTCTTATAGCGCAATTTCTCCGGTTCAGCGAAATTCAACCGTTCGGACATATCCGGGGGCGAAGTGGAAGAGGATAACAATTAATGAACGAGAGACGAAACAGATACGTGCATCATGCATATCCGCTCTGTGCAGGCGGGCCGCGTAATGGGAGCGTACCCGTTGCCTGTACCGGGCGCAAAATCGCGTGCCCTACCACGCTTCAGAAGGCGTGAGGTCTGTCATGGAACCGTGGACACTCCAGTCCTACACCATCACGCTTGAATGCCCCGCCCTGCCCGAAATCGTCGGCTACGGGCCGCGCGGCAAGGAAATCCGTGAGCAGATGCTCACTGTCCGAAGCCTGAAAGGTCGCGAGGCACTAGGCGAAAGCTTTCGCTACACGATTCTTGCACAGGTCGAGAACGCGGATTTCCTGCGCGACCCTGACGACGCCGCACAGGTCGATCTTGAACATATCCTGCACTCCAACGCGACGATTGCCATACAGGGAACCGGCATCGGCACACCCGATCCCGGCATGCGCGGTTCGCCGCCCAGGACGAACATCGGTGCCGATATCCGCTATATCAACGGCGAGATTACGGCCGCAAGTATCAAATGCGTGGACGATCGTGCGGCAGTTTATGAGTTTGTCCTTGAGCCCTTTATATGGTGCGCAAAGATGAACCGCGAACGGCGGATATTCAAGGATCAGAACGTCCAGGAGGTCATTTCCAGAGTTTTCCGCGACTACCAAGGAACGATCGAATGGCGGATCGGCGGGCCGTGGAGCGGCCGCCTGGATTATCCCAAACGTGAGTACATGCGGCAGGAAGGCGAATGCGACTGGGATTTCGCCATGCGCCTCATGGAAGAATGGGGGCTGGTCTGCTGGTTTGAACACCGGAAAGGCTTTCACTCGCTGGTTATCTCGGACACGATGGGCGGTTTTCACCCGCACGGGATCGCATATAAAACACTGCGCTATCACACGGGCAGCCGCATTGACGAAGAGCACATCAGCGAGCTTGAGATCGTGTACGCAAGCACGGTCGGCAAGGTCACCGTGGGCGACCATAGCTATATGCACCCGCGTTTGAACAAAAACCTTGTGCCCAACCGTGAGACTTGCGAAAGCAATAGCGAAACAGCGCTGAGTGAGATCGAAATTTACGACCGCGCTGAATTCACCCAGGCATCGTCTCACCGGGAACCAACGCCCGAGGAACTACGCGACGAGGGCCAGCACTTTGCACGCGTAAAGCTTGAGGCGGAACGCTGCAAGGGTGTTCGCGCGCGTGGTAAAGGACATTTACGTGCGCTACAGGCAGGCCGCACGTTCGACCTCATCCAGTATCCCCAGAACAAGGCGAACGGCGAGTATCTCGTGCTGTCGTGCGATCTGGAAATAACCGAAGTCGGTGCATCATCGGGCACATGGCGCACCTATTCGGTGGACACGTCGTTCGAACTGATGCCCGCTGGTGAGTATTACCGGATGCCCCAGGTGACCCACAAACCGCGAATTGACGGTTTCGAACTCGCCGTTATTGTCGCCCCCCATGAGCATGAAACATGGATCGACTACCGGCATTGCCTGCTGATCCAGTTCGAGTGGGATCGCGACGGTGATTATGAAGGCGGTACGTCGATCTGGGTCCGCGTCGTGTCGCAATGGCAGGGTGACGAAATGGGCACCATCGCGCCGGGCCGTGCCGGGCAGATGGTCGTTGTCTCGCACGTCAACGGCGATCCGGACCGGCCCATCGTGGCGGGCTTTGTCGTGGACAAGTTTAACCGGCCGCCGTTCCAGCTTCCTCACAATCAGGCGCTTTACGGAACGCGCATCAAAAGCCTTGGATATGGTCGGGAGTCGGCACATTCGGTGCTGGATGCGACGCCCGGCCGGATACAGGCGCAGATCGCCAGCGACCACGGCAAATCGAGTTTGAGCCTAGGCTATAACACCCGCATTGATGGCAACAAGGGCTTGCAGGATGCGCGCGGCGAAGGCTATGAACTACGTACCGATCTGTGGGGCGTGCTGCGCGCGGCAAAAGGGATGCTACTCACGACCGTTGCGCGGCCCATTGCAACAGGCAAGGCCAGGGACATGGCCGAGACCGTCGCGCAACTCACCCGGGCCCGCGCGCAACACGAGGACATGGCGAAGCTTGCGCAGCAGCATCAGGCGCAATCGGTAGACGTGAACCAGCACGATGCGACCCAAACGATCAAGACACAGAATGACGCGATCAAGGGTGATGCGAAATCTGACGACGCTCCATCGCCGGAAATGACGCGTCCCGATCTGCTTCTATCAAGCAGTGCAGGCATTGCGACCACTACAGCCGATAGCACACATCAGGCAAGCCACAAGGACCATGCGATAACGGCAGGCCGCGACGTGAGTGTATCGACGGGCCGTTCGTTTCTTGCATCGGTACGCGGCGCCGTCTCGATGTTTGCTTACCAGCTTGGCGTGAGACTGATTGCAGCGAAAGGCAAGGTCGAGATACAGGCGCAAAGCGATCAAATGGCACTCGCCGCGTTGAAGGACATCACCATCAGCAGCGTCAATGGACAGATCGTCATCAACGCATCGAAGGGCGTCTGGATTGGTTCAGGTGGTTCATATACCCACATCACCGGCGACGGAATTACCAACGGCTCGCCGGGACCGATCCTTGAAAAGACGCCGTCGTGGGACAAACCTGGTGCATCGGCCATCCGTGCCCCGCTACCCGCGCTTCCGCTTGCGCCGCTCGCACAAGAACAGGCCGCCTTCTACTCGCAAACGTTCGACGTCAGTACCGTTGCGGAGAACTACGGCATAGGGCCGGCAATCGCTAGCCAGCCCTATCGCGTGTATCTGCCGGACGGCACGATCCAGCAGCAAGGCATGTTGACCAAAGGCTCCACCCTGACCGTCAATACATCGACGCCAACCAAAGTCAGATGCGAAATTGGCGCGGGCGACTGGGGTATCGCCGAGGACGCATACGACCGTGACGAGTTCGATGGCGCTAAGGCGATCGCCTGAACGGTCGCTGGAATGAACACACGGAAATCTCTCATGCAACATCGTCAATCCGCCAGCCAGCACGCACACGTACCGAAGGCTCCCCCGAGCCCGTATGTCGAAGTGACCTTCGTCTTCCGCGACGTGCTGCAAAAGCCCATCGAAGGGCTGTCTGTACAGGTCAAGGCTGGAACAGGTGCGCAGCCTGCACCCGCCTGGTCAACAGGACCTGCCGCGGATGCAGACACTCCCGGGATTCCCGGCGCTGCCTCAGCAATAAGAGCGATCATTGGGAGGATCGAGATTACTCAAATATTACAAACCATTTTCCAAAATATCCCGACCTCTGTTTTCCGAAACTCGGAGGGTATTCAACAGGAAAACCAAAGAATGGCAACGGTGGGTGGTTGCACCAGGATGCCGATGTTATGTATCAGTATGAAAGACTGGTTCGGGCGTCACAGTTGGACTTTCCTGCCTCAATTATGGCCTGCTCCTGGGGGGCGTTCCAAGTAATGGGATTCTTTTATTATCGAATGGGATATGCCAGTCCTATCGCCTTAGCTAATGCAGTAATGACCGGAGTCGATGCGCAGTTTGACTTATTCGTCGCATACATGACCAAGGTAAGCGCCGGAGCTTTAGAAGCCTTGCAAAAAAGAAATTGGACAAACTTCGCAAAGCATTATAACGGGTTGGGATATCCCGCCGCATTTCCACAGCAAATGGAACAACACTATAATGAGTTCAAATAAAATTATCAATGTCGTTGTTTTACTTTTGCTTTTGTCTTTTCGCAGCCCGGCCATTTGCGGAGAAGTTTCAATTTACGATGAAACATCCGTGGTTACCCTCAAAGACGGAGGGGAAATTTATGGTTTTTATTCTGCACACAATGAAAGATTCTTTTGCAATTTTTTCTTCATGTCGGTCGACAAGGTGCGTGCTAGTCAGAATGGTTTGATACCCATGGAAACCTTTAATCTTGACTACCATAAACGGCAATTCAATTACACGCAACGTGATGCGGATTCCCCTATAAAAGGTAGCCTGTCTATGAACGGTGACAAGCTAAATATTCGTACAAATGCGCGGCGTCCTGGCTGTGATAGCGCGGCAGGAGGGTTGTTTAGCGAAGGAGGACTTCCCTACACTGAAAAAATGAAAGTCCCGGGGCTGGGTATTGCAGTGGCAACCAAAAAGACGGCTGTTTATGACGTGGCTGGACGGAGTGGCAAGCACGGCTATTTGATGGCCGGTGATGTCGTTGTAGTGCTTAGGCGGACAAATCGGTATTCATACATCCGATACTTCAATCCAGACATACTTGTTGAGGATGACGATAAGAGGAAAATCGTCACCGGCTGGATTCTTAGCGCCGATCTCAGTAATCCTTTTCCACCAGCTGCCAAACATTAAGGACAGTCGCATGATTGATTTGATCCGGTTGGCCGACACCACCGACCACGGCGGCAGCGTCATCACCGCATCCGAAACGATGCGCTATGACGGCCGCCGTGTCGCACGCAAAGGCGACCTGATAACGTGCCCGCTGCATCCTGATATCAACCCCAACGTCATCCTTGAAGGCGATATGAACATCACCGATGCTGGCGTTCCCATTGCCCGACATGGGTATGCGGCCACTTGCGGTTGCCATCTTGTTTCGAGCATCATCTAGATTCGTTTTGCCGCGCTGTGTTTGCGCGCCATCGTCGCGTTCATACCTCAACCGCCATCACCACGCCGCGCTGCACGCACAACCTCCTCACGTCGACTGCCGCCTCACCAGTTTCGGCAACGGCGCAATCACCGCAGGCGGCGGCCCTTCCCCATGCGGCTCGTGAATCAGCCGTATCAGCAATTCGATCGACGCCTGCGCAATCGCTTCCGTATTGATCGCCACGGTGGTCAACGAAGGACGCACCTGGTGCGCCAGCTGAATATCCGTAATGCCGATCACGGATACGTCGTCAGGCACTTTGCGCCCTAACGTAGCAAGCGCCTGCAACGCGCCAATCGCCAGCAGATCGTTGGTCGCGAACAGCGCGCCAAGGTGCGGCTCGCGCTCCATCAATTCCATGCACGCGGCAAAGCCCGCGTCGATCGTATCGGGAATCTGCAGCACGGCGGCATCGTCCGGTTCGAGTCCCGCTTCGCGCATCACTTCCCGAAAGCCCGTTGCGCGCGCATCCTGCAAGCCGCCGCATCCATCGCCGACCAGCATGCCGATGTCGCGATGCCCCAGTTCGAGCAGATGCCGCGCCGCAAGCTCGCCCGCATGCGCGAAATCGACGGCCACGCATGGCAGCGCGGGCAGGTTCTCGGGATGCTCCCACAAGCTCAGCACGATCGGCGCGCCCACCGCCGCGGACGCGCACAACTCATTGATCGCGATATCCGTGTTGAGCACCAGTACGCCTTCCGCCAGCGTGCCCGCAATCTGCGTCAGATACGCGCGACCGATCTCCGCGTCATCGTCCGTGTTGCACACCATCAGGAAATAGCCGGCGCGCCGCGCCGCGCGCTCCGCCGCAAGCACGAACTCCGGATAGAACGGATTCGCAATGCTCGACAGCATCAGCGCCAACGTCGGCGAGCGCCCTTCCGCCAACGCGCGTGCGTTCAGATTCGGCCGGTAGCCGAGTTCGCGGATCGCACGCATCACGCGCTCGGCCGTTTCCGGGCGCACCTTGTCCGGATTGCGCAAGACGTTCGATACCGTGGCCGCCGTGACCTGCGCACGCCGCGCCACGTCGCTTAATGTCGCCATGCTTCGTGCACTGCCCGAAAGAAAAGGAAAGATCCCACATTGAGAGACTGCGAATCAGATGTTGCACACTTCGCGTAGGCTTTGATAACTTTGCCCGAAAGCACAATGGAGACGAACATGAACGCGCCTTCGAGCACACCCGAATTTAAACGCTTAAATCTACGCCGCGCAAGCTTCTGTGCGATTTTTTTCGATGCAAATTTAAGCGTTTAAATCCAGGGAAAACACCATGTCCGCGATCTCCCTGAGAAACATCCAGAAGACGTTCGGCGCGAACGCGCCCGTCATTCGCAACCTCGACCTCGAAATCGGCGCACACGAGTTCTGTGTGTTCCTCGGTCCGTCCGGCTGCGGCAAGTCCACGTTGTTGCGCATCGTCGCCGGACTCGAAGATCAGACCGACGGCGACGTGACGATCGGCGGCCAGTCGATGAACGGCGTCCCTGCCGCCGAGCGCGGTGTCGCGATGGTGTTCCAGAGCTACGCGCTGTTCCCGCATATGTCTGTCTTCGAAAACATGGCGTTCGGCCTGAAGCTCGCGAAGACGCCGAAAGCCGAGATCGACCGCAAGGTGCGTGAAGCGGCGCGCGTGCTGCAACTGGATGCGCTGCTCGAACGCAAGCCGCGCGAACTGTCGGGCGGCCAGCGTCAACGTGTCGCGATTGGCCGGGCGATCGTGCGCGAGCCGGGCGTGTTCCTGTTCGACGAGCCGTTATCCAATCTCGACGCAGCCTTGCGCGGCCAGACGCGCATCGAAATCGCGCGGCTGCATCAGCGCTTTGCGCAGGCAAGCGTCGTCTATGTGACGCACGATCAGATCGAAGCGATGACGCTCGCCGACAAGATCGTGCTGCTGCACGCAGGCGCGGACACGCAGCGCTTCGGCAGCATCGCGCAGGTTGGCGCGCCGCTCGAGCTTTATCATCGGCCGCGCTCGAAGTTCGTCGCGGGCTTCATCGGTTCGCCGCGCATGAATTTCATCGACGGTGAAGTCGACGCTATTGCGCATGACGGCGTGCATGTGAAGCTCAAGAAAAGCGAATCGATGCTGCACGTGCATGTCGATGGTGCGCGCCTGACACGCGGCCAGCCCGTCACGCTGGGCATTCGTCCCGAGCACATCCGGCTCGACGGCGATGCGCAAACGCTCGCGGTGAAGTCGCTGATCACGGAACAACTGGGCGAGCACAGCTACGTGCATGTCGAATGCGCAGACGGCACGCTGATCGCGAAGGCACCCGGCGATATCGCGATCCGCAACGGCGAGCCGCTCGCATTGCGTCTGCCCGCCGACGCGTGCCATCTGTTCGACGAAGAAGGCACGGCGCTGGAGCGCACGGTCGCAACAGAAACACAAGCCGTCGCGCTGCAAACAGCTTGACGGGCACCCGGCCCAACGACGCGAGCCTTGCCTGCCGGGCTCGCGGTTCTCAGCAGCCGGCCACAGAGCCGGCGCGGTGGGCACGAAGACCGCCGTCCGCATCGAGCGGGCGGCCAACAACGCAGTTCAAGGAGACACCACGATGATCAACAAGCACCTGAGCCGCATTGCCGGGCTCGCCTCTTTCAACCCGCGCGCCGTGACGGCTGCCGTCGCGGTATCGGCGGCGCTGCTGTCAGGCCTCGTCTCGAATGCCGACGCCGGTCAGCTGAACGTCAACGTGTCGGCGCGCGGCAACCAGCGCTCGACCTGGCAGGACGCATTCGACAAGTTCAAGAAGGCCAATCCCGACGTCGACCTGAAGATCACCTACATCACGGAAGAAGCGTACAAGGTGCAGATGGGCGGCTGGCTCGCCACCGATCCGCCTGATGTCGTATCGTGGCACGACGGCGAACGCATGGCCTATTACGCGAAGCGCGGCCTGCTCGAAGATCTATCCGGCGACTGGGCGAAGAACGGCTGGAGCCAGCAATATGCTTCGGTGAAGGAAGCCTCGACGTATAACGGCAAGCAGTATGCGGCGCCACTTGGTTACGATGCGTACGGCTTCTTCTATCGCAAGGATCTGTTCGAAAAGGCGGGGATCAAGAGCGAGCCGAAGACGTGGGAAGAATTCCTCGATGCTTGCAAGAAGCTCAAGGCAAGCGGCGTCGCGCCCATCGCCGTCGCCGCGCGCGACAGCTGGACGCTTGCCGCATGGTTCGATTATCTCGATCTGCGCATCAACGGCAATGCGTTCCACCAGAAGCTGATGGCAGGCGAAGTGCCGTACACCGATCCGCGCGTTAAGAAGGTCTACACGACGTGGAAGACGCTGATGGACGATCACTATTACATCGACAACGCGCTCTCCTACGATCTCGATTCGATCGGCCCGTTCCTCGCCAACGGCAAGGCCGCGATGATGCTGATGGGCACGTTCTTCTCGGCGGGCATTACGTCGAGCGTCAAGGACCAGATCGGCTTCATGCGCTTCCCGGTCATCGATCCGAAGGTGCCGACGGCGGAAGACGGTCCCGTCAACGTGCTGCTCGTTCCTGCGAAGGCAAAGAACAAGACCGACGCGCGCCGTCTGCTCGCCTTCATGGAAACGCCTGAAATCAACGCGGATCTCGCGCGCGGCTGGGGTCAGCTGCCGTCGAACAGCAAGGCGACCGAGCCTGAAGATCCCATCTCCAAGGTCGGTTTCCAGACGCTCGCCAGCACGACGGGCGGCATCGCGCAGTTCTACGATCGCGACATGACGAAGGAAATGGCCGACGAAGGCATGAAGGCGATGCAGCAGTTCTATAACGATCCGTCGCAGATCGATGCGCTGCTCGCCCGTCTCGAAGCAACCCGCAAGCGCATTTACCACAAGTGATGTCCTGAAGGGCGGCCGCGCTGTCGGCAGCCGCCCGCCGGGCGCGTCTCATGCGATGCGCCCACGAATCACCTGCCGCTCGCCGCATCTGGCGAGCGGTATCGAACGAGGTCTTCGTCATGTCCACGTCTATTGCCCGCCTGCCTTCGGCGCGCAGCCGCCGCACGTCCGCATCCGGGCGCGCACGCAATCGCGCGGCGTTCTTCTTTCTGCTGCCGGGCTGCGCACTGTTCGCGCTGTGCGTGATCTATCCGATCTTCAGCAGCATCGCGCTCAGCTTCTACAACTGGGATGGGATGACGGCGAAGACTTTCATCGGACTCGCCAATTACGTCGAGCTGTTTCAGGCCGATACGTTCTATGTCGCGTTGAAGAACAACCTCATCTGGCTTGTGTTCTTCCTGCTCGCGCCGCCGCTGGGCCTGCTGTTCGCGCTGTATCTGAACCAGCAGGTGAAGGGCATGCGCGTCGTGAAGTCGCTGTTCTTCGCACCGTTCGTGTTGTCGGGCGTCGTCGTCGGTCTCGTGTTCAGCTGGTTCTACGACCCGACGTTCGGCCTGCTCAAAGTGATTGTCGGCCACGGCATTCCCGTGCTCGGCGACGCGCATACCGTGACCTTCGGCATCGTGTTCGCCGCGCTCTGGCCGCAAACGCCCTACTGCATGGTGCTGTATCTCACGGGCCTCACGTCGATCAACCCTGAAGTGGTCGAGGCCGCACGCATGGAAGGCGCGAAAGGCTGGCGTCTGCTGTGGCACGTGATCCTGCCGCAACTGCGCCCCGCTACGTTCATGGCCGTCGTGCTGACCGTGATCGGCGCGCTGCGCAGCTTCGATCTGATCGCCGTCATGAGCGGCGGCGGTCCCTTCGACAGCTCGACCGTGCTCGCCTATTACATGTACGACCAGGCCATCAAGTACTACCGCGAAGGCTACTCGGCCGCAATTGCCGTCGTGCTGTTCGCGATCATGCTCGTCTACATCGTGTTCCATCTGCGCCGGATGCTGCGCGAAGAACGCTGAATCACGCATCCTGCTCAAGGAGAACTGACATGTATCCGCTTCCCGTCGAACGCTGGAAACCCTGGAATCGCGCGATCTACAAGGCGTCGCTGCCGCTCGCGCTGTTCGTGTGGCTGCTGCCGATGCTCGCCGTGCTCATCACGTCGATCCGCTCTTCCGATGAACTGTCGCAAGGCGACTACTGGACCTGGCCGAAGCATTTCGCGCTTCTCGACAATTACGGCACGGCGCTCGCGCAAACGCCGATGCTGCATTACTTCGCCAATAGCGTGCTGATCACCGTGCCGTCCGTGCTCGGCGCAATTTTGTTGGCGTCGATGGCGGGCTTCGCGCTCGCGACGTATCGCTTTCGCGGCAACATCGTCGTGCTGTTCATGTTCGTCGCGGGCAACTTCGTGCCCGTGCAGATCCTGATGATTCCCGTGCGCGACATGGCGCTGAAGGTCGGCCTGTTCAACACGGTGTGGGCGCTGATCATTTTTCACATCGCGTTTCAGACAGGATTCTGCACGCTGTTTCTGCGCAACTTCATCAAGCAGTTGCCGTTCGAGCTGATCGAAGCGGCGCGCGTCGAAGGCGCGAGCGAATGGACCATCTATGCACGCATCGTGCTGCCGCTGATCCGTCCTGCCCTCGCCGCGCTCGGCATTCTCGTCTTCACATTCGTCTGGAACGACTACTTCTGGGCGCTGTGCCTCACGCAGGGCGACGACGCCGCGCCCATCACGGTCGGCGTCGCGGCGCTCAAAGGGCAATGGACGACCGCATGGAATCTCGTTGCAGCGGGTTCGGTGCTGGCCGCACTGCCCTCCGTGCTGATGTTCTTCGCGATGCAAAAACATTTCGTGGCCGGCCTCACGTTCGGCGCAAGCAAAGGCTGACGCCGACAGCCCACTACTGATCTCTGGAGAAATCGACAATGCAACTGGGTGTTTGCTACTACCCCGAACAATGGCCGGAAACGATGTGGGCCGACGACGCGCGCCGGATGGTCGAAATCGGCATCACGCATGTGCGGATCGCGGAATTCGCCTGGAGCCGTATGGAGCCGCGCGCAGGCGTGTACGAATGGGCGTGGCTGGACCGCGCCGTGCAGACGCTCGCCGACGCGGGGCTCAAGATCGTGCTCGGCACCCCCACGGCTTCGCCGCCGAAGTGGCTCGTCGATTCGATGCCGGAGATGCTGCCCGTGCGCGCCGACGGCAAGACGTGGAACTACGGTTCGCGCCGCCATTACGATATTTGCAGCGAACCCTATCGACGCGAGTGCGTGCGTATCGTCGACGCGATGGGGCAGCGCTACGGCGCGCATCCCGCGGTCGTCGCGTGGCAGACGGATAACGAACTTGGCTGTCATGAGACCGTGCCGAGCTATTCGAAGGCGGCACGCCGGCACTTTCAGGCATGGCTCGCGCGCCGTTACGAAACCGTCGACAACCTGAACCAGCGTTGGGGCAACGTGTTCTGGAGCATGGAGTATCTGTCGTTCGATACGATCGAACTGCCGAACCTCACGCCCACCGACGCGAATCCGATTCATCTGCTCGACTTCCGCCGCTTCATGTCCGACGAGGTGTCGAGCTTTCATCGCGAACAGATCGACGTGCTGCGCCGTTACGCGCCGAACGCGGACATGCTGCACAATTTCATGGGCTTTTTCACGACCTTCGATCACTACCGCTTCGCCGCGAACAACAGCATCGATGTCGCTACGTGGGACAGCTATCCGATTGCGCGTACCGAAGTAATCGCCCTGAGCGAAGAGGACAAGGCACGCTACGCACGCACCGGACACCCCGACGTGTCGGCGTTCGATCACGACCGCTATCGCGCGATCGGCCAAGGCCGTTTCTGGGTGATGGAACAGGAAGCGGGCCCCGTTAACTGGGCGCCATGGAACCCGGTGCCCGCACCCGGCATGGTGCGTCTGTGGGCCTACGAGGCGTTCGCACACGGCGCCGAACTCGTGTCGTATTTCCGCTGGCGCCAGGCGCCGTTCGCACAGGAGCAGATGCATTCGGGTCTGAATCTGCCCGACAACACGCTCTCGCCGGGCGGGCGCGAAGTGGCGCGCGCCGCGCGGGAAATCGTGCAATCGGCGGCGCTGTCGAGCCTCGCGCAAAGCGGCCCCGCGCCGCATGCTCAGGTCGCGCTCGTATTCGACTACGAGACGCAATGGATGTTCGAGATCCAGCGGCATGCGAAGGGCTTCGACTATCAGACGCTCGCATTCGAGTACTACCGTACGTTGCGCGAGATGGCGCTCGATGTCGATATCGTGTCCGCGCAGGCCGATCTTTCCGGCTACGAACTGATCGTCGTGCCGGGTCTCGCGGCCTTGCCTGCAGGCTTTGCGAAGACGGTCGAACAGTCGTCGGCGCAATGGGTGATCGGGCCGCGCACAGGATCGAAGACTGCCGACTTCGCGATTCCCGCGCAGTTGCCGCCCGGCGCGTTGCAGACGGCCTTGCCGTTCAAGGTGCTCGAAGTCGATTCGTTGCGTCCCACGCTTCAGCCGTCGGCCACGCTCGACGGCGTGACAGGCATGGCATTGCACTGGCGCGAGCATCTGGAGACGCGCGACGGCATCGACGTGCTCGCACGCTTCGACGACAACTGGCCCGCCGTCGTCGCACGCGGGCATGTGCGCTATGCAAGCGCGTGGTTCGATGCGCCGTTGCATCGCGCGCTGCTGGAAGGCGCGGCGCGTGATGCAGGACTCGCGGTGACGCCGTTGACGGAAGGCCTGCGCGTGCGTCGTCGCGGCGATGTGACATTCGCGTTCAACTTCGGCGCGCAAAGCGTCGACGCGCCCGCACCGGACAACGCGCAATTCGTGCTGGGACAACGCACGCTCGGCACCGCCGACGTGTGTGCGTGGATCGACGCATGACGGCCCGCTCGGCGCACGCGTCGACGCCGTTGACCGTCGATGCAAGCCGTCCTGGCGATGCGCCGCGCACGGGCATGCTGCAGATGGGCACGAACACGTCGCCCGATGGCCGTGCGATCGGCATCAACAGCCGCTACCTGACGCGCGACGGCGAGCCGTGGCTGCCCGTGATGGGCGAACTGCACTATTCGCGCGTGCCCGAAGCGCAGTGGGGCGACGAACTGGCGAAGGTCAGGGCGGCGGGCGTCGATATCGTGTCGTCGTATGTGATCTGGCGATATCACGAGCCGCGTCCCGCGCAATTCGACTGGAGCGCACGCAATGATCTGCGCCGCTTCGTCGAAATCAGCGCAAAGCGCGGCCTGCTCGCGTTCGTTCGCATCGGTCCGTGGGTGCATGCGGAAGTCCGTTATGGCGGCATTCCCGCATGGGTCGTCGATCAGGTGCCGGTGCGTAGCGACGATCCGCTGTATCTGCAATACGTGCAGCGCTTTTTCGAGGAAATAGCCGCGCAGTTGAAGGGTTTGTTGTGGAAGGACGGCGGCCCTGTCATCGGCATTCAGCTTGAGAACGAGTACAACCTGACGGGTCCGCAGCAGGGACGCGAGCATATCGCGACCCTCAAGCGGCTCGCGCTCGAAGCAGGACTCGATGTGCCCTTGTACACGGTGACGGGTTGGGACAACGCGGTGTTTCCGCACCGCGAAGTGACGCCCGTTTTCGGCGGCTACCCGGACTTGCCGTGGGGTACGTCGACCGATATGTCGCCGCCCAACGAAGTGTATGGGTTTCGTTTCGCGAGCCGCGTGGGTGGCGATCTCGGCGCCCAGACGCACAACGCCGGACCGGGCGATGCCGATGCCGTCGCCGATGAAACGCCGTTTCTCGGCGCCGAGTTCGGCGGCGGCGTGCCGATGATGTATCGCCGCCGCCCCGTCCTCGACGCCGACGACATCGCGGCGATGCTGCCCGTGCAGCTTGGCTCTGGCGTGAACCTGTACGGCTACTACATGCTGCATGGCGGGCGCAATCCGCCTCGCGATCTCGACGGACAGGAATCGACGGCGACGGGCGGCTACAACGACCTGCCCGTCATCCACTACGATTTTCAGGCTCCGTTCGGCGCCAATGGCGAAGCGCATCCCGTGCTCGGCAAACTTCGGCCGGTGCATCTGTTCCTTCAGCAATGGGGTCGCGCGCTGGCGACGTGCGATGTGTATCGGCCGGACATCGTGCCGCATGGCCACGACAATCTGGAAGTGCCGCGCTATTCGGTGCGAGCCGACGGCGATCGTGGCTTCCTGTTCTTCAATAACCACGTTCGACAGCACCGGATGCCCGCATGGAACAGTGTGCAGTTCTCGGTGAAGCTCGCGACGCGCACGATCACGCTGCCTTCAACGCCGATCGATATCGCGCCGGGCGCGTGGTTCATCTGGCCGATCGGCGTGACGCTCGGCAACGCACGCTTGCGATATGCAACCGCGCAGCCCGTCACGCGGCTCTCGTCTGCCGAAGGCGAAACGCATGTGTTTGCGGCGACGGACGGCATCCCGCCGGAATTCGCATTCGACGCGGATTGCGTGAAACACGTCGCGTCTGTGGACGCTCGCTCGAATCTATCGGTGCACGAAGCCGACGGCGCGCTCATCGTGCAACCGACACCAGGCGAACCGTTCGTCGCGACATGCAGCGACGGCACACGCATCACGATCATCGTGCTCGCGTGCGAAGACATTGAACGGCTCAGCGTGTTGCCGTTCGACGGCCAGCGACGATTGATTCTGACCGATGCGCTGGCGTTCGCTCGCGATGGTGAACTCGTGTTGCGTTCAACGGATGCGGCATCGTTCGATTTCGCTGTGTATCCGCCCTTCACGCGCACACCAACTTCGACGCAGCAAATGGTCGAATCGAAGCAAAGCGGATTCTTCCAGCGTTTCATCGTTACCGTGCCGCCCGTCGCATTCGATGCAACGATTACGCCTTTGCGCGCGGCACAAACGGTGCCGCCTGTCGTGCCGGGCGGTACGGCGCATGCCGCTGTCGAGCCCACGCCGGAGACGTTCGGCAAGGCCGCGGCGTGGCGGATCGATTTGCCGGAAGCGGCGCTGAACGCGCCTGGTCTTGGCAACGCTTATCTGTCGATTCGCTACACGGGCGATATCGGCCGGCTGTTTTCTGGCGCGAACATGATCGACGATCACTTCTACAACGGCCTGCCGTGGCAGATCGGCGTACGCAACGTGACGATCGATACGCGGCAGCCGTTGATGTTAACCGTGCTGCCGCTGCGCGCCGACGCGCCCATCTATCTCGACGCCCGACACGATCCGCGAGTCGGCTTGAAAGATCAGGTCGCTGACGTGCAAAGCGTGAACTGGGTGCCTGAGTATGAAGTGATCGTTTCGAGAGGGTGACGGTCGGGGACCGTCTTGACGGCGTACGCGCAAGCGATGCGCGTACGCCAGTTTTTTTTCGCTTCCGCCGACAGCTACGATCAGCGCACAGGCGTCGCGTGTCCGTGATCGCCCATCATTCGCTCTTCATCATATTCGCGCGAAATATCCCGGTTCGTGTAATCGCCCAGACGTGAAGTGGCGAACAGACTGATCACGGCGCACACCAAGATATAAATCGCAATTGCATAGCCCGAGTGGTAATAGGCGAACAGCGCAGTCGCGATCAACGGCGCGGGACCGCCTGCGATCACAGACGCAAGCTGGTAGCCGAGCGACGCGCCGCTATAACGCAGCCGCCCCGTGAACGTCTCGGCGATCAACGCGGCCTGCGGGCCATACAGCATCGAGTGCGGTACCAGCGAAAGCACGATCGCGGCGAAGATCCACATCGGATTCCTCGTGTCGACCATCGCGAAGTACACGAAGCCGAATATGCCGACCAGCGCCGCACCGATCATGTACATCCGCTTGCGCCCGATCAGATCGGACACGTGCCCAAACAGCGGGATCGTGAAGAATTCCAGCACGGACGCCGCGAGTACGGCCATGAGCAGCAGATCGCGCGACGCGCCGAGGTTCGTCACGCCATACGTGAACACAAAGGCCGTAAAGATATAGAACGGCGCCTGCTCGGCCATGCGCGCGAACGCGGAAAGCAGGATGTCTTTCGGCTGACGGCGGATCACTTCGAGCGCCGGCGCTTTTTCGATCCTCCGTTCTGCGAGCAGACGCGCAAAGATCGGTGTTTCCAGAATATTCAGGCGGATATAGAGGCCGATGGCGACCAGCACGATGCTGAGAAAGAACGGCACGCGCCAGCCCCAGGCAAGAAAAGCGCTGCCGGATATCTGGCTGATCGCCAGCACCGCGAGGTTAGCGATGAACAGCCCGGCGGGCACGCCGAATTGCGGCCACGACGCGACGAAACCGCGATGCGCATTCGTGCGCGCCCATTCCATCGACATCAGCACCGAGCCGCCCCACTCGCCGCCGACTCCGACGCCCTGAATGAAACGCAGCACAGTGAGCAGGACCGCGCCCCAGATGCCGATCGTCGCATAGGTCGGAACAAAGGCCACAGCGAACGTGGCGAGCCCCATCAACAACAGCGTGACGATCAGCGTCGCCTTGCGTCCGATGCGGTCGCCGTAGTGCCCGAAAATCGCCGCACCGACAGGCCGCGCGATAAAGCCGACGGCGTAGATCAGGAAGGCCTGCAAGGTGCCGACAAGCGGGTCTGATTCAGGAAAGTACAGCTTCGCGAATACAAGGCCCGTGACGATGCTGTAGAGGAAGAAGTCGTACCATTCGATCGTCGTGCCGATCGTGCTGGCAATCACGGCGCGGCGCAATTGCCGGCGTGCATCGTCTTCGGAAAGGGGTGTCGCCCCCGGCTGTTCCGTAACCATTTCGCATCCCCTATAAAGGGCGATATGGTTTACCGACACGATGCGCAGCGAGTGGTTCCAGTCGCCGCAGTAAGGAAAACGCTGATAAATTTTCTATCACGGCGTGAGCATAAAACGATCCCGCTCGCGAGCCTGCCCGATCAAGCCGCAATCGGCCCATGATCCGGCTGCGTCTCGCGTCTCGGCACGGCGACGCGCCGCTCGTCGCCGCCCGCGAGTGCAGGCGTCGAATCGAACAGCTCGGCGACCCAGTCGGCGAATACGCGTACTTTCGCGGACAGATGCCGGTTGTTCGGATAGACGATCGAAATCGGCTTGGGCTTCGGCTTGAACGCGGGCAGCACTTCCTTCAGCGAGCCATTGCGAAGTTGCGGCGCGACCATGAACAGCATCGGCTGGATCAGCCCGAAGCCTTCCATTCCGCACGTGACGTATGCCTCGGAATCGTTGACCGTGACGACGCCGTTCATCCGCACTTCGATCGGCTTGCCGTCGACGAGAATGATCCACGGCATCGGACGTGTGCCGTGCGCGACGCGGAAATTCACCGCGTGATGCAAGGCGAGATCGTCGATGCTCTGCGGCTCGCCGTAACGCGCCAGGTAGTCGGGCGAGGCACACGTCACGCGTTTGAGCGTGCCGATCCGGCGCGCGACCATCGACGAATCTTCGAGCGCGCCCGCGCGGATCATGCAGTCGATGCCCTCTTCGACGGGATCGACGGGCCGGTCCGACAGGCCCAGATCGAGCGCGATGTCCGGATAGCGCTGATGGAAGCTCTGCAACGCGGGAATCACGAGATGACGGCCGAGCGAGTTCGGCATGTGCACGCGAAGCGCGCCGCTCGGCTTGCGGTTGCCCGCCTGAAAACTCGCATCCGTTTCCGCGATGTCCGTGATGATGCGGATGCAGTGCTCGTAGTACGCGGCGCCCTCCGGCGTAAGCGACAGACGCCGCGTGGTCCGGTTCATCAGACGCACGCCGAGCACCGCTTCGAGATTCTGGATGGTCGTCGTCACCGTCGCGCGCGGCATGCCGAGCTGCTCGGCGGCACGCGTAAAGCTGTTTGCATCGACCACCCGAGTGAACACTTCCATTGCCTGAACGCGGTCCACGCTATCCCCTTTCGCCTTTCAAACGAAACAGGATAGAACGCGCGGGATGGCAAAAACAAGCAAATCACCTCATTAGGCTGATTTAACGAACAGTTCGGCGCGCCAGATCCGGAATCGCGTGGAAATGGCGCTTATCGTCGGATGAAATGGGAGCAAAGCTGACGGTAGCCTCAGGTTCGGCGTTTGGGTTTGAAACGCGCGATCAGCCGCCGCGATACATCGGATCGATACTGTCGGGCTGTTCGCGCCGGCCCGATTCCGATTTCCCCGCCCCAGTCCCGCCGACGCCGCCGACGCCGCCGTGATTCTTCAAAGCCTCGGAATTTGCGCCTTCGTGCTGAACGGCATGCCCGGCGTGAGACGTTTTCACGACCCCGCCTGCTCGAGCGTCGGAAGCCGCGTCATAACCGCCCGCCAGCACAGGCATCGCAAACGATGCGAAGCACGCCGCAAGCAGCGCACCGGTGAGTTTCGTGTTCATGTGGTCTCCATTGCAGATAGGGGCGCGAAAACACCCGTAGCGACCAGTGCACGAGATATGCCAATCGCACTGCACCCGTGCCTGATGCGACGCGAAACGCCTGCGAATAAAGGCGTCGGCGCGGAGTCGCGAATCGGCTCGCCATGCGATGCCTGGGCCGAAGTGACTGAAGAATGCCAACCTCTCGTGAACGGCTGTTCGAGTGCGGCCAACACCACCGCTGAGATGCAAGCGTGGCAACCCGCCAGCCGGATTCGCGCGCCTGTCGTATCGTATTTCGCGCACGCTCGCTGTTCCGCTCAACGCTCAACGCTTCGACGAGGGCTTTCACGATGACCCGTTCACGTCAACTGCATCTCGGCGCCTTCATGCGACCCGTCAGCCTGCACACAGGCGCGTGGCGCTTTCCCGGCGCGTACCCCGACGCCAACTTCAACATCGCGCATCTGAAGCGCTTCGCGCAGACGCTCGAACGCGCGTGCTTCGACGCGTTCTTCATGGCCGATCATCTCGCCGTGCTCAACATGCCGCCCGACGCGCTCAAGCGCAGTCACACGGTCACGTCGTTCGAGCCGTTGACGCTGCTTGCCGCGCTGTCGTCGGTGACGGAGCGCATCGGGCTGATCGCCACCTCGTCGACCACTTTCGACGAGCCGTATCACGTTGCGCGCCGCTTTGCGTCGCTCGACCATCTGAGCGGCGGCCGCGCAGGCTGGAATCTCGTCACCACGTCCAATCCCGACGCGGCGCTCAACTTCGGCCTCGACGAGCATGTCGAGCACGGCGATCGATATCGGCGCGCCCGCGAGTTCCACGATGTCGTCACAGGGCTGTGGGACAGCTGGGCCGACGATGCGTTTGTCCGCGACGTCGAGAGCGGCGTCTATGTCGATCCCGAGCGGATGCATGTGCTCGGACACAAGGGCGAGCAACTGTCCGTGCGCGGGCCGCTGAACATCGCGCGGCCAGTGCAGGGATGGCCTGTCGTCGTGCAGGCGGGATCGTCGGAAGCGGGCCGCCAGATCGCGGCCGAAACGGCGGACGCCGTGTTCGCCGCACCGCCCTCGCTCGCCGAAGGCAAGCGCTTTTACGCGGACGTGAAGAGCCGCGTCGAGCGCGCCGGGCGCGATCCGGAATATCTGAAGATTTTGCCCGGCGCGTTCGTCGTGGTCGGCGACAGCATGGACGAAGCACGAGAAAAGCGCGCGCTGCTCGATACCTTCGTGCACTACGACAGCGGCATCGCCTCGCTGTCGATCGCGCTCGGCCATGACGTGTCGCATCTCGATCCGGACTCGCTGCTGCCCGAGATTCCCGAGAGCAACGCCAGCAAAAGCGCGCGGCAACGCGTGGTCGACTGGGCGCGCGCGGAACACCTGACGATCCGCCAGCTGGCGCAGCGGATCGGCGGGTATTCAGGGCTGGAGATGGTCGGCACGGCCGCGACGATCGCCGACGAGATGGAGCAATGGCTCACCGGGCGCGGCTCGGACGGCTTCAACGTGATGTTCCCTTATCTGCCCGGAGGGCTCGACGATTTCGCCGGGAAGGTCGTGCCCGAACTGCAGCGGCGCGGCATTTTCCGGCGCGCCTATGAAGGCACGACGCTGCGCGACCACCTCGGTTTGCCGCGTCCGGAGAATCGATTCTTCGCGCGGCGCGCCGGCTAGACGGCGACTTCTTCGCGCAGAAAATCGACAAGCGCGGACTGCACCGCGTTCAGCGCGCCGCCCGCGCCGATCAGCGCGAGTTCCGTGGGCGGCAGACGCGGCAGATCGAAACACAGGCTGTGCTCGGGCAGCACGGCCGTGGTCGGCAGAACGGTGATGCCGAGTCCCGAAGCGACGGCGGCCTGGATGCCCGTCAGGCTATGGCTGCCGAACGCGACGCGCCAGCTGCGCTTCGACTGGTCGAGCGTGCGGATGGCGCGCCTGCGGTACACGCAGCCTTGCGGGAACAGCGCAAGGGGAACGGGCTCGCCGT
Organism: Paraburkholderia azotifigens; assembly: GCF_007995085.1. GTDB lineage: Bacteria > Pseudomonadota > Gammaproteobacteria > Burkholderiales > Burkholderiaceae > Paraburkholderia > Paraburkholderia azotifigens. Next base: position 1,080,004 of record NZ_VOQS01000005.1, read on the forward strand.
CTTCGGGCGGCACTTCAATCTGGCGGCCGCGCACCCAGACGAGCGATTCGGGCCACGCTGCGAGGCTCGGCCCGCTGCCCGGCTCGCGTTTGACAAGCGCGATCTCGATCTCGCCGCCCGACAGCTTGCGTTGCAGATCGCCACTCATGCCCGCGACCGTTTCGAGCCGCGCGTCCGGCCGTGCCTTGACGAAGCCCGACAGAATCGACGCCATCCGTTTCGCGCAGAAGTCTTCCGGCACGCCGATACGGATCGGGGTGCGCGACAGGTCGCTGGCCAGCGCGTCCTGCGCTTCCTGCGACAGCGCGATCAGACGGCGCGCATAGTGCGTGAGCAGTTCGCCATGTTCGGTTGCCGTCACCTGATTGCCCGTGCGGTCGCGCGTCAGCAGCGTGCGCCCGACGAGTTCTTCCAGGCGCCGCACCTGCTGGCTGACGGTGGACTGCGTACGGTGCACGCGATCGCCCGCCCGCGTGAAGCTGCCTTCATCGACGACGCAGACCAGCGTCTTCAGGAGTTCGAGATCGAGCATGGCGGGGCACCTCATATTTGGATTTCCACTGAGCATGGCATTTTAATTTAATTTCCGAATATCGGCGGCGCAGCGTAGCCTGCGATTCATCTCGACGTTTCCGCAAAGGACCGAACCATGTCGCTCGCCAACACACACCGCCCGTCGTGGCTGACCTTTGATTGCTACGGCACGCTCATCCAATGGGACGAAGGTCTGCAACACGCCGTCGCGGCGATTCTCGCCAGCAAGCGCGCAGCGGCGATCGATCCGCGCGCGTTCATCGCCGTCTACGACCGTCACGAGCACGCGCTCGAACAGACCCCGCCGCATCGCTCGTTCCGCGAAGTCGCAGGCGAAGCGCTGCGCATCGCGCTCGACGAATTCGATCTGCACGCGGACGACAACGACATCCGCATGCTCACGGAGCGCATCTCCGCGATGCCGCCCTTCCCCGAAGTGGTCGACACGCTGCGTGCATTGAAGGAAGCGGGCTATCGGCTGTGCATCGTGTCGAATACCGACGACGACGTGATCGCCGGCAACGTCGCGCAGCTCGGCGGGTACATCGACCGCGTGATCACCGCCCAGCAGGCGGGGGCGTACAAACCCGACCGCCGGCTTTTCGACTATGCTCACGAACAGCTCGGCGTATCGCGCGACGACGTCGTGCATATCTGCGCGAGCCCGCATCTGGATCATGCGGCGGCACGCGATATCGGCTTTCGTTGCGTGTGGATCGATCGCGGCACGGGCCGCACGCTGTTGCCCGACTACACGCCCGACGCGACGCTGGCGACGCTCGACAAGGTGCCGCCGCTGTTCGCGTCGGATGGCTGGTGAAACCTGCAAAAGGATCTGTGATGGCTCATACGCTCGACGTCAAGACTTCCGCCCTGTCGCGCCGCGACGCGCTCGACTCCGATGCGATGTGGACCGCCCGCGCCGAACTGGCCGCGTGTTTTCAGCTTGCCGCCCAATATGGCTTCGAAGAAGGCGTGTGCAATCATTTTTCGGCGGTCGTGCCGGGGCATGACGATCTGTTCTTCGTCAATCCGTATGGCTATGCGTTCGCGGAGATCACGGCGTCGCGCCTGCTGATCTGCGATTTCGACGGCAACGTGATCGAGGGCGAAGGCAAGCCGGAAGCGACGGCGTTCTACATTCACGCACGGCTGCACAAGGCAATGCCGCGCGTGAAGGCGGCTTTTCACACGCACATGCCGAATGCGACCGCACTGTGCCTGATCGAAGGGCCGCCGCTGTTGTGGCTCGGACAAACGGCATTGAAGTTCTACGGCCGCACTACCGTCGACGAGCAGTACAACGGCCTCGCGCTCGACAACTCGGAAGGCGACCGCATTGCAAACGCAATGGGTGACGCCGACATCCTGTTCCTGAAGAACCACGGCGTGATGGTCGCGGGCGAGAGCGTCGCGCAAGCGTGGGACGATCTCTACTACCTCGAACGCGCGGCCGAAGTGCAACTCAAGGCGATGCAGAGCAACCGCCCGCTCAAAGCCGTGCCGCACGAAGTCGCGCAACGCGCGTACGAACAGATGCGTCTGGGCGACAAGGAAAGCGCGCGGATACATCTCGACAGCGGCATGCGGCGTCTGCGCGACGCGGGCAACCGCTTCGAGATGTAACCCACTCCAGCACTCACGGAGCGCGGCGATCAGACGTGCATGCCCTGCATCCGCCGTCCGAAGTGCGCGCGTTCGGCGCCGTCCATCAGCGCCAGGAACTGCTCGCCGTCCATATGCACGAGCGCTTCGTGATCGCCGCATTCGAAATACACATCCGGCTGCCGCACGAGGCTCTCATCCAGATACGTTTTCATGCCATACGCGGTGCAAACGGGCGGCAGCGCACCGTATTCGCAATCCTTGAACAACTCGCGCAAATCCGCTTCGTTCGCGAGCGACAGGCGCCGCCCTGCTTTCGTCGACAGTTCAGCGAGACGCACCGCATAAGTGGACGACAGCACGGCTGCGATATAGCCCTGCTCGTCTTCGAACAGCACGGTCTTGGCTAGGCGATCGCCGGGGACGTGCGCGGCGGCTGCCGTTTCCATGCTCGAGTGGCTGTACGGATGACGCACGATTTCGTAACGGGAGCCCTTGTCGCTCAGGCACCCCTGAAGAGTCGTAGACATAGACATGACACACCTCCGTGTCGGAAGTCGCAGGCGATCCATTCAGGATAGTCCGCCTGCGCGTGATCCGCATGCGGGCATCGACATGATGCGCGCACGCATAGGTGCCGGCATGACGACATCGCTCACGCTGTCGCGAGGCCTTTTTCCTTCAGCCACGCTTCATTGAAGAGCCGCGCGCGGTACAGTTCGCCGCGATCGCACAGCGGCGTGACGATCGTGTGGCCCGGCCCCATCTGCCGCGCGAGCGCGACGGCAGCTGCAACATTGATTCCCGTCGATCCGCCGACATACAGTCCCTCCTCCCGCAACAGGCGATACACCATCGTCACGCACGCCTGATCGTCGATGCGAAAGGCGTCGTCGATCGCCGTGCCTTCCAGGTTGGCCGTCACGCGGCTCGAACCGATGCCCTCGGTGATCGAACTGCCTTCCACCTTGATCTCGCCGGTTTTCACGTAGCTATACAGGCCGCTGCCATGCGGGTCCGCAAGGGCGATGCGCACCGTGGGATCCTGCTCCTTCAGATAGCGGCTGACGCCCGCGAGCGTGCCGCCCGTGCCCGTCGCGCAGACGAACGCATCGACCGTGCCCGCCGTGTCGGCCCAGATTTCGGGGCCCGTGGTTTCGTAGTGCGCCTGCCGGTTGACGACGTTGTCGAACTGGTTGGCCCAGATCGCGTTGTCGAGCTCGTCGGCGAGGCGGCCCGCGATCTTCTGATAGTTGTTCGGATCTTTGTACGGCGCGGCAGGCACGGGCCGCACATCCGCGCCGAGCACGCGCAACAGCTCCATTTTGGCGGGCGATTGCGTTTCGGGAATCACGATCACGCAGCGATAGCCGCGCGCCGCGCAGAGGTGCGCGAGGCCGATGCCCGTGTTGCCCGCCGTGCCTTCCACGACCGTGCCGCCGGGCTTGAGCGCGCCGCGCCGCTCGGCGTCGAGGATGATGTAGAGCGCCGCGCGATCCTTCACCGAACCGCCCGGATTCATGAACTCGGCTTTGCCCAGGATCTCGCAGTCCGTCTCCTTGCTGAGCGCTGCGAGCCTGATGAGCGGCGTGCCGCCGATACATCCCGTGAACCCCTGGTGTACGCGCATGAGCGTCCCCCGTTTCGGTGCCGGGCAGCGAACGCGGCTGCCACATTCGAAGGATAGGCGATGGCCTGGCCGCTAACAGGGGAGCATTTCGCGAGCCAGCTTGTCTCGCGACGCGTTCAATGGCTGCGCAGTATGGGATCAGGGCGCGAGTTCGACGGTCACTTCATCGAGCGCGCGAAACGGCGCGAGCAGCGCATCGTCGGCACTCGCCGATGTGATGAGCCGCCAGTCGCGCTGCAGCGGCGTCCAATGCTGCTGGCGCGCGCGGCCGAGCTTGTCCGAATCGGCAAGCACGATGATTTCTGCCGCACGCGCGACGATGCACTCTTTCAGATACGCCTGTTGCGCGGACGCTTCGCACAGACCGAAGCCCGCGACGACGCCGTCCGCGCCGAGAAACGCGCGATCGACGGTCAGACGGCTCAGGATCAGTTCCGCCAGCGGGCCGAGCGTGCTCATGCTGGAGCCGCGCAGTTCGCCGCCGATCAGCGTGAGCCGCACGCCCGGCGCGTTTGCGAGCGCCGTGACGGCCAGCAGATTGTTGGTGACGACGTGCAGTTCTTCGCGCGTCGCCAGGTGCCACGCAAGCGCGGCACACGTCGTGCCGCCGTCGAGCAGCACGGTATCGCCGTCGCGGACATGCGCGGCGGCTGCCTGTGCAATCGATTCCTTCTGCTCGCGCTGCGCCGCCTTGCGTTCTTCGAGCGATGCTTCCGGCTCGTGCACGCCGACCAGCGCCGTCGCGCCGCCGTACGTGCGCACGAGGCGCTTCTGTTTCGCGAGCGAAGTCAGGTCACGGCGGATCGTCGCTTCCGACACGCCGAGCGCAGCGCACAACTCTTCGACGTTGGCATCGCGGGTACGGACGAGTTCGAGAATCGCCTGATGCCGGTCTATCGTTTTTTTCACGTCTGCACGGGCGGGAGAATGGGGCTCGATCTTACACCAGCCCCTGCGCCAACCCCATTGGCAATCAGCGGCGGGTCGCCAGTTCGGCGCCCTGGCGCAGCGCTTCGAGCATGCTGCCTTCGTCGACGACACCCTTGCCCGCGATGTCGAACGCCGTGCCGTGATCGACCGACGTGCGGATCACTTCGAGACCGACCGTCACGTTCACGCCCGCTTCGAGGCCGAGCACCTTCACGGGACCATGGCCCTGGTCGTGATACATCGCCACCACCAGATCGAAGTCGCCGCGTCCCGCGCGGAAGAAGAGCGTATCGGCGGGCAGCGGACCCGTCACGTCGAGGCCGCGCTCCTGCAGCCGTTTCACGGCGGGGATGATCTTCTCTTCCTCTTCGCCGTAGCCGAACAGGCCGTTTTCGCCCGCATGCGGATTGATCCCGCACACGCCGATGCGCGGACGTTCGATGCCCGCCTTCACGAGCGTCGCGTTGCCGCGTTCGATGGTCCGCTGCACGAGGCCCGGCTCGATCTTGCGGATCGCGTCGATGATGCCGATATGCGTCGTCACGTGGATCACGCGCAGTTGCGGCGCGACGAGCATCATCGACACTTCGTCGACGCCCGTCAGATGCGCGAGCATTTCCGTGTGGCCCGGATACTTGTGGCCGCCCGCGTGCAGCGCTTCCTTGTTGAGGGGCGCCGTGCAGATCGCGTCGATCTTGCCCGACTGCGCGAGTTCGACGGCGCGCCTGATGTACTGATACGCGGCATCGCCCGCGACGGCCGACAGCTCGCCGAACGGCAGGTCGTCGGGAATCAGGCCGAGGTCGATGCAGTCGATCGTGCCCTGCTCGTAGCGCGCTTCGCTCGCGTCTTCGATGCGGCGAATCGTCATCGCACCGCCGACGATCTGATTCGCGCGTTCAAGGCGCTTCGCATCGCCAATCACGAGCGGACGGCATTGCGCATAGACCGATGCGTGCGCGAGGCTCTTGACGACGACTTCAGCGCCGACGCCGGCTGCATCGCCCATCGTGATGCCGATTACGGGAAGGTAGGTGCTCATGATGTGATCTCGTGAATTCGTGCTGTTCATTCCCGGACGTCAATGCTGCACGACGTCCCGTTCTGTTTCGTTGCGCAGCGTCAGCCATGCGGCGTACAACGCGTGATCGGTGCCGAACGCACCTGCTTTCGTGACGACGCCGGGACAATGCGTGCGCGTTGCATCGAGCGGTTTCGCGACGGCGACGCCCGCTTCCACTTCGGCCAGCAATTGCAGATTGCCGATGTGCGCCGCCGACAGCATCGCGCGCGCGGTCTCGCCGCCCGTTGCGATCACGCCGCCCGTCTTCGTGAAGTGCGGCTCGACGAGCGCGGCCAGCGCGGCCGACAGATGCGCGCCTTCGGCGGGATCGAACGCGTCGTCGCGGCCGATGCGCAGCAGCAGATCGACATCTGCTTTCAGCGATACGCCGATCTGCTCCTGCAACGCGCGCCAGTCGCGATGTGTCGCGCCCTCGCGCAACACGGCGGGCGGCACGACCCGCTCTTCGACGCCGCCGCGTTCGCGCAGCATCGCGCATTGCCGTTCGCTGACGGCCGACAGGCTGCCGACCAGAATCAGGATCGGGCCGCCGGGAAATGTTTCGTTGTCGCGCCTGCTTTCCGCTGTTTCGTTACGCGAATCGAGCGCGGCGATTTCCCGCGCGAGCCCACCCGAGCCGACCCAGAAAAATGGCGCATCGCTGTGCAGCGTCGCGCGGGCGAGCGCGCGCAGCGCCCGCTCGCTTTGCGTATCGACGATCAGCGCCTGCGCGCCGCTCGCCGCCATCGCGCCGATGCACACGGCGAGCGTGTCCGGGTCGTCGGCGAGCGCGTCGGCATCGAGCCGGTCGGTCGTCAGACCTGCTGCTTCGAGTTGCGCCGCGATGCCGGCGGGCAGGCCCGCGTGCTCCAGCTTCCACGTCGCCGTCTGTTCGAGCGGTTCGCCGTGCACGAACACGCGGCCGTCGCGCACCGTACGTCCCGTCGCGGGAAACGCGGGCGCGACGATCGCCATGCCCGCAAGTGGCTGCAGGCCCGCGACCTCGGCGGCCCAGTTGCCGCGCAACGTCGAATCGATCTTCTTGTAGAGGCGCTGGCCGCGCGCGCTCATCTCCGCATACGCCGCCGCCGTGCGCGCCGCTGCATCCTGCGGCGCGAGACGGCGCGTATCGGTGTCGACGGCAATCGTGTCCGCGCCGTCGTGCGCCGGCGTGCGCGTCGCCTCCAGCGTGACGACCGTGCGATGCCCGGCGCTCGCGAAACCGATCGCGCAGTCCGCGGCGCCCGACAGATCGTCCGCAATGATCAGAATGCTCATCGGGCCAGCCCTTGGCGCTTTTCCGGGCGCGCGCGTTCATTGCGCTGCTGATAGCGTTTGGCGACGGCCGAGGTCAGAATCGGCGACAGGATCGCCGTGACGACCACACACGCGGCGACCAGCAGCGTCGCGCTGTGCGCCGCTTCCGTATAGACCGGGTTGGCCGCCGCGACGAGCGCGGGCACGGCCGCTGCATTGCCTGCCGTATTGGCTGCCGCGACACCCGCGACGCCCGTGCCGCCCGTCAGACGATCGGCGAAGTACAGAGGAATGCCCGTCACGATCACGACAGCGATGCCCAGCCCGATGCCGAGCAAACCGGCTTGCCACACCTTGTGCAGATCGAGACCCGCGCCGAGCGCCAGCGCGAAGAACGGAATCATCACGGGCACGGCCTTCGCGAGAAAGTCGCGCATGTCGCGGTCGAGATTGCCGAGCAGCATGCCGAGCGCGAGCGGCAGAATGCTGCCGACCAGCGTCTGCCACGGAAACGCCGACAGACCGGCTACGCCAAGCGTCACCATCGTCAGGAACGGGCCCGATTCGAGCGACATCAGCGTGTACGCGCCGACGTCTTCCGAGCGGCCGTACTGGCCCATCAGCGCCATGTAGAGGCCGCCGTTCGTGTCGTTCATCGCGGCGACGACGGCGAGCGTCGAGATGCCCGCGAACAGGCCCGACGACACCGGCTGCTCACCGAGAAAATGCCCGAGAATCACGCCGACTATCACAGCTGCGCCCACTTTGGTGACGAGCAGCGCGCCGCCCTTCTTCATCAGATACGGCGTCGCCTTCACGTCGATGCTCGCGCCCATGCAGACGTAGAACACGGCGAGAATCGGCAGCGCTCCCGTGAACAGCGCACTGGTGAACGAACCGAAGAACTTCGGCATGCCGGGCAGGAACGTCGCCACCAGCGAGCCGATGAGCAGCGGCACGATCATCATGCCGCCGGGAACACGCTCGATCGAGCGCTTGATGGGGATTTGAACCATACGAGTCTCCTGGCTTTATTGCACCGCGTCTGTCCGCGTTTTTGATTGAAACAATCATCCGATCGATCAAATCGATCGAATGTGTCCGTCCGCAGTGTAGACGCTTTGATCGAATCGCGCAAACCGATCAAACATATGCGCAAAACAATCATTTTCGCGACGATCATGAACAGCGTCCGCTGCCACGGCCGTCGGTGTATCGCGCATGCCTGAAAACGCAGGACAAAAAGCAAAAACCGCGACGCGCATCCAGCCGCGTCGCGGTTTTAAAGCAGCATTCAGCGCTCGATCACTGCGCCTTCGCAGCCGCCTCGATGATCGCGTTGGCCACCGCTTCGGGTTTGCTCAGCATCGGCACGTGGCTGCTGTCGACGTGCGTCACTTTCGCCTTGATTTGCCCCGCCATCGCGTCCTGCAAACGCGGATCGATCATACGGTCATGATTCGCGACGATATAGTACGAGGGTTTCGTGTGCCACGCGGCGTCCGTCACCTTGTCGTCGGTCGCGCCTGCGAACCACGGGCCTTGCGTCGCCGCAACGACGCGCTTCTGCGCCGGGCTCAGATCCTGCGCGAAGTCGTTGTCGATCGCTTTCGGCGACAGCGTCAGAAAGTTACCCGAGTCCTTCTGCAACTCGCTCGCCCACGCGGGCGCGGGCTTGCCTTTGAGCATGTCGTTGATCGACTGGCCGCTGTCGGGCGCAAACGCCGCCACGTAGACAAGCGCCTTCACCTTGTCGTCATTGCCCGCCTGGCTGATCACGGCGCCGCCCCACGAATGGCCGACGAGCACCACGGGCCCCGTCTGCGCATCGATCGCGCGCTTCGCGGCTGCGGCATCGTCGGCGAGCGAGCTCAGCGGATTCTGCACGGCAACCACATGCAGGCCACGCGCTTCGAGCAACGGGATCACCTTCTCCCAGCTCGAACCGTCGGCGAACGCGCCGTGCACCAGCACGACGTTCGTGCCCTTCAGATCCTGCGGCTGGGCGGCCTGCGCCGCGTGCAACGACAGCACCGAACCGGCGAGCATGACGGAAGCGATGCACTTTCTGACAAGCGAATTCATGAGCGATATGTCCTTCAGGTAGCGAGGAGATTCAGGAAGAGAAACGGGGCGAAGCATCGCAGACGCCTCCCGCGTGCGGTATCGGTCAAATGACCGACCTCGCGCGCAGAGGCGCGCGGGGTATAGTGGGGCTCGCTAATCGACCGATACGCGCACCATGCAAACTTCGCCAGGCCCTGCTGTCCGCGTGTTCGATGCCGTGAAGGCGCTCGCCTTCATCGGCGATCTGAGCATGGGGCAGCCGACCGATCATTCGCTCCGCACCGCGTGGCTCGCCGTGCGCCTCGCGCGTGCGGCGGAACTCGACGACGCGGCCGTCGTCGCCGTCTGCGAGGCGTCGCTGCTGCGCTGGTCGGGTTGCACGGCGAATGCATCGGGCTTCGCGGAAGCGCTCGGCGACGACGTCGCGAGCCGCGAAGCGATGCTCGCGCTCAAGCCGGATTGGGCAGGCCCGCTCGAAATGCACGGCGATATCGGCGCCACGCTCACGCCGCTCGCGCGCATCCATTGCGAGGTGTCGAGCGAAGCGGCGCGCATGCTGGGCCTCGGCCGGGACACGGAAGCCACGCTGCGCCATGTGTTCGAATCGTGGGATGGCAGCGGCACGCCCGATCATCTGGCAGGCAGCGAGGTGCCGACCACCGTGTTCATCGTGGCGCTCGCGGGCGAACTGGAGATTTTCTCGCGCACGTACGGGATCGAACGCACCAGTGCGCTGATCGGCCAGCGCGCCGATTCGCGCTATCCCGCCACGCTCGCGCGCCTCGCCGTCCGGCTCGCACCCGAATGGCTGGACGCACTCGAACAGGCCGACGCCGCGTCGATCGATGCCGCGCTGCTGACGCCGCACATGAACGACGTCACGCCCGTCGAACTGGTCGCCGACATCATCGATCTGAAACTGCCATGGATGACGGGCTATTCGCGCAGCGTCGCGGCGACGGCGGCTGCATGCGCCGCGCGATTCTCACTCGATGCGAACGCGCAAAACCGTCTCTATTGCGCGGGTCTGATTCATGGCATGGGGCGCGCAGCCGTGCCGAATCCGATCTGGAACACGCCGTCGCGGCTGTCGCAGGCCGCGTGGGAAAAAGTGCGTCTCGTGCCGTACTGGACCTCGCGCGCGGGCAGGCAGACGGGCACGCTCGCCGAAGCCGCCGAACTCGGTTCGTATGCGTATGAACGTCTCGACGGTTCGGGATATTTTCGTGGCGCTTCGGGCGCGGCGCTGTCGATCGAAGCGCGTATTCTCGCCGCGAGCGCGGCGTGGGTTGCGTTGCGCGCAGCGCGTCCGTGGCGTGCCGCGCTGGCGGATCGGGATGCAGCGAAGCTGCTGCAGGAAGAAGCCGCGCAAGGCCGCTACGATGCCGACGTCGTCAGTGCGCTGATCGACGCGGGGTCGTCGCAACGGCGCGTCGTGAATCCGCGCGCGCAGACGGCGCGTCTGTCCACGCGCGAAATCGACGTGCTGCGCGGCATTTCGCGCGGCGCGAGCAACAAGGAAGTGGCCCGCGATCTGTCCTTGAGTCCGAGCACGGTGCGCACGCACGTCGAAAGCGTATTCCGCAAGCTCGACTGCTCGACACGCGCCGCCGCCACGCTCAAGGCGCTGGCGCTCGGACTGCTGTGACGTGCGTTGCGATGCGCTCAGGCGCCAGCGATGACGTCGATGCGCAACGCCTCGCCGCCCGCCGCGATCTCAAGCAGACGATCGACGTTCGGATGCGCGCCCGGACGATTGCGCGCGTCGGCCGTATGCTCGGCGAACACGGCAAGGCCATGCTCTGCGGCCTTCGCGTCGAGCGTGCCGAATGCTTCACGCAAATAGTGGTACACGGCGAGCGAGCCCTGCTTGCCCGGCTTGTTTTCGATGCTCGCGACCACGGCGCCCTTGCCGTCGACGAGATCGATGCGCTCGATACCGTCAATGCCCGGCAGTTGCGCGAGGTTGTCCTTGAATACGTTGCCTGGTTGAATCACTGAAAACACTCCATGGTTCGGAAAATAACTGGCGGCCCGTATCTTATCCGATCATCACGTGCAAGGTTCCCGTCACGGGACGGCACGCCGTTGGCGAAGCGCGCACTGCAAATGCGAAGAGCAAAAACGCTCGTCTGCAGTATTGTCAGATCGAAGTTAAAATCGTCTGCTTGAATTCCGTCCGTGTTAACGAGTGCGCCTGACAGTTGCCGCGCACCGGCCGCATTGCCTTCATCGAGGGCAGATCACCGAGTCAGTAGCAAGGAACGACTTCCATGACAGGCGCAGACTTGTCCAGCATGCTGCCCGACATGCTTCCGAGGTTATGGGCTTTCGCATTGCGCATATCCGGCGATCAGCACGACGCCGAAGATCTCGTGCAGCGCGCGTGCGTGCGCGGGCTGGAACGCGCGCATCAGCTGCAGGCGGACACGGCGCCGCTCAGCTGGATGTTTTCGATCGTTCACTCCACGTGGATCAACGAACTGCGCGCGCGTTCGGTGCGCAGCCGCTCGAGCATGGAGTGGGACGACGACTTCCTCGAAACGGTCGAAGATCCGTCGGCGCGCACGCCTGAACAGATCACGATGAACGCGCAGATCATCGAGGCCGTGCAGCGTCTGCCCGAGGCGCAGCGCGTCGTGATGCTGCTCGTCGCCGTCGAAGGCCTCAGCTACAGCGAAACGGCGGAGACGCTCAACGTGCCCATCGGCACCGTGATGAGCCGGCTGTCGCGTGCGCGTCAGGCCATCGGCGCGCTGTTTGCGGGCAAAGCGGCCCAGCCGCTGAAGATGGCGGCATTCGGCAAGGACTCGGCGTCATGAAAGTAGACGACATCACGCTGATGGCCTACGTCGACGGCGAACTCGATATCGAGGAGCGCCGCGAGATCGAGCGCGAACTCGATCATTCGCCGGAACTCGCGGAGCGTATCGAACTGTTCCGCGCGTCGAGCCTGCCGTTCCACGACGCGTTCGCGCAGCAGAAGCTGCCGCCCGTGCCCGAGTCGCTGACGCGCAAGATCGCCGAACTGGCACGCACGCATGCGAGCGCGACATCGACCGTGCCGCCCGGCCCCGCCGCCGATCCCGCCGCGAACGATGCCGTCGCGCCCGTCCAGGCAGGCGTGCCGCCGTCTGCGCCGATCCGCTCGCGCATGCGTTTTTCCGCGCCGTGGCTGGCCGTCGCGTTCGTCGCGGGCGTGTTCTGCTGCGGTATCGCGTTACGGCTGACGCCCGGCGTGCTGTCGGGCGGCGCATCGTCGACGGTGGCATCCGCGCAGCCCGCTTCGCCGTGGGTGATGGCGGCAGCCGGCTATCAGGCGCTGTATTCGCGCGACACGGTCGCCGTGACGACGGACCCGGCCGTGTCGGCGAAGACAGTCGCCGATATCCATGAGATCGACGGACTGCCTGTGCGCGTGCCCGATCTCAGCGCGCAAGGACTCACGTTCAAGCGCATCCAGCGTCTGCGCTTTCATGACAAGCCGCTCGTGCAGATCGTCTATCTGCCGAAATCGGGCGGACCCGTCGCGCTGTGCGTCGTGAAGGATGCGAAACCGGACCAGTCGATCGCACAGCAGAAGATCGACGACATGAACGTCGTCACGTGGCGGCAGTCGGAATTGAGCTATGCGCTGATCGGCTCGGCGGGCCAGGTGAATCTCGACCGGCTCGGCAAGATGATCGCGAATCGCGATGTCGACGCGATGTTCGGCCGCGCGCCCGTGCCGGAGCATCCCGTGGCGAGTTGACGCTGCAACGGCGCGCGCATCGCTTTCCGGTCTTTCGGCCCTTCGCGCCCGTGTACGTCAAATCGGTACATTGACCCTATTGTTTGCACAGAACGCTATACTTGATAGCCAGCTAGCTGTGACATCGCCGTGACATGATCCATTTCCCGTGTTGCGGCACTTCCGACCAGGGCCCGAGCGTATGAATGTCGACGATACGGTGCTGATGGCGTATGTCGACGACGAACTGTCGCCGCAGGAACGTCAGCAGATCGAAGACGAACTCCGTGCACACGCGGAGCTCGCGGACAAGGTCGCCCTCTTCAAGGCGTCGCGCCTGCCGTATCGCGAGGCATTCGCCGAACAGAAGCTGCCGCCCGTCCCCGCCAGTCTCGTCAAACGCGTCGACGACCTGATCCGCGCGCACACAGAAGCCGCGAAGCGCGGCACGCCGCCTGTCGCGAACGACGCCGCCATGGAACACAGCGCGCAATTGCCGCCGTCCGCGCCCGTGCGCTCGCGTCTGCGCATCGCGCCCGCCTGGCTCGCCGTCGCGTTCGTCGGCGGCGCGTTCTGCAGCGGCGTCGTGCTGCGGCTCGCGCCAGGCGTCGGCTTCGCGCCGGGCAATAACGCGGTCAGCAGCGCGGGCAATACGGCCACGGTCGCGTCAACGTCCATGACTTCGCTGCCATGGGTGCAGGTTGCGGCAAGCTACCAGCAATTGTATTCGCGCGACACCGTCTCGCACATGTGGCCCGATGTGTCCGACGCGCAAAGCACCGTCGACGAAATCCGCACGGAAGACGGCATCGCGCTGCGCGTGCCCGATCTGAGCAAGGCGGGTCTGCGGTTCATCGGCGTGCAGCGACTGAAGTTTCATGGCCGTCCGCTCGTGCAGATCGTGTATCTGCCGCAGAAAGGCGACCCCGTCGCGCTGTGCGTGATCAAGGAAGACAAGGCGAATCAGCCCGTCGCCTCACAGCGCATCGATACGATGAACGTCGTCACGTGGCGCGAGTCGAAGCTCGGCTATGCGCTGATCGGCGCATCCAGCAACGGCGATCTTGCACCGCTCGGCAAAGAAATCGCCGAACGTCATTTCGATCCGCTCTTTGGTTCCGTTTGATGCAGCGTGCGCCGTCGCGCGCGCCGCATGAGTTGTCGATTCATGTCCAGATTTCCCTTTCGCATAGTCGCGGGCGGTGCGCTCGCCGTGGTCGCACTTGGTTCCGTCGCAGGCGCTTATGCCATTACGCATGGCTTGACGGGTCTGCTCGGCGGGCAGCCTTCGGCGGCGCAGATCATCGACCGGTTCGAAGCCGTTTCCGGGAAGCACGCGGGCTTTCGCCGCAATCACGCGAAAGGCGTGTGCGTCACCGGCTATTTCGACAGCAACGGCAACGCCGCGCCGCTCTCGCGCGCGAGCGTGTTCGCAGCGGGCCGGTCCCAGGTGGTGGGACGCCTGTCGATCGGCGGCGGCAATCCTGCGCAAGCGGATGGCGCGTCGAACGTGCGCAGCCTCGCGCTGCGCATCCTGACGCCGGGCGGCAGCGAATGGCGCACCGCGATGAACTCCGCGCCGATCTTTCCCGTGCGCACGCCCGAAGCGTTATTCGAGATGCTCGCGGCCTCGCGGCAGGCGCGCGAAACGACCACGTACGGCAGCGACGAAGGCATGGACGGATTCATGAAGGCGCATCCCGAAACCGTGCGCTTCGAGCAATGGCTGCACGACCATCCGCCGTCGTCGGCATTCGGCAATGCGGCCTATTACAGCGTATCGGCGTTCCGGCTGATCGATCGAGACGGTCACGCGCAGAACGTGCGCTGGCGTGTCGAACCTGACGACGCCTATGTGCCCCTCGCCGATGCGCAAAAGCAGGATAGCGATTTTCTCGAACGCGGACTCGCGGAACGCCTGCAACAAGGCCCGCTTCGCTGGCATATGGTGATCACGCTCGCGCAGCCGGGCGACGTCAGCAACGACTCGACGCGGCTATGGCCCGCGAACCGCACGCAGATCGACGTCGGAACGCTCGTGGTGCAGCGTGAAGAGGCGCAGATCGACGGCCCATGCCGCGATATCAGCTTCGATCCGTTGACGCTGCCCGACGGCATCGCGCCGTCCGACGATCCGTTGCTCAAGGCACGTTCCGCTGCATACGCGGAATCGCATGAACGCCGCGTGAGTGAAGAGCGACGCTACGCGGCACACCAATAGAGGCGGCCGGCCCAGATAGTGGGCGGCATCGTTTTATCGAATGCCGCTTCGCCGCGCAAAACAATTAAAAAAAATTTCGCGTTCCAGCGCAAGAGCACTGCCCCGCGCATCGTGTACCTCGTCGCAAACCCTTGCCCCGCAAGCATTTTTCGCATGCCGCACATCCGCTTCGCGCGATTGGGAAACGGATGGAATAGTCCCTTGCTATCAGGTGTTCTGTATTCAGGAGCGCTAC
Source organism: Paraburkholderia azotifigens (assembly GCF_007995085.1). GTDB lineage: Bacteria > Pseudomonadota > Gammaproteobacteria > Burkholderiales > Burkholderiaceae > Paraburkholderia > Paraburkholderia azotifigens. The sequence goes on from NZ_VOQS01000005.1 coordinate 1,095,276, forward strand.
AAAAGAGATGGCGCCCACGACCAGAACGACGGGGGATATCGGCGCGCATCGGCCGCGCCGTGATGATGGTTATGGAGTACACATGCGAATTGCCTTATTCACTTTCAGCGACGTACTGTTCAAGCAGATCAACGAAGGTTTCGAACAGAGCGGCACGTCGTGTACGCGCTTCACCGACGAACTTTCGCTGATCCGCTTTCTGCAGCGCGACTCGGCGGCGCTCGTCATCTTCGATGCGACGCAAAGCCAGATCCCCGCGCTCGCGACGCTCGAATGGCGCAGCTGCCATTTCCGCACCGATCTGCCCGTGATGATGATCGGCCGTTCGTGGGACAGCGGGGCCGTGATCGAGGCGCTCGATGCAGGCGTCGACGAAGTCGTGATCGGCACCGCGAACGTCGACGAAATCATGGCGCGCTCGCGCCGCGTGATTGCACGCTGCCGCGGCTCGCGCGTAGTCGACCGTCTGGCCGTGGCGGGTTATACGATCGACCGCACCGCGCGCACGGTGAGCTTCGGCGAACGGCGCGTGTCGCTGACGGCACGCGAACTGAGCCTCGCGTGGCTGCTGTTCATGAACGCGGGCACGCTGATGAGCCGCGAACAGCTGGCGCATGCCGTGTGGGGCAAGGACGCGGATCTTGCCGGCCGCTCGCTCGAACAGCACATCTACAAGCTGCGCTCGAAGCTCGCGCTCGACAACCGCGATGGCTCACAACTGAAAACGGTGTACTCGCTCGGCTATGTGTTCGTCCCGCGTGAGCAGGAAGCCACGGAATGCCGCGAGCCCGTCGCCGCGTGAAGCGCTTGCGTGCACATACGAGGTCGAAGTCTGTCACATGACACGGAGTGGACGAATGCGGCCCGCGCGGCACACGATGCACGCGCCCGACGCTGCGGCAACCCGCCCGCAACGCATGCCCGTTCGCCATGCTCGCGTCGTGTCAGTGCCTGCGCCCGTTTATGCATGCGGATCGCCCATCGAGCTATTCGCGCATGCGTCAGCGGCGTGCTAAAGCGGCGTCATGACGACGTGCGGATTCACGCGAGTATCTGGTTCAGATAACCGAGACGCGAGGCCATCTGCGGATCGGACGGCTGCTCGAACGCGTTGCAGAATGCCTGCGTCGCGGCCTGCGCGCTGTTCGTCTTCTTCACGGCATCGATCGCACCCGCTTGCGAGGTCTGCAATTCCTGCTTCAGATAGCCGTAGTTCGCGGCCTCGCTCGACGGATCGAGATTGTGCTGACGCGCGTAGTCGATCAACCCCTGCTTGCGCGTGCCGCCCCATTGCGCGATGCCGTAGCCGTTCGCGTTGTCGTCGGCCATGTTCGAACCCGGCGCACCGATCTTGCCGCCCTGGTTGATGCCCGAGTTCATGCCGCCGCTCTCGTGCCACAGGTTAGCCACGATGCCCGCCGCCTGGTCCTTCGTCAGCCCGAAGTCCTTTTGCAGATTGCTGACGTACGCATCGGCTGCCTGCTTGCTTTGTGCGGGCGACAGCGCCTGCGTCTGCGGCGCGGTGCTGAGCCCTTCGGGCGCGGCACCCGATGTGGATACGCCCTTCACCGGCGTCGACGTCGACGCGGGCGTGCTGCCGCCGCTGCCCGCGGCATTGCCTGCGCCTGCTGCGCCGCCCGTACCGCCATAGCCGCTCGCGGGCGCTGCGTTACCAGGCATCGCCGTGAAATTGCCGTAGCCGCCAGCAGGCGAGCCCGCCTGTGCGCCCGTACCGCTCGGCGCCCCCGTGCCTTTGGGATCGCTGAGCATGGCGGCGAGATCGGAGAGGAACTGCGACACCGCGCTGCCATTGCCCGCTGCGGCGCCCGACGCTCCCGCGCCCTGTCCCGAGCCGCCGCCGTCGATCAGCTTCGCAATGTCGTTCAGCAGATTCGCAACCGACGCGTCCTGCGAGGAGCCGTTGCCCTGCATGCCCGATATGGGCGACAGCCCCGACACACCGCCCACGCCGTTGAAAAGAGAAAGAGAGTTCATCCGAGTCCTCACGAGAGATGGCCGGCCATGACATCGGTTGCGCCGCCCAGGTAACGTCACGATACGGGCCGCGCGGTCGATGCATCCCGTCGCGCACGAAGCCAGATGCGCAAACGCGAAAGCGCCGCGCGCCGCCAGCCGCTTCGCATGCCCGTAGCGCTGCTTCGCGTTGCACGCGCGTCGACTGGAGGACGGCATCTATCCTCGTACGCATCGCTTCCCGTTCGACAAGGAGCACATTCATGCGCCTCTCTCGACGCGCTCTCATTGCGTTATCGATCATGCTTGGCGCTATCGACGCTCGCGCGCAAAGCCACATCCGCGAAAGCCTGCTGCGCGTGAACGCCTACGACGACACCATCGAAGCACGCCGCCTCGACGAGGCACGCGCGGCGCAACGACGCCTCGACGAACATCGCGAAGAGACGCATCGCGAAGAGGCGCATCGTGAAGAAGAGCATCGCGACGAAGCCCATCGTGAAGAAACTCGCCGCGAAGCACGCATCCACGCCTACAACGCATGGCTGCAACGCTGGCACGAAACGCGCACGATCGAAGCAACGACGCCATGAACACGCGCCTCGATCGCTCGTTGCTCGTCGCACGCTCGCTGCTGTTCGCATCGGCCTCGCTCGCAAGCGTGTCGGCACACGCCGACTGCTTCGACGACGCAGCCGCGTGGCAACATCTGAATCCGCTCGTTCTGCGCGCGATCGCCTGGCAGGAATCGCACAACAACGCCGACGCGACACATGCGAACGCGAACGGCTCGATCGATTACGGCGTGATGCAGATCAACTCGATCCATCTGCCCGAACTCGCGCGCTACGGCATCCGCCGCGATGCGCTGATGGTGCCGTGCAAGAACGTCTATATCGCCGCATGGCATCTGCGCAAGCAGGTGGTCCGCTACGGCAACACGTGGACGGCCGTGGGCGCCTATCATTCGTCGACGCCCGCGCTGCGCGACGACTACGCGCGCCGCATCGCCGCGATCATCGACGGCTGGCGGCGCGATCCTGCGCACAGCATCCCGGTGACAGCGGCATCGCTGGCGGCGCGTTGAGCCACCCCTGCGACGCAGCGAAACCGCATACACATCGCACAACGACATCGCACAACGACATCGCACAACGACATCGCACAACACGGCGCGCGGTGAATGCCGAGCGCCGCATCGCCTTGCATCGATCAGACGTCGTTCTTCTGATTCAGGTCGCCCGACGACACCGATACCTGCGACGAATCGAATACCTGATTGCCGCCGTCGGCCGTTTCCGGTTTCGTGAAGCCGCCCTTGCCGAACATCTGCGCGAAGTTCATTTTGCCGTCCGCGTGTCCCGTTTCGAGGATCGCCGCTTCCTTCGTCGCGCCCGAGTTCAGCGTGACCGACCCGTCGGCGCCCATATGGCCGACGTTGTTGCCGCTCGCGTTGTACAGATTGCCCTGCGAGTCTTCCTGCAGATGCAGCGCGTCGCCGCCCGCCTTGCTGTTGATCTTGATGTTGTGCATGCCCTGGCCCGCGGCGCCGAGACCGGTGTCGCCCGTCGTTGCGCCGACGGGCGAGCCGGCAGGTGAACCGGCGGGAGCGCCTGTCGACGGCATTCCGCCCGGCTGGCCGCCCGGCGACGTCGCCGCGTTCTGCGCACCCTGCGCACCCTGCGCACCTTGCTGTCCGCCCAGCACGCCCGCCAGATCCTTCAGGAACTGGCTGACGTTGTTCGATCCGCCTGCGTTGTTCTGCTGACCGTCGATCAGTTGCGACAGGTCTTGCAGCAGCTTGCCGACGTCGCCGCCCTGACCCGGCACGCCTTGCGTCGAGCTGCCCGTCATGCCGCCGGCGGGCGTGTAGCTCACGGGATTGAGAAAGGATTGGGTAATGGAGTTCATCGAATTCTCTCTGGTTAACAAAGAAGACGAACCGGCGATCTTTGCCCGATCCCGATTCACTGTCGACGATAGAGGGATGCGGACATGCGACGGCTGCATGGCGCGAAGCCGCGTGACGTGTCGCGAATGACCGCGCGCAACGCATCGAAACACCATGTGTCCGCGCCTCCGATACAGCACGACGACACGCTTCGGCACGCGGCACGACGCTTCGCGCAACGGCGATGCCGACCGCACTGCAGTACGCAAAATGCAGTGTCGGGCATGAGCCCGCTATCGTCCGTCAACTGTTCATGCGAGGCCGTCATGTCGAATCTTCAATGCAGTCCATCCGTGCTCAACGCGATGATGTCCGTGTTCTCAGGCGGCATGCGCATCGGCGCCACGCCGGAACTGCATGACGTGCTCGGCGCGCTGCGCGCGTGGCAGCCGGACAGTCCGCTCGCCGACGTGTGCGAAGCCCGTCTGCTGATCAATCAGACCGAGTGGCGCGAAGCGGCCAGCCTGTTGCGCCACGTGACGAGCCGTCATGCGAATCTGCCCGTCGTATCGGCGCTGTACGCGCTGTGTCTCTACATGCAGCACGACGACGAATGGCGGCGCGCCGCAACGGAGGCCGTCGATACGAACAACGACACGGCCATCGCCATCGTCTCGCGCTTCCTGAACGTGCCTGCCGACGATGGCGCGAGCGTCCACGATTCCGATCTGTCGACGCGCGTGCTGGCCGCGATCGAAACGAGCCGCGCGCTCGAACACAGCTGATCGCGATGAGCGCCGTTCCGTTGACACGCGCAGCCGCGACTGTCGTTGCGATAGCACTGACGTTGGCGGGCACAGGCTGCGCGAGTGCGCCGCAAGCCGCGCCTGAAGCGCAGTTGCCGCCGACGTTCGAACCCGCGCGAGGCGAAGTGCCGGGCAGCACGCTGCACGCACAGGGCGACATGCACTATGTGTGTGCCCGTACGGAAGCGGGCGCGCAGTCCGCAGACTTTGCCGCGTACATGTGGAAACCTGTCGGCACGCTTGCGCGGCTTCTCGATGATAAGGGCCATGCCGTCGCGCTCGTCACGCCGGAAGGCTATTACTCGGCGTATGACGGCAGCTACGTCGTCGCACGCTTGACGGACACCGTTCAGCCCGATCCGCAGACGTTGCCGTGGACGCGCGAAGCGATCCGCTTCACGGCGGCGGCGTCGAATGGCGATGGACGATTTGCGGGAACGACGGCGATCGTGCGCGCGCATACGATCGGCGGCCTGGCGCCTGCGGGCGCATGCGACCAGGAAGGCACGAGCCTCGCCGTGCCGTATTTCGCCACTTATCTGATCTATCGGCATGCCGATGCGGATACCAGCGCCGCGGCGCCTCGCATGACGCCCGTCGGCATCACGGCGCCCTGACTCTCACGCAGAAACAAAAGAAAAACCAGCGGCATCCGCCCCGCCGAACTACACTCGAATCCGCATCCTCACCACGGAGCACGCCCGACATGGATACTGACGTGAAGCGGATCGTCGTGATCGGCGCCGGTTTTGCCGGCCTGTGGAGCGCGCTGGGCGCCGCGCGCAAGCTCGATGAACTGCGCGTGCCGGGCGACCAGGTCGAAGTTGCCGTGATCAACGGCACGCCGTATCACAGCATTCGCGTGCGCAACTACGAGCAGCCGCTCGACGACACGCTCGTGCCGCTCGACGACGTGCTCGATCCTGCCGGCGTGCGCCGTATTCTCGGCAAGGTCAACTCGATCGATCTGCAAAACAGGCGCGTCGGTTTCGAATCCGGCGATGCGCCCGGGCAATCGCTCGGCTACGACCGCCTGATTCTCGCAGCGGGAAGCGAACTGGTTCGCCCCGCCATCCCCGGATTGCGCGAATTCAGCTTCGATGTCGACACGTTTCAGGGGGCCGCGCGTCTCCAGGCGCATCTGCTCGAACTGCCGGGCAGGCCTGAATCGCCAGGACGCTTCACGGTGGTCGTGGTCGGCGCGGGGCTGACAGGAATCGAACTTGCCGCGGAATTGCCAGCGCGCTTGCGCAGCATCATCGGTGAAAGTCACGGCAACGCGATACGCGTGATACTCGCCGACCGCTCGCCGAAAATCGGTCAGGCGATGGGCGGCGCACAGCCGGTGATCGAAGAAGCGCTCGTCGCGCAAGGCGTGGAACTGCTGCCGCGCGTGTCGCTCGAAGCCGTCACGCGCGACGGCGTGCAATTCACGGGCGGCGAGCACATCGATACCGCAACCGTCGTCTGGTGCGGCGGCATGCGTGCAAACCCGTTGACGGCGCAATTCCCCGTCACGCCCGATCCATTCGGGCGCGTTCCCGTCGATGCCTTCCTGCGCGTCGACAACGTGCCGAACGTGTTTGCAGCGGGCGATTGCGCGCGCATCCTGATCGACGGCGAACGGCCCTCCGTGATGTCCTGCCAGCACGGCCGCCCGATGGGCCGCTACGCGGGGCACAACGCAGTATGTGACCTGCTCGGTCTCGACATGCTGCCGCTCGCCATCGACTGGTACACGACCATCCTCGATCTCGGCCCGTGGGGCGCCGTCTATACGGAAGGCTGGGAGCGGCGCCTCGCGTCGCAAGGCGCCGCCGCCAAACAGACCAAACGCACGATCAACTGCGAGCGCATCTATCCGCCGCGCAACGGCAAGCGCGAAGACATCTTCGCCGCCGCGGCACCCGTCGTACAGGCGCCGCCTTACACGGTCCGCGAAAAGAACTGAAGCTCACCGCGTTCAGAACTCGATTACACGCGGCGTGAGCAGCACCAGCCGCTCCATATGGCTGCTCTGATGCGTGCGCGAGCGGAACAGCGCGCCGAGCACGGGAATCTTCGACAGCACGGGCACGCCCGTATTCAGATTCGAGTCGTTATCCACGCGATAACCGGCGATGAGCAGACTCTGGCCTTCCGATACGACGGCCTCGGTGTTGATCTCGCTGGTGCGGATCTCGGGAATGTCCTTCACGCTGTTGCCCGTCGGTTGACCGTCTTCCACGTGCACCTGCAGCTTGATCTGCTGCGTGCCGTTTGCGTCGACCACCATGGGGAGCACGCGCAGCGTATTGCCGACCTGCACGCTGAACAGATTGCTCGACGTGAAGCCCGATACGGGAATGAAGAACTGCGTCTTGTTGTTCATCACGGCTTCGACGTTGTCGAGCGTCGCGACCTTCGGGCTCGCGTCGATCCGCGCGAGGTTGGTCTGCTCCAGCGCGTCGATGCGCGTCAGCAGATAGCGGCCCGCGTCGCCGACCACGGCTGTCAGCGAGCCGCCCGTCGGCGTCGCCGTCGCGACCAGATTGCCCGCCGTATCGAGCGACGAAAACGTCGGGCTCACCGTGCCGTTGAAGTTGTTTGCGTTGGCGCTGCCGCTGCCCGTCTGGAAGTCGAAGTGGCTCGAATGCGCGTGCCAGTCGACCCCCAGCTGCTTGAGCGCGCCGTCGTCGATTTCGATGATGTGCGCTTCGATCTCGACCATCCGACGCTTCACGTCCAGCCGGTCGATCAGCTGCTCATACTGGCCGACGCGATCGGGCAGATCGCGGATCAGTACCGAATTGGTCCGCGCGTCGGCCTGAATGACGGGCAGCGAGCCTGCGCCGTCCGGCACGGCCGCCGTCGCCGCGCGGCCACCGCCCTGGCCGCTGCCCGCTGCGCCGCCTGACGTGCCGCCCGCCGTGCCGCCATAGCCGCCGCCCGGCAGTGCGCCGACCGGCCCGCCGCCCGCCGCCGCGACGCCCGCGAACACATCGGGCAGCGGCGGATTCACGCCGTTGCTGTTGTACGGCGAGCCGCCGCTCGTGCCGCCCTGCACGTCCGCGTAAGGGCTGACCTGTTGCAGATTCGCCGTGCCGTCCGCCGTACCGCGCGACGTGCCCTGCTGGTCGCTGTCCCGCTCCGGGTGATAGAGACTCGCCAGTACGTGCGCGACGCCCGGCACGACCTGCGTCTTGCCGTTCACGGTGATCGTGTGATCGGCGGCCCAGCCGTAGCGCAGCGGATACGCGCGCACTTCGCTGCCCGTGCGGCGATTCGCGTTCTGATCGAGCCGCGCGGCTACCTCATCGACCAGCTGGATCAACCGGTGCGGTCCCGTGATCAGCGCGACACCCTGCTCGGGGTCGTAGACGATCGGGAAGCGGTCCGTGTCGAGCCCGATCTGCTTGAGCGTCGCGCGCAGGCTCTGCGTGCCCGCGAAGTCGAGCTTGATGACCTTGGTGGTCACGTCGTCGGCGGTGCTGATGGAAAGCACGCTGCCGTCGTAGAACCAGACGAAGCCGAAGGTCGCCGCCATCGTGTCGATGAACCGGCGCGGCGGCAGATCGAAGCGCCCCGACACGGTGCCCTGCACGTTCGGCGCGATCGTCGCGATGATGCCCTGGCTCGCCGCGAAGTCGCGCAGCACGTCCTTCAGATCGCGGCTTTCCACCGAAATATGCACTTCGCCGGGCCGCCACGAGATCGGCGCGGCCTGGCCCGTGCTCAGGCCCATCATCAGCAAGGCGGCCGCGATCGCGCGGCGACGGAATGTGAGTTTCATGTTCGACGCTCGGGATAGGTATGGTTCTGGCGTGACTGGCTGGCGGCGCGGGTCAGCGGTTCAGCGTGTCGGACGGCGATTCGTTGAATTCGCGGCGGTAGCTGTTGACGAGCGTCGAGCGGTTGCTGACGCCCCATTTGACGGCCGTCGCGAGAATGCCCTGCTCGTGCGCGCTGTCGTCGGCTTCGAGGTCCGCGCGGATGCGCTCCATGCGCAGCCGCCGGATGATTTCCGTCGGCGTCGAACCGAGGCTCGCCTTGAACGCGCTTTGCAGCGCGCGATCCGTCACGCCGATCTGCGCGGCGATCTCGCGGATCGACAGATCCTTGCGTTCGAGGTTGTCGAGCAGATAGCGATACGCACGGCGGTAACGCGCGGGCAGCCGCGTGCCGATGTCGTCGAGCTGTTCCGGCGCGCGCGCGATGCGCTGGCCGTAGCGCGCGAGCGCGCCCGCTTCGTCGCGGATGCAGTTGACGGCGGCGAGCGCATAGCGCGTGTACACCTCCAGCGACTCGCCGCTGCGGCCCTGCACGTGACGCAGCTTCGCGAGGCAGTACAGATACTCCAGCTGACGATGGCTTTGCGGCATCCGCACTTCGGCCGTCAGCAGCGCGAGAATCGTCTCGGCCAGCGACGACACGCCGCCCGCGAGACTCGCGAGCACGATCTCGATGCGCACGGCGCTCTGATAGTTCTGGATGCCCTGCTTGCCCGCCCATTCGGCATGCGCGAGCATCGGCTGCTGCGCCTCGCGCTCGCCGCCCGCGAACTGCGCGAGCTGATCGAGAAACTCGACACGTGCGCGCAGCAGCGGATCGGCGATCGCGCCTGTCAGCATGCGCAGCGCGGCGGGCCGCTGCGGCGCGACGCGCGGCGCGGCATCGCCCGTCAGGCCCACTTGCCAGTAGATGTGATCGGACAGCGCGGCGCGCGAGCGCAGCGTGCTTTGCGCCTCGACATCGAAACGCACGGTGCTCAGCAGGCGCTGCCAGCCATCGGCATTGGGCAGCACACGATCGTTCGACGTCACCTCGTCGAGCAGGTCTTCGAGCGTATCGAGCACGGCATCCGCATCGCGCAGACGGCCGACGCAGAAGAGCACGCCGAACGCACCGAACAGCGCGTCGAGCCGCAGCGCCGCGCTTGCCTGCGGATGATCGGCGATCTGCATGAAGCACGACATCGCCGTGCCGTAACGGTAGCGGAACAGCGCCTGCCAGCCCGCGTTACGGCACGACGCGAAGCGCATGCCGTCCTTGTCGTCGCGCATGCGCTTTTGCGCGTCGCGGAACGATTCGTCGGCATCGACCTCCATGCCGAGCGACAGTTGCAGATCGCCCTGCAATTGCAGCAGCGCGGCGGGCGTCGCGTCGTCGTGATGATCGACGAGGCGCTGTACGTGCGCGGCAGCCGCCTGCACATTGCCGTTGCGGATCAGTTCGACGACGCTGTAGGGCGCCGACGCCGCGTTGAGCATCGACACATACGGGAAGTAGTAGGTAACGAGCATGGCTGGTTCCGTCGTAAAGCTCGCGCAGCGATGGAGGCGACGCTGCCTGAGCGCGTTGAAACGATCGCGACGCTGTTCATCGATATTTCATCGATACGTCGCGGCGACGGAATGCACTGTAGCCAAACGGAAATGTGAAATTCTCAATAATCAGAGGAAAGAGTTGAGGCTTGAGCAAAGTTGAGATTTCGCGTTCTTCACGGACAAGAACGCTCAACAAATCTCACTTCTATGGCATGCGATTGCCGTGACATCACGGCGTCACATCGCGGGAGGGAGGCTTGGCGCCTGGCTTCAGATCGGTGTCGCGATCGCTCATCTGCGCAATCGCGCGAACCTGCTCCCTGAAGAGCCGCAAGTCGAGCTGATCCTGCACCTGATGCACGAAAAGGCCCGTGAAGACGGCGAGCATCAGCACCGTCACTGCTCCCTTGATCGGCTGACTGAGCGCGCTCAGATCGAGTTTTTGCGCGGCCTTCGACGCGAGATTCGCACCGAGATCGATCAGCAGCAGCACGAGCAGCATTGGCGCGGCAAGTTTGGCGATGGTCTGCATCAACGTGTCGGTCTGGTGCATTGCGAACACGCCGAGAAAATCCGTCGACATGGGCTTTGTCGATGCAACCGGCCACCATCGATACGACTCGTACAGCGCCTCCAGCAAAAACTGCATGCCGCCGAGCGACCAGAACGCAACGGTCGCGATCTGGCCGAGCAACGTCGCCGATGGTGTGGATTGCTGCGACAGCATCGGGTTGCTCATCTGCGCGTTGTTGTAGCCCGTCAGATTGTCGAGATAGATGCCCGCGCCTTCCGCCACCCAGAACACGGTCGCCGCCGCGAAACCCATCACGACGCCGATCAGCGTCTCGCGCAACGCGGTCATCATCAGCGTGAAGCCCGTCAGCGAATCGGCGAACGACGGCGGCTGCGCCAGCGCGACGAACAGCGTGAAGCTCAGCGCGACACCGTTGCGCAAGCGCCCTTGCAGCACGCCCTCCGCGGTCGGCGGAAAGAGCGTCATGATCGCGTAGAGCCGCAGCGAGCAGACGCCGAGCACGGCGAGATGCCTGAGCAGCCACGGGCCGTAGAGTTGCAGCAACTCGGTCATGCGCGGGCAAGGCGCGCGAGCGCCGTCTCTTCGATGTCTTCGTCTTCCGCGTCGGCGGCGATGCCGTCGAGCACGCGTTGCAGCTTGCCGATGCGCGTTTCGCACAAACCGATGCGACCGCGATTCTTCGCGATCTCGCCGCGCGTGTTCGCAATCGTGCCGTCGTGGGCCGCGATGGCCTGTTGCGCGGCCGTCAACGCGTCCAGCGCGGCGGCGTGCATGCGGTCCACTTCATCCGCGTAGAGGCGGATCGCCGTCAACGTGTCGATCGAAAACGGCTCCGCGCCCGACATCATCGCGCTGATGCGCCGCCCGTAGGAACGCGCCTGCCCCTCAAGCGCCGCTGCGTGAGCGCGCGCCTGCCCTTCGCGCTCGACGAGCGGCACACGCGCCGCGACGAGCTGCGCAAGCCGCGCGCGCAAGTCCTGTTCGAGGCGCTGGCGGCGCGACACGGCGCGCGACAGCGCGGCTATCTGTCGTTGCGGTGCGCTCATCGCCGTGTGCTCATTGCGCGTCCCCTTGCGCGAGTTCGTGCAGCGCCGCTTCCGTGTCCGCCGGGTCCGCGTATGAATCAGTCGGCTGCGACAGGAACGCTTTCAGCGCGTCGATCTTCGCGATCGCTTCGTCGGCGAGCGCGTTCGTGCCCGGCTGGTATTCGCCGATCTGCAACAGCATGTCCACCTCGCGATGCTTCGCAAGCAGCTTGCGCAGCCGCCCGGACGACGCCATGAACTCGCGCGGCATCACTTGCGACATCACGCGCGACAGGCTGCCGAGCACGTCGATGGCGGGGTAACGGTTCTGCGCGGCAATTTCACGCGACAGGATCAGATGGCCGTCAAGCACGCCGCGCACTTCTTCCGCGATGGGATCGCTGCCCGACTCGTCTTCGGCGAGCACCGTATAGAGCGCCGTGATCGAGCCGCGCTCGCCCATGCCCGCGCGTTCCAAGAGACGCGGCAACTCGGCGAACACGGACGGCGGAAAGCCACGCCTTGCGGGCGGCTCGCCTGCTGCAAGGCCGATCTCGCGGCCCGCGCGCGCGAAGCGCGTCAGCGAATCCATCATCAGCAGCACGCGCTTGCCTTCGTCGCGGAAATGCTCGGCGATGGCCGTCGCCACGTACGCCGCCTTCGCGCGCTCGCTCGACGAACGGTCCGATGTCGCGCACACGACCACCGAGCGCGCCATGCCCTTCTCGCCGAGAATCAGCTCGACGAATTCGCGTACTTCGCGGCCACGTTCGCCGATCAGCGCGATCACGTTGATGTCGCATTGCGCGCCGCGCGCGAGCATGCCGAGCAAGGTGCTCTTGCCGACACCCGCCGGCGCGAAAATGCCCATGCGCTGGCCTTCCGCGAGCGTCGTCATCGCGTCGATCACGCGCACGCCCGTGACCATCGGATGCTCGATCATGCGGCGCGTCATCGGGTTCGGCGGGTCCGCGAAAATCGGCCTGCTGTCTTCGGCCTCGATCGGGCCGCGCCCGTCCATCGGCTGACCGAGGGCATCGATCACGCGGCCGAGCAGGCCGTCGCCGACAGGCACCGACAACGGCCGCTGCAAGCCGATCACATGCGTCGCGCGCGACACTTCCGACAACTGCGCGAACGGCGACACGACAGCATGCTCGCGCGTAAAGCCGATCACTTCGCCGTGCTGCAACAGCTTGCCTTGCGGCGTGCGCAGCTCGCACAGCTCGCCGAGCTTCAGGTCGATGCCCGCGACCTTGATCAGCGTGCCGACCACTTCGGCGATCTTGCCCGTCTGACGCACAGGCAACAGCGAGCGGATCTCGCGTTCGATCGCGCTGCCGAGTTCGCGCAAGCCGTGTTCGTGCAGACCGAACACGTCGGTCAACGGCTTGTCCTGCAGTGGATTCACGGTGTTCATCAGCTTGTCTCCGCGGGCTCGGTCTGGTCGGCTTGCGCCTTTAACGACGTGTTCAATGCACGAACGATGGCCGCGCGCATCGAATCGAGTTGCGTCGACAGGCTTGCATCGACAATGCCGAGGTCCGATTCGCATACGCAGGCGCCCGGCTCCAGGCGCGGGTCTGCCGCGACGGCGAGGGGCACGGGCCGTCCCAGCATGCGCAGCCGCGCCTCGAATTCGCCGAATGCTGCGCGCGCTGCGTCGAGATCGGCGGGATGCACGCTCACGCGCAGGTTCGCCGATCCTTCGACAATGCGGTCGATCGTATCCGTCGCGCGCGCGAACAATGCCTGTGCGCTTTCGGCGCGCACCAGCTGCTCGACGGCGAGCATCACGAGTTCGGCCATCCGGTTGCGCATGCCCTTTTGCAGGCGCTGCGCATCGGCGCTCAACGCGGCAATGCGTTCGATCCATTGCGCCTCGCCGCGCGCGACGCCTTCCGCGTAACCCTGCTGCGAGGCTGCTTCACGTTCACGCGCAGCCGATGCGACGAGCGCTTGCGCTTCATCGCGAGCCGCGTGCAGGATCTGCTCGCGCTCGATCTGCGCGGCGGCGAGGATCGCCTGGCGCTCGGCCTCGACGCGGCCATAGACGTCGTCGATGGTCGCGAGCATGCCGAAAGTCTCGCGCGGCACGATATCGCCGACGAGACCAACGCGCGGTTCGTCCTTGCCGTTTTTAGCGTCGCGCGTCGCGTGCGCGTCGCGCGGCCGGCTCAGCCAGATAACCATGGATACTCCGGCACAAGAGGTCCGAGACGTTCGCGCAGCAACGCGAATGCGTCTTCGCATTCGTCTTCCGAAGGCGATACGGTGCTTGCATCCGCAGATGGCAACGCGAAACGCAGCAACATGCGCTGCGCGCCCGCGCGCGGCAGCAACGCCAGCCCTTCGAGCGCGAGTTCGTCGGCATCGAGCGAGCCGAGCGCGCGCATGCCCGAACGCTCTCGCCTGGCGTCCACGAGCGACGGCGCCTCGGGCACGGCCTTGCTGAGCAGATCGTCGAGCGGGCAGCCGATCCATTCCGCGAGCCGCTTGCGCGTGGTGCGGTCGACGAGCCGCCGCACTTCCGCGCGGCGTGCGAGCAGCGCGAGCATTCGCAGTATCTGCAAGGCGGTTTCCACCGGAAGCGCGTCGAGACGCGCGGCGGGCGCGGCGCTGAAGAGATCGAGCGTCGGCGGTGCGGGCTGCAGCACGCGCAGTAGGGCAAGCGAGCACATGTCGTCGCAGCGTGCGCGTAATGTCGCTAATGCCGCTTCCATATGTGTCTGCGTGCGCAGCTTCGCATCGAGACCCAGCGCTGCCGCCAGCCAGTCGCGATGCAGCCATTGCAGCGCGCTGCGCGCATTGCGTTGCCAGCCGAGCAGAATCTGCGCGGCATCGCCCGCCGCAAGCACCGCGCTCATGCGGACTTCTGCCTGCGTCCCGGCAGGCGCTGCGCAAGCGCACCGAAACTGGCCTTCAACGGCGCGATCAATCCGGCAAGCCGTGCACGAAACACATAACCCCCAGCGCCAGCCATCGCGATCAACACGAACAGCCCGCCCAGCACGAACGGCCACAAGGGTGCATGCGACGGCGCGCGGCTGTCGAAATCGACCTGATCGGCGGCCACGCCCGTGACGCTGACCTGATCGTACGAAAGCCCTTCGACGCTATGCACGACGAGGTTCTTGATCTGCGGCACGAGCGCATCGAGTTCGAGACCGGGCCGGTATTTGATGAACACGGCAGCGGAAGACGGCTTGATGGTCTGCGCAAGCGGATCGTTGTTCGGAATCACGATCTGCACGCGCGCCACCAGCACGCCGTCGATATGCGACAGCGTGCCCGACAGTTCCTGCGACAGCCCGTAGATGAAGCGCACGCGCTCTTCCGTCGGCGTCGACACGAGACCGTCCTTCTTGAACAGGCTGCCGAGATCGTCGAACTTGCTATGCGGCAGGCCTCTTTCGCGCAGCACCTGCATCGCGCGCACCATGTCGCCGTCGTCGACCTGCAACGTGTAGGTCTTGCCGCCGTCGGGCGTGCTCTTTTCAGCCGGCACACCGCGTTCCAGCAGCGCGACAGTCATCTCGTTGACGTCCTCTTCGGCAAGCCCCGTGTACAGCTCTTTCTTGCAGCCCGCCAGCAGCGCGCACGCGACGAACAGACCGCCCATCAACATGCGCCGTGCGGGAGGAAGCAGGGTTCTCGTGTTCATCACTGGTTCTTCATCAGCGTTTCAGCCGACGACTTCGACGCCGACACCACGGCCATCTTGGTCTGGAAGTCGAACTGCGCGAGCGACAGATTCAACGACACCTGCGCGGCCGCCGCGATCTGTTGCGTCGGCGACAGCGACGCCGAATGCGCGCTCAGCGTCGCGACCTGTTCGAGCGCCGCTTCCATCTGGCCGTCCTGCTTGCGGATCGCGTCGACGAGATGATTGCCCGCGTGCTGCCCGGCATCGCCGCCCGGCGCGACGAGCGGCTGCTGCATCAAGTCTTCGAAGCGGCTGACGGATTCGGGCGCGGGCATCTGCGGCAACTGTTCGGGCTTCGCGGCCTCGGCGGCCGCGTGTACAGCCGTTTCGGCAATGCTTGTGATCGACATGAGCGTCTCCTCGAATCAGGCGCGCAAAAACGCATGCGATGCGAACGCGGGCGCATCGGCCGATGCGTGCCGCGCGTTATTCGACTCCGCGTTCTCCTGCTCTTGCGCGAGATCGCGGTACGACTCGGGCAGCACGAAGTCGCCGCCGCGATGATTCGCGCGCGCGGCTTCGAGATCGGCGCGCACGCCGAGCGCACGGACCAGCGCACGCGTTTCCGGGCCTGCCTCGCCTTCGAGCGCCTGGTCGGCCCATTGACGCCAGCCGGCGTCGTTCTGCGCTGCGAGACAGTACGCATACATCGCCTTCGCATACGCGAACGACGGCGCTGCGTCGATCACGTCGCGCAGCGTGCGCGACGCGTCTTCCCAGCGTCCGTTGACGATATGCAGCACACCCGCCAGCGTGTCGATCTCGGCGACCTTCGGACGGAAGGCGCGCAGCGCGTCGAGCACCAGTTCGATGTCGGTCGTATCGGAGGACGCTTTCGGGAAATGCCGGAAGAGACCCGCCGACGCGATCTCGATCAGCGCATTCAAGGTGGCGTCGCCGCATTGCAGATAGTTCGGCGCGGACTGGGCGGAAGCAGGTTGTGACGGTTTCGCGAGCATGGCGTGGACCCTCTTGATGAAAACGGGACGCGGGGCGTCATCCGTCGGCAAGGTATCAGGCGGGTCGCGCGCAGCCCGCATCGCAGCCGAAGCGAGTCGCGCGAAAGCGAACCGCTGGGCGCGAGCGCAACGCGCTGGACGGCCGGCACCCATGCGCTTCGCAACCGTGCGCGGGGCTTCGCCTCGGTGGAAAGCCCGCCGCTGCACGCGCCCTACACTCCGGCAGCACGCACGAGGAGCGCCAAATGAGCGACGACAAAACCGAACAGCCAACCGAGAAACGCCTGCGCAAGGCACGCGAGGACGGCGAAGTCGCGAAGAGCACGGATCTCGTCGACGGCGCGCTGCTCGCCGTGGGTGTCGGCATGCTGATGGCGACGGGCGACAAGATCGTCGGCGCGTTGCGCTCGTGCATCTC
Source organism: Paraburkholderia azotifigens (assembly GCF_007995085.1). Taxonomy (GTDB): domain Bacteria; phylum Pseudomonadota; class Gammaproteobacteria; order Burkholderiales; family Burkholderiaceae; genus Paraburkholderia; species Paraburkholderia azotifigens. The sequence goes on from NZ_VOQS01000005.1 coordinate 1,111,896, forward strand.
GATTGCGCTGAAGTTCGTCGCCGGTCCGCACGACATGACGACGCTGATGCTCGCCGTCAGCCAGATCGGCTCGCGCATGACGGGCGCGATCCTGCCCGTGATCGGTGCGGCAATTCTGGCTTCCGTTGCCGCGCTCGCGGGACAGACGGGCATCGTGATTTCAATGAAGGCCGTCGGTCTCAAGTTCGAGAACGTCAGTCCGATGGCGGGCATCAAGCGCATCTTCTCGCTCAAATCGCTGCTCGAACTCGCGAAGATGACCATCAAGGGCATCGTGCTCGCGCTCGTGATGTGGAAGACGATCACGGGCCTGCTGCCGCTCGTGACGGGCTCGATGTTCCAGTCGCTGCCGGAGCTGTCGAAACTCGCGAGCTTCGTCGTGATCCGCCTGCTCGCGGTGGCGGCCGCGCTGTATGTCGTGTTCGGCGGCGTCGACCTGAAGCTGCAGAAATTCCTCTTCATTCGCGGCAAGAAGATGAGCAAGGACGAGATCAAGCGCGAATTCAAGCAGGACGAAGGCGATCCCATCATCAAGGGCGAGCGCAGGCGTCTCGCGCAGGAACTCGCGACGACCGCGCCGCGCAAGATCGCGACGGCGAGCATGGTGGTCGTCAATCCGACGCACTACGCGGTAGCCGTGCGTTACGCGCCGGATGAATATCCGCTGCCTGTCGTGATCGCCAAAGGCATGGACGAAGCGGCGCTGCAGATGCGCCGCGACGCGCAGTTCGCGGGCGTGCCGATAGTCGGCCATCCGCCCGTTGCGCGGGCGCTCTACAAGGTCGACCTCGACGATCCGATCCCCGACGAACTGTTCGAAGCCGTCGCCGCGATCCTGCGCTGGGTCGATTCGCTTGCGCTGCCGAGCGACGCCGCAGCCACGGCGCCCGCCGCCGTGCGGGCGCTGTCCGGCTGAAGGCTCACGTCGCGCTCATCCACGCCACTCGCTACGCTCAACTACCACGCTCATGTTCAAGACGCTCAAACTGCCTGCCGGAGGCGAAATCGGCATCCTCGTGATGATCATCGCGATCGTCTCGCTGATGATCCTGCCGCTGCCGTTCTTCATGATCGACATACTCGTCGGCCTGAACATCGCGACGGCCGTCACGCTGCTGATGATCACGCTCTATGTGCCGAGCGTCGTCTCTCTGTCCGCGTTCCCGTCTATCCTGCTGTTCACGACGCTGTACCGGCTGTCGCTCAGCATCGCGTCGACCAAATCAATCCTGCTGCATGCGGAAGCGGGCGACATCATCGACAGTTTCGGCAAGCTCGTGGTGGGCGGCAATCTCGTCGTCGGCATGGTGGTGTTCATTATCATCACGCTCGTGCAGTTCATCGTGATCGCGAAAGGCTCGGAGCGGGTCGCCGAAGTCGGCGCGCGCTTCACGCTCGACGCGATGCCCGGCAAGCAGATGAGCATCGACGCCGACTTGCGCGCCAACCTGCTGACGGCCGACGAAGCGCGTCACAAGCGCGCGACGCTCGCGCTCGAAAGCGCGCTGCACGGCGGCATGGACGGCGCGATGAAGTTCGTGAAAGGCGACGCCGTGGCGGGCCTCATCATCACGATGATCAACATCGTCGCGGGCCTCGCTGTCGGCGTGCTGTATCACGGCATGACGGCGGGCGAAGCGGCGAACCGCTTTTCGATTCTCTCCGTCGGCGATGCGATGGTCGCGCAGTTGCCCGCGCTGTTGTTGTCCGTGGCGGCGGGCGTGATGATCACGCGCGTCGCCGACGACCGCGACGAGAAACCGCGCTCGCTCGGCGCCGAGATCGGCAAACAGCTGATGGGCAGCGCGCCCGCGCTCGGCTTTGCGGCGTTACTGCTGGTCGCGTTTGCCGCCGTGCCGGGCTTCCCGTGGCCGCTCTTTCTCGTGCTGAGCGGCATCCTCGGCTTGACTGCATGGAAGTTGAAAAAGCGCGGACCTTCGCGCGCGTTCGAAGACCTCGAAGCCGTGCGTTCGATGCAGCGCGCGGGCGCGAAGAACGAAACGCCCGCAATCTCCAGCGTGCCGCCCGCGTTTTCATGTGCGCTCGGCGTGCGGCTCTCGCCCGATCTGCGCGGGCGCCTCGCTGTGGAGCGTCTCAATCAGGCCTTCGAAGCCGAGCGTGCGGCGCTGCAGGAGGAACTGGGCCTGCCGTTTCCCGGCATCCACATGTGGATCAGCGAAAAGCTCGCGCCGTCTACCTGCGAGTTCCTGATGCACGACGTGCCCGCGTTCACGCTCGAACTGCCGCAAGGCAAGCTGCTGCTTGCCGACTTGCCGCAACGGCTCGCAGCGCAACCCGAAGATCCCGACACGAAAGCGCTCGCCGAACGCTGCGAACAGCGCGCTTCGATCGACGGCGGCGGGCAGCCGAGCTACTGGCACGATGAAGGGGCGCTCGCGAACAAGGCGGCCGGCTGGCGCGCTGAACAGGTGATCGCGCATGTCAGCGTGCAACTGCTCAGGCGCAATGCGTCGCTGTTTCTCGGCGTCAATGAAGTGCAATGGATTCAGGAGCAACTCGGCATCGAATATCCGGGCCTGCTCGCCGAGGTGCAAAAAGTACTGCCGCCGCAGCGTATCGCCGATGTGCTGCGGCGTCTGCTCGAAGAACAGATCCCCATCCGCAATATCCGCAACATCATGGAAAGCCTGATCGCGTGGGGGCCGAAAGAGAAAGACGTGCTGATGCTCACGGAATATGTGCGCGGCGACCTCGCGCGCTTTCTCGCGCATCGCGCCGCGCTCGGCGCGCGCATTCTGCCCGCCATTTTGCTCGACGGTCCCGTCGAGCAGCATATCCGCCAGGCAATCAAGCAGACGCCGACGGGCAACTATCTCGCGCTGCCGCCCGATCAGATCAGCTTTCTCGTCGACAGTATCGAATCGTTCGCGGGTCTTGCGCCACGCCCCGGCATCGCGCTCGTCACGTCGATGGATATCCGGCGCTATGTGCGGCGCATGATCGAAGGCAGGCTCGGCTGGCTGTCCGTCTATTCGTATCAGGAACTCGGCGGCCATCTCGAACTGCAGCCGATCGGCCACGTCACCGCCTGAGGCCGCGCATGTCGAGAATCACATCGCGGCCCGTGCGCGTGATCGCGGCGCCGATGCAGACGTCGAACGCTTCGGCCGGTGCGCGCGTTCGGCGTACGCGGCATGCGGACTTCGCCGCGCTCGTGCGCCGCAACGGCAAGGCCTTGCCCGACGACGATCTTCTCGCCGCCATGTCCGACGATGACCGTGAGCCCGAACCTCAGGCAGAGCCGTCGCTCGCGCAACGCATCGGTAGCGCGAGCCAGCGCGTCGTGTCAGCCGTGCTGCGCCGCGAGCAGCAGATGCTCGAACTCGCGCATGTGCTTTCACGGCATGTGGCCGAGTTCGCGTCGAACCCCGCGATCCGCCACGCGGGTCATTGGGAAGTGACGTTGCGCATCGATCCGCAGCGGCTGCCCGGCACACAGTTGCATCTCACGCTTTCGCCTGCTGTTCTCTTGCTTCGCTTCGATGTGGAGACCTCCGACACGCGCCAACTACTCTTGCAGCATGCTGGTCTGCTCGAACGCGAACTGCGCCAGTTGCTCGCGTCGCAAGGCGAAGCGCGCACGCTCGAACTGACGGTTCATTAGCGCGATCCACGACACAACCATCACGCAGCCCGTATGTCCACTGAACGTCCCTATGCAGAGCAGTTGCGCCACGTCACACCCGATGCAGCGTGCGCGGCCCGCTTTCTCTGCGACGCCCGTCACCACGATGCATTGCGCCGGCTCGGTGCAATCGACGCGCTCGAAATCGCGCCCGCTGCCACAGCAGGCAACGCGTTCGACGAACCCGGCCGCATCGTGCTCGCACATCTCGAGGGCACGCTCGATATCGATCTCGATCTCGCGCGCTATCCCGCGTTGCAGATCGTCGCGGCCAGCGCGGGCGACGGCGCGCGCCACGCACTGCGCAACACGCTCGCCAACGCGCTGCTTGCGCCGCTCGTGCAGCGCTTTCAGGCGGCGGGACTTGGACGCTGGCGCGTGACGGCGGTGGAACGCGCAGCCGCCGACGCGCATGGCGAACGCTTCGACGTTGCACTGCTGCACGACGGCGTCGTGCATCGCTTTTCGATGGGCGCTTCCGGCGCGACGCTCGACGTGCTGCATACACGGCTCGCCGCACTGCCTTCGCTGCACGCAACCGGGATCTTCGCTGCGTCGTCTTCGCTGCGCGTGCCAGGATCGATCGCGCTCGGCACGCGGCGGGTGCCGCTTGCAGCCTTGCAGGCGTTACGTCCCGGCGACGTGTTGCTACGCACCTTTGCGCCCGGCGTCGCGCAGGCGTTGCAGAGCGATGCCGCGTTCACTGCGCGCGCCGCGTGGGGCGCAACGGCAGCCGGCATGCGGCGAATTCATGCGCGTGTCGTGATCGACGGCACGCAGGTCACTGTAGAAGAGAAACCCATGATGAACGAAGACCCCTTGCAGGCCGAAGCACCAGACACGCTGCCCGGCGATGGCGAAGCGCTGCACGATATCGAAGCCGCGACCCACGATGCGCAATCCTGCGAAGCTCCCGCAAACGACGGCATTGATGCAGAACCGTTCGATGCGCCGCTCGATATCGGCCTGCTCGATCTGCCCGTGCAGTTCGAAATCGACAGCGTCGCGCTGCCGCTCGCGCAACTCGCCGCGCTGCGGCCCGGCTATGTGATCGAACTCGCCGCGCCCGTTCTCGATACACCCGTGCGCCTCGTCACGCATGGGCAGACGGTCGGCTATGGCGAGGTCGTCTGCGTCGGCGAACATCTGGGCGTACGTATCACGAGGATGGCTTATGCCGGCGATTCAGACAGGTGACATCACCGGGCTGCTGATCGTCGTGCTGGCGATCAGCGTGATCCCGTTCATCGCGATGGTGGTGACGTCGTACATGAAGATCGTCGTCGTGCTGGGGCTGCTGCGCAATGCGCTCGGCGTCCAGCAGGTGCCGCCGAACATGGTGCTCAACGGCATTGCGATCATCGTGTCCGTGTACATCATGGCGCCCGTCGCGTTCTCCGCGATGCAGGGCATGCAGGCGGGCCAGGCGCCCGGCAACGTCACGCAAAACGTCACGGCAGGCATCGCCGCCGCGCGCGAGCCGTTCCGCACGTTCCTCGAAGCGCATGCGCAGTCGCGCGAGCGCCAGTTCTTCCTGCGCTCCGCCACGGCCTTGTGGCCCGCCCAGGAAGCCAAGGCGCTCAAGGACACCGATCTGATCGTGCTCGCGCCCGCCTTCACGCTGACGGAACTCACGGATGCCTTCAAGATCGGCTTTCTGCTGTACATCGGCTTCATCGTCGTCGATCTGGTGATCGCGAACGTGCTGATGGCGATGGGTCTGAACCAGGTGCAGCCGACCAACGTCGCGATTCCGTTCAAGCTGCTGCTGTTCGTCGCGATGGACGGCTGGTCCGCGCTGATGCACGGCCTCATTCTCGGCTACCGGTAGGCGTCGCGGCTCTTCACGATGGATTTGTCATGACTATCGATACGCTCGTCGGACTCGCGACGCAAGGGCTGCTGCTGTGCCTGTACGTGTCGCTGCCGATCGTCGTCGTTGCAGCCGGAGTCGGGTTGCTCGTGTCGTTTCTGCAGGCGATCACGTCGCTGCAGGATCAGACGCTTTCGTTCGGCATCAAGCTGATTGCCGTGGTGGTGGCGCTCGTTGTCGTCGCGCCGCTCGGCGCATCGGCGATTCTGCGCTTTGCAAACCAGCTGCTCCTGACGGCCGTGACGCGATGAACCCGATCCACTCGCGCCCCGCTGCGGGCCCCTCGGCCACGCAAGAGACCGCGCAGACCCAGCGCGGCCAGGTCGAACCCGCAAAGCAGCACACACGCGCACGATTCGCCTCGACGCTGCGCAACAACGTACGCTTCGCGCATGCGCATCATGCGCATCTGCAAGGCCAGGCGCGTTCGGCCAACGCGCGGCGTCTTGCAAAAGCACTGGCGAAAAAGCGTCAGGGCAAGGCAGCCGCGATGCGTTTCGCCGCGACACGCCGTCCAGCTACGGCTCGCCCGTCGAACACTGCGCGATCTGCTCAGAACGCGAGAAACGCCGACCGCCAGCGCAACGCGCCGCTGCGCGTGACGCGCGACGGCGGCAATGGCGGCTCGAAAGGCGGCGGTCAGCAGCAGCAAGGCGGACAGCAGCAGGAGCAACGCCAGCGCAGGCACGATGCGCGCGACGACGATTTCACGCTCGCCGGCGCGGATGACGCGGCTCGTGCGGTTGCCGCCTTACCGATGTTCGCAGGCTCGCCTGCGCTGACGCTGCAAGGCGCATCGCGACGCGAGGCATTGGCCCGCGCCTGGTGCGATGCCTTGCTCAAACCGGACCGCCCGCTGCACGGCGCGATGAACCAGTTACGCACGCTGCGGCGGCACGAAGGCGCGTTGCCGCTCGCGTCGCTTGCACAGGTCCGGCAATCGTTGATGGACGCGACGGCGCGCGCAGCGGACCGGGCTGTTCAGACATCGCCCGAGCCCGAAGCAGTCGCCGCACACGATCCACCTCGCGCAAGTACGGCGAAGGCCACGCGCAACGTTCTCGCGCCGCTGCTCGCGCTAGTTGCAGGCGCACCGATCCTGGCGGCCCGCGAAGGCCGCGCAGCAAGCGCGAACGCGGCGCTCCACGGCATCGCCCACGCGCGCAGCACACGTGCCGCCCAAGCGTGCGCACTGCCGTCGGAGCCCGACAGCTGAGGTCGCTTCGCGTTCGCGCGAGTGCCTTCGCAAAGCAGACAGATCGTGGCCCGTGCGTCCATTAATCTGCGACTCATCGAAGGAACCGGCCTGATCGACGGAACTCATGAAACAACTGCGCATCCTGACGGGTATTCATGCTGGCGCGACCGCCCCGCTCGGTCCCGGTCTGCACCGGATCGACGCGGACGACGACGCCGACATCCGCATCACCGACTGGACGGGGCCGTCCGCGATCGTCGAAGTAGGCGAGAACGATGTCGTGACCGTAAGGCGGCTCGCTGCGCTTGCACCCGATGCGCCCGATGCGCCCGCTGGCGATGAAGCCCGTGATGACGCGAACACGGGGCACAGCGAGACAGAAGCCCCGGCGCCAGCGGAAGCCATCATCGAAGACACCGCGTCCGTCTTCATGCTCGATTTTCTGCCGATGCAGTTCGACCAGAGCGTGATCTGCATCGGACCCGACGATGTCGAATGGCCGAGCGACCTCGCCTTGCTGTCGACGCTGCTGAAGCCCGGTCAGTCCGGCGACGCGCAAAGCAGCGCCGTTCGCTCGCGGCGCCGCGCCTTCGTTGCGATCGGCGCGGCGTGTGTCGCGCTGGCCATCGTCGCGTGTGTCGGCGCGTTGTCGCTGACGACGCGCGCCAAAGCGTCGATGCTCCCGAACGACGTCGCGGCAATGGAGAACGTGAACCGCGAATTCGCGAGCGCGCATCTGAACGAACTGCGGGCATCGCTCGACGGCCATGGCGGCGTGCTGGTGCGCGGCCTCGTCGCGAACGAATCGGAGAATCTCGCCGCGCGGCGTCTGCTGGCGGCCATCACGTCGCCGCGTGTGCAGGCGCAGTACGGCATCGCCGAAGTGATCCGGCGCAGCATCGGCGAAAGCCTGCCCGTTGCGGGCATCAGCGTGCATTACGACGGCAGCGGCGTGTTTTCGATTGCAGGCAAAGATGTGGATATGGACGCGTTGCAGCAAGGCGTCAAACGCATCCGTCCCGACCTGCCCGCGAATGTGAAGGACATCCGCATCGACGCGACGGGTGCCGGGCAGGCGGATGCGCCCGTGGGCGCGAGCTACATCGCGATTGTGTCGTCGGACACGGTGCGTTATGCGCAAACGCCCGATGGCGTGAAGCACATCTTCATTCTCGACAACGACACGGCTGCGAGCGGCGCGAACGCGGCCGATGCAACGAGCGACACGGCCGCGCCCGCCGCCCCGGCCACAGCGCAACCCGCAAGCGATGCCATGCCAGCGGCGGCGCGGCATGCCCTCGACTTACCTCACACGTCCGTCGCGCAGACGGCCGACACGTTACGGAGATGAACATGTACGAAGCCATCGAACGCCACGCGCAACACTTCATGGAATTGCAGACAGTCGTGACGGCTGCAAATGCCGATGCGCACGTCGCTGAACTGCGCAAGGCGCTCGAAGACAGCGCCGAGCAATTGAATCACGCCGCCGACGGCACGGCCGCCGACCGCGACGCCCGCGCCCGCATCTATCGCGGACTCGTCGCTGCGAGCCGCATCGTCGGCCAGTTGCGCGAGGACGCATTGCGCGGCTGAGCCTGCATCACGTCAAGCATCGAACGCTTTTTCAACCACCGGTCCGACATCCTGTTGGCCGGATCTTTCCAGGAGAGCAACCATGCCCGGTCTTGCAACAGCAGGACAAGCCGCACTGAGCGGCATCACAAGCGGTATCAATTCGGGTGGCGCAACGGCAGCCGCCGAAGCCACGATCAACAACAACGCGCAACAACAGCTCGAGATCGCCCAGGCGCAATCGAATGCGAGCCTGCTGCAAGCGCTCGGCGAAGCGATGAAGTCGGGTGCGTCGAGCATCCAGAAGGCCGCACAGGCATCGTAATGCGCGTTGGCTGGCCGTCTGCGAGGCGGCCGGCTGCGCTCGTCATCCGCATGAATCTCTCCTGTTTGAACGGGTATTCGCACCGTGAGTGAAGACCGCTACGTAGAACTCGTCGCGTCGCTGTGCGAGGCGGTGGGCTTGCCCGATGTTGAGCACGTGCTGGAGACGCATTCGATCGAAGTGGGCGGGCTCGATGTGCGCCTCGACTGCTACGACGAAGATCCTCTCGCCATCTATCTGAGCTTCGATTTCGGCGCGGTGACGGCGGGACGCGTGTCGACCGTCTACCGGCTGATGCTCGAAGCGAATCTGCTCGTGTACGCGCAGGATCAGGCGCAACTCGGCCTCGATTCGGACTATGGCAACGTCGTGCTGCTGGTGCGCGTGCCGTTCGACGACGCGCCGACTGGCGAGACGCTCGCCGACCTGCTCGCGCATTACTCGGAGCACGGCGCGTACTGGAAGCAAAGCATTCTCGAAGCAAGCGACGAGCGTTTCGAAGCGATCGTGACAGGCAACTTCTCGTGGATCCGCGCATGACATCTGTGCGCAAAACATCGTCACGCTAGAATGTCGCGACCGCCTGGAGACTCCAACCGATGGACTTGCGAACCGATCCGAACTTCTTCAACCTGCTGACGGGCAGCTATGCGCGGCTGCTTGGCACGGACCTCGTTCCGAAACACGAACGTGTCGACGATGCCATTGCATGGCTGTATCAAGACGCGCCCTTCGGGCTGCTCGCCCACAATGCCGCCGACGACCCCGTGTTCGTCTACGGCAACCGCCGCGCGCAAACCCTGTTCGGCTACGACTGGATCGAACTGACGGCCCTGCCGTCGCGCCTCTCCGCGGAGGCGCCGGAGCGCAGCGAACGCCAGGCGTTTCTCGATCAGGTGACGCGCGACGGCTACGTGTCGGGCTATCGCGGCGTGCGCATCGCGAAGACGGGCGGGCGTTTCTGGATCGAACGCGCGACAGTATGGCAACTGATCGACGAGCACGGCGAACTGCATGGCCAGGCCGCTATGATTCCGCACACCACCGTCTTGTCCTAGCAGTCCGCGCACTCACCCTTCTTTCATCCTTCTTTCGAACCGGGGCCACGGCGCCCCGTTTTTCTCATCTGCTGCCGTCATTTTCGCGTCATCTGCGTCTTGCCGGTCCGCACGCCCGCCGTTAGATTCGACATACATGTCCCCGTCGGAACGACAGCCCGATGGTTTCGGCCGCCGTTCCGCATCCCCAGGCGCGAGCGTCACACGCATGCTTGCGCCGTCCTCTTGGTAAGCCATGTATCAGTACAACGAGTTTGACAAAGCATTTCTGCTCAATCGGGCCGCGCAGTTCCGCGACCAGATCGAACGTTGGCAGGACGGCCGGTTGAGCGAAGACGCCTTCCGTCCCTTGCGGCTGCAAAACGGCTGGTATGTGCAGCGGCACGCGCCGATGCTGCGCGTGGCCGTTCCGTACGGCGAGCTGTCGAGCGCGCAGCTGCGCGTGCTCGCACGCGTGGCGCGCGAATACGACGCGCCCGAGGCGGACGTCTATCGTCAGGCGCTGGACGCGCAACGCAAGCTCGGCACCGTTCGACTGCCGACGCATCACGCGCACTTCACGACGCGCACCAACGTGCAGTTCAACTGGATTCCGCTTGCGAAGGCCGCCGACGTAATGGACCTGCTCGCGACCGTCGACATGCACGGCATCCAGACCAGCGGCAACTGCATCCGCAACATTTCATGCGACGAGCGCGCGGGTGTCGCGCCCGACGAAATCGCCGACCCGCGGCCCTTCGCCGAAATCATGCGTCAGTGGACGACGCTGCACCCCGAGTTCGCGTTTCTGCCGCGCAAGTTCAAGATCGCGATCACGGGCGCGGACGACGACCGCGCTGCGACCGACTGGCACGACGTCGGCCTGCGGCTGCGTTATGGCGAGAATGGCGAACTCGGCTTCCGCGTGACCGTGGGCGGCGGCATGGGCCGCACGCCTGTGATCGGCACGGTGCTGCGCGAGTTTTTGCCGTGGCAGCACATCATGAATTACATCGAGGCCGTGGTCCGCGTGTACAACCAGTACGGCAGGCGCGACAACAAGTACAAGGCGCGCATCAAGATTCTCGTGAAGGCGGAAGGCCGGAAATACATCGACGAGGTCGAGGAAGAATTCCGCCAGATCGTTGAGCATGACGGCGGCCCGCATACGATTCCGCAAGCCGAACTGGAGCGTGTGAGCGCGTATTTCGTGCAGCCTGCTACTGAGTCAGTCAACAAAGCTGCCGATCCGAACGCGGTCGCGAGGGTTCGCGATGCTTCGAGCCAGCATCCCGCCTTCGCGCGCTGGCTGGAGCGCAATGTCGCGCATCACAGGAATCCGCAGCTGCGCATCGTCACGCTGTCGTTCAAGCGTCTGCTGCAAGCGCCCGGCGATGCATCCGCCGATCAGCTCGATCAGGTCGCCGATCTCGTCGACCGCTTTTCGGCGGGGGAAGCACGCGTCACGCACACCCAAAACATCGTGCTGCCGTGGGTGCACGAGAATGATCTGCTCACGTTGTGGGAGGCGGCACGCGGCGTCGGACTGGCGAGCGCCAATGTCAGCCTGCTGACGGACATGATCGCGTGTCCGGGCGGCGACTTCTGCGCGCTCGCGAATGCGCGCTCACTGCCCGTTGCGGAAGCGATCACCGAGCGCTATCAGGACATGGACGAACTCGAGGATATCGGCGAAGTGGATCTGCACATCAGCGGCTGCATCAATTCGTGCGGCCATCACCATAGCGGACATATCGGCATTCTCGGCGTCGACAAGGACGGCGCGGAGTGGTATCAGGTCACGCTCGGCGGATCGGATGGATCGCATGCAAGCGGCGCTGCGCAGCCAGGCAAGGTGATCGGGCCATCGTTTTCCGCGCACGAAGTGCCCGACGTAATCGATGCCGTGTTGCGCACCTATGTCGAGCACAGAACGCAGTCGGGCCCGCGTCGCGAGACCTTCATCGAAACGGTGCGGCGTATCGGCGCCGATCCGTTCAAGGCGGCGGCGAATGCCGTGCGCACGCCCATGGAGGTGTCGGCATGAACGGGAAAACGCGCATCCGCATTCTCGCTGCCGCCCATCATTCCGGCGATACCGTCGAACACGTCGTCTCGCTCGACAACGACGCCGATCCGTTTGCGTACAGCGACGCTATCGCTGACGCGAATCGCGTCGAGCTTCACTTTCCGAGCTTTACCGATGGCCGGGCCTTCAGCCAGGCGTATCTGATCAGGCGCCGGCTGGGCTTCACGGGCGATCTGCGCGCAACGGGTGAGGTGCTCGTGGATCAGCTGATCCAGATGGAACGCACGGGATTTTCGAGCGCCGTGCTAAGCGCCGATGTCGATCCCGCCGATGCGCAACGCCAGCTGGATCGATTCGCGGCGTTCTATCAGGGCGATGTGGTTCGCGATGCGCCGTTCAGGCAGCGCGACAGGTAATCTTCGAAGCGAGTGGTCCGCTTCATCTTGTCGAGTGAAGCGAACCCCAGCGAAAACGCAGCAGACAAAGGGCGGAAACCGCCCTTTTTTAACGTCGTTCAATCGCGCGCCAATGCGCGCTCGATAGAAATCTGCGTCGGCATCATGTTCACGTTCGCGTTGTGGATCACCCACAGCGAGCCCGCCACAACGATCGCGATCAGCAATGCCGTGCACACGAAAATCCCCGTGTTCGAGCGCTGATCCGCGGACGAACCCAGGTGCAGGAAGTAGCGCAGCTGCACCAGCAACTGCGCGACGCACAGTACGACCACAGCCGTCAGTCCCATCGTGCGCGGCACGAGATGCCCCATGACCACGCCGAACGATGCGAACGTCAGCGCCAGCGACAGCAGCATACCGATCACATAGCTCTTCACGTTGCCGTGCGAAGCGTGTTGATCGTGCGCATGGGCCGCCTTCGATTCAGATGTTTTGTTCATAGAAATTCACGCAGATAGACAAGGCTGAACACACAGATCCACACCAGATCGAGGAAGTGCCAAAAGAGACTCAGGCACGCGATCCGGCGCCGCGTGACGGGCGTGAGACCGAACTTGCCGATCTGATGCATCGTCACGACGATCCACAGCAAACCCGTCGTCACGTGCAAACCATGCGTGCCGACGAGCGTGAAATAACCCGACAGGAACGCACTCGTCGAAGGCGCCGCGCCGTCGCTCACCAGCTTGGCGAACTCGTACACTTCCATGCCGATGAAACCCGCTCCCAGCACGAACGTCGCGGCGAGCCAGCCGATCACCTTGCCGCGCTCGTTCGCATACACGTTCAGCATGCCCATGCCGAACGTGAAGCTGCTGGCAAGCAGCAGCAGCGTTTCGCCCAGCACGTAAGGCAGTTCGAACAGCTGCCTGCCCGTGGGCCCGCCCGCCGTCGCGTTGGCGAGCACGCCGAACGTCGCGAACAGCGTCGCGAAGATCAGGCAGTCGCTCATCAGGTAAATCCAGAACCCGAGCGTCGTGCGGGTGCCGTCGTCGTGATGGCCGTGCGCGTCGTGCTGATCGCCGGCCCCGTAGGTCGATACGCTTGTCATGGTCAGGCCATCTCCGCAATGTGCTCGTGATCGCCGCTTTCCAGCAGCGCGAAACGCGCGTTCTCGATCCGCTCGACTTCCGCGGCGGGCACGTAGTAATCGACGTCCTGATCGTACGAGCGCGCGATGAACGTCGCGATCATGCCGATCAGCCCCACGGCAGCGAACAGCCACATGTGCCACACCATCGCGAAGCCGAACAGCAGGCTGAACGCGGCGATGATGAAGCCCGCCGCCGTGTTGCGCGGCATGTGAATGTCTTCGTACTTCCGGGGCTGCACGTAGGCGCGTCCCGACTGCTTGTCGTCCCAGTGCTGCTCCAGCGACGTGATGACGGGAACGTGCGCGAAGTTATAAAACGGCGCAGGCGATGCCGTCGACCATTCGAGGCTGCGCGCATTCCACGGATCGCCCGTGACGTCGCGGTTCTGCTCGCGGTTACGGATGCTCACCGCGAACTGGATCAGCAGCGCGAGAATGCCCATGCCGACGACGACAGCGCCCACCAGCGCGACGACCAGCCACACATGCCACTCGGGCACCGAGTAGTGATTCATGCGGCGCGTCATGCCTTCGAAACCGAGGATGTACAGCGGCGTGAACGCCAGCCAGTAACCGACCAGCCAGCACCAGAACGCCACCTTGCCCCAGAATTCGTCGAGCGTGAAGCCGAACACTTTCGGGAACCAGTAGCTGATGCCCGCGAGACAGCCGAACACGACGCCGCCGATGATCACGTTGTGGAAGTGCGCAACGAGGAACAGACTGTTGTGCAGCACGAAGTCCGCGCCCGGCACCGCGAGCAGCACGCCCGTCATGCCGCCGACGGCGAACGTCACCATGAAGCCGATCGTCCAGAGCGTGGACGAGTGGTAGCGGATACGGCCGCGATACATCGTGAACAGCCAGTTGAAGAGCTTCACGCCCGTCGGCACGGAAATGATCGACGTCATGATGCCGAAGAACGCATTGACGTTCGCACCCGAGCCCATCGTGAAGAAGTGATGCAGCCAGACGAAGAACGACAGAATGCCGATCGACGAAGTCGCATACACCATCGACTTGTAGCCGAACAGCGGCTTGCCCGAGAAGGTCGCGATGATCTCGGAGAACGCGCCGAATGCGGGCAGAATCAGGATGTACACCTCCGGGTGGCCCCAGACCCAGATCAGGTTGATGTACATCATCGCGTTGCCGCCAAGCTCGTTCGTGAAGAAGTGCATGTCGAGATAGCGGTCCATCGTGAGCAGCGCGAGCGTGCCCGTCAGCACGGGGAACACGGCGACAATCAGGATGTTCGTGATCAACGCCGTCCAGCAGAACACGGGCATCTTCATCAGGTTCAGACCGGGCGCGCGCATGCGCAGGATCGTCACGATGAAGTTGATGCCGCTCAGCGTCGTGCCCAGTCCCGAGACCTGCAGCGACCATATGTAGTAGTCGACGCCCGTCGTTGGACTGTAGCCGAGCTCGGACAACGGCGGATACGCGACCCAGCCCGTCGCCGCGAAATCGCCGACGAACATCGAGATCATCACCAGCACCGCGCCCACGACGGACAGCCAGAAGCCGAGCGAGTTGACGAACGGATACGCGACGTCGCGAGCGCCGAGCTGCAGCGGCACGACGACGTTCATCAGGCCGAGAATCAGCGGCGTCGCGACGAAGAAGATCATGATGACGCCGTGCGCGGTGAAGATCTGATCGTAGTGATGCGGCGGCAGATAGCCCGCTGCGTCGCCGAATGCGATGGCCTGCTGCGCGCGCATCATGATCGCGTCGGCGAAACCGCGCAGCAGCATGACGAGCGCGAGAATGATGTACATCACGCCGATCCGCTTGTGATCGACGGAGGTAATCCACTCCTTCCACAGATACGGCCATTTGCCCGCATAGGTGAGCGCGCCGAGCAGCGCGAGACCACCCAGGATGACGACGCCGAGCGTGCCCATGATGATGGGCTCGTGATACGGAATCGCATCGAGCGTAAGTTTTCCAAACATTTCCACTACTCCGATACCAATGCTGCGTGTGAAGGCAGGCGTGCCGGCTTGACGTACATGTCCGCGTTGGCCGTCGTGCAGATCGGGCGGCCGCTCGCATCGCGCATGTACTGATAGACGATGCCGTCGAAGAGCCCCGGCGCCACGTTGCTATACAGCGTCACGGCGTTCTTTCTGCTCGGCTGCTGCAGCACGTCGTAGGCGGCGACGTCGAGCGTTGTCGGCGACGCTTTCGCATGCGCCACCCAGGCGTCGAACTCGCCGCGGCTCGTGACGACCGTATTGAAGTCCATATCCGAGAAGCCGGGACCGCTGAATGCCGACGAACGGCCCGCATACGTGCCCTTGCTGTTCGCGATCAGATGCAGTTGCGTCTGCATGCCGGACATCGCGTAGACCTGGCTGCCCAACTGCGGAATGAAGAACGAGTTCATCAGCGATTCCGCCGTCAGACGGAAATCGACGGGCGTATCGACGGGCAGCGCGAGCTGGTTGACGGACGCCACGCCGTAGTCGGGGTAAATGAACAGCCATTTCCAGTTCAGCGCGACCACTTCCACGCGCACGGGCTTCACGTCGGACTCGATCGGCTTGTATGGATCGAGGCTGTGCGTTGTCTTCCAGATCAGCACAGCAAGCGTCGCGACGATGATGCACGGAATCGTCCACACGACGACTTCGATCGTGTTCGAATGCGCCCACGTCGGCGCGTACGTGGCCTTCGTGTTGGACTCGCGGTAGCGCCACGCAAAGTACAGCGTCAGCGCAATCACGGGAATCACGACGAGCAGCATCAGGCCGAGCGCGATCAGGATCAGGTTTTTCTCCTGCACGCCGATCGCGCCTTTCGGATCGAAAAGCACCATGCTGCAGCCGCCCAGCAGGCTAAGCGCGCCGGTTGCGGCGACGCGGCCTGCGCGCACGAGATGTCTTCGGAATGGATGAGAGCGGGGCCAGCGTCCCGCTGTATGGGGAGAACCCCCGGGTGTAGGTGGGTTGCGCATGCTTTCAGGTTGGTTGCCGGGTTACATAGCCCCATGCATCTATCCCCCAACCGTCGATCAGACGCGATTTTCCCGCCATGGCGGCGGCCTTCCAGCGGATACATACATAGGCTATGGCGGCGCATGCTAGAGTAAGACATATGCCATACATGCGCGACAAGATGCCACACATGCCTTCTTCATCAGCTACACGCAAGCGCGCCGCGCGGCGGCCCGACTGGATTACCAGCTTCGCGGAGAACGGCAAGGCGCGCTATCTGCAGATCGTCGATCTGATCGAACGCGCCGTCGCCGACGGCAGGCTGAATCCCGGCGACCGTTTGCCGCCGCAGCGCAAGCTGGCGGAGATGATCGGCGTGGACCTCACTACGGTGACGCGCGGTTTTGCCGAAGCGCATCGGCGCAACCTGATCGAATCGCGCGGACCGCTCGGCACGTTCATCGCACCGCCCAAGGCGACGTTCATGCAGCAGATCGACCTGAGCATGAACATTCCGCCTTCGCCTGCCGATCTCGATCTCGCCATGTTGCTCAAGCGCGGGCTTTCGCAGGTGCTCGTGCGCAGCGACATCGATCTGCTGATGACGTATCAGCTGGGCGGCGGCAGCGACACGGACCGTCAGGCAGGCGCTGCGTGGCTCAAGCCCATCCTCGGGCGCGTGGACCCGTCGCGCGTGGCCGTGACGCCGGGCGCGCACTCGGCGCTCGCCGCGCTGATTCTGGCGCTGACTCAGGCGAACGCGCCCATCTTTACCGAGCAGCTGATCTATCCGGGTCTGCCGCTGATCGCGCGGCAACTGGGACGCACGCTCGATGTGATCGGCTGCGACGAATACGGCATGCGGCCCGACGCGCTCGACGCGGCCTGCGCGCATGCGGACGGCGGCCTCATCTATCTGAATCCGACCATTCGCAATCCGACCGCGCAAACCATGCCCGCGCAGCGTCGCCAGGATCTGCTCGCCGTCGCGGCGCGCCATGACATTCCCGTCGTCGAGGACGATCCGTACTGGCTCTTTGCCGACGATCCACCCGCGCCGCTTGCAACGCTCGCGCCGCAGCAGGTGTATTACCTGTCCACGCTGTCCAAATGCATCTCGCCGGGCCTGCGCGCGGCGTTTCTGGTGCTTCCGGATGCTGGCGCGCAAGAGGCGTTTCTGAAGGCGTTGCGTTCGCTGTCGCTGATGTCGCCGCCGCTGACCACTTCACTGGTCACGCAATGGATACTCGACGGCACCGCAACGGAAGTGCTGACGGGCATCCTGAAGGAATCGGGGGAACGCCTGCTGGCGGCCAAACAGATACTGTCGACGGTCGGCATGGCGGCGTTCAGCGGCGCCATTCATGTGTGGCAGCCGCTGCCCGCGCATTGGGCCGCGCAAAGCCTCGCGGCGGCGGCGCGCACGGAAGGCCTGGTCGTTGCGCCCTCGTCCGCGTTCTGCCAGGACGGCGACGTGCCGAACGCGATCCGCATCTCGCTCGGCGGGTGCGCGCGGCGCACGGAATTGACGTCGGCGTTGCGCAAGCTCGCGGCATTGGTCGAACGCAAGCCGTCGGCCGACGACCGCTTGCTGATCTGACGCGTGGCCGTCATGCATCGCATCTGCTGCGCTGAATTCTTCGCCAACTGCTGCTGTACGAAAGCCGGCCGCGCAAGAATAATGCCGTCAACGTCGCTTCGGGCATTTCCTTCCTCCTTTTAACCGGAGCGCGTCGGGATCACTGCGCGAGTGCCCGCGGCCCTCGGCCTTCAACCCGCAGAGCTTGCAGCAGCAATGTTGTATTGCGCGTGGCAAGCACTAAACCTCGGCATCCATAAGGTGCCGAGGTTTTTTTATTGCAGCGCGAACGGCAAGCGACGCCAGTTCGATGACGATCGTGCAGACGCTCGCGCCCGTGGGAAAGCAGCCGGCCACGCCTCGTGCCTTCAACGCAAGCTCACTCGCGTCGTCGATATTTCCGCCCGCGACGACGGGAATACGTGCTCGCCGATTGCGCAGTTCGTCGAGCAGATGCGCCACCAGTTCGATATGCGCGCCCGCCAGCGACGATATGCCGATCACGTCGACGCCATGCGCCACTGCCAGTTCGCAGGTTTGCCCGGCAGACGCGAACATCGCCCCCGTCGTCACCGCAAAACCCGCGTCCGCGAGAGCCGCAGCAACCACGCGTATGCCGCGGTCGTGGCCGTCCTGGCCGAGCTTGGCCAACAGAATGCGGGGCGCCCGGCCCAATTGCCGGGCTGCTTGCGCGACGGCTTCGCATGCCGCCTGCCATTGCGCGTCGGACGAGAGTCGCGCGCCGTACAGGCCGGCCGACAGTGGCAGATCGATGGATTGCCGCGGCCACACGGCTTCCAGCGCTTGCGTGCATTCGCCCACTGTGGCGCGCGCCCGCATGCATTCAATCGTCAATTCCAGCAGATTGCGCTCGCCGTCGCGCGCTGCCTGTTGAAGTGCGACGAGCGCATCGCTCACGCGCCGTGCGTCGCGGGTGCGCTTCGTCTGATCGATGCGCCGCGTCTGCAACATCCGGATCTGCGCCGCATCCACGCGCTGCGATGCGATCGGCTCGTCATCGGCGACGAAGCGGTTCACGCCGACGATCACACGCTCCCCGCTTTCGATATCCGCCTGCGCATGCAGCGCTGATTCGTGAATGCGTTCGCGCACCCAGCCCGAACGTATCGCGTCGACGACACCGCCGCGCGCATCGATCTCATCGAGCAACGCTCGCGCGCGCGACGCCAGCTCCGCCGTCAGCGCTTCCATCATGTATGAACCGGCCCACGGATCGACCACGTCGCACACGCCTGTTTCGTGCTGCAGCACCAGTTGCGTGTCGCGAGCGAGCCGCGCCGATTGCGCGGAAGGCAACGCCAGCGCCTCGTCATACGCGTTGGTGTGCAACGACTGGGTTCCGCCAAAGATCGCGGCGAGCGCCTCGACCGTCGTTCGCACGACGTTGTTCATCGGCTTTTGCGCGGTCAGCGACCACCCCGAAGTCTGGCAATGCATGCGCAGCGCACGAGCCTTGTCCGACGTCGCGCCGCTTCGCGCAGCGATTTCCGACCACAGCAGACGCGCGGCCCGCAGTTTTGCGATCTCGACATAGAAGTCCGTGCCGACGCCGAAGAAGAAGCTCATGCGCGCGCATGCGGCGTTCGCCGGCATGCCGCGCTGCACGAGCGTCTCGACGTAGGTGCGCGCGTTGGCCATCGTCAGCGCGAGTTCGAGCACGGCGTCCGCGCCCGCTTCCTGAAAGTGATAGCCCGATACCGACAGCGCATTGAAGCGCGGCACGTTTTGCGCAAGGTAACTGGCGACGTCGGCAGCGATGCGCAGCGACGGTTCCGGCGCGAAGATGCCCGTGTTGCGCACCATGAACTCTTTGAGAATGTCGTTCTGGATCGTGCCTCGCAGTTGCGACGGGTCTATGCCGCGCTCTTGCGCGGCGACGATCAACGCGCCGAGCACAGGCAACACCGCGCCGTTCATCGTCATCGACACGGACACGCGTTCGAGCGCAATGCCCTCGAACAGGCGGATCATGTCCTCCACGGTATCGATCGCAACGCCCGTCATTCCCACGTCGTCGCGCGCGGCCGGATCGTCAGAATCGTAGCCGCGTTGCGTCGGCAGATCGAACGCGACCGATAAGCCTTGAGCGCCTTCCGCCAACGCCGTGCGGAAAGCGAGATTCGTGTCGGCGGCCTGCGCGTAGCCCGCGTACTGGCGTATCGTCCACGGCTTGTCCGTGTACATCGACGCAAACGGCCCGCGCACGAACGGCGCCTCGCCCGGCATGCTGTCGAGATGCGCGATGCCGTCGATGTCCGCATGCGTGTAGACGCTCGCGAGCGGCACGGCGTGGCGGCGCCGCATCGGGTTCGCGCTCATCGGCGCCTCCAGCGCTTTTCAGTCGTCACATCGGCGATCTTCATGCCGTCGCTCTTGCGCCGCACTTCCGTCCAGTGCCGGATGCCCTGCTCGTCTTCGAATCGCCCGATCATCCGTACGCTCAACACATCGCCGACATCGACATTGCCGTAGTAGAACAGCGAGCGGCTCGTGACGACGGGTGGCTCGTCGTCGCGCCGCCACTGCCATTCGGCGCGATCGACGAAAGCCTGGAAGCTCGCGAAGTACAGCAGGTCCGCGCCGTTGAAATCGCTGTTCGGACACGGTAAGAATTCGACTGGCTCGTTCGCCGCGTGTGCGAGATCGGGCAACGCGGCGCGGTCCGCACCGCGCAGGCGCCTGCTCATCTTCGCCAGATGCAACGCGCGCTCGGGCATCGGCACGATCTCACCCGTCAATTCAGCCAGCGCCGCGCGCGCGACGGATCGATTGCTGCGCGCCTCGCCGCGCGTGACGAATGCCGACGACATGGAAAGCTCCGCGATCTGCGCGTCGCCGCGCACGATACGATGCGTGCTGAAATGGCGCACCGGCCCGGTCCTGCACAGCGCGCTATGCAGGTCGAACGCGTCGTCTTCGGAAATCGAATCGAGGCCGCTGGTCTGCAGGCGGATGGCCGTAAAGGCCGCATACGAGCGGCTGCCATTGTCGTCGCGAAAGTCCGTCTGCGCGCGGCTCGCGTGCGCCGCAAGCGCCTCCCAGTGACGATGCCCGCACTCCTTGAGCAACCAGTTCTCCGACAATCCCGTGTAGCTCAACTGCGGCATGCCTGCGCGATAGCGATGGATCATGTTCACGCCGCGAGACTCGTCGATGCCGCGTCGAGCGCCGAGCGAATCGCGCCCACGACATGTCCGGCATCGCGTGCGATGCCCGAGAAGCGGCCCGATCCCCATGTATGCAGCCACGGCAAGCCGATGAAATACAAGCCGTCTTGCGGCGTGATGCCGCGATTGTGGGCGGGATAACCGCGTCCGTTGAACACGGGTGCATCGATCCAGCTGAAATCAGGTCTGAACCCAATACACCAGATGATCGACGAAATCCCGCTCGCAGCCAGATCGAGCGAGGTGCGCTCGCGTTCCGGCCGCCACACGGGTGTGTATGGCAAGCCGGCAGGCGCATCGATGCCCTGCCTGCAGATGAACGCATCGATACTCGCATTGATGCGGTTATACGTATCGTCCGCGCTGTCCAGGCTGGCGATCAGGTTTGGCGCGAATTGCAGGCTGCCGTCGCGCAGATCGTCGAGCCGGCCATACAGTTCCATGCCCTCCAGCGCGAAGCGCCGCAGGTCGATATCGCGGCCGCCGTCGCGGCCCGTCACATAGTGGTTCGTGTTGTCGCGCACGCCTTCGCGCAGCGGATGCTGATCGACGGGCATGTCGTAGTAGCGCATGTCCGCGAGCCAGTCGACGACGTCGCGGCCACGATAGAAGCGCGCGCAGCGCGGCGCTTCGCCGACGGCGAGATAGACCTTGCGGCCCGCCAGGTGCAGATCTTCCGCGATCTGCGCGCCGGACTGCCCCGAACCGACGACGAGCACCGCCCCGTCGGGCAATGCGTGCGGATTGCGATAGTGCGACGACTGCATCTGCACGATCCCGGACGGCAGACGTTCGGCCATGCGCGGCACGATGGGCGTGTGATAGCCACCCGACGCGACCACGACATGATCGGCCGTGAAGTCGCCGTTCGAGGTGGACACGAAATAGCCGCCCGACGGCAACCGCTTCACCTTGCGCACCTCCGTATGCTCGAGTACAGGCGCGTCGACCATGTCGATGAACCCGTCCAGATAGGCAATGATCTCGTCCTTCTTCATGAAGCCATGCGGATCGTCGCCCGTGTACGGATAACCCGGCAACGCACATTGCCAGTTCGGCGTGACGAGGCAGAACGCATCCCAGCGCTGCGAGCGCCACGTATGCGTGACTGTGTGCTTTTCGAGCACGAGATGATCGATGCCCGCCTCTTTCAGGTAGTAGCTGATCGACAGGCCCGCCTGGCCGCCGCCGACCACGATGACCGTATGGTGCGGCACTCCGTTCGATGCATCTTGAACAACGTTGTTCGCGTTCGACATGATTCGTTCCTGCGTTCGATCTGAATGCGGCGTGCGCGCGTTTGTACGACGCGCCGCATCCGGGTTCACAAAAGTTCGACGACCTTGACTTCCGCCTGGGGATCGACGGCGAAGCGCCGCGCCTGGTCCTCGATCTGCGCGAGCTGATCCATCGCCGCCGAGCACGCGAAGCCGTACTTCTCGCGCACGCGTTCGGAGCCGATATGCAGCGCCTCGCGTGCACGCCCCACAAAATCGGCAAGCGCATAACACTGCCCCGCGACGAAGAATTCGCCGACCACGGTCGAAGGGGAATAGCAGTTGGCCTCGCTGCCGTCCGGCCACTGGACCTTGAAGTGCATGACTGGCATCACGTTTCCTTTGAGTAAAAAATTCAGACGCTGAGTGCTTGCGCGAAGTGCCGCAGATGGCTTGCGTACAGCGCGATATGACGGCGCGCGCTTTCGCGCCAGCTGAAGCGCGCCAAGAGTTCGGGGACCGCGTGTTCGAAGTCGATGCCGCCGCGTTCGTGCAATGCGCGGCGCAGCGCGTCGGCAATGCTGGCGGCGTCGCCCGGTTCAGCCCAGCAGCAGACGCGTTCGTCGAGATAGCCCGTGAACGGTTCGATCCGGGACACGACAACGGGCTTGCCCGCCGCCAGGGCTTCGAGCGTGACGAGGCCGAAGCCCTCGCGCACCGAGACCATCGCAACGACATCGGATGCGCGCATCACCGCGATAATTTCCTTGTCGTCGAGCGGACCGGTGACCGTGACCGCTTGACCGAGCGCTGCCGCACGCGCCATGAAGCGGCGCGTATAGCCATCGTGGTCGAGCAGACTCGCGCCGCCCGCGATCACGAGCTGCGCGCCGGGATGCGTCTGCTTCAGCCATGCAAACGCTTCGAGCAGTTGCAGCGTGTTCTTGCGCTCCTCGATGCCGCCCACAGCCAGCACGACCGGTTTTCCGCTGACACCGAGCTTCGCGCAGATATCGGTATCGTCGAATTCACACGCGGAATGGAAACGCTCCACGTCCACGCCGTTGTTCACCGTCGACGCTGCGATGCCGTATTCGTTGCGCATCCTTTTCGTCCACGCATCGCTGACGCACAGAACCGTGTCGGCATCCGCGAACGCGCGTCGTTGCCATTCGCTCAGGCACGGATTGTCGAAGGTATCCAGATGATGCACCGTGCGCACATAGCCGCGGATCCGCCCCATTTCGCGCAACTCCGCGAGCGCATTGCCGCTGATACTGTCTTGCGCATGAAGCACGTCGAAGCCCGACACCCCTTCTTCGAGCAGCGCCGCTTTCAACGCGTCGATCCGTGTCTGCACCATTTTCACCGTATCGCCGCCGTGCGCGGCGACGGGTGCGAGCACGACACGGCAAGGCGAGGCGCGAAACATCGGCGCGCCGCCGACGGATGGCGCGAAGACCGTCACGTCCTGCCCGGCTTCACGCAACGCACGCGCGAGTTCGAGCGTATGCACGACGCCGCCGCGCGGATTGACGGAATGCGTGAACAGCGCAATGCGCATCGTCGTGCCGCCGCTCATGCTTCCACCTCCATCGCAGCGCCGATGAACGGACTGTCGCGGAAGCTCCAGAGCAATGCCGATTCATCTTGCTGCGCGAGCACGACTTCACGCGATGCATCCACCTTGCCTATCGCCGCAGCCGCGACGCCGCGCTGCGAAAAGCGCGCGAGCACATCATTCACCTGTTCGTCGCGTACCGAGAGCAGGAAGCCGTAGCTCGGAAACGCGCTGAGCCAGCGTTCGAAATCGACATGCTCAGGACGAGGAATTGCATCGAGATCGATGCGTGCACCGACGCCCGAGCATTCCAGCAGCATCAGCGCAGTGCCGAGCACACCCGCCATGCTGATGTCCTTCGCGGCATCGCAGAGACCGCTTTCGGCAAGCTGCGGCAGCACTTCGAGATCGTCTCGCAGGCGCTGCGCGGGCGCGCCAACCGACGCGTTCCAGAACGGATAGGGATCTTCGAAGCGGCCGCGCAGATCGACGGCCATCACGAGCGTGTCGCCCGCACGCGCGCTGAAGCTCGACAGCAGCGCACGCGCGCGCCCGATGACCGACACGGCGAGCTGCGCCTGCGCGCTGCGCGTGTTGCTGTGCCCGCCGACGACGGGCACGCCATACGCTTTCGATGCCGCCGCGATTCCCTCGAGAATCTGCGCGGCCGAATCGAGCCCGTCGCTCCAAAGCGCATCGACGACAGCGAGCGCACGGCCGCCCATCGCATAGACGTCGCTGACATTGACCATCACGCTGCTGTAGCCCGCGAACCACGGCATCGTTTCGACGAAATCGCTGACGAGTCCCTCGATTGCGAAGAGCAGGTAGCCGTCGCCATCGGCCAGCGCCGCGCAGTCGTCGCCCACTGCAACGGCTTGCGCGAGATCGCGCATGCCGTTCGGCAGGCTCGACGCCAGCGACGCCACCACGCCTGCGATATCCGTTTTATGGCGAAAGCCGCGGCTTTCGCGCAACCGTTCGACTAACGCGCACAGACTCATGAGCGGCCTCGCGACGACGTGACGAATCCGCTCTCCGGCGTGAAGCACGGCGGATAGTGTTCGAGGTTCGCCTCCATCAGATCGTGCGGCCGGCCGAACAGCATTTCTTCCGCGACGGTTTGCCAATGCAGGCGCCGGAACAACGGCACGTTCTGACGCTGCACATGCGCGAGAAACGTATCGCAGCCGAGCGCATGCGCACTGCTGACGGCAAGGCGAATCAGCGTCGAGCCGAGCTTGCCGTGCGAACGGAACGCCGCATGTACTGCGAGCCGCGAACCGAGCCACGTGCGCGGACTCGTCTCGTGAATGCGCACCGTGCCGACCACCTGTTCCGGCATCCCCGCAACGCAGCTGAGCGCAACCAGCAGCTTCGCCTCACGGTCGATCTCGTCGCGGTCGTCACCGACGAAGATGCCCTGCTCGACGCAGAACACTGCGCGCCGCAGCGCGTACGCTTCGTTACTTTCCCACGGCAGCGTCGCCCATTTCACGCGGTACTCGGCGGGCGTATAGGCGAGCGGCAGTGCGTCGAGTTCGTCGAATGTCGCACAGAACATGATCAATCCTCGTACGATGCCAGCGACGAACACGCGCCGCATTTGCCGCAACCGGCCTTGATGTCGGCCGAACGCATCTGCGCATCGCGCAGCATCGCACCGAGCGGGGCGAGAATCGACTTCATGAATTCGGGCGAAGGCGCGGGGTGATCTTCGAGCGGCGTGCCGCTGATCGGCACGAACGGCACGACGAACGGATACACGCCGATATCGATCAGCTCGCGCGAAATCGCCAGGATCGCTTCGGCCGTATCGCCGAGGCCCGCGAGGATGTATGTGCTGACCTGCCCTTTGCCGAACACCGCGACAGCCGCCTTGAACGCCTCGATATAACGCGAGACGGGCACGCTCGCCTTGCCCGGCATCACGCGCGCGCGCACCTCGGGCGTCACCACTTCGAGATGCATGCCGAGCGCGTCGATGCCGCTTGCCTTCATGCGTTCGAACCACGCATCGTCGTCGGGCGGCTCGCATTGCGCCTGAATGGGTAGATCGACGGCCGCCTTGATCGCGAACGCGCTTTCGCACAGAATCTGCGCGCCGCGATCCGGCGTGGGCGGCGTTCCCGTGGTCAGCACCATATGCTTCACGCCATCGAGCAGCACGGCCGCGCGCGCCACTTCGGCCAACTGCTCCGGTGTCTTGCGCGCAATCGTGCGTCCCGCCGCAAGCGACTGGCCAATCGCGCAGAACTTGCACGTCTTCTTGCGGCTCTCGTAGCGGATGCACGTTTGCAGCACCGTGGTCGCGAGCACGTCCTTGCCGTGCAGCGTGGCGATGTGCGAGTACGGCACGCCGTCGAGCGTTTGCAGTTGCGTGAAGCGCGGCGCTTTCGGAAAACTGATGCTTGCAATCGGGATCGTGTCGCGCAACAGTGCGCTCGCGCCCGCTTCGTCCGGCGCGCCTGCGACGAACGGCGAATTCCATGCGGAACTGGTATGCACGGGCACCATGATCGTCACGCCGTCAACCGTCACGGCCTTGTGATCCGAAGGCCCCGCGCCGCCACGCCGGCTCGCGGCGCCCACGCCCGGATCGACGAGACGCAAACCCGCCGACTGCAACTCGGTGCGCAGTTCCATCATCTGACGCTGCGTGCGCGGCTCAGCCGGCGACGGGTTCATGCTGGCACTCATCGTGGCCTCCATCGGTAGTTTCCGGCGCGGTGTCCGGGCGAACGCGTTCGAACGACATCGACATCGGCGCGACGGGCATGGCGGGACGATCGTTGATCGCAAGACTCAGCAGCTCAGGCCGCGCATAGTGGCCGACCGAGTCCATCATCCGTTTGCGCTTCGTGATCAGCGACATGTCGAGATCCGCGACGACCATGCCTTCCCCCTCGCGCAGCGGTTCCGCAAGGTGCTGTCCTTCGGGCGAGACGATCGCCGTCATGCAGCCGCCTCGCAGCGCCTTTTGCAGCTTCTCGTCCGCCGTCACCGATTCGATCTGCGCCTGCGTCAGCCAGCCCGTCGAATTGACGACGAAGCAGCCCGATTCGAGCGCGTGATGACGGATCGTCACTTCGATCTGCTCGGCGAAAATGGGACCGACGAGCGAGCCCGGAAACTGGCTGCAATGGATCTCTTCGTGCTGCGTCATCAGCGCATAGCGCGCGAGCGGGTTGTAATGCTCCCAGCACGCGAGCGCGCCGACTCGCGCGATGCCCGTATGCGCGACCTTGAGCCCCGCCGCATCGCCCTGGCCCCAGATCATCCGTTCATGAAAGGTCGGCGTGATCTTGCGGCGCTTGAGCACGAGGCGCCCGTCGACGTCGAACACGAGCTGTGTGTTGTAGAGGCTGCCGTGATCGCGCTCGTTCACGCCGAGCACGACGACCATCGCGTGACGGCGCGCGCGTTCGGCGACCGCCTGCGTGACGGGGCCGGGCACGACCACCGCCTGCTCATAGAGCCGCATGTGATCGGCACCCGACGCAACGGGCGGACGCACGAACGAGAAGTACGGGTAATACGGCACAAACGTCTCGGGAAAGACGATCAGCTGCACGCGTTGCGCCGCCGCTTCGTCGATGGCGGCGCATACCCTGTCGAGCGTGCCGCCGGGCCGCTCGAAATCCGGTGCAATCTGCACCGCGGCTGCACGAATGATTCGCTGGTCGGACATGATCGGCACCCGGCGCGCTCAGACGGTCCACGTATGGATGATCAGCGCGTTCTCCTTGCGATGAAGCAGTTGCAGGTCGAGCACGTCGAGAGGATTGATCGGCCGGATGCCTTCGATCAGCGACGCTTCGCCATGACCGTACAGCGCCTGCAGCGCGAAGCGGCACGCGTACACCTTGCCGCCCTCTTCCATGAATTTGACGAGCTGCTTGTTGAAGTTCAGATGACCCGGAAAGGCTTCGTCGCCGAGCGTCGGGAAGCCCCGCTGCAAACCGAGCGTGACACCGGGGCCGTAGAGCAGCACCGACGTATCGAAGCCTTTGCGCTGCAAACGCGTGGCCTGCAGCAGATTGACGAAGCCGATCGAGCCTTCGAATGCGACGGTATGAAACGTGACGAGCGCTTTCTCGCCGGGTTCGGCCTTGACGTCAGGAAAGACCTTCTCTTCGTAGTCGACCAGATAATCGCCTTTCTGATGCAGAGGTTTGTTGACGGCAGGCATATCGCTCTCCAATAAGTCGCGTAATTGATCGGATTGCTCAACGGGACATACCCCGAATGGCGAATCGCTTAACGCAACGGATATGCCAATTTCCGGCCCGGTTCATGCAATCAACTTCCAATCAATCAAACCGCAATGGTTCGAGCGAGCCGAAAAATTCTTTACGAGCCTTGGCCGGCAGGGCTTCTCAGGGAATAGGGGCCGCTGCGCGCGCACCGGCTTCGCACATCGACGCAGCGTGTTTTGCGTGCGGATGGTGCGCGATACCCCGCAAGCGTGCATCGATCCAATCAATGCGATCAGGTTTCGAATTGAATGGAAACCGGATTATTTTTTGCGGAATTCGCGTGTTAGTTTGAATGACACATTCATGCATGCCCACATACATCCAATTCGGGAATCACAGGCAATGGACAGTCTCACGCATCACTGGCTCAAGCGGCTCACCGAGAGCCGCAAACCGGCGTATCTCGTGATACCGGATCTGATCGAAGAAGATCTCGCGAGCGGACGTCTGCGTCCGCGCGACCGCCTGCCCGGCTTGCGCGATCTGGCGGGCGCACTGCAACTGAACTACACGACGGTCGCGCGGGCCTATGCAGAGGCACGCAAGCGCGGGCTGCTCGATGCGCGTGCGGGCAGCGGCACGTTCGTGCGCGGGCGTACGCAGACGCTGCCGCTCGCGGGCGGCAGCAGTGTCGAGATGTCGATGAACATGCCGCCCGAACCGCCCGAACTCGCGGCGCGGCTGAGGGAGTCGGCGGCGCAACTGTTCGCGCAGACGGATCCTTACCGGCTGCTGCGCTATCAGGATTTTGGCGGTACGCCCGACGACCGTGCGGCGGGACGTGCATGGCTCAGGGAGCGCGTGCCCGACTGCGAAGACGATACCGTGCTCGTGTGTCCCGGCATTCATAGCGCGCTCGTCGCGCTCGTCTCGCAGCTCGCGCGGCCAGGCGAAACCATTTGCCTCGATACGCTCGCGTATCCCGGCATCAAGGCGATCGCATCACAACTCGGCGTGCGCCTGCAACCGTTGCCGCGCGATGAAGAAGGACCGTTGCCGCATGCATTCGAAGCGCTCTGCAAGACCGAAAAGCCCGGTGCGTTTTACTGCAATCCGACTTTGCAGAATCCGAGCACGCTGACGCTGTCCGTGCAGCGGCGCGAGGCGCTCGCCGACGTCGCGCTGCGCTACAGCGTCCCCATCATCGAAGACGATGCGTACGGCTCGCTGCCTGCCGACAGGCCCATTGCGCTCGCCTCGCTTGCGCCTGAGCTGACGTGGTATGTGACGGGGTTTTCGAAAACGCTCGGCGCAGGGCTGCGCGTCGCGTATCTTCGTGCGCCGACTTCGCGGCAGACGCAGCGCGTCGCGGGCGCGCTGCGCGCGACCACGGTGATGCCGAGTCCGTTCACGGTGATGCTCGCGACGCAATGGGTCAACGACGGCACCGCGCACGACATGCTCGACGCGATCCGCAAGGAAGCGAACGCGCGCCAGGCGATCGCATCACATGAACTCGCGGACTGGCACTATGACGCGCAGCCCGACGGTTTTCACTTGTGGCTGCCGATCCCCGCGCAATGCGACTGGAGCGCGCCTGAGCTGGCGCTGCAACTGCGCAATCAGGGCGTGGGCGCCGTGGCGGGCGCGGCCTTTTCGACGGACGGCAATCCGCCCAATACCATCCGTGTCTGCCTCGGCGGTCCGCAAGACAGAAACGATTGCCGCGACGCGTTGCAGCGCGTCGCGGAGACCTTGAACGATCCACATCATCTGCACATTCCGATGATGTGACAGCGCCATTACGCCGGCGTATCAGCGCATGCCGCCGCTCGCGACGATCCGTTCGCCCGTCAGCCAGCCCGAGTCGTCGGAAGCGAGAAACACCGCGATCGACGCGATATCGCGCGGCTGACCCACACGGCCCAGCGGCGTCTGGCTCACGGCCATCGTTTCGAAGTCGGAGCCGACGATACCTGCTTCGTGCGTGCCTTCCGTGATCACGATGCCCGGATTGATCGCGTTGACGCGAATCTGCTTCGGTCCGAGTTCGCGCGACAGCACGCCCGTGATCGCGTCGACAGCGCCTTTCGTGCCGCTATAGACGGCGCTCGTCGGCGGCGTGATGGTCGTCACGACGGAACTGATGTTGATGATGCTCGCGCCTTCCTTCAGATGCTTGAGCGCCGCTTGCGTCGTGAGCAGCAGGCCCAGCACGTTGATATTGAACTGGTTGTGGAACTGTTCTTCAGTGAACTCTTCAATCGGCGCGAGCTGGTAGACGCCCGAATTGTTCACGAGGATGTCGAGCTTTCCATACGTTTCGACGGCGGCCTTGATGATGCCCTCTGCGTCCGCCGCCTTCGACACGTCGCCGCCGACCGCGATCGCCTTGCCTTGCGCCGCGGTGATGTCGGCGACGACTGCGTCAGCAGCAGCCTTGCTGCTCGAATAGTTGACCACGACGGATGCGCCTTCCGCGGCGAGCGCCCTGGCAATACCCGCGCCGATGCCCTTCGATGCGCCCGTGACGACAGCGACCTTACCTGCAAGCTTGCTCATGATCTGTTTCCTCGATCGATTCGATACCGTTGAACGGGGCCCGCTGCTTTTCGAAACAGCCGGCCTGCGATGGAGAGAATGTAGACAGACGATTCGCCGCAATAAAGCGGCTCAGGGCGAATTGACTTGAAGGATCTGACGAACAATCGACGGCGAATGGGTACAGAGAGCCGCTCGCGTGGATTCTAGCGTTGAAAAATGAAAGTGCGCGACGAAGGTCCGCCGGATCTTCGCGCGCAGCGTGCAAAGTGCGTGACGGTGCCGAATCGTCACATCAAAGGCATCATGGTCGGAAAGCTCAGATGCGCGCGCGCCTCCTTCACGCCCTTGACTTCGAGCGCGGCGATGCAGAGCGCATGCTCCTCTTCTTCGGACTGGATCACGCCCCACAGATGGGCCACGCCATCCTTGACGATGACGTTCTCCTTCGTCAACGCCCAGCGCTTGCCGCTCAATGCAGCGACGATCGCGTCGGCAATCTCGCGGTCGCTCGCGGCAGGACCGTCCTGGGCCTGCGAGAACGCGGGGGCGCTTGCCAGCGCGCGGATCAGGTTGCCGCGCGTGACGATGCCGACCAGTTCGCCGCCGCGCATCACGGGCACACGCTTGATGCGGCGCGTTTCCATCATTTCGGCAATGTCGGCCACGGGTGTCCGCTCGTCGACGGAGAAGACGGCTCTACTCATCACGTCCTCGACCTTGCGTCCATGCTCCTTGACGAACGTGCTCGCCAGGTCGCGCGTCGTCGAAAACAGTTCGAGCCAGCGCGAACGCCTGGTTTCCGTTCCCGTCTCGACCCGGTGCAGCAAATCGCCTTCACTGACGATACCCACCAGCACGCCGTCCGCATCGACGACGGGCATGCCGCTGATCCTGTTGTCGACCAGACGTTGCGCGGCTTCCTGCACGGTCATGTCCGGTTTCGCGCAGATCACGGACGGCGTCATCACATCGATAGCTAACATGGTTTTCTCCTTGGCACACTGATGTAGTGTGTGCCGCCAGCAGAGAGACGGCTTGATTGAAGTCAAGCGGACCCGTCACGCGCGATGACGCACATAATCGGTCCATCTGAGCGTCTATAGTGGGTGCACGAGGTGTATGCATCGGCCGCGGAGGAACATCATGGCAAATCCAGTCGAAACGGAACACAGCGCCGTCCGCCCGTTCCAGCGCGTGCTGCTGGCCGTCGACGCCAGCGACGCGAGTCTGCGCGCGGCTCAATATGCGAACGTGCTGTTCAGCGGGCGCGCGGCCATGGCCGCCGTATCGGTTGCGGATAATCCGCGCACGCTGTTTCCGCTCGGCGCGACCACCCAGGCATTCCTCGCTGCCGCGCGCGACGAACTGCTCAGCGACGCGCGCGACGCGGTGCAGAAAATCGCGGCGCTGTTTCCGGGCACGCTGGAAACGGATGTGATCGATCTGTCGAAGCGCGACGGCGACACGGTGCACGCGCTGCTCGACACGGCGGCGCACTGGCAGGCGGATCTGCTCGTGATGGGCGCGCGTCATCATCGCGGGCTGTTGCGCTGGATCGAAGGCGCCGTGTCCGAGCCCGTCACGCGGCGCGCGAACAGTTCGCTGCTGGTCGTCCCCGAAAACAGCCGCGTCGGCACGGACCGGCGGCCGCAGCGCATCCTGTTCGCGCTCGACGGCAGCGCGCATTCGCTCGGCGCGCTGCGCATCGGCCTTCAGTTCGCATCGGCGCAGACGCAGTTGCGCGCGATCTACGTGGTCGATCGCGCCGTGCATCTGTTCGATATCGCGCCCGTCGACATGCTCGAAGGCGCGTTCATCGAAGAAGGACGCGTCGCGCTCGAACTCGCCGCGCGTATCGTCGAGAGCGAAGGACGCACGGCTGAAACCGCACTCATCGAAACCAACCGGACAGGCGACGACGTGCCGCATGCTATCGTGCGCGACGCCGAACAATGGAACGCCGACCTGCTCGTCGTCGGCACACATGGACGGCGCGGCGTCGCGCGCTGGTTCCTCGGCAGCGTCGCGACGCGCACGCTGCGGCTCGCCGATACGCCCGTTCTGTTGGCCCGCGTGCCCGAGTTGTCGCAGCAGACGTAAGCCGTGTGCGCCGCAGCTCACGATGAGCGCTTCCGGCGCGCTTGATCTGCATCAATCCGCACACTCCGAAGCATGGGACGATGCACCTACGTTCTTTCGGAGATCCGCATGCGGAAGACGCTTTCCACGCGCGGACGGCACGCCATGACCAAACCTCTTTTCCGCATCGGCGCCGCGCTGCTCAATACGCCCACGCCAAAGCCCGTCGAAGGCACACCCGTGCCCTATATCGGCTTTGCGCCCGCGCAGCGCACGGGCGGCATGCCCTTGTTCGACGCGCTCGCGGCCCGGCAGACGTCGCGCGAATTCGCGGAAACGCCGCTCGATCACGGCACGCTAGGCGATCTGCTATGGGCCGCCGACGGCATCAACCGCGATGGCGAAGGCGGCCGCACTGCGCCGTCGGCGCTCGGCGGCTATGAAATCGACATCTATGTGCTGCTGGCAAGCGGCGCATATCGCTACGATGTCGCGGCGCATGCGCTCTCGCTCGTCGCCTCCGCCGACCTGCGCGCGATGACGGGCTATCAGGAGTTTCTCGGTCACGCGCCCGTCAATCTCGTCTACGTCGCGGACCTGACGCGCATGCAGGACGTGCCGCAGGCGCAGCGCGAAGCGTTTGCCTCGGCGAGCGCGGGCGCGATCCTGCAGAACGTGTACCTGTACTGCGCATCGACGGGACTGGCGGCCGCCGCGCGCGGCTGGATGAATCGCACGGCGCTCGCCGTCAATCTGAAGCTGCCCGTCGGATCGGTGGCCCTGCTTGCACAGACGGTCGGGCATTTCGCGGTCGGACGCGGGCATCGCCCGGCAGACGAGGACTTTGCGACGACGGCATGCTGAGCGCGTCGCCAAGCACGCGGGCAACGAAGCAAAACACAAAGGGTGCCGCTCGTGGCGAACCGGGCGGCGCCCTCCTTCGTCGTTCGCTTCGCCGGTTCGCTTCGTCGATTTCGTTCTGAGACTTCCGTCGAATCAGGCTTCGAATCAGGCTTCTTCCTGCGGCTCGCTGCCGCGCACCAGCAGCACGGGACACCGCGACATCCGCACAAAACGCTCCGCGACGCTGCCCAGCACGAGCCGCTTCACGCCTCGCCGGCCGTGCGTGCCGAGCACGACGAGTTCCGCGCCGATGCGCTCCGCACAGCGCTGCAGCGCGTGCGCGACGTCGTCGTTCAGTTGCCCGGTTTCAATGAGCTCCGTCGCACACGCGACGCCCGATGGCTTGCATGCCGCCTGCGCGTCTTCCAGCGCGATACGGCCGTCGTTACGCAGAGCGTCCGTCAGCGCGACGGGATCGAAGTATCCGGCGTAGCTGAACAGCGGCGACGTATCGACGACGAAGACGGCATGCACCGTCCCGCTCGTCACCGACGCCATTTTCAGGGCCTCCTGGACCGCCTGCTTCGAGGTGTGACTGCCGTCCACCGCCACGAGGATTTTCTTGTACATGATGAGACTCCATGAAATGCGCTCAAAGCCGGCGCGCAGCACCGCGCTCCAGGAAAACGGGCGGACTCGCTACACGACCCAGTCGGTCTCGCGCAGCCTGGCCAGCCGATGCCGGATCTTCTGGCCGAATCCTTGCCGCTTGGTGCCGTCGATGCGCCGGCGCAAGTCATGCGCCGTGATCGCGCAGACGGCCAGCGGCGCCTTGCCCGCTGCCTTCGCCATCTGATTCAGCGCCGGCTGACTGCCGCGCCCGCCAAGCGTGCAGAACAGCGCGAGATGCCGGATGCGCGCGCGCTGCGCCTTCACCCACGCGACAGCGGGCGCGGACGCGCGGCTTGCCCACACAGGCGTGCCGACCACGATGGCGTCGTAGGCGGACAGATCGTGGATCGGCGGCATCACGAGGACTTCGCGGCGGCGCAGTGCGTCGAGCAGCGAGCGCACGTAGCCGCGCGCCCCGGTACGCGCCGGATGCGCGCCTTGCTCGCGGATCGCCTCGATGTCGGCGCCCATTTCCGCCGCGAGCAGTTCCGCGATGCGCTGCGTCGTGCCGCTGCGCGAGTAGTAGACGACCAGGATCCTGCGTGACGCGGACATGACGGCTTCTCCCTTTCCTCGTAATGCGGGTGAGTCCAGCTTAAAGGTCTGCCGCGCCGCGCCGCTGATCCAGATCAAACACGGCGGCTAGGAAACTTCGATCAGCACCTTCAGCGCATGCGTGCTGGCCGCGTGCGAAAACGTTTCGTACGCGGCCAGCATGTCGTCGAGCGCGAAGCGATGCGTGATCAGCTGCTTCGGATCGAGCCGTCCCGCGCGCACGGTTTTCATCAGCATCGGCGTGCTGACGGTATCGACGAGACGCGTCGTGATCGAGATGTTGCGGTCCCACAGCTGTTCGATATGCAGATCGCACTTCACGCCGTGCACGCCGATATTCGCAATCGTGCCGCCCGGCGCGATCAGCGCTTCGCAGAGCTCGAACGTCGCGGGCACGCCGACGGCTTCGATCGCGCAGTCCACGCCCGTCGAATCGGTGAGCGCCATCACCTGCGCGACGGCGTCTTCGTGACGGTTGTCGATGCATGCCGTCGCGCCGAAACGCCGTGCGACCTCGAGCCGGTTCGGGTCGGGATCGATCATGACGATCTGCGCGGGCGAATAGAACTGCGCGGTCAACAGCGACGCGAGCCCGATCGGGCCCGCACCGACAATGGCGACCGTGCTGCCCGGCTGAACCTTGCCGTTGAGCACGCCGCATTCGAAACCCGTCGGCAGGATGTCGGAGAGCATCACGAGCGCCTCTTCGTCGAGGCCGGCGGGAATGCGGTAAAGACTGGTCTGCGCGTGAGGAATGCGTACGTATTCGGCCTGCGTGCCGTCGATACGGTTGCCGAGAATCCATCCGCCTGTTGTGCAATGCGAGTACATGCCGCGCCGGCAGTATTCGCACTGTCCGCACGACGAAATGCACGACACCAGCACGTGATCGCCGACAGCCAGGCCGTTCACCGCGCTGCCCACGCTGTGCACGACGCCCACGCCTTCATGGCCGAGAATGCGCCCCGGTTCGCAGGTCGGCACGTCGCCCTTCAGAATGTGCAGGTCGGTGCCGCAAATGGTGGTGCGCGTCATGCGGACAATGGCATCCGTGGGCGCGGACAGTTCCGGCATCGGACGTTCGTCGAGCGACTTCTCGCCGGGACCGTGATAGACGAGTGCTTTCATACAAGTCCTCCGTCAAAGGAATGAAGCAGTTCACACAGACCAATCTATGCGAGCGCCGCATGGCGGCCTTGATGTCGATCAACCGGCATGGAACCCGGCTTGATGATAGTCACGCAGCGCACGATGCGACACCGCTTGATCTGCATCAAGCGGGGCTGAGCGACCAATCGTAGACTCGATTTCATCGCGGGCCGCGGCCCGCCCGACCCCGACGTCTGTCTGTTCTGGAGCAACCGCGATGAGTTACAAGAGCATCCTCGTGCAACTCGATACGGGCGCGCATGCGCATCCGCGCCTCGAAATCGCGCTGCGTGTCGCGCATCAGTTTCATGCGCGCCTCACGGGCCTTTTCACCACCTACATCCCCGAGCCGCACGCGTTCTTCGTGATGGCGGGCACGGCGTCCTACTACGCGGAACACGAGCGTCAGCGCAGCGAGCGCAGCGCCGCGCTGGAGCGACTGTTTCATGCGGAGGCCGCGCGCGCGAAGGTCGACGGCCGCTGGATCTCGGCGCCGGGTTATGCGAACGACGTGGTGCCGCCGTACGCGCGCCTCGCCGATCTGGTGATCGCGGGACAGGCCGATCCGCAAGACCCGGAATCGTTCATCGCCGATCAGTTCGCCGAGCATCTGCTGATGTCGGCGGGCCGGCCCGTCTTGCTCGTGCCCGCGAGCGGCGCGCACGCGAAGCTCGGGCAACGGGTGCTCGTTGCGTGGGATGGCAGCCGCGAAGCCACGCGCGCGATCCACGACGCGATGCCGTTTCTCTCGCATGCCGCCGATGTCACGCTGCTCACCGTCAATGCGATGCGCGCCGAACCGCCCGCGTGGCGCATTCCCGGCTCCGACATCGCGCTGACGATCGCGCGTCACGGCGTGAAGGTGAACGTGCGCGAACTCAGCGCCGGCGACGACGCCGCGATCGGCGACGTGCTGCTGTCGCAGGCGGCCGACGCGGGCTGCGACATGATCGTGATGGGCGCGTACGCGCATTCCCGTTTGCACGAACTGGTGCTCGGCGGCGCGACGCGCACCGTGCTCCGGTCGATGACCGTGCCCGTGCTGCTGTCGCATTGAGCCCAGAAAAGGAACCGACATGAGCTACAAGACCCTGCTCGTCCATATCGACGATAGCCGCCGCAGCGACACGCGCATCGCGCTGTCGCTCGAGCTTGCGCAGCGCTGGGATGCGCATCTGATCGGCCTGTATGTCGTCTGTCAGGATCTGTTCCGGCCGATCTTCCGGCAGGACAAGACGCTGTCTTTCGCGCAGATCGAAGCACAGGAAGCGAACCGCCGCGACAAGGCCGGGAACGCCTTCCTCGCAGCCGCCGAACGTGCCGGACGCAGCGCCGAATGGCGTGCGCCGCCCGGACCCGCGCTCGATGTCGCGATGCTGCACGCGAGGCACGCCGACCTGCTCGTCCTCGGCCAGGAAGATCCGAACGATCCCACTTCGTTCGTCGCGCCGCATTTCGTCGGCGATCTGGTGCTGGGCGCCGGCCGCCCCGCGCTCGTCCTGCCGTATGCGGGCGAGGTGCGCACGCTCGGCGAAAACGTGCTGGTCGCCTGGGACGGCAGCCGTGAAGCCGCGCGCGCCGCCGCCGACGCGCTACCCCTGCTGCAGCGGGCGCGCCATGTCGGCATCGAAATCGTGCGCGGGCATGGGCATGGGCACGTGCACGGGCAGCATCCCGACGCGCCCGAGGGCATCGACGTCGCCGCATGGCTCGACGCGCATGGCGTGCGCGCGGCGTTCTCGACGACGCCGCACACCGTTGGTGTCGGCGCGGGCGCGACGCTGCTCAATCGCGCTTCGGATCTGCACGCGGACCTGCTGGTGACGGGTGCGTACGGCCATGCCCGCGCGCGCGAACGCGTGTTCGGCGGCGTCACGCGGACCATGCTGGAGTCGATGACGATGCCCGTGCTGATGTCGCATTGATGGCGGCAGACGCCTGGCGTCATGGGCGAGACGCCGTGCGTCGCGCGACGGCAGACGGCGGCGCGCATCGGCGCGCGGCTCGCAAGCGTGCACAATGTCTGCGCCGCGCAGCCGCGCGCCATGCACTCCTCTCGCGATGAAGGCCCGGATGAAAGTCGACTTCGACGTCATGCGCAAGCCACGAGCGTTACCGGCACCGTCGAACGTGCGGCTGGCCGCGCCCTTCGTGCTGAGCGTCGTCGCGTCCGTCCTCGCCGTCGGCATCATGCTGGCCGTCGTGGTATCGAATGACGCAGATCATGCGGGCGCGGCGCGTGCGGCAGCCCCGGCCGCGCCCGCAGCGAACCGCGACGAGGCGCGCATGACGGGCATCATCCCCTCGTCGATGGAAGCGATCATCATGATCGACGAAGCGCAGAACATCGTGATCTTCAACCCCACAGCCGAGCGCATCTTCGGCATCTTCGGCCTCCGCGCCGCGCAGGCGCGCATTCCGGTGAAGACAGGTCGTTCGGCCTGACCGGCGTGCGCGAACGGGCCCATATGCAGGGCGGCGCCGTGCCGATCGATACGGCGGCGAACGAAGGCTTTACACTGACGGTCACCTTTCCCTTGCAGGCCGCGCAACAGGAACACACGTATCCATGATCAAGGTTTTGCTTGCCGACGACCACACGCTCGTACGCGACGGGCTGCGCCACATCCTGCAATCCGCGAGCGGATTCGACGTCGCGGGCGAAGCATGCGACAGCGCGACCACCGTTGCGCTGGTCCGCGCCACCGACGCGCACGTGCTGGTGCTCGACCTGTCGATGCCCGGCCGCAACGGCATCGACCTCATCCGGCAGATCAAGGACGAGGAGCCCGCGCTGCGCATTCTCGTGCTGACCATGCACGCCGAGCAGCAATACGCGGTGCGTGCTTTCAAGGCAGGCGCGTCCGGCTACATGACCAAGGAAAGCGCGAGCGCCGAACTGGTCGGCGCCGTGACGAAGGTGGCGGCGGGCGGCGTCTATGT
This sequence comes from Paraburkholderia azotifigens, assembly GCF_007995085.1. Classification (GTDB taxonomy): domain Bacteria; phylum Pseudomonadota; class Gammaproteobacteria; order Burkholderiales; family Burkholderiaceae; genus Paraburkholderia; species Paraburkholderia azotifigens. The sequence continues at coordinate 1,150,604 of NZ_VOQS01000005.1, forward strand.
CAGTCTCGCGATGGCCGAGCGCTTCGCGCAGAATCTGAACGAGCCCGCCGAAGCATTGCCGCATCAACGGCTGTCCGACCGGGAATTCGACGTGTTCCGGCGCATCGTCGCCGGTCAGACGATCACCGAGATCGCCCACAAACTCTGTCTGAGCGTCAAGACCGTCAGCACGCACAAGACCCGCATCCTCGAGAAGATGCAGATGCCGAACGAAAACGGCCTCGTGCGCTATGCGATCCGCCACAAGCTCATCGACGACGAAGCCGACCTCTGACGGGGTAGGAATATTCCTATAGCCGCTGCTTAAGCTCCTAGGCTCGCTTCAAGCATCTCCGATACTTTTTTGAGATAAGCCCGCCGATACTGGTGGACATGGATACCGCCGTGTCAGCCATTACTTCGAAGGTCTATCTCGTCGATGCCGCCGTCGAAGTCAGACGCCGCCTCGCGCGTCTGCTCGGTGCCATCGCGGGCGTCGAGGTGGCCGGGGAGGCCGAAGACGGCGACGCTGCGCTCGAAGGCATTCTCGCCGCGGACGCGGATATCGTCGTGCTCGACCTGCGCCTCGCGAATGGAACCAGCCTCGAACTGATCCAGGCGCTGTCGCGCACGCATCCCGCCATCATCAAGATCGTGCTGACGAACCATACCGCGCGCGCATTTCGCGCCGCCTGCGAGGCAGCAGGCGCCGATTTCTTCTTCGACAAGACATCTGAATTCGATGCGGCCTGCCACACGGTCGCAGGCATTGCACGCGCGCGCCTCGCGCGCCCGTGAATGAACAGGAGCCGATCATGCTTGCCGCAACCGAACTCGACACCGATCTCGACACAGAACTCGACGCCGTCCTCGCGCCTGCGAGTCCGGCCATGCGCGCGGCGACCGTCGTGCCGATTCATCCCGTGGCGCGCGCCGACAAGACACCGCAGCGTACGTCGCGCTGCTCGACGTGCGCGATGCGCGCCCTCTGCATGCCCGCCGAACTGAGCGCCGCCGAACTGGCGCGGCTCGATGCCATCATCTGCGCGACGCGCTCGGTCAAACGCGGCGACACGCTGTATCGCGCGGGCGATGCGTTCCACAGCATTTATGCGGTGCGCGCGGGCTCGTTCAAAACGGTCGTGATGCACCGCGACGGCCGCGAACACGTGACGGGCTTCCAGATTCCCGGCGAGGCGCTTGGACTCGACGGCGTGGGCGCGGGCCAGCACAGCTGCGATGCGATCGCGCTCGAGGACAGCGCCGTCTGCATCATTCCGTTCGCGCAACTCGAAGTGATCTGCCGCGAAGTGAAGCCGATGCAGCATCACATCTATCAGATGATGAGCAGCGAGATCGTCCGCGAATCGAGCCAGATGATGCTGCTCGGCACGATGTCGGCGGAGCAGCGCGTCGCAACGTTTCTGCTGAACCTGTCACGGCGCTTCAAGGCGCGCGGTTTCTCGGCCGCCGAATTCCATCTGCGCATGACGCGCGAGGAAATCGGCTGTTATCTCGGGATGAAGCTCGAAACCGTCAGCCGCATGTTCTCGAAGTTCCAGCGCGAGCGGCTCGTGCATGCAAACGGCAAGACGATCCGCATCGTCGACCCCGAAGGACTCGCACGCGTCTAGCGCGGTCTCGCCTCGCCCCGGAGGACGTCCCGATGGTTCACGCTACTCCGCATTCGGCCTGGCAGATCGACGCAGCGCAGTTCGATCATGCCGCCCCGCTGGCCGAACAACTGCGCTTCGCGCTTCAGTATGCGGTGCTCGCGCCGTCCAATCACAATACGCAGCCGTGGCGCTTTCTGGTCGACGGCAATACCGTGCAGATTTGCGCGGACCGGCTGCGCGCGCTGCCCGTCGTCGATCCGTTCGACCGGGAGCTGCTCATCAGCTGCGGCGCGGCGCTCTTCAATCTGCGCGTCGCGCTCAGCTATTTCGGGCTTGCCTATGCGATCACGCTGTTTCCGTCGGAAGCGGACCCGGACGTCGTCGCGCTGGTGCTGGTGTCGCGTCACGGTCATCGCGACATGTCGCTCGCGCCGCTGTTCGCCGCGATCACGAAGCGCGTCACCACGCGCGCGCCGTTTGCCGACGAGCCGGTTCCAGCCGCCGTGCAGCGCGCATTGACCGACGCGTGCGAGGCGGAGGGCGCACTGGTCAGCTGCCTGCAAGAGCGTGCCGATCGGCAGGCCGTCGCGCATCTGGTGGAGGAAGCGGACCATATCCAGTTCGCCGACCCGCGCTTCAGGCGCGAACTCGCGGCATGGATTCATCCGCGCCGCCGCGACGACGGCATGCCCGTGTACGGCGCGGCCGTCGACGGACTGCTCGATTTCGCGGTGCCCGTCGTCTCGGCCGTGGTCCGCGTGTTCGACTCGGGCGCGGGCGTGCCGGCCACGCACCGGCATCTGGTCGACGGGTCGCCGCTGATCGTCGGCATCGCGACGGCGCGCAACGACCGCGAGGCGTGGCTCGCCGCCGGGCAGGCACTCGAACGCCTGTTGCTGGTCGCCGCGGGCGAAGGCCTGACGGCGTCCTACCTCAATCAGCCGATCGAGATCAGCACGTTGCGCGTGCAGATCAGCGGCCTGCTGCATCTCGACGCGACGCCGCAACTCCTGCTGCGCGTCGGACGCGGGCCGCACGCCGAGCACGCGCCGAGGCGTCCGCTCGCCGATGTGCTGTCCTGACTTGATGGCTGCCGCACTTTGACGCATGGGCAGGTTGCCCATCATTGACGTGCCTCAATTTTCGGCGACTGACACGCGATAGATTGAAACTGAGATCTACGCCGGCATGCGGCGCCGCCTAGCGCGGAACATGCCCCCGCCCGTGTACCTGACAAGGAGCAGTCGATGAGAATCACCCTTCACCTCGATACGTTCGAATGCGCCGATCCCGCTGTCTATGCGATCCTCTGGCTGGACCGCGACGCGCGCAAATGGTCGCGCGAAGGACACGCGGTCATCGATCTGCCCGAATGGGGCACGCTGTCGCTCACGAAGAACTGCACGCGCATCCTCGGCGCCGTGGGCCCGGAGAGCGATCACGTCTACTGCGAACTGGCGGGTCTCGATCTGCTGTCGCCGCAAGGGCCGTTCGAAGGCGAGTCGGGCAATGTGCTCTGGTATCGGCATGCGGAGCGCGCGCCCGTCGCGGGGCAATGGCATGTGCAATGGATCGACGAGACCGACAACGAGCCGGAACACGGCGTCTTTGCGGACGACGAAGTCTGATCCCGCCGCATCGCTGCAGGCAGACGCGGCGCACCGTTTCGATCAACGCCGCCGCGTGGATGCAAACACCGCTGCCTGCAGCGCCTGCTCGGCGGCGTCGAACGCGCAGCGCACGGCCTCCTCCGCGTTTCCCGCCGCGTACCGCCCGATGGGCTCCAGCTCGTGCGTCGCCGTGACGCGATCGAGACGCACGTCGTAGAGCGGCTTGCCCGAACGCAGACACAGCGCCTCGATGGCCAGACGGCAGTTCGACAGGCGCGCGCCGAACCGTTGCAGGCGCACGAGCTGCGTCGCCGCTTCGGCTTCGAGCGGCGCCGTGGCGCTGCAGCCGAGATACACAATCTGCATGCCGATGCCCATCGTTGCCTCCCGTCGGTCCGTTCTTTATTCGATGCACGGATCTCGCGTCGCGCAGATCCGCGCGGGTCCGTATTTCCAGCGTACCGGCGCGCGCGCCGCCGCGATTGATGCAGGTCAACGCGCCTCGCGCCGATCCGCGAACTGGAACAAGCGTTGGCGAACTGATATAACTCAGCTTCGAATGCGCGAAGCGCCGTCTGTCAAACCTGCCGGGAGCCGCAATGGCCACGCCGAAGAACGAGCCGTCCTGCAATGCCAGAGCGGCATCCGTGTCGGATATCCCGCTTGAAGACCGCTATGTGCTGTTGATCGAGGCCGTGCAGGACTACGCGATCTTCATGCTCGACGCGGACGGCAACGTCTCCAGCTGGAATCCGGGCGCGCAGCGCATCAAGGGCTATACGCACGACGAAATCGTCGGCCGGCATTTCTCGACTTTCTATACGGAAGAGGACATCGCCGCCGGCAAGCCCGCGCGCGAACTGCAGATCGCGGCAGACGCCGGGCACGTCGAGGACGAAGGCTGGCGCGTGCGGCGCGACGGGTCGCGGTTCTGGGCCAACGTCACCATTTCGGCCGTGCGCGATGCGAGCGGCGCATTGCTCGGCTTCGCGAAAGTGACGCGCGACATGACCGACCGGATGCGCCTCACGGAACTCGAACGCGCAAGCGAAGTGTCGGCGCAAGTTCAGATCACGCGTGAGAACGAGCAGAAACGTATCGCGCGCGAATTGCACGACGATCTCGGGCAACAGCTGACTGCGCTCAAAATGAGCGTCGCGCTGATCGAAGCAACCTTCGCCGCCAGGGACGACACCGCGTCCCTCGTGCCGCAGACCCACGCGCTGCAAACCGAGATCGACGCGATGGCGATGTCGCTGCGCCGTATTGCCGCCGACTTGCGCCCGCCGCTGCTCGACGATCTCGGCTTGACGGCCGCGCTCGAATGGCTCGCCGAGGACTTCACGAAGCGCTATGGCGTCGTCGCGACGGTCCACGTCGAAGCGGACGAACCGCAGTTCAACGAGTTCGCGTCGACCACGCTGTTTCGCATCGTCCAGGAAGCGCTGACCAATGTCGCGCGCCACGCGGCAGCGAGCCGCGTGCGCATCGAGCTTGCGCATGACGGCGACAGGCTGTCGCTCGACATCGAGGACAACGGCGTGGGCGCAAACCTCGGCTCGCCGCCCGGCAGCACGTCGTTCGGCCTGCTCGGCATCCGCGAACGCGTCCGGCAGCTGCACGGCACCGTGTCGTATATCAGTTCTCCCGGCGCGGGCTTTCACATTTCGATCCGCGTGCCCAGCGCTTTCGTGCGTTGAGCGACTGATGCGCGAGTCGGCGTTGGTCAGTCAGGGCTGCCCGTCCCTCGGCTTCGGCTCGCCTTCCTCGTCCCAGTCGCGCCACTCGACGTCGTGCTCCGCCAGATAGGTATCGACGGCGACGCCGATCGTCGGGAAGAAGTGCTGCTCGCCCATGACGTCGAACAGCCCGTAACGATGGAGCATGTCCTTCACCGGCCCCTTCATCTCGGCAAAGCACAGTTCGATCTGGCGCTCGCGCAGGCGCGCATGAAAGTCGCGCAGAATCTCGCTCGCCGTGACGTCGACGTCGGTGATCGGCTCGGCGGCGACCACGACCCACCTGGCGGGCGTGGCGGCAGTGTCGATCGCGCGCAGCACATGCCTGCGGAAAATATCCGCATTGGCGAAGAAAAGCGGCGCATCCCAGCGATACAGCACCAGCCCGGGAATCGTCCGGGCATCCGGATGCCGCGTGATGTCGTGATAGCCCTTGCGTCCCGACACGCGGCCGAGCACGGCCTCATAGGGGCGCCACGCGCGCCAGACGAAGGCCATCAGCGCGAGCCCGACGGCGATGAAGATGCCCTGGATCGGCCCGATCAGCGCCACGCCCGCGAAGCACGCTATCGACTGAAGAAATTCGCTGCGGCGCAGGCGCAGCAGCCGGAACACGTCGCGCACTTCGAACAGAACGAGTCCCGCCGCGACAACGACGGCGCCGAGCGCGGCCTGAGGCAGCGTGCGCAGCAGCGTCGGCGCGAAGATCAGCAACGCGGCCACGCACAGCGCCCCGACCACGCCTGCCACCTGCGTTTTCGCGCCCGCGGATTCGGCCACGGGCGTGCGCGACGAACTGCTCGTGACGGGGAAGCCCTGAAACAGTCCCGCGACGATATTGCATGCGCCGAGCGCGACCAGTTCCTGATCGCGGTCGACGCGCGCGCCGCTGCGTTCCGCGAATACGCGCGACAGCACGCTGATATCGGCCAGCGAAATCAGGCCGATCGCAATTGCGCCTGGCACCAGCGCGACGATCTGATGGAATGGCATCGAGGGAAAGGACGGCATCGGCAAACCCTGCGGCACGTTGCCGACCACGGCCACGCCGGCCCGCTTGTCGAGATCGAGCAGCGCGACGGCGAGCGTCGCGCCGACGACGGCGACGAGTATGCCCGGCGCGGCGGGCAGCCAGCGCCTGCAGATGAGAATCAGCAGCAGACACGCGCCGCCGATCATGCACGTCACCTCGTTCAGCTTGCCGTCGGCGATACCGCGCAACAGCCCCGCCGCTTCCTGCTGCAGGTTGCTGCCGTCGACCTTGAAGCCGAGCAGCTTCGGCGCCTGGCTCATGATGACCGTCAGCGCGACGCCGTTCATATAGCCCTGGCGAATCGGCTTCGACAGCAGATCAGTGAGAAAGCCGAGCCGGCACACGCCGACGCCGATACAGAACACGCCCGACAGCACGGCCAGCATGCCCGCCAGCGGCAGCGCCCGCTCCGGGTGGCCGGCCGCCATCGGCAGCACGATCGACGCGATCAGCGCCGCGAGCGCCGAGTCGGGACCGAGCACGAGGATGCGGCTCGGCCCGAACGCCGCATAGGCGACGATCGCCGCGATCGTTGCGTAAAGACCTGTGATAGCGGGCAGCCGCGCGGCCTCCGCATAACCGAGACCGGCGGGCACGAGAACGGTGATCAGCACGATGCCCGCGATCAGATCGTGCGAGAACCAGGCGCGCTGATACGAGCGCAACGTCGCGATGCCCGGCACGCGGCGCATCACCGGACCCGGTTGGGCAGTACCGGCGGGGTTCGAACTGCGGGTCGCGCGACTCATCGTCGAAGTCTCGGGTCAGATTTCTTGACGCGTCTGCTGCGATCGTTCGAGCCATTCGAATGCCGTCATGCCGCCGGGCATCGCCGCAACGAAAACCCGGGCGTTGACGGAACGCGCGCCGATGCCCACCAGAAAGCCCGCGACAATCAGTTCGCCCCATCCCGCCTGGATATCGGGCATAACCGGCTTGCCGAGCATGCGGGCGAGCCCGGGCGCGGCGATCAGTCCCGCGATGAAGGCCGCGCGCCAGCCGGCCGCTTCGCGCGTCGCGCCCGGCAGACCGCAGGGGATGCCGCTGATTCCCGCAATGCGCCCGTTGAAAAGAATGAGAACGGCAGCGGCCGCGCCGATGATCAGCCCGCCCGCAGGAGAAAACCCAGGGGTGAAGTTCCCCATCTCGATCGACACGAAGCCTCCGGATTTGCCTGTGCACGAAAGCGGATGCACGGCATCCGCGTCTCAGCGCAATTGTTTCCTGGCTGTCGTGCGAATGGAAGGTCATTCGACGCCGCGCAGTTCCCGCCGGAGAATCTTGCCCACCGTCGACTTGGGCAACGCATCGACGAAGCGGATGAGCTTCGGCACCTTGTACGCGGCCATGGCGGCGCGGCAATGCGCGATCAGCGCGTCGCTGGCGACGTCGGCGCCCGCCGCGCTGACGACGAACAGCTTCAGCGCCTCCCCTGTCCTGTCGTCCGGCACGCCGACGCACGCGCATTCGGCGACACCCGGAAAAGCCGACGCGACGGCTTCCACTTCGTTCGGGTAAACGTTGAAGCCGGACACGATCACCATGTCCTTCTTGCGATCGACGATCCTGAGAAAACCCCGCGCATCGAACACGCCCACGTCGCCCGTGCGGAAGTAGCCGTCCGGCGTGAACGCGCGCGCATTGGCCTCGGGTTGCTGCCAGTAGCCGCGCATCACCTGCGGACCCTTGACGCAGATTTCGCCGGGCTCGCCGATGGTGGTTTCGCGGTTGTCGTCGTCGAGGAGTTTGACGTCGGTGGACGGCACGGGAAGGCCGATCGTCCCCGTGAAGGCTTCGATGAACTGCGGATTGAACGACACGACGGGCGAGGTCTCCGACAGCCCATAGCCCTCGCGAATGAAGCTGCCCGTCACGGCCTTCCAGCGCTGCGACACGATGTCGATCACGGCCGCCCCGCCGCCCGCCGACAGCCTGAGGCGCGACCAGTCCACTTCCGCGAGACGCGGATGCGCGGCGAGACACGCATACAGCGTATTGACGCCGACGAAAACGGTCGGACGCGCCGCCTTGAGCACGTCGATGAACGGATCCAGGTCGCGCGGATTGGCGACGAGCCAGTTTTCCGCGCCGACGGAGAAGTACGTGAGGAAGTTCACCGTCAACGCGAAGATGTGATACAGCGGAATCGCCGTGACGACGACTTCTTCGCCGGGCCGCAGCGAATCCGGCATGAAGGCCTGGAACTGCGCAATGTTCGCGACGAGATTGCGATGCGACAGCACGGCGCCCTTCGACAGCCCCGTCGTGCCGCCCGTGTATTGCAGGAAAAGCAGATCGCTGCCGTCGACGTCGACGGGAGCCGCTTCGAGCCGCTCGCCCTGCGCGAGCGCTTGCGGCAACGTGATCGTGTTGCGCAGCGAAGCGTCCGGCGACGGCCCGGGAATGACGGCGCCGCTGCCGTCGCCCGCGCCCGCCGTGATGACCGTCCTGATCTTCGTGCCGCCGATCACCTCGGCCAGCGTGCGGGTCGAGCCGTCGAATACGACGATGGTTTCGACGCCCGCGTCGTTGAGCTGATGCTCGAGTTCGCGCGCCGTATAGAGCGGATTGACGTTGACCTGCACGCCGCCGATCTTCGCGATCGCAATGAACGCGATTGGAAAGGCCAGCAGGTTCGGCAGCATCACGGCCACGCGATCGCCTTTGCGGACGCCCGCGACCTTCTGCAGATACGCAGCGAATGCCGACGACAACCGGTCGATGTCCGCATAGGTCAACGTCTGGCCGAACGCACGAAAGGCCGGCCTCGTGGCGAACCGGCGCAGCGCGCCTTCGAGCAGCGCATTGACGGACCGATAGCCATCGGCATCGATCTCGGCGGGGATCGAGCGGTATGAAGCGATCCAGTGCCGCTCGCGCGTCGGGCGCTGCGCGTCCACGGACGGGTTCATACAAGGGGGCGTGTTGAGGTGGCTGGCGTCCACGGCGTCTCCTGATCTGACTTTTGTACACGTGGAACTATCGCCCGCGAACGGCCGGCTGCAAATGATCGGCGCGGCCTGATTGCTGATCGTAACGGACAACCCGCTTCCGGCCGCCGTATGCGCGACGCGTCGCTGCTACGGCTTTCGTAGCGGCGCGAATCAGGGTGAACCCTATGGCAAGCCGCTCTGTCCGGGTGCAGAATTCGCGCACGGAAATCGGGCAAACCGCGGTATCGATTCGGACACAGGATCTCAACATGCAGCAACGGGAGTTCGCGACGGCCACGCATCATCGGGGAGAACGCCTGCCGCATGCGTCGTCGGCCATCGCATGGCGCGAGAAGCGCTTTGCGCCGTCGAAGCTCGCCGCGCTGCTCGATGTGACCTCGCAAGCCGGCCTCGATCCGAATGCCGTGCTGGCGGGCACAGAGCTCGACGCCGGGGCCGTCGCCAACCCGTTCACGCTCACGTCGTCGGAACAGTTTCTAACGGCCGCCCGCAATGCCGTGCGCATGTACGGCAAGCCCGATCTCGGCGTACGCGTCGGCCGAAGCTTGCACGCATCGAGTTACGGCATGTATGGCTACGCGTTGCTGTGCTCGGAAGCGATGACGCAGACGTTCGATACCGCCGTCAAATATCATCAGCTCGCCAACGGAATGCTGGACATCCGCTGGGCCCAGCACGACGACGCAGCGTCATGGTTCTTCCCGAATCTCAACGAAGTGCGCGTGCCCGACGTCGACGAGCCGCTGTATGAGTTCCTGATCGATCTGCAGTTCGCCGTGCACGTCACGGTCATCAAGGACGTGATGGGCGCGTGGTGCGTGCCGGCGCGCGCGCTGTTCACGCGGGCGCAGCCGCCGCATGCGGCGCTGCTGTCGGATGTGCTGGAATGTCCGCTCGTCTTCGGGCAGCCGCAAAACCTGTTGAGCTATCCCGCCGCGTGGCTGTCGCGCGCGCCGCAACTGGCGAACCCCATCACGGCCGCGCAGGTGTCGACGCAATGCGCGCGGCTGCTCGAACAGTTTCGCTGGCAGGCGGGCGTCACGCGGCGTGTCTATCAGGAACTCACGCGCACGCCCGGCAAATTCCCCGACATCGAGCAGATCGCCGAGAGCCTGTGCATGACATCGCGCACGCTGCGCCGCAAGCTCGAAGCGGAAGGCGCATCGTATAGCGAGTTGCTGACGGGCGTACGCAAGGCGCTCGCCGTCGACTATCTGGGTACGACCGCGCTCAGCATCGAAGATATCGCGCTGACACTGGGCTTCAGCGACGCCGTGAGCTTTCGTCACGCGTTCAAACGCTGGACGGGCAAGACGCCGAACGAGGTGCGGCGCGATGGCGGCGCGGCGCTTCCATAAACGAACGTCTATAGCGTGCCAAAGTTTGTTTGATTGTTCCGCGCGAAAGTCGCGACCTTACACTTGACGGACGAACGTCAGCCGCTCGCGTCGCGACGCGCGTTCCTCACATTCGAAAACACCCACGCCAAGGAGACGATGCCCGTGCTTTCGGGCATCAGCAGCCCATGCCGCCCACTCTCGTCTACACGCACGCCGCCTGCCTGAACCATCAGCCGGGCCCGCATCATCCCGAGTCGCCGGAGCGGCTTCATACCGTGCTCAAAGCGCTGCGCGAGCCCGAATTCGCCGCGCTCGCATGGCGCGATGCGCCGATGGGCACGCTCGAACAGGTACAGCTGATTCACAGCGAAGGCTACATCGACGACGTCGCCGAGATCGCGCCGTCGCACGGCTATATGCCGCTCGACGGCGGCGATACCGTGATGTCGCCCGGTTCTTGGGAAGCCGTCATGCGTTGCGTCGGTGCCGCGTGCGCGGGCGTCGATGCCGTGCTCAACGGCGAAGCGCGCAATGTGTTCTGCGCGACGCGTCCATGCGGGCATCACGCCGAGCCGTCGAAAGCGATGGGCTTCTGCATCTTCAATCAGGCCGCCATCGCGGCAGCGTACGCGTATGAAGTGCAGAAACTCGAACGCGTAGCCGTCGTCGATTTCGACGTGCATCACGGCAACGGCACGCAGGCCGCGTTCTACAACCGGCCTGAACTCTTCTACGCATCGAGCCATCAATCGCCGTTGTATCCCGGCACGGGCAAGGCCGCCGAAACGGGTGTGAGCCACAACATTCTCAACGTGCCGCTGCCGCCGGGTTGCGATTCGCAGCTGTTCCGTTCGCGCATCGGGCTCGACATGCTGCCTGCCGTACGCGAGTTCAATCCTGAGCTGATCATCATTTCAGCCGGCTTCGACGCGCACCGTCTCGATCCGCTTGCCGCGTTGCGTCTCGACGACGACGACTTCCACTGGATCACGCGCGAACTGGTGAAGATCGCCGACGAGACATGCCAGGGGCGCGTGGTATCGATACTCGAAGGCGGATACAGCATGGAGGGTTTGTCGGGCGGCACGCGCGCGCATGTGCGTGCGTTGATGGGGAAGTGAAGCGGGGATGTGAAGCGGAGATGTAAAGCTGCGAATGTAAAGCGGGAAACGTAAAACGCAGCGCGCTGTGCTGGCCCGCGCATCGACATCGATCGGTGCGCGGGCTTTTCGTTACTGTCCCTGTTGCTTCTGCAAATACTGCTTCACGTCGCTCAGCGACACTCTGCCCGAACGCGCGGTATCGATCTGATCGAAGTGCTGCGCGATAAAGCCAAGGCCGCTGCCCTGCGCCTGTGCTTTCGTAATCGACGCGCCATTGTTCAACACCGAATTGCCGCCCATGCGCGCATCGATACGCTGCTGCGCCTGCTGCTGCAATTGCGTGCCCGTGGACGGCAAGACGGGAGCCGCGCGCTTGCCCGGAAAAAACGGACCGTCGACGCCATGATTGCCCTTCGGCAACGTCACGGGCGCGACAGCCTGTGTCGCCGCCTGCGCGCTGCCGGTCACGGCACCGAGAACCACGACGACGGGAACGATGTGTAATAGCCTGGAGATCGGAGACATGATCAATCGCCCTGAATAGATGAGCTGGAGATCCCCGCATCGAATCGTCGTGAGCGGGGATCCGTTCCATTGAATCTTATTGCGTGGCGGCAGCCTGCGCGGTCGCCGTCGGCGTGCCGGCCGGGGCTTCGTCGCGCCATGGCGCAGGCAGCGTCCACAGCGACAGTGCGAGTGGAATGGGCTGGCCGCGATAGTAGTCGGCGAGATCGCTCTTCATCTTCGGGCGCGCGACATCGTCCAGGTAGATCATGTGTCCGCCCTGGAAGAAGTTCACCTGCAGGTTCGGGTTCAGCCGGGGCACCGTTTGCAGACGCGCAAGCTGCTTTTCCGTCGTGAAGAACGGCGTGGCGAGATCGTGATAACCGTTCTCCGCGAGCACCTTGAGCTTCGGATTGAGCTGGATCGCGCCGAGCAGATCGGGCAAGGTGTCGGGCAGCGCCTCCCCGTTGTGCGAGAAGTCCCATACGTTGATGATCTCGTCGTTCAACGGCTGGTAGGTCGCGTTCGGCGCCGTGTAGCCGAGATAGTCCGGCATCTGCGTCGCGAGCGCCGTCGTGAACGGCTGCGAAATCAGGATGTCCGACGGGTCGCCGTCCGTCTGCAGACGCGGGTCCGAATTGGGCAGCACCACGCGTCCGTCATAGCGGCCGATGGTCGAGCCCGGAACCAGCGCGAGGCCGAACGAGTTGGGATCGAAATAAGCCTGTAGCGCGTGCAGCGTGAGACTCGATGGCCACTCCCATGATTGCAGGGTGCGCGTCGACGGATACACGGGCGGATCGAAATAACCCGGCAAGCCGAACTGGCTCAGCGTCCACGTCTCCGCGTATTTCTGGAAGTGGTTGTACTGGCCCGTCGCGAAGATTTCCGATTGCAACGCGAACAACCCCTGATCGAGCAGCGGCGGCGACACCTGACGGAAATACGCCGCGACTTCCGCATAGCCGGGGTAATAGCCGGCGAGCGTATCGGTATCGAGCACCAGTCCATCCTTGGTGCCGAAAATCGCCGTCGCTTCAATCGAATCCGCGAAGTAGTTGAGAATCGACGATTGCAGCACGATGCCCGTCAACTGCACGCCCGCGGTTTCGAGCGCCAGCGCAAGCATGTCGGTGCGCGGCGTGCCGTACGATTCGCCGTACAGATAAAGGGGCGAACTGCCGCGATTGTTCGCGGCCAGATAGCGGATGATGAAATCGCGCATGATGTCGACGTCGGAATCGCAGCCCCAGAACTGCTGGTTCGTGAAAGGCAGGATCGCTTCGGAAAGGCCGGTGCCGGGCGGATCGATGAACACCATATCGGTGGTGTCGATCAGGCTCTCCGCGTTGTCGACGAGCGGATAGTTCGGCCAGTTGGTCAGCAGCGGATCGGGCGTCGCGACACGCGTCGGCGCGAACGAGCCGAGCCGCAGCCAGATCGACGATGAACCGGGACCGCCGTTATACACAAAGGTCAGCGGTCGCGGCTTGCCGTTCGTGCCGGGCGCCGTGTATGCCACATAGGACATGGTCGCTTCCGGCTTGCCGCTTGCGTCGGTGGCTGTCAGATGGCCTGTCGTCGTCGTGTAGTTGATCGTCGTCTTGCCCGACTTCCACTGGTAGTGCATCACAGCCGCTTTCTCCGCGACCTGCGACGCGGCAAGGCCGTCGTTCGCATGCGGCGAATACGGCACCGCGTCGGTATAGGGCGCATTCGCCGCCTGCGGTTGCGCCTGCTGCTGCGCCAGCGCTTGTGGCGACGCCTGGCTCAACGCGCTCGCCGACGACGAAGCCGGATTGCCATCGCCGCCGCCGCATCCGACGAGAATCAGCAACGAGATCATCATCGCGCCGGGAGCGGCGAGCCGCCCCAGACGCATGCGATTGCCGCTCGTGCTACGGACTGGTTTCATTTTCTGTCCCTGTGACAGGTAAGTTCACCGTTACACAAAGGCCGCCTTCGCCGGTGAGGCGCATAGAAAATGGACAGCGCATGCAGAACACGTCGGCACCTGGCGGCTGACACTAAACTTTCTTATTTCTAACAGCATCAATACAATCTAAATCTATTTCCAATAATCAGGATCACTAATTACATGAATGGGCAATTGACGGTAATTTGTACTCCCTGACCGATTTCCCGCCAAGGAAAGATTTGGTAATGAAGAGTGGCAGAGGAAAAATAGGAGGTGTGACGGTGCTTTGTCAAGGCGCGATTTTGCACGCAATGCGATCCGCATAGGTGAAAATCGAATCATGTTTCCGATAACGCGTTTTTAGTTATTTATCGCGCCAATGGTAATGCAGAATTAAAACAATTAAATTCGCGTACAAAGGTCTTTAATCTAACATTCGAATATAGACCAGAATTAAAGTCAATCACGTTTTCCATTTGAATTACCGGCCGCGAAAGCGACCGGCAAAGACGGACGCGCAACCCAGGTCACTGAGGCTGATGCGCGGACAACAGGCTCGCCACCTGATTCGACTGGGTCTGTGCAGCGATGTCCTTTGCCGTCATTCCGCGATTGTCCTTGAGCGACTCGTCGGCGCCGCGTGCGAGCAGCAGTTTCGCCGTGTCGGCGCGATCGTATCCCGCCGCCCACATCAACGCAGTCAGATCGTTCTTGTAGCGCCGGTTCACGTCGATACCCGCATCGAGCAGCTGCTTCACCACTTGCGTTTGCCCTTGCCCTGCGGCGTATTCCATCGCGGTCTTGCCGACACGGTCGGTCGCAAGCGGATCGGCGCCGCGCGCGAGCAACAGCGCGACGAGCGCGTCGTAGCCGCCATACGCGGCGGCCATCACGGGCGTCACGCCTGAAGCGTTCGCATGCTTCACGTTTGCGCCATGCTCGATCAGCGTGCGCGCCATCTCCGTGTCGCCCTTCTTGCACGCCGTGAGCAACGGCGTATCGCCGATTCTCGTAGCGGCATCCACGGCGGCGCCACGATCGAGTGCGGCGATTGCGCTCGCGCGATCGCCGTCTTTCGCAGCCGCGAGCAGCGTGCGGTTGATCTCGCCCGCGTCCTGCGCCGATGCGGGAAGTGCAATGCCGATTGCGCCGCCAAGCGCACAGGCCGTCAGCAATGCCGTCGCGGCAAACCGTACGGAATCTTTCATCTCGACTCCCATGCACTACTGCAGATTCGCGACGTACGCGGCGAGATTGCGGATGTCGTCGTCGGTGAGATTACGCGCGACGCTGCCCATGTTGCCGGCATCGTTGGTGCGGGTGCGGGAACGGAAGTCCTGCAACTGCTTGACGATGTACTGATAGTGTTGCCCCGCCACATGCGGTATCTCGTTCTGCCCGGAGAAGTTGCCGAGGTGGCACATCGTGCACAACTCGGCCTGCGACTTCTTGCGCCCCGCTTCGACAGCCACGCTGTCCGCCTTGTAGTCAACCGGCGTGTTTTTCTGCGCGGCGAAGTAGTCGGCGATATCCTGCATGTCGTCTTTCGACAGGTTCGCCGCCATTGGCGACATGCGCGGGTCCTTGCGGCGGCCTTCCTTGAAGTCCTTCAATTGCAGATACATGTAACGCGCGGTCTGCCCGGCGAGCACAGGGTATTGCGGATCCGCCGAATTGCCCATCGGACCGTGACACGCGACGCAAGCCTGCGCCTTCGCCTTACCCGCCTCCGCGTCGGCGCGCGCATCGGCGCACGGCCACATCAAGCCCGCAGACAAGAAAACCGCGCATGCACGTGCGATGCTTCGCGACGCGCGCTGCGCGGTGAGCGATAACGTCGGGGCACGCGTTATCACGGCAGCGCGAAGACCAGCACCGTGTTGCCGCGCTTGAAGTCCAACTGCGTATTGCCGCCCGCCGCGACGGCCACATACTGCTTGCCGTGCACGCTATACGACACGGCCGGCGCATTCACGCCCGCGCCGCACTGGAACTCCCACAGCTTCTTGCCCGTCGACGCATCGAACGCACGGAACAGGCCATTGCCCTCGCCGTTGAACACGAGTCCGCCGCCCGTCACGAGCACGCCGCCGATCAACGGCTGCGCCGTCTTGAAGTCCCACGCAACCTTGCCCGTATCGACGTTGACGGCCGACAGCTTGCCCCACTGCTCTTCGGACGGAATCACCTTGAACGCGCCGCCCAGCCACAGCTTGTTGCCGCCAGGATACGGCGCATCGGTGACCTGATACGTCATCGGCTGATGCAGGTTGGCCGCGTACGCGAGGCGCGTCTGCGGATCGAACGCCATCGGCGACCATTCGACGCCGCCGTTCGCGCCCGGCAGCATCCGCGCGCCTTCCGGCGTCGGCAGCGTCCACACGTTTTCCTGCGGAATCATTGCCTGCGAGAAGCGGATCAGGCGGCCCGTCTCGCGATCGTGCACATAAATGTGTCCCGTTTTGCCGCCATGAATGACGCCGGGAATCATCTTGCCGTTCGTGTCGCGCACGTCGATCAGAATGGGCGGGCTGACGGCGTCGAGATCCCACACGTCATGCGGCACGTACTGGTAGTGCCATTTGTACTTGCCCGTATCCAGATCGATCGCGACGAGCGAATCGGTATAGAGGTTGTCGCCCGGCCGGATCGCACCGTACAGGTCCGGCGACGGATTGCCGACCACGAAAAACACCGTATGCGTCTTCCGGTCGATAGCCGGCGTCATCCACACCCCGCCGCCGAGCGTCTTGTAGAAGTCGCCGCCCTTGTCCGCCAGCTGCTTCTTCTCGGCGGCGATGTCGCGCTTCTCGTCGCGGCCCGTCGCATCTTTGGTCGCCCACACGCCTTCCTGGCCCGTGTCGGGAATCGTGTAGAAGGTCCACAGCAATTGACCCGAGTTCGCGTCGAACGCCTTCAAAAAGCCGCGAATGCCGTACTCGCCGCCGTTCGTGCCGATCAGCACCTTGCCGTCAACGACGGCGGGCGCCATCGTTTCCGAATAGCCTGCGTCGGGATCGGCGATCTTCGTTTCCCACAGCACATTGCCCGTTTTCGCGTCGAGTGCGACCAGCTTCGCGTCGAGCGTGCCCATGAACAGACGGTCGCCCGAAATCGCCACGCCGCGATTGTTGGGCCCGCAACAGAACGTCGTGACGGGGCCCATCTTGTGCTTGTAGTGCCAGAATTCCTTGCCCGTCACGGCATCGACGGCATACACGTGATTGAAGGACGTCGTGATGTACATGATGCCGTTCGTGACGATCGGCGCCGTCTCCATCGATTCGTTGACAGCCGTCTGGAAGATGAAAACCGGCCTGAGCTTCGACACGTTCGTCCGGTTGATCTGCGTGCCGGGATAGAAGCGCGTCTGCGCATACGAGCCGTTCGAATGCAGCCAGTCGGACGAATTGCCGGCGGCGCTATCGAGCTGCGCCTGACTGACGGGTTTGAACCCCGACGGCATGGGCGCGGAGGTGGTAGTGGATACGTTCTGCACTTCGTCGGCGCCGCGCGCGATAGACGAGGCGAGCGTTGCGACCAGCAGGGGAACGAAGACGGCGAGGTACCGCGGGGATGGATTCATGAGCGTCTCCTCCGCCATTCATTGCTTGAGATTGCAAGCACTGGCGTGCGGCATGTCTCCACGCCGGCACATGGCGTGGATGGGCACAATCGCGCAACCCCTCTCAAACAATAAAAGCTTGAGTTTTAAGAACCGTTGATGGCTTCGTAGGGACGGGTCGGCTGCGCAAATCGGGGAGAGCCGCTTCGCTCTCGCCCTAAAGGCCGGCTCAATTATCAAGCGTAGACGAAGCGATGCCGATTTGCCAGGCGCGCTGAATCGCATCCGCACGGCGTGACCGCGCAAATGAAGCCCGACTCAAGTATGAGGATTGACAGAGAGGGGGCCGCTTCGTGGGCGGCGCGGCGCCCGTACGGAACACGACGCCGGGAGCAGGACGCATGGTGCGCCGCATCGAATGCGAACGCAACGGACCCGCAGCGCTCAGGCCTGCTGCGTGCCCTCGCTCTCGCCCTCGCCGAGCATGCGCATCGCCGCCTTCTCCGCATTGGCGACGTGCAGACGCGCCAGTTCCTGCGCCTCGTCGGCATCGCGTGCCTTGAGCGCCTTGTAGAGCTTGTCGATTTCGCGCAGGCTGCTCGGCAGCCGGTCGGGATGCATCAGCGACGTGGCGCGCAGCAGATTCACGCGCGAATACAGGCTATTCAGGATTTCCTTAACCAGCGCGTTGCCGCAGTTGTCGAGCAGCACGTCGTAGAGCGCCGTCTTCGCCTTGAGGACGCCCGCCTGATCCTGAGCCGTTGCCTGCGCACGCAATTCCTTCGCGGCCTCGCCGAAACGGGCGATGGCGGCATCGCTGGCGAGCCTTGCGAACTCATGCGCGGCGAAGCCTTCGAGCAGCCCGCGCAGCGCGTACAGTTCGCTCGCTTCCTGCTGCGACATCACCGCGACGACGGGGCCTTTGTGCGGCACGCTGCGCACGAGCTTCTCCGCTTCGAGCTTGCGCAGCGCCTCGCGCACGGACGTACGGCTCACGCCGAGCGTCTCGCACAGCTCGCGCTCGATCAGCCGCGAGCCCGGCGCGAAGCGCCCGCTCATGATGGCCTGCCGCAACACGTTTTCGACCTGATGACGCAGCGTCTCAGGCCGGACCAACCCGATATCAGTCGACATTATTGTCTTCCCGTCCGACAAAGTTCCAGTCGCTATGATACTTCACCGCCAGCCGTTTTCCGTCCTCCCGCAGGCATAAATCGCACGCGATTGTTGACTGTGGCTGCCTGTGGTTATCTTTAGTCGTCTTTGGTTGTCTTTGGTTGGCCGTCCGTCGCCCTCAGTTGTAGCCGAGAATGGCAACGGGCCGCACATGCGCGTGCTCGTTGCCGTTCGCAGCGAGCCGCGCGAGCGGCAGCGCCTGCAATGCGCGGTACATCGAATGGTGATCGCGGCTGCGCATAGCGGGCTGCTCCGTGGGCCGCGCGCGCCGTGCAGCGTCCGCGTCGTCATCAGGCATCGTGGCGTTACGCATCGACGCTCGCCTGTTGCTTCTTCAACGCCGCTTCCAGCAGCGGCGCGCCGAGTTCGGCGCCATGAATGCCCGTCGTGCTGACGATCTCCAGCAGTTCCATCAGTTCGTCCGCCGTCGCGCCGTAGCGCAGTGCGTTGCGCATATGCAGTTTCAGGCCAGGCACGTACAGATGCGTCGACGATGCGTCGAACGCGCAGTACATGAACTCCTTCACCTTCGGACTCAGCACGCCCGTGCGCCACGGCACCGACGAAAACTCGACATACGCTTCGAACAGATCGGGATCGAGTTCGAGCAGCCCTTCCCACGTCGGATGCCAGTAGCCGCGATTCTTTTCGAACGCTTCCTTGAGCGCGCGACGCCGTTCGTCGAGCGGCCCGGGGCCGGCGCGCAAGCCCTCTTCTTCGAGCACTTCGAGCAGCACGGGCACGCCGACATTGCTGGTATGAATGCCGATCGTGCTGATCAGCTCGAGCACTTCCATCAGTTCTTCACGCGTCGCGCCGAACCCGAGTGCGCGTTCCAGATGATGCGCGACGCCGGGACCATACAACTGCGTCGCGCAGGCATCGGCGGCCAGCGCGATGAACGCGCGCGTCTTGTCGTCGAGGTGATTCCTGCGCTGCGGCACCGCGGAGAACTGCACATACGCATCGACGAAACCCGCATCGAGACGCAGCATGCTGTCCCATGCAGCGTTCCAGATGCCATGCACGCGCATGAAATCTTCCTTGATGTGCTGCGGATCGCGTTGTGCACGCGCTGCTTCCTGCTTCATTTGATCTCCCGTCGACGATCACATAAACACGCGCAAACCAGCCTCAGCCCGCAACCAGCCCCTGCGGATAATCCGCTTCGGCCACTTCTTCCTGCCACGTGGCCTTGCCGATCGACGTCGCGATATGCACCATGTAGCTGCCGTCGCTCGCACCATGCCAATGCCGCTCGTTCGGTCCGATGAAGACGATGTCGCCCTGACGGATCTCCTGCGGCGCTTCGCCTTCCTTGCAGATCCAGCCCTTGCCCGCCGTCACCTGCAGCACCTGGCCCTGCTCGTGCGTATGCCAGTACGTGCGTCCGCGCGGCGCAAAGAACACGGTGTTGATGGTCACGCCGTCCGTCGGCGGCATCACGGGATCGGCCCACACCGTGCCCGTGAACGTCTCGCCGCGCTGCTCCGACATCTTGCCTTCTGCCCTGCCGTGAAAAACCTTCATGCCTGCTTCTCCTCTTTTCGAACCTTTCCGTCGAACAGCCGCACGCCGCCCGATACATCGCCGATCGCATCGACGACACGATTGCTGATCACATCGCCATAACCCAGCGCCGTACCGAGCCCGAAGCTCGCGAGCGGCCCCGACGCATTCAGCGACACGACGCCGAGTTCGCGCGCGCGATCCACATACAGCACGACGTCTTTCGTCATCAGCTTGCCCGTCAGTCCGCCTTCCAGATAGTCGCCGTCGACGATCTTCGGAAAGCGGTTCAGCGTCGCGAAGTTCACGCCGCTGCTGCTATTGAGCACGTCGAGCAGCAGATGCAGATCGAGGCCTGCCTTTTTGCCCGCCACCATCACTTCCGCACTCGCCGCGAGACTCACGGCGTTGAGGAAGTTGTTCAGCAGCTTGGTGGTGTGTCCCGCGCCGCTCTCGCCCATGTGCGCGACCTTCGAGGCGATGGGCGCGAATGCCCATTTGAGCGCCTCGACGGCGCTCGCGTCGCCGCCGACCATCAACGTCAACGTGCCCTTCTCCGCCGCCGCCGCACCCCCCGAAATGCCCGCATCGACATACTGGACGCCGCTTTGCGTGAAGCGCCGCGCGAGCCGTATCGTCGAACTCGCGGCCGCCGTGCTCAGGTCGACGACGATCTGTCCGGCACGGCACTGCGCCAGCACGCCGCCCCCGCCTTCGACCACGGCCTCGACGACCTTGCTGTCGGGCAGCGACATCATCACGACGTCGGCGAACTTCATCACTTCCGCTATCGACGACGCCGTCTGAGCGCCCGCTGCCTTCACACGGTCCGGCACGGTGTCGTAGCCGAGCACGGCGATGCCCGCGTCGACGAGGCGGCGCGTCATGCGTGCGCCCATGTTGCCGAGACCGATGAATCCGATCCTTTCCCTGTTCATGTCCGTTGTGTCCTTGCAGTCATCCCATCAGTCAAATGAGTCGTCAGAAATCGACGTCCTTCGTTTCCGGTCCCATCAGCGCGCCGATCGCGCCGATCAGTCCGCCGACGCACAGCAGCACCACCGACGTCATCCGCAACGGCATGAACGCGCTCAGCCAGTCCATATAGAACGCGTAGAACGACGGGATGATCACCGAGAGACTGAAGCCGACGCCGAAGCCGGTGGCGCGCACGTCCGTGACGAAGCGTTCGTTGATGTACGTGACGATCACGCCCCACGGCGACGTCACCAGCACGGCAAGCACGCAGACGAGCGCGATGATCGCCGGCAGCGACAGGCCGTCGACGTTTGCGATCACATACAGCAGCCCCGCGCCGACGGTCGCGATCAGCGGACCGACGATCACGAAGAAGCGCCGCCGCCCGATCACCTGCGCGAGCATCCCCGAGCCGATGTAACTGAAGAACAGCACGAAGTACGTGACCATCAGCGTCGACGTCATCTGGAAACCCGTCAGATGCAGCGTCTTCACGAGCAGACCCGTCGGCAGGAAGATCGTGATGATGTTTTGCGTAAGCCAGAAGCCCGTCATCATCGCCAGCACCTGCAACAGGTTGCGCCCGCTCTTGCCGCGCAGCAGGTCCGTCAACGGCAGCTTTTCGGGCTGGCTGCCCTTGTCGGCCGCTTCGCTTTTCCAGATCTCCGATTCCGCAACCTTGTGCACGTAGTACATCGCCAGAATGCCCGCGAGCACGGCGCCGAGCACGAATGGAATACGCCAGCCCCACTGCGCGTAGGGCGAGTTCATGCCGTTCAGCGGGAACAGCGCGAACATCAGCATCGCAACGAGATTGATCGACACGTACGCGGCCGGAAAGCCCGCGATGATGAAGCCGCCGACGAACCCTCGCTGCTCCTTCTTCGAATACTCGATGGCGAGCGGCATCGCACCCGTGTAGCCGCCGCCGAGGAAGATGCCGTCGACGAACCGCAGCAGCACGAGCGCCCAGTACGACACGATGCCGATGCTCTCGTAGCCCGGCAGCAGCGCGATCAGCAGCGTCACGACGCCGAAGCCCGACACCGACCAGATCGACGCCTTGCGACGCCCGATGCGGTCCGCGATCATGCCGAACAGCAGCGCGCCGATGGGCCGCCCGAGCAGCGTCGTGATGAACACCAGCGAAGCCAGAATCGTCTCCATGCCGCTCGACAGATGCGGCGGTTGGAAGAACGCGAGCACCGGCGACAGCACGACGACGGGCAGATAGATATCGAACATGTCGATGTATTCGGAAAAGAACGCGCCTTTGATCGCATTGCGCCTTTTCGTTTCGATCGACTGCTCGCCTTCGGACTGCACGACGTCGGTCGCAGTGAGGGTTTTCATCGTTGTCTCCATTCGTTGTCGGGCAGTCCGCCTCGCGGTCGCACTGCCTTATGTGGTGTCAGCGCGGCATCAGGCCGCCGAAGTCTCCGCTTCGTACGCCTTGATCGCTTCCGTCGCGACGCGGAACGCCGCGAGCGCGAGCGGCACGCCGCAATAGATGGCCGCCTGCATCAGCACCGCGCGGATCTCGTCCTTCGTCACGCCGTTGCGCAGCGCGCCCTTCACGTGCACGGCGAGTTCGTGATGCTGGCTCATCGCGGTCAGCATGCCGAGGTTCAGCATGCTGCGCGTCTTGAACGACAGCGTCCTGTCGCCCCAGATGTCGCCCCAGCAGCATTCCGTCACGTACTTCTGCATCGGCCGGTTGAAGTCGTCGGCGTTCGCCCACGATTTCTCGACATGCCCCGCGCCCAACACTTCCTTGCGGTTCTCGAAGCCTTTGTCAAAACGTTCATTGCTATCCATCTTGAAGTCCTCTCTGTTGCTGGTCCCGTTTCGTTTCCGTTGCTTTGTGCGCTATCGCTGCCTGACGCGATGATTGTCAGACAATCTAGACGCGCAAAATTTTTTGGCCGTCACGGCTGGCCGTAGCCCACCATCGCCTTCGTCTCCAGATACTCGCGCAAGCCCGCATCGCCCCACTCGCGGCCGTTGCCCGAACGTTTGTAGCCGCCGAACGGCGCCTGGAAATCGGCGGGCGGATAGTTCAGATGCACGCCGCCCGCACGCAATGCGCGGCCCACCTTGCGAGCGCGTTCGATGTCCGCCGACTGCACGTAGGCGGCCAGACCGTAGTCGGTGCCGTTGGCAATCGCGATGGCGTCCGCTTCGCTGTCGTATGGGATCATCGACAGCACCGGCCCGAAGATTTCCTCGCGTGCAATGGTCATGTCGGGCGTGACGTCGGCGAAGATGGTCGGCTTCGCGTAATAGCCTTTATCGATGCCCGCGGGCAAACCCGTGCCGCCCGTCACCAGTCGCGCGCCCTCGTCGATACCCGTCTGAATCAAGCCCTGCACGCGCTCGAACTGACTACGGTTGACGAGCGGTCCGAGCTGCGTTGAAGGATCGTCGGTCGGCCCGACGCGGTAGGTCTGCGCCGCACGTTTCGCGATCTGCGCGGCGTCGTTCATCAGATGACGCGGCACCAGCATGCGCGTCGGAATCGAACACGACTGCCCCGAGTTCGTGAAGCATGCCGCGACGCCACGCTTCACGGCCTCTTCGAGATCGACGTCGTCGAGCAGAATGTTTGCCGACTTGCCGCCCAGTTCCTGTGCCACGCGCTTGACACTTGACGCGGCGGCCTGCGCGACCAGCACGCCCGCGCGCGTCGAGCCCGTGAACGACACCATGTCGATATCCGGATGGCTCGCGATTGCTTCGCCGACGCCCGGACCGTCGCCGTTCACGAGGTTGAACACGCCTGCGGGCAACTGCGCTTCGTCGAGCACTTCGGCGAACAGCAGTGCGCTCAGCGGCGAATACTCGCTCGGTTTGAGCACCATCGTGCAGCCAGCCGCAAGCGCAGGCGCGATCTTCACGACGATCTGGTTGACGGGCCAGTTCCACGGCGTAATCAGCCCGCACACGCCGATCGCTTCGAGCACGACGCGCGTGCTGCCGCGCTGTTCCTCGAACTCGAAGCGCTCCAGCACGTCGATCAACGCGTTCAGGTGCGCAGGTCCGCGCGCCGCCTGACCGTTGCGTGCGAACGTGATGGGCGCGCCCATCTCGCGTCGCATCGCTTCGGCGAATTCGTCATAGCGGCGCTCGTAGATTTGCAGCACGCGGCGCAGCAACGCGACGCGTTCCGCGACACTCGTCGCCGACCACGCGGGAAACGCACGGCGCGCGGCGGCGACGGCACGACCCACGTCGTCCGCGTTGCCGAGCGCGAGCCGCTCGAACGGCAGCTCTGTCGATGGATCGACGAGATCGAACCATCGCGCGGACGCGGGCTCGACCCAGCGTCCGTCGATATAAAACTGCGCTGCATGCGACATGGCAGGCTCCTGTGGAGAAAGATCAGCGCGCATCGCGATCGAGCAGGCGATACATTTCGGTGTGGTCCGTTGCGGGCGTCGAACGCTGTGCCGCTTCATCCCACATCGCCGTACAGGTCTCGCCGAGCGCCAGCGGATAACCCACTGCCTGCGCGAGCGCACGCGCGATCTTCAGATCCTTGTTCATCAGTTGCAGTGCGAAGCCGGATGCGAACGTGCCGCTCAGCATGAACTGCTTGACCTTGTTTTCCGACGTATTGCTGCGGCCCGACGAAGCATTCAACACATCCGTCATCACATCCGGCTCGATGCCGAAGCGTTGCGCGACGAGCAGCGCCTCGACAGTCGCCGCGAGTCCCGCCGCCGACACGTAGTTGTTCAGCGCCTTCGCCGCATGGCCCGAGCCCGCGCCGCCGATGTGCAGAATGCTCTTGCCCATTGCTTCGAGGGCGGGCATGCATTGCGCGAGCACGTCAGCACGGCCCCCGACGAGAATCGCCAGCGTGCCTTCCTTCGCTTTCTTTACGCCGCCTGAAACGGGCGCATCGAGATAAGCGAGGCCGCGCTCTTCGAGCACCGCACCGAGCTTGCGCGAACGCTCCGGCTCCGACGAACTCATGTCGATCACAACCGTGCCCGGCGCGAGCCGACTCGCCCAGCCGTCCGCGCCGCTGCCGAGCAGCACGCTTTCGACGATCGCCGAGTTCGGCAGCATCGTGATCAATGCATCGAGCGACGCGGCGTTATCGCGATTCAGGCGCTGTGCGCCCGTTTGTGCGGCGAGCGCATCGGCGCGCGCGCCATCCGCATCGTCGACGTAAAGCTCGAAGCGCGCGTTGACAAGACACTGCACCATCGGTGCGCCCATCATGCCGAGTCCGATGAAACCGATGCGCGTGGGTTGAATCATGGCGTTCATTCTTTACCCTTTAGCGCAGCCTGGAGAACGAAGTCGGCGTGAGAATGTGACTCTCGATACGCTCGACGATCGGCCGCTCCGCTTCGGATGCCGCGCGTTTCGCGATCCACTCTGCATCGGCCTGGAACGCGTTCCACTTCTCTTCGCGCTCGGCGAGGTTCTCCCATTCGATCATGTACGTCAGCGAGTGATTGCTCGCGCCGATCAGCGTCGTCCAGAAGCCGACCTGGCGGATGCCGTACTTCTCGAAGAAGCCGAGCGTAGTGCTGGTGAAGCGGTCGAGCAAGGCCGGCAAACGTGTCGGCGCGCAGTGATAGATACGCATTTCAACGATCATCTGAATCTCCGTAGTTGTGTTGTGCAGGGTTTAGTCCGCGAGCCCGTCGACCGACGACCAGCGTTCGACGTATTTGACGAGTTCCGTCATGTCGCGCGCGGCGCCGTCTTGCATCGCGGCGTAATTCCACATTTGCCGCGCCACGCTGCCGACCCACATCGGCACACCGAGCGCCTGGCATTCGTCGACGGCAAGGCCGATGTCCTTGCATACGCTGCCGACAGGGAAGCCGAAATCGAACGTGCGCGGCAACACGTGCTTCGGAAACTTGTCGAGCGTCGCGCCGTTCTTGCCGCTGCCCGCATTGATCACGGACATCATCACTTCCGGGTCTAGCCCGCCGCGCACGCCTGCGACGAACGCCTCGGACGTAATCGCGAAGGCCGTCGACGACAGCATGTTGTTCAACAGCTTCAGCAATTGCCCTTGCCCCGCCTTGTCGCCGACCACGAACACCTTGCCGAACACGTCGAACAGGCCGCGCACTTCTTCGAGCGCGACGGGATTGCCCGCCGCCATGATCGCGAGCGTGCCCTTCGTCGCACCCGCCGCGCCGCCGCTCACGGGCGCGTCGACAGTTTCGATACCTCTCGCGAGCAGGCCTTCCGCAACCTCCTTTTCGATGCGCGAGCCGACCGTCGACAGATCGACCAGCACCTTGATCGCACTGCCGTCGATCAAACCGCCGTCGCCGAGCGCGACCTGTTTGAAGATCGCGGGCGTCGGCAAACTCGTGAAGACGATGCGCGCCGTGTCGGCCACTTCCTTTACTGATGCCGCCGCCTGCGCGCCGGCCGCCTTCAGTTCCGCGACGGCCGCTTCATCGCGATCGAACACGACCACCGTGTGTCCCGCTTCGATCAGCCGCCGCGCCATCGGCCGGCCCATCGTGCCGACGCCGACGAAACCGAGCAGCGGACCGCGCTGCTGATTTGATGACTGACTTGATGCCTGACTACTCGACATGACAATCCTCGTAGATGAAAAGCCCGTTCTAGTCCAAACCGCGCGCACGCGCGACACGCATCACAGCCGCCGCATCGTGCTCCGTTTCGAACTTCCATAATCTGTCGCTCAACGCTTGCGCATCGACGCGGGAGCGTCCGTATGCAGCCAGCTGATGCAGCTTGTCCGCCAGCTCGACGTTGGCAAGCGGCGCGGCGAGACTGCCGCGCGCCGCATGCACGCGATGCTCGATCCGTTCGCCCGAACGCAGCACGATCGCCACCTGCGCCGATTCGACGGGCCACGATGCGTCGTCGATGAAACGCAAGCGGCCCGCGAGCGCACGCAGCGACGGATCGGCGACAGCGGCATCGCTGAACTCTTCGAGCCCTGCCTTGCCGCGCGACAGCACGACGGCCACCGCATGTTGCGCACTCACCTGCGATTCGCGGCCCGTCCGCACGCCCGGCCGATCGGTTCGCTCGCGCAGCAGCGGATGCCCCGTCAGTTCGATCTGTTCGATATCGTCGAACGACCAGCGTGCGTCGCGGCGCAGATCGAGGCACGCGTCGATCACCGGGTTCAGCACGACGCCGCACGGATAGGGCTTGTATGTGTTCTTGAGCAGTTCCCACTCGTGCCCGAGCTCTCGCGTCAACGCATGCCAGGCAGGCTTCGTAGCGGCCACGCGCAGGAAGCCGCGCTCGCCTTCGAGCGGCGCATCGGGGCCTGAGAAACCGTCTTCGGCCAGCAGCGCGGCGAGCAGTCCATTGCGCGCCGCGTTGCCGACGCTGATGCTCTTCGACATCGTGCCGAGCGTCTCGACGAGTCCGCCCGTTTGCACCGATGCATTGCCGAGCGCCCAGACGATCGCCTGTTCATCGAGTCCACGCGCTTTGGCGACGGCCGCCGCTGCACCGAACACGCCGCATGTCGACGTGATGTGCCAGCCGCGCTGATAGTGTTCCGGCGAAACGGCATTGCCGATGCGGCATTCCACCTCGACGCCGAGCACGAACGCGAGCAACAGCCCTTCGCCGCTGATCGCGTGCGACTCGGCGAGCGCGAAGAGCGCGGCGGCGACGGGCGCCGTCGGATGGATGATGGTCGGGATATGTGTGTCGTCGAAATCGTAGACGTTCGCGCTCATCGCGTTGAGCGCGGCCGCGTTCAGCATGTCGGTGCGTTCGCTGCGGCCGATCAGGGTCGCGCTATCGTCGGCGCGAAAGCGGCCGTAGACGGTCACGGCCTTGTCGAGCGTCGGATCGTGCGCGGCTGCCAACGCGACCGCGAAGTAATTGACGAGCGAGCGCTTTGCTTCATTGCGCACGGCAGCAGGCAAGTCGCGCCATTGCGTACTGGCGACGAAGCGCGAGAGCGTGCGTGTCAGCGCGCCGCTGCGCAATGCGTTTGCGTCGATGGAATCAGCCTGCAAGCCAGCCTCCTTCGATCGGCATCATTGAGCCCGTGATCTGGCTCGCCGATGCTCCGCACAGGAACACGACCATATCGCCGACATGCGCGGCATCGACCAGTTCACCCGTCGGCTGCTTGCCCTTGAGAAATTCGCGCACCGCATCGTTGCGTTCGAGGCCGCGCTCGTCCATCAACGCATGAATGCGGCCATCGATGTTCGGCGTCAGCACCGAGCCCGGACAGATCGCATTGCACGTGATGCCCTCATTCAGCGTCTCCATGGCAACCGCGCGCGTGAGGCCGAGCAGCGCCGTCTTCGTCGTCACATAGTCGACGCGATTCGCGACCCCACGCGCGCCATACACCGACGTCATGTTGAAGATGCGTCCCCAGCCGCGCTCGCGCATGCCGGGCAACGTCAGTTGAATCGCACGAAACGCGGCTGTCAGATTGACGGCGAGCGCGTTGTTCCAGTGTTCGAGCGGAAACGATTCGATGCCCGCGAAATGCCGCACCACGGCGTTATTGATGAGCACGTCGAGCGTGTTCAGCCTGGTCTGCGCACTGTCGATCAACGCATCGACACCTGCCGCTGTTGCGAGATCCGCTTGCACGTACGCGACGTTTACATCGAACGAAGCGGCGAGTTCCTCCGCCGTATGTGCCATGTTCGAAGGCGCCTCGAGCCCGTGCAGCACGATGTCGCAACCGGCGCGCGCCAGTGCGCGGGCCATTGCGAGACCTAACCCGTTCGACGATCCCGTCACCAGCGCGCCTTTGCCTTTCAGCATCATGTGAGTGCCTCGCTTAACGCGCTTCGGCGTCGAGCCGCACGATCCAGCCTTCCGTCTCGCGGTCGTGCGACGGATAGCGCGTCAGCACAGCGGGATCGTGGCCGGGAATCACATGCTCCCGCGAGCTTGCGAGCCGATGCGCAGCTTCATAACCTTCGAGCATGTCGCCCACGTTATAGACGACGGGAAACGGCCGATGCTCCTGCATGTTCGCGTAGAAATGCGAGGCGTCCGACGCGAGCACGACCCAGCCGCGCTGCGTATGCACGCGAACGACCTGCAAACCGTTCGTATGTCCGCCGACCCAATGCACGCTCAGTCCGGGCACGATCTCCGAAGCGCCGTCATGAAACTGCACGCGCCCTTCGAACAGACGGCCCACCATCGACTTCACGTCTTCCGGCTCGAACGGATGATTCAACGCGTGATGACACATGCAGCGGCCCGTGCAATACGCCATCTCGCGGTCCTGCAGGTGATAGCGCGCGCGCGGGAACAGCGAATGATTACCCGCGTGGTCGTAATGCATGTGCGTGATGATCACGTCTTCGACGTCATCGGCGCGAATGCCGATCTGCTTCAGCCCGCGCTCGACCGTGTTGGTGATCGTGCGGCCGCGCTTGTCGGCCATCGGCTGATCGAAGCCCGTATCGACGATGAAGGTGCGCGATTCGCCCACCACGGCCCACACGAAATAGTCGAGCGGCATCGGCACGTCATGCGAATCGCCGCCAATGAAGTTGTCGCGCGAACGGCGCTCAAAATGCGCATACTTGACTGCGTAGACCTTGTACTGCTCTGCTGGCGATGACATGTCTCAAGTGTCCTTGTGTAGGTAATTCGTGTAACGCCTTCATGCCGATACTTCGTGCACGGCCGCTTATTTCATCGCTGCCGTTGCACCGCCTTCGACCGCTTCCTCGCTCGCAACGCCCGCATCGGCGGCGATCGATTCGAGCGAGCGCTGCTTCGTTTCCGCGCCTAGCACGCTGACGATCAGCGCCTGAACCAGCAGCGTGCCGACGATCAGCGTCAGCACGCCCGCGATGCCGAAGCGCGTGTACGCGCCAGCCACCGCGTACGGCACGGCGATGCTGACCGCGCGCCCCGCCGTATTCGCGAGGCCCGAGCCGCGCAGGCGCAATTCCGTCGGGAACAGTTCGGGCACATAGGTCGCGACGCTGAACGACGACAGCACGTAGATGCAGCACGTGATCGCGAAGCCGAGCGCCGTGATCGCCACCGCGGACTGCGCGAACGGATACGCGACGCCGAACGCAACGCACACCAGCGAAAACACCACGATGCCCCACTTCCGCCCAAGATGCTCGGCGAGTGCAAAAGCAATCAGCGAGCCAACGGGCCCGCCCGCGAACATCAGCGCCGTCAGCCCGAGCGAGTTCGACACGCTGTGGCCCTGCTTGACGAGGAATGTCGGTATCCAGCTGACGAATGCGTAATTCACCGTGAAGAGCGCGACCAGCACTGTGATCGCCGTGATCGTGCGCGTCAGCAGACGGCGCGAGAACAGATCGCCGAGACGGCCCTGATCGTTCGAATAGAACTCGCGTGTCGAGGTTTCGTGTGCGAGCGTGGCACGACTTGTCGCGCTGCCAGCAAAACCACCGCAGGCCGTCTCGATGCGCTCGACGATCTGCCGAGCTTCGTCGCCGCGTCCGCGCGACGCGAGCCAGCGCGGCGATTCCGGCATCGACTTGCGCAGGAACCACACGACGAGCGCGCCGCAGCCCGCGATCGCGAACATCCAGCGCCAGCCGTATTGCGGCACGATCAGCCAGCCGAGGAACGTCGACAGGAACAGCGACGTATTGATGATCAGATTAAGGATCGTGCCGAAGCGGCCGCGCCATTCGGCGGGAATGAACTCGCTCAGCGTCCCGTAGCCGACGACGATCTCCGCGCCCATGCCGACACCCATCACGAGACGAAAGAAGATCAGCCAGTAGATGGAAGGCGCGAGCGCCGCCGCAATCGACGCGAAGCCGTAAATGCCGAGATTGAACTGGTAGCAGAAGCGCCGGCCGAAGCGGTCGCCAAGCAGACCGGAGAGCCACGCGCCCGTCATCATGCCGATGAACGTCACGGACACGAACGCCGCATTGAGGCTGAGCGTGGACTCGCCGCTGTGGATCATCGCCGCGAGAACCGCGCCGGCGATGTAAATGTCAAATGAGTCGAAGTACATCCCCGCCGCGATCAGGCCCAGCAGACGCCAATGGAAGCCCGACAGGGGCAGCCTGTCCAGACGCACTCCGATGCCGACATCCATCTGCATGATGCTGTCTCCGTCATGTTGGCGTTCTTGTCCGGCGCTCTTCTCGCATTCGGGCATTCGAGCCCGCGAGGCGTCGTCTCATGGACGGATTATATTCCTGTCATACAATCCGTCAAGAAGACGATTTTCATCGAAAGCACACGACGCCTCGTGACAGGTGTGTGGACAAAAGGCTACAACTTCCCTTGCGAATGTTTACTGTCTGCTGACATCCCGATATATTCGCCGAATTACAACGGCGCCTCTGATCATTGAATCTGACGGCGCATCAAGCAGGCCATCCGCTTCACGAAAGCCGGAATACGGTCTCTGATCCACCTCGCGAGAGCACAACATCGGCATCGAAATGAAACACCGTGCGCATGCATGCGGTAATCGCACGGATTGACGTTTCGTTGTCCAGATCGATCCCCTTTCAGCACCATGCCGCGCGGCTGCCCGCAGCGATCGCGCAAGCATCTACTACAAATAGGAAGAGAATGAAAAAGACCATCCTGGCCGCAGCGGCCCTAGGGACTCTCAGCGTGGCAGCGCATGCACAAAGCAGCGTCACGCTGTACGGCCTGCTCGATGCCGGCGTGACGTACGCAAACAAGGTGGCCACGCCGAAGGGTCACGACAGCCTCGTCAAATACGGCGACGGCGTCGCGTCGGGCAGCCGTTGGGGCCTGCGCGGCACGGAAGACCTCGGCGGCGGACTGAAGGCGCTGTTCGTGCTCGAAAGCGGCTTCAGCACGGGTGACGGCACGTCGGGCCAGGGCGGCGCGCTGTTCGGCCGCCAGGCATTCGTCGGCGTCGCGAAGGACGGTATCGGCTCGCTGACGTTCGGCCGTCAATACTCGTTCTCGACCGAATACATCGGCGGCAACTACACGATGGGCAGCCAGACGCCCGCCGGCAACTACGCGTACCACATCAACGACCTCGACCAGCTGGTTTCGAGCCGCATCAACAATGCGGTCAAGTTCAGCAGCGCGAACTTCGCTGGCCTCACGTTCGGCGCGATGTACGGCTTCTCGAACTCCACGCAGTTCGCCGGCACGCCGACCACGACGACGGGCACCACGACCAGCCAGGGTTCGTCCAGCGCATACAGCTTCGGCGCGAACTATGCGCAGGGTCCGTTCGGCATCGGCGCGGCGTACACGAACATCCGCTTCCCGAACGGCGCGACGCCCGCCTTCAGTGTGAGCATCGCGAACGTCAACACGCTGGGGCTGCGCGACCTCGAAACGTTCGGTATCGGCGCGCGCTACGCGATCGGCGCGGGCCTCGTGTGGGCGAACTGGACGCACACGAAGTTCGAGCCGCTGTCGGGCGCATCGTCGAAGCTGAACAACTATGAAATCGGCGGCCGCTACGCGTTCTCGCCGGCGCTGTCGGCGGGTCTCGGCTACACGTTCTCGGACCTCGACGACCGCTTCGAAGGCAAGTGGCATCAGATCAACAGCTCGGTCGACTATGCGCTGTCGAAGCGCACGGACGTCTACGTGCTCGCGATCTATCAGAAGGCATCGGGCAGCAACGTCGTGGCGGGGCGCAACGTGCCCGTGCAGGCCGAGATCGGCTCGTCGTCAGCGTTCATCGGCAATGCGGGCGCGAACACGCAGTTCGTGACGCGCGTCGGCCTGCGCCACCGCTTCTGATCGTCCGCAAGATGGCGGCCGCGCACTCGCTGCGCGCGGCCGCTTTTGCAGCAGACAACGCCGAGTCGCGCTAACCTAACGGGTTTTGACCGACTCACAAAGGACCGCGATGTCTGCTTTTCCCTTCGACGCCGTATTGTTCGACTGCGACGGCGTGCTCGTCGATTCGGAAACGATCACCAATACCGTGCTGACCGCAATGCTCGGCGAGCTGGGCTGGCAGCTGGGCATCGACGAAGCGATGTCGATTTTCGTCGGCAAGACGGTGATGGACGAGGCGCCGCTGATCGAAGCGAAAACGGGCGTGATGATCACGCCCGCCTGGCTCGAGTCGTTTCGCGAGCGCCGCAACGCCGCGCTCGACCGCGAGGTGCTGGCGATCGAAGGGATCGTCGCGACGGTCGCCGACCTGCACGCGCGGCTCGACGGAAAGATCGCCGTCGCATCCGGCGCGGATCGCTTCAAGATCCGCCTGATGCTGGCGAAAATCGGCGTGCTCGAATACTTCGACGGCCACATCTTCAGCGGCCATGAAACGGCGCGCAACAAGCCTCATCCCGATGTCTACCTCGCCGCGGCCGCCGGGCTCGGCGTCGACCCTGTGCGCTGCGCGGTGGTCGAAGACACGGTCACGGGCGCCACGGCGGGCCGCGCCGCGGGCGCGACCGTATTCGGCTACAGCCCCAGCGAAAAAGGCCATAGCTCGAAGGCGGCATTGAGGACCGTCGGCGTCGCCGACGTGTTCGAACAGATGGAACATTTGCCCACGCTGCTGGCGGGCTGGCAACGCTGACGGTGTAGCGTCGCGGCGTGCTCGCGCCGCGACACGCGCTTACAGCATTTCGGCTTCTTCGAGATTCGCGCCGTAAAAGAAACGGCTCAATTCGCGTGTCAGTTCATTGAGAACCGCCATTTCCGGCTGCGTGATCTTGTGCACGGCGCGCGGGTCGGTCCAGTCGCCGTAGACGAGCGCAACGGTCGTGTCGTTGGCCTTCACGGGCAGCAACACGAAGGCCTGCGCGTCGGCGAGATGCGCCTTGAACCAGTCCGGCAGACGCGCTTCCATGCGCGGCTCGTGTGCGTTCTCGATAAAAATACCGACCGGGTTGGCGATGGCCAGATGGAACACGTCGGGCTGGAAGCCCGCGCCGAAGTTGAGCGTCGGCTGGGTGCGCTCCATGCCGGGACCGAAGCCGATGCGCGCGTGATAGCGCGCGTCGGCCTGGCGCACGAACACCAGCGTGCGCGACAGCGACAGGCCCGCCAGAATCGTTTCGGAAGCCAGCGTGAGCACGGGCGAGAGCGCCTTGCTCGACGGCAGCGCGCGCAGGTCTTCGAGCCCGGCTGAAAGACGCGCCTGCGCGGATTTGCCGGTGCGCACGATGGCATCGGCGTGGGCGCGCAGTTCGGAAATCTCCTGCATCAGGCCTTCATTGCTCTCTTCGTCGATCAGCGCGGTGCTCAGATGGTCGAGCCGCGCCGCGTCCATCCGCAGCGCGTCGCTGTAAAGCCCGGCGAGTTCGGTGAGCCGCGCTTCCAGCTCGTCGCCCGGCGCGTGTGCGACGAGCGCATTGCCGACTTCCGTCGAGTAGCTGTTGACGGCACGCAGCCAGCGCACATGCTCGGAGAGCGGCTCGTCCGAGGGCGCGCCGATCGCCTGCATGCCCGCCGAGATCGTCTCCGGCAGACGCCAGCGGCGCGCCGCCTCGCCGCCGATTTCCTCGAAGCTCACGCCCAACAGCAGCGCGCAAGCCTCGCTGTCGTCGATTTCGTCGGATGCCGCCGTGCGGCGCAGGCGGTCCCACTCGCCTTCCAGATAAAACGCCACCAGCAACCGGCCGATCTGCCGCATCAGCGCGCAGACCACGGCTTCTTCCGCGACACGCAGATCGAAGCCTTCCGTGATGCGCCGCGCGACTGTGCCGCACAGCAGCGCGCGGTTCAGTTCGAGCTTCGCGTCGATCCGGTGCGGCGCGCTCTGATGAAAGTGATCGACGATCTTCATGCCGACGACGAGATGGCCGACGGTATCCATGCCCAGCACCATCAGCGCGCGCGTCACGGTGGTGATATTGCCGCCGAATGCGACATACATGGCCGAATTGGCGAGCCGCAGCACTTTTTGCGTAAGGCCGACGTCCGAAAGCACGACCTGCACGAGCGACGTGAAGTCCAGATCGTCGTTATTCATCGCCGACACGGTGGAGCGCAGCGCCTGCGAGAGCATCGGGAAATCCCCGCGCTCGCTCATGCGCGCCCACAGTTTTTCCAGCAATTCGGACTTGACGGCGAGGGACATCTGGTGGTGATTGAAAACGGATATGTTGAAAGGCAACGGTACCCGTGATTAAAACACAACCCGCCACCCATCATTGCGTCCGTGAGTCGTCGACCCACCGCAAACTATCGATCCGATATGCCGTTGCACATTATTTCAAAGCCTTTCCATGTCGCCAATCCGCGACATACGGCGCTCTCCGGCCAGACGGGATGCAATCCGGCGGCGCAACGTCACCGCCTCGCCTCACCACCCGATACCCGACGCGACGATCATCGCGCCCGCATTGCCGGGCGGCGTGCCGTTCGCGCGCGGGCAGTAGACCATATCGCCCGCCTCGATCGGACGGCCCGTCAGCACGCAGACGCCCGCCCTGCGCGCGATGTTCACGCGCCATGTCTGATAGCCGTAGTGGCCCGTGCGCGCATCGCACCACGAGACGGTCAGCGTCTGCGGAGTCGGCTTGTCCAGCACGCGCACGGTCGGCTGGCTTTGCCCGTCCCAGCGTGCCGCCGCGCGCGCCCGGCGCCCGGCCGGCCGCAGGGATTCGACGGGTTCGGGCCTGACCTCGAAGTTGCGGATGGCGTCAACGGTGCAGGGCCAGACGTCGGCAGTGGGTTCGATCCGTACGCGCTCAGACATGATTAATTCAACACGTGATGAATATTGAGATCGTAACGGCGCGGCGGCCGTGTGTCAAACGGGCGTGTTGCGGCCCCGTTGGGATGCTCGGTTACACTCACGCCTGACGGGACGATCGGCAAGCTCATTCGAATGAAAGAAGTGACGGCAGCAGCGGAAACCCACAAGGAAAAGAAACGCGCGCGCGGGCGTCCGGCGTCGAGCGCGTCGGTCGGGCCGGACATGATCCTGCGCAATGCGCGCAAGACCTTCGGCAAGCGGGGATTCGAGGCGACCAGCGTGCGCGAGATCGCACGCGATTCAGGCGTCGATGCGGCGCTCGTCGCGCATCATTTCGGTTCGAAGGAAACGCTCTGGCTCGCCGTCGTCGAGCAGATCGCGGGTCAGATGGCGCCGATGATCGATGCGACGGCCGCCTTGCGGACCTCGCCGCTGGGCGCGCGAGCGCGCGTGGAAAGCGCGGTCGTGCGCTTCATCGACGAAGTGTTCGACGACCCCGATGTCGGCATTTTTTTCTCGACGGCGGCGACGGAGGAAGGCGAACGGCTGAATGTGCTGATCGAGCGGCTGGTACGCCCTTACCACGAGGTGCTCGTGCCGCTCTTCGCCGATGCCGCAAAAGAAGGCGAACTGAAGATAAAGGACGCCAGCGTGATGTTTTTCATGCTGCTGAACGCGATCAGCAAGACCGTCGCGTACAGCCATCTGATGCGGGCGTTTTCGTCGCTGCCCGACCATGAGAAGAAGTTCAAGCGCACGGTATTGGAGACGGCGCTGGGCATGCTGGCCTAGGGCCGGCGCGCCGCTTCAGGCGACGGCCGTGCGCCGTGCCTGATACACCGTTTCCCGCTCCAGCAGATCCAGCAGCGCGATGACCCGCTGCCGCTGCGTCGCCACCAGATCGTAGGTCTGCGCGAGCTTGCGCAAGCGCTTGCCCCAGTATTCGTAGTCGAGCCTGGATACGTCGTCTGCGCCCGTGCGGCGCACCACGTACTGCACCATCCTTTCCAGATGCTCCAGCTCCACGTCCGCAAGGCTCGCAGAGCGTAGCGTCGCGACGTCCGCCGGCGTTTCCATTTTTATTGCTGGCATGTTGGCCCCCGATCTCTTCCTTTGGCTGCCGGACGGGCCGCGCTGTCGCCGACGACAGCGGCTGCGTCAGCGCGCCGGCGGCGTTGTCGACACCGTCACGCGGCCTGTCCTGCTCTTTTCAGGCAACAATAGCGCGGCTTTCCGCGAGGGCTTTACCATGCGTCTCAGTTCGCGACGGCTTCGCAACAATTCGGCGCGGCGGGCACGCGCGGGCCGATGCGACAAGCATCGATTCATCCAACACCGTCGCGTGCGAGGTCGAATCGGGGAAAAAGAAAAGCGCTGCGCAAACGATTGCGCGTCATGAAGCGCGCTCGACGGCAAACTTCCGGTACGGCGCCAGTCGCGTATCGCCGTGCAGCGCGGAAAACACGTCGATCAGATGATCGGTGAAGAGACGCACCTTCTGCGACGGCTGCGCGCCTTCGGGAAACACCGCGTGAATGGGCGCGGGCGGCAGGCGGTAGTCGTCCAGCACGGTGACGAGCTGCCCCGAGCGCAGTTCCGGCTCGCATAGCCACTGTTTCGCCATCGCGATGCCAAGACCCTCGCGCGCGCACGCAATCACGCCCTCCGCCGCGCCGACGAACACGCGCGCCCGCACCTTGATCGATACGGGAATGCCGTCGTGCTGGAACGTCCACGTTTCGTGCGCGGTGCCCGACGGGCCGGTGACGAGGTCGTGCGCGGCCAGGTCGTCGAGCGTGGCGGGCGTGCCGCGCTCTTTCAGATAGGCGGGAGAAGCGACCAGCATGCGCGGCACCATGCCGATCTTGCGAGCGCCGAAACCGGAATCCTCCAGTTCGCCGAAGCGCACGGCCAGATCGGCGCCCTCCGCGATCAGATCCTGAATGCCGTCGGACGTCAGCAGTTCGACACGCAACGCGGGATGCGCCTTCAGGAACACAGGCAGACTCGGAATCAGCGTCCGCACGCCGACGATGGCCGACGTCGCCACGCGCAACACGCCACTCAGCCCGCCGGCATGGCGCGCTTCGTCGTCGGCCTCTTCGAGATCGCGCAGCAGCTTGCGCGCCCTGAGCAGAAACGCCTTGCCCGCCTCTGTCGGCACGATGTTGCGCGTGCTGCGCAGCAGGAGCGTCGTGCCGAGCCGCGCCTCGAGTTCCGACACGATGCGCGACACGGACGGCTGCGACAGCCCGAGTTCGCGCGCGGTCGCGGAGAAGCTGCCCGTTTCGGCAGCGCGCACGAACACGTGCAGTTCCTGGAATCGGTCACTCATTTGCGCCACGAATAGATGTTGTCCGCCGAAAGCCCGTAGTGCCGGGCCGATGACTCGCCCATCATGCCACCAACAGCCAGGCGGTTCAGGGCGAAGGCTCCGGGTCCGGAGGTTCGACGCAATCCGCTGTTGGCGCACTCATCCCAGGACTTGCGAAATGAACGACCGCCTCTATCCGCCTCAAACCACCGCACTCGTGCTGATCGACGTGCTGAACGACTTTCTTGCCGATGACGGCAAGCTGCATGCGTCGATTGCGCCGATGCTCGACAAGACGGGTTTCGTCGCGCATGTCGCGCAACTGCTCGACGGCGCGCGCGCAACGGGCGTGAAAATCATCTTCGCGCCGCACGGCACCGACGAGCACAGTTTTGACGACATCAAGCACGTGCATCCGCGCATGCAATGGGCGCTGCAGAACGAAGTGCTGCGCAAAGGCAGCTACGGCGCGGATTTCTACGCGCCGCTGCGTCCGCGCGACGGCGAGATCGTCGTGAGCCATCACCGCATGTTCGATTCGTTCATCGGCACCGATCTCGAAGAGCAGCTTCGCGCGAACGGCATCGAAAAGGTCGTGCTCGCGGGGCTGACGTCGCAGACGTGCATCGAAGGCACGGGCCGTCATGCGCTCGAAGCCGGTTTTCACGTGACGTTCATCACGGACGCCGTCGCCGATTTCACCGAAGCGGCACATGAAGCCGCACTGACGATTTCCTATCCGGCGTTCGGCCACGATGCGATGACGGCTGCTGAGTTTCTCGAAGCAGTCGGCAGCGGCGCGGCGTGACACGCGGTATCGCATCCACTTACTTCAGCAAACGTCATGTTTTCGCAAATCCATACAGAAGAAGTCACCGTCGCCATCGTGTTTCATAGCGGCTATGGCCACACCGCGCGTCAGGCGCAAGCCGTCAGCGAAGGCGTCGCGCAAGCGCAAGGCGCGGCACCGCTATTGGTGAGCGTCGAGCAGGCGCAGAACGAATGGGCCGCGCTCGAATCCGCCGACGCCATCATCTTCGGCGCGCCAACCTACATGGGCAGCGCATCGGCAGCGTTCAAGGCGTTCATGGATGCGAGCGCCGGCGCGTTCTTCAAAGGCGCGTGGAAAGACAAGCTGGCAGCAGGCTTCACGAATTCCGCCTCGCGCTCGGGCGACAAGCTCGCCACGTTGACGCAGTTCGCGATCTTCGCCGCGCAGCACGGCATGCACTGGATCAGCCTCGGCTTGCCGCCTGGCAACAACAGTTCGAGCGGCAGCGAACAGGACGCGAACCGGCTCGGCTTCTTTCTCGGCGCAGCCGCGCAATCGAACGCCGACGAAGGCGTAGACCTCGCGCCGCCGCAGTCCGATCTGGACACGGCGAGGTACCTCGGACAACGCGTCGCGCAGGCGGCGCTTCAATTCACGCGCGGGCGGACCGCGTTACGCGAACTCGAAGCCTGATGACAAAGGAGAACAACTTGGCAGCATATGTGATCTTCACGCGTGAAAGCACGCAAGACCCGGCAGCACTCGACGCATACCGTTCGAAAGTACGCGCAACCTTCGACGGCCACGCGCACAAAGTACTCGCCGCCTATGGCACACAGCAGGTACTGGAAGGCGACGCCGCCGAGGCGACCGTGATACTCGAATTTCCCTCCGTTGAGGCGGCGCGCGCATGGTATGACAGCGAGGCCTATCAGGCAGTCGCGCAGCACAGGCTCGCAGGGTCGCGGCATCGCGTGGTGCTGGTCGAAGGGCTTTGAAGCACGCAGCGCCATACATGCCTCAGATGCAGCGCTCGACTCAACTCGCTTCGATGCAAAACGCCAACAGCCCCGACGTGACTTCGTCGATGATCTGCTTCATCTCGGCGTAAGCGGGATGGAACGGCGTCGGATTGCCGGGGCTGCCCCATTCGATCGTATAAGAGAACACCTTCGCCTTTTTCGCGTCGATGATGTGACGGCTGAACGCGTAGTCGTCGGAGGTGCCTGCCGTCGGATACAGGCTCATCGACTGTTCCGTCTTGTACACGCGGCCACGCGACGCCTTGATCGCATCGCGCATCGCATTCGCGAGATGCACGGCGATTTTCTTGTCCTCGCTCCCGATGTACTCGCGATACGCCTTGTCGTTTGCGATGCCGCGCTTGCCGTCGTACGACGGGTTCTGGAAGTTCATGTCGGGATGCGTGCTCTGATCTTCGTCGTCGCCCCAGTTGTACAGAATGTCTTCCGAATAGCTGTGCAGATCGACGAAATAGCGGATGTTCGGATACGTGTCGAACATCCACACGGCGTTCTTCGTTTCAGGCTCGGATTCGGCGGCCGGACCGATATACACCTCGTAATCGCAGGGATCGGTGGAATTGGCGATGGGACTTTGAGGATCGAAGTACTGCGGAAAATTCCACAGGAAATTGTAGTTGCGATTGATATCCACGCCGCAGCATTGCGGCTTCGTATGACCCGCCGGCGCAGGGCGGCGGTTCTTGCGCCACATCGACTCTGCCGTCATGCTGTAGTGGCGGCCATCGGGATTGGCTTGCGGAAACACGTACAGGTCTTTAGTTTCGACAACCTGCTTGAGATCCGCGGCACTGAACGTTCTGCTGCCGATCTTGATGGGCGTATGCGTCGTATAGGCATTCGACAGCAGCTGCACGAAATGGATCAGGATGTCCGGACTGCCCCATTCGCGCGCATGCACGCCGCCCAGAAAATAGATGCCGGGACGTGTCGCGCCGCTGCCCTTGCCGATCTTCAAGGCATGACACGCACGCTTTTCCCATGTCGGATGAGGCAGTTTGATCAGCTTCGCGAACGTATCGTTGGGTGCGGCCGTGGCGGCGGCAATCGCAGCCTCGACCTGTTCGACGTCGAGATAGCCCGTGCCCGCTGCCACCGATAACGACTCCAGTGCTTGCGGCCCGGCCATCCGTGTACGCGTCTCGGATTGACGCGCCTTGCCTTGCGCTTCCGCGTCCTCGAGACGCTCGACCTTGTAGCCAGCACCTTCGAGCGACTTGATCTGCGCATCCGTTGCATGCGCGTCGACACGATAGCCGTCGTGAACCTTTTCGATAGTGTGACGCGCGACGAGGATCTTGTACTTCGTCACGAGATCGGCCAATGCCGCCTGGTCTTTTCCTGTGATGCGAGCGTGATAGCGGGACATGTTCATCTCCTTTCGACCCAAGGGCTCATTCAAGAACGGCGAACGGGTCGGCCATTTCAAGCGCGAAACCACACGCATTGCCGTTACGTGCGTGTATCACCAAAGTCATATGGGCCAGTATGCGTGCAGCATCCATACTGGGTTCATACGGCGCTCGCGAGCGTCACGATTCACGTGTCAACGTAGTCAATCCTGTGCCTCACAGATCCTGATGGTTGCTCACGTCTATGGTTGGCGTGCATTGCGTTCCTGTCGAACGCCTTACACGCCTCGTCTCGGTCCGGCGCAACCGGGTAATGCGCCGCAAAGTTCGTAAGGAGACTCACATGAAGACGGTGCTCATCCTCTGTGGCGGCATGCTCTGCCTGACGGCCATGCAAGCCTATGCACAAGAAGCCGGGACCAGCGTGTCGGCCGCGACGCCCGAAACCGTAATCAATTCCGAAGGCCCCGGCATGTCGACGAATTCCATGTCGGGCGGCATGGCGATGACGCACAGCAAGACGCGCGCCGAGGTCTATCAGGATCTCGTGCGTTCGCAACAGAACGGCGACGCGCAACGGCTGAACGATCTGTTCAAAGGTGGTAACTGAACGCTGCGTGCGTCGTCGTCCGGCGATGCACGAAGCGCAGTGCGAGGGCCCGCCGGCGACGACGGGCCCTTTTTCATGCGCCTTACTTTCCTTACGTTCGTGATGCATTCGCGCTACAGCTTGACGCCGCGCTTCTTCCACCGCGGCGACGGAAACCGCCCTTTGCCTCCGCGCACATCGGGCAGCAACGGCACCCACGTATGGGTCGGCAGCGGAACGATGGGGGGCGTCGCGGTGCCGGGACATTTGCCTAGCTGATGGGCCACCGCCGGGCCAGGCGCCGGGTCCACCATCCCCGCACGTTGCTTGACCCAGGCTCGCGCCGAGAACGGCGGCATCCCATGCGGCTGGATGACAGGCGCCTGGCCAATGACTTGCGTGCACGCGAGCACACGCGCAACCTGCGGCGCGGCCGCGCTCGTCCCCGACATTGCGACGAGCGAGCCGCTGCGCGTACTCGCACCGAGCACGCCGGCACACGCAGGCGAATCCTCGCTGATCGCAGTCGCATCGGGGCCGTCTCTCACGTTCTTGCGCAGCGAAGGTCCCGTCGACGAATACGCCGCCGCCGTGCCGTCCGTGCGCCGGTAAGCACCGACCACGACGGTGGAGTCCCCCGTCGCAATCGAGTTCAATGTGCTGCGACGGCTGATCCACGAATCGGTGTTGTTGTCGTCGAAATCGCGCACATGCATGCCGCCGACGAAGCGCTTGTAGCGCGGATCCTCGAAACGCGACTGACGTCCGCGAATGGGGAAACCATAGGCCGTTTCGTTGCGCTGGATCCATGCGTGGATATCGATCGATCCATTCGCGCCCGCAAGATTCGCCAGCGTCACGACCCAGTTGCCGGCAGGCGCCGCGATGCGCGACGGCTGACGCGTGACGGTCGGCGCAAGCGCGATCAGGATCATGTTGCGTCCGCCCGTCGCGACCCGGTCCAGATACACGACCGTGCACGACACGTCGCGGCCGTTCCCGTTCTGATACACGGCCATATTCTTCACCGCGATCACGGGACTCGGATCGCCCCAGGGCGGATGTATCCGGACCGTCACCTTCGACGCATCCGCATGTTCCGGCAACCAGATTTCCATGAAGCCCGGCGTCGCGCAGTCGGGCAGCGCGCGCCACGTAATGTCTTTCGACGCGCCGTTCGCCACGGAGAAACTCGCGTGACAACGCAGCACATTGCTGTTGCCCGCCGGCACGACGATGCTCAGATCGTGATGCAGAGCGATCAGTTCTTCGATCGCGCTTTCGATGATCGAACTGCCGTCGTGCGGTCCCGCCATATAGCCATAGCTCAGATTCAGCACGACGCAATACTTCGCGCCACTCGCAAGATCGTCGGCGCACCGCAGGATGTAGCGCATCGCATCGAGCGCGTGCACCGCGAACCAGCGTCCCGTCGTATCGCGCACGGTCCGGCCCGCTGTCCTGAACTGCACGCCGAGCACACGCACTTTCGCCAGCGCATC
Organism: Paraburkholderia azotifigens; assembly: GCF_007995085.1. Lineage (GTDB taxonomy): Bacteria > Pseudomonadota > Gammaproteobacteria > Burkholderiales > Burkholderiaceae > Paraburkholderia > Paraburkholderia azotifigens. The sequence continues at coordinate 1,193,832 of NZ_VOQS01000005.1, forward strand.
CCGCTGCGCGAGTTCGCCCGGTGACATCGATGCGGCATGAAGCGGATTGGGCCGCAAGCCGCCCGCGAGATCCATCACTTCCGTACCATGCGCCCAGCGCTTGCGCACATTGATGTAGCCGGCCTGCGCGTACACGGCGTCTTCTTCGACCTGGCCCGCGAGCGTGCAGCGCGCGAGCAGCGCGTCGATATCGGCTTTCCTGAGTTCGCTGCCATAGTGCAGCGATGGCGGCGTGCCCGCTGCGTCGTCCTGGTTCCAGAAGCGTTCGATTCGCGTGGTAGACGGCGTGCTGGTCGAGCGGAACCGCTCATGCGCGAATGCAAGACCATCGTCCATCACGCCGAGGAACACCATCTGCCCTGCACCGGTGTTCGAACCCGTGACGGAAGAGACGGGACCGAACGCGGGGCCTGTTCCATCCGCCAGCGTTCCCGCGTTCGGCGCGGCAGGCGCGGCAGGCGTAGCAGGCAGGTCGTCCGGCACGACGGGCATGCCAAACTCGAAGCGCCTCACGAAACCTTTGAGCGTCGTGTCGAGTTGGCCGAAGAACGCCTTCGTCACGACAGCCGTCAGGAAGCGGGTCTGCTCGAGATCGGCGGGCGGATAGCGATACAGCGACGACACGCGTATCCACGCCTGCCACGCCGCATTCGCGCCTTCGAGATCGTCCGCAAAAGATTTCGCGGTCTGCGCCGAGCCATTCGGCGAATAGGCTTCGAGTTCGATGATGACGCGTATCCAGCCGGCGGGCAGCCCGCCGAGATCGGCGAACTGCGTGGCGTCGGCCCACGCGAGATAAGGATCGGCGCTCGCCGTATCGGCGGCGCGCGCGGTCCAGTCGATCCCGCTCCACGCGCCGCCCGTGCCCGTCAACGATTGCCAGTTCATCGCTCACCTCGCTGGAACAGGGTTGAGAGCTTATGGTTACTTCAGAACTGCGTGTTGGCGAGGCTGTTGCCGTTCCACTCGGACTCGGCCTGGTTCCAGAGCCACGACAGGATCTCCGAACCGTCGACGACGACAGCTGGATCCCATCCGAGAAACGGAAACAGGCCGGGCACGGTGTTCGCATTGATGCCGTGCAGTTGCGCATAGTTCGCGACGTCGTTCGGACTCAACGGCTCGTGATAGTCGAAATCCGGATTGTCAGCTACCGTCACGGCCTCGCCCTTGAATGAACGCGGCGTGACCTTGCCTTGTAGCCGCGTGTACATGGCCGGGTTGTGCTGCACATTGGGCGGCGAGAGCGGCGCTCTCGGGGCGGGCGGGAGCAAGGCCGTGCAGCGCGCCACGAGGTATTCGCCGAGCGCCGTGCCGAGCACGTGGCCCGCGATACTGTCGACGGGGAAATGCACGCCCGCGACCGTGCGGTTGACGGCCACGCGATACGCCTGCCGCATCGCCTGCTGATAGAAGACCGTGCCGAATTGCTGATTGAACAGCGCGCACAGCACGACGGCGACGATGAACGCCTGCGTCGAATGCCCGCTCGGCATCGAGCCGTGTCCCGGCGTCTGGATCATCGGCTGCACCTGCGACGAATATTCGATCGCGCGCGGCGCGGCGATCGCGTGCTTGAAGCGGATCTCCGTGAAGATCGCGAAGCGCACGGCCATATCGAGCAGTTCGATGGTGCGCGGCGTGCGGCTCGGATGCAGATAGATCAGCATGCCCCAGAACGCGTGCTGCGGTCCCATCTGGCAGAGTATCTCGGCCATGCGGTCGTCACGCAGGTCCGAATAGAAGTCGAGCCATTCCGCCTGCGCCTGGAAGACGAGCTCGGACGGCCGGCTCAGGTTGACGATCTTCAGGCCGTTCCCGCCTCCCGATGGCCGATGCCACAGTTGCGCACGCTGAACGTTCGCCGCGGCGTCGGTCTCTATCGAGAAGCGCACGTTGGACAGCAGTTCGAAATCGATCGCTGTCGCGCGGACCCACGGCTCCCAGCGCCATAACTGCCGATAGTCGTCGAGCGGCAGGAAACGCTGAAGATCGTAGTTCAGCGTGGCGTTCTGAGGCGTGCGCCAGCTGCCGACAATGCCGTCGCGATGACCGATCATCGCTTCAGCAAACAGCGGCCCGTCGCACGGTACGCCGCCTCCGCCCTGATCGTAGACACCGCCCGCCCCGCCAGCGCCGCCCGCTCCACCCGCCCCGCCTGCGCCTCCTGCACCACCTGCGCCACCTGCTCCGCCTGCGCCTCCTGCACCGCCCAGTCCGCTCACGATAGGCCTCCTCTCTCAGGGATCCCGCACCGCATCGACGCCTTCTTCTAGGCCGGCAAGCCTGCCTGCCGTAACGCTTCCGACCAGATTTTCCCGGTCTCGTACGCGCCGCTCGGCGAACGGTCGAGATAGCTCTTGACCGTGAGCGTCGGGTCGAGCACGAGCACGTCCTGCACCGTTTGCCGCGCTGCTTCGAGGTCGCCCAGCAGCGCCTGCGCGATCGCCAACGCGCGCAACGTCGACGTGTTGGTACGGTTCACGCGCAGCGAGCGCTGCGCGAGTTCGACCGCGCGTTCGTAGCGTCCCGCCGACAGCGCCGCCGTCGCACCGAGCGATTCATAGAAGTAACGCAGCGGATCGAGCGGCGAGAGGCGCAGCGCGCGCTCGGTTGCATCGACGGCCTGTTCGCCCTCGCCTTCGAAGGCGAGCAGCGTGCCCTTGAGAAGCCACGCAAGCGAGTCGTTCGGATTCACGTCGAGCGCCTTTTCATAGCGCCGCTGTCCCACGTCGAGCTGCTTGAGGAGATTCGTGTGCACGAAGCCGTCGATCGTCAGCGCGAGCGAGCAGTCGGGATCGGCATCGAGCGCGCGGCGCGTGCAATCGAGCGCGGCCAGCGCCTCGCCCGCGCGGTCGTCGGTCCAGCCGCGATTGAAGCGCAGCACGTGCCATTTGCCGAGCCACGCATGCGGCAAGGCCTGACGCCGGGCGCGTTCGATCAGCGCTTCGAGCATGTCGCGCGCGCGATTGAAGTCGTGCGAGACGCCGCGATGCATCAGCACGATCGCGCTCATCAGCAGCGTCGAGCTGGCGAGCGACGGCAGCGCCTGCGAGCGTGCGCGCTGCAGTTCGCGGTCGATGATCGCGCCGCTCACTTCGGCGACGATGCGGTCGATCAGTTCGTCTTCGCCGAGCATGATGTGCGTTGCGCGTCCCTTGATACTTTGCGTCCACAGGATGTGTCGCGACTTCGCTTCCGCCAGCTCCGCGACCAGCACGATCTGATCGCCCCACGAACGATACGCGCCCGACAGCACGTAGCGTGCGCCGAGAAAGGCGCTGATCTCGTCGAGCGTCGCGTCGCGGTCGCGAAACGCAGTGGTCGACAGACGCGAGATCACCTGCAGTTCGGCTGTGCGCGACAGCGACGAAATGATCTCGTCGGCCATCACTTCGCCGAGCACCTGCTGCTCCGCTTCGCCGCCGCGCGACGCGAACGGAATCACCGCGATGGTCGGCCGCAATTCCGGCAGAAATGCGGCACCCGGCCCGATCACGGGACGCGGCCCCGGCGGCCCGATCCGGTATGCGCGCACCGGCTGGTCGAAATGCTTCAGATGGCATTCGCCGAGATCCTCGATATCGGCGTCGAGTTCGGGCGTCAGCTGATCGCGCACCTGCGCCGACACGACGATCTCGCCGGGCCCCGCAAGCGTGTAGAGCCGCGCAGCCAGATTGACGCCGCGCCCATAGACGTCGCGCTCGTCTTCGTAGAGTTCGGTGACGTGCAGGCCCATGCGCAGCAGCATGTGCGTTGGGGGTGGAAGACCTGCGTTGGTTTCGTTCGACGCGCGCTGGATCGCGAAGGTCGCCGCGACGGCATCGCGCAGTTCGACGAACGTGACCATCAGTCCGTCGCCTTCCGTGCGGATCAGGCGGCCGCGATACGTCGGCACGATAGCGTTCTCGATGTGTGCCTTGTATTTGCGCCACCGTCCCGCCGCTTCGATTTCGTTGTCCTGGATGAGGCGGCACGACTCCACGAGATCCATGAACAGGACCGTACGAACGACGCGCGCGAGCCCATCGGATGAGCAGGAGGAATCTGCAGTCACGTTATTCCAGGCCTTTAAAGCGTACGTGGAATCGGCTCGCGAACCGCGTTGCCGTATTCGCGCAATCCTTGAGAACGCATCGCAATGCAGTGGCCACGCGTGCACATGCAATGCGGCGTTGGGCGGATCGAAGTGCGGATGGCTCGCATGTCGCCCGTCGCCGCGAAAGGCACGCCCGACGGTCATTTCAACGTGCGATTGGTATGTGTTATAGATCAAAAACTGCCGTTTAAAACGGCCTTTTTTCTCGAATCGGCGCGACGCCGCTCAAAGCGGATCGACAACGTAGCGATTGATATCGGGCATGTACATAAACCGCTGCACACGAAACTAGTTTTTCACGCGCAGCTTGTCGGCTTCGAGCCGGCGCGTGATCAGGTGTATCAGATACGTGGCGAATTCCGGATCCTGATAATAAAGACGCATGGCATCCGTGGCCGAGACCATCAGCAGTTCGCAATCGCTGACGCAGCGCGCCGTGCAGGTGCGCCGGTGATCGGGCGAAAAGAGCCCGATCTCGCCGAGCACTGTGCCTTGCCCGACTTCGAGTTCGATCTCCAGCAGACTCACCCTGCCGCGTACGACGTAATACAGCGCATCGCTAGGATCGTTCTTGCGGAACAGCACTTCACCCGATCTGAAACGTGTCGGCATCGTGAACGCAAGCAGCCTGCCGACCGAAAGCTGGCCATCCAGCGCGTGATGCAGCTGCGCGTCGCCGATCTGCTGCAGACGTGCGGCGGCCACACTCGCCTGCCCGCGGCTGCCGACCTTCAATGCTTTAAAGACGGTATACAAGTGCACCTTGACGGTGCCTTCCGTGATGTTCAGCTGCTTCGCAATCGACTTGTTCGTCTCGCCGCGCGCGGCCAGCGCAAGCACCTGAATTTGCCGCGGCGTGAGGACATGAGGCTTTGCATCGGACGATGCTTCTGCGGACGCCTGAGCGGAAACGTCGGATGCGGGCGCATCGTTCGCTGGCAAACCCGGCGGGAGCGCTTCCAGCACGAGCGGCGCCAACGCCGGATAGCGGCTGCCCGCCAGCACGAGACGCAGCGCATCCAGCAGCGCCCGGCCCGATTCCGATTTGTCGAGATGTCCTGCCACGCCCGCCGACACGAATTGCTCGACCGTCTGCGGATCGACGGCCGTCAGCAACACGAGCACGGGCAGCCCGGCCGACAACCGCCGCGATGCCGTCGCCACGCTGAGCGCGTCGGGCAGATAGTCGCCGTCGAGCACGATCAGATCGGCGGGCTCGCCGTGCTCGAACACGTCCGACGCGTAGTCGGCGCACCGCACGTCGACCTGCTCGCCAAGATCGGCGAGCAGACGCGCGACGCCATCGCGAAACAGACCGCTCGGAGCGACGAACAGAATCAGCATGCTCGCTCCTTTGCGGTTGATCGACGGTCCGTGCGCTGCGCGCAGCCTGCCTTTGATATGAATAAAGCAAGCACACCCGCTGCTAACCGTTATAGCCCACGCAACGCGATGCGTGTTGCGCGCCATGCCCATCGTTCGGCCTTGCGAACGCGTGTCAATGCGCGAACGACTCGACGATCCCTGCCGCCGCGCACAGCAGCACGATGAGCAATGGCCGCACATTCCAGCGCGTGAGCAGGATCAGCGCGATGACGGCGACGGCGAAGTCCGTGGCGGACAGCACGGCGCTCGTCCACACGGGCGAATAAAACGCGCTCGCCAGCAGGCCGACGACGGCCGCATTCGCGCCCGCCAGCAGCGCCGCCACGGGAGGACGCGCGCGCAGCGCCTGCCAGTGCGGCAGCACGGCGATCACCAGCAGCAGACCGGGAAGGAAGATAGCCGCTGTCGCGCACAGCGCACCGAGCGCATGTTGCGATGCCGGGCTCATGATCCAGCCGAGGTACGACGCGAACGTGAAGAGCGGGCCAGGAACGGCCTGCGCCGCGCCATAGCCCGCCAGAAACGCGTTCGCCGGGATCCAGCCGCTCGCGACCGTCGCCTGCTGAAGCAGCGGCAGCACCACATGGCCGCCGCCGAACACGAGCGCGCCGGATCGGTAGAACACGTCGGCGATCCTGAGCATCCACGCGGAAGGAAGAAACGCTTGCAGCACAGGCAAGCCGGCCAGCAACGCGCAGAACAGAACGAGCGCCACGGCGCTCGCGGCGCGCGGCAGAGCAAAGGCGTGTGCATCGTGCGACACGCCGCGTGTAGCCGCCGCCGGGGTCCGGCAGAACATCAGGCCGAGCAGCGCGCCGCCGCCGATCACGATGATCTGCGCGTACACGGTATCGAGCACGCACAACACCGCGAGCGCCGCGAGCGCGATGGCTGCGCGCACACGCTCGGCACACAGGCGCCGCGCCATGTCCCAGATGGCCTGCGCAACGACGGCGACGGCGACGAGCTTCAATCCGTGCACGAGGCCCTGGCCGAACGCATTGTCGAGCAGACCGGCGAGGCGCGCGAAGCCGGCCATCAGGATCGCCGAAGGCAGCGTGAAGCCGAGCCATGCAGCCGCGCCGCCCCACCATCCCGCTCTCAGCAGGCCGATCGAAAAACCCACCTGGCTGCTCGCCGGTCCGGGCAGGAACTGGCAGAGCGCGAACAGATCGGTGAAGGTCGTGTCGTCGAGCCATCGCCTGCGCTCGACGAACTCGCGGCGAAAATAGCCGATGTGCGCGATCGGGCCACCGAAGCAGGTGCAGCCGAGCAGCAGGAATACACGCAGCACTTCGAATGCGCTGCCTGCGCGCGTCTCGCGACGCGACGTGCTTTCACTTTCCATAGAGGTGATCGACGGGTGTAAGGTCCGATGCCATTCGGACGGAGCGCATCACTCTATCGCAAACGGCTTTCGTCGTGATGAGTCCACACGCGATGAAGCGGGCTGCCGTGCCCGCTTCATCGCCTTGCGCCCGACAGGCTCGTCGCGCTCACCTGAGATCGACGGTCACGAAGCTGCGCGCGTGATTGCGCTGGATCAGCAATGCCGCCTTCTTGCCCGCCTTCGCCGCGAGCGACGCGAGTTCATCCTGCGACGCGACCAGCGTGCCGTTCAGCGACAGCACCACATCGCCCGGCTTGATGCCCGCACTGCCGCCCGTTCCCGCGACGTCGTCGACCATCAGGCCTTGCGGCAGTCCTGTGCTGCGCCGTTCGTCGTCTGTCAGCGGATGCATGCTGAGGCCGAGATGATCGAGCGCGCCGTCGTCTGCCGTACCTGCCGTCGCGGATTGCGTGGGCGCCGTCATGGCGATCATCACCGTCATCTGCTTGCGATTGCGAATCAGCTTCACGGGCACCTTCGTGCCCGGCTGCGCAGCCGCATCCTGATCGGGGAAATCCGCGAGGTCGGCGCCATGCTCGATCGGCTTGTCGGCGACCTGCACGATCACGTCGCCCGGTTTCAGTTTGCCTGCGGCGGCAGGACTGCCCGGCTCGACGGCTATCACCAGCGCGCCCGCCGCGCGCGGCAGACCGAACGCGCCAGCAAGGCCGGGATCAACGTCCTGCACCTGCATGCCGAGCGTGCCGCTCGCGGCTTTGGCGTCCTTGTCCTGCGCGTGCAACTGCGCGCGCACCTTGTTGGCCATGTTGATCGGGATCGCAAACGTCAGGCTCTGGAAGCGATCGCCGTCGGCATAGACCTGCACGTGAATGCCGACCACTTCGCCCGCACGGTTGAACACCGGGCCGCCCGAGTTGTCCGGGTTCAGTGCGCCCTCGGTCTGGAAGAACGGAAACTTCGTGCCATCGGAGAGCGTCCGCGAAGTCGCGCTGACGATGCCCGCCGTCACCGTGTTCTGATAGCTGTCGGGCGAACCGATGGTCAGCACCTGCTCGCCGACGCGCACACGCGTCGAGTCGCCGAGCTTGACGACGGGCAGCTTCGTCGCGTCGATCTGGATCACGGCGACGTCGCTTTGCGCATCGACGGCCACGACTTTCGCCTTGAACTCGCGCCGGTCGGTCAACCGCACGGTCACGTCGTCCGATCCGTCGACCACATGCGCCGTCGTCAGAATCAGGCCGTTCGGGCTGACGATGAAACCCGAGCCCACACCCGATATCGCGCGCGGCGAACTGGCCTGGCCGTCTTGCGCCTGCGGCATGGCCTGCCGGAAGAACGCGAACAGCGGGTCGTCACCGTCGATCGTTTCGGAACTCGCGCCCGAAGCGGACGCGGGCACGGCTGGCACTGCGGGCGCCGCCGCTTGCGGCGCCGATGCGGCCAGCGGCTTCTCCGGCAAGACTGCGCGGATGTTCACGACGGCGGGTCCGTAGCGCTCGACGATGGCAGGGAAGTCCATCGGCGCATTCGCGTTCGCGGGCGCCGCGCGCTTCTCCTTTGCCGGCGAGGATGCCGGTACGGCCGCGGATGCCGCGGCAGCATGCGGCGCGATCGCGTTGGCATAAGCGACGGGATAACCGGCGAGACATGCCGTTGTCACGGCAGTGCAAAACCAGATATGGGACGAGGTTGAGTGAAACACAGCGCACCTCCATGGCGGTCGTGATGCCTGGCACTGTGAGGAAATTATTTCGCGTGCCGCCGCTGTCGACTGTGACGCAGCACACCGAAGAATCCGAAAAGAATGGGAACCCGGACAGCGAGTGAGAAACACACAGCCACGCGAGCCCGCCGCGTGCGCGGACGGTTGCGATCGACCCTTTGTACTTGTCGGATGGGATCGAAGCCTGCGTGTGTTCCGGTAGCATGGTTGCCCGCGATGGACGGTCGGGGACGCGAACCACTCGCTCGCATGCGGGCCGCGCGACGGCATGGCCGACGCGATCGACGCAGCGCTCTCCCTGCTTCATTTATAGAGAGACTGCAGAGAAATTGCAGCGAGTACAAATCCTGGCATGCCGTTTTCGTCTGTGTCAGTTGCGTCGACGCAGCGCGCGTTGCCTGCCTCGCGTTGTCGCGATGCAATATGCGCTGCGCCGCTTCCCGCGGTGCTTCGCAATAGAAATGATCGAACGGCGCACAATAGGACGATGCGCCGCGCCTGCGGCGCCAACCGTCATTGCGAGGCCGAGCATGGAGACGAAACTGACCGCCCGACTGCCCACCGTCGACGTGGAAATCACACGCCGCAACCTGCCGGAGCGGAATGCGGAAAGCGTCACGATACACATCACGGCTGTGCCTACCCTCGAAGCCGCCGCGCGCTGGTTCGTGCAGCCGGATCTTTTTACGCTGGCGTCGCCGCTGTCGATGTTCTCCATGTGGTCGATGTGGATGCGCGCGTGGCAGCCGTGGCTGCCGTCCGTCGTCGCGACCGTTCCCGCTTCCCGGGAACACGAGAAGCAGCAGCTGACGGAAGACCCGCATCGGGCAACGCGTGACTGACGACGCAACCGCGGATTCCGCACGAGGAGGATCGAACATGCGCGCGATGGTTTTCGATGGATCGAGCCCGACGCTCGCCGAGCGCCAGTTGACGATGCGCACGCCGGCGCCGGGCGAAGTGCTGATCGACGTGCTGGCGTGCGGCGTGTGCCGCACCGATCTGCATGTCGTGGATGGCGAGCTGACCGGGCCGAAGCGTCCCGTGATACCGGGCCACGAGATCGTCGGGCAGGTTGCGGCGCGCGCGGCGGATGTGACGGCCTTCGATATCGGCGACCGCGTCGGCGTGCCGTGGCTCGGCAAGACGTGCGGTGTCTGTCCGTACTGCGCGAGCGGACGCGAGAATCTGTGCGACGCGCCCGGCTTCACCGGCTATACGATCGACGGCGGCTACGCGGAACAGGTGATCGCCGATCATCGCTATTGCCTGCATTTGCCCGAGCGCTACGACGACGCGCAAGCCGCGCCGCTGCTCTGCGCGGGTCTCATCGGCTATCGCACGCTGAGCATGGCGGGCGATGCGAAGCGCGTCGGCATCTACGGCTTCGGCGCGGCGGCGCATATCGTCGCGCAGGTCGCCCGTCATCAGGGCCGCGCGGTGTACGCGTTCACGCGTCCCGGCGACGATGCCGCGCAACAGCTCGCGCGCAGGCTCGGTGCGGCGTGGGCGGGCGGCAGCGACGAAGCGCCGCCCGAACCGCTCGATGCCGCGCTGATCTTCGCGCCCGTCGGCGCGCTCGTGCCCGCCGCGTTGCAGGCCGTCGTCAAGGGCGGCATCGTGGTCTGCGGCGGCATCCACATGAGCGACATTCCCGCGTTCCCGTACGCGTTCCTGTGGGGCGAGCGCCGCGTGGTGTCGGTCGCGAATCTCACGCGCGCCGACGGTGAAGCGTTCATGAAGATCGCCGGCGACTTGCCGCTCGATATCGAAGTGACGCGCTATCCGCTCGCCGACGCGAACCGCGCGCTGGATGATCTGCGCGGCGGCAAGGTGTCGGGGGCGGCCGTTCTGATCGTGCGCTAAAGTTTTAAAGCCGGGTGCCGATAATCACTGATAGCCGACAGTGAGCTTATCGACCTCCAATAGCCGCCCAGCGACTCAAGCTTCACGGCCGGATGCCACCACTGACGGCAGCCAGCGCCCCGCAATCCGCCCGGCGCGTCGAAATGCAGGGCTTTCGACACGGCAACGTCACTACGATTAAAGAAGTCGATACTTCGCGCACCGACGATCAGATCATGCCTACGTTTGACCTGCGTACCGTCATGTTGATGGCATCTGTGATGCCAGGACTGATGGCGGTAGTGATGTTTGCCATAGGAAGGTCGTTTCCCAGGAACATCCATGGCGTGGCGCAATGGGCGCAGGGTTCACTTGTGTTTTCGGCTGCCGCGTTTCTCATGGCGCTGCGCGGTGCGCTCCCGGATTGGCTCTCCGTGATCGGCGGCAATATATGCATGGTCGGCAGCATAGGACTCTGGCTCATTGGCAGCCAGCGCTACCTCGGCCGGGCCGCATTCGTCCGCCTCGTCTCAGCGATGGTTGTGGTCGATGCGCTCGTCCTTGGCTGGATGACGTATATCGACTTCAATCCTTACGGCCGTTCGATGTGCACGAACGTCATTCTTGCACTGCTGTTCGCCCTTCTCGCCTATGAACTGCTGCGATTCGGGCGTAAAGACAGCGGCGCGAGGGTCGTTGGGTTCATGTTCGCCATTGAGACGCTCATTGCCTTGACGAGGATCGTGACGTCGCTGGAACCCGGCTCTGCGCGCGAAGGGTTATACGCGCATGATCTCGTGCAATTGATCTACCTGAGCAGTGGCGCGTTCATGTCGCTCACCATCACGGTGGGCTTCATGCTCACCGCGGTCAACAGGCTTCGGATTCACCTCGAGCAACTTTCTCTCATCGATCCGCTCACTGGCCTGCTCAATCGCCGGGCTCTTCTGGACACCCACACGTTGGCGCGAGGAACGCCTCGCCGCAGAGGAACCCATCTCTCACTCCTGCTGATCGACCTGGACCATTTCAAGAACGTTAACGACAAATACGGTCACTTGATGGGTGACGCCATCCTGATCGACTTCGCCCAAAAGGCTGCCCTCTCGCTACCTCAGGAAGCGCACTTTGCGCGCTGGGGCGGAGAGGAGTTCGCGGTGTTCTTCCCATGCGAGAGCATCGATGAACCGCTGAATCTCGCCCGCGAACTGCAGGCACGAATCGCGTACCGGGGCGATTCGACTTTGCCTTCGTACACCTGTAGCATCGGGATCGCTTTTATCGACATCTCTGAAGCGACAATCGAACGACTATTGAAGCAGGCGGACGGCGCTTTGTATCGTGCGAAACGCAATGGTCGCAACCGGGCGGAACTCGGATCAGAACCCGTCGCCGTCGAAACCTGATTCAGAAACGTACGACGGCACCGCGAGCGAACCGGGGCGACCGCAACGCGCGAACGTATGTGCAGGGACGGTGGATGGACGCGTCGTGATGGGACCCGATTGATGCGTCGTGGGCTCGACCGTCCGCAGTCCTCGCCCAGCGGGATCACGACACGCAAACCTGGCGGGCAAAGCGGCGGCCCGCTGTCCGCCGAAAACGCACACGAACTCGCCGAACGGCTCATGCCGCGGTAGCGGACGACACGCGCCCGTCGATCTGCCAGCCAGGGCCTCCCGGTGCATTCTTCGGGCGGGAGTCGTTGCCGCCGCAGCAGCCCACCATTCGAACCTGCTACTCACCTCCGAAGTAGAGCTGCTTCATTTCGTCCGTCGTGGCTGGACGGCTGATAGCGCGAGAGCCGGATACCGATGCGCCTGACGTCACGCCGCCATAACCGGTTGCGCCGTTTTGGGCCGATACGCGCGCCTCTGCCGCCTGGATGTCCGCCGGATAACCCGGATCTTCTCCTTTGGCCGGGTCATAACCGGCCTGCTCCAGCTGCTGCAACTCAGCACGGACTTGTGCACGCGTGGGTGACGCATCCGTCTGACAGAGTGCGGCGACCGGCAGCGCAAGCGCCGATGCCGCGACGATTGCGAGAGCAGTTGATCTCATGGTGACCTCCTCGTGGATGCCAGGGTCGCGTGATACGGATGCATGGCTCGATCGCTGGCAATCGAAGTCTAGGCGGCCAAGCCTTCAACTTCGATACGATCTTGGGCATCCGTCATCCGCGACGGCCTGTGAATGAAAGACGATCTTCGGCGAAGAAAATCGCATGTTCGAACACGCGACGTGTGTATGAGGAACGCTGCGCGTTGTACAGGCACAAGCAAGGCTGCCGAAAGAATCGCAATGCCCGATACGATGCTTTCTCGCACTCACGTTTAATGCCGCACCGATCGCGCGAACGGTTACGAACACTTGCCTGTACGCTGGATTTCCAATCAGGGCGGGTCTATAAAGATCACAAGCACCTCCCCGGAAAGTCCAATCACGGAGATCTCTTTCGGGAGTGACTTCAACAAAAGAACCTGGATTGTTATCCACGCATGCGCCGCGTTTCATCGCGCTTTCGGCTCGCGGCCGGGGACAACGCATTGCGAGCCTTGCCGCGACAGGATCGGTTTCCTGCCGTCGGCACACGGCACCCCGCCTCGACGGAGGCCGTGCATTGTGGCGTGTTTCATCCAACACATACCATTCTATTATTCGGTTTGGCATCCTTATTTAATGGCAAAACCTATCAATCTCTTGGCAAGGTGAAAAAATGGGACGTCAATTTGCAGTATTACTCGCTGCAACCCTCCTGTCTGCCGGCTCGAGTGTTGCTTATTCACAGACATGGCAGCCTTCGGGCAATACCGGGCAACCGATGCCTCAAAGCGCGACGACATCGCAACCGCAGATGGCGCAACCGGCCGGTTCGATGAATCGCTACGACTATGATTCAACCGGTCCACAGCCGGGCGGGTCGAGCGGGAGCGGACGCGCGAGAAACGGCGCGCCATGTGTCGTGGGGCTGTCTTGCGACATCTACCAGGGGAGCTGAGTTCGGTCAAATGATTCGCGCTGGCCGAGCCGGGAAGATTCAGGTTTCGGTCAGCGGATCTCGCGGCGCTCGCGCTCGCACAGCGTGAGTTAATTGACAACCAGAGCGGGCTACGTTCGCTCATCTCCGAATCGACCGCGTCACGCATCACCATGCCTGCACGATCCGACGATCTGCGCGATAGTTCGTGGTTAAGCTGACGGCACTCGACAGCCGATGCCGCTGCCGGGGGCGCCTAGAAAATCGAGCGGCCCGTGCAGGTGGTGAGCCACTCCAACGCCATCACGCCCGCCAGCGAATTACCGTTGGTATCCAGCCCAGGCGACCATACGCACACGGCCATCTCGCCTGGCAACAGCGCGACGATGCCGCCGCCCACCCCGCTCTTCGCAGGCAAGCCCACGCGATAGACGAAGTCGCCCGCTGCATCGTACGTGCCGCAGGTCAGCATCAACGCCGACAGACGCTTGGCCGAACTCGCATCGAGAATGCGCTCGCCCGTCGACGGCACCACGCCGCCGTTGCTCAGATACAGCGCCGCTTTTGCAAGCTCGACGCAACTCATCGAAATCGCGCACTGACGGCAATACGCATCGACGACGACCTCGGGCGGCATCTCCATGTTGCCGAAGCTCGCCATGAAATGAGCCATCGCGCGATTGCGATGGGCGTGCTGCAATTCGGACTGCGCGACGCGCATGTCATAGTCGATCGACGCTTCACCCGTGACGCGCCGCATGAATTCGACGAGCGCGGTCTCCGCCTTCACGAAGCGGCGGCTCAATACATCGGTGACGACGAGCGCGCCCGCATTGATGAACGGATTGCGCGGCTTGCCTCGCTCCGATTCGAGCTGCACGAGCGAATTGAACGCCGTGCCCGACGGCTCGCGGCCGACGCGCTGCCACAAGTCGTCGCCGAGCAGTCTGAACGCCACCGTGCACGCGAACAGCTTGGAGATGCTCTGAATCGAAAAGCGCGTATCCGCCTGTCCCACACGGCAGACGTCGCCCGACGTCGTGACGACGGCCATGCCGAAGCTGTTCACAGGCACGTTCGCGAGTTCGGGGATGTAGTCGGCGACACGCCCCTTGTCGAGCCAGGGCTGCAAGTCCGCGTGAATCTGTTCGAGGATGCGGGAATAGTCCATCGATGCTGTCGAGCGATGACGGTGAATGAATGAACGTGGCGCGCTTCGATGGCTCGACAAACGCAAAGCGGATCACGGCATGCGTGATCCGCTTTCACGGTTTTGTGCACAGCGCTGCGACGCGAAGCGCGCGCCCTATTCTGCACTGAAAATATTTCAGCCGTGCGCCTTAGCGCGCCGACATCCACTCCTCGCCCTGCGGGCCGCTCGTCGCGTATTCGTTTGTTTCGGCGCTGGGAACAGCGTCGCGCTCGTCGAGATATGCCGAGCGGTAGCCCGTGTGCACGCCCCAGTAATAGAAGATCAGCGAGAACGCGATCACCACCAGCATGTCCCAGCCGTACGGCAACACGCCCATGCCGCCGAACTGCTTGCTGCCGATCAGCGACAGGATCGCCATCACGGGCAGATAAGCCACCAGCCACCACGCCGCCTTCAGGTCCTGATTGAAACCTGAGAAGCCCGACTTCGCCTGGAAGTAGAAGAATACGGGCAGCGCGACGATCATCAGCAGGATGATTTCGCCCGTCAGCGGCCACTTCGCCCAGTACAGGATCAGCGACGCACACACGAACGCGAACGGCGCGATCACGCTCATGCCCGGAATGTGCAGCGGACGCTCGAGATCCGTCGCCGCGCGGCGCAGCGCCATCAGGCTGATCGGGCCTGTCAGGTACGAGATCACCGTCGCCACCGAAATCACCGCTGCCAGCGAACTCCAGCCGCGGAAGAAGAACAGGAAGATGAACGACACCAGCAGGTTGAACCACATCGCCGGACGCGGCACGCCGTACAGCGGATGCACGCTGCCGAAGATCTTCGGCATCGTGTTGTTGCGCTCCATCGCGTAGATCATGCGCGTGGTCGTCGCCATATAGGTCGTGCCCGTGCCGCTCGGGCTCACGAATGCGTCGACATACAGCAGGATCGCGAGCCAGTTCAGGTTCAGCGCGATCGCCAGTTCCGCGAACGGCGACTTGAAGTTGAACTGGCTCCAGCCCTTCATCACGTCAGCCGGGTTCACCGCGCCGATGTACGCGATCTGCAGCAGCACGTAGATCACCAGCGCCAGCAGGATCGAGCCGATCACCGCGAACGGCACGCTCTTCGCCGGATTGCGCGCTTCGCCCGCCAGGTTGATCGGGCTCTGGAAACCGTTGAACGCGAACACGATGCCGCTCGTCGCCACGGCCGTCAGCACGGCCGACCAGCCATACGGCGCGAACGCGCCCGTGCCGCCAAACGAGTCGCCGACGTTTTCCTTGTGGAAGCCGCTCATCATCAGGCCGAGAATCGTCAGGCCGGGAATGATGAACTTGAAGATCGTGATGGCCGAATTGGCGCGCGCAAATACCTTGACGCCCCAGTAGTTCAGCATGAAGTAGATCACCACCAGCACCGCCGACAGCAGCAGGCCCGGCGTCGTCAGTTCGCCGTTGATGAACAGGTTATGCGCCCATTCGTACGGCCAGGTGCTCATGTACTGGATCGATGCTTCGGCCTCGATCGGAATCACCGACACGATCGCGATCCAGTTGGCCCACGCGCTGATGAAGCCGACCAGCGCGCCGTGCGAGTAACGCGCATAGCGCACCATGCCGCCCGACTCAGGGAACATCGCGCCGAGTTCCGCATAGGTCAGCGCGATCGCAAGAATCACCACCGCGCCGATCACCCACGCGCACAGCGCTGCAGGGCCTGCGATCTTGGCCGCCTTCCAGGCGCCGAACAGCCAGCCGGACCCGATGATCGAGCCGAGTCCCGTGAGCATCAGCGCGAACGGGCCGATGTGCCGTTGAATGGAACTATTCAATTGTCTTCCTCATATCTCAGGTGCACGGAAGCGCTCTGCCACCAGGTGTCGGCATCGGCGATTTCCGGCTTTCCTTGTTATTCGATAGCGAAGCGCGACGGCTGTCGTACGCTGCGCTGCGAGAGGTATCGTCGACGGTTCTGGTGCCATCGAGCGAGTGCGGGATAGTCGCGAAATGGCCCGGCCGCGTCCAATGCCAATTGCGCATGAGGGTCATGCACAAAAAACATAACGTCGGATGAACGCTGATGCGGCGGGGCTAAAGCGCGAATATGAAGTGACGTCTGTCAGCACTCGGGCATAACTGAAGAATGCGCGCTGCATTGCGAGTCTGACGATACGCATTCATGCGCTATCAAAGGGCTTTCGGCGTAATGGCAACGCGACGCGCATCAAGATCGACGCGACGCGCCAAAACGCCCGTCGACGTGGGAGAGCAGCTTGCGCGACAGACGCGTCGCACGTCCCTGAATCAGCCGGTCTGACAAACGCGACAAGCCATACGATGCAAGCAACGCAGTCAGCACGGTCACGGCGTATAGCGCGAGCGACATGTCGCGATCCGTTTGCCGGAACGTGCTTTCGAAGAAATGGAACGTCGCGTACACGCAGATGAAGTGCCACAGATAGATGCCGTAGCTCTCACGCCCCAACGCAGACGCGCATTGTCGAACGACGAACGTCGCTCGCGACTGCATCAGGCGCCGCACGGCATCGCTCTGCGAACACACGAACAGCAGGAACGCAACGGCCGCACAGGCTGCGAATACGGGTGCAAACGCATGCGACTTCGCGAGCCACACGCCGAGCGCAGCCGTCGCGATTGCGAAGATGACGGCCAGCGCGAAATACAGCCACGCGCCGCGTTTCGTGACGTTCGATGTACCCAGCAAATGCGAACGGAAGCCGTACCATGCCCACATGCCGACGATGAAGCATGGTCCCTGCACGGGCGGCCAGAAATAGCTGAACGAGTTGTTGCTGACCTGACAGTCGAGCGTGCCGTTGCAATCGCCGATCGACAGCGTGGCGACGGATAGCGCCAGCAGCAATAGCGTCGCCAGCATGAGCCGCACGCGATTCATCGCAGCAAAGAACAGCAGCGGCGCAATCAGATAGAACAGCATCTCCACGCCGATCGACCATCCGCCCGGCACGACATTGTTGATCGCCGTCGGCGACAGTGCATGCAGGAACAGCACGTTGAGCAGGATATCGACGGGTCCATGCGCGCCGAGCACCCACGCACGTTCGTAGCCGGACTGCATGGCGCCGTAACTGATCGCGCCGTAGACAGCGATCGCCGAGTAATACAGTGGAGCGATGCGAAAAAAGCGTTTGATATAGAAACGCAATGTGACGTGCCGCGCATCCGTACAACGCTCGTGATCGATTTCGAGCGTCATGAAGATCGTGATCGCGCTGATCACGAAGAACAGCTGCACGCCGTATTGACCCATGCGGGCCATCAGCGTGACGGCATGCGGCAGATTGGGAAACTGAAACGACAGGTGTACTGCGACAACCCCGACGATCGCGAGCGCCCGACCTGCGTCGAGCGCGGCAACGCGTCCTTTATCCATCGACTGTCCTCCTCGCGTTGAGACTGTGCCTGTGAAGGCCGCGAGGTTCGTGGACAAATCGTGGCGAGCGGAAGTTCCTGTTTTTTGAGCTGCTTTCTGAAAGTGTCGCGTTGTGCGGGGACTCAGCCGCTTTATGCCGCTGCCGGCTGCTCCGCGAGATGCAGCGCTTCGCGGCCTGCCTTGTGTTCGTCGATCAGACGATAGACCGTTTCGCCCGGCACCGTCTCCGATTCGAGCAGCTGGTTCGCGATGGCACGCAGCACGGGTGCATTGTCGTGCAGCAGCGTGTAGCACGCGTCGTTCAAGTCCTTGAGCAGGATGTTCGCGTGCTCGATCGCCCCTTTCATCTGCAGGCCCGCATACTGCGCGGGCAGCGCCGCGAGACTGAACAGATTGCCGTCGGCGTTGAAACCGAACTTCGACACCATGTCGAGGCTGATGCGCGAGGCTTCCTGCAAGTCCTGCGCAGCGCCGCTCGATGCTTCCGAGAACATCAGCAGTTCGGCATTGCGGCCGCCCAGCAGCACCTGGATCTCATTGCGCATTTCGGTTTCGCGGTACAGGTGCTTGTCTTGCGTCTTCGTGATCAACGCGACGCCCAATGCGCCGCCGCGCGGGAGGATCGTCACTTCTTCGAGGATGCCCGTGCCGAGCAAGGCAGCCACGAGTCCGTGTCCCGCCTCGTGAACGGCGATTCGCGTGCGCTCGTCTTCCGTGAGCGCGCGTTCGGCGCCGTTCACGTCGCCAATGCGCGCGATCTTGATCGCTTCGACGAAATGCCTTGCCGCGACCACGTCGTCGCCCGCCTTGCGCGCGACGAGTCCCGCCTGATTGACGACCATCGACAGCGTGGCAGGCGAAAGTCCCGTGGTCAGTCGAGCCAGTTGAGTGAAGTCGATGTCGTCCGCTTTCGAGGTCAGCTTCGCGGCATAAAAGCGAATGATCTCCGCGCGATCTTCGAGATCGGGCAGGCGCACCTGCACCGTGCGATCGAAACGGCCAGGGCGGCGCAAGGCTTCGTCGAGATTGTCCGGGTGATTCGTCGCGGCGACGATGATCACGCCTTCATTCGACGCGAAGCCGTCCATCTCGGCGAGCAGCTGGTTGATGATGCGGTTGCTCTCGGCTTCCACGGGGCCGCCGCCCGTATCCGTGCGTTTCGCGAGACCGTCGGCTTCGTCGATGAAGATCACGGTCGGCGCATTTTTGCGCGCGAGTTCGAACAGATGCTTGACCTTCTGGATGCCGACGCCGTAGTACTTCGCGCTGAAATAGCTGCCCGTGATCGAAATGAAGTTCGCGCCGCATTCGCCCGCGAGCGCCTGCGCGAGTCGCGTCTTGCCGACGCCGGGTCCGCCCGTCATGAGGATGCCGCATGGCGCGCGCACGCCCATCCCCGTGAACTGACTGGGATTGGTCAGATAGGCCTGAATGTCGGACAGTGCGGCCTTCGCTTCGCCTGCGCCGATCACGTCTTCGAACGACAGCGCCGGGGTCTTTTCGAGCAGCCGGGCGCCGCCCGTCATCTCACGGCGCATGAACCACACGAGACCGCCGATCAGCAGCAGCGGCAACAGCACGCTGATCGCGTCGCGCGCCTTGTCGAATGCATCGATCCAGCGCGCCGAGCCCGTATGAATATTGGCGTCCGGCAAGAACACCAGCTGATAGGGCGAACGCGCGTCCGCTTTCATTTCGCCGAGCAGCAGCGCATTGGAAAAAGCCGAGTTGTGATCGGTGACGTAGTACTTCGCGCCATCGCCCGTCGAGACAAGAATGGCATTCGGACTCACACCGATGGCCGTCACGTTGCGCTCGCGAATATCGCGCAGCATCTCCGACGCATCGCGCTCCTGATGCGTCCACGCCGTCGTATCCTTGCGCATGTCGCTCGCGACGCCCGTCAAAACCGGCGAGACTTGCACGTTACGCTGATCGTGGCGCAGATGCAGGAAGGTCACGAGCGCCGCGAACGCCGTCGCGGTCACGCCAAGCATCACATAGCGGCCATAACGGGACCAGAACGTATTCTTTGCCGGTTTCATCAGTTGATTCCTAAAACGGGCCGCATCGCGACCTTCGCGTATTTGCGCGAACAAATAAAAAACAGCGTGCACCGCGCGCGATGCGCGTAACGAGACTGGATGGAAGGAAGGCCGGACTACCCGAGGCGTAGCCGCGAGCGAGGAAGAGACCAGCGCTTTAGTGCAATGACGTCGGTAAAAAAGACACGCGTATGCGTCCCTCTTTCAACGGGCGAGTACCTAACGCATTATGCCCAGGCTTATCCCATTTCCAAAACAGTAGAAAAGGGCTTATTTCAGGGCTGATTCGCGCGATCGAACCAATCCGCCTTGATAGAGGCGGCTTTGAGGTCGATGTGGCGCATTCGTGTCCGAACTGGAAAACACCTTTTATCTTCGCGAAGGGGCGAAGCTTTCGGGCGCGGACGTTGCATCCGCGCCGAGTCCAGCCGTGCAGACGGCGAGACGGATTCCTCTTCCGCCTCGCCTTTGCGGCGCATCAGCGCCGCACGACACCCATTAGCAACGTCACGATGAAGATGACGAGGAACAGGAAGAACAGGATCTTGGCGATGCCCGCCGCGCCTGCCGCGATCCCGCCGAAGCCAAATACAGCAGCTATGATCGCAATGACAAAGAAAACCAAAGCGTAATAAAGCATGATCTGACCTCCGTTGCCTGAGTGATGGTCCCGCTACGCAAGCGCGGCGACGTTCCAGAACGGGAGCAAACACTGTACCTACCGAAAGCAACGGACAAGCAGCGAAGACAAGCAGCGAAGACAAGCAACGAAGATGAGCGACGAAGGCGCCAACGTCTGACGAATCGGCCTTTATTCAGGACTCAATTCGGGACTTGAGCGCAAACCGCTCTCATGCAATCGCCGCGACGGCAGCACGCAACCCGAGCAGATAGCTGTTCACGCCGAATCCGCAAATCTGGCCCTTCACGATTTCCGCAAAAACCGAAACGTGGCGGAACGGCTCGCGCGCGTGAATGTTCGACATATGAATCTCGACAACGGGCACGGTCAGGATCGCGAGCGCATCGCGAATGCCGTAGCTGTAGTGCGTCCATGCGCCCGCGTTGATCAGCACGGCATCCACGTTGTCGGTGAACGCCTGATGGATCCGCATGCACATGTCGCCTTCGTGATTGGTCTGATAGCTCTCGACTTCGACATTCAGTTCGCGCCCGAGCGCCTTCAATTCGCTGTCGATCTCTTCGAGCGTCACCGTGCCGTATTGCACGGGGTCGCGTTTGCCAAACATGTTGTGATTGATTCCGTGAAGCATCAGTACTTTTTTCATATGTCCTCCTCGTGGTGTCGAATTCAGTTCGTTGCGCTCATGCGCGTATCGACGATCGCGCCCGTGCGCGCCGCTTCCGCTATCGCTTCCGTCACCCGCAGATTCTGCAGGCCATCGTGCACGGAGACGAGCGGCTTCGCGTCGCCCGCTATCACATCGCAGAAGTGTTCCAGCTGCCGTTCGAGCGGATCGGCGCGCTCCAGCTTCGCCACCGACGTCTCGAACGGCTTCCACCACGAACGGTCCTCTTTGCGCGCATAGGTCTTCAGGCGCATCGTCGGCACCGACAGCGAACCCATGTCGCCCGCGATCACATAGCAGTCTTCGTCATCATAAGACGCGTAGCTCGTATTCTCCTGCGACGTCTGCTCCCAGCTGCGCGGCGAGGCCGCCGTGTCCGACAGCAGGAACGTGCCAAGCGCGCCGTTCTCGAAGCGCAGATTGATCGCGACCGTATCCTCGACGGCGAACTGGCGCGCCGCATTCGACGCGAACGCCTGCACCGCCACGATCTCGCCGCATAGCGAACGCAGATTGCCGATCTCGTGAATCAGGTTGAGCAGGATGGGACCGCCGCCCGCCTCGCGCCGCCACGGCGCGGCGTCGAAATAGTCGTCGGGCTTGTAGAAGACGGCGCTGCCCATCACGCCGACGATCTTGCCGATCTTTCCCTGCCGGATGATCTCGCGCGCCGTCGCGAGAATCGGGCTGTGCGCGCGATGATGTCCGACCAGCAGCGGCACACCCGCCGCGTCGGCCGCGGCGCACAGGCGTTCGCCTTCGTCGAGCGTATGCGCGACGGGCTTCTCGATCAGCGCGGGCAGCCGCGCGCCGATGCACTGCAGCGCCTGTTCGACGTGCAACTGGTTCGGCGTGGCGAGCACAACGCCATCGGAACGGCCGTTCTCGATCAGCTCGCCGAGCGTGCGGAAAAGCGGCACGCCCGCACTTTGCGCCACCTCCTGCGCGGCGGGACCGGGATCGACGATCGCGCTCAGACGGCAGCGCGGGTTCTGCTGGATCAGTTCGATATGACGCCGGCCGATAAGCCCGGCGCCCGCAACGGCAAGCTGGATTTGTCTCATGATTTCGCGTTGTCTGGCCGCACAGGGATTGGACGGCTTCGTGAATTGAGCTAGATTACTCGTGCCGCTCACCAACATAATCAGGCCAGATGGAAAATCATAATGCGCTTTTAGCCAATAATGACGGGTTCCTGCGTGACCTGCAGCTGTTCTGCACCGTGGCGCGGCGGGCGAGCTTCGTCACCGCATCGGCGGAAATGGGTATTTCGCCTTCGCACGTGAGCAAGCGCATCGCGCTGCTCGAAAAGAGCCTCGGTGTGAAACTCTTCCTGCGCACGACGCGCCGCGTCAGCGTGACGAGCGACGGCGAAGCGGCCTTCCAGTGGGCACAGAAGATCCTCGACGACGTGCAGGGCATGTCCGACGCTTTCGCCGGATTGAAGAGCGATCCGCGCGGCATCTTGCGCATCAGCACGAGTCTGCGTCTGGGCCGCGACCATGTTTCGCCGATCCTGTCGCTGCTGCGAAAGCGCTACACGGCGCTCGAAATCTGGCTCGAACTGCTCGACCGCCGCGTCGATCTCGTCGGCGAGAGCTTCGATATCGACCTGCGCGTCGGCAATATTCAGGAGCCGCATCTGATTGCGCACAAGATCGTCGAGAGCGTGCGGATTCTGTGCGCGTCGCCGGTATATCTGGAGCGCAAGGGCACGCCGCGCACGCTCGCCGATCTCGCGCAGCACGATTGCCTGCTGTTTCGCGAGCGCGACCAGCGCTTCGGCGCGTGGCGCCTGACGGGACCGGACGGCGAGAAGTCGGTCAAGGTGACGGGGCCCATTGCCTCGAATCACAGCGACATCGTTCAGCAATGGGCGCTCGAAGGTGACGGCGTGATCATGGCGTCGGTGTGGGACGTCGCATCGAGCCTCGAATCGGGCAAGCTCGTGCGCGTACTGCCGCAGCACTACCAGCCCGCCGATGTCTGGGCCGTGACGTCGGCGCGCGCGTCATCGTCGGCGAAGATTCGCGTGTGCGTGGAATTTCTGAAGGAGCATCTGACGCGCGGACCGTACGCGTTGAAAACGCGCGGCGTGGGCGGGTTGTGATGGCGTGAACGCGCTACGCCGCGCTCTCCGTCGAACCGCCGACGCGCGCTTCGAGAAAACGCAGCAGCGCTCTCACCTTGCTCGAATGACGCCGATTCGGCAGATACGCCGCATACACGACGGCGTCGCCGTTCTGCGGCGTCACGTCGAAGTCCGCGAACAGGCGCATCAGACGTCCCGCGCCGATCTCGTGATTGACGAGCCAATCGGGCAACAGCGCAAGACCTTGCCCGGCGAGCACCGCTTCGAGCAGCATCTCCAGGCTGTTCGAAATGAGCCGGCCGCGCACGTCGACGCGCTCCTGTTCCGCGCTCCGGCTGAACGTCCACACCTGGCGCGCGCGATAACTGCCGCCATATGCGATGCGCAGACATTCGTGCTCCGCGAGCGCCGCGGGTGAGGCCGGCGTGCCCGCGCGTTGCAGATAGTCGTGACTTGCGACCACATAGCGCGGATTGTCCGCGAGCTTCTTCACGACGAGATTCGGGTCGCGCGTCATGAGTCCGATTCGCACGGCGACGTCGATGCGATCGAGCGCGAGATCAGCGAAGTGATCGGCGACGACGACGTCGAGCGCGACGCGCGGATACTCGGCGAGAAACGCCGCGAGATGAGGCGCGAGCTGCGTGCGGTTGTACGCGGACGGCACGGTGATGCGCAACGCGCCGACGGGAGCCGCGCCGCTGTCGAGAATGCTTTCGTCGGCTTCGGCGAGATCGTCGAGCACTTTCGAAATCTGTTCGACATAGGCTGTGCCCGCGTCAGTCAGGCTGACCTTGCGCGGCGTGCGCGTGAGCAAGGCCGTGCCGAGCGACGCTTCGAGCGCATCCATCAGCCGCGTCACCGACGACGTCGCGACGCCCAGGCGCTGGGCGGCTTTCGCGAAACCGCCCGCATCGGCGACTTCGAGCAATGTGTTCAGCGCAAGCAGTTTGTCCATGGCGGCGATTATGCCCGCGATGTCGATTGCGCTCCACGCAACGGACGTTTGCATCCGGCATGGATTCAAAGCGCGTGGCGCAACGGCTAATCTTGGCTCATCCGTTTTCGAGGAGTAGCCGATGCAAGCCGTGCCCACCGTTTTCGCCTATGACTTCATCTGCCCGTGGTGCTGGATCGGTCACACCAACCTGGCCGCAGGCATCCGGTTCGCCAGGCTCGATGCACCTGTCGACGTGCGCTACATGCCGTTCGAGCTGAATCCGTCGATGCCTGTCGAAGGCATGGACCGGCGCGCGTATCGCACGCTCAAGTACGGCAGCTGGGCGCGTTCGCAGACGCTCGACGCACAGGCCGCGGCAGCCGGTCTCGCCGCAGGTTTGTCATTCGACTATGCGAAGGTTGCGCGCACGCCGAATACACGCCGCGCGCACCGTTTGATGCAATTCGCTATGCTGCACGGCGATTCCGAAAACGTCGCGCAGCTTGTCGATGCAATCTTCGCCGCGTACTTCTCGCAAGGACGCGATATCGGATCGATCGATACGCTTGTCGAGATCACAGGCAAGCAGGGTTTCGATGCAGGTCGGGTGCGTGCACATCTGCTGTCGGATCCAGGCAACCGCGAACTCGTCGATGCGCGCTGGAGCATCAGCAGCGTGCCGACGGTGTTGATCGACAACGTATCCATCAGCGGCGCGCAACCACCCGCCGTGTTCGCGCAGGCGCTGCGCGCGGCCGCTACACAACGCAGCGCAGCATGAAAGCGCACCAACATCGCGCATCTCGGGCATCCACGTCATACCCGCTTACGCATTGAAGAAAAAGGAGTCAGCATGTCCAGCAGTCCATCGACGCTCGCACGCAGCGAAACCGCTGCCGGGCTCACGCGCGGCCTCATCGCACTGTTCGCGTTCAGTTGCGGCGCGATTGTCGCGAACCTCTATTACGCGCAACCGATCACCGAACTGATCGCCCCGTCCATCCACATGTCGAGCGGCATGGCGAGCCTGATCGTGTCGCTTACGCAGATCGGCTACGCACTCGGGCTGTTCTTTCTGGTGCCGCTCGGCGATCTGCTCGAAAACCGCAAGCTGATGATCGCGACAGCGCTGGTCTCGATTGCGAGCCTCGCGGCGGCATCGTTCACGCATGCGCCGGGCGCGTTCCTCGCCGTCTCGCTGCTGATCGGCTTCAGCTCCGTCGCGGTGCAGATCCTGATCCCCCTCGCCGCGCATCTCGCACCGGACGAAACGCGCGGACGCGTGGTCGGCACGATCATGGGCGGGCTGCTGCTCGGCATTCTGCTGTCGCGGCCGATTTCGAGCATCGTCGCGGGTCACTTCGGCTGGCGCGTCGTGTTCGGCTCGGCGGCCGTGCTGATGGCGATCGTCACGGCCGTGCTCGCGCTGACCATTCCATCCCGCCAGCCTTCGCACCAGGCCACCTATCCCCAACTGATTGCGTCGCTCGGCCAACTCGTTCGCACGATGCCCGTCCTGCGTCATCGCGCGCTGTATCAGGCGCTGATGTTCGCATCGTTCAGCCTGTTCTGGACAGCTGTGCCCGTCGAACTGACGCGCCATTTCGGGCTGTCGCAGACGGCGATCGGCGTGTTCGCGCTGGTCGGCGCAATCGGCGCGACGTCGGCGCCCATCGCGGGCCGTCTCGCGGATGCAGGCCACTCGGTGCGCGCGACGCTGATCGCGCTGGTGGTCGGCGCGCTCGCTTATACGCCCGCGCTGATTCATCCTGCGTGGGGCGTCGGCGGTCTCGTCGTCACGGGTATCGTGCTCGACTTCGCAGTGCAGATGAACATGGTGCTCGGCCAGCGCGAAATCTATGCGCTGCATGCAGCGAGCCGCAATCGATTGAATGCGCTGTACATGACGAGCATCTTCGTCGGCGGCGCAATCGGTTCCGCGCTCGCGAGTCCGCTATACGAGCATGGCGGCTGGACGCTCGTGGCAAGCGTCGCGACGGCGTTTCCTGTGATCGCGCTCGTGCACTACCTCGCGATCGGCCGGCCGCATGCGGCGAGCCGCGTGTGAAGGGTCTAATGGGCCTGACGCGTGACGGCCCAAATGACAACGGCGCGAACCAACGGGTTCGCGCCGTTTGTCTTTGCGGAAAACGCGTTATTCGTGTGCACCGAGCGGCTTCAGCTCGCCGACGTTTTCGTCGTCCGCCTGCACGCTCTGCTGGTTCAATCCCGCCTTCATTCTCGCGCGCCGCGACCATATCGCGGTCAGGATCGGCACGAGAATCGCGGTGACGAGGCATGCCGTCGCGACCATCGCCGTCGCGGCGGGGACCATCGGCTTGAAGCGCGGAATCATCTCGCCGATGATCGAAGGATTCGCGACCGCCGCACCCGCCGTCGATGAAGCAGCCAGACCCGCCG
The DNA here is from genome assembly GCF_007995085.1 of Paraburkholderia azotifigens. Lineage (GTDB taxonomy): Bacteria > Pseudomonadota > Gammaproteobacteria > Burkholderiales > Burkholderiaceae > Paraburkholderia > Paraburkholderia azotifigens. Next base: position 1,220,591 of record NZ_VOQS01000005.1, read on the forward strand.
CGCCATTGCCGCCAGCAATCAAGCGGTCGGCGAGAATCAGCGGAATGCCCGTGATGACGATCACGGCGAGGCCGAGCAGCACACCCGGAATGCCGCTCTTGACGATCACGTTGAGGTCGATACCGTTGCCGAGCGCGAAACCGAAGAACGGAATCAGCGGCACCACGCAGCGGCCGAACAGTTCACGCAGCGCGCTATCCAGATTGCCGAGCGTGAAGCCGATCAGAAACGGCAGCACGGCGCCGACGAACAGACGCGGCTCGAAGAACGCGACGCCCGTCGCGCCGAGAATGATCATGCTCACGAGCGGCCCCGATTCGATCGACATCAGCACGAACGCGCCTGCTTCTTCCCTGGTGCCGTATTGCTGCATCACGGCCGCATAGAGACCGCCGTTGGTCATGTCCATCGAGGTCGTGATCGCGAGCACCGATAGCCCGGCGAACAGCCCTGTCTTGATGCCGTCGACAGGCAGCAGCGACGACGCGACGATCGTGGCGAGCCAGGCGACCAGCATCTTCGTGACGAGCAGCGTGCCCGACTTGCGCAGCACGGTGCCCGTCGCGCGCAGGTCGATCGTCGCGCCCATGCAGAAGAACCACACAGCGAGAATCGGCACGGTGCCCGTAATCAGGCCGTTCGTGAACGATCCGAAGTACTTGCCCGCGCCAGGCGCAAACGAATGCACACAAGCGCCGAGCAACAGCGGAACCAGCATGAGACCGCCCGGTACGCGGTCGATTGCCTTCTTCAGTTTCATGTCTCCTCCATACGACGCCAGGCCGGTGATGGGAACGGCGAACTGTCCGGTATGAGTCCGGCTCTGTCCACCCGTCCGCGGACTATAGCATCGACAAAGGAACGTTGTTCCGATTTTGTGTGCATGGAGATTAATCGTTTACCCTGCATTTTTACCGCGCCTCCCGCTATATGGCGATTTGACATTTTTCTTATTTCGGACCAGCGTTCCGATCATGCTAGACTGCGCGCACAGCCAACCCGGACGCCGCATTCAGACGCCGTCCCGCAGCGGAGGAGACATGGAAGTCAGGCAGAGCATTAACAGCGAATACGCGAAAACGCTCGACACGGCCGGCCTCAGAAAAGAGTTCCTCGTCGAGAAGGTGTTCGAGCCGGACGCGCTCGCGCTGACCTATAGCCATATCGACAGGATCATTGTGGGCGGCGCGTTTCCGCAGACGCGCGCTGTCGAAGTGCCCGGCTCGCTCGGCAAGTCGATCGGCGTCGGCTATCTGCTGGAGCGGCGCGAACTGGGCGCGATCAATATCGGCGGCGACGGCTGGGTCGAAGCGGACGGCAAGCGCTTCGCCGTGCACAACGAGGAAGCCATCTATGTCGGCAAGGGCACGCAGTCTTTGACGTTCGGCAGCGACGATCCCGCACGTCCCGCGAAGTTCTATCTGAACTGCGCGCCTGCCCAGGCCGCGTACCCGACGCGCACCATCACGCTCGCCGAAGCGTCGCCGCAAACGCTCGGCGATCCCGCGACGAGCAACCGCCGCACCATCTACAAGTTCATCGTTCCCGAAGTGCTGCCCACCTGCCAGCTGTCGATGGGCATGACGAAGCTCGAACCCGGCAGCCTCTGGAACACGATGCCCTGCCACACGCACGAGCGCCGGATGGAGGTGTATTTCTACTTCAACGTCGCGGACGACACCGCCGTCTTCCACATGCTCGGAGAGCCGCAGGAGACGCGCCACATCCTCGTGCACAACGAGCAGGCCGTGATTTCGCCGAGCTGGTCGATTCACTCGGGTGTCGGCACGCGCGCCTATACGTTCATCTGGGGCATGGTCGGCGAGAACCAGGTGTTCGGCGACATGGATCATCTCGCCGTGCGCGATCTGCGCTGATGCATTTCATCGAGAGGAACAGCGCATGACTTCGCAACCGATGCAACCCTTCGACCTCACGGGCAAAGTCGCGCTCGTCACGGGCAGCAACACGGGGCTCGGCGCGGGCATGGCGTGCGCGCTGGCCGGCGCGGGCTGCGATATCGTCGGCGTGAGCCGTTCGGACGACAGCGGCACCGCGCAACGCGTTCACGCGCTCGGCCGCCGCTACGCCGGCGTGAGCGCCGACCTGTCGAGCAGCGCGCCTGTCGACGACATCGTGCGCGCCGCGCTCGAAGCGTGCGGACGGATCGACGTGCTGGTGAACAACGCGGGCATCATCCGTCGCGCGGATGCGCTCACGTTCACCGAGGAAGACTGGGACGACGTGATGAACGTGAATCTCAAGAGCGCCTTCTTCCTCGCGCAGGCGGTGGCACGCCATTTCGTCGGGCGGGAGAAGCGCGGCAAGATCATCAACGTCGCGTCGATGCTGTCGTTCCAGGGCGGCATCCGCGTGGCGTCGTACACGTCGTCGAAGAGCGGCATGCTCGGCCTCACGCGCCTGCTCGCCAACGAATGGGCGGCGCGCGGCATCAACGTGAACGCGATCGCGCCGGGCTACATGGCGACGTCGAACACGGCGGCGCTGCGCGAGGACGAGCAGCGCAACGGCGAAATTCTCGCGCGCATTCCGGCAGCACGCTGGGGCACGCCCGACGATCTCGCTGGCCCCGTGGTGTTTCTGGCGTCGTCCGCTTCGGACTACGTGCACGGCCATACACTCGCTGTCGACGGCGGCTGGCTCGCGCGATGATGTGAATTGCGCTGCGCACGCGGTATATTTCGTCGATTGGCAACATCGTTGTGGAAAGACGGCCGCGGGACAACCGCCGCGAAAACATATGGCAGCTATCGACAAACCCAAGACCACGGCAGCGGCACCGCGCAAGCGCGCCGCGCCGCTCCTGTCCGATGCGGACGCCGCCGATAAAGGCGAGTCGCTGTCGTCCGTCGCGCGCGTGTTCGCGATTCTCGGCGCGATCGGGGATAGCGGACAGATCGGTATCAGCGAACTGTCGCAGCGGCTCTCGCTATCGAAGACGACCGTGCACCGCATGCTGCAGACGCTCAAGGCGCTTGGCTACGTGACGCAGGAAGTGGAAACCGAGCGTTACCGGCTCACCATCCGTCTCTTCGAACTCGGCGCGAAAGCGCTGGAAAGCGTAGACCTCGTGCGCGAGGCCGACATCGAAATGCGCCGGATCGGCCACGCGACGCGCGAAGCCGTGCATCTCGGCACATTCGACGAAGACGCGATCATCTACATTCACAAGATCGATGCCGATTACGGGCTGCGGATGCAGTCGCGCATCGGGCGGCGCAATCCGCTGCATAGCACGGCGATCGGCAAGGTGCTGCTGGCGTGGATGGAGCCCGCCGAAGCGCGCGAGGTGCTCTCGCATATCGAATTGCGCAAATCGACGGCGAAGACATTGTCATCCGCCGAAGCCGTGATGAGCATCCTGCCGCAAGTGCGCGCGCAGGGTTACGGCGAAGACATCGAGGAACAGGAAGAAGGCTTGCGGTGTCTTGCCGTGCCTGTGTTCGACCGCTTTGGCCGCGTGATCGCAGGTCTATCCGTATCCTTCCCGACGATGCGTTGCGGCGCGGATACCAAGCTGCACTATGTCGCGTTGCTCAAGGCAGCGGGCGCTGCCGTGTCGGCCAGGCTCGGCTATCGCGAGCCGGCACAGGAAGCTGCGGAAGTCACGCATCCGGGCTGACGCCCGGTTCGCTAACGGCGCGTGAAACACGGCGTGCCGACCGTCATTTTTCTGCCTCGTTCCTTACCGGACTGAAGCGCGGACTGAAGCGCGGACTGAAGCGCGTTCGCTTGTCGAAACCGGGCGAGCGCCCGCTTCAGGTCGACACCTCGTTTTTCCTCATACGCTATCTCGCGCGCTGTGTGCGTTACATCGCATCCTGCGCGGTCGAATGCTGGCAAGTTAATCCACGTCATGTTGATCGTGCGGACGAGGCGGTATGCGTCCGGTACTTGGGGTCGTCCCTGGTAAATGCACGCGTGCAGCATGGGCGTATGGACATTCCGGCGGGTGGCTGATTTCTCTCCGATCGGCACCGGGCCTCCATACAGGGTTGTGTTTGCCGTGTATGACCACCAGCGAGGTAACAATCATGAGAATCAGCACATTGCTCGGGTCTGCGGCGTTGACCGTGACTTTGAGTCCAGCCTTCTCGCCTGCTATTGCGTGGGCTGACGGGCCGCGGTCAGCCTATGACAGCGCCGGCGTGAGCGAGGCTTCGCTCGATCCGGGCGAAGAGCAGATGACGGCCGACGAGGAAAACAAGGCGCGTCTGAAGGATCTGAGCGACGCTTATCACAGCGGTTATAACGCTCGCGCGAAGGAAGATGCCGAAACGTACGCGTCGTTGCGGGATCAGTTGAAGCGGACGAAGACTGCGCCGCCGCCTTTGCCTTCTGGCATGCCTGGCGACGATGGCGCTCAGGTGCGGCGTGTTGCGCAGCCGCGGGTCGCGCAGCAGTCTTTGCCTTCGCAGGCTCAGGCTGGTTATGACGATGAGGATGCGGCGCCTGTGCAGTATGCGCCCGCTCCTGCGCCGCGGCCCCGGTATCGGGCTGCTCCTGTGTACTCGCAGGCGCCTGTTTATGACGGGCCGTCGCCGGAAGAAATGGAAACCGTCGTGTTCTCGCCTTATCAGGCGCCGCCGCCCGTGCAGTATGTGCCTATGCCCGTGTATCAGCAGGTTTATGTCAGTCCGCCGCCTGTTGTGCCTGTGCAATACGCTGGCGCGTATCCGGTTTATCGGCCTTATGGATATGGGTGGAGGGGGTATGGTGGCTGGAGGTAGACGCGCCACGCCAGTTTTTTTGCTTGCAGCTGGCGTTCTTCGCTGGCGTCTGGCGTTCTTCGCTGGCGGCCGGCGTTCTTCGCTGGCATCTGGCGTTCTTCGCTGGCATCCGCGAATTCGTATCGGTTTATTAGCGTCGCCCCTGTGCGGGGCGGCACCTACTTTTCTTTGCAGCGGCAAAGAAAAGTAGGCAAAAGAAAGCCGCTCACACCGCTAATCCTTGTGTTTGCCTGCGGGCCCCCTACGGGTCCCGCACTCCACACGGCAACGCACCATTTTGCGCGCGTTGCCAGCGCCTTTAACAGGCGCATCACCCGCTCCACTCATCCGTAGCACAGCCAGCGGCAGCGTACCGTCCGCGCCGCCCAGGTGGCAAACTGTGTGTAGGTTGTCGCGCCTTACGCGTTGGCGCTTCTACGACACCGATCCCGATTTTCAGTCCGGAGTGGTGCACGTACGTCGCGACTGCCTACACACAGTTTGCCACCTGGGCTGCGCTGGACTTCCTGGTAAGACAACCCATGACGCGGGAATATGAAGTGGGTGAGGCGTGAGTTAGCACGCTGGCAACGGGCGCAAGACAGTGCGATGTCGTGTGGAGTGCGGGACCGGTTGGGGGCCCGCAGGCAACGACTAGCATTCGCGGTGTGAGCCCGCTTTCTTTGCTTAGGAAGGTCTGAACAACCCGTTTTCTGCCTGGGATCTTTAACTGGCACGCGCGGAGTGGAATTCGCGTCCTCATTCACGCTGTGTTGAACCGATGCTGGTCGCATCTTGCGCATGGACGCTGCGCCTTTGGGGGCGTCTTCGCCCTTCATTTCGCTTTACCGAGCACCCCGCGAGCCAGCCAGAGATTGATCAGCGCGAACTGCGTTTCGATCTGCGCCGTGTTTTTCGCCAGTCCCCGATACCGCGCCTTCAGATAGCCGAACTGACATTTGAGCACCCGAAACGGGTGCTCAACCTTCGCCCGCACGCCCGCCTTGAGCCGCTCGACTTTCTCGTAGATTCTGTCGAGCCGCTTGCTTTTGTCCAGCTTTCTTCGCTTGCTCGGCCTCATCGCCACGTGCCACTGGACCGCCCCCGTTTCGCCCCGCTTCTCGATGCCCACGTAGCCCGCATCGGCAAACGCAACCTGCTCGTCGCCGTGCAACAGTTCATGCGCCACCGTGATGTCGTGAACATTTGCCGGCGTGCACTTCACGGTATGCACCAGCCCCGACTCCACATCGACTCCGATGTGCGCCTTCATACCGAAGTACCAGCTGCCGCCCTTTTGCGTCTGGCTCATCTCGGGGTCTCGCGTGCCGGCCTTCTTCGTCGAACTGGGTGCCGAAATCAGCGTTGCGTCGACCGCCGAGCCCACCTTGAGCATCAGGCCCTTCGCCTGCAGGATCTCGTTGACCGTCGCCAGCATTCTGGCCGACAGCTCATGGGCCTCAAGCAGGTGCCGGAATCGCAGGATCGTGCTCTCGTCAGGCAGCCGCGTCATACCCGTGCCCAGCAGCGCAAACTCCCGATACAGCGGGATGTCGTGCAGCGCCTCCTCCATCGCCGGGTCCGAGAGGCTGAACCATTGCTGCATGAAGTGAATGCGCAACATCGTTGCGACTGGGAACGGTGGGCGGCCGGTCTTGCCTTTCGGATAGTGCGGTTCGATGAGCGCAATCAGCTTCTGCCACGGCACCACGCGCGTCATCTCATCGAGAAACTCGCGCTTGCGAGTGCGCTTCGTTGACAGATCCAGACCAAGACCAAGTTGTGTCATCACGCCACTCCATGAATTCTCCTGATCCCAGGATAGTCCAAGCTCACGTCAATGCCAGGACTTTTGCAGAAATTCCCTTACTTTCTTTGCGGCGGCAAAGAAAGTAAGTGCCGCCCCGCACAGGGGCAACGCTTGCAGCACCGATACGAAATCGCGGATGCCAGCCGACACCAACACCCAAACCCCAAACCCCGACCGGCAAAACCCGCACCTCGAAGGCCCATTCACTATGCGAGTTTGGCTTCAACGCCAACATAATCCGCATTGCGCGCCCTACGCGTTCGCGCTCCTACGACACCGATCCTGCTTTTCGGTCCGAAGTGGTGCACTTCCATGGCGACGGCCTACACACAGTTTGCCACCTTGGCGGCCGTGGACTTTCTGGTAAAGAGAAACCTGACGCGGGCGTGTGAAGCGGGGGAGGCGTGAGTTAGCACGCTGGCAACGGGCGTAGGACAGTGGACTGCCGCTTGGAGTGCGGGACCGGCTGGGGGCCCGCAGGCAACAACAAGCACTGGCGGTGTGAGCCCGCTTTCTTTGCTTACTTTCTTTGCGGCGGCAAAGAAAGTAAGTGCCGCCCCGCACAGGGGCAACGCAAGAAGCACCGATACGAAATCGCGGATGCCAGCCAACGCCAACGCCAGCGCCAACACCCAAACCCCAAACCCCGACCGGCAAACCCCGCACCTCGAAGGCCCACTCACCATCCAAATTTGGCTTCAACGCCAACATAATCCGCATTACGCGCACCGAGCGAGCGAATCGAATCACCGACCTGAAAGTGCACAGCCTCCAAAGCCAGTGCAACGTTCGAACTCACAAGCCAGTCGGCGCGCACCTGCGCATACATCCCCGTCCACCTCGTCCCCTTCCCCGCCGTGCCGGGGACCACAGCCGAACCCTGACCATAGATCGCATCGGCGGTGGTAGCCCGCCACTGAAACCCAACCGCAGTCAGCAGAGAAACCTTCGGCGTCACCTTGAACGTAATCGACGGCTTCACATGAATCAGGTTGCTATACCCGGTGTAGCCAGCCAGCGTGAAGTAGTACCCATTCGGAAACAAAGGATTGAAAGTGCCGACACGTCCGTCACCGGGGTGCCTGTCACCCGACGCGCCATCCACCTGCAGCCCGATTCGCGGCGTCCCCGGCATCGAAGCAAGCGTATAACCACCCAGTACGCCGAACGCCCACGCGCCGATCGTGTCCTTGCCGACATGCCCCGTCTGCAGCATCGTTTCCGCGTCCCAGTCGAACGGCGCAACCTTGCCCGCATAGCGCACATCGAACACATCGCGATGCTCGGTACCCGACGCATCGAGAAAGCGCGCATTGTCGCGGTTATAGCGCGACCAGTACGCAGACAGATCGCCCGGCCCCGTGTTGGTCCGCTCGACACGCACGCCGCTGAACGTCAGATGCCGGTTCGATACATCGTCGAACGCCGTGACGTCGCGGTACTGCACCGGCTGCGTCATGTAGCCGATGAAGCGCCACTTGCCGATTTCATAGTCGGCCCACACTGCATCGAACGCCTGACGCACGTTCGGACCATCGCGCACGGACACGAAGCGCTGCAAGTCGAACGCCATCTCTTGACGTCCGACACGCGCCTTGAACGTGCCGCCGCCCACGCCGTACACGAAGGCCACGAACGCCTGCTCGACATCGAGCGGATTCTTGTCGACGGGCGACACGGCATCCTTGCCGAACGGCCGCGCATCCTCCAGCTGGAAAAACGCCTGCACGTGCCCGCCGATGCGCGCATCGGCATGCACCTCCGCGCGCTGGATCACGTAGCTGTCGGGCCGCGCGCTGCCGAGGCCGAACAGTGGCGTGTTGTTCAACTCGAAGCGCTCGCGCAGATTCGCGCCGAGCGACAGATACGTCGACGGATCGCTGCCGGGCTGAATGTACTTGAGCGCATCGAACGGCTTGCGCGGCACACACGGCAGCGCGAGCACCGACCAGTCCTCCTGCCAGCGGTTGAACGACAACCCCGAGGGCCGCGTTGCCGTGCAGGCGGGCGCGCTTGTGTCGGCGGCGTTATCGGCAGCCAGCGCATAAGGACTCTCCGTCACGCCCCACACAGCAACCGCCGCGCATGCCGCAGCCTTGCCCGCCCGTCTGATCGCGCGCCGCATCGCGCTGTTCGTCGACCGTCGCACCGTCACTTCTTCACTTCGTGAATCTCGGCGACGTAGCCGCCGGGAAATTCGACCGTCGCCGTGCGTCCTTCGACCGTGCGGTTCGCGGGCGACAGCACCTTCACGCCGGCGCCTTGCGCCTTCGTGAGCGTCGCGTCGAGATCGGCGACCTGGTAGCCCGTCGTCTCGCGGCCGAACGGATACGGCAGCTTGCCATCCGTCGCGAACACCAGCATGTTGCCGAAGCCCGACGCGATGCGCACGCGCCGGATCGTGTCGCCGGGTCGGCCGATTTCCGCACCATCGGCATGACGGTCGTCGGACACGACCTTGCCGTGCGAGAAACGCACGAAACGCTTGATGAAGTTGTCGGCGGCTTGCGGCGACACATACACGCGATTGTCCGGCACCGTTTCGAGCGGTCCGTATGACGGCGCCTTCGTATGCCAGTACAACTGCATAGACAGACCGCCCGGCCACTGGATGACGGCATCCTTGCCGATCGGATCGTCGAAGGTATCGACGACCACGTCCGCACCCGCCGCACGCGCGGCACGCACGGCCTTGTCGATGTCGGTGACGAGATAGCCCGTGCGCTCGCTGCCGAACGGATACGGAACCGGCGTCTGGAACGCGAATACCGACAACATGCCCACAGGCGTCTGCACGTACTGCGACGCCGTCTTGCTCGGCGTCGGCGTGACCGTGAACACGGCGCGCTGCGAAGCCTTGCCGCCGAAGGTCGCGACGAAGCTGTCGACGAACGCGTCGATATCCTGGTTCGACACATACACGTGCGTCGTGTCGTACTGCGGCCCGACGGACACGACGGGCGCACTCTTGCCCGCGTTCTGATGGTCGGCTTCGGCGAATGCGGGCGTCCCCGCGAGCGTCACGCCGAGCGCCGCGATCGACACGACGGCGGCACGCAACAATCGATACATCTTGACGGTACTCATGAAAACACTCCTTGCTGGTAATGGATTCGGCACGATCAGGTGCGCGGCGCGCCCGTGCTTCCCGACAGCAGCGCGAGCACGCAGAGCGCGGCAAGCGGCGGCAGCAGCGCCCAGAACGACGCAAACAGATAGCCCGCTGCGCCCGCACCTGCACCGATCGCGAAACCGGCGACGGGCGGCAACGTGCGCATGAGGCGCGTGCGCGCGGCCTGCCGAGTCTTCGCGTCGCCGGATGAAAACAGCAGATCGAATGCGTCGATCACGGCCTGCGTGACGTTGCCCGTCATCACCGTGTTCGCGACGACGGAGCGCGCAGTCAGCCGGCCATGCGCGTTCTGCACGCCCATCGCCGCCGCGCCGAGCAGGCCGCAGGCAATCGTCATCGGCGCGTCCGCGTCGGAGATCGGCACGGCGAGCACGCCCGCCACCATGAAGCCCGCGAGCAGCACGGCCTGCATCACATAGAGCGCGCAGGCGCGTGTGCCGTGTCCTCGTGCGAGCAGGTGGTTGTCGAGCACCCGCGCCAGCACGATCCCCGCGACGAACGCGGGAAACGCGAGCCACTTGATCAGCAAGCCCTTGCCCGCGCCCGCCAGGCCCGAGCCGATCAGAATGAAATTGCCCGTCACGTGCGCGGTGAACAGGCCGAACAGCGCGACGAAGCCGAGCGTGTCGACATAGCCCGCGATCGTCGCGAGCCACGCGTCTTCGCCCGTCACGTGATCGGGTTGCGCCGCGACGCGCGTCTCCGCGCCCGCGCTCACTGGTCCTTGCCGCATGACGAAGCCGCTGTGGTGCTGGTGGTGCTGTTGGTGGACGGTGGCGCGCTTTGCGTCTGCGCGTCAGGCGTGCGGATCTGCGCCTGCACGAAGGGGATCGCATGCTCGCCGATCACGATGCCGAGCAGGCCCGCGAGGGCGATCAGCGGCGGCGCGGGCGACTGCACGCGCACGACGTAATACAACAGGCCGACGACGAGGCCGGCGCCCAACGAAATCAGATATGACATGGTTCACTCCTCGCGCGCTGCATCGAATCGTCGAGCGCGCCTTGCTTCGGTTTTCATGGCTTCGCGGTTCGTCCTTTTGCGTACCGACATGGCAACTAGTCGTTCCACGGCGAGCCGAGTATCAGTCCGCAAAAATTCGTCCGGCAGAAGTCCGGGTCCACGCGCTCCAGCACGTCCGCGCTCAACGTGCCGAACGTCGACATCGGTCGATGCGCGACGCCGCGACCGATCGCTTCGATCATGCGTTCCTTGAAACGGGCGCCGCGCGGCCAGGCGGCGACGATCTGCTCGCGCTCCGCCTGCGACCACGCATCGAGGTCGTCGGCGAGCAGATCCGCGCGAACGGCCAACGACAGCACGCGCGCGAGCGCCGACATATGCACGGGCACGCGAGGCGTGGTGTGCAGCGCGATCGCGCACCAGACGTCGTCGAGCACGTTCGACGGCACGCCGTAACGCTGCATGGCCGTGCGCGCGGCATCCGCACCGTCGATCTCGTAGCGCAGATTCGAATGCGCGTAAGCCGCGCTCAGACCCATGTTCATGTACATGGCCGCGACATACAGCATGTCGGGCTCGCAGGCGATGCGTTCGTGCCGCGCCGCCAGCGCGGCGAACACGAACACCCGCGACGCATGCGCGGTCACGACGTCAGGCAGCGACGCGTGCGCGGCTTCCGCCGAGGCAATCGCCAGCGGTGTCCGCGGCATCACGATGCCCGCGACTTCGGCGGGACGCGCCGCGTGTCCGTTCAGCATGAGCGTTCCCGCTGTCCGGACGCATCCTGACGCAGCGCGATGCGATAACGCCCTGCGCCGCCGATCGCGATCGTGCCGAACATGATGAGCAGCATCCACGCGAATTGCCCCTGATCCAGCGACCATTCGCGATGCACGAGACCCAGCGCGATGGCGCTGACGAGCATGACGGGCAGCGCGGCAAGCCGCGTCGCGATGCCCGCGATCATCAGCAACGGACAGACGACCTCTGCAAAGATCGCGAACGCGAGCGTCAGCGTCTTGCCGAGATGCAGCGGGTCTTCGATCGCATCGAGCTGGCTTGTGTAATGGAGCGCCTTCGGCAGTCCATGCACGAGCAGCACGAGCACGCTCGCAGTGATGCGCAGAAACAGCAGCGCGGCGTCGGGGGCGGAAATGCGGTTCATCGCGCGGCGCCGCCTCAGAACGCAAAACAGCTGCAACCGAGCGCGCCCCAGAACGAGTTCGCATCGCCGGCGGGCACGTTGCTGCGCCACGCCCATGCATGCGCATGCTTGTGCACGCCGCACAGGTTCACGCACGCGTCGTTGCACGACTGCGCGAGCGGCGCGGCGGCGGGACGGTAGCGCGCATAGCCGCCGTATTCCGCGACGGGCGACCACGTCGGGCTGACGGGCAGCGCGGGCGGTGCGAACGAGTCGAACTCGCCGGCGGCATAGACGACGCGACCGTTCACCACCGTCAGCACCGACGTCAGATGCTTGATCGCTTCTTCGTCGACCGTGAAGAAGTCGTCGGACAGTACGGCGAAATCCGCGAGTTGACCCGGCACGAGCGCGCCCTTGCGCGTCTCGTCGCTCGAGAACCATGCGCTGCCGACGGTATAGCGGCGCAGCGCTTCCATGCGGTCGAGCCTGTCCTGCGCGGCGTACATCGGCGTGCCGCCGACCGTGCGTCCCGACACGAGCCAGTACAACGACACGAACGGATTGAAGCTCGCGACGCGCGTCGCGTCCGTGCCTGCGCCGACGGGCAGTCCCGCTGCCAGCATGTTGCGGATGGGCGGCGTGCGCGCGGCGGCTTCCGCGCCATAGCGCGCGATGAAGTACTCGCCCTGGAACGCCATCCGATGCTGAATCGCAATGCCGCCGCCAAGCGCCGCAATGCGCTCGATATTGCGTTGCGAGATCGTTTCGCAGTGGTCGAAGAACCAGCGCAGACCGTTGAACGGCGTGTCGATGTTGACGCGCTCGAACACGTTCAGAAAGCGTTCGATTGATTCGTCGTAAGTGGCATGCAGGCGGAACGGCCAGCCGTTTTGCACGAGCAGCCGCACGACGGCTTCGAGTTCGCTTTCCATCGCGCCCGGCAGATCGGGGCGCGGCTCAAGGAAGTCTTCGAAGTCCGCTGCAGAGAACACCAGCATTTCGCCCGCGCCGTTCACCTTCAGGAAATCGTCGCCGTCGCCAGGCTTCGTGGCCTTGATCCACTTCGCGAAGTCCTCGATTTCCTTCTTCGCGTTCTGCGTGAACAGGTTGTACGCGATACGCACCGTCAGTTCGTCGCGCTTCGCGAGTTCCATGATGACGGCGTAATCGTCGGGATAGGCCTGATAGCCGCCGCCCGCGTCGATCGCACTCGTCACGCCGAGGCGATTGAGTTCGCGCATGAACTGACGCGACGAATTCATCTGGTCTTCAAGAGGCAGCTTCGGACCCTTGGCGAGCGTTGCGTACAGCAGGCCCGCGTTCGGGCGCGCGATCAGCATGCCCGTCGGATTGCCGCGCTTGTCGCGCTGGATTTCGCCGCCGGGCGGATTCGGCGTATCGCGGTCATAGCCGACTGCACGCAGCGCCGCCGCGTTCAGCAGCGCGCTGTCATAGAGATGCAGGATGAAGACGGGCGTATCGGGCGCGATTGCGTTGATCTCTTCGAGCGTCGGGCCGCGCTTCTCCGCAAACTGGAATTCGTTCCATCCGCCCACCACCCGCACCCATTGCGGTGCGGGCGTGCGCGCGACCTGCGCGCGCAGCATCTCGAGCGCATCGTGCAACGAAGGCACGCCGTCCCAGCGCAACTCGAGATTGAAGTTGAGGCCGCCGCGAATCACGTGAAGATGCGAGTCGTTGAGACCGGGAATGACCGTGCGGCCCTTCAGGTCGATACGGCGCGTGGCGTCGTTCGCCCATTGCATCATGTCGTGATCGTTGCCGCTCGCGACGATCTCGCCTTTGGACACGGCGAGCGCCGTCACGAACGAGCGCTTGTCGTCCTGCGTCGCTATCTTGCCGTTGTAGATCACCAGGTCCGCAATGCGGGCGGGCTGAATGGGTGCGGTCATCGTCGCTCTCCGTCAAAACGTGGTCAGGCTGGGCTCGAACCGAGGTCAAACGCTTCCCCGCACGCGGCGCGATGAACGCCGCGCGCGAGGCATTGCTTAAAAACGCGTGTGATGCGATGAAGCCCGATCAGCCCGCCTCGCTCGCGTGCTCGCCCAGGATCTGCTTCGCGTAGCGCACGCCGATGCCGTATGCGCTGTGCGCCTTGAAGATTTCCATGCAGCCTTCGTACGTTTCGCTGCGCGCCCAGTCGCGTTGCAGTTCGCACATGAACTGCAGCGAGTTCATCGGCACCGCGCCCGCCTGCACGATGCGCTGCACGGCGCGCTCATGTGCTTCTTCCGTGATGTCGCCGCATGCGTCCGTCGGCACGTAGATTTCGAAGCCTTCCTTCAGCATCTGAATGGTCGGGAACGTCACGCACACTTCCGTCCACAGGCCGGCGATCACGATCTTCTTGCGGCCCGTGGCCTTGATCGCTTCACGGAAGCCCTTGTCTTCCCACGAGTTCATCGACGTGCGGTCGATCGGCTTGATCTCCGGAAATACCGATTGCACTTCAGGCAGCAGATGGCCGCTGAAAGAGTCGGCGGCGATCGTCGTCAGAACGGTCGGCACCTTGAAGAGCTTTGCGCTCTTCGCGAGAATCTGGACGTTGTGCAGAACGTTCGTACGCTCGTGCGAGTGCGTGCCGAAGAACATCTGCGGCTGATGGTCGATAAGCGCGAGCGCGCACGTGTCGGGCGTCAACAGTTCATAGGCCATGAGTAGCTCCATTTCTCGAGGATGCGAGAGACCCGCACGGGTGCCTGAAGCAACCGCGCTGGTGTCTGGTTAGTAGTCGGATACAGTCGACGTTGCATCGGCCATGCGGATGCGAACGGCTTCGTCGCGCAACTCAGGCGCGAGTTTCACAATGCCGCGTGGGCATTACGACCTGGGAGAAGATTAGTGACGGGCGGACTTAAAGTCCTGATGGCAGTCTTAATCGTTATTAAGCACGGGACTGAACGGAGACGACCCGCAGCGGTGTGCGCGGGTTCGACGCGTTGCGCGCCGCGGTGCGTTCGGCGCCATTGCGCTGCTCGCATTCGAGCGATGCCGCGAGCCAGCGTTGCGCTTCGTCATGACGGCCAAGCGCGCGCAGCACGCCGCCCTTGATCCGGCACAACTCGGCGTAGTACCAGCGCTCGCCGTTGTCGTCGGCATGGCGCAGCGCCTGTTCGATCGCATCGAGCGCATCGTCGCCGCGCGACTCGTTCGTCATCGCGACGGCAAGCTGTCCCAGCAGCGGCGACAGCTGCGCGAGAAAACCCGTTGCGCGCAGCGCGGCAATCGACGCCGCGAGCCGCTCGACGGCGGCGGCGCCCGTTTCCATCAGCGTCATCAGCCACGCTTCATAGCACGCGCAACAGGCGCTCCAGATCGTGAAGCCGAAGCGCGTGGACAGTTCATGCAGCACGTCGATGCCATGCCGCGCCGCCGCGCGATCGTGGTTAAGCAGCGCAATCGGCACAAGCGCTTCGACGAGCACATAACAGGTGACGATTTCATGGTCGTACTCGACAGCCGAATCGAAGCAGCGCGCGGCGAGGTCGTACGCCTCGCTGCGTTGCCCTTGCACCCAGAGCACGCGGGCCAGCGTCGCGCGCGCGACGATGCCGTGATCGACACGGAAGCCCGTCGTGTGCCAGCGGCTCAGCGGCTTCGCTTCGTAAGCCGCGATCATCCGTTCGAGCAATTCGCGCGCGCGGCACTGGTCGCCCGTATAGTGCAGCGCAATGCCTTCGACGCGGTCCGCGAGCACGGAAAGCGTCGGATGGCCGCTGCTGCGCGCGAGATCGCCGAAACGGCGCGCGAGCATCAGCGCATCTCGCGCACGTCCGCCGTATTGATGCCAGTTCCACACGCCCCAGCGCGCGCGCGATGCATAGTCCGTGTGACCCGCCCGCACTGCGTCGTTCAGCACCAGCGTCCAGGCTTCGCGTGTTTCCGCCAACGGCCCTTCTGCATAGACGAGCGCCGCAGCAAGCGCCGACACGAGCCGCAAGCGCGTCTCGACATCGACGCCCGCGTCGTCCGGCTCTTGCTTCGGCATGATGCGCAGCGCGGCGCGCGCACGGCTGCAACACTCGTCGACGAGCGAGAGGTCGTAGAGATAAGGCACCGTGACGGCGGCGAGCGCAATGCCCGTCGCGTGATCGCTGCGTTCGCCGAGGGTCCAGTCGAGCGCCGTGCGCACATTGCCCAGCTCGCGCGTGAACTCGGTGAGCCATTCGACGACGGGCCGCTCGGCCCACCGTTTCTGCGCCGTTTCGAGCAGTTCGAGAAACAGCGTCGCGTGCGCGCCGGCTGCGGGCGTGCGTTCGCCGTTGTCGTCGAGCTGCTGCAGCGCGTAGGCACGCGTGGTTTCCAGCAAGCGATAGCGATACGACGAGCCCTCGAAGTCCGTCGTCAGCAGCGAGCGCGACACGAGACCGCTGACGGCATCGAGCGCTTCCATGCGCGAGAGCCCGGCGCGCGCGGCCATCGCGCAGGCTGCATCGAGCGTGAAGCCATTGACGAATGTGCCGAGCCAGCGCAGCAGTTTCTGTTCGTCGCGGCTCAACAGCCGGTAGCTCCAGTCGAGCGTCGCCTTCAGCGTCTGATGGCGCGGCAGCGCCGTGCGCCGTCCGCCCGTGAGAATACGGAAACGGTCGTCGAGATGCTCGGCCAGCAGGCCGATGCCGAGCACAGCGGCACGCGACGCCGCCAGTTCCAGCGCGAGCGGAATGCCGTCGAGTCGGCGGCATACTTCGCCCGTCAGAAGAAGGCTGGTTTCGTCGAGCGGGAACTGCGCGCCGTCCGCCTGCGCGCGCGCAAGGAAGAAGCGCACGGCGGCCGTGCGCAGCACGTCGGCGCCGGGATCGTTTGCGGTCGGCACGGAAAGCGGCGGCAATTGATAGACGATCTCGTCGCGTACGCGCAGCGCCTCGCGGCTCGTCGCAAGCACGCGCATGCGGCTGCCCGCGCCCGTCAGCGCTTCCGCCATCGCGGCGACGATTTCCAGCACCTGCTCGCAGTTGTCGAGCACCACGAGCGCCTCGCGCTCGCGCCATTCGGCCGCGATCTGAGCGAGCGCCGTGCGGCTCGCCGACAGACGGCTGCCCATCGCGAAGGCAAGCGCATCGAGCGCCGACTGCGCGTCGTACACGGCGGCGAGCGGCACGAACACGACGCCATCGGCGAAGTCCTGCTGGACGGCATGGGCGACTTCGACGGCAAGCCGCGTCTTGCCGATACCGCCCGTGCCCACCAGCGTCACGGTCCGATGCGCGCGCAACGCGCCCTTCGCGCCATCGAGCGCATCCTGGCGGCCGATCAGCTCCGGCACGCGCGCGGGCAGCGGCTGACGCGCGGGCCGCGCCGGGTCGCTGCCGAAAGACACATTAGCGCTCGCAGCGGGCGGCTCGCTTGCCGCATCGAACACGGGACCAGCGTCCGCCTGCAGGATCAGCCGATAGCCGCGTCCAGGAACGGTGGCGATGCGTTCGCGCTCGTCGCCGAACGCACGGCGCAGCGCGGAGATA
The DNA here is from genome assembly GCF_007995085.1 of Paraburkholderia azotifigens. Lineage (GTDB taxonomy): Bacteria > Pseudomonadota > Gammaproteobacteria > Burkholderiales > Burkholderiaceae > Paraburkholderia > Paraburkholderia azotifigens. The sequence goes on from NZ_VOQS01000005.1 coordinate 1,237,854, forward strand.
TGAACCTGCAGATTGTTCTTTTCGACGACCGTGGTCGGCCAGACGCCGCGCATGATCTCTTCTTTCGACACGAGATCGCCGTCGGCGGCTATCAGCAAGGCGAGAATGTCGAACGCGCGGCTGCCGACAGGCACCTTGCGCCCATCGTGACGCACTTCGCGATGATCGAGTGAAACTTCGAGTTGACCGATCCTGATCGTCGTCATCTGTGAAGGTGAGTGTTGAGGACCGTGAAGCTTGCAACGGCCGTTGCGCGAGTTTGCAGGACTCACACTATACGATGGCGCGTCGAAACTGGCTGCGACGCGGTGTGGCCATGAGGGACGTGCGGTCATCGTGAGAGACGCAGAACAGTCTACAACGAACAAAAGCCGCCCTGCACGATGCATGGGCGGCTATCGATGCCGCGCGTCGCCGGCGCACAGCCTGAGCTATCAGTCGCTCAGGCCTTCGTTCAGGCCTTCGTTCGGCCCATCATTCAGCCCTTCATTCAGCCCTTCATTCAGCCCTTCAGGAACGCGAGCAGATCGGCGTTGACCTGCTCGACATGCGTGCTGCACATGCCGTGCGGCGCGCCCGCATAGACCTTCAGCGTCGCGTTCTTCACGAGCTTCGACGCGAGCTTCGCCGATGCGTCGATGGGCACGATCTGGTCGTCGTCGCCGTGCAGAAACAGCGTCGGCACGTCGATCTTCTTCAGGTCTTCCGTATAGTCGACTTCGGAGAACTGCTTGATGCACTCGTACTGGCCTTTGATCGAGCCTTCCATGCCCTGGCGCCAGAAGTCCTGAACCAGCCCTTGCGACACCCTGGCATTCGGGCGGTTGAAGCCATAGAACGGCGTCGCGAGATCCAGATAGAACTGCGAGCGGTTGGCGGCCACGCCTGTCCGAATCCCATCGAATACGGACATCGCGAGGCCGCCGGGATTGGCCTGCGTCTTCAGCATCAGCGGCGGCACCGCGCCGATCAGCACGGCCTTCGCGACGCGCTTCGAGCCATGACGGCCGATGTAATGCGCGACTTCGCCGCCGCCCGTCGAATGCCCGACCAGCATCGCGTTCTTCACGTCGAGCGCGTCGAGCACGGCGGCCAGATCGTCCGCATAGGTGTCCATGTCGTTGCCGCCCGACGACTGGCCCGAACGGCCATGGCCACGCCGGTCGTGCGCGATCACGCGATAGCCCTGGTTCACGAGGAACAGCATCTGCGGGTCCCACGCATCGGCGCAGAGCGGCCAGCCGTGCGAGAAGACGACGGGCGTGCCCGTGCCCCAGTCCTTGAAGAAAATCTCCGTGCCGTCCTTCGCCTTCACGAAGCTGCCACCTTGCTGGTGTACGCGTCCCACGTGACCGCCCGCTGCCCCTGCGCCCGCCGTGCCCGCTGCATTGGCCGACAGGCTCGCCATGGCCGCCACGGCCCCCGCCATCGTCGCGCCCGCCGACAGCAGCCTGCGCCGCGATTCCGAGGGTGCTGCCGTGTAGCTCTGCGTGTTCATTGAGTTGTTCTCCGTCGTTGCATCGCATCGCGCCGGCTTGCGCGGCGATGGTCTGTTGTCGATGACTGGACACAGCCGGTATGCGGGCCGTATCGCGAGTGACGGAGCTTAGCGGCGCGCAAGGTCAAAGTCCTTGTGTGCGGCTTAAACATCCTTAAATGCAGACGGCCCGCTTGCCGGGCGCGGTCGCATTAAGGAATTTTCAGGAGGGATCGAACCCGTCGAAACGTGCGAATTTTCGCTTCAGATGCCGTTGGCCATGACGGCCTGTCCGCTATCGGCATCGAGGTCGTGGGCCTGTCGGACCGCGCACGTTTCGTGCAGCAGCTGCGCGAGCCGGCGGATATCGGGTGCGTTCGATTGCATGTCGATACGCGTGCTCACGTCGGCGAGCAGCGACGCAGCCCGTGATGTCTCGCCGCGTTCGAGCAGATGGTCCGCGAAGTTCAGCACGGCGCGCAGTTCGAGCATCGGCGCATGCTGTTCCCTTGACGTCTGTATCGCGTCGAGCAGATGACGCCGCCCTTCCGTTTCGAACTCGTCGGCCATCGCCGCGCGTCGACCCGACTGAAGCACTCGCGCCTGTTCGAGCGCCGTGACGCCCAGCACGCGCTGAAGCTCGGCGATGAAGAAATGCTCGCCATGCGCCTCGCAGTACTCGAGCGCCTCGTCGAGTCGCATCCGCGCTTCGGCGATGCGCCCCGTGCGCGCCAGCGTCTCAGCGCATAACGTGATCATTGGCGTGAGCACGCGCCGGAAGCCGCATGACATCAGGCGTTGCAGCGCCGCTTCGAGCTTCGCGAGACCGGCGTGCGGATGTCCCTGAAGAATGTCGAGGTGGGCTGCGTGGCACTCGGCATACGCTTGCCAGATCTCGAAGCGGTTCAATGCGACCTGCGATTGCAGCACGGCGAGATAGCGCGACGCCGCTTCGAGTTCGCCGCTATACAGCGCGATGGGCACGGCGGCCACCGCGAGCACGTGGCTGAGCGACGGCTCCAGCATGTCGGGCCGAATCGAATTGACGACGTTCTCGACGAGCTGCATCGCCTGCTCGGGATGGCCTTGCATCCACACGATGCGCGCGAGCGTGCCGTTGCCGAAGTTGAACGGATCGACGGGAAGACCGATGGGGCCCGGCGCCGCCGGCCCGAGTTCCGTCAGCGCGGCAATGGCCCGCTCGAGCCGCACGCGCGCCTGCTCGTGCTCGCCGAAGCAGTGCAGCGAGACGGCAATCATTTCGGCGCCGAGCACCTGTTGCCACGGCGTGCCGCAGCGCTCCGCGAATGCCTGGAAACGCGTCGCGAAACGGAACGACGCATGAATGTCCGAGCGCGCGAGCGTCGAATTCCATGCGCCCCAAAGCGCGCGCGCTTCGAAGGCTTCGTCGCGCGCCTCGCGTGCGAGCACCAGCACGCGTTTCCACAGCGGCCCCGCTTCGTGCATCGGGCCGCCCGCGTGCAGCAGTGTCGACGCATACGCGGAGCACAGGCGCATTTCGCACAGGCTGTCGACGGATCCGCGCGGCAGCGCGTCGAGCGCGGCCAGTGCGCGTCCCGAGCGCTCATGGCATTCGTGCAGCAGCGAGCCGTGCATCAGCGTGCCCACGAGCGATCCCGCCAGCGCCACGCCGAGCGCCGGATTGCCGCCCGGTGAGAAGGCCCATTCGAAGGCGGCGCGTGCGTCGTCGAGCGCAAGGCGAGGTTCGGTGGCAGGCAGCCCCTGCGCGATTTCGCCGACGGGCAGCCTGCCGTGCTCGATCCGTTCCTGCAGGTATTGCATGTGCCGCGACGCGATGCGCTGCAGCTCGCCCTCGTCGCGCAGCTTTTCCATCGCGTACGCGCGCGTGGATTCCGTCAGCCGGTATTGCGCTATCGCGCCGCAGAACTCGACGGACAACAGCGATTTGGTGGCCAGCTCGCTCAGGCTCGAAATGACGCCGGCGATGGGCATGTCGGGTTCGGTGGCGACCGTGCAGACGGCGTCGAAAGTAAATGCACCCGCGAAGAACCCGAGCCGCCTGAACAGCATCCGCGAGGTCCCGTCGAGCAGCGCGTAGCTCCAGTCGAAGGTCGCGCGCAGCGTCTGATGGCGCGGCAGCGCCGAGCGCAGCCCGCCCGTCAGCAGGTTCAGGCGGTCGTCGAGACGCGACGCCACGCCTTCGACGCCGAGCGTTGCCACGCGCGCGGCCGCGAGTTCGATGGCGAGCGGAAGGCCTTCGAGCCGCCGGCAGATTTCGCCGACAAGGCGAAGCGCGTCTTCGTCGGCGGCGCATTCGGGCGCGGCCGATTTCGCACGGCTCAGGAACAGTTCGACGGCCGAGTGCGCGAGGATCGCGCTGGCCGGCGAGTCGCTCGCGGGCACCGCAAGCGGCTCGATGCGAAACACGGACTCGGCCCAGATGTGCAGCGGCTCACGGCTCGTCACCAGCACGCGCAGCGCGTGTGCGCGCGCGGTAAGCGCTTCGACGAGCGTCGCGATCACGTCGATCACGTGCTCGGCGTTGTCGAGCACGAGCAGGCACGGCGCGGCAGCGAGCACGTCGGCGAGCCGCTCCTGGCTCAGATAGTCGTCGCAGGCGTCGATCCGCAATGCGCCCGCCAGCGTCTTCAGCACGGCCTCGCGCGTCGACGCCTTCGCCAGTTCGACGAAGTACACCGGCTCGCCGAAGCGCTCGCGCATTTCGCGCGCGACATGCACGGCGAGGCACGTCTTGCCGATGCCGCCCGCGCCGACCAGCGTGACGACGGACGCCTGGCCCAGACGGTCGATGATCTGCGCGACTTCGATATGACGGCCCACCAGGGTCGCGGAACACGCCGGCAGTCCGCCCGACGGCGAAACGCCATGACGCTCCGGCGCGTGCGCTTGCCGGTTCTCCGACACGAGCAGATAGCCGCGCCCCGGCACGGTCTTGATGAGTTCGCGGTCCGCGCCGAACAGCTTGCGCAGCGCCGCGATGTGAACCTGCAGCCGGTTCTCCTCGACAATCGAGCCCGGCCACACGGCATCCATGATGGCGTCCTTCGACACGATGCCGCCCTCGGCGCGATACAGCACTTCGAGAATGTCGAAAGCACGGGCCCCGATCCGCACCGGCCGGCCCTGCTGACGAATCTCTCGCTGTTCGAAGTTGACGAGCAATGTGCCGATCTGAATCATGGCTCCTCCAGCAAACGCTGTTCGCGAGTTCGATTGACCGATGGCGATAATGGGCACCTGGTTGAAGGTCGGGGGTCGGGCGCGCGCCAACCGCTCGCGGCGAGCGTGTGCATTGGCTTGCGCATCGCGCCTTCCCGGCCCACCAATTGGGCTGGATAGACAGGGCGAATGGGCTGGCTAAAAACGGAATATCGGAACGGATTGTAAACAGGCCGTCACCGCGTGTCTTGAATAATAGTGACCTGATTAGACTTTGCGGAGGCTTTTTTACTGTTCTGAGGCGGGCTTCACATCTTGCGCATTGCGCCTGGACGAAGGTCCGCAAGCCGGCAAATTCCGCCAGAATACCGACCCGTTCAAAGCACGCGAATCATCCCGGCATATGGACATATAAGCCGGAAAACGTGTTTTGATTAATTTGCCATGTTTGCTTCCGTGTAAACTGGTCCGATTATGCTTCACCGGCAATGCATGAACGAGGAAATTGCCCATGACGACTTGCGCACATCCCGCGGCGGCCGCGCCGCTCAAGCCGAAGGACACGCTCGGCTGCGTGTCGAGCCAATTGCGCAAGGACATCGAACTGGATATTGGCGACATCCGCTTCTACCGCAAATGCATGGACGAAGCGCATCTGGATCGCGTCGCCATGCCCGCCTCCGGCCGCGGCTTTCTGGTCGGCATTTCGCTGAACAGCGGGCATCGGCGGAATATTTTTAACGGCGAGCGGACTGTCACTAAACGCTTCGAATCGGATTCGATTTATATCCGCGATTTTTCAGAAGATTATCGCGCGGATCTATATGGGAATTTCGACTTCGTGCTGGTCGAATTATCGCGTGCATACTTCACGCGGCTCGGCGACGAAAGCGGCGGCCCGGCGATCAGCGGGCTCACGTGCGCGATCGAACAGAAAGACCCTGTGCTCGGCCATCTCGCGCGTGCGCTCGACGGCCATCTCGCCCATTACGGCGCGATCGGTTCGCTGTTCGTCGAGCAGATGAGCGTCATCATGGGCACGCACCTCGCGCAGCGCTACGGCAATCTGCGCACCCCGTCGCCGCGTGCGAAAGGCGCGCTGTCGCACGCGCACGAGGCACGCGCGAAAGAGCTGCTGATCGAACGCTCGCGGCACGGCGCATCCATTGCCGACGTCGCCAGCGAATGCAATCTGTCGCGCGGCTATTTCATCCGCGCCTTCACACGCGCGACGGGGCGCACGCCGCATCAGTGGCTGCTCGAACAACGGGTGACGGAGGCGCGGCAGCTGATCGGCGCCACCGACATGACCCTCACGGAAGTCGCCATCTTTTGCGGATTCGCCGATCAGAGCCATCTGAGCCGCGTGTTTCTGAAGTCGGTCGGCATGTCGCCGGGCGCATGGCGGCGCGCAGCGGGACGGCAGACAAGCGCAGGAACGTAGATTACGAACGTACGTTCCCGCCCGGCTGCAACGTGACGGTGCACGTCATCCCGGCAGCGAGGTGAACGCCGGGCGGCACCTTGTCGAGATGCACGCGCACGGGCACGCGCTGCGCGAGCCGGACCCACGTGAAGATCGGATTCACATTCGCCAGCAGATCGCCCGTGCCGGTCGGATTGTCGCGATCGGCGATGCCGCTCGACAGACTGTCCACGTGTCCGTGAATGTCCACGCCGCCCGACATCAGCCGCACGACGGCATGATCGCCGACATGCACGCGCGGAATCTTCGTTTCCTCGAAGTAGCCGTAGACCCAGAACGAGTGCGAGTCGATCAGCGCCATCCGCGCGCTGCCCGCGCTCGCGTAGTCGCCGGGGTACAGGTTCAGGTTCGTGATGTAGCCGTCGGCGGGCGCCCTGACTTCGCTGCGCGTCAGATTGAGCTGTGCCGTCTGCTGCTCGACGAGCGCCGCGCGATACAGCGCCTCAGCAGCCGCATAGGCCGCGGCATCGGCGCGATACGCCGCGTCCGTCTGGTTCGCGGCCGCTGCCGCATCGTCGCGGCTTTCGTCGGAAATCACGTCGCCCGCCAGATTCGCGCGCCGCGCCGCCTGCGCGCGCTTCATCTGGTCGAGCGACGCCCCTTCCGCCATCTGCGCTCTCGCCCGCGTCATCTCGGCCTGGGCCCGCGCGACGTCGGCATCGGCTTGTGCAACGGCATAGTGGAAGCGATACGGGTCGAGTACGAACAGCACGTCGCCGCGATGCACGAACTGGTTGTCCTTCACGCGCACTTCGCTGACGAGCCCCGACACGTCCGTCGCCACGTCGATCACATCGGCGCGCACGCGGCCGTCGCGCGTCCACGGCGAATACATGTAGTCGACCCACAGAAGGCGCACCAGCACGACGGCGACCAGCAGGATCGTCGCCGTGAAGAGCGCGCGCAGGAAGGATTGCGGTTTCATCGTCATCGTTGTGTGCAATTGAGTTTAGTACCTGTCGCTTCTGTCCCGTTTCTGGACCGTTCCCGTCGCGCCTCAACCGCGCACCAGCAGCGAGACGCCGCTGAACATCGCAGCGAACAGCGCGACGCGGAACAGCCCCGGGTGCCACGCGTAGCGGTACACGCCGAGCCGCGCGAACAGCAGATCGAGCATCACGAAGACCACCGCGCAGCCGATCAGCACAGGCAGCAGATAAGGCACGAGAAACGAACCGATTTCAATTTCGGCGGGCATGATCGGGCTCCATCGCAGCGCGGTCCGCTGCCGTCGCGGCGAAACCGCCGCCCAGTTCTTTCATCAGCAGCGCCCACGCGTCGAGCCGTTTGGCCTGTACGCCGGCAAGCCGCTCTTCCTGCTCCAGCTGTGCGTTCTGCGCGGCGAGCACGTTCAGAAACTCCGTGATGCCGTTGCGATAGCCCGCGTCGGCGAGCCGATAGGCGTCGCGTGCCGAATCGAGTGTGCTGTCGATCGAGGCCCGCTGCGCGTCGAGCGCGCGCAGCGACGTGACCTGCGCCGCGACGCCGCGCATTGCATCGACGATGGCCGCGTTGTACGCGTCGACGGCGGCATCGCGGTCCGAGACGGCCACACCGTATTCGCCGCGCAGCCGCCCGCCGTCGAAGACCGGCAGCGAAATGGCCGCGCCCAGATTGTGGCCTGCGCCGTTGCTGCCTAGCAGGTTGAAGAAGCCGCCGAAGGTCGCCGCCGATCCCAGCGATGCCGTCGCGAGCAGATCGATGTTCGGATAGAACGCGGCGTGCGCGGCCGTCATGCCCTTTTCCGCGGCGAGCACGCGCCAGCGCTGCGCGACGATGTCGGGCCGATGGCCGATCAGATCGACGGGCAGCGACGCGGGCAACGCGATGGGCACGTTCAGCGCAAGCGCGGGCCGCTTCAGCGTATCGCCATAGCCCGCGCCTTTGCCCGCGAGCGCGGCGATATCGATGCGGCTCAGTGCAAGCTGCTGCTGCGCTTCCTGCACCTTCGTCACGCTCATCGCCGCCTGCGTCGTCGCTTGCGAAACTTCGAGCCGGCTGCCGATGCCTGCTTCCAGACGGCGCGTTGCGATGTCGAGCGTGTGCTGCTCTTCGGCCTGCACCGACTGATACGCATCGAGCAACGCGTACTGCAACGCGAGCCGAACGTACGCGCGCACGACGGCCGTCTGCAATTCGACGACGGCGAAACGGTCGTCGGCCACCGATGCCTGCACGGCATCGAGCGCACCTTCGCGGATCGCGCGGTCCTTGCCCCACAGGTCGAGGTCGTAGGACAGATCCGCCGCGATGCTGTTGTTCCAGACCGTCGTGCCGCCGGGGGGCGCGGGCGTGTTGTAACGCGCGAAGCGCTGACGCTCGAAGTTGCCGCCCGCGCTGACCTGCGGCAGTTCCGAGGCGCCCGCGATCTGCGCCTGGAAGCGCGCGTTGTCGATGCGCGCCTGTGCTTCCTTCAGGCCGGGGTTGCCCGACGTCGCATCGTCGACGAGCGTATCGAGTTGCGGATCGCCCCATTGCTGCCACCATCGGTCGGACGGCCACGCGGCGGCATCGCGTGTGGTGCGGATCGCGTTGCCTGCATCGAGCGATGCCGGGTCGAGCGCCGTTTCGTGCGGACGAATGCCGCCGCCATTGATGCACGAGCAGAGCAGCACGCCTAGCGCGGCCATCGCCGTTACGCGACATGCTGTCTTCAGAATGGGCGGACGCTGCTTCATGCCGTCACTCCCGATGCAGCGACAGCTTGCGCAGCGTTCGCGGCCTGCCACAGCGGCAACGTATCGTCGTTAAGCATCAATGCGCTGAAACGCATCAGCCGGTACATGCGCTTGACGAGCAGCGAATCGGACGCTGTCACAGAGGGCCCGACGCGTGCAAGCGCCTGCTCTGCACGCAAGGTCGCGCGCATCGCGCGCGCTCGCGATCCGGTCGTCGCAGCGGAGAACACGTCGGCCAGCGCATCGAGCCACTCGTCCTGAACCGCTCGCCAGTTTTCCGGCAACAGCGCGGCCACGCGTTCCGTGTCCTGGCGGATCACGATCATCGCGCGGCCGACTTCGAGGGCTGCGAATGCCGCAGCGACGAGCCGCGTCTGATCCACGCGCTCGCCCGCAGGCGCGGACGCGATCCGCATGATGAAGCCGCGCATGCCCGACTCGAAGCGCTGCGAGAGATCGTCGAGACCGCGGTCACGGGCAGACTTCGTGACGAGCGAACGGATCTGCTTCAGATACTGCTTCGAGATCCAGTCGCCCGCGAGCGGCACGATCGTCGAGAACGCGACGGCGGCGGCGGCAATGCCCAGCGACAGGCCGAAGGCCGTGTCGAGAAACTGCGCGGGATGATAGGTCACGGGGTTCGCGACGTTCACCGAATAACAGAAGAACACGCCGAAGCCGAGGCCGAGCGTCGCCGTTTTCGGAAACGTATTCAGGTACGCGCTGAACATGATGGGAAACGCGAGGCACGCGGCAAGCAGCGCAAAACTGTCGAACAGCGGGAACACGAAGAAGCTCATCAGGAAACCGGCGACAGTCCCGGCGACGCAGCCGCAAAACATCTGCCAGCTCGCGACGACGGGATCGGGTGCCAGCGTGAACAGCGCACTGACGATCGCGACGGACACCAGCGCGCTCGATCCGCCGACCCAGCCCGACGCGAGCCACATCGCGCCGACAGCGAGCACGGCGGCGGCCGCGCGCATGCCGTTGATGATGGCCGCCGCGCGGTTGGCGGTGGCGCGCGTGCTGTCGAGATGCGTGAGCGAGCGCACCACCGACTGCTGCCACGGCCGCTGATCCGCGCCGCGCGCTTCGACGAAACTGCGGCACAGCGCGCGCAGATTGCCGACCAAACCATGCAGCGCCGCACCCGTCGTCTCGATGAAGGCGCGCTGCGCTTCGGGTTCGCCGTGCATCGTCTGCAGCAACGCGTCGATACGGCTGTCGAGCCCGCGCTCGAATTCGGCAAGCGGCGCCGACAGCGCGCCAACCTGCTGCTGCGCCCGTGCGCCTGGCGGCAGACTGTCCGGCACGATCGACAGCAACCTGTCGATCAGCTCGCGCATCGCAAGCGGCGCGCGCGAATCCGCTTCGACGCAAGCCTGCGCGATCGCCTCGTTCAGCATGTGCGCGGATGCCAGTGCATCGACGAAATTCGTATCGAGCTGGATGAACGCATGATTCTGCAAACGGATCGACGGATCTTCGAACACGGCGCCCACGCGCAGGCTTTGCACGTTTGCGCGCTCGCGCAGCAGATCGAGCATCGTGCCGAACCGGTCCTTCGGCAGCGCCGTGCCGAGCAGCGCGTGAACGGCGGCGAACAGATGGCCGATAGTGCCGTTGCTCGCCGCGACCAGATCGGGCGTCACGCGGCGCGGAAAGATCAGTGCACTGACGAGGCTCGCGCATGCCACGCCGATCACCACTTCGCTCACGGTATAGACCAGGTTGTCGAACACGCCATACGGATTCGACAAGGCAGGCAGCGAGGTAATGGCCGTCGCATAGCCCGTCAGCAGAAAACCATACGACTGGAAGTTGCGGAAGTACGACGAGCCGAACACACAGAGTCCGATCCACGAAGCCAGCACGAGCAGGAACATCCACGAGGCCTGCGAGAACAGCGACACCAGCACCAGCCCCGCGAGACTGCCGCCGAGCATACCGAGGCCGCGATAGAAGCCGCGCGCGATCACCATGCCGCTCTGCTGGAACATCATCACGACGATGCACGACACCATCGCCGTCGCCGGGCCGCGCAGTTCGAGCAGCATGCACAGGCCCATGGCGAGCGTCGACGCGATCGCGACCTTCGCGACATGCCTGAAGCGCGGATAGTCTTCGCGCCAGTACTGCGTGAGTTCGTCATGCCATCGCGGACGTGCCGCGATGCCTGTGTCGCCGTTCATAAGAGTGCCCGTGTGTCGTGCCGGATCGGTGCTGCATGCGCGTCGTGGTGCACGATGCGCGCACGACGCGTACGTTGAAGGCTTCGAGTGTGCGCGAAGCAGCGTCGCGCCGATTGCTGAATCGCACGCTCATGCTTGCAGGCTGAAAACAGGCGATTCTTGTATTGCGCGAACGCCGATGCGCCTGCATGCTATCGGCAACGATCCATTCAACGCTTCGACGTGCGTGCAAACTGAAAGCGCTTCGCACACACGCCGCGCATCCCTCGCGACGCCCTACATGAACCTCTCTTTCGAAGTCCTCCAGGCACTCGACGCAATCGATCGCACGGGCACCTTCTCGGCCGCCGCGGAAGAACTGCACAAGGTGCCATCGTCGTTGACGTATCTCGTACAGAAGCTGGAGGTCGATCTGGGCGTCAAGCTCTTCGAACGCAGCGGGCGCCGCGCGAAGCTCACGCATGCGGGCAGGGTCATCGTCGAGGAAGGCCGGCGTCTGCTCGAGGCCGCGCGCGAACTCGAACAGAAGGCAAAGCGCATCGAGCACGGCTGGGAGTCGGAACTGCGCGTCGCCATCGACGAAATCATTCCCTTCGAGCTGATCTGGCCTCACGTGACCGACTTCTACAAGCTCAATCTCGGCACGCGGCTGCTGTTGTCGAAGGAAACGCTCGGCGGCACGTGGGATGCGCTGATCACGCGGCGCGCGGATCTCGTGGTAGGCGCGGCGGGCGAACCGCCGCCCATCGCGAATCTCATCGCGAAGCCGATCGGCTCGCTGAAACATGTGTTCGTCGTCGCGCCGGGTCATCCGCTCGCGTCAGCCGAAGAACCGTTGGCGATGGAGACCGTCGCGCGTCACCGCGCCGTCGCCATCAGCGACACGTCGCGCAAGATCGCGCCGCGCACGATCGCGCTTGCTGCGAATCAGGAAGTGCTGACCGTGCCAACGCTCGACGCCAAGCTCGCCGCGCAGATGCGGGGCCTCGGCGTGGGCACGGTGCCCGAATGTATCGCCGCAGGGCCGTTGAATCGCGGGCAACTCGTGCGCAAGGAAGTCTGCGGCATGCGCAACGTCACGCACTTCTATCTGGCCTGGCGCGACGACGAAGCGGGCAAGGCGCTGCGCTGGTGGGTCGATCAGCTCGACCGGCACGATCTGATCGACGACGTCGCGCAACGGCGCGCCGCCATGGGTTGAACGCCGCGCCCGGCGCGCTAGGCGTACTTGTGCGGCGGCGTGAAGCTCAGAAGACGCGTCGCCGTATCGGCACGCCGGCGCTCGCCGGATGCGCCCGCCGGCTTCTGCGTCAGCCCTTTTACCTGCATCAGCAATTGCCCCGCAGCCTTGAAGTCGTCGAGATCGCGGCCCTCGCATACATTCGCACATGCCGATTGCAGCAGTTGCGCAGCTTCCGTTTCGCGGCCCAGTCTGTGCCACAGCCGCGCAAGACTCGTCGCCGCGCGCAGTTGCAATGAGCGCGCGCCTTGCGCCGACGCCTCTTCGAGCGCGGCGACGAACCATGTCTCCGCATCGCGGGCAGCGTCGCTGTGGCTATCGATGGCCGCGCCGTCCGCGAGCAACAGCTCGCCGCGCAGACGCCGCAGTTCGGCGATGAGCCAGTAGTCGCCCGCCAGATCGCAACGCGCCAGTGCGCTATCGACGACCTGTTGCGCTTCGTCGCGACGGCCTGCGCGCATCAGCGCGACCGCGTACTGTGCGGCGAGCATCGCGAATGGCGCGCCGAATTTGAGCGCATCGAGTTCGCCCAGCGCCGCGCGAAAACTATCGAGGCTTTGCGCCGATACGTCGTCCAGTGAACGCCGACACGCGTCGAAGCAGCGCGCGGCCGCCTGCCACAACGTCAGCCGCGCGCGAGCCGACACGTCGCACAGCACTGCGATCGCGCGCCGCGCGCAGTCGCGTTTGCCCGACAGCAACGCGAGCGGCACCAGCGATTCGGCGAGGGTATAGCAGACGATCATCGCCTGATCCTTGCTGCATGCTTCGATCACGGCATCTTCGGCGAGCGCCAGCGCCTGCTCGCGCAGACCTTGCAGCCACAGCACGCGTGCGAGCGACGCGCGGCTCACGAGCACCTGATCCGCGAAATGTCCGGACGGCATCCGCGTGCGCAGACCGTCGGCCACTTCGAGCAGTTGCTCGAACGAAAGCCGTGCGCAGCGCTGATCGCCTGCGTAATGCGCAGCCACGCCCATCAGCCGGTAGCCGAGAATCGCGCCGCGCACATCGGCCACACCGTCGACGAAGGCCGTGTAGCGCCGCGCGTATTCGAGTGCGTCATGCACGGAGCCGGACGTCTGGCACGCGTTCCACATGCCCCACAACGCGCGCGCCTCGAAGGCTTCGTCCCCCGACGCAATCGCCGACGCCAAGACTTCCTTCCAGATCGCATGCGTCTCGGCACTGGGTCCATGTACGAGCACCAGAGACGCGCCGAGCGCCGCAAGCAGACGCAGCCTGGCGCGCATGCGCGACGACGCGTGAGAGGAGCCGCGAGCGGGCGCCAATGCTGCCAGCGCGCGCCGCGCCCATGCACAGCATTCGTCGATCAGCGACAGTTCGTAGAACAGAAAGACGGCATGGACGGGCAAGGTTTCGCGCAGCGCCTCGTCGCCGTCATCGGACAGCACCCACGTGAGCGCCGCGCGCACCTCGTCGAGCAGTTCAGGCATCCGGCTGCGCCAGCTTTCTCCAGCGGACTTTCCCGCTGCATCGCCGTCGATCAGCGCTGACAGATAACGCGCGTGATGCAGCGCGACCATGCGGTGCTCGCCGTTGTCGTCGAGCTTTTGCAGCGCGTACATGCGCGTCGTCTCGAGCAGGCGGAACGCGGCATGGCCCGGCTCCGTGCTCGCGACCACGAGTGACTTCTCGACCAGCGCGGCCATCGCCGCGACCACATCGAGTTCGCGCGTGATGTTGTCCGCCGCGACGGCAATCGCCGCTTCGAGCGGAAAGCGATCGGCAAACACGCCGATGCGGCGCAAGGTCTTGCGTTCGGCATCGTCGAGCAGCGCATGGCTCCAGTCGAGCGTAGCCTTGAGCGTCTGATGGCGCGGCAACGCGGTGCGCGTGCCGCCCGTCAACATGCCGAAGCGGTCGTCGAGATGCGCCGCGAGCGTATCGATGCCGAGCAGCGCCGCGCGCGCAGCCGCCAGCTCGATCGCGAGCGGAATGCCGTCGAGCCGCCGGCACACCATGCCCGTCACGTGAATGCTCGGCTCGTCGGCGGCGAAGCGCGCATCGATCGCGCGGGCACGCATCAGGAACAGGTTGACGGCGCTGCAGCGAAGCACCTGCGGCGTGTCGTCGTTCGGCTCGGGCACGTCTAGCGCGGGCACCCAGTACAAGGTCTCAGACGGAATGCGCAACGGCTCGCGGCTGGTCGACAGCACGCGCAGTTGCGGACATGCCGACAGCAGGTGATGCGCGAGCCGCGCAGCGGCATCGACGACATGCTCGCAGCTGTCGAGCACGATCAGCATGCGGCGCCCGCCGATCGTCTCGACGATGCGCTCGCGCGTCGCAGCGCGGCCTTCGGGATGCACGCCGAGCACGGATGCGAGCATCGCCAGTACGCTGCACGTATCCGACGCGGCACTCAGCGACACGCAATGAACGCCGCCCGGCGCCTGCTCCAGCAGCCGGCGCGCAACTTCGATCGCCACGCGCGTCTTGCCGATGCCTCCCGAACCGAGCAACGTCACGTGACGCGACGCGCCGAGCGCATCGCACACGTGCGCAATCGCTTCATCGCGTCCGACCAGCGCGGAACTGTACGCAGGCAGGTTGTGCGGCACGGCCATGTGGCGTTCGGTATGCGAAGCCGAAGCGCCGCCCGTTTGCCGCACGGCCGACGCGCCACGCACGAGCCGGTAGCCGCGCCCCGCAACCGTCTTGATCAGGTCGCGGCTTTCGCCGAGCAGCTTGCGCAGCGCCGACATGTGCACCTGAAGATTGTTGTCGCCGACCACCGTTTCGGGCCACACGCGCTCCAGGATCGTTTCTTTCGACACAAGCCCGCCTTGCGCCTCGATCAGCAATTCGAGTATGTCGAAGGCACGATTACTGATGCGTACCGTCTTTCCGTCGACGCGTGCTTCACGGCGCGCAAGATCGATGTCGAGCGGTCCAATGTGGATCATGAGCGGATGGCGCAGGCATACGCGGGCAACGCTTCATGGCGTGCGTTGCCGGATGGGAACAGACAGGAATCGCTGATTGAGCTGGGCAAGATGCGCATGCGGCATACCGGTTGATGTGCTTGGCAGTCTAGAACGGCACATCGATTGCATGGGTGGAAAAATCCGAACGATCCATTCGAAAATTTTGAAGTCGTCGCACGAGCATCCGGTGAGACAGCCCGCATGTCCGCGCAGGTGTGCCCGCAGTGTGCCCGTTACGCGCGAACGTCATCGACGAGCACGAGCTTCGAGCCCGTGTTGATCAGGAACGCGTTGATGGAGCCTTGCACGGGCGGCTGCAGGAACTCGCGCTCGAGGTCGCGCTGGATATCCGCTTTCGATACGCCTTGCACGACAGTATCGACTGGAAAAGGATGCGTGCCGTCCGACAGCGCCGTCACTTCCAGATCGCCGAGCGTCATACGGTGGAAGCCGGGCGCTTGCGCGTCCGCTTTCGGCGCAGCAGCGAGCACGTCGGCGGACAAGGCTGCGCCGCACACGCACAGCACCAGCAGACAGGCGCGCAGCCGCGCCGCGCGCCACGCAGAAAGACTCGTCATGGGTTTGCTCTCACTCGCTTCGATATGCGCCGAAGCATAGCGAGTCCCACGCACATCGGCCGCTAATTGTTCTTAAATGTTCTGTGCGGCCGTGCTGTATTGGGCGAGGTACGCGTGAATCTGGCTCACGACGGCCGCGCCGTCGCCGACCGCCGACGCCACGCGCTTGGTCGATTCGGAGCGTACGTCGCCGACCGCGAACATGCCGGGCAGACTCGTTTCGAGCGGATAGTGAATGCCCATATCGACGTGCGTCTGCATGCGCCGCGCAAAGCCCGTCACGACGAAGCCCCGGCTGTCGAGCTCGACGCCGCTCGACGCGAGCCAGTCGGTCTTCGGATCCGCGCCGATGAACAGAAACAGATGACGCGTTTCGATGATTTCGCCGGCCTCGCCTTCGCGGCGCACATGAACGTGCGTCAGCCCTGCTTCATCGCCTTCGAGCGCTTTCAACGTGCAGCGCGTGCACACCGATACGTTGGGCAACGAGCCGATCCGGTCGATCAGATACTTCGACATGCTCGCGTTCAGATCCGCGCCACGAATCAGCACGCGGATGCTGCGAGCGAAGTTGGCGAGAAACACGGTAGCCTGGCCCGCCGAGTTGCCGCCGCCCATCAGCACGATGTCCTGGCCTTTGACGAGCTTGGCCTCGATGGGCGATGCCCAGTAGTACGTGCCGCGTCCTTCGTAACGGTCGAACTCGGCGACGACGGGCTTCCGGTAGGCCGCGCCGCTCGCCACGACGAGCGTGCGCGCGCTGACGCGCTGGCCGTCCATCAGCGTCAGCGCATAGACGCCCTCCTGCGCGTCGACGTTCATCACCTTCCCGGGTATCGCCAGATGTGCGCCGAACTTCAGGGCCTGCTGGAACGCGCGCGCCGCGAGCGCCTGGCCCGAGATGCCCGTCGGAAAGCCCAGATAGTTCTCGATGCGCGAACTCGCACCCGCCTGTCCGCCCGGCGCGCGCTGGTCGAACACGGCGACGGACAGACCTTCCGTGGCCGCATACACGGCCGCCGCGAGTCCCGCAGGCCCGGCGCCGACGATGGCCACGTCATACACGTGCGAGCGCTCGAAGGTCGGCACCAGACCGAGGCACGACGCGAGTTGCGCTTCATCCGGCGCGCGCAGCACGGAGCCGTTCGGGCAGAACACGAGCGGGAAGTCGTCGGGGCCCGTCGTCATGTCCGACAGCAGCGTCACGGCTTCGGCGTCGTGGCGTGCGTCGATGACCATCGCGGGATACGCATTGCGCCGCAAAAAGCCCTGCAGCCGGACGAGCCGTGCATCGTCGCCATTGCCGACGATGATCGGCCCGAGCCCCTGCTCGATCAGACCGAGCCGGCGCAAAATCAGCGCGCGCATGATGTGCTCGCCGAGTTGCGCATCGGCGACGATCAACGCCCGCAGCTTTTCCGGCGAGACGACGAGTGTGTCGCAGTCCGTCAACGCAACGCCGTCGATCAATGCAGGCTTGCCCGACAGTTGCGCCATCTCCGCCATGAAGTGGCCGTCGTCGTGCTCCGTCACGAGCGTGGAGCGGCCGAAGCTGTCGCGCGAAAAGATCCGCACGCGTCCGTGCAGCAGCACGAACAGGCCGAGCGCGACGCGGCCCGTTTCGAAGATCAGCTCGCCTGCCTTGAACGACATCGGCTGCGCGAAGCGGCGCAGGCTGGCGATCTCCATGGCGGACAGGCGGGGAAACATCTGATGCTGGCGAAACTCCAGCGACGAATAGGGCATGCCCAGATCCGTCGTTGCCGCGTCGGGCAGATTGGGAAGAAGAGCCGGGGTGTTCATCGATCGACCTTGACTGAATGTTCTGACGTCGCGGGCGCGGCTAGTTGGGCCATTCCGATCCCAGCACGAGCCCGCAGAAATTGAGGCGCCGGTAGTCCGGGTCCCATCGGTCGAGCACGTCCGCGTTGACCGTGCCGAACGTCGTTTCGGGACGATGCTCCATGCCGCGCGCGTACGCTTCGATCAGCTTCGTCTTGAAGCCGCGTTCGCGCGGAAACGCCTGCACGATGGCGTCGCGCTGCTGCGCGGTGAACTCGTAGTAGCGCGCGCCGCGCACATCCATCTGCACGCCTGCGCCGACGAGCGCCACGAGCGCGGACATGTGATCGGGGATGCCGGGCGTAGTGTGCAGCGCGATGGCATTCCATACGTCCGTAGCCGCGTAATCGTCGACACCCTGCGCGAGCAGAAACTCGCGTGCCTCGTTCGCGCTGTCGATCTCGAAGCGGTTCGGCGAGCGGTTAAAGCGCGGATTCAGACCGACGTTATGAAACAGCATGCCGACGTAGAGCAGATTCGCATCGAATTCGAGCGCCTCCCTGAAACCCATCAGTGCAGCGAACAGAAACGCGCGCAGCGCGTGATGCAACAACAGTTCGGGTTCGATGCCGCGTACATGCTCGAATGCGGCCCGGGCCAGCGCGGAATCGGGTAGCTCCACGCCGGCAATGTTCTTGTTCATCCTGACTCCTCCGCGCCGGACAATACCCCGGCGATGTGCTCCCGTGCAGCCGGCTCTTCCGGCGCATCGTGCAGCGTAGCAATACGGAGTAGAGAATACTTTGCCGGGTCATTAAAAAACCTTAATAAGCGCGGTGAAATTTCCCTGCTGCGCGTTCAGCCACGTGTTGCGCTTTCCGGCGCTTCCCGCCATTTCGTGCCGTTTTCGTGCCGCTTTCGCGCCGATCCCCCGCTCGACATGCGCATAACATCGCGCGATGCGCGCCGCGAAACAGATCGCGCTTTCACTAAACACGTTGCTGCATGCGATCCGTACGGCGGCGGCGCGCCGGTATCCCGCCTTTAAATTTCCTGAAGCGCACGCGGTGCGGCGCCGATCAGGCTTACGCGCGGCGTCGGGCACTCTGGTTGCGTCCAGCGCAATGCGGGATTGCGGCGCAGACGGATTCAGCCAACCGCGCGCAACGGATAAGGTGTCTGCATCCGTACTCATTCGTTGCGTCCCGCAACGCTCAGGAGAGCAACATGAAACATCCGTCGTATCCGCGAGCCGTCGTGATCGGCGGCTCGCTCGGCGGCCTGTTCGCAGCGACGTCTTTGCGCGCGGCCGGGTGGCAGGTCGACGTCTTCGAAAGCTCGCCGAACCAGCTCGACATGCGCGGCGGCGGCATCGTTCTGCAAGCCGACGTGCTGCACGCGGTCCGCTACGCAGGCGTCGCGCTGCCGAACCCCGCCGGCGTGCGCTCCCGCGAGCGCATCTATCTGGACCGCGACGACAGCATCGTCGAGCGGCTCGACATGCCGCAGACCCAGACCGCGTGGAGCCTGCTATATCGCGCAATGAAAGAGGCGTTGCCCGCCCAATCGTTGCATGCGGGAGAAACCTTCATCGACTTCGAGCAGGACGGCGACGAGGTGATCGCCCGTTTCGAAAGCGGGCGCACCGAACGGGCCGATCTGCTGGTCGGCGCCGACGGCATCCGCTCGTCGCTCAGGCAACGCCTGTTGCCCGACGTGACGCCCGCGTATGCGGGCTACGTCGCGTGGCGCGGACTCGTGCCGGAACTCGAATTGCCCGTGCACGCCGCCGGCATGCTGCGCGAGCGCTTCGCGTTTCAGCATGGCGCAGGCCATTCGGCGCTCGCGTATCTGATTCCCGGCGAACGGGACGAGACGCGCGCCGGCGAGCGGCGCTGGAACTGGGTCTGGTACCGGCGCTACGGCCACGATGTGCTGAAGGAGTTGCTGGTCGACCGTTACGGCGTCGCGCGCACGCGTTCGCTGCCGCCCGGCATGATGAAGCAGACCGACATCGACCAGCTGCGCAACGACGCGCAGGCCGGACTCGGGCCGACGTTCCGCGCGCTCGTCGAATCGACGGAGCATCCCTTCATGCAGCCGATCGTCGATCTGCGCGCGCCACAGATGGTGTTCGGACGCGCGGTGCTGATCGGCGACGCCGCCGCCGTGCCCCGTCCTCACACGGCGGGCAGCACGGCGAAAGCCGCCGCGAATGCGCATTCGCTTGCACTCGCGCTCGATCTCGCGAACGGCGACGCGCTGTCGATCGATGCACGCCTCGCGCGCTGGGAGACGCAGCAGTTGCAGCGCGCCAGGCAGATGACCGATCTCGGCATCTCGCTCGGCAAGCGGCTGATGACCGCGGTCGTGCCGCCTTCACAACGTTTTAGCGCGGCTTCAGGAAATTCCACGCCGACCTCGATACGCTAGACCTGTTCATGCGGGGACATGCTGCCCCGCCACAGCCCCGGAGGAACGTTCCGTGACACGTGTGTCAATGATACGCAGGCCTGTCGTGCTGGCGATGGCTGGCGTCGCGATCGCGGCCGCGCTCGCCGTCGCCGCGTTGCTGATATCGAAGCGGGCCATCGCGCCCGTCAGCCCGCCGCCGCCTTCGTCGTTCGACAGCCAGACGAAGCTGGCGGGCGCACGCGTGGTCGCACTCGGCGACTGCATCGTGTGTCACACCGCGAAAGGCGGCAAGCCGTTTGCGGGCGGCCTGCCCCTCGCGACGCCGTTCGGCACGATCTACGCGACCAATATCACGCCCGATGCCGACACGGGCATCGGCAACTGGTCGCTCGAAGCCTTCACGCGCGCGATCCGGAACGGCGTGTCGCGCGACGGGCATCTGCTGTATCCGGCGTTTCCGTACATCCACTTCACACACATGTCCGACTCGGACATCGCCGCAGCCTACGCGTATCTGATGACGCGCGAACCCGTGAAGGCGACGGCGCCCGCGAACGCGCTGATATTCCCGCTGAACTTCAGACCGCTGCTCGCGTTCTGGAACGCGCTGTTTCTGCGCCCCGGCGAGCAGCAGACCGAGGCATCGAAAGATGCTGAATGGAATCGCGGCCGCCTGCTCGTCAACGGACTCGGGCACTGTGCATCGTGTCATTCGCCCCTCAACGTGATCGGCGGCGAGCAGCCCGGACAAGCTTTCGACGGCGGCGTGGTCGACGGCTGGGACGCGCCCGCGCTCAACACGCTGAACGCCGCGCCGAAGCCGTGGACGAAGCAGCAATTGGTCACCTATCTGCGCACCGGCCGCGCGAGCGAACACGGCGCGGCGGCAGGTCCGATGCTGCCTGTGACGCGCGATCTCGCGACGGTCCCCGCCGAAGACGTCGAAGCGATCGCCGCGTACCTCCTCTCGCTGCAGAAGCCCGTTGCGTCATCGAACGCGCCGCGTGCGGTCCGGGCCAGCGCCGCGCCGCTCACGGCGGCGCAGCAGCGTGGCGCGACGCTGTTCGCCGCATCGTGCGCGCAGTGTCACGGCAATGCGTCGCCGATGCAGTCGCCCGGCCAGCGCCCGACCCTCGCCTTCAGCACCGCCGTCAACGCCGGCACGCCACGCAACGCGATCCAGATGGTGCTGGGCGGCATCGCGTGGCATGGCGAGGACACGATCAACTACATGCCCGCTTTCGGCGATGTCTACAGCAACGAACAGATCGCCGATCTGCTGTCGTACGTGCGCGCCACTTACTCGCAGCACAGCGCGTGGACGGATGTCGAAGCGACCGTGGCCAAGGTCAGAAAGGAGAATGACGCGCGATGATCCACCTCACTGTGAACGGCGTGCAGCACGCACTCGATATCGACCCGTCGACACCGCTTCTCTACGCGCTGCGCAACGAACTCGGCCTGCACGGCGCGAAGTTCGGCTGCGGCCTCGGACAATGCGGCGCGTGCACGGTGATGGTCGACGGCAAGGCGACGTTTTCATGCCTGATTCCTGTGTCGTCGATCGGCGCGCGGCCCGTGCGGACCATCGAAAGCCTTGGTACCGCACAGCGTCCGGGCGCGCTTCAGCAGGCCTTCGTCGAACATCAGGCGGCGCAATGCGGGTACTGCATCGCGGGCATGATCATGCGCGCGCAGGCGCTGCTGGAGCGCAACCCGCGCCCTACGGAAGCCGAACTTCGCGAGCACATGGAGCCGAATCTGTGCCGCTGCGGCACGCACATGCGCATTCTCGCGGCGATTCGCCAGGTCGCGCATCTGAGCGGCAGCGATACGGGCGCACACGGGGACACGCAATGAGCCACGCAGACGATTTCGACGAAGACCGACGGCGCTTCATGGTGTCCGGCGCGCTCGTCGTGAGCTTCAGCCTGTTTCCCGGCGCGCGGGCCCTCGCGCAACAGGTGATCGCCGACGAAGGCGCTGCCGTGCACATCGCCAGGGAAACCCAGGCGCTCGCGGGCAGCCTGAAGACCAATCCGTTTCTCGATGCATGGATCAAGATCGATCCCGCGGGCAAGGTCACGGTCTACACGGGCAAGGTCGAACTCGGCACGGGCGTGCGCACCGCGCTGCTGCAAATCGCAGCCGAAGAACTGGACATGGCGCCCGCGCTGATCACGTTCCTCACGGCAGACACGGGCGCCTCGCCCGACGAAGGCCTCACGGCGGGCAGCCACACGATCGCCGACAGCGGCACGGCGCTGCTGAACGCCGCCGCGCAGGTGCGCGGCCTGCTGGTCGATGCCGCAGCGAAAAACCTGCATGTCGACCGCGCGAAGCTGACCACGCGCGACGCCGTGATCCACGCACCCGACGGCCGCACGCTCACTTACGGCGATGCCGTGAAGCTCGTCGATCTGCACCGGATGGCCTCGCCCGTCTCGCCGCTGAAGGATCCGAAGTCTTTCTTCGTGATCGGCAAGTCGCTGCCGCGCGTCGACATTCCCGCCAAGGTGACGGGTGGCGCGAGCTATGTGCAGGACATGTCGCTGCCGAACATGGTGCATGCGCGCGTCGTGTTGCCGCCCGTGTACGAAGCGAAGCTCGTGCGCGACAACGCCGCGCAAATCATGACGATGCCCGGCGTGCTCAAGGTCTACAGGAATGGCAGCGTGCTCGCAGTGGTTGCGCGCGGCGAATGGCAGGCAGTGGCGGCACAGCGCGCGCTCGCAGCGGGCAGCGAGTGGAGCGCGGGCCGCGCATTGCCCGACCCCGCTACCGTCCATCGCGATCTCGAGAAGCTCTGCACGCAGCACATCGAAATCGCCAGCACGCATGCGCAGGAAGCCACGCCGGCGGCCGTCAAAACGCTGGATGCGCGCTATTCGAAGCGCTACATGCTGCACGGCTCGATCGGTCCTTCGTGTGCAATCGCTTCGTTCGACAATGGTCATATGACGGTGTGGACGCACTCACAAGGCGTCTATCCGCTGCGCGACGCGCTCGCCGAGATGCTGTCGATGCCGAAGGACACCGTGCGCTGCGTTCACGTCGAAGGCTCGGGCTGCTACGGCCACAACGGCGCCGACGACGTCGCCGCGCACGCCGCGCTGATCGCGCGCGACATGCCCGGCCATCCCGTGCGCGTGCAATGGATGCGCGAGCAGGAGCACACGTGGGACCACTTCACGCCCGCGATGGTCACGCAGGCGCGCGCGTCGCTGGATTCGACGGGCCGCATCGTCGACTGGGATTACGCGCTGTGGAGCAGCTCGCATAACGAGCGCATCGTCGACGCGGGGCGGCTCGTGCCCGCGACGATGCTCGCCAGTCCGTTCGAGCCCGCGCCTTCCGTGCCGATGGTGCAACCCGAAGGCGGCGGCGACCGCAATGCGATTCCGCTGTACACGTTCGCGAACGTGCACGTGATGAACAACTTCTCGCCGACCATGCCGCTGCATACGTCGGCGATGCGCTCGCTCGGCGCGCACATGAACGTGTTTTCGATCGAGAGCTTCATGGATGAACTGGCGCTCGCTGCACATACCGACCCCGTCGCGTTCCGCCTGAAGCATATGCAAGACCCACGCGCTCGCGACGTGATTCAACTCGCCGCGCAGAAGTTCGGCTGGCCGCGTCCGCCGCGCAAGCCAAATCACGGGGTCGGCTTTGCATTCGGCAAATACAAGAACCTGATGGCCTATGTGGCGATGGCCGTCGAGGTTTCCGTGGTGCGCGAGACGGGACAGGTCGTACTCGAACGTGCCGAAGTCGCCGTGGATTCCGGACAGATCGTCAATCCCGACGGCATACGCAATCAGATTGAAGGCGGCGTCATGCAGTCGGCGAGCTGGACGCTGTACGAGCAACTGCAATTCGACACGCAGCGCATCCGCAGCTTCGACTGGAGCAGCTATCCGATCCTGCGTTTCTCCGCCGTGCCGCGCAGTCTCAACGTGCATCTGATCGACCGCCCCGGCGCGCCGTTTCTCGGCGCCGCCGAAGCAGCGATGGGCCCGACGGCGGGCGCGCTCGCCAATGCGCTGTTCGACGCGACGGGTTATCGGGCGCGCGAGATGCCGCTGGCGGGCGAGGGCCTGCGCAGGCAGATCGATGCATAGAATCGCTTACGCATGCCTTGCAGCACGCCCGAATGCAAACCGTTGAACCCGTGGACCTATACCAACGTATGAGGACGTGACTACTTGGATTAAACAGACGTCCCAACGTACGATGGTCCAATCGTTCGCCTCGATCTATCTTTCTCTCAAGCGGCAAAGCGTCATCTTCCGCATCGAGAAAACGGATCAGACAGCACGAGGTGAACGGTTCCATGGACAAGATCTTGAGCATGCGCATTTTCTCGCGCGTCGTCGAGTCGGGCAGCTTCAGCGCCGTCGCAGAGCACATGAACTGCAGCACGGGCAGCGTATCGCGCGCCGTGTCGTCGCTCGAAGACCAGTTGCAGGCGCGGCTCCTGCAACGCACGACGCGCAAGATATCGCTGACCGAACCCGGCGAGCGCTACTACCAGAAGTGCAAGAAGATCCTCGCGGATCTCGAGGACGCCGAGGCCGAAGCGGGCGACGCCCACACCTGCGCACGGGGCACGCTGCGCATTCATTGCGTGACCGACCTCGGGCTCGCGCAGTTGACGCACTCGATCATGGAGTACCGCAAGCGCTTTCCCGCCGTGTCGGTGCAGCTGAAGTTCCTGCCGCGCATGGCGAATCTGCTCGAAGACGACGTGGATGTGTCGATCGTGTCGGCGCCGGCGCTGCCCGACTCGCGCAACGTCTGCAAGCTGATCGGACATTGCGAGCGCGTGCTCGTCGCGTCGCCCGCCTTTCTTCAGACGCATCGGATCGAAAGTGCAAGCGATCTCGACGAATATGCGCTGACGCCCGTGCCGTTCCGCGTCGAGCCGAGCGATCATCACGTGAAGCTGAGCCTCGTGAGATCCACGAGCCAGGAAGCAGCCGGCCAGTTCGTCATCAACGATACGGAAGCGACCCGCATTGCCACGCTCGCGGGTGCGGGCGTCGCGGCCTTGCCCGTGCATTGCGTGATCGACGACATTCGCGACGGCAGGCTGGTTCAGCTGTTCCCCGAATCGCGCCTTCAAAATTCGGGCGTATTTGCCGTCTATTCAAGCAGGCATCACATCGACGCGAAGATCAAGACGTTCATCGACTTTCTGACTTCGCACCTGAGAGCAGCGCTCGATAGCCGACTTTTAAACGAGCACACCCAACAGACCTTCAGTCGTCTCGCGCGCGTAGTGGAGAATGCATGATGCGCACCATCGCCCTTCCCCGTTTCCGTTTCCGCTTTCGCTTCCATTTCCGGCCCACGTATGCGATCGCTGCGTGCAGCCTCGCGCTGGCGGCCATCTGCGCTTATCAGGCGCCGGGACTGATGCAGGCCATTCTCGTCGTCGGCGCGAATGCGCAACTGCCGCTCGAACGGCTCGCCGCGCAGGCCGATATGGCGGCGCCCGTTTCGTCTGCTGTTTCGTCTACGTCATGGAAAGAGCCTGCTGCCGACCAGGCACGGCCTGCCGCGCAGAAGCTGGACGAGTCCGTTCGCAGCCGTCACCCGCACGAAGAAACGCACGGCTACGAGCACAGCGTGACGGGCTACAAATACTGGACGTAAATCGCGAACGCGCGCTCTTCGGCGCGCGCCTGCAACCTTCCGCCTGCCCCTCTCCTCTTCGTCGGAACGGTTGATCGAAGCGGCCGGCCGCGTCCTTCGCTTGCGCCGACTGCCGTTCGAAGCCGCGTAGCACGACGACCATGCCGCGCCGCCACGGCTTGCGCGCGATCATGCGCCGCCGCGCGCGGACCTTTCCCGTTTTTCCTTGCCCGGCTTCCCGTCATCGGATTCGATCCGCGTCGTGCCGCCCTGCGCGGGCGCATCGCTGGCCGGAAACGAGTCTTCGACTGTCTCGTCGATGCGATGCTCGGGCTTCTCGCTGTTCGGGTTCTGCTCCTTCTTCGTGTTCGACATCTGCCTCTCCCTGTCGATGGTTCCTGGAAGCTTCCATTCAGCAAGGCGCGTTCCCTGCGGCATAGGGCATCGCCACGGCGAAGTCCCAGTGTAGATAGAAAACCAGCGGGCGAACGTGCAAGCCCCGTTATTTCCGTGCCGCGATCATTTGCCCAATGACACCGCATGCACTGCACAGGAAACAGATATGGCCAAAAAGAAGGTGATCCGCATCTACAGCGACCCCGCGGGCGGTTGGGGCGCGCTCAAGGCAACGGGTGAAGCGCTGACGCTTCAGGGCATTCCCGTCTCCGGCGCGAAGACGCTGTTGCACATGAACCAGCCGCAAGGCTTCGACTGTCCGGGTTGCGCATGGCCCGACCCGAAGCACACGTCGTCGTTCGAATTCTGCGAGAACGGCGCTAAGGCCGTCGCGTGGGAAGCGACCGTGAACCGCTGCACGCCGGAGTTCTTTGCCGCGCACAGCGTGTCGGAACTCGCGGCCTGGGACGACTACGATCTGGAGATGGCCGGCCGCCTCACGCATCCGATGGCCTATGACGGCAAGTCGGACCGCTATCTGCCCATCAGTTGGGAAGACGCCTTCGCGCTGGTCGGGCGGCATCTGAATGCGCTCGACCATCCCGATCAGGCCGACTTCTACACATCGGGCCGCGCATCGAACGAAGCGGCGTTTCTCTATCAGCTGTTTGTGCGCGAATTCGGCACCAACAACTTCCCCGACTGTTCGAACATGTGTCACGAAGCGACGAGCGTCGGCTTGCCGCAATCGATCGGCGTCGGCAAGGGTACGGTGCTGCTCGAAGACTTCGAACACGCGGACGCGATTTTCATCTTCGGACAGAACCCCGGCACGAACAGCCCGCGCATGATGAGCGATCTGCATTCGGCATCGCGGCGCGGCGCGAAGATCGTCTCGTTCAATCCGTTTCGCGAGCGCGCGCTGGAGCGCTTCGCGTCGCCGCAGAATCCCGTCGAAATGGCGACGCTCGGCTCCACGCCCATCAGCACGTTCCTGTATCAGGTGCGCGTGGGCGGCGACGTCGCAGTGCTCAAGGGCATGATGAAAGCGATCGTCGAAGCCGACGACGCCGCGCGCGCCGCCGACGCGCCGCGCATTCTCGACATCGAGTTCATCGAAGGCCACACGCACGGCATCGATGCGCTGCTCGACGATCTGCGCGCCACCTCGTGGGAATCGATCGAACGTTATTCGGGCCTGTCGCGCGCCGACATCGAAAACGCCGCGAACATCTACATGAAGGCGCAAAACGCGATCCTCGTGTACGGCATGGGCATTACACAGCATCATCGCGGCACGGAGAACGTGCAGCAGATCGCGAACCTAGCGCTGCTGCGCGGCAACGTGGGGCGTCCGGGCGCGGGCATTTGCCCCGTGCGCGGACACTCGAACGTGCAGGGCAACCGCACGGTCGGTATCACGGAGAAGCCGAGCAAGGCATTGATAGACGGCATCGAGCGCGCGTTCGGTTTTCGTGCGCCGGGCGGACACGGCAACGACGTGATTGCGACGCTCGAAGCGATGACGCGTGGCGACGCGAAAGTGTTCGTCGCGCTGGGCGGCAATTTCGCGGCGGCGATTCCCGACTGGGTGCGCATGCAGGAGCACATCCGCAAGCTCGACCTGACCGTGCACATCGCAACGAAGCTCAACCGCAGCCATCTCGTGCACGGCAAGAGCGCGTTGATTCTGCCCTGCCTCGGACGCACGGAGATCGACATTCAGGCGGACGGCCCGCAATCGATCACCGTCGAAGATTCGATGTCGATGGTGCATGCGTCGGCAGGCCGCAACGAGCCCGCGTCGCCGCATCTGCTGAGCGAGCCGGCCATCGTCGCGGGCATTGCGCGCGCGACGCTCGGCGAGCAGTCGCGCGTGCAGTGGGAGCAGATGGTCGCGAACTACGACCGCATTCGTAATGCGATCGAAATCGTGTTCCCGATCTTCCAGGCCTACAACGAGCGCATCCGCGTGCCGGGCGGCTTTCATCTCGTGTCGCCGGCGCGCGAACGCGTGTGGGACACGCCGACGGGCCGCGCGAATTTCCTCGTCTTCAAGGGGCTCGACGAAGACCCGTGGCAGGACGATCCCGATGCGCTCTCGCTCACGACGATGCGCAGCCACGATCAGTACAACACGACGCTGTACTCGCATTCGGACCGCTATCGCGGCGTGTTCGGTCAACGCGACGTCGTGTTCATGAACCAGCACGAACTGCAAAAGCGCGGCCTGCATCCGGGCGAGCGCGTCGATATCGTCGCGCTGTCGACGGATGGCGTCGAACGCATCGTCCGCAGCTTCAAGGTGGTCGAGTACTCGCTGCCCGACGGCTGCTGCGGCGCGTACTACCCGGAAGTGAATCCGCTCGTGCCGCTCTATGCATTCGATCCGCAAAGCCGCACGCCGTCGTACAAATCGGTGCCCGTGAAAGTGATGCGCGCCGCCGTCGTCGGCCCCGACTCCGCGACGCGCGCCATCGCCGTTCAAACCGCGTCGCCACGCGAGGAGACCCGTCATGCTTGATCATGTTGTCAACCTGTCGCGCGCGCAGTTCGCGATGACGGCCATCTTCCACATCCTGTGGCCGATTCTCACGATCAGCCTCTCCGCTTTTCTCGTGCTGGTCGAAGCGCTGTGGATCAGAACGGGCGACGTGATGTACTACCGCCAGGCGCGCTTCTGGAGCAAGCTGCTGGTGCTGAACTTCGCGGTCGGCGTGGTCAGCGGCATTCCCATGGAGTTTCAGTTCGGCACCAACTGGGCGGGCTTCTCGCAGTACAGCGGCCAGTTCATCGGCAATATTCTCGGCTTCGAAGGCGCGATGGCGTTCATGCTCGAAGCGGGCTTCGTCGGCGTGATGCTGCTCGGCTGGGGACGCGTGCCGCGCGGCGTGCACCTGTTCGCCACCGCAATGGTCGCGCTCGGCTCGAGCATCTCGGCGTTCTGGATCATGGTCGCCAATTCGTGGATGCAGACGCCCGCCGGCTATGCCGTCGTCGACGGCAAGATCGTGGTGACCAACTATCTCGCCGCGATCTTCAATCCCGACATGGTGTGGGGCGTGTCGCACATGTGGGTCGCGGCGATCGAAACGGGCATGTTCGTGATCGCGGGCATCTCCGCGTACAACCTGTTCCGCAAGCGCTACCCGGAATTCTTCGCGCGCTCGTTCAAGATCGCGCTCGCGGTGCTCGTCGTCGTTGCGCCGCTGCAGATCTGGCTCGGCGATTCGAGCGGCGTGAGTGTGTTCGAAACACAGCCCGCGAAGGGCGCGGCTATCGAAGGCCACTGGCACACCAACGCGCCGGGCACGGGCGCGTCGTGGTCGCTGCTTGCCTGGCCCGATCAGAAAGCGCAACGCAACGACTGGTCGCTCGAAGTGCCCGGCATGCTGAGCGTGCTCGGCACGCACTCGCTGCACGGCCAGGTAAAAGGTCTCACTGACTTCAGGCGCGAAGACCAGCCGCCCATGATTCCCCTGCTCTACTACGCGTTCCGCGTGATGGCAGGCATCGGCTTCTGCTTCATGCTGCTCGCGTTCTGGACGGCATATGCGCTGCGCAAGGCGCGCGGCAGCCTCGACGCGCTGCTGGCGCGGCGCAAGCTGCTGCTCGCGTGGGTGCTGTGCATTCCGCTGCCGTATGTCGCCGTCGAAGCGGGCTGGATCGTGCGTGAAGTGGGCCGTCAGCCGTGGGTCGTGTACGGGCTGCTGCGCACGAGCCAGGCGGCGTCGACGGTCGCGCCTTCGTCGGTCTCGCTCAGCATGGCGATGTTCTTCGCGTTCTATGTCGTGCTGCTGGTCACGTTCTTTGTACTTGCGCGCCGCTGGCTGCGCAAAGGGCCGGACATCGCGAGCGTGCCGCCCGCCATCGTCACCACGCGCAGCGCGACGGCGCCCTCGTCCATCTCCGGCTATTGATGCCGCCTACATTGCACAAGAGGTTGCCTCATGGATAGCTCAACTCATTCGCTGCTGGCCTACGTCTGGTTCGGCCTGCTCGGCCTGATGCTGGTTTTCTACGTCGTGACGGACGGCTTCGATCTCGGCGTCGGCATTCTCAGCCTGCTGCGCACGCGGCGTGAAGACCGCGATGTGATGATCGAATCGATCGGTCACGTATGGGACGCCAACGAAACGTGGCTCGTCGTGCTCGGCGGCGCTCTGTTCGGCGCGTTCCCGCTCGCCTATGCGCAACTGATGCAGGATCTGTATCTGCCCATCATGGCGCTGATCGCGGGGCTCATCATGCGCGGCGCAGCCATCGAGTTCCGTCATGGCGTCGAGCACGGTCCGCTGTGGGACAAGGTGTTCGGCATCGGCAGCCTGGTGGCGGCGCTCGCGCAGGGCGTCGTGCTCGGCAAGGTCATCACGGGGCTCGTGCCGGGCGAGATGAACGAGGGCTTCATCGCCGTGGCGGCCATCGGCGTGGTCGCGGGCTATGCGCTGCTCGGCGCGACATATCTGGTGAAGAAGACCGTGGGCATGATCGAGCAGTGGTCGCGGCGCCTCGGCGTGCTGAGCGCGATGCTGACGGTGGCGGCCGCGCTGCCGCTGACCATCGCGACATGGTTCTTCAGCGATGTCGGTATCGACCGCTGGTCGCAGCCGGCCGTCATGCATGTGCTAATCGCGCTCGGCATCGCGGCAGCGCTCGCCTTCGCGTTCATCATGGCGTCGCTGTATCTGGGCTCCGCGCGCGGGCCGTTTCGCGGCGCCGTGACGCTGTTCATCGTGTCGTTCGCGGGTCTCGCCGTCAGCCTGTTTCCAGACTTCGTGCCGGGCAAGCTGGGCATCGTGCAGGCGGCTTCCGACGCACACACGCTCGCGTTCATGCTGGCGGGCATCGGGCTGATTTTTCCGGTGATGATCGGATACAACCTGTACCAGTACTACATCTTCCGCGGCAAGGTGTTCGGCGAAGCGCATGCGGGCGAGTGAGGTTTCTGCAATTCCCGAGTAACGTCCGTTTCTCGCGCGACTGCACGCCGCGCGAGAAATTCTTCAGTCAGAGCGTCAGAGCATCCAGACCGTCAGCTCAGGCTTTCCACCCCTCGAGAAAGTCCACCAGAATCCGATTGACAATCTCCGGCTGCTCTTCATGCGGCAGGTGGCCCGCGCGCGGAATCGCGTGCGTCACGACATCGCGCGCCATGCCCTTCCACACGTTCGCCATGTCGAACATCTTGCCCACCGCGTAGAACGCCTCGCCCCACAGCGCGAGCGTCGGCGCCTCGATCAACTGGTCGGCATCTTCCTTGTCCTGCGCGACATCGACGGCGTTCGCGCGATAGTCCGCCATCGCGCCGCGCACCGCGCCGGGCGCCTCGTAGGCGCGCACATAGGTTTCGAACGCTTCGCCCGAGATTGCGTTCGGGTCGTAGCACCAGTCCGAGAAGAAGTGCCTGAGCCATGCGCGTTCCTTGCCCGCGATCAGCATCTCCGGCAAATCGGGCACCTGATGGAACAGGAAGAACCAGTAGGCGCGAGCGATCTGCGCATCGATCGATTGCGCGACGATGCGCGTCGGCACGTTGTCCATCACGACGAGTCGATCCACGCTCCCGGGATGATCCTTCGCGAAACGCGTCGCGACGCGCGCGCCGCGATCGTGGCCGACGAGCGCCACGCGTTCGATCGACAGTTCGCGCAACAGCGCGCGCAGATCGTTCGCCATCGTCCGCTTGTCGTAGCCGCTCGCGGGTTTATCCGTGTCGCCATAGCCGCGCAGATCCGGCGCGATCACGCGATAGCGCTCCGCGAGCACGGGAATCTGGTGCCGCCACGCATGATGCGTTTCCGGAAAGCCGTGCAGCAGCACGACAGGCGCGCCCTCGCCTGCTTCGACATAATGCTGGCGAATGCCGTTCGCAGTGACCGTGTGGTGCGTGAGGTCGATCGTGTTCGTCATGACGGGTTCTCCAAAGGTGATCCGTTAGATGCCGCGTGCGCGGCAAACGTCTATCGGTTGGGAACCAGTCTATTGAGCGGATGCCCCGCGATTAAGCCAGGGGCGGAGATAAAGATACTTGAGGACGCTGCGTGTAATCCGTTCGGTTCAAGCGTGCTTCGCTTCCTGCTCGACCCTGCCCGCCATCGCGTCGATACGCTCGGCCACCGCCTCGAGCGCGGGGGTCACCGTCGAACGCAAATGAGCGAGCAGCGTACGGACTTTCGCTTCCAGATAGCGGCGCGACGGATACACGGCGAATACCGTGAACGGCCTGACCCTGTACTGCGGCAGCACACGTATCAGCCTGCCGGCGGCGAGATCCTCGATGGCGGAATACGTCGCGAGCGTGCCAATGCCCGCGCCGTCCAGCAGCATCGCGCGCATCACATCGGGCGCATTGACCTGCAACGGCGCGTGCGTAAGCGTCAACACGTGCCGGTCGTCCATCGCGTGGGCGTTTTCGAGGTGCCATTCGTCGGGCGGCGAGACGGGCGTCTCGAGTTTCAGCAGCGTATGCGCCGCGAGGTCGTCGCGCGTGAGCGGCATGCCGTTTCGCTTCACGTAGTCCGGCGAGGCAACCATCACCGACCACGCGGAGCCGAGCGCTTGCGCGACATAGATCGAATCGGGCAGTTGCGTCGCCGAAATCAGCGACACGTCGTAGCCGTCCTCGACGAGATTCGGCATGCTCTGCTCGATTTTCAGCTCGACGGTTACGTCGGGATAGTCGCGCTGATAGCCGACGAGCGCCGCCGCGACCATGCTTTGCGCGAGACCCGGCGCGCAATGCAGCCGCAGCTTGCCCGCTGGCGACACGCTCGCATTGCGCGCCTCGTCCGTGGCCGCATCGAGATCCGCGAGAATTGCTTTCGCGCGTTCGTAGAAGCGGCTGCCCGCTTCCGTGAGCGACAGGTGGCGCGTCGTCCGATGCAGCAGCGCCGTGTGCAGCTGCTCTTCGAGCGCCGTGACGGCCCGCGAAATCTGCGCGGCCGTTACGGCGTTCTCTTTCGCAACCGCAGTGAACGAGCCCGTCTCGACCACTCTGACGAAGACCCGCATGCTGCCCACGATATCTGCCATTCATTGACCCAAGGCATGGTGAAGAATGCTTCTCGCACGGCACATCCGTCCGCGGACGCAGCGTGCTCCCAGCCGGGGACTATGCCATATGCGCCGCGCGGGCCGCATCGCAGGGGACATCGCGCGACGCCGGCACAACACGGCGGTCATCCTTCGGAGGTCGCTGCGTCGCGCAGCACGGACGCGAGGATCATCGCGTCCGCATTGACGGGCGCCGGGCGCGGATTCGGCTTGTACACGGCGTCGCCGGGATGAATCGCCTGGCCGCTCATCGCGCAGAACCCCGAGAGGCGGGCGCGCGCCATGCGCCAGACCTGATCGCCGAAGCAGCCGCGCGTCGCGTCGCGCCACGCGATCGTGGCCGTCGACGGCGTCGGCCGGTCGATCAGCGTCACCGCGGCGCCGAAGCGTCCGTCGGCGCACTGCGCCTTCCGGCGCGACGACGCAGCGCCTTCCACGGCAGCCATCAGGCGGGAAGGCGTGCCCAGCAGACCGATGGTCTGCGTCCACGGATCCATCATGTTTGCGTTTGCCAGCATGTCGAAACTCCTTTGGAAAGCGATCGGTTCAGGCATTGCTTCTGGACTGTCGGAACAGCGTCGGCGCTCAGCGCGCGTCGCCCGTCTTCTCTTTCCAGCGGTGCGGCGTTTCGCCGACGAACTTCTTGAAGACAGTCGTGAAGTGCGCCTGCGAGCGGAATCCGCAGCTGAGCGCGACATCCATCACGTTGTGCTTCGACGTCACGAGCAGATGCTGTGCGTGCTCGACACGCCGGCGCAGCAGATATTCATGCGGACGCAGACCTGTCGCGCGACGGAACTGCGCGGCGAAATGCATGCGCGTGAGGCCCGCGCTCGACGCGATCTCGGCGAGACCGATGGGCTCGGCGAGATGCGCGTCGACGAATTCGATCACGCGATTCATGCGCCATTGCGGCAGCGGCGCGGCTTCGCGTGCGCGCCGCGTTGCGCCCGCGAAATGACGGGCGACCACGCGCGACACGATCGCGAGACTCACGCTGTCGGTGAACATCTTGCCGAGCGCGGCGTCGTTGCTTTGCGATACGGCAAGCGCCTGCCCGAGACGCTCGAGCACCGGATCGCGGATCAGCTCGGGATCGTCGAGCACGATGTCGCCGTCGCGCGTGTGCTGGAACAGATCCTGGTAGCACTCGCCGAGCACCTGCTGCGAGACGAACAGATGCAGCACATCGGCGGACGACGCGAACACGGCTTTGGTCGGCACGCCGGGCGCCGTCACCTGAACCGCACCCGCCGTCAGGCGGCCATGCACGAGACGGCGGCCGGCGTGGTCGAACGTGAGCGCCGCGCACTTCAGGTTCAGCCCGATGCAATGATCGGCGACGATTCCTTCGTTCGCCACTTCGAGCGGCGCGCTGCCCGCGTGCGTCCAGCGCGCGACGACGACGTTGTCGCGACGTGCCTGCGTATCGGTCGCCGAGGCGTTGACGCGCCGCCAATGCTGCTCGGCGACGATGGGCGAAGCCGGGCGTCGCGACACGACATCGGCGAGGGGAGCGGGTAGATCGAGCACAGTGTTATTCATGACAGGTCCATCCGGTTCAGTGATGTGATTGCGGCTCGAAACAGCGTTGCCGCGATGGAATCAAAGTTAATCGCACGGACCTGGCGCGACTAGTCCATCGCGTCATTGAAATGGCACCGGGCGAATTCGCCGCGATGGATCGTTGTACTTCCATTTGATCGGCTTCGGATTCTTGTTGTGCTCACGGATATAGCGCATCAGTTTGCGATCCAGATCCTTAACGGTGGTGAAGACGCCTCGCGCGATTACGTCGCGCTGGATACGCGCGAACCAGTTTTCCACCTGATTTAGCCAGGAGGTATAGGTCGGTGTGTAATGCAGCCGCACGTTGCAGTGTTGCTGCAGAAACTCCTGCACACGTGCGGTCTTGTGACTACTGACATTGTCGCAAATCACATGAATTTCCTGTCTGGGCCGCTGGCTGGCGATCACGCCGGTGAGGAAGGCGACGAACTGCTCGCTGGTATGGCGTGGCGCGGTTTTGCCGATGACTTCCCCGGTCGCCGTATTGAGCGCAGCGAACAGGCTCAGAGTGCCGTTACGCTTGTATTCAAAGCCATGACTCTCGGCGCGGCCCGGTGACAGCGGCAACATCCGGTCCTTACGATCCAGCGCCTGAATGGCGGTCTTCTCGTCCACACAGAACACCGCCGCATGAGCGGGAGGGTTCAGATAGAGGCCTATCACGTCTGCAGCCTTGGTCTCGAAGTCAGGATCGTTCGAGACCATATGCGTATCGAGCCGATGAGGACGCACGCCATGCTTGCGCCAGATCCGCTGTACCGTCGAGGCGCCCACATCACCCAGTGCCGCAGCCAGCTTATAGCTGCTCCAATGCGTCGATCCGTCCAGAGGACGGCGTGTGAGCGTGAGTTTCAACACGCGCGCCTCGAGCTTTTCAGGTGGGTGCACGGGAGCACGTCCAGGATGGCGCGCATACAGGCCGGCCAGCCGCTCGGCCAGGAACCGACTCGACCACCGTGAAATGAAGCGCGAGTCACATCGCAGCCGCTGCATGATCGCCTCGCGTGATTGGCCATCGTCAAGCATCAAAATAAGCCGGGCACGCCGCGCGTTAGCTGCGCGCACTGTCTGGCTGCGAGTTGCTGAGAGCAATTGCTCGCGCTCAAGCGCCGTCAGATTCATCTTTTCCATGCATTTCATTGAATACCACATCGGGTGCCTTTTCAATGACGCAATGGACTAGCCGTACATAGGGTTGCTCACGCAGTCGAATGGTTGAGTCAACCTATATGAAGGTTTAATAGGCGACCTTCGAGACGCGCACGGAAAGCTTCGTGCAATGCCCGAACGCGCGCGGCCGAACGCCGCACATACGCGGCGATCGAAAAAAACCGAAGAGGACGCGAATCAGGAAGGAAGCGAAACGAACGCCGTGGCGCGTTCGTTTCGTACCCGGAAGGGATAACCGGTGGGACAGCGGGCAGCAGCCCGCCAGAGAGGCTCAGGAGCCGCGCTGCGTGCGCGGCGACGTGCCGGAATCGAGCGACTTCACGCCGAGCGCCTCGGCCTTGAGAACGAAATCGGCGAGCGAGCGCGACTCCATCTTTTTCATCGCCTGGCCGCGATGGATCTTCACGGTGATCTCGCTGAGGTTCATTTCAGCGGCGATCTGCTTGTTCATCAGGCCGCTGGCGACGAAGGCCATCACTTCGCGCTCGCGCGGCGTCAGCGACTCGTACATGCGCCGCAGATCCGAAATCGAACGTTCGGACTTTCTGCGCTCCGCATCGGTTGCGAGTGCGTTCGCGACGGCGTCGAGCATGTCCTGATCGCGGAACGGCTTGGCGAGAAAGTCCATCGCGCCCGCCTTCATCGCCTTCACGGACATCGCGATATCGCCGTGCGCCGTCATGAAGATGATGGGCACGCGCACGTCGCCCGACGCGATCTGCTCCTGCACGGCGAGACCGCTCTGGCCTTTGAGGCGCACATCGAGAATCAGGCAGCTGGGCATGTCGGGCTTGTCGAACGAGAGGAATTCCTGCGCGGACGCGAACGCCTCGACGCGCAAGCCCACCGAGCGCAGCAGCATCGTGACGGCCGCGCGCATCGAATCGTCGTCGTCGACGACATAGACGATCGACGGATTCGGGTCGTTCATTTCATCGCTGCTCATCGCACGTTCCTTTATCGATCGGCAAAACGAACTGCATCGTCGCGCCCTGCCCTTCCTGAGACTCGGCCCAGATACGCCCGCCGTGCGCCTCGACGATGGACCGGCAGATGGACAGGCCCATGCCCATGCCATCCGTCTTGGTCGTGAAGAACGCGTTGAAGAGCCGCCCGACGTTCTCCTCGCTGATACCCGTTCCCGAATCTTCGACGGCGACCTGCCCGTAATCGCCTTCCACGCGGCTCGTAGCGATCCGCATGCGCCGCGCGCGGCCCCGTGGTTGTTGCCGCGTTTGTTCCCGCGTTTGTTCCTGCGTTTTTTCCTTTACGTTCGCCATGGCCTGCACGCCGTTCATCACGAGATTGATGACGACCTGCTGCAACTGCACGCGATCGCCGCATACGAGGGGAGGCGGCTCGGCGAAACCCGTTTCCAGCTCGATCCGCGCAGCGTCGAGTTCGCGCCGCACGAGCTCGATCGATTCTCTCACGATACCGTTCAGGTCGAGCACGGCCTGGCCCGGATCGCGCTTCTGCGCCATCGAGCGGATCTGCCGGATCACGTCGCTCGCGCGCTTCGCGTCGCGCACCATCTGGCCGATGGACTGGCCGACTTCGCCGAGATCGGGCTTCGCGCGGTTCAGCCAGCGCGACGCGGCATCGCCCGCCGTGACGATGGCGGCGAGCGGCTGCGTGACTTCGTGCGCGATCGACGCCGCCAGTTCGCCGAGCATCGTGACGCGCGTCACGTGCGCGAGTTCCGCCGTCGAGCGGTCGAGCGCATCCTGCGCGAGCTGCCGCTCCGTCACGTCCATCAACGCGCCCACATACTCGATATTCGCGGACTGCGGCACGGCCAGATGTGCGACGTAGTGCACGTACTTGATGCGGCCGTCGGGCATCTGCAGCCGGTGCTCGACGTCGACGTACGGCGAACCCGACAGCCCCGCTTCGTAGGCCTCGCGCACGAGGGGGAGATCGTCGGGATGGGTGCGCGCGAGAATCAGCTGCATGCCGGGCATGTAGTCCGGCGAGTACTCGAAGATCCGGTAGACCTCGTCGGACCACCACATGTCGCCCGCCGGCAGACGCGTCGCGATACTGCCCGTGCGGCTCAGACGCTGCGCATCGGACAGGAACGCCTCGCTGCGCTCCAGCGCCTGCTCGGCCTGCTTGCGCTCTTCGATGTCGGTATTGACGCCGTACCAGCGCAGGATGCGGCCGTCCTGATCGCGCAACGGTTCGGCGCCGATATGCATCCAGCGGTACGCGCCGTTGCTCTGGCGAACGCGCGACACGTTCTCGAACGGCTTGCCCGTCGCGATCGCGCCGCGCCAGGCCGCGTGCATCGCGGGCCAGTCGTCGGGATGCACGATCGACGTCCACACGTCGCCGCTATTGCCCGTCAACGTGATGCCGAGTTCGTTCCAGCGCCGGTTGGTGTAGCTCAGTTCGCCGTCGCGCGACGAACTCCAGACCATGCCAGGAATCGCGTCGATGGTCGCGCGCAGCTCTTCCTGCTGGCGCTGCAACTCGCCTTCCATGCGCTTGCGCACGGTGATGTCGTTGTTGGTGGCGAGCACCGCGCGCGGCCTGCCCTTGTCGTCGCGCCACAGCGCGAAGCGGCTCGACACGATGACGGTGCTGCCGTCGCTGCGCACGCGCTGCAGCTCGCCCTCCCAGCGTCCGTTGCGGACCACTTCGTCGCGCAGTTCGTCGACGGGAATCGACGACGTCGTGCGCGTCAGTTCGTGAATAGGCTGGCCGATCGCCTGGCTCGCGCTCCAGCCGTACAGTTCCTCGGCGCCCTGATTCCAGAACGTGATGCGGTCACTCATGTCGTAGGCGACGATCGCGTCGTGCGTCAGGTTGAGCAGTTGGATCTGCTCCTGCAGCCGCGCCGTGGTCGCCTGATTGCGCAGCGCGAGAAAGGACGTCGTGCCGATGGCGAGCAGGCTCACCACGCAGCGCGCGATCGAACCGCCCGAGTAGTTTTCGTCGTGCGACATCATGAATGCGACGAGCGTCAGCACGACGCACGTGCAGGCCGTGGCGACCGCGGCCTGGCGCGAGCCCGTCGACGCGACCAGCAGCACCACGACCACGTACAGCACGGCAATGGCGATATCGAGCGGTGTCAGCGCGTCGATCACGAAGACGATCAGGCCGACGACGGCGGCAAGTGCAAAGAGAACGCGCGCGTCGCGTGGCGACGTCATGCCTGCGCCCTGACGGAACATCATGACGCTCCGTGAATGCAAGGTGTCGCGGGCACGTGGGGCGGACGGCACATCTTTGGCATAGGCTTTCCTCGCGAGCGTTTGTCTGCGGGCGGCGCACCCCCGGTTCGCGCCGCCGCACGCGTCGCTCGACACTCGGAAATCCAGGAAGCCGGCCCATTTCGATCCGGATTGAAGTTTATCCGAATACCTCGAATTCCCTTGAGGTAGGGTCGCGGCGCGGCAAGGCCGGCCTGCCTCATTCGCCACTGGCGCAGTCGGGCTCTATCCTCGCGAGACAGCGCGATACTTCGCCGCCATCGACGGGCTTGGTCAGCACGCACATGGCGCCCAGATCGAGCGCCTGGCGGCGCACCGCGTCGGAGGCGAACGCCGAGATGAAAATGACGGGCTGCGTGACGCCCATTTCCAGCAGATGACGATACATGTCGAGACCGCTCATGCCGGGCATCTGCACATCGGAGATGATGCACGCCACATTGCTCACGGTGCCGGATGCGAGGAACGCCTCGGCCGACGCATAGAGCCGGACATCCCAATCCAGAGAACGAACGAGGCTCGACATCGCGGTACGGACGGATTCGTCGTCGTCGATGACTGAAGCGATCGGGTGGTTGTGCAAGCGACTTTCCTCGGCCGTTAGTTGACAACGGCACGCTGCTGCGTAATGCCGTTCAAGGTGAGTTCATCTTATGGGAATAGGCGCGCCGGGAGAATCATATGTAGGTATAGTCCGGCCAGCCTTACGGTACATGGCTTGCTGCCTCTTTCCGCGCGTGTGACGCGTCTGCACGCGCCTCGCTTGCGATGGCGGCGTGACACGCTTAAGCGTTCCTTCATTTTTCGGCGTCTATCCTGCTAACCGGTTCCCGTGCACTCCCTCGCAACCACGAGAACCGATTTAGCCGACGACGACGTCGGCTTTTTTTCGCGCAAGCCCAAGCGACGCGACGTAAGCGACGCGACGTAAGCAACGCGACCTGAGCGACGCGACTTAAGCGAGGCGGCTGTCGCGCAACGGGTTGCGTTCGGCGGGCACGGCCCCTGTGAGCACGTCCATCACGTAGTCTTTCACCAGCGCGCACACGTCGCCCGAGGTATTGCCGAACTCGGCGCCCACCAGGGTTTCCCCGCCCTTCGTGCGGCGGTTGCGCGCGATGCAGTTCAGCGGCGCCGTGCGTACGCGGCCCGCGCGCGCGAGCGGCAGCGACAGCTTGAAATGCTCGCCGGGCGCGAGCGAATTCGAGTTCACGAGCAGGCCCACGCCCGCCGCGCTCAGATCGACCGCGCGAACTTCCGTGCCCGCCATCGGACGGTCGTTTCTGGACAGATGCGCAGTCACGTCGATGCCGACGCGCACGTGCCGGCGCAGCGCACGCGAACGGACTTCCGCCGGATAGCGCAGATACAGCACGTCGAACGGCGCCGCATGCCGGCCGATCACTTCCGATTCGAACGCATGCCGGTAGCGTCCCGCGATAAATTGCCCTTCGACGGCCTCGCCGGGCGCGAAGGAGGGATCGACGTCCTTGCCCGCGAGCAGCAGGCTGACGTCGTCGAGCACGCCGACGTAGCGCGTGCGCGACGAGATGGCCGGGCCGTTTGCCAGCGTGATGACGAAGTCTTCGGGGATGCAGCCCGCTTGCGGAAAAGCGCCGACGAGCACCTGCTCGTCGTGCTCGCGCCGCGCACGCCCGGAGGACGCGGGCGCGGCCTGTTCCTGCGCGGACAGCGCGTCGTTGCGGCGTTCGCCGGGAAGCAGATGCCTGAACGGCCCTAGCGCAAAGAGCCGCTCGCATTGCTCCGCGCTCTGGACGATGTGCCCGCGGCCCATCAGCAGCTTGCCGTCCGACGTGAACACCGAAAACGGCAGCGGAACTCCGATCGTGACTTCCCGTTGCGACAGCGGCACCAACGGCATGACTCGTACTCTCCTCTCGATGGCTTTTTTGGCTTTTCGCTGCCTCGCGATTTGCGCAAATCGAGGCAGCAGCAAGTATGCACGACGTCGGTATCTTGACCAACCAGGCAAACGTTTGTCTGCGCAGATTGTTTCCACAGACGAAAAAGCGCCGGATCGCACGCGATGCCACGATCGCAACACTTCCTTTCCTGCGGTTCAAGAGTCTTCGCGGCTGCGCGTCCCTATAATGGCTCGCATCGGCGATGCCGGATGACCGGCTTTGCCGCGGCGCGGTTCGCGTGCCATGACTTCGCAGGCTCTGCATCGCGAAAGCCCTATTTAACAGGAAGGCTCGACATGACTACCCAGGCACTCACCGCCGGCATCGATCACGTTGGACTGAGCGTTCGCGATCTAAAGCAGACGCGCGACTTCTTTGTCGAATGCCTGCACTGGAAGCAGGTCGGCGAAAAGCCGGAGTACCCCGCCGCTTTCGTATCGGATGGACACGTGATGCTGACGCTGTGGCAGGTCACGCATCAGGACAGGCTCATCGAGTTCGATCGCAAGAGCAATGTCGGTTTGCATCACCTCGCGCTGCGCGTCGGCAGCGAAGAAGCGCTCGATGAAATTTTCCGGCGGGTTTCGCAGTGGCCGGGCGTCAAGGTCGAGTTTTCGCCCGAGAACCTCGGCCCCGGACCCAAGCGTCACACGATGATCTATGAACCGGGTGGCATCCGGCTCGAGTTCGATTTCGATCCGCGTCTGAAAGCGGCTGGCTGAACCGGACGCCCCATTACGGGCAGACAGGCGCGCGACGGCCAGCTATCACCGCGGGTGATACCCCTATCAAAACAAACCGCGCGTTCTCCTCGTGATCTGTTGCTAGAGTGATGCCAGTGCAGTCTGGCGGCAACGGAGCAGAGGTTGAACATGGACCAGCTTTATATGTTGAAGGCGTTCGTCTCGGCGGCGCAGCATCAGAGTTTCAGCAAGGCGGCGGCGTCGCTGGGCGTCACGACTGGCTCCATTTCGAAGGCGATCGCGAAGCTCGAAGCGTCCATCCAGACGCGCGTGCTTCATCGCACCACGCGCTCCGTCACGCTCACGGAAGAGGCGCAATCGTATTATCTGAGCTGCTGCCGTCTGCTCGAAGAACTCGACGAAGCGAATCGCCGCATCATGCGCGAACGCGAAGTGGACAGCGGCAAGCTGCGTCTCGTGATTCATCCCATGCTGGTCAGCGATACGTTCTCGCAGTTTCTGGCGAGCTATCGCGACGTCGCGCCCAATGTGAACCTTGTGGTCTCCGTGAACGAAGGCGCCGTCAATCTCTACGACGGCCAGTTCGACATGGCGATGCTGCCGCCGCATCAGGTCGAGCAGTCGGCTGTGATCCGCAGAACGTTGTTCAAATCGTCGCGCTCGCTCGTCGCGTCCGCCGACTATCTCGCGCAACGCGGCACGCCGAGGCACGCGGCCGATCTCTCCGAGCACTTCCTGCTGCTGCCGACCCAATCGCGCCAGCGCAACACGAACTACGTGCAGATGATCGAAAACGGCGAACCCGTGCAGGTGATTCCGATGTCGTCGATGGATGGCAACGACGTGCTGCTGCGCGCAGCGGCGCTCGCGGGCGCAGGCATCGCGGAGTTGCCCGAAGCGATTGCGCGTGAAGACGTGGCGATGGGCAAGCTGGTTCCCGTGTTGCCCGGCTGCTCGATCTCGGACAGCGAGGTCGAAGTCTGTCTGTTCTATTCGCACCGCGAATTGCTGCCCGCGCGCTTCAGAACCTTTGTCGACTTTTGCACAGAGTTCTTTCGTCTCAACAGCGCACGACGCCGCACGCCGTATCTGGAGACCCAGCAGCGGGCGGCGTAGCTGGCCGCTTAAGCTGCCGCCATCACGGGGCCGAACTGCGAACGGGTGACGTCCACGAATGCCTGCATCGCGCTCGACACATAGGCGTCGTGGCGACGGATGAACAGCGTCGCGACCTGCGCTTTCTCGGGCGGCAACGCATGGAGCGCGACGATCTCCTGCTTGGCCGCGCTAGCAACCACGCCGCGCGGCAACAGCGTCACACCGATACCCGCCGCAACGCACGCGACGATCGCGTCGAGCGAGCCGAATTCGAGCGGTGTGGCCGTGAGTATGCCCTTCTCCGCGAGCAGCGCATCGAGCCGCTGACGATACGAACAACCCAGCCTGAAGACGATTGTCTTGAGATCGGGCGACGCGGACAACGCGTCGATCGATCGCACGTTGCGCGACGTCACCAGCACCAGTTCTTCCTGGAAGATCATTTC
Organism: Paraburkholderia azotifigens; assembly: GCF_007995085.1. GTDB lineage: Bacteria > Pseudomonadota > Gammaproteobacteria > Burkholderiales > Burkholderiaceae > Paraburkholderia > Paraburkholderia azotifigens. The sequence continues at coordinate 1,281,040 of NZ_VOQS01000005.1, forward strand.
GGCATGCAGGTCGGGATGATCGACGGGGCCCGCGACGAATGCGCCATCGAGCCGGCAAGCGGCCACGTCTTCCGTGAGGCTGCAACTCGTGCCTGTCGTCAGCGACAGGCGTACTTGCGGATAGATGCCCGCGAAGTTGCTGAGTATGGGCGACAGACGCAGCGCCGCCGTCGTTTCGAGCGTGCCCAGCGCGAGCGTGCCCGCCGGCGGGCCGTCGTCGAGCGCGGCGACCCGCGCGTCGGCAAGCAGCTTGGCAATGCGCGCAGCGTACGGCAGCATCCGTTGGCCCGCGGGCGTCAGGCTGACGCCGCGCACGTGCCGTTGAAACAGCGCGACACCGATCTCCCGTTCGAGAGCGCGGATTCGTGCTGTGACGTTGGACTGAACGGTATGAAGTTCTACGGCCGCCCGGTTCATGCTGCCGTGACGGGCCACTGCCTCAAACACCTTGAGGTCGGCGACATCCATGCTGGGTACCTCGATGAAATCCTTAAGGCCTTCGCGGCCTGCGGGTCGACGCTCATCGTACACCAAAGATGCAGCGCTCACCGGCGGGGCGATGGGTTCTCAACCGGGTTCGACCGTGCAAGGCACGTTGAGATACAAAGCCAGCCGCTTCTTCACTGCGCCTTGCGCCGCTTTTGCTGCGGCCCGCTCGCGGTGATCAGCGTGCATTGAACGGGATGCGCGAGTTCTGCGGCGAGTCCGCCTGCAAGAAAGAACAAGATTGCCAATAGACGTTTCATGATGCCTCCAGCTTCAAATGACGTCTTCGTTATAGCGCACAGCAGAGGTTCATTTGTGTCCCAATGTATCGGAACGCGCGCCTGATACAAGACGATTCAAATGCAAGACATGTCGACACAGCGCAGATACGCGCACTCGTTTCAATACGTCCATGTCTTCTACAAAAAAGGACGCTGACATGTTCTCCCGACTCAAGACCTTGACCACCGTCGGCGCATTCGCCGCTATTGCCGCGCTGGGTGCTGTGGTCGCCAACAGCGGCGCCGCGACGGGCGGTCCCGTCCAGAACAATCGCGCTGCGCCGGAATTCGCGGGCATCGATCAATGGTTGAATTCGCAGCCACTGACTTTGCAGCAGTTGCGCGGCAAGGTCGTGCTGGTGGATTTCTGGACGTACACATGCATCAACTGCGTCAATACGCTGCCGCATGTCGAGAAGCTCTACGAGAAATACAAGGACCAGGGCCTGGTGGTGGTCGGCGTGCATACGCCCGAATATGCATTCGAGCGCGAAACGAAAAAGGTCCGTGCGGCCATTGCGGAACACGGGCTGCAATACCCTGTTGCGCAGGACAACAGCTACGCGACATGGAATGCGTACGGCAATCAATATTGGCCCGCGGCCTATCTGATCGACAAGCAAGGGCACATCGTCTATAGCCACTTCGGCGAGGGTGACTACGATCAGATCGATGCCGCTGTCCGCGAACAGCTGGCGCGTCCGGCTCAGGCTGGACAACCTGCACAAGCGGCTCAAGCAGCACAAGCGGCTCAAGCAGGACAAGCAGGACAAGCAGGACAAGCAGGACAAGCGAGCTGACGGTGGACGCGGCGCGGTCGCGCAGACCGCGCCGTCCCGCTCAAAACGCGCTGCGATACGCGTAGAGGCCAGGCAAGCCGCCCGTCATCAGGAACAGCACCTTTGCGCCCGGCGCGAACATCCTGTTTCTGATGTCGTGCAGCAGGCCCGCAAATGCCTTGCCGCTATACACGGGATCGAGCAGCAAGCCTTCCGTGCTGGCCAGAAGCCGCACGGCTTCGCGCATCGCATCGGTGGGAATGCCGTATCCCTCGCCGCGCTGCCCGTCCGCAACGATGACGCTCTCGTCCGGAAGCATCGCTCCCGGCTGAAGCAGCGCCAGCGTTTCCTGCGCCTTCAGCCGCGTGTTGGACAAGGTGTTCTCGTGAGTCGCCAGCACGTTGCAGGCAACGACACGCGCGGGGTCTTCCCTCATCGACAGCAGACCCGCGACGAGACCCGCTTGCGTGCCGCCGCTGCCGTTGGGCAACGCAATGCGATCGAATGACATGTGTGCCGCGCGCGCCTGCTCGAGAATCTCCGCGGCGCACGCCGCATAGCCGAGATTGCCGACCGCAGACGAGCCGCCCAACGGCGCGAGATATACCGTGCGTCCGGACTTGCGCAATTCGTCCGCGCGATGCTGCGCGAACGCCATTGCGTCGGCATTGCCGGGCAGATCATGGATGCGAGCGCCAAACAGTTCGTCGAGCAGTACGTTGCCGTTATGAACATAGGCGTCGTCGTCGCGCGGCACCGTGCGGGTCAGCACGATTTCGCATGCAAGCCCCGCCCGCGCCGCCGCTGCCGCTGTGAGCCGCGCGTGGTTCGACTGGCGTGCGCCAACCGTGACGATTGTGTCCGCGCCTTGTGCGAGCGCTTCGCCTAACAGGAACTCCAGCTTCCTCAGCTTGCTGCCGCCGCCGCCGAGACCCATCAGGTCATCACGCTTGACGTAGATATCCACGTCGCCCATCCGCTCGCTCAAACGGCTGAGGTGCTGGATCGGCGTCGGGCCTTCCGTCAGCTGGTAGCGGGGAAATGCGGTGAGATCGAGAGAAGGTGAGATCGACATGCAGCTGGCTCCCGTAATCGGCATCGTTCGTCGCGCCGATGTTAGCGCATCGTCGAGCGCCTCGCTTGCCGCGACCAACTGACATCAATGCTTGCATATATTGAACATCGGGAAACAGTCGATGAAGTGTTTGCTCTCCTTTGACCACGCATTCGCACGCGCATTGCCCGGCTTGCTGCTGCCCATCCAGTCTTCCAGCGGATTGCTCGCATTTCATTCGATCTCTCTTCGCCATTTATATCGCACGCGATTTACGCGTACTCGATTGACAAATGAGGAAAGCCAGGTATCATGGCGCATCAGATTACATCGCATCCGATTTAAATTAGCGCCTCTTCACTGACACCAACCGGAGATCCCTATGAAAAGCACTCGCGCAGCACTCGCCGCCACCTTCGCCCTTTCCCTCACCGTACTCGCGACGGGCGCCCATGCCGGAGACGCGCAGCCCAAGCCGCAGGAAAAATGCTTCGGCGTGTCGCTCGCCGGCAAGAACGATTGCGCCGCGGGCGCGGGTACGAGCTGCGCGGGCACGTCGAAGGTCGACTATCAGGGCGACGCATTCGTGATGGTCGACAAGGGCACGTGCACCCAGATCAAGACGCCGAAGGGCTTCGGCTCGCTGAAGGCGAAGTCGTGATGATGCACGCCGAAACGCACGAGACTCGCGTGTCGCGAGCGAAACGCAGCGGCCTCGCTGCACCCGGCGCGACGATAGCCGCGCGTATGCCGCGCGCGCTGCCGCCCGCCTTGTTGCTGCTCGTTGCGCGCGTCGGCATTGCGGCCACCTTCTTCCTGTCGGGACGCACGAAAGTGTCGGGCCTGCTGACGATCAAGCCGTCGACCTACGCGCTGTTCAGCTCGGAATACGCGTTGCCGCTGATTCCGCCCGAACTGGCCGCGCATCTCGCCACTTACGCGGAGCATTTATGTCCGCTCCTGCTCGTGCTCGGACTGTTCACGCGGTCCGCCGCGTTCGTACTGCTCGGCATGACGGCCGTGATCGAAATCTTTGTCTATCCGGACGCATGGCCGACGCATCTGACCTGGGCGGGCCTGCTTCTGCCGCTGATCGCCAACGGCGCGGGCACATGGTCGCTCGATCATCTGCTCGGCCGTTCGCGAACGACGCACTGACCGCAACGCAATCTTCACTTAACGACAGCGAGGCTTTGCAGCCTCCAGGCAAAAACACTATGCGCATTTCTTCGACTCTGACTCTCGTCGCAGCCGCCCTTGCCGTTTCCGGCTCGGCCTTCGCCGCAACACCCGATGCACCCGATGTACCCACGGGCGCGAAGAACATCGTGATCGTGCACGGCGCGTTCACCGACGGCTCCGGCTGGCGCGCGGTGCACGACATTCTGATTCATAAGGGCTACAACGTCCGCATCGTCCAGCCGCCGATGACGACGTTCGAAGGCGACGTCGCGGCGACCAGCAACGCCGTGATCGGACAGACTGGTCCCGTCGTGCTCGTTGGTCATGGCTACGGCGGCGCCGTCATCACGGAAGCGGGCGCGCGCCCCAAGGTCAAGGCGCTCGTCTATGTCGCCGCGTTCGAGCCGGACGTCGGCGAAAGCGTGACGCAGCTGGCCGGTTCGATGCCGAAGCTCACGGACGGCGTGCGCATGACGATCGACGGTCACTACTACTTCGACCCAGCGAAGTACGGCACCGATTACGCAGGCGATCTCGTCTCGAACCGCACCGACTTCATGGCCGTCTCGCAGGTGCCCGCCACCGTCGCGACGTTCGCGTCGGCGCCGTATTCCGTCGCATGGCACAACAAGCCGACCTACGGCATCGTCGCGACCGACGACCGCGTCATCAACCCGGACCTGCAACGCTGGATGTACAAGCGCGCCGGTTCGAAGGTGACGGAAGTGAAGGCAAGCCACGCGATCGAGATCTCACAGCCGGAAGCCGTCGCGAAGGTCATCGAAGAAGCGGCTTTGCACGCGAAATAAACATCACGGTTTTTCCAGCCACATTCTTCTCAACCACCCAAGGAGCAACCTCATGAACAGCAACGTCAAATCCCGCGTCAGCTTCGCCGCAGCCGCGGCCCTTCTCGCGCTCGCCTCGGCGACCGTCGCGACCTCCGCGAACGCCGCTACGGGCGAGCAGCCCGGCCGCTGCTACGGCGTCAATGCGTGCAAGGGCCAGGCGCTGTGCGCGACGGCTCATAACGACTGCAAGGGCCTCAACAGCTGCAAGGGCAAGGGCGTGGTCGTCAAGACGCCGAGCGAGTGCCTCGCGCTCGGCGGCACGCTGACCGAACCGAAGTAACGCTTTGCCGGGCTGCCCCAGCGTTTCGGGCCAGCCCGTATGCCTACACAACACCGCCGTGCGCGCACCATGAATTCTTCCAATCCCCGTTTTGCAGGCTATGGTCTTGGCCTGCGCAAGGAACACTATCGCGACTTCCTCGAAACGGAGGTTCCCGTCGATTTCGTCGAAGTCATCTCCGAGAACTTCATGGTCGAAGGCGGTCAGCCGCGCGACATCCTGCGCCGCGTGCGCGAGCGGCACCCGGTCGTGCTGCATGGCGTGTCGATGTCGATCGGCTCGGCGGACGGCATCGACCGCGATTATCTGCGCCGTCTGAAATCACTCATCGGCGATATCGAGCCGCTGTTCGTCTCCGATCATCTGAGCTGGTCGCGCATCGGCCGCTTCAATTCGCACGACCTGCTGCCCGTTCCCTACACCGACGAGGCGCTCGCTACCGTGTGCGACAACATCGATATCGCGCAGAATGCGCTCGGCCGCACGATGCTGTTCGAGAATCCATCGAGCTATCTCGCGTTCGAGGGCGCGACGATGACCGAATGGGAATTCATTTCGGCGATGTCGAAGCGCACGGGTTGCGCCCTGCTGCTCGACGTGAACAATATTTTCGTGAGCGCGACGAATCATGGTTTCGACGCACTTGCGTATCTCGACGGACTGCCTGCCGATCGCGTGCATCAGATCCATCTCGCCGGACATTCGCAGGGTCGCGATCTGCTGATCGACACGCACGACAGCCCCGTGTGCGACGAAGTCTGGACGCTCTATGCGAACGCGATGGCGCGCCTCGGTCCCGTCGCGACGATGATCGAGCGTGACGGCAACGTGCCGCCGCTGAACGAACTGCTCCGGGAACTGTGGATCGCGCGCAAGCTCGGCACGCGCGCTGAACATGCGCAGGACCCGCGCATCGCGGAGGCCGCATGACGCTCGCTGCGTGGCAACAGGACTTCCGTACGTGGCTCACCGATGCATCGAAAGAAGCGGCATTCCGCGTGGGCGCCGATGCAATGCGCGGATTGTCGGTCTATCAGAACAACTATCGCGGGCAGCTGATCGAGTGTCTCGAAGATTCGTTTCCACGGGTACGGATGTTGCTCGGCGACGAGGCGTTTCTGCACGCGGCCATCACGCACGTCAACCATCATCCGCCCCATGCATGGACGCTCGACGCCTATGCGGACGGCTTCGGCGACACGCTCAACGTGCTGTTTCCGCACAACCCTGACGTGCACGAACTCGCGTGGATCGAGCACGCGCTGACGGAGGCCTTCGTCGCGCACGACGCCGAACCACTGCCGCTCGACGCACTCGGTTCTGTCGACTGGGACGCGGCACGCCTGCGTTTCGCGCCATCGTTCAGGCACCGCATCGCGACCACCAATGCGGATAGCATCTGGACGGCGCTGTCCGGCAATGCCGAGCGGCCTGAAAGCGAAATGCTCCCGGAGCCTGGCGGGCTGATCGTCTGGCGCCGGCAATTCGTGTCGTGCCTGAAGCGCGCCGACGCCGCCGAGTACGAAGCGCTCCTTCATCTGCAGGAAAACGCAAGCTTTGCAACACTATGCGGTCTGCTCGTCGGGCGTCTGGGTGAGGCGGACGGCGTAGCGAAAGCGGGCGCGCTGCTTGCGGAGTGGCTGGGCAGCGAGCTGATCGTCGGCGTGGACGGCGTCTGAGAAGCGCGATGCTGGCGCGACGCATCAGCCGCATCAGCCGCGGCATCAGCCGCCGCATCAGCCGCATCAGGCAGGCAAGGTACAGGCTTTCGGTACGGAGCAGTCGTGCCGGGCAAGCGGCTTCTACCACAGGGCGTTCTGGCCAACGCCCGATTCGTCAACTACGATCGAAGGGAGCAAAATGCCGATTGTCACCATCCAGGTCACGCGCGAAGGCACGAAGCCGGGCGCGGACTGCGTGAGCGCCGAGGAAAAAGCGCAGCTCATCAAAGGCGTGAGCCAGCTGTTGCTCGACGTGCTGCACAAGCCGCTGGAATCCACCTTCGTTGTGATCGAGGAGGTGCCGACGGAGAATTGGGGCTGGGGCGGTCTGCCCGCCCTGGAGTATCGAAAGCTCAAAGCATCGAAGCAAGCCTGACCCGCAGTCTTCCAACAACGCGTAGGACTTCATCGAAGGAGTTTGCCATGTCGCTCGAAAAGGCCCTTTACACAGCACACGCAACCGCAACGGGTGGCCGCGACGGCCGCGCGACCGTGCCGGAAGCCGGCCTCGATTTCAAGCTCACAACGCCGAAGGAACTGGGCGGCGGGGGCGGCGCCGGCGCCAATCCCGAACAGCTGTTCGCGGCCGGCTATAGCGCGTGCTTCATCGGCGCGATGAAATTCGTTGCCGCACGGGACAAGATCGCGATGCCCGCCGATGCGTCGATCGACAGCAGCGTCGGTATCGGGCCGATTCCGAATGGCTTCGGCATTGAAGTCGCGATGAAAATCTCATTGCCTGGTATGGACCGTGATGCCGCGCAGGACCTGATCAACAAGGCTCACATCGTGTGCCCGTATTCGAACGCGACACGCAACAACATCGACGTGAAACTGACGCTGGCTTAACACTGCGCATTCATGTATGAACGCTGGCCGCAATGGCGAATTGCGGCCAGCATTATCCTTTTGCCGCAACCCGCGTTCAGTCGAGCAGGTCGTTCACGACAGCGGGGCTGTGCGAGTCCATCCAGTCGTATGAGTCGCTGAAGTGCGCCCACGCCCAGTTGCGCGGTACAGCGGCCGCTTGTGCCTTATCGTTCGATACCGTTTCAACGCGTGCACGTACACCCGCGCCGCAGTGGTCGTCGATATTGCGGAAGTTCAAAGATTCGCGCTTCATTGCATGATCCTCAGTAGAGCCTGCCACGGCGTCGGGATGTTCAAACGCCGGCCTTTGACGTTAGGCTAACCCTACTCACGCGATCGACAAACCGGGCTGCATAGAATTCACAGTTTTCAAATCGGGAATAATGCCTGGAAGCGGCTTTACCTTCAGACCATTGCGCCAGACGCAAAAGCGCAGCCCTTAGGAAAAGGGCTGCGCGATCAATGCGTCAGGTCGATACGGCTTACTTCGCGGTCGGCATCGCGAACTCGGCGCCCTTCTCGATGCTCTCCGACCAGCGCTGCATGATCGACTTCTGCTTCGTATAGAAGCGCACGCCCTCTTCGCCGTAAGCATGCGTGTCGCCGAACAGGCTGCGCTTCCAGCCGCCGAAACCGTGCCACGCCATCGGCACGGGAATCGGCACGTTGATGCCGACCATGCCCACTTCGATGCGGCGGCCGAACTCGCGCGCAATGTGACCGTCGCTCGTGAAGCACGCGACGCCGTTGCCGAACTCATGCGCGTTGATCAGTTCGACGGCTTCCGTGAAGTCCTTCACGCGCACGCACGCGAGCACCGGGCCGAAGATTTCTTCCTTGTAGATGCGCATCTCCGGCGTCACGTTGTCGAACAGCGTACCGCCCGTGAAGAAGCCGTCTTCGTGACCGGCCACCTTCAGACCGCGACCGTCGACGACGAGCGTCGCGCCTTCTTTCACGCCCTCGGCGATATAGCCTTCGATCCGCTCCAGCGCCTGGCGCGTGACGATCGGGCCCATTTCGGCATCGGCTTCCATGCCGTTCTTCACGATCAGCGTGCGGGCGCGCTCGGCGAGTCGCGGCATGATCCGGTCGGCGACATCGCCGACCAGCAGCGCAACCGAGATCGCCATGCAACGCTCGCCCGCCGAGCCGTAGGCGGCGCCGATCAGCGCGTGGATGGCCTTGTCGAGATCGGCGTCGGGCATCACCACCATGTGGTTCTTCGCGCCGCCCAGCGCCTGCACGCGCTTGCCGTGCTTCGCGCCCGTCTCGTAGATGTAGTTCGCGATCGGCGTCGAACCGACGAAGCTCACCGCCTTCACATCGGGATGCGTGAGCAGCGCGTCGACGACGACCTTGTCGCCCTGGACGACATTGAACACGCCATCGGGCAGGCCGGCTTCTTTCAGCAGTTCAGCCATGAAGAGCGCCGCCGAGGGATCGCGCTCGCTCGGCTTGAGGATGAACGTATTGCCCGTCGCGATCGCGACCGGGAACATCCAGCACGGCACCATGCACGGAAAATTGAACGGCGTGATGCCCGCGACGACACCCAGCGGCTGACGCATCGTCCAGTTGTCGATGCCCGTCGACACCTGTTCGGTGTAATCGCCCTTCAGCAGCTGCGGAATGCCGCACGCAAACTCGATCACGTCGATGCCGCGCGACACTTCGCCCTGCGCATCCGAGAACACCTTGCCGTGCTCCGCCGTGATGATCGCGGCGAGTTCGTCGCGATGACGGTTCATCAGTTCGAGGAAACGCAGCATGACGCGCGCACGCCGGATGGGCGGCGTATCGGCCCACTTCGGAAACGCGGATTTCGCGCTCGCGACGGCCGCTTCGACATCGGCGGCTTCGCCCAGCAGCAGCTTACGGGCTCTCGCGCCCGTCGCCGGGTTGAACACGGCCTGGCTACGGCTTCCCGTTCCCTCGGCCCGCTGCCCGTGAATGAAATGACCTACGTCTGCGCTGTCGGTATAGGCTTGCATGTCGGCTCCTCCTTCGTGATTGACGTTGATCGAAGTGTAGAAAGCAGCGGACACGCTGGAAAGAGGCTACCATTGAACTCAATGTTTTCTATCGTGAACAATGAGTGTATGGAAGCGCAAAATATCGAAGATCTGTGGACGCATCTGCACTGGCTCACGATGCTCGCCGAACAGGGCACCTACACGGCGGCCGCCGCGCGCCTCGGCGTCAGCAAGGCGGCGATGAGCCAGCGCATTTCCGAACTGGAGCGCGCGGCGGGCATCTCGCTGGTGCAACGCACGACGCGCAGCGTGCGCCTGACGGAGGCCGGCCAGCAGCTCGTCGACGCGACGCGCGGCCAGTATGCGCAGATCGCCGCGAGCTTCGCGCAGGTACGCGAGCTGTCGGGCGTTCCGCGTGGACAGGTCCGCGTGACCGCGCCCGTCGCATTCGCGCGCCAGCAGCTGGTGCCGAAACTGCCCGAATTTCTGTCGGCGAACCCGGCCGTGCGTGTGCAGCTCGAGGTGTCGGACAGGATCGTGTCGCTCGCCACGGAAGGCTTCGACCTCGCGATTCGCCACAGCGCGGAGCCGCCCGATACGCATGTCGCGTGGAAGCTGTGCGATACGCATTCCGTGATCGTCGCGACGCGTGCGTATCTGCGAAAACGCGGCACGCCGGCATCACCCGACGATCTCGCCGGGCACGATTGCCTGTTCTATCCGCGCTCGACGGGCGAACCGATGTGGTCGTTCGAGCGCAAGACGACGAGAAAGAACGCGGCGCGGCCCATTACGCTGCCCGTCAAAGGCCAGTTCTGCGCGAACAACAGCGAGACGCTGCGCGACGCGGCGCTCGAAAGCCTCGGCATTGCGCTCGTGCCGGATTTCACCGCACAGGCTGCCGTGCAGGCGGGCAAGCTGGTCGTCGTGCTGCCCGACTGGCGCGTGACGGGCGCATTCGCCGAGCAGCTTTATATCGTGCGGCCCTACGCGTCACATGTGCCGCGTGCAGTCGGCCTGTTCGTCGCTTATCTGCGCGAGCGTTTCGCCAACGGCTTTCCTGTTTGACGGATCGCGCGCCGCGCTAGATGCCGACGCCATCCGCATAGCTGGAAATCAGCGACTTCACGCGTGCTTCGGCGGCGTCCGATGCAGACGTGTAGATCACGAGGCTGAGGTCCGGCCGTCCATGCACCGCGAACGCCGAAGACGCCAGTGCGGGACTGAATTCCATTGCGTCGAGCACCCGCTGCGCGTAATGGCCAGCATGGTCGGGGCAAATGCCGCGCCGAAGAGGAGACTCAGTTTGACTGCGATGGAACGCATGCCCATGCGTGATTCCCGTCCGAATGCGTTGAGTGAGGCGGATTCCGGGCGTCCATCCAGTCGAGCCCGGGCGCGCCGCTTGCGTCTGCCCGCCTGTTACGGCCGCACCGCGCGAGGTCTGAACATCGTGCATTTTTTATAATTGACTCTATCCGCCATGCATGAGCGGACAGCGACTTCCCATCTCCCGACGAAACCGGACTACAGCCGAACGGCGCGCAAAGCTTGAACCTGGCAACGCAACGCGAAGCTCGATCCGAATTGCCCTATATCGCGCCCTTGAGCGCTCGTTGCGCAAGCGTGTATAACCGTTGAAAGAGCCCTTCGCACCTCTATGCATGTTGCATTGGAATGCCGCATGCATCTCATCATGACGTTTTCAACGCACGCGCCACTGACGCAGAACGGAGCTTGCCTCACGATGAATGCCAGCCAGGAACGACAAATCGACACGACCGACACCACTGCACTGCTGAACCGCGAGCGATCGACGAATGGGCGTCTGAGAAAGCTGATCGACGCGCATTCCAGAATCGCCGCGGCGAAGCTGGATCTCGACCGCTTTCTGTCGCTCGTCACCGACTCGCTGCTCGAACTGGTGCCGGCCGCGCATGCGTCCGTAGTCGAATGGGTCGATGGCGAGGACATGGTGTATCGCGCGTGCAGCGGCACCATCGCGCATCACCTCGGCTTGCGCCTCAAGCGCGACGGCAGCCTGTCGGGACTGTGCTCGCTGGAAAAGCATCTGCTGTACAGCGTCGATACGGCCAACGATCCGCGCGTCGATGCGGCCGCGTGCAGGCGCGTCGGCGCGATGTCGATGATCGTCGCGCCGCTGCTCTATCAGTCCGAAGTCGCGGGCGTCGTGAAGCTGATGGCAGGCAGCGCGAGCGCATTCTCGAACGAAGACATCGAGACGCTCGAACAGATCACGTCGCTCGTCGCATCGGGCATGGCGCATCAGCGCGTGTTCGCCGAGAACCGCGCACTGATCGAGCAGAACACCATCACGATCGCGCGGCTGCGCACCGAGATCAGCCTGCGCGAAGCCGCCGACAGCAAGCTCGAAGCGTCGCTGCGGCGCCGCCGTCTCGTGCTCGATACGACCCACGATGCGTTCGTGTGCACCGATGCCGACGGCATCATCATCGATTGGAACGACGCCGCGACGCACACGTTCGGCTACGCACGCGACGCCGTCATGGGGCGGCCCATCCTGGACGCACTGTTCCCCGCCCGCTGCAAGGCGCGCTATGCCGAACTGGATGTCTTCAGGATCACGCCGGAACCGAACCCGGAAGCGTCCTCGCACCGCAGCCGCACGGAACTCATCGCGCGGCGCATCGACGGCAACGAGTTTCCCGCTGAATTGTCCGTGTGCCCCGTGCAGTTCGACGGACACATCGAGCTTGCGTACTTCGTGCGCGACGTCACCGAACGCTTCAGCGCGCGCGAACTCGACAAGCGCTTTCGCGTGCTGGTCGACGCGATCAAGGACTACGCGATCACGATGCTCGACTCGCAAGGCAACATCACGACGTGGAGCGCGGGCTCGACCCAGGTGATGGGCTATGCGCCGCACGAAGTGCTCGGCCAGCCGGCGTCGCTGTTCTACACGCCCGAAGACGTCGCGGCGGGCAGACCGCGGCGCGACCTCGAACTGGCCGCGCGCGAAGGCCGCGTCGAAACGGAAGAGTGGCGCGTGCGCAGGAATGGCACGATCTTCTGGGCAAACATCATCACGACGGCGCTGCGCGATCCGAACGGCGCGCTGCAGGGCTTTGCGAAGATCACGCGCGACATGTCGCGGCGGCGGCGTCTCGAAGAACTCGAAGCATCCAGCCAGCGGATGAGCCAGTTCCTCGCGCTGCTCGGGCACGAACTGCGCAATCCGCTCGCGCCGCTGCGCAATGCGGTGAGCATGCTGCAACTGAAGTCCGCCGGACATCATGGCTTCCTGCCGGAGCACGAACTGATCGACCGGCAGCTGTCCCATCTCACGCGGCTCGTCGACGATCTGCTCGACGCTGGGCGCGTCACGCTGGGACGCGTGCAGATCGAGCCGAAGCCGGTGTCGATGCAGGCCATCGCGCAACTGAGCATCGAAGGCAGCGCGCCGCTGCTGGCCGCGCGCGACCAGACGCTCGACGTCGTGATGCCCGACACGCCCATGTTTATCGAAGGCGATCTCACGCGGATGGTGCAGGTCGTGCAGAACCTGCTGAACAACGCGTCGAAGTTCAGTCCCGCGGGCGCGTCGATCGGCTTGCAGGTGTTCCGTTCGGGCCGGCTGCTCGCGATCCGCATTCACGATCCGGGGCGCGGCATCGACCCCGATGCAATTGACGCGATCTTCAACCTGTTCGTGCAGGAAACGCCGACGGAAGAACAGGCCGACAAGAGCGGTCTCGGCATCGGGCTGACGCTGGCGCGCGCGATCGTCGATCTGCATGGCGGCCATATCGAGGCGCATAGCGAAGGACGCGGCAAAGGCAGCGTGTTCACCGTGTGGCTGCCCGAATGCAGCCATGCGATCGCCGACGAAGGCCCGCGCGACGAAGCGCCCGCGCCCGCGCAAGCCGTCGATCTGAAAGTGATGGTCGTCGACGACAACATCGATTCCGCCGACAGCATGGCGACGCTCGTGAAGGTGCTCGGCCACGAAGCGCACGCGGTGTACGACGGCGCGGCCGCCATCGACCTCGCGCATACGTTGCAGCCCGATCTCGTGCTGCTGGATCTGTCGATGCCGAAGATGACGGGCTTCGAAGCCTTGCCGCATATCCGCAAGGCACTCGCCGCGCCGGGCGCCGTGATCGCGGCGATGACGGGGCTCGGCACCAGCGAAGACCGCGCGCGGACGGAAGCCGCCGGTTTCGATCTGCACCTGACCAAGCCCGTCGACCTGCCCGACCTGGAAGGCGTGTTGCAGATCGCAGTCAAGCACGTGCGCGACTAGCGGAAGCGTTGCGTCGGCGCACGCTTACCGATCCTTCCGGATGCTCAAGAAGCGCATTTCACGGACGTTACCGAGGACAGTACTTTCAAGCGAGGATCGAACGTGGAAACAGTCAACCCCGAACTCATTGCGCGGCTCGTGCGGATCAATCCTGTCGTCATCGTCAACGGCGAGACGTCGCGCTCGCTGCGCTATCACGGCAAGCGCAACGTGCGCGCGCTGATGGGCTTTCTCGGCATGTATCGCGAGATGCGCGCACTCGTCTACAGTCATTCGGCGAGCGGCCGGCAGATGTGGCTTGACGTGCAGACAGGACGCGTGTCGCAACTGCCCGTGCGGCTGCCGAACTGAGGGCGCTGCGGTTTGTGTGCGAAAGAGGCTCCGGCGGGCCTCTTCGCGACGCATAACCTGATGTCATCGCACCGCGAAAATAAAGCGCATTGACGCGGATGTATCGGCCGCCAATACTCGACGCAGAGCAAACGTGGCCGCACCATGACCAATCGACCGGAACACATCCAGACCTTCATTCGTATTGCGGAGAACCTCTTCCAGTCCGACCGGCTCCCGGCAGGGGGAAGGCTCGTGGCGTCGCGGGTTTTCGAGCGGCTTCGGACCCCGTCCGACGACGGGAAGCGACATCGCGTCCGCTATCCCGCATGCGAGTGGCTCGATGCTGCGTTGGCGCCCGTCCTGAACGAGCCGACGCAGATCGGCGCGGCGGCACGCACGATCAGACTGCTCGAACCCGACCTGGGATGGTCGCGCCGCACGTCGGGCTCGCAGGGCAGCGAGAACTATATCGAAGGGCACGTGCACGGCATGATTTGCGGGCCGGGTGGCGCAGAAAGCCGCTACGACGTGCAGCTCGGCTTTTCCGTCATGGCGCCCAACGTTCGATACCCGGACCACAGCCATCCCCCGGAAGAAGCGTATGTGCTCTTCACTGCGGGCGACTTCCGCCAGCGAGACGGCGACTGGTTCGACCCCGGGATCGGCGGCGGCATCCACAATCCGCCCTCCAGCCCGCATGCGATGCGGTCTGGCCCGGTTCCTTTCCTCGCGGTCTGGTGTCTGCTGGTCTGATCCGATCGCAGCAGGAACGGGAAACATCCCTCCGCGAAACCGCAAATCCCGATTGGCAAGCCGCCGCAACGTCAGCCGCCCGCCCTCTTGATGGCGCGCCTGCCAGAGAAAACGATTAACTTCCTTAACGCATTTTCGGCATTCCATAGCGCGCCGTCACGGCGGATGTAGCGAAAACACGGACTAGCCAAGCGGCCTCAAACCTTCTATTCTTAGAAAAACGTTTTCCAAACGTGACGGAATCATGCCCGCGCCAGCCCGACCGACCGCGCGACGCATCCCGCCCCGGCGCTCGTCGCCGGTTATGAAAAGACCGCGGCGCGACGAGCGATGCCGCGAATGGAGACATACATGCAATCTGCCGTCGTCGGCGTGGTGCGCACCGCCAGCCGCTTCCGCTGGACCGTCTGTGCGCTACTTTTCTTCGCCACCGTCATCAACTACATGGACCGGCAGATTCTCGGTCTGCTCGCGCCGCTGCTCCAGCACGAAATCGGCTGGACGCAGGTGCAGTACGGCCGCATCGTGATCGCGTTCTCCGCGTTTTACGCGATCGGCCTGCTTTGCTTCGGACGCATCGTCGACTGGCTCGGAACGCGCATTTCGTACGCGGGCGCCATGCTCATCTGGAGCATCGCCGCGATGCTGCACGCGGCCGTCGGCTCGGTGATGGGCTTCGCGGCCGTGCGCGCGCTGCTCGGCATCGGCGAAGGCGGCAATTTCCCCGCCGCCATCAAGACCACGGCCGAATGGTTTCCGCGCCGCGAGCGCGCGCTCGCGACGGGCATCTTCAACTCCGGCGCGAACATCGGCGCGGTGTTCGCACCCGCGATCATTCCCGCGATTGCCGTGATGTACGGCTGGCGCGCGGCGTTCGTCATCATCGGCGCGATCGGCATCGTGTGGCTGGCCGTGTGGCTCGTGGTCTACCGCCCCAATGACGGCAGCGCGCGAGACGAAGCGTTCGACGAACCGCGCGACGAAGTTGAAGCGCTCGACGCCCGCCACGCCAACGCCCGCGCACCCGGCTGGGGCGAACTGATCAGGAAGCGCGAAACGTGGGCGTTCCTGATCGGCAAGTTCCTGACCGACCCTGTGTGGTGGTTCTACCTGTTCTGGCTCCCGAAGTGGCTCAACGAATCGCGCGGCATGGACATGCAGCACATCGGTTTGCCGCTGGTCGTCATCTACGCGATCACGACGGTGGGCAGCATCGGCGGTGGCTGGATCTCGTCGACGCTGCTGCGCAAGGGCTGGACCGTGAATGCCGCGCGCAAGACGGCGATGCTGATCTGCGCGTGCTGCGTGCTGCCCATCGCGTTCGTGTCGCAAGTCGATAGCCTGTGGATGGCCGTTGGCATCGTCGGTCTGGCAGCGGCTGCGCACCAGGGCTGGTCGGCGAATCTGTTCACGACGGCATCCGACCTCTTCCCGCGCCGCGCACTGGGCGCCGTGGTCGGCATCGGCGGGATGGCGGGCTCGATCGGCGGCGTGCTGTTCTCGGAAGTGATCGGCCAGGTGCTGCAGCGCACGGGTCACTACTGGGTGCTGTTCGCGATCGGCGCGCTCGCCTATCTGCTCGCACTCGCGATCATGCACATGCTGACACCGCGCATGTCGCCCGCGAAGCTCGATGCGTAAGCACGCATGGCGCGCCGCCTCGCGCGGCGCGCGTGCCGCAGCACAGCGCGCGAGCGGAGCGTCAGCCCACAGCAGCCGTCGATTCGCGCACGATCAGCCGCGGCTCGAACATCGAATGCTCGGCTTCCGTATGACCCGCCAGTCCATCGATGAGCTTCTGCATTGCCAGCTCGCCCATCTTCTCGCTCTGGATATCGACGGTCGTCAAAGCGGGCGCGGCGTACTCGCCATACGGCACGTTGTCGACACCCGTGACGGACACGTCGCGCGGCAGCTTGAAGCCAAGCGATGCCGCTTCCTTCATGAAGCCGAGCGCGATCAGGTCGTTGTAGCAGATCACGGCCTGCGGCCGCTGCGGCCCGAGCATCAAGCGCGAGCACGCCTGCTCGCCCGCTTTCGCGGTCGGAGCATGCGCATCGTGCACGTCGAGCGTGAGCCCCGCTTCGTCGAGACACTCGCGCACGCCGCGAATACGCTCGTCGTTGATACGCGCCTGGCCGAAGCCGAGATAGGCGATGTGCCGGTGCCCGAGATTCAGCAGATGGCGCGCGAGCATGTAGGTCGCGAGCCGGTTGTCGATGCCGACGCTCGGAATCGGCAGGCCCGGACTGCGACGCAACAGCACGAGCGGCTTGTTGAGTTCGAGCATCCACTGCGATTCTTCGTCGGGCATGCGCGAACTGACGATCAAACCGTCGACGCGTTGCGCGAGCGCTTCGATCAGCGAACGCTCGCGCGCCTGGTTCTCTTCTGTATCGACGAGCAGCAGCGTGTAGTCGTGCTGAAGCGCGACGCGGTTCGCGCCCTTCACGACATTCGTGAAGTGCGGATTGCTGATGTCGAGAATCGCGAGACCGATGGCGCGCGTGCGGCCCGTGATCATCGAGCGCGCGAGCGGGTTCGAACGATAGCCGAGCCGCTCGATCGCTTCCTTGAGCCGCGCTTCGACGGCAGGAGAGAACCGCTGCGCGCCGTTGATGTACTTGGACACGGTGGCGACGGACACACCCGCCTCGACGGCCACGTCGCGAATCGTCGGGGAAACTTTTTTCATGCGAGGGTAACGTTTTCGTTCGTCTTGCACGATTGTCGCAGAAAACGCCTCGTCCGGAACCCGTGCGTATCCCAATGGGATGGCGCGATTGACGCCTTCCCCGCATCCCCTTTATAGTTGGAAAACGTTTTCCTGAATATTTCGAAGGATCATCCATGAACGAGACATCTGCTGTGCCGCGCAAGCCGTTCCGTCGTCTGCTGCTGACGGGCGCGGGCGGCAACCTGGGCCGCCAGTTGCGCGACGCGCTGGCCGCATGGGCCGACATCGTGCGCGTGAGCGACATTGTCCCTGTGAGCGCCGCGGCCGCGCACGAAGAAGCGAGCGTCGTCGATCTGGCGGATCGCGAAGCCGTGATGCACATGGTCGAAGGCGTCGACGCGATCGTGCATCTGGGCGGCATTTCGATCGACGCGCCGTTCGACGATCTGCTCGAATCCAACATCCGCGGCACGTACAACCTGTACGAAGCGGCGCGCAAACATGGCGTGAAGCGCGTGGTGTTCGCGAGCTCGAATCACGCGATCGGGTTTCATCCCGTCACGGAAGTGCTCGACGCCGATGCGCCGACACGTCCCGACAGCCTGTACGGCGTGACGAAATGCTTCGGCGAGTCGCTGTCGCGTTACTACTTCGATCGCTTCGGCATCGAGACGGTGTGCCTGCGCATCGGCTCATCGTTCGAAGAACCGAAGAATCCGCGCATGCTCGTCACGTACCTGAGCTATCGCGATTTCATCGAACTCGTGCGCTGCTCGCTTTTCACGAACCGTGTCGGACATGCCGTCGTGTATGGCGCGTCGGACAATCCGGTCAAATGGTGGGACAACACGAAAGCGGGCTTTCTCGGCTTCCGTCCGCGCGACAGTTCGGTGCAATTCGCGGAACGCTTCCCTGTCGCGGCGCCGACGCCCGAATACGACGACCCGGCGCAACGCTTCCAGGGCGGCGCATTCGTGCTCGGCGAGCCGATGCAGCGCAAGGCCTGAAGCCCCGTCGTATCAGCGCATGATGCCGTGCAACGCGGCATCCGCAGACACCTGAACGCGCGACGCAGGCACACATCCGCATCGCGCGTCAACCACTAACTCGCTGATCTGATTTATTTTTCTGAGCCGCATTGAATTGCCGGCTCACTTTCGCAGCGTGTACCATGTGACCAGGGCAAAACCCTTGGAGGATGATCATGGACAGGCATGCAGTGCATTACAGGCGCCACGTCATCATCCCACTTGCATCCGTGGCCGCTCGCGGATATGCGGCCAGCGTATTCGTCACCGGCCCGAGCGGACGGCGTAAAGCCTTTGGGATCCTCGGCTACTTTTCTTCCGAGGAAGAGGCGATCGAGTACGCGACGTCATGCGCCAAAGCCCGCATCGAAGGCAATCTGATGCCGGGCCTGCCACGCAAGCTCAGTGCCGTACGGCACTGGTTCCTGCGCCACGGCATGCGCCGTCAAGCGGGGCTGTCCGCAGCCAATCCCTGGGATTGATCGGACAATTTATCGTGCAATTCGCGCGCAATTTTTGGCGCGCGTTCTCGACACGCAAACTAAACCGAAGCGTCCGATAATCAGAGAGCTTCGACACGCCGCGTTCCCTGCGCAGGCACGCACGGCGGTCATTGCCGCCCTCGCCTCCATTGGGATGCGCGAATCTCTGGCTGTCGGCGCGTGTTTTTCACCTGTCAGGCCTGCCAATTGCTCGTTTTTTGTCTGATATATGACGCGAGCAGCCGGTTTATCATGGCCCGCTCACGTTATTCGATCGACCGTCAGTACGTATGATGACCACCCGAAAGATTTTGATGATTCTCGCCGGCCTCGTGCTCGGCGCGGCATTGACCACGTACCTCATGGTGCTTCAGGCGGACCGCCGCGCAACGGCGGAAGCGACTGCAGGCATGGATGAGTCCGCCAACCCTCCCGCCGCCGATTCGCGCGTCAGCGAAAATCACATGACGGAAGGCAGCATCGGTTCGTCGACCCTGCCGCCGGGTGCGGGCACGAAGAGCGCTGCCGTTCGGCAGCAGCCGATCGTACCGGCGCCCGCGCCCGCAGCGCCCGCCCCGATGACGGCAGCGCCTGCGCCCGCTGCGCCTGCACCCGCGCCTACGGCTGCGGCTCCTGCTGCGCCCGCACCTGCGCCTTCGACGAGCATGGCGATCACGCAGCAAAACCTGCAGCAGCAAGCTCAACCTCAGCCGAAGCCGGCGCCGTCGGCGGCTGTCGCCTCGGTGAACGTGCCCGATGCGGCGACACCGAAGGTCGCGCCCGCCCCGCGCTCGCAGCGCGGTCGCGACAGCCTGGACCGCCGCGCCGCGGCGTATCAGGGCGCGACACCGGAAACGGACGAACTCGTGCGACAGTCGTCGAAGCTCGATCCGTTGTTGCCGCCTCCCGCTGCGGCCGCGCCTCCGACCCTCAACAGCGCGAATATGGACCAGCACAACACGTATCGCGGGTCGTACCATTCGGGCGCGGCGCAGACCGATCAACTCGTGCGCGACTCGGCCAAGCTCGATCCCTCGTTGCCGCCGCCCGATATGTCGGCGGTGCGCGCCGCGGCGGAGCAACAGGCTCGCAGCACGAAGCCGACCACCAACACGAACACGAATCCCGTTGCTGCCGCGCTGACGGATCAACTGGTGCGCGACTCCGCCAAGCTCGATCCTTCGCTGCCGCCGCCGAAATAAGCTGAATCCCCGGATGAAAGCCAACACAGCGCCGCTGCTCACGCAGCGGCGCTGTTTTTTTAAGGTTTCGTCAGATCAATCACGCGGCTCAAAAACCTCAAACGGGGAAATCGGTGGATTGCGACAATGCCTTCCACGTCTGCGTTTCCGTCGTCACGAACGCGTTCTTCTCGGCGATCGCCTTCAGTGTGTCGGTGCCGAGCGGCAGACGCACGGGCGGCGTTTGCGCATCGACGAGCGTCACGACGGCCGTCGCCAGCTTCTCCGGATCGCCCGGCTGGTTGTGGTTCAAGTCGACAGCAATGCGGCGCACGTTGCCTGAAGTATCGTCGTAATCGCCAATGATCTCCTTGCCGACCACGAGCGACGACCCATCCAGAAAGTCCGTGCGGAAGTAGCCCGGCTCGACAACGGTCGCGTGAATGCCGAGCGGCTTCAGTTCCGCGTGCAGCGCTTCCGTGATGCCTTCGACGGCGAACTTCGTCGAACAGTACACGCCGAAGCCCGCGCCCGAGCGATAGCCGCCGATCGACGACATGTTGATCACGTGCCCCGAACGCTGCTTGCGCATCACGGGCAGCACGGCGCGCGTCACGTTCAGCAGACCGAATACGTTGGTGTCGTACATGCGGCGCACGTCGGCGTCGCTCGATTCCTCGACGGCTGCCAGCAGACCGAAGCCCGCGTTGTTGATCAGCACGTCGATCCCGCCGAACTTTTCGACAGCCGCCTCGACGGCCGCTTTCGCCTGCGCTGCGTCCGTCACGTCGAGCGCGACGGGCAGCAAGGCGGGCGATTCGCCCAGCCGCTCGACGATCGCGGCGGCATTGCGGCCCGCAGCGACGACGGCATTGCCATCGGCCAGCGCTGCCTTGGCGATCAGCGCACCCAGACCGCGCGATGCGCCCGTGATGAACCAGACGCGCTTGAACTGCTGTTTCGTGACGTTGCTCATTTGCTGCTCCTTCGTTCGTGGTGAAAGTGGAACGAAGAATAGGACGTCCGATTCGCATAAACTAGCCGTCAAATGCTGGACTGATAATCAACCTTTATTTGCTAATCGGAGAGCGCCGTGAACGAGGTCCGCGCCATTTCGATCTTTGTCCGCGCGGCGACGCTGGGCAATCTGCGCAAAGCTGCCGTCGATCAGGGCATTTCGCCCCAAGCGGCCAGCCACGCCGTGATGCAGCTCGAAAAATCGCTCGGCGTGCGTCTGTTTCATCGGACCACGCGCAAGCTGAGCCTGACGGAAGAAGGCGAGCGGCTGCTGCAAAGCGTGGAGCCGGCGCTGGCCACGCTGTCGACGGCGATCGACGACGCCCGCCGCGCGAAAGACGAAGTCGCCGGTCCGCTGCGCGTGAGCGCGCCGATGGCGCTCGGCCGCGCGGTGCTGTGGCCCGTCGTGCTCGAATTCGCCGCCCTTTATCCCGACGTGCAACTGGATGTGCGTTTCGACGATCACTTCACCGATCTCGTCAGCGATCGCGCCGACGTCGGCTTTCGCGGCGGCTCGCCGCCGTCGGGCGGCGCGATCGCGCGGCGGCTGTTGCCCATTCAGCTGATCGTGTGCGCATCGCCGGCGTATATCGAACGGCATGGCAAGCCGATGTCCGTCGAAGACCTGGACACGCACCGCTGCACAGGCTATCGGCGCGCGAACACAGGCAAGCAGGCGCCGTGGGAATTTCTGATCGGCAATGAGATCGTGTATCGCGACGTGGCGGCGACGTTGTGCGCGAACGATATCGACGCGGAAACAGCGGCTGTTCTGGCAGGACTGGCGATTGGCCAGCTGGGCAGTTTTTCGGCCGTCGAGCACATTCGCAGCGGACGGCTCGTGCCGCTGCTCACGCAGCATGTGACGCAGCGCGAGTCGATCTACGTCTACTACCGCAGCCGCACCGAGCAGCCGCTGCGCGTGCGGACGTTCATCGACTTCATGATCGCGCGGCTCGCGGACAACCGGAATTACTTTCTCGAGCCTGCGGAATTGCGTACATAGCGCTGCTTGAGCAAAAACAGTCGCGCGCTTCCGCGCATACGGCGGGAAGCGCGCGACGTGCTGCGGCTCAGACTGCGCGCATTACGGCGTCTTGTTGCGCGGCTTCAGCTTGCCCTGATAACGCAGGATCGGACGAACCGTTTCGGCCTGCGGCGCGACCAGCAACTGACGACGCGCCATCGCACTCACCGGCGGCGTGATCGAGCCGATCGTGGTGGCGCGCGAAGGATCGGCGAGGCCAGAATTCACGAGCATCTTCGCTTCCATCTGCAGGTTGGTCAGCAGCACAGGATCCGTCAACGCACTGCTTTGCGCGAGCAACTGGCTCCACGCGTTGTCGCCGTAGTTCGTCACGTAGTAGTCGAGCCCGCTCGGATCCGCGACGACGGCCGAGCAACCATTGACCCGCACCTGCGTCTGCGTGTCCTGCAGTGCCACCGTCTTGCGTCGCGCGAGACCTTCGCCGTACGCGAGCGTCAACGGAATCGTCCATTGAATGCCCGGATACAGGTTCTGGTTCGGATACGGCGACTGCTTCAGCGTGACGACGGTCTGATTGCTCGTCAGATCGCACTGCGTATCGAGCGACACGAGCGGCACGCCCGTTTGCCGCACGAAGCTGTCGCCGATCGCAACCATTGGCTCGCCGCTCGCCTTCGCCAATTCGTCCCACAGACGCTTCGGCGTCGAGTTGCCGAGTGCGTAGTCCGCCAGATACGACTGCAGGCCCTTGCGCATCACGCCATCGCCGAGATAGTTCTCGATCATCTTCAGCACGATGCCGCCCTTGTCGTACGTGAACGGGCTGGCGCTCAACACGAAGTCGTTCGACGCCCAGTCGTTGAAGTTCGGCTGCACCGGGAACGACGTGTTCTTCAGGTCGCGCGACATCACAGCGTACTTGGTCTTCACTTCGTCGACCCAGCTGAAGCGATCGGGGAAGAACAGGATCTTCGTGCGGTTCTCGAAATACGTCGCGAACGATTCGTTCATCCACACGTCGTCCCACCAGTCGAGCGTCACGAGATCGCCGAACCACTGATGCGCGGCTTCGTGCGTGAGCACGGTCACGCCATAGTCGGACATCGACGTGCCGGGCGGCGGAAGAATGTCGTCGGCGAATTCGAGAATGGCGCCCCAGTTCTCCATCCCCCCGAAGTTCAGATCCTTCTGCTCCTTGAACGCATCGTTCGCGGCGATCGTGTCGAACTTCGTCAGCGGCAGCGGAATGCCCGTGTAACGGTAGTAGTAATCGAGCGCCTGCTTGGTCTGCTGCATCGCGGGCACGGCCCAGTCGCGCATGCCGGGTGGCGTGAAAATCCGCAGATGCAGATTCTTGCCGTCCTTCAGCGGACTCACGAAGTCGTCTTCGAGCGTGTCGAACATGCCGCCGCCGAAGAACAGCAGGTACTGCGGCATCGGCGGCGTCCTGTCGAACGTGACGCGCTTGTAGCCGCTGTCCACGTTGACGGACGGCCCTTCCGCGGCATTCGACACGACCCGCCAGTTCTGCGGCACTTCCGCCGACACTTCATACGTCATGCGGAACGCCGGTTCGTCCCATCCCGGAAACCATTGGCGCGCGAGATTGGTTTCGCCTTGCGTGAGGATCGCGCCGCTCGTGTTGCCGTCGGTTCCTTTCAGGTCGACGCGGAACACGCCTTCCGCCGCCGAGCAGCCGGGATAGGGATCGTCGCCGCAGCTGCCGCCCGTTTTCGTCGCGGGGTCGTCGTA
Organism: Paraburkholderia azotifigens; assembly: GCF_007995085.1. Taxonomy (GTDB): domain Bacteria; phylum Pseudomonadota; class Gammaproteobacteria; order Burkholderiales; family Burkholderiaceae; genus Paraburkholderia; species Paraburkholderia azotifigens. The sequence goes on from NZ_VOQS01000005.1 coordinate 1,305,016, forward strand.
AGTCTTGAAGTTGATGATGCCCGACCACTCCATGTGCAACGAGTAATTACCGGGGCGAATCTGCCCGCTGACGGGCCGCAGTTGATAGAAGTCGCCGTCGTCCTGCGGTGTCGCGATCAGCTGGATGTTGCCCGGCTGCAGCGTCGTCTTGCCGTTCGTGAACTTGATGCGATGCCCCGCGATCACGATCTGGTTGACGTTCTTCGTCACCTGGATCTCGACGTCCGCGCGGCCATCGAAGGCTGACAGATCGGCGTTCGGCCGGAACCACAGCTTGTAGTTGATCGGCTTCACGGTGTCGGGCAACTCGACGGGCGGCACCGTCTTGTTCACCGACGTATCGGCGACGATGGGCGACGTCGGCGCCGCCAGCGCCGGTTGCGACGCCGGAACCGTTGCGCCCGTCTGCGCCGACTTGCTCGAACTCAAACCTCCATCGTCTCCGCCACCACACGCACTCAACGCCAGCGTCGCAGCCAGCATCAGGCACTGCACCTTTAACCGAAAACATAGTCGCATGATTCGTCCTTATCGGATAAAGCAGCTCTGGAAATGTGTGGTTATCGCTTTCTCTTTTTTATTTTAAAAAATCGCGAAAAAAGGTCTCCCTCACGCGCTTTAAGGCGAATGAAAGAATTGCAATAAACAGACAAAAACAGGCCTCGGCCCGATTTGCCGATATTTACCTTTTAAAACGTGAACTAGAGAAAAAACTACGGTATGGCGGCAGAGCGCGCGGCGGCTGCCACGCATATACAGACTCGCATGGCCGACCACGGGCGCATCAATGCTTCGATGCGCCCGCGTGTAATGACTGTCAGCTTACGATGAGCGGTAGATTAGTTGGGCAAACGTCAGCGTGTCAACGTCCATTACAAAATATTTCTCCAACTTTCTTATTATGCTTTATGCGTAATCCGTATTCGATATGGATTGAATAGCCGGGTATCGATTTTGCATCTTCAAACACGCGTTCTTTTAGATCTCATTTAATGGAATTCCGTCCGCCATTTCAAATGCCAGATAATCCGGGTAAATTGCGATTAACAGAACGCATTCGGTGCGTCATGTGCAATCCCGTCCGTCAGAAATGCCATGTGAATCGGCACCCGCCGCGCGGCATCGGACGAAGCCGTCTGCCAAGGGCCCGCATGCTATATTCATCGGACGATTCCAACATCGTTCCCGCGATCCGGTACCACCATCGGACCCCGATGTGACCACGCTTTTCTCCTTTCGCAAATCAGCCGTAGTGGGCCGCGGCTTGACGCCGATGCTCGCGTTCGTCGTCGCGGTCGTGTGCGGGGCGTGTGTTCTCGTCACTGCGGCGCTCTGGGCGCGGCACGCGGATCAGGCGGCCGTTCGCGAACGCGAGAGCCTGATTGCAGGCGATATGGTCGCGTCGATCGAGCGCATTCTCGACAGTGTCGTGTCGCGCGCGCATCTGGAATTATCGACATTGCCGGGACGCCCTTGCCCGCTCGTCGACCATCGCCTGTCCGAGTTGCAGAGCTACGTGCTGTATGTGCGCAGCGTCAATCTCGTGGCCAATCAAAACGTTTATTGTTCTTCGGCGCTGGGCGTGATCGATGTTCCGCTGTCCGCCTGGCTGTCGCCCGCGCCTGCGCGCATCACGCTCGACCTGCTCGCGGGCACGCCGCAGCAGCCTCAAACCCCCGTCATGCCCCTGTATGTTCCGACGGGCAAGGACACGGGTCTGCTGTACGTCGTCGAGACCAGCTATCTCGCGGATACGCTCGCTCACGGCGTGCGTTACGAAGCGGGACAAGTCGTGCTTGTCGTCACGAACGAGCGCGCCCTCGACGCACGCGGCGAAGCGATTTCCACCGGCAGCGTGACGACGATGCGCGGCACGCGCGCATCGTCGCCGCGTTGGGGTTTTTCGATCGTCGTGGTAGCCGCCCCGACCTTCGTCGCGCAAACACACTGGAAATATGGATTGCTTGCGAGCGCAGCGGCCATTCTCGTCAATCTGCTGATCGCCGCCGCGTATCTGATCGCGTTCGCGCCGCGTCGCCTGCTGCTGTCAGCCGTGCGACGCGCGCTGAAGCATGGGCAACTGCACATCGCGTATCAGCCCGTCGTCGAGATCGCCACGCGCCGCATCGCGGGTGTCGAAGCGCTGATACGCTGGACGCATCCGCGCTGGGGCGCCGTGAGTCCCGCGGCGTTCATGGCGGAAGTGGAACGCAGCAGCCTGCTCGCAGGCGTCACGCGCTTCGCGCTGCAGCGCGCGACGGACGACATCATGCAGAAGACCGACATCCGCCCGCTGCGCATCGCCATCAACGTCGCGCCGATGGATCTCGAACGCAAGGACTTCGTTGCGGACGTGCTGGCCGTCCACGCCAAACTGCCCGCCGACATCACGCTCGTGCTCGAAGTGACCGAGCGCTTTCTGATCGACAAGCATCCGCGCACCGACGTGATCTTCAACATGCTGAAGGCGCATGGCGTGCGCTTTGCCATCGACGATTTCGGCACGCAGCACAGCAACCTCGATTTGCTGGGCCGCTTCCCGTTTGATTACGTGAAGATCGACGGGCAGTTCGTGCGGCAAGTGGACCGCCAGGGACGCGAACTGATCCGCGCGATCGCCGCGGTGTCCAGGCATTACGGCATGGAAGTCATCGCCGAAGGCGTCGAAACGGAGTCGCAGCATGAAGCGCTGCGCAGCCTCGGCATCCCTTATGGACAAGGGTATCTGTACCAGCGCCCCGTGCCCGTCTCGCAACTGTTCGCCGATACGGGCGCGAACGTGCTCACGACGAGAACACGCGTCACGCCCTGAACCGCGCCGCGCGACGCGGACAACACACGCTCACAGCCCGAGATCGCTCAAGCCCGGATGATCGTCGGGACGACGGCCTGAAGGCCAGTGGAACTTGCGCTCCGATTCCCTGATCGGCATGTCATTGATACAGGCAAAGCGGCGCTCCATCAGACCGTCTTCGCCGAACTCCCAGTTCTCGTTGCCATACGAGCGAAACCAGTTGCCCGCATCGTCGCGCCACTCGTACGCGTAGCGCACCGCAATCCGGTTGCCGCCGAACGCCCACAACTCCTTGATCAGCCGGTAGTCGAACTCCTTGCGCCATTTGCGCTCGAGAAACGCCTGCGCTTCGGCGCGGTTGTTTGCGAACTCGGCGCGGTTGCGCCACTTCGTATCGAGCGAATACGCGAGCGCGACTTTTGCGGCATCGCGCGAATTCCAGCCGTCTTCGGCAAGGCGCACTTTTTGTTTCGCCGATTCCAGCGTGAACGGCGGCAGCGGCGGACGGACTTCCTGTTGTTGCGTTGACATGCTGACACTCCTTGAGCGGGGTCTACTGCGATGCAAAGCTTGCAAGCGGGCCGGGAAGCCCGCACGCGCCATGGCGATTTCAGAACGGCCTGGTCGGCAGATACTTGCCGTCGAGCGTGATGACGGCACGCTCGCCGCCTTCGGGATCCTTCACTTTCTTGATGTCGAGCTTGAAGTTGATCGCGCTGATGATGCCGTCGCCGAACTGCTCGTGAACCAGCGCCTTCAGCGTCGAGCCGTACACCTGAATCATTTCGTAGAAGCGATAGACGGTCGGATCGGTCGGCACGCCACCGGGGATGCTGCCGCGCAAGGGAATGGTCTGCAGCAGACGCACTGCAGCGTCATCGAGCCCGAGCCGTTCGGCAACCAGCTTCGCCGCCTTCTCGGGCAGGGCGTGCTGGCCGAGCAGCGCAGCCGTCGTGAAAGCGATGCTCAGGCCCGTGCCTTCGTTGATCGCTTCGAATGTGAGGTTCTTGCGCGTCTTCGCGTCGATGATGATTTCCGTCAGTGCTTCGCGTGCGTGCTGGGTGGTTTGCGACTGGGTCATGATGTGTGCTCCTTGAATGAACGGGATGAATCAGTGCGCCGCGACGTATTCGTCGGACGTTGCGGTGACATTGGGATGCGTCGACAGCGAGACGAACTGACGTGTGGCGCTGTCGAGTGCGTCGATGGAACCGGATTCGATGTCGTAGACCCAGCCATGCAGCTTCAGGCGGCCTTGCGCAAGCGCCAGCGCAACGGAAGGATGGGTCTTGAGATTGTTGAGTTGCGCGATCACGTTCTCGCGCACCATCGAGTCGACGCGCTCGCGTTCGCTCGCATGCTCGCGCGATTCGTTGACGAGCTTCGCCGAATCGGCGTAACGCAGCCAGTTGGCGACGGCGGGCATGTGATCGAGACACTTGCAGGTCGCGACGGCCGTCATCGCGCCGCAATCCGAGTGGCCGCAGATCACCACGTCGGTGACGCCGAGCGCGGCCACCGCATATTCGACGGTAGCGGACACGCCGCCCGGTTCCGGGCCGAACGAAGGCACGATATTGCCCGCGTTGCGGATCACGAACAGGTCGCCCGGTTCGCGCTGCGTGACCAGTTCCGGCACCATGCGACTGTCCGAACACGAGATGAACAGCGTGCGCGGCGTCTGGCTGCTCGCGAGCTTGCGGAACAACTCCTTGCGCGCGGGAAACACGTCCCGCTGAAACTTCAGAAAACCGTCTACGATGTCTTGCATCTTGCTCTCCATTCAGGCGCACTGTGCGCTGCGTTGAGCAAAGAATGGACGCAATCAACCATAGTGTCCAAGACCCGTTTATGATGACTATCATAGGAAACACCAATAGTTATCACGCACCGACAACCGCCATGCTGCTACGTCATATCCGTTACTTTCTGGCCGTCGCCGAACACCGCAACTTCACGCGCGCCGCCGAGGCGCTACACGTCTCGCAACCCACGCTGTCGCAGCAGATCCGGCAACTGGAAGACACGCTGCGCACGCAGTTGCTCGACCGCTCGGGCCGAACGGTGCAACTGACGGACGCGGGTGAAGCATGGATGCGCTACGCGAAACTCGCGCTCCAGGACCTCGACGCGGGTGTGAGAGCGATCCACGATGTCGGCGAATTGAGCCGCGGCAATCTGCGCCTCGCCGTTACGCCGACCTTCACGGCATATCTGGTCGGGCCCGTGATCGACCGCTTCCATGCGGCGCATCCGGGCATCGCGATCGACATGCAGGAAATCACGCAGGATCAGATCGAAGCGCATCTGGCCGACGACAGACTCGATGCAGGCATTGCCTTCGAGCCCGTGCATACAGCGGAAATCGAAAGCCAGCCGCTGTTCGAGGAGACGTTGAGTCTGGTGGTCGGCGGCGGCCATGCGCGCGCGACGCGCCGCAAGCCGCTGGGCGCGCAGGACTTCGCGAAAGAGCCGCTGGTGCTGTTGAACACGGCATTCGCGACGCGCCGCTACATCGACGAATATTGCGCGCAGCATCGTATTCGTCCGCGCGTCGTGATTGAGGTGAGTTCGATCAGCGCGATCGTCGAGATCGTGCGGCGCGGTCAGGTTGCGACCGTGCTGCCCGACGGCATCGCGCGCGAGCATGGCGAACTGCATCCCGTCGCCCTCGATCCGCCGCTGCCCGCGCGCATGGCCGCGCTGCTGCAACGCAAGGACGCCTATCGCACGGCGGCAAGCAAGGCATTCGTGCGGATACTGATGGAAAGCATCAAGCGCTGAGCGCTAGGTCTCCATCTCCTCGCCTTGCGCATCGCGCGCGGCGATCTTCAGTTGACGCAGCTTGTGATAGAGCGTCTTCTTCGGCATGCCGAGCGCTTCGCTCGTGTCCGCCACGTTGCCGTGATGACGCCGCAGCATGTCTTCGATCAGCATGCGTTCGAAGTAAGCCATCTGGTCGGCGAGCGAGCCGCCTTTGATCGGTGCCGATGCGTTCGCCCCTTCGGCAAGCAGACTGTCGCCCGTGAGACCGAGCACGAAGCGGTCGGCGACGTTCTGCAGCTCGCGTACGTTGCCGGGCCACGCATGCGTCATCAGTTCCGACACCTGCCCCGCCGACACGATGGGCGCCGGTTGACCGAAGCGGCGCGCCGCCGCCAGCACGAAGTGCTCGAACAGCAGCGGCACGTCTTCGCGCCGTTCACGCAACGGCGACAATTCGATTTGCGCGACGTTCAGCCGGTACAGCAGGTCCGCGCGAAAGCGGCCATCGACCGAAAGCGCCGCGAGATCGGCCTTCGACGCCGCGACCACGCGGCAATCGACGGGAATCGATTCGTTCGCGCCGAGCCGCTCCAGCGTGCGCTCCTGCAGCACGCGCAGCATCTTGATCTGCAGCGCGACGGGCATGGTTTCGATTTCATCGAGAAACAGCGTGCCGCCGTGTGCCCATTCGATCTTGCCGATCCGCTTCTTGATCGCGCCCGTGAACGCGCCTGCTTCGTGGCCGAACAGCTCGCTCTCGAAGATCTGTTCCGGCAGGCCGCCGCAATTGAGCGCGACGAAATGCTTGTCGCGCCGCCCGCCGAAGTCATGCAGGCTGCGCGCGATCAGCTCCTTGCCCGTGCCCGTTTCGCCCGTGATCAGCACCGACACCGACGTATCGGCGAGACGCAGGATCTTCTTGCGCACTTCGGCCATCGCCGGCGACTTGCCGAGCACCAGCGCCTCGATGCCCTGCCAGTTCTGAAGCGCGGCCCGCAAGCCCTGCACTTCGAGCGTGAGGCGGCGCTTTTCGACGGCGCGCGCGACGCGGCCCGCGATATGATCGGAAGAAAAAGGCTTTTCGATGAAGTCGTACGCGCCGACCTGCATCGCACCGACAGCCGTCGAAATATCCGCGTGTCCGCTGATCAGCACGACGGGAATCTGCGCATCGATCGCCATCACCTTGTCGAGCAGCTGCAAGCCGTCGATGCCCGGCATCCGCACGTCCGACACGATCACGAGCGGCGCGCCCGGCGCGACCTCGGCAAGCGCCTGTGCCGCCGACGCAAACGCGCTGACGGGAAAGCCCGCCAGCGCGACGGCCTGCTCGACGCCGAAGCGCACATTCTCGTCGTCCTCGACGACGAGCACGCGAATCTCATCTCCCATGAACCACCCTCTGCGACGTCGCCGCCGCGAATTCGATCGTGAATTGTGCGCCGCTGCGCATGTCGCCGTCCACGAGATTTGTCGCCGAGATCCTGGCGCCGAAGCCCTCGACGATACGCGACGTGATCGCGAGTCCAAGTCCCAGGCCATGTCCGCGCGGCTTCGTCGTCACGAACGGCTCGAACAGATGCGCGAGCACCTCGGGCGCGATGCCCGGACCGCTGTCGGCAATGGTGAACAGCACGCGGTCGCGCTCGTCGGGATCGGCGGCAGCAATACGGATGACGCGACGGTGGCCGTCGCGCACGGCGTCGAGCGCGTTGCCCAGCAGATTGACGATCACCTGTTGCAACTGGCTGGATTCCGCCCACACCGCAGAGCCCGCCGGAATTGTCACGTCGAGTTGCACGCCTTCGTCGCGGATACGCGCTTCGTAGATGAGCCGTGCATGCGCGACCGCTTCGTTCAGCGAAACGGCCACCCGTTCGACATCCGGCTTGCGCGCGAAGGCCTTCAGTTCGCCCGTCAGCACGGCCATGCTGTCGACGAGTTTCGCCACCCGTTCCAGATTCGCCACCGCCTGCGCGGGCTGATTACGCTCGAAGAACGTGCGCGCGTTGTCGCACAGCGTGCGGATCGCGACGAGCGGCTGATTCAGCTCGTGCGTGAGACCCGCGGCCATCTGCCCAAGCACGGCGAGCTTGCCCGCGTGGACGACTTCCTGTTGCGTGTCGCGCAGACGCTGCTCGGTCCTTTTGCGCTCGACGATTTCCTGCTGCATCCGTTCGTTGGCCGCCGTGAGCGCCGCCGTGCGCTGCGCGACGGTCATCTCGAGCCGGTCGTTCGCGAGCCGCAACGCGTCCTGCGCCTTGAGCTTTTCGGCGATCGCGCGGCGCCGCTGGACGGCATACAGCGCATACAGCCCGGCGATCAGAAACGCGCCCGTCACGAACGCGAGCGCAAGCTGCTGCTGATGGCGCGCGCCTGCCACGTCGAGCAGCACCATGACGGAATCGCCCGCTTGCGGTGCTGGCCGCGACATCACGAGAAACTGCGTGCTGCGCCCTTTGTTGCGCCAGTCGGGAAAGCGCCCGAGCCACGCCGTGCCGCTCCAGTCGTCGCCCCGGCGATACGCGAGCACGTCGACAGTGCGGCCCGCGTATTGCCTTGACGCCTGAATTTCGCGCTGCCGGTCGGCGGTGATGGGCTTGAGCGCGGTGAACTTCCACGCCGGCACCGTCGATATGACGATCACGCCGTTGCTGTCGATCACCATCGCCGCTTCGCCCGGTGCGCGCCATGCCGCTTCGAGCGCATCGACGCTCAGCTTGACGGCCGCCGCGCCGATCGGCTTGCCCGCATCGCGCACGGCGCTCGCGAAGTACAGACCCGGCATGCCCGTGTTCGTGCCGATGCCGAAAAAGCGCCCCGTGCCATGCGCAAGCGCATCCTTGAAGTACGGCCGATACGATACGTTGGTGCCGACGAAGCTGAGCGACTGGTTCCAGTTGCTCGCGGCGATCACCTCGCCTTGCAGATCGATCACGTCGACGGCGAGACTGCCCGCGTCGCGGTTGACAGCTTCGAGATAGGTATCGACTTCGTGCACGATTTCAGGCGAAGCGCGCGGACCCGCGCCCAGCAATGCGCGCACGCTGTCCTGCCGCGCCACGATGGCGGGCATCATCTCGAAGCGGCCCAGTTCGCTTTTCAGGCTCGCCGCGTACAGGTCGAGCCGATGCGCGCCGACTTCCGCGAGCGCGTCGATCGCGCGGTTCCACGCGAACTCGACGGCCGCTGCCGCCGCGCCGAAATACAGCGCGGCAGCGGCGGCCCATGCCCACAACGGTATGCCTCTTATTCTTACGCGCACGTTGATCCTCATCGATGCCCGACGCCGGATGCCGTATCGCACATCGGCGCGCGCCGCGTCGGGCACGGCCGCGTCACCCGAAATGCGCGAGCAGGATCAGCGTCATCGTCACCACGATCGCGCCGCCGATACGCGTGGCGATCTGCGCGAACGGCATCAGCGTCATGCGGTTGGCCGCCGTCAGGATCGCGACGTCGCCCGTGCCGCCCTGGCCGCTGTGGCAGGCGTTCACGATCGCGGTGTCGATAGGGTACATCTTCAGGAAGCGCCCAACCACAAAGCCCGTGCCCATCAGCGTCGCGACCGTGACCACGATCGTCACGATGTTGGCGAACGTGAACGCGGCGACCAGCTTGTCCCACGGCGTCATCGCGACGCCGATCGCGAACAGCAGCGGATACGTGACGGCCGTCGAAAAGAACTTGTAGACGACGAACGCGCCTTCCTGCAACTGCGGCGACACCGCGCGCGCGAGCTTCACGATCACCGCGAGGAACAGCATCGCGACGGGCGCGGGCAGGCCGAACAGATTGCGGCACATCAGACCGAGCAGGTACAGCGTGATCGCGGTGATGCCGGCGGCGGCGATATGCGCGACGTCGATATGGCCGGAGATTTCTTCTTTCACCGGATCCATTTCATCCGTCTCGCCGACCTGCAGGCGACCGTTGCCCGTCAGATGCGGCAGACGTTTGCCGAGCATGTCGAGCGCGCCCGACAGCACGATCGCCGTGAGGCTGCCGAGCATCACAGGCGGCAGCACCTGCGCGAACAGTTCGCCCTGCGGCAGATGCATGATTTCCGAGTAGCCGATCGACAGCGGAATCGCGCCTTCGCCGACGCCGCCCGCCATGATGGGCACGACGATATACAGCAGCGTATGCCGCACGCCGAGTCCGAACGCCGCGCCAACCGCCGTGCCGACGATAGCGGCAGCGATCGAGCCGACGGCCAGCGGCACGAAGATTTTCACGAAGCCCTGGATCAGCACGCGCCGGTCCATGCTCAGAATGCTCCCGACGATGATGGACGCGATGAACAGATACAGGAAGTTCGTCGACTTGGTGAACTCTGTCGTCAGATGGAGGATGGGCTTCGGCAGCAGGTGGTAGTACGTGAGCGCGGACGGCACGAAGGTCGCGCAGATCGCGGCTGCGCCGATGTTGCGCAGGACCGGCAGACGCTTGCCGAGTTCGGCGCAGGTGAAGCCGAAGAACGCGAGCACGGCGATCGCCATCGAGATTTCGCCGGGCACTTTGCCCGTCACCGCGAACCCCGCGATCAGCGCGAGCAGGATGAAATAGACGGGCAGCGGAATAATGCCGATCCGGTATTCCATCAGCTTCCACCAGCCTTCGGGCCAGAAGCGGGTCTTGGTGTCGGGTTGCTGCGCGGGAACCGGCTGCGAATGGCCGGATGCGTGAGTTGGGGTTGCCAAAGCGTGTCTCCTTGATTTGCGATGCGCGGGCGGCATCGCTTTTCGATGGCCTGATGGCCAGTGGACGCCTTTAACGCAAAGGCCATGCCAATTGTTCAGCCACGCATATGCAATTGATTTGCAAGGATTTTTCTCGCGACGAGGCAGAAAAGCACGCAGCCTGTTCTGAGACTTCAGAATTGGGCTCGCGAGCCAGGCTGAGATTTCAGCCATTCGCTAGAATCGCTGCAGGGATCGACGGCGACGGGAGACAACCATGCAGGACACGTGGCAGTTCCAGATCAGGATCACCGTTTCGGACGAACGGGCCAGCGCGTTGCGCGCGGATCCCGAAGCGAAGTCGTATGCACCGCTTCACGACCTGTTGAGCCGGCACAACGCGGCGCTGGTATGCCAGTTCGACGCGTTCGCCGGTTACGTCGCGGAAGCGGAACGGGCCGGGACGCAGGACTATCCGCTCTACGAATGGACGCGGCAGACCATCGACAACCCGGAGAAGAAAGCGAAATACCTGCGCTCGTTCACCGTCTACGTAGACGGCGAGCAGGTGTATGCAAGGGAAACAGCGGATTCGCTCGAAGCGGCGCTTGCTTCGTTATCGAAGCAGGACCGCGAAGCGGGAATCGACCGTGTCTTCAGGTACGACACGAACCCCGCCAACAACCCGCAGCCGCCGCACGCGAGCGGCGGCGAGCCGCGGTAACCGGTCCGCGCGTCCGTCTTGTGCCGGACGCCTGCGGACCATTTGCGAGGCTACGCATTCAAACCAGCGTGATCTCGACATCGATATTGCCGCGCGTCGCCTTCGAATACGGACACGTCTGGTGGGCCGCATCGACGATCTTCTGTGCGACGTCGCGCTCCACATCCGGCAGGCTCACGTTGAGGCGCGCCTGCAGGAAGTAGCCGCCCTCACCCGTGCCGAGATCGACTTCGGCGTTCACGCTGGTGTCGGCGGGCAGCGCCACTTTCAGCTCGCGCGCCGCGAGTCCCATTGCGCCGATGAAACACGCCGACCAGCCGGCCGCGAACAGTTGCTCCGGGTTCGTGCCCTTGCCGTTCGAGCCCGGCGGCGACAGCTCGATGTCCAGACGGCCGTCGGAACTGCGTGCCGCGCCTTCGCGGCCGCCCGTCGTTTGCGTCTCGCCCGTGTAAAGCACGTTGTCGATTCTTGCCATGGTCGTTTCTCCTTCGCCCGTGAATTAGTGATGCTTGAAGGTCGACGTGCTGAACTGGCCCGAGATGGTGCGTGCGCCCGACTGAACCGTCTGGTCTGCGACGCCGCCCATGTCGTCGTTGACGGCCGCGTTGCGGCCTGCGTCGGCGACGATCGCAGCGGGGCCTTGCTGGGAAGCCGGCGCGCCTTGCAGCGGGCTGTAATGCGGCGCAGGACCGAAACCGCTGGCGAATGCCGACGAGGAAGCTGCCACGCCAACTGCAAACCAGACTGCGACTTTGAAGAACTTGTTCATGTTTGACTCCGCTATTTGAAGGTGAAGGCCCTCACCCGAGGGCGCCATGTTTTTCGATACCAGGTGGATCACGCCTGTCAGGCATCACCACCTTCTTAACCGCACACGATTAGATCGCGTACGATACATTCTAGCCGGAAAATTCTGTCTGTCAAGCATGCGATTAAATCGCGTGCGATATGTATTTCGAAAAAAATGCCGGAACCCGGCTCGATGTCGACGGCGCACGGAGGCGCCGGCAGGACGCGGCCAACACGCCGCGCCCCGATTCGCTGCGTGGAAACGCCCTTATTCCTGCTCGCTCACGGCTTTGATCAGGTTGTTGCGCAGATTGACGATCGATTTCTGCATCTTCGCAAACTCGTCCGGCGCGAGGCCGCAGGCCTCCACCAGGTCCATGCCAAACGCCTTTTCACGCAGACGCCGGCCGGCCTTGGTGAGACTCACGCGCACCTGGCGCTCGTCTTCGGGGTCGCGCTGGCGCTCCAGATAACCCATGCCTTCGAGTTTCTTCAGGATCGGCGTGAGCGTGTTCGATTCGAGAAACAGCTTTTCACCGAGGCTGCTGACCGTCTGGTTGTCCTCTTCCCACAGCGCAATCACGGTAATGTATTGCGTGTACGTGAGCCCCAGTTCTTCCAGAATCGGCTTGTAGGCCTTGCCGAACGCGAGGTTCGCCGAATAAACGGCAAAGCACAGGAAGTCGGCGAGCTTCGGATTCGTGTCTTCTGCCTTGGCGGTGGTCTTCATTTGCGTCCTCGTCAGCACGAGACGGATGTCTCTCGAAGAACGCATTATACATCGTGTGCGATTTAATCGGAAATGCTTGACACGATGCCGGGGTCGCGGTTAGGCGCGCGATCGCGCGCCGCCCGCCTCAATAGACGTCGCGCACGTAGCGCCGGTTCTTCGCCATGGCGCCGACGTATTCGTCCGCGCGTTCCGCGCTCATGCCGCCGTGCTGCGCGACGACTTCCTTCAGCGCGGCGTCGACGTCCTTCGCCATCCGGCTGGCGTCGCCGCACACATAGAAGTGCGCGCCCTCTTCGAGCCATGACCACAGTTGCGCGCCCTGCTCGCGCATGCGGTCCTGCACGTAGACCTTGTCGGACTGATCGCGCGAAAACGCCAGATCGAGCCGCGTCAGCAGGCCGCTTTTCTGCATGCCTTCGAGTTCGTCGCGATAGTAGAAGTCGGTTGCCGCATGCTGTTCGCCGAAGAACAGCCAGTTGCGCCCTTGCGCGCCGCGCGCGGCGCGTTCATGCAGGAAGCCGCGGAACGGCGCGACGCCCGTGCCGGGGCCGACCATGATCATCGGCGTGTCGCCACTGCGCGGCGGGCGGAAGTGCGCGGACTTCTGCACGAAGACTGGCACGCTGACATCGTGCGCGCGGTCCGCGAGAAATGTCGACGACACGCCCTTGCGGTTGCGCCGTCCGTTGTTGTAGCGCACGGCGGCCACCGTCAGATGCACCTCGCCCGCATGCGCCTTCGGGCTCGACGCGATCGAATAGAGACGCGGCTGCAAACGCTTGAGCACGCCGAGCAGCTCGCCCGCCGACAGATCGACGGGAAACTCGTGCAGCACGTCGGCAAGCTGCTGGCCCCACAGCCATTGCTTGAGATCGCCCTTGCGTTCATCCGTCAGCAGCTTTGCGAGCGCATCGTTGCGGCTGCGCGATGCGATCAGCTGCAACGCCTCGACGCTCGGCCGCGCGATTTCATAGTGCCGCGTGAGTGCCTCGGCGATCCGCATATCGCCGACGCCCGCCACATGCACCGATGCATCCGCCTTCACGCCCGACAGGTCGATCAGTTCGTCGACGAGTTCGGGGCAGTTTCTCGGCCACACGCCCAGCGCATCACCCGCTTCGTATTCGAGATTCGCGTCGCCGATCGCCAGCGAGAAGTAGCGCGTATCCTTCGAGCCGTTGCGGTTCAAACGCAGATTCTCGACGAGCCGCGATTGCGCGGGACTCGCTTTGGACGGCGAGGCGCCCGGCAACACAGCGGGAATCACGCCTTGCGCAGGCACGGCATACAGCGATGCATCGTCTTCCTTGATCTTCGCGATCACGGCATCGAGCCACTTGTCGGCGGCGTGCTGAAAATCCGTGTCGCAATCGACGCGCACGTGCAGCCGCTTCGCGCCCAGTTCGGCAAACCGCGCATCCAGCTTGCGCCCGTGGCCGCAGAACTGGTCGTAGGTGGGATCGCCGAATCCAAGCACCGCGTATTGCTGATCGGCGAGGCGAGGCGCCGTGTCGGCCTGCAACGCGTTCCAGAAGCTCTGGCCGTTGTCGGGCGCATCGCCGTCGCCGAACGTGCTTGTCATCACGAGCACGTACTTTGCCTGCGACAACGCGGCGACGGGATAGTCCGCCATGCACGACATGCGGATTTCAAAGCCCGACTCCATCAACTGCGTCGCGTATTGCTCGGTCAGCGATTCGACGTTGCCCGTCTGCGACGCCCACAGCAGCACGACCTTGGGGCGCGCATGCGCGATGCGCACGGCAGACGCGCCGTCCGTTGCGAACTGTGCGCCTGAAGGCAACGCGGCGGGCACATCCGTCGCCGCGCGGCTGAACAGGCCCGCGAGCACGCCGTCGAACCACAGGCGCGTGCTTGCGGGAAGCGGCGCGCTGGCGGGCAACGCGGGCACGCCGCGAGCTTCGCCTTGCGACGAACGCAAACCGCTGATGAAACCGGCGACATAGACGCGCGACGCGTCGTCCAGCGTCGGCGCGGGCGTGTCGGTGATGCCGAGCATGGCGGCGAGAGCGTCGATACGGGACATATCCAGTTCCTGTTGCTGACCGGCGTGCGCGACGGGCGTGCCGCTCGCGACGACGGGTGCTGCATGAATGTGATGTGCCGGTGCTTCGTCGGCGAGTTCGTCCGTCTCTGCTGTTTCGGCTTCGACGCGCGTCAGCGCCACCGCGCAGAACTTCAGCTCGGGCTGCTGCGAAATCGCGTCGATGGCATCGCTCGTCACGGCGTTGATGCACAGATCGTCGCCATACACGTCGTTCCAGTGCATCGGCGCGAAGCAGTTGCCCGCGCGCACGCGCTCCGTGACGACAGCGGGCAGCACCGCGCGGCCACGCCGCGAGCGGATCTCGATGCGATCCTTGTCGCGCACGCCGAGCGAAGCGGCGTCTTCCGGATGCAGTTCGACGAACGGAGCAGGATTCAGCCGGTTCAGCATCGGCACCTTGCCCGTCTTCGTCATCGTGTGCCACTGGTGTTGCAGACGGCCCGTGTTCAGCACGATCGGGAATTCAGCGACCGGCATTTCGGCAGGATTCACATGCGGACGCGCGAAGAACATCGCCTTGCCGCTCGCGGTCGGAAACGCGAGCGCGGGACGCGTGCCGTCGGGCAGCACTGTCAGCGTCTGGCTGACACCGTCGTTGACGTAGCGCAGCGGATTGCGGTCCTCTGCGGAATCGGGCGCACACGGCCATTGCAGCGGCGTCTCGCGCAGGCGCGCGTGGCTTGCGCCGCGCAGGTCGTAGCCCGTCTTCGGATTCGACGCGCGCACGATCTCGTCGAACACCTCCGCCGCCGATGCATACGTGAATGCGTCCGCAAAGCCCATCTCGCAAGCGACGCGCGCGATGATCTGCCAGTCGGCGAGCGCGGCGCCCGGCGGATCGATCGCCTTCTGCATCAGCGACATGTTGCGCTCGGAGTTGATCATCACGCCTTCCGCTTCGGCCCACAGCGCGCCGGGCAGCAGCACATCGGCGTAGCGGTTGGTTTCCGTGTCGAGGAACGCGTCCTGTGCGATCACGAGTTCCGCGGCCTGCAATCCGGCAATCGCGTTCTGCCGGTTCGCGACGCTCGCCACCGGGTTCGTGCAGATGATCCAGCACGCCTTGATCTCGCCTGCCGACATCCGCTCGAACATGTCGACGGTGCCGCCGCCGAGCTTCGTCGTGAGCGTGCCGCGCGGCACTTGCCACAGGTCTTCGATGAACGCGCGGTCTTCTTCGACCAGCACCGAGCGCTGACCAGGCAAGCCCGGGCCCATATAGCCCATCTCGCGGCCGCCCATCGCATTCGGCTGACCCGTCAGCGAAAACGGACCGCTGCCGGGGCGGCAGATCTTGCCTGTTGCCAGATGCAGGTTGCAGATCGCGTTCGTGTTCCAGGTGCCGTGCGTGCTCTGGTTCAGCCCCATCGTCCAGCAGCTGATGAACTCGGGCGCATCGCCGATCCATTGCGCGGCCTGACGGATATCGGCTTCAGGAATGCCCGTGATTTCAGCGACTTTTTCCGGCGTGTAGTCGTCGAGAAACGCGGGCATCGCGTCCCAGCCTTCCGTGAAACCGGCCATGAAGCGCGCGTCGGTACGTCCGTTCTCATGCAGCAGATGCAGCAGACCGTTGAGCAGCGCGAGATCGGTGCCCGGTTTGATCTGCATGAACAGGTTCGCTTTCTCGGCCGTCGTGTTGCGGCGCGGATCGACGACGATCAGCTTCGCGCCCGCCTTCACGCGATCCATCATCCGCAGATACAGAATGGGGTGACAGTCGGCCATGTTCGCGCCGATCACGAAGAACAGATTCGTCCTGTCGAAATCCTGATATGAACCCGGCGGCCCGTCCGCGCCCAGCGACAGCTTGTAGCCGCTGCCCGCGCTCGCCATGCACAGCCGCGAGTTCGACTCGATGTTGTTCGTGCCGACGAAGCCCTTCGCGAGCTTGTTCACGAGATACTGCGCCTCGATCGACATCTGCCCCGACACATAGAACGACAGCGCATCGGGACCGTGTTCGTCGAGAATCGCGCGCAGACGGCGAGCCGTGTCGGGAATCGCGAGATCCACGGGGACGGGAATCGGATCGGCGTCGCGCGTGCGGCGTTCGAACGCGCCTTCGAGGCGGCCAGCGTTACGCAGCGCGACGTGCGCCGACTGGCCTTTCGTGCACAGCCTGCCGTAGTTCGTCGGATGATCCTTGTCGCCGGAAATCTTGACGACCTGCCCTTCCTCGACGTGCAGCACCATGCCGCAACCGACACCGCAGTAAGGGCAAACCGTCTTGATGTTCTCGCACGCCATGGCAAAGGTCCGTTAAAAGCTCACACGCCTGATCAGGCCGACACCCACACGTGTCCGTCTTCGATGCGCGTCGTGAACGCGCTGACGGACTTGTCGGGCGCTTCGAGGCACTCGCCCGTGCGCAGATCGAAGTGATGCTTGTAGATCGGCGAAGCGACGACGACGCGCTCGCCGAGGCTGCCGATCAACCCGCGCGACAGCACGGCCGCCTGCGAAGCGGGGTCGAAATTGTCGATGGCATAGATGCCGCCGCGCTCGCCTTCGACGCGAAACACGGCCACCTGCTCGCCGTTGACGAGCGCGCAGACGCCCGTGTTCGGCACGATTTCGTCGAGCGCGCAGATCGAAGTCCAGGTGATCGGCAGACGGTCGTTGTTCATGTCGTTCTCCGTTATATCGGTGAGTGAGGGTTAGACGGTTTCCGCGGACTCGGGCAACTGCTCGACGACGACGGGAATGCGCACGGGCCGCTGCTGCCGTTCGTCAGGCGTGGCCGGACGGATCTGGCCGCGCGTCGCGACGAAGCTGATGTTGTCGTCGGCGTTCTCGCTGTTGACGAAGTGGCGGAAGCGCTTGCGCGTTTCAGGGTCCGTGACGGCCTTCTTCCATTCGCATTCGTACGTCTCGACCACATGCTGCATTTCCGCTTCGAGCTCGGCGGCAAGGCCGAGCTTGTCGTGGACGATGACGTCCTTCAGGTAATCGAGGCCGCCTTCGAGGTTTTCGCGCCATACGCTCGTGCGCTGGAGGCGGTCCGCCGTGCGCACGTAGAACATCAGGAAGCGGTCGATGTAGCGGATCAGCGTCTCGCGATCCAGGTCCGACGCGATCAGTTCGGCATGACGGGGCTTCATCCCGCCGTTGCCGCACACGTACAGATTCCAGCCCTTCTCCGTCGCGATGATGCCGACGTCCTTGCTCTGCGCTTCCGCGCACTCGCGCGTGCAGCCCGACACCGCGAACTTGAGCTTGTGCGGCGAACGCAGACCCTTGTAGCGGTTCTCGATATCGATCGCGAGACCAACGGAGTCGTCGACGCCGTAGCGGCACCACGTCGAGCCGACGCACGATTTCACCGTGCGCACTGACTTGCCGTATGCATGGCCCGACTCGAAGCCCGCCGCGATCAGTTCTTCCCAGATCGACGGCAACTGCTCGACGCGTGCGCCGAACAGGTCGACCCGCTGTCCGCCCGTGATCTTCGTATAGAGGCCATATTTCTTCGCGACCTGGCCGACGGCGATCAGGCCTTCGGGCGTCACTTCGCCGCCCGGCATGCGCGGCACGACGGAATACGTACCGTCGCGCTGAATGTTCGCGAGGTAGTAATCGTTCGAATCCTGCAGGCTGGCGTGTTCCTTCTTCAGCACGAACTCGTTCCAGCACGAAGCCAGAATGCCGCCGACGGCCGGCTTGCAGATATCGCAGCCGAGACCGTGGCCGTGCTTGTCGAGCAGCGCGCCGAAGGTCTTGATGCGCTCGACGCGCACGAGGTGATACAACTCCTGGCGCGAAAACGGGAAGTGCTCGCACAGATGATTGTTCACGGCAAGGCCCTGCTTCTTCATCTCGGCCTTCATGACCTGCGTGACGAGCGGCACGCAGCCGCCGCACGCCGTACCTGCCTTCGTCGCGCTCTTCACGTCGCCGATGGTCGTCGCGCCCGCGCAGACGGATGCGCAGATCGCGCCCTTCGAGATGTTGTTGCACGAGCAGATCTGCGCGCTTTCCGGCAGTGCGTCGACGCCGAGCGCGGGCTTCGCATTGCCGTCCGTTTGCGGCAGGATCAGGAATTCCGGCGACTCGGGCAACTGGATACGGTTCAGCATCATCTGCAGCAGCGTGCCGTATTCGCTCGCGTCGCCGACCATCACGCCGCCGAGCAGATACTTGCCGCAATCCGACACGACGAGCTTCTTGTACACCTGCTTGCGCTCGTCGCTGAACTGATACGTACGGCTGCCCGCCGTCGATGCATGCGCGTCGCCCAGGCTCGCGACATCGACGCCCATCAGCTTGAGCTTCGTGCTCATGTCGGCGCCTGCAAATGCCGCCTCCTGTTCGCCCAGCAACTGCTTCGCCGTCACGCGCGCCATTTCATAGCCCGGCGCGACAAGCCCGAAAATCTGGCCGTTCCACAACGCGCATTCGCCGATCGCGTAGATATCGGCATCGCTGGTGCGGCAGTGATTGTCGATCACGATGCCGCCGCGTGCGCCCACTTCGAGACCGCACGCGCGCGCGATCTCGTCGCGCGGACGGATCCCCGCCGAGAACACGATCATGTCGGTGTCGAGATGGCTGCCGTCCGCGAACTGCATGCGATGCGTGCCGTCTTCACCGTCGACGATCTCCAGCGTGTTCTTCTGCGTATGCACGGTCACGCCGAGTTCTTCGATCTTGCCGCGCAGCATCTTGCCGCCGCCGTCGTCGACCTGCACCGCCATCAGACGCGGCGCGAATTCGACGACGTGCGTTTCGAGGCCCATGTCGCGCAACGCCTTCGCGCATTCGAGACCGAGCAGGCCGCCGCCCACGACGACGCCCGTCTTCGAACGCGCGCCGCATTCCTGCATCGCTTCGAGATCTTCGATCGTGCGGTAGACGAAGCAGTCCTTGCGGTCCTTGCCGGGCACGGGCGGCACGAAGGCGTACGAGCCGCTCGCGATCACGAGCTTGTCGTAGGCGAGCGTTTCGCCCGTCGAGGTCGTGACCGTGTGCGCGTCGCGATCGATCGATACGGCTTTCGCGTTCAGGCGCAACACCATGTCGTCGCGCTCGAAGAAACCGGGCGCGACGAGCGACAGGTCGTCGGCGGACTTGCCCGAGAAGAACTCCGACAGATGCACGCGATCGTAGGCGGGACGCGGCTCTTCGCACAGCACGGTGATGTCGGGGCGCGCAGCGCTTTGCTCCGCGAGGCATTCGAGCAGTTTGTGGCCGACCATGCCGTGGCCGATAACGATGACTTTCATGTCGCCGATCCTGTCAGAGAGGGGATTCATTGATTTAATTCGTTGCGCCGAGTGCGGCTTCGCGTGCGGTGTGCTCGGCGGAGAAGCGCACGGCGATGGCGCAGATCGCGGATGCCGTGACCAGAGCGCCGAGCGTCAACAGCGTTTGATGCAGATCGCCCATGCCCTTCGCGAGAAAGCCCGCCGCGACCGCGCCGACATTGCCGCCCGCGCCGACGATGCCCGCCACGCCGCCGAGCGCCTTGCGGTCGATGAACGGCACGAGCGCGTAGGTCGCGCCGCAGGCCATGTGCGTGAAGAGACCGAACAGCAGCATCGCGAGCACGGCGAACGCCGCGTGATTCGCCTGCGAGAACAGCAGCAGGCCCGCGCCTTCCCCGGCGATCAGCGCGAACAGCAGCATCGAGCGCGCGGACAAGCCGCGGCGCTTTGCGCCCCAGTCCGACAGCAGGCCGCCGAGCGGACGCGCGAAGATTGCGAGCAGACCGAAGCTGCCCGCCGCGAGACCGGCGTCGCGCAGCGAGAGCTGGAAGTGATCGACGTAGTAGATGGCCGCGACGTTGTGGATGAACACTTCGACACCGAAGCACGCGGCGTAGGTGACAAACAGCATCCACACGCGGTAGTTGCGAGACGCCGCGAGCAGGCTCGCCCAGCCGCCTTTCTTGCCGCTATCGACGGAAATGCCGCGCGCGCGCAGTTCGCTGAAATTGCCTTGCGGGCAGTCCTGCGTGAAGCGCCAGTAGAGCGCGGCCATCACGGGCATCGCGAGGCCGGGCAGCACCAGCGTGAGACGCCATGCATCCGCATTGCTCGCGCCGAGTGCGACGATGCCGGCGAGCATCAGCGGCACCAGCATCTGCGCGGCGCCTGCGCCTGCATTGCCCCAGCCTGCGCTCGTCGCGTTTGCCGTGCCAACCACATTGCCCGCGAACATCACCGACGTGTGATATTGCGTGATCACGAAGCTCGCGCCGACGGCGCCGATGCCGAGCCGGCACAGCAGGAACGCGGTGTAGCTGTGCGCGAGCGCCGCGCCGAGCACGGGCAGCGCGCCGAGCGTCATCAGCGCGACGTAGACCTTGCGCGGGCCGAAGCGGTCGCACATCGGGCCGACGATCAGACGCACGAGAATGGTGATCGCAACGGCGGCGATGTTGATGTTCGCTACCTGATCGGCCGTGAGATGAAACTCCTGTTTGATGAGCGGCATCAACGGCGCGCACGCGAACCACGCGAAGAAGCAAACGAAGAACGCCATCCACGCGAAGTGGAACGCGCGCATGGCGGGCGTGCGCCAGTTGAGCAGATCGATCGAGGTGGCTTTGTCGGCTTTTTCGGCGATGTCGGTCATGTTCCGGGCCTGTAAACGACTACGGCGTCCCGCGAATCGGGTGCGAGACCAGATCCAGGGGACGCCGTTGTCCAAAATTCGTCGGTGCTTGGGGGTTGCTGCTGTTCGACTCGTCGTTGAGTCGACACGGGAGAGTTAAGGCAAGGTGTGTGCCATGTGGGCGCTCAATGCCCGAGCGGCTTGCTGGGCCTGGGATTGCGGCGCTTTTTTGTGAAAGATCGCACGGGCTCACGATGGTTCAACGTGATGCCTCGGGGCACTGCGCTGGTGCGGCGCAGCACTGCGGGAGGGCGTGTTGGCTGTGCCGGATTGGTGATTTGCCTGAAGCAGGACAGGTCCCTACCCCTCCCGCGCCTCTCTCAACTCCGCCGCAATAAAATCCACGAACGTCCGTATGCGCGCCGACATCTGGTGCCTCTGCGAGTACACCGCAAAGATATCGGCGCCCGGCGTCTCATACGCAGGCAACACCTGCACGAGCCGCCCATCCGCGAGATATTCATTGATGTCCCACTCCGCGCGCATCAGAATGCCGTGCCCTTCGAGCGCCCACTTAACGGCAATCTCGCCATCATTAGTCGTCAGATTGCCGTTGATGCGCACCGCCTCCGTCTTGCGCGCGGCGCCGCGCCCCGTCGTCAGCCGCCACACGCCATACGCTTCGTCGCCCTGCCGGATGCCGATGCAGTTGTGCCGCACGAGTTCGTGCGGCGCGAGCGGCTCGCCATATTCGGCGATATACGAAGGCGCCGCGCACAGCAGCCGTCGATTCGCTGCGAGCCTGCGCGCGACGACCCGGCTGTCGGGCGGCTCGCCGAAGCGGATGCAGACATCGAAGGCATCGTCGGTGAGCGGCGGCGGCGTCACCGATAGCTGCAGTTGCACCGCAACCTGCGGATAGCGATTGACGAAGCGTGAGATGGCCGGCGCCACATGACTGCGCCCGAAGCCGAGCGTCGCGTTCACCCGCAACAATCCCTTCGGGCTCTTCTTCGCGCTGCCCAGCAACTCGGACAGCGCATCGATCTCGTCGAGTATCCGGCGTGCGTGCTCCAGATACACCTCGCCCTCGGGCGTCAGCATCATCCGGCGCGTCGTCCGGTTGACGAGCGGCACGCCCGCGCGCTGCTCCATCTGCGTCAGCCGCTTGCTCACGGCGGCGGGCGTCAAGCCCAACTCGCGTGCCGCGGCGCTCAGGCTGCCCGATGCGGCCAGCGTCGAAAAGAAGCTCAGATCGGTCGGTTGAACGGTGTCGGTCACGGCGCGATTTGTGAATTTAAGTTAAAGATGCTTTGAGTCTAGCACCGGTTACTGCGTTCCAAGTTGGGTAAAGTCGGCTCCATTCCAAATTGATCTGTGAAGGAGTGAGACATGAAGAGCTATCGCATTGCGACGATTCCCGGCGACGGCATCGGCAAGGAAGTCGTGCCGGCGGGCAAGGAAGTGCTCGAAGCGCTGGCGCGCGCGAGCAACACCTTCCGCTTCGAGTTCGAAAATTTCGACTGGGGCGCCGACTACTATCGCCAGCATGGCGTGATGATGCCCGCCGACGGTCTCGATGCGATCCGCGACAAGGACGCGATCCTGTTCGGCTCGGCGGGCGATCCCGATGTGCCCGATCACGTGACGCTGTGGGGCCTGCGCCTGAAGATCTGCCAGGGACTCGACCAGTACGCCAATGTGCGACCGACCCGCATCCTCCCCGGCATCGACGCGCCCCTCAAGCGTTGCAAGCCCGAAGACCTGAACTGGGTGATCGTCCGCGAAAACTCCGAGGGCGAATATTCCGGCGTGGGCGGCCGCGTGCATCAGGGCCATCCGATCGAAGCCGCGACCGACGTCTCGATCCTCACGCGCGCCGGCGTCGAGCGCATCATGCGCTTCGCGTTCCGTCTCGCGCAGTCGCGTCCGCGCAAGCTGCTCACCGTCATCACGAAGAGCAACGCGCAACGTCACGCAATGGTGATGTGGGACGAAGTCGCATTGCAGATTTCGAAGGAGTTCCCGGACGTCAAATGGGACAAGGAACTCGTCGATGCGTCGACGGCGCGCATGATCAACCGCCCCGCGTCGCTCGACACCATCGTCGCGACCAATCTGCACGCCGACATCTTGAGCGATCTTGCCGCGGCGCTCGCGGGCAGCCTGGGCATTGCGCCGACGGGCAACATCGATCCCGAGCGCCGCTATCCGTCGATGTTCGAGCCGATCCACGGCTCCGCGTTCGACATCATGGGCAAGGGCCTCGCGAATCCGATCGGCACGTTCTGGTCGATCGTGATGCTGCTCGAACACCTCGGCGAATTCGAAGCGGCAAAGCGTGTCATGTCGGCGATCGAAACCGTCACGGCCGATACGTCGCTGCATACGGGCGACCTCGGCGGCACGGCGACGACGGCGCAGGTGACGGCGGCCGTGTGCGCGCTCGTCGAGAAATTGGCGGTGGCTGCATAACGCACGCGCCACAAGGCTTCGCGCACACAACAACAACTGACCGTAAACGGCAGACGACGCGCGAAGCCCCGATCGTGCCGGCATCGACCGGCTAACCTCCAAGGAGGAGACACATGCAAGCGGAACTCGAATCGCGGGTAGCGCGCAAGCTCATGTGGCGGATCATTCCGTTCGTGATGCTGCTCTACTTCGTCAGCTTCCTCGATCGCGTCAACGTCGGCTTTGCGGCGATGACGATGAACAAGGCAATCGGCCTGTCGCCGACCGCGTTCGGCCTGGGCGGCGGGCTGTTCTTCATCGGCTATTTCCTGTTCGAAGTGCCGTCCAATCTGATCCTGCATCGCGTGGGCGCGCGCCTCTGGATTGCGCGCGTGATGGTGACGTGGGGCATCGTGTCGGCGGCCTCGGCGTTCGTGACGGGTCCGACCAGCTTCTATGTGCTGCGCTTCGTGCTGGGCGTCGCGGAAGCGGGCTTCTTTCCGGGCATCATTCTCTATCTGAGCCTCTGGTTTCCGGCGAAGCAGCGCGCGGCGGCGGCCGCATGGTTCATGGCCGCCGCGCCGATTTCGACGGCCATCGGCTCGCCGCTGTCGGGCGCGATCATGCAGATGCCGCCGATGTTCGGCCTCGCCGACTGGCAACTGCTCTACATCATCGAGGCGCTGCCCGCCGTCGTGCTCGGCTTCGTGGTGCTGAAGTTCCTCACCGACACGCCCAACAAAGCCCACTGGCTGCAGGACGACGAACGCGCATGGCTGATCGCGAAGCTCAAGTCGGAAGCCGACGAGCGCAAGGGCCATGCGGGTCACACTGCGGGCGCCTTGAGCGCGCTGCGCGATCCGCGTGTGCTGGCGCTTGCGCTGATCTATTTCGGCACGTCGGCGGGCTTGTACACGCTTGGCTTGTGGGCGCCGCTGATCGTCAGGCAGTTCGGCTTCAGCGCGCTGCAAACAGGGCTGCTTACAGGGATACCGAGCATCCTCGCCGTCATCGCGATGGTGCTGTGGGCCAGGCACTCCGACAGGACGGAAGAACGCACGTGGCACGTCGTGATTCCCTGCGCGCTGGCCTGCGTCGGCTTCGTCTTCGCCGGTCAGGCGGGCACGGCGTTGCTGATCGTGCTCGCGCTCGTGGTCGTCAACGTCGGCATCAGCGCGGCCAAAGCGCCGCTGTGGGCAATGCCCAGCAAGTTCCTCTCCGGTGCGGGCGCCGCGGCAGGTATCGCGATGATCAACTCCGTCGGCAATCTTGGCGGCTTCGTCGGGCCATTCGCGATCGGCTGGCTCAAGAACGTGACGGGCGGCTATTCAGCGGGGCTTTATGTGGTCGGCGCGACGCTGGCGGTGTCGGCTGCCGTCACGCTGCTGCTGAGCCGCAAGGCCGCACAGCAAACGGCGACAGTTTGCGTGCGGCACGATCATTGATCGCCTGTGTGCCAATGTATGCCTGGGCCCGCTTCGGCGGGCTTTTTTCTTGCATGCCCCAAAGCTGATCCGATTCGCCGCATGGATTGCTCGTTTTCGAACTTTCCTGATAGCGCGCCTGCCACCCGCTATTCCGCCTGGTCCGCCTGTTCCCATTGAGCCAGCAGTTCGGGCGGAATCGCTTTGACCACATCGACGTAACGCTTGCCGACAAACTGCTCCGCGCGTTTGAGCAACACCGGGATCGGACTGCTCGGCTCGTGCTGCTCGAACCACAGGCGTGCTTCACGGATCAGGTCGAGCGCTGCATGACGATCAGAAGCGCTGGCGGCCATACGCGATGTCATGGGTTCGGACGATGTGCTCGCGTCGCTTTCATCAAAGGTAATCGGTGCTTCGGCCAATGCTGCGTGCTCCTGTTCGTCCTGGTTCTCCCGTTTTGTGCCGTGCGCTTCCTCGAGGGCGTCGTGTGCCGCGCGACTTCCGGCAGGCGAGGCAACGTGGCCAAGAATGCGTTTGAGTGCGGTCAGATCCGGTGCGTAGAGGCTCAGATGCACACGGCACCAGCCTTCGATCGAGGCCAGACTCTCCAGCGCGTCGTCGAATCCCGTCAGGACGGAGCGATGCCGCATGCGCAGTTCCTCGAGTTGCCGCGTGACCGAATCGGGTGACAGGGCGTCTGACGGTCGTGGATGGGCGAACGCCCGCTCCACGTCCCTCACCTGCAATCGGGTAGCCGTCGACCGTGTGAGCGCGATCTCACGCAGATCGGACAGAAGGCCATGGGTGTCGGTGAGCGACTGCAAGGCATTCATGCGGATTTCGAACGCGGCCTCCCGGTCTTCGTCGACGTCGGGTTGCGGATGGATCGCCTCAGGCCACGCGGCAAGCCACGCAGCAAGCAGTGCAAGGCCTTCGGCGAGACCCGCAGCGCCCTTCAGGCGTGTGCAGCAGCGTGTGAACAGGACCGCGAGGCGGATATCCTTGCTGCGCATCATCAGCCGCCGGCAGTCGCGATCCACGTCGGTCCAGTTCACCGGTTCCGGCACGCCAACAAAATCGCCGTACTGCGCTTCCGTCTTTGCGGCCACGGCCGAGGCCAGGACCACGAATTCCGGGTCGTACTCGAGGTCTGCACCGCACTGCATACCGTCCTTGACGGGAGACATCCAGTCATGGCTGTGGTGCGGCTCCCTCGTCGTGTTCTTTTGTGACTTCTTGCTGTTCTCGGAACTCATTGGTCAACCTTTGTGTATCAGAGTGCGGGTATGCCGCGTCAGTTGCCCTCGCGCGTACCCATGCGAACGGGCCAGCGGGCGATGAGCCCGCGTTGCATCGAGTGCAGTTCAGTCTGCGTGAATGCACTGAGAGATTCATGGCTGGAGAGGAAGCGCTCCACGATCAGTCCGAGCAGGTATGGACTGGCGCCTGAGAAACCGGTCTCATCGACCGTCAGGGTGTACTCCACCCCACGACCGAATACCAGCGGACCCTCGCGGGTGAGCATGCGTTCGACCGGCCCGGACTTCGCGCCGATCAGGCCTTCTATCTGACGCAGCATTCCGTTGTCGCCGTCGGGCAGATGCAGACGAAGAAGATCACGTAATGCCTTGCCGCCATCGCGATGGCTCATATCGCTGATGGGCAGGTTCGCAAAGTTCAGCAGTCGCACGAGACGCCAGGGCACTTCGCGTTCGACCCAAGGCGGCCGTGGCGGACTGGGCGGCCGCACGAGCCCCACGGACGCAATGACGTTGTCGTCCCCGCCTTCGAGATCATTCACGCCGTTGCGCGGCACGAGTAGAGGCAAATCGCGGTTGGTCACCCAGGCCTCGGCCGTGAGATAGCGCAGCGCCCCACTCCACGGTGCATTTTGCTGATCGACGAGGGAAACGAACAGTTCCGTACCGATGTAGGACGTGCGTGTGCCAGCGCGTTGGGCGGAGCCCGATATCACCCGCTGTTCGCGGCGAGTCGTGAAATACCGGCCGTAGTTGCGCCTGTCGTTGTTCAGCGTCGCAAACATCGGCCGGAATTCGTGCCCCGGGGACGTGGGTGTTTCCTGTGCGATGACGCGGTCAATCGAAAACACTTCGTAGTCGAGTGGATCGATCCGCGACGGGAATAGCAGGGTGTCCGTGCTCCCCGGTGAAATGCCGATCTGGTCGGTACGCCTGGAAAACAGGTTGATCGCGGGTGTGCAGAACAGCGCCAGCCGCGCTGCATCCATCACACCGGCGAGCTTTTCCGCGCTGCGGTCCAGCAATACCACCACCTCGACTGCGTGTCCCCGGATACGGCTGAACCCTTCCTTTAGTCCCGTCAACGTGAAGAAATAGAACTGGTTTGGGCACGCGAAATACTCGCGCAACAGGTCGTACGCGTGGAATTTCGACCAGCTCATCGGCAACAGCCCCTCGTCGACACCCAGCCCCTCATGCGCAAGCGGACGGGATGTCACAACGGACGGTGAGCGGCCATTGGTGTCGAATTGTCCCGGCTCGCCGATAACGAGCGCGACGGCGCCGGCGTGCAGCAGTTCAAAAAGATGAGAGGCGAAGTGTTCGTCGCCTGCCAGATACACGGGCAGGCGGTCCAGCCCCTGCAGGCCGGATATCGGCGATGTGTCTGTGGTGCGAAAACGAATGCGCAATGCGCCCCGCACGTGCCGTTCGGCCGAAACATACCGGTCGATTCCCTGTATGTCGGCCGGGATGCCCGTGAGTCTCGCGTCGCTGATTTCAAGCGGATAAAGCGCTACATCGCGGGCGCTGCGGAACTGACATGCCGTCCTCTCGCCAGCGGCGACACGCGCCTTGAACATGGTACCGCGCGGCACAGTGTGTCCATTGGGCGCATTGGGCGCATTGGCATCGACGGCGCGCGGATATACGCGTGCCACCGCGATCGACGGCGTCGGAGCGACATAGCCTGGGCAGAGGGCGTCCATCAGTTGCGCAGCAAACTTCGGAAACTGCGCGTCGAGCTTGGTCTGCGTGCGTGCCGCCATCTGGCAGAACGACTCAATGAGGAACCTCACATACGGATCGCCACCCGTGGCCCTCTGCGTACCCAGACGCGCAGCGATTTCCGGATGTTGCTGCGCGAACGCCCCGCCCTGTTCACGCAGCCGGACCAGTTGTCCGTTGAAATATTCAAGCAACTTTGGGTCCATTCAGGATCTGTCTTCTGAGCAACACGTTGTTCACTTCAACCCGCTCGCCTGCCCGTCACATGGAGCTGGCCCGTCTCCAGATCCAGCGTGCTTTGCACCGTGAATTCCAGTGGATAGGGATCGAGCTGGATCTCTCCATGAATTTCAAAAGAGAGGTTGTTATAGCGGCTTCCGTCGGTTCCTTTCAGCCGGGAAATGCTGAGTGTTTCCGGGATCAGGCGCGGCTCAAAATCGAGAATCGCACGGAGAATATCCCGCTCGATGTCCACCCACGCGCGCGACGCAGCGTACTCGCCGGTCAGCGGGGGAACACCATAATTGATCGTGGATGCGGCTGCTTCCGGGTACTGCTCACGGTCAATCTCCTTGCCGAAATTAGTCGTGTTCAGGAGATACGCCAGGTCGCGCAGGATGACGTCGCGCATCTGGGTGCGTGTCACCGCATATTCGCCTGGGCTCTCGTGCAATCGATGAGGCGCATGATCGGCCAGACGATCAAGTAGCGTCGGCATCAGATAGCTGTTCTGACGGCGCGGCGCGCGCGTGACCAACGGCTCAGTTTTCCGGCGTTGCTTCATTGCGCTTCCCCGTTGTCTTTTGTCTCAGCTGCGATGCGCTCAGATGCTGCCGGCCGCCAATGATCGTTGTTGTGCCCACTGCTCATGAGTTGTCCGCGCTCCTGTTTCTGGGATGTGCTGCCCAATTCCATTACGGGACTGTCAATCGACAGCGTATGGTGTTCGCGCCGGGTGAGCGCAGGCGGAAATACGGTTCTGACGCGCCCCTTCACCAGATATTCCGGCGGCGCGAACAGCCTGAGAATCTCTGGAGCACGGTCGCAGTCTTCATCCCGCGTCATCGCGTTTGCAACGAGGGACCAAACGCCTCATCGACGCTTTCTATATCCGGAAACAGGCCCGATATCGCTGCGCCTGTGGTGTGGCCCTCTTCCTCGCGAGGTGTGTCGATCATCCTGTCAACGCTAACCGACCGGCTCGAGGGTACCCATGTGCCCGGCATCAGCGGTTCCTGCCAGTCGAGCGCTTTGCAATAGCGAACGTACAGATCATCGAGCAGGTGGTCACTGTCCGCTGGTGCTGAACGGGATAAATTCTGCTCATGAAGGGATTCCCGACCGCCGTCAAGCCGCGAACCCAGCAGGTCAAAAATCGTCCCATCGTGGGCATGGGTGTCGTTCCTCAGGTCTGCACCCGTATCGGGGTTT